>NZ_AP018288.1:3243043-3955095 GCF_002368335.1 Nostoc sp. NIES-4103 | reverse complement strand
CCCCTCACGAGCATAAGCGCTGAGAAACTAGACCAGAAGCATTGGGATTATTTTGAAGATAATCTGTTATTCTTGAGCAACCTTGCTGCATCAAATCATCTAAATTGAGATTCCACAGCATCACCCCAGTATTTTCACCAGTACTCAATAGGAATTTACTATCAGCACTAAAGCTGATGCTATTCACCTTTTGAGGATGTCCCAATAGTGTTTTCAGCAATGTGTTATCTGCCATACTCCAGAGTTTGATGGTGCTGTCAGCACTAGCAGAAGCCAGTATTTCACCATCTGCGCTAAAACTTAAGCTGGTTACGCCGTCTGTATGTCCACTGAGAGTATTAATTAATTTGCCGTCTGTGACGTTCCAAAGCTTGATAGTATTATCCCAACTGGCAGAAGCCAGGGTTTTGCCATCTGGACTAAATTTTACAGACGCGATCGCTAAACCGTGACCAGTCAAAGTTTTTACTAAATTACCATCAACTTGCCAAACTTTTACTGTATTATCAACGCTACCAGAAGCTAGCAGCTTGCCGTCAGGACTAAAACTAACACTCGTCACTTCATCGCTATGCCCATGGAGTGTTTGTAATAATTTACCATCAACAACACGCCACAATTTAATAGTTTTATCAGCACTGGCAGAGGCAATAATTTGATTATCTGGACTAAAAATAATGCTTGTAATTCTATCGTGGTGTCCTGTCAGTGTTTTAATTAACTTTTGATTTTGAATATCCCAAATTTGAATATTTTTATTGGAGTTAGCTATTGTTAAAATTTTGCCATTTTGGCTAAAATCTAGAGTATCAATAATACTTTTATCAACCTGAAATTTAATCAATATTGATGCTTTAGCAATTTTATCTTGTTGCCAAATGGTTATACTACCATCCCAACCTATAGATACAAACGTTTTGCCGTTAGAACTAAAGATAACATTTTGAATATCATTTTTGGCAATTGATTGATTATCTAATTTCCACAATCTAATCGTTTTATCAGCACTAGCAGAAGCAATAATTTTTCCGTTAGGGCTAAAGCTAACATCTCTGATTTGCTCACCATGCCCTTTAATAGTTTTTAATAAAGTACCATCTAACTGCCAAATTTTAATATTACGGTCAGCAGCAGCTACAATCTGGCTATCTGGACTAAAGCTAATGGTGTTCACTTGCTCACTGTCACCTTCTAGACTGTGTAAAACTTGCCCCTCAACATTCCATAATTTAATAGTTTTATCGCCACTACTAGAAGCGATGGTTTTGCCATCATGACTAAATTTAACACGAGTAATACGCCCTTGATGCCCTGCCAGATTTTTAATTAACTTACCATCTTGCACCTGCCAAAGTTTCACCATGTTATCTTCACCACCAGAGGCGATAGTTTTGCCATTAGGGCTGAAGCTGAGAGTATTAACCCACCCATCATGAGCATTCCAAGTTTTGATTAAAGTGCCATCAACACGCCACAATTTTATAGTTTTATCAAGGCTGGCAGAAGCAATAACTTTACCATCAGGGCTAAAAGTCAAATCGGTAACAATATCAGTATGACCAGTGAAAATTTTGATTAAATTAGCGTTAATAACTTTTGGGCAACTTGGTATTTTGATGCAGGCAGTATCAAGGGGATAGAGTTGAATAATCTTATCAGCGCTAGCAGCAATAAATTTACCATCTGGACTAAAAGCAATTTTTGTAACTCGGTTTTTGGCTGCTGCGATCGCTGTAATTAATTTTCCATTGCTATGCCATAATTTTATCGTTTTATCATCACTAGCAGAAGCTATAAATTGACCATCTGGGCTAAAATTGATGCTATTAACTTGTTGACTGTGACTTTGTAATCGGTTCAGTTCTTGAGTTTGATTAATAGCTTGTTGTAAAGTTGCCGCCGTAGTAATTTGAATTTCTTTTGGAGGTGAAAAAACTTGTTTGAGTTCTTTTGCAGCTTTCACACTAGAAATTACAGCTTCGAGTTGTTGATTAGAAAACAAAAATGCTTCGGATGAGGCATTCAAAGCGGCAATTTCACGCAATTGTGCTGCTTGTTTTTGCAAGTAGGCAAAACCACCAAAACCACTAGCAGCAATACCCAATATACTAATAATTATAACTGCTCTTTGGGCTTGTCTGAGTCGCTTTTTCTGCTCAAGTTGTTGTTGTTGTCTAGCCTCTAAACAAGCAGCAATGAAGCATTGGACATCTACAGATAATTCATCTGTGTATTTGACATAAATATCTTCAGCTTCTGCAAGCCGGACACCATGCAACAAAAAATCTGGTTGCTCATGATTGTGTTTCCATAAAGCTGCTGCTTGTTCAATTTCGCGAGTTAGGCGTAACCGACTACGATTTTCCTCTAACCACCAGCGCAAAGTTGACCAATGACGGATGAGGATTTCATGAGCAACTTCTATTGTTACCGCCTGAGTGGGGGAGATGGGGGGATAGGGGGATGGGGGGGATGAGGTAGAAATTTCTCCCTTGTCTCCCCTACTCCTCTGCTCCCCTACTCCCCTACTCCCCTGCTCCCCTACTCCCCTGCTCAATAGCTCTTCTTCCAAATTCACAACTATCAACTTTGCAGCAGTTAACGCCAAGAGGGTTCTTTCTACTAAATCATGTGCATATTTCTTAACAACCAATTCTGATTTCAATACTCTGCGTCTAGTGTCTTCTGTACCTTCTCCTAACTGAGTTAATGACAGAAAAATCCAGCGAGCGCAATCTTGAGCTTGGCTATCTAAGCTTTCATAAACTTCTTGTGCTTTACGTTCTAATGCGCCTTTAATTCCACCAATTTGTTGCTGATAGGCTGCTAAAGTCAACTCGCCTTCTTGGCGAAATTCCCATAACTGTTCTAAGACAAATTCTAAAAGTGGCAAATCTCCGGCTGAGTAGTTTAATTCTTGTAACAGAACTTCTACTAGTCCCGATTCTACTTTTAATCCTACTTGTTCCGCTGGGTTAACAATTACACGCCGATAGTCTTCATCGCTTAATTTAGGAGGAACCAACACACTTGATTCTTGCAATAACGTAGCCAGTGCAGGAATTTCCAAGCAGGAAGCGATAAAGTCAGCCCGCACAGTAATTACTAATTTAAACTTATCACAGGCATAGGCGATCGCCCCCAACATCAGTTCTAAAAATCTTTGTCTATCTTCGCTAGGTGCAAGGGTAAATAATTCCTCAAACTGGTCTATCACTAAAACTACCATTGGTTCCGGTCGGCTACGCACCCAGTAGACAAAGCCTTCTACCCCTTGGTATAGCATTCCCTCTAGGAGGAGATGGGGGGATGAGGGGATAGGGGGATGGGGGGATGTTGATATTACTCCCTCATCTTCCCCTGCTCCCCCGTTGCCCCTAATCCCCACTCCCTTTGGTCGTGGGGGCCCCGAGTTCCCCTGCTCAAAAGCTCCCCCTGCTTCCCCTGCTCCCCCTGCTCCCCCTACTCCCCCGCTCCCCTGCTCAAAAGCTCCCCTACCTTCCCCCAGTCGTCGCGCCAAAGCCTCCAAGGGACGTGCGCCAGGACGCAAACTTCTCACCAACCAAGAATCACTACCAGGTAATTGTTTACCTAGGCGTAGTTGAGTAATTAATCCTGCTTGCACCACCGAAGATTTACCACTACCAGAAGCACCCACCACAGCAAGAAATGACTTGTGAGCTAACTGAGCAATCAACTGCTGAGTTAAGGATTCTCTACCGTAGAAATACTGAGCATCTTCTTCATTAAAAGCTTTTAATCCACGGTAGGGGCAAATTCTTAAATCCAACGCTGCTGTTTTGTGACTCCGTACACCTGCGATCGCAGGTATGATTTCAATTACTCCTTGTGTACCTGATAGCCAAATATAAAGTGGTGGAGATAGCAGAATTTGTGTTTGTGCTGCTAAGTAGACTTGTAATTGACTAATCCAAGCAGCTACTGATAAACCATCAGGTTGAGAGACAGCTTTCAAAGTGTTAATCAAGGCTTGGGCAAATAGTTCTGGATTATCTTTCAAGAAGGCTGCGGCGATAATACACTGTCCTTTTTCGGAGGCGAGTTGCAAATCTTCAACCCATTCCTGTAGGGGCGTACAGCTGTACGCCCCTACTTGCGCCCCTACAGGACAATCTAAGATAATAATCTGTTGGATAATCTGAGAACGGCGTAACTGTTGTCTTAGCCAAGAACGACTCAGCCAAATATCGTCTAATAAAACTAATGCTGCTTCCCCAGATGGAGTTTCTTGCAGTCGTCCGCGCAGATATAACAATACTGTTGCTGGTTCTTCAGGATTGTGTCGCTGTGGTTGACTGGTAACACGCAGACATTGTTTAATAGTTTCGCGGATTTCTTTGGCAGTTGTGGTTCCAGAGCGGGGTAAATATTCCAACTCAAATACACCTGCACCAGCCAAAACTTTACTAAAATCTAGTGCTGTTTGAGAGTTACTAATTCCCTCTATAACTAATGCTGTTCTGGGAGGGAGTGATTGAGCGATCGCAGGTATTGCCCCTAAAATTAATTCTCCAATTCCTTCTACAATTCTTTTGGGTGTTTGTAGTGGATATTCACTATAGAGTTGGGTATCTCCTTTGCCTCTTTTTTGTTGATTAATTAATCGTAATTGTTGATTGGTTTTATCAATATATTGTAGTGTTTGGTGATAAACGTAGCGATAAAGTCCATCAGCAGAAATTACACCTTGAGTATCTGCGGCATCACCACATAATCCCCGCATCAAATAATAAGTAAATACCCCATGTCCCAATTCGGGAAACTCCCAAGATTGCTGGTCTGTATCGCAGGAAAGCAAAGCATAAAAACCTTTGCTTTTAGCAGCGCGTTGTTGCAATACTTCCAATAATTGCGGTGTGGGATTTAATAAATCTCCAGAATTTCTCAGGGACATTCCACCACTATGACAAGCATCCAGCCAAACTAACTGATTTTGTACCCCACTATTACCTAGGAGTTGTAACAATTCCTTGACAGCTAAACCTGTATTTTGCAAATTATCTTTTTGGGTATCTGCTAAACACAAAAATGCTTGCTGAGTACTTGGCTGAAGCATTCCATGTCCAGAAAAATAAAACAGAATTGTGTCTGATGGTTGAGCAGCATTAGTTATTTGTTGTAAATTATCACGAACAGTATCTAAAAGTGGTAATTGATCTGCAAAATCGTGAAAAATTTTGATTTCTTTTTGTGTAAATAGCTCTTGTGTTGCGCTTGTTAAGGCTTCTGCTAATACCTGACAATCAACTGCTGAGTAACGTAGACAAGGAAGTTGCTCATCTAGGTATTGATTCACACCCACTAGTAGTAACCAAAGTTTGGGGCTAATTGTTGGTTGAATTTGAGTTGATTGACTGGTAGCAAGACCGCGTGGCATTTTATTTCAGCTTATTCAGTAGACTTATCTTGAAAAGTTGACATAATTCATTATGTTTATTGGTATGTTTTTATGCATTATAGCGGTTCTCAAACTAGTGAGGTACAATTTTGACCTCTCTCCTAAAAGGAGAGAGCCTTTGAATTGTTCCCCCTTACCGCTTCGGGAAGGGGGTTAGGGGGTTAGGTCTATTTGCATATCTGTACCTCACCGGATTGAAAATGGCTATAAATATCAATAAAATTATATTTTTATTAAATACATCGGTATTTTTGATTGTAAAAGATGATTAAATCTTATATTGTAGTGATGTGATACAGCTAAAATAAAACATTTTATCAACAACAGCATTTGCTGCAAATGTAAAGATGTTTCCAATGGTGGTTCGTCACTACATAAATCCCCTTGAGGAAATATTACATCATCTTTGGCGACGGACATGGCTGCAAGTTTGAGTTTTATATCAGTTTAGCGTAGCAGTTAGAATCAGAGCCTAGTTTATGTACAAAACTGAAACATAAACTTTTCCGTAACAGTGCATAGATGTTCATTTAAATGAGATAGTGTTAGCTGAGCGATCGCTTCTGGTACACCACCATAAAAAGCTTGAGCAATAGCACCTGTCATACAAGCAATGGTGTCACTGTCACCGCCAATTGACACTGCATTGCGGATAGCATCTTCAAAATCGGTAGATTCTAGAAAGGCGATGATTGCCTGGGGGACAGAACCTTGACAGCTAGAATCATATTGGTAGGTAGGTCGGATTTGGTTGAGGGTTTGCCTCAAGTTATAGCCAAAGGTAGCCTGAATATAGGATTTAATACCGACTTTATCCTCGCCTAGACGTGCTAAAAAAATGGCTGCTGCTATTGCTTGAGCGCCCTTAATACCTTCAGGATGGTTATGGGTAACTTCTGCACTACGCTGGGCTTCCCATAACACAGTATCTAAATCATTGAAGGCAAAGCCAATGGGACTGACTCGCATGGCTGCACCGTTACCATAACTTTTGTATGGTTCGTTGCTGTTAGATTTTGCCCATTCTCTAAAGTTACGCCCGTAACCCGCATAAGCATAGCGACGGTAATACCACTGGAATTGCTCAGTGTATTTACTAGTGTACAGGAATTTATTAGAGTTCAAAATTACATCTGCGACTGCGACCGTCAGCACTGTGTCATCAGTGAAGCGACATTCTCTGTTGAACAGAGGGAAATCCTTTGTTTTGAAATTTTTTCCCTCATATACCGAACCAATGATGTCACCTGCGATCGCTCCAAGCATACTTATCTTTTGACTGTAATATTTATTGTTTTTCTAGGCGTACTACTGCGTTATAATCTGGGACACCTTCAAGCGATCGCTTCGTTTTATCTAATAGTACATTGCCTTCGGGCCAATGTATCTGCAAATTTCCTGATTGAATTGGTGCAATATATACTTGTCCAGTGAATTCGCCCAAGTCATTCTTCAGAATTACCGCATCTCCATCTTTTAACCCCAAACTTGCAGCATCAGAGGCATTCATCAACACCGCCTCGCGCACAGCCCCAGTAATTGCATCTTTGCGTTCCTGCACCATACTATTAAACTGCTTGCCGCGACGCGTTGCCACTAAAAAACAATTCTCTGGTAATTCTTTTTGGGGCGGTGACAGTGGGGTAAAGTGTGCTTTTCCGTCGGGTGTGGGGAAGTTCCAGCCAAAGCATAAATGTGAACCGCCATACTGAAACTGATCTCCTGCTTGCTGTAGGTGTTGAATACCAGCGTATTGGGGGACAACTTGGGCAATTTCAGTACGCATGGCGGCTGTATCAGCAAAAGTCAAGTTATCTGCTAAATCTGGTCGCACCCGCCTTGCCAATTCCAGAAATACTTCCCATTCTGGACGCGCTTCTCCAATACGGGGCCCTGGAATTTCGGGACTGAAAATGACTCGGCGTTCAGTGTTAGTTTCTGTCACTCCTCCCGGTATTTCATAGCGAGTAGTTGCAGGTAACAGCACCACCGTCTGGGCAGGTTCCACTAACATCTGACTGGAAAGGACAATATCTATATGTACCCGTAACGGTATATTCTTTAAAGCATCTTCTACATAATCTGGTTCTGGGAGAACTTCTAAAAAATTCCCTCCCACAGAGAATAATACATCTAACTTGCCTTGATATGCTGCATCAATCATTTCTGGGGCAATTAAACCCTTAGTTGCAGGGACTTCAAAACCCCAAAGTTGACTTAACTGGGCAGCATTTTCTGAGTTGATAGGCTTACCACCAGGAAAGACAGTAGCATAACATCCCATCTCTGCACCACCTTGTACCCCAGAGTGACCGCGAATTGGCATTAAACCGCAGCCTTCACGACCGACAAAACCTTTGGTAAGAGCTAAATTGATGATACTGCGGACATTATCTTCGCCACACTCATGTTGAGTAATTCCCATACTCCAGACAAATACAGCTTTGCTGGCTTCACCGACCATTTTGGCAAAGGCGTACATTTCATCGCGGGATGCACCAGAAAGCCGTTCTAATTCTTCCCAAGATTGGTTTTCTAGTAATGCCTTGAGTTCTGCAAAGCCAGTGGTGTAGCGATCGATAAATGACTGGTCTACCCAGTCGTTAGCAATCATATGCTTGATCGTACCATTCAAAAATGCCATATCTCCGCCCATGTTTACCAAAAAGAAGTCTTCGGCAAACTTGGTACCAAAAAGGGCACTTTCTACAATTGAAGGCACCCAATACCGTTCCATTCCTGGCTCACGGTAGGTATTAATCACTACAATCTTCGTGCCAGCTTTTTTGGCATAGTGGAGATACTTAACGGTGACAGGCTGATTGTTAGCAACATTAGAGCCAATGAACACTAACAAATCAGTACCAATCCAGTCTTTATAAGAACAAGTAGTAGCGGCTGCACCAAGGGAACTTTTCAGCCCCGCCGTACTGGGAGAATGGCAAATCCGGGCAGCATTATCAATATTATTGCATCCCATTGCCCGCACAGCTTTTTGGGTAGCGTAGTAAGTTTCGTTGACAGTGCCGCGACTGGTAACATAGAAACTCAGGCGGTCTGGTGTAGTAGCGCGGATACGACTAGCAATCACCTCTAAAGCCTCATCCCAGCTAACACGGCGAAAACCTTTTTCTCCTCGTTGACGCATCATCGGATAGGGAAGCCTTCCCAAGTCGCGTAATTCGGCGCTTTTTTGCTTTTGCAACCCAGAGATATCTTCTAGCAACACAGGGTCAAAAGCTGGCATAGTATTCATCCGTAACAACCGCAGCCGCACATTGCACAGATGGATGCCATCTAGCGTCCAATCTTTCATCCCAGTAGTTCCCAACGCGCAACCGTCGCAGACACCTTGGTTCAAGATGTTCCACGCATAAGGCAGTTGGTCGCGGGATAACCAGATAGCCCGAAAGACTTCCCAGTAGTTATTCGGGTACTGTTCGCCAATGCCAAAGGGCTTCCAGCTTGCCCAATGCTGAGGAGTCCAATTCTTCTTGGGTTTGGGTAACATAATGATGTGTGGAAATGATTAAACCACCACTCTAAGGCTATCGTTTTGAGTAGAAATTTAGTAGCATTTTAGTAGCATTTTAGTAGCAAAACTAAAAGTCTGGACACTCAGCACTAACTATTTCTGGATGGCAGTAGTACGTTAGAACTGTCTCCACAGTATCGCCAATCCACAAGGCTACTTTGTCCGGGCTGATGCCACTGCTGATCGCCCAAGTGGCAAAAGTATGGCGCGTAGCATAGGGTTTAAGGTATGGAACAAGCCCAGCATCAGCTAATGATTTGACTACACCAGGGTATTTGTAGATTTTCTCTGTACTACCGGATTTCCACTCATGCCAAAAACTGAACATTATGCTGCTGCTCATTGGCCGACCTGCTTTGCTAACAAACACCAAATCAGCAGGATTGTAAGATGCCAGACGAGATTCCAATAGCATTTGCTGGAGTTTTGAGCCTGGTTGGGTGGGAAATACTCTCTTTTTTCCGTTCTTGGTTCCTTTAAGGATTTTATGCCCATTACAAGATTTGTTGATGGTTATCCTGCAACAGTCAGCGCTGATATCACTCCAGGTCAAAGCGAAGGCTTCCCCAGGACGGCAACCTGTCCAGAACAGAAATTTAACCAGCGGGGAATAATGAGCATGTAGCGGGTGCTGGTCAAATGTCTCAATGATTAAGTCTCTTTGCTCAAGGGTGAATGCTCGACGATCATCGTCAGTAGATTTATGCTTGGGCCTTTGAATTTTAAGCTTTAAAAATGGGTTGTCAGTGATTAGTCCAGAGTTACAAGCCCATTCCCCGCAACGGCTGAAACAGTTTAATACCTCCCATGCCATGTAATGAGTGAGGTGATTTAATACCCAGTCGCGGATTTTGGCAGCGTCCTCAAGGGAATGAGTAGGCAGGCGGCTAATGTGGTTGGCGATCGCGTGATATTTAACTAGAATTGTCGTCTTCTCCAGTTGAGAAGATTGAAACTCAGTATATTTTTCCCAAAGTTGCTGTAAGTCTAGTTTATATTTGGCTTTAGGTACTAGGGCTGCGGGTTCAGCTTGTTTTGTTGCTCTAAACTGGTAGCTGTTGAGTGTCGGGTCAAAGCGCTCCAGTGCAATGTCTATCATGATGGCATCACGTCGTAGTCGAACTATCTCGCGGTTACGTTTGGTGTCATTTAGCCCGGTACTAATATAAAACTGTTTTGAAAAACCCCGAACATTAAAGCGAATTATTAGTTTTTTGGTTCGTCGGTCGCAGCTAATCCATTTGTCTTCATCCACGATTATTCAGTATCAATTTCCTCAAATTTTAAATAAACGCGGCTCTCTAACTGTTTAGGCGGACGGCATGGTATGGGCGGAGATTTCTCCAAAAATCGAAAGCCCATAGACTCCGCACTTTCAATAAAAAGTGCAGCAGCATCTTCTACCTTTGTCACAGCAGCCCAGACACGGACATTAATTACTTTTGTCGCTTCATCAGGGATAGTATTGTCTCTAATCCACTTCTTCTTTTTAGAATCCCAGTAATAACCCAATCGATTAAGCTCGGCGTAAAGTTCATCCTGTGTTTGATGTGGATATTTCAATATTTCACAAGCTTTAGTATATTTTTGTGTTTTTCTCAATTTTTAAAAATCTCCTGCAACAAAAGTCGGTTTGATCCAGTTCCATCGCCGAGCCACTTTTCCCTTACCTACAGCACTTCTACGCCAATGTCCGCGCCGCCAGTGGGGAGAAGGTGAGGAATGAGAGCTATTTTGTTTAACATTTCTAACTTGCAGTTTTTCGTGTTTAGTTTCACGTAACCATCGGGGATAAAGAATTTTTTCTTTGGGTTCTTTTAAAGGAGCAAACCCCGTTTGATTAACGGTTTCCTTGAAACTTACATTGTCCGTTTCTGGTTTTTCAAAACACAGAAACATTAAGCACTGCATGACTAGCGATCGTAATTCCCGAATAAAGCAGTCATCGTTAGGCCCTACCTTAGCAGTTCCCAGAGATATGGGTCTTTGTAAAATAGCACCATCATTTTCATTAATCGCCCATCCATTAAACCAAATCGTACCTTTAGTATCCACACAACCAAAATGAAGACAAACGTCATATTCAGGCTTGAGAAAATGTGGTTTAATTCCATATTTATTGCCTTCAGACCATTCAGGATGGCGAACATCTGAGCAATGAATATTTAAAAAATCAACATATCCCCCATCTGGGGATACAATAGTTTTACTTGGTAGTAAAAGCATCATCGAGTGGACAGGTATTTGAGAAACTAAGTCTCTAAATATCAGATTTTCATCTCCAATATCTGTTTCTTGAAATTGCTGAAGTAGGTGATTGTCTAAACAATATATTGGTGCATCCTTAACAACCCATAAAGCTATTCGATGCGCTGTAAATTTTTGAGCTAGGTCTAGCGCTGGATAATCAAATAACGGCGCGTTTATGCTAATTAAAGCTGCTAATTCTCGCCATTGTATATAATTTTTGGGGATTCGGTAATTTTTGCTTTTGAGCAGAATTTGGTATAGTTCATTACCTCCAGTTTTGATAAATGCCTCAATTTGTGATTTTCTACTATCTGCAATGACAACTATTTCTTTCATTTTTATTAACTAAGTCATCAATGTTCTAAGTAAAGAATCGCGCCTGCCATAAACAAACGCGATCGCCTGAATTATTTCAACTAGAAAGCATCAGGAATACTATCAGTTTGAGGTGTCTCTGTGACATCATCCAGCCCCTCAACTCCAGTTAAATTGTCTTTTTCTGTCCTAAGCTTCCTGAGTTCTTCTTCAAGCTCAATAACTTCCTTTCTGTATTTTGCTGCTAGTGTTCGCAATTGCTCAATTTCTTGACAAATAGCCTTTTCTTGTTCCTCCCTAACTTTTCTCTCTACTCTCTCCATTAATTGAGAAATGGCAGCCTCTGGATCTTCTCCATCCTCAACTTCGGCAACTTCTTCTAGTTGCTTGCTGTTGAAATCCTTTATGTTAAGTATGCGTTTGTAAGTGATAGTTTTCGATTTCATGTCAATTTTTTGGTGAAAAATGGTTTTTGTAATACCTGAAGTAAAACTCCTCAACCTATGCCCCAGCTTTTTGTAGCTGCCCCCCTATTTCATCAATTAAAGACTTGGCGAATGCAAGCCTTTCTGTTTGACTTAATTCGTTTATTGCTGCTGTTGCCCCATTCCACACTTGGGCTTTTACACCATTTGGAACATTTTTGAAATCAGCGTCAATGTTTAATGCTTTAGAAACTGCATAAAGAATAAGCAGCCCCTTCCCGTGCTGATTTAGTTGACTTGCAAAAGTAAAAGCAGTAAGTAGTGATGACATTGTGTGTTATTTAGAAACTAATAAAGCGGTTTGATTTTGAACATAAAATACTTTTTGAATGAAACGATTTAGTCGCTGTACATCCATTTCTGCATCTGCTCGATGGTGATATCGAGTGATGATTTGACCATTACGGCATACTAGCCATTTACGCTCTTCTTGATGATTTTTCATGCTACAATCTCCTAAAACCGAAGTTTCAGTGATAAATAGCCGCTGACAGGTGCGGCTATTTTATTTGCTGTACCACCCATGAATTAAGGTAAATCTTGCTCGAATAAATTCCTCGACTATTGGATATCCCATGCGGATGAAAGTGTAAGCTTCCTCATAGGATTTATCAGGATTGTGCTTGAGCCACATGAAAGATAAAGCTTCGATCTGGATATCTGTTAAGAGTTCACCGTCAATGTAAAAACATAGCGGTTCACTCTCGTTTGGGCGACAGGGATAAATGCTGATTAGCGGAACCTTGCCGTCGGGAAAGATGTAATTAAAGGGGGTTATTTCTTTCAATAACCCTATTGCTACTGGCATTACTGATTACCTACTACTTAACAGCCAGTTTTGAAAATCATCAGAATAATCGTCACAGGCTCTTTGAGCATCAGTTAATGTGACATCATATTCTCTGCAATGTTCTGACTTCAATAAATCGTAATAAGATTGATTTTGTTTTGCTTGTGATATGAAGTCTTTAGCTGTTGCTAGTAGCCCCAAAAAATCGAAGCTTTTGATTATTAAATCAGATATGATAGCTAATAAAACTAGATAATCTGCTTCAGTTGAAGTTAAATAAGCTTCGATGCTATCTAAACATTTTTGAGGGATAATAACATTCATTATTTTGGCGGCGAACTTTACTGTTATGTTTTTAGCCATTGCAATACAAATGGTGCTATTTAAGGCTATTAGTTGATGGGGAGTTAAACGTTTTATCTCTTCCTCGGTTACAGTTAGTAGTTCCATTTTGGCTATTGGGTAACAATTATTTTTTTTGAGTGGAATCGTCTAAAGATGCAATTAAGGCATCGGCGGCTTTGATTGCCCGTGGAGCTTGCAGTTCAGGGCTGCCGTTGTTTGGGTTTGCCAATAGTCCTGCTAATGCCATTCCTGCGAGTATTTCGCGCTTTGAGAGCGGATAAATTAGCCGAAGGCATTGTGTTTCGGGGTTTTCCATAGACTTAAGTTTTGTTTTTGGGCAGTGGCAGTCGTCAATTGTTTATCGGTTACTCATCGCCCTAGCAGGTCTTTGCTTTGCCTCAATGGCTACAGGCTGCTATCTCTGTATGGTTTGGGGTGTCAGTTTAGGGAAGGCTGACGGCAGAAGCTGTCAGCCAAAGTACATCGACGTTTGTCTCTCCAAAATGTCAAGCTGTGTAGTTGGGTGCTTTACCGTTAAGTTGGCTACACTCCAATAGATATATGTCTGCGTTAGGCAACGCAGGGGGCTAATGATTATTTAGAGAGGCTGGTCATGTGTTGCGACTGCATGACCAGCGGTACACAACAATTTCTAGAGAGAAATAAAAGCAAAATTGTGATTTTCGTCTAGGAAACCTCCGGTAAAACAACGAGAAAACAGATATTCGGTTTTAGGGTGTGTCCTCACTGGCACGCGCGGCAGATGTGAGGGTGCTTGCTCCGTGGTTACTGGGGTGTCCCGCAAGGTGGCGGGAGGGAGCAGTTTTACTCAGCGCTGGCAGGTCTTTACTTTGCCCCAGGGCGGCAGGCTGCCATCTCTGCCAGGTTCGCTGAGTATTGCACAATACTGCACGTGATAGACTATGCTATTATTTATTGCACGTGCAAAGCTCCGAAGTCAAGACTATTTTTATAAAGCACGTGCAGATAACGCTAATTTGCACGTGCAATAATTGAGAGGTCGCTATATGGCTACACCAAATGGGAGAGGAAAACCACAACCAAATCACGATCAAGACCGTCAATGCAACATTGAGAATGGCAGCAGAAGACTGGGAGTCCCTCAAAGAGAAGGCTTCCCAGCTAGGAATGACGCGAACTCAGTTTTTTACCCAGATAGCGAGGGGAGAAATAAGACTGGAGCATGGGCTACTCCAGGAGGACAAGCGACTCCTGGGGGAATCCACCGTAGGCTGAAGGAATTACATAAAGCTTGGCTGTCACTTATTGAGTCTCAGCAACAACAATTAGAAGTCAGCCTACGGGAAAGCAAACAACTCACGGCAGAAATGCAATATCTGCAAGCACTGCTAGCTGAGACTTTAGAAGACGCGTCAGAAGAATAAAGCCGTTTACCTATTGAGGTAGACGGCTTTATTTGTGGGGTATGTGGAACTATTGAATATCCATGCTTGACCGCAAATCATCTAACGGCGAGTTTGAATTAGTAGAACCCGAAACCTTGGTTTGTATCGGCTCATCAGGGACGAATTCTAGCCGAAAACGAATTTTTCCTGGTTGCCATCCACCACCGTTTGCCGATAAAACCTTGCAAGACGTTCCGCCATAAATCCAGGCAGATAAATACCTAGTAAAAAGGGTGTCCAGCAATGATTTTTTGATTTCCTTGACTGTTGCAGTTGTTAGATTTGCAACATTGTAATCTGCGTGTGAAAAAGACACGACATCATCATCATTTAATTCCATTTCAATTTCTCTCTTTCTAGCCAACAAGCTGGGGCAAGCGCCAACTTACCCCAGCTTTTCCTAGAGTTCCCGCCCTTCGTGGGCAAGCGATCGACTTAGTGGAGTGCGATCGCGCCACCAAGGAGAATTGAAAATTGCGATCGCGCAACTACCAACCAATACCCAACCATGAACAGAGACGAAGCCCTTAGACACCAACAATTTAATCAACCCTGCCATTACACAGGAGACATCCTTAGTGATTGGAAAGACAAGCCCCTTTATATTTGGGACTTGGGCGAAATAGCAGCACAGGTTAGCACAACACCACCGCCGATCAAAGTATTAAGGGCCAGACCTCGACCAATTTCTACGGCTTGGATAAAACTAAGCGAACTAACTGCCCACTCCTGAGCGTGTCTAAAAACCACCTATGAACACAAACGACTTTCAAAATAAATCTGATATTGAACTTATCTCAATCGAAGCCGGGCGATCTTTGTGCGCTTTGATTGACTGGTTGCAGCAAGAAATGCCTCAGCTTCAGCGACGTGACGCAACCGTCCTTGCTGGAGCAATCCTTGACTTGATGCCAGGAATGATAAAAAACTCTCCCGAACTACTAAACCGAATCAAAACTGTGGCAGCAAGGCGCTTTCCTCTAAAAGAAGACTGGCTGGCAGAAATTACGGCATTAGCAGCCAGGAGTGAGGAGAGCGCCGGGAAGTGAGTGCGATCACGCCAAGACAATGCGTAAACAAAATCGAGAACTAACTATGGTTGAAAAAACAGATGCAGAACTAAAAACAATTGCTGAAGTAGCCGCACAGAGATTAGAGTCTCACGGCATCAAAGAATTCTCTGTTTCTTCCATCAAGCGGAACAGCAAGACAGGCGAATGGGAAGTGACATTTGTTGCTCAGCACAAAACCTTTTTTACAGCAAGCGTTGAAGACATTCCCGGTGAGGGGTACACACTAGGAAACTCATTCACCATATCGCCTCACTTTTTACTAAAAACTGACAATACCTAATGGCCCAAGGAAACAAAACCCTAAAACAATTGCGGCAGGAACTTCTTGATTTAATAGGAGATCCGCATACAGCCAGCACAATATTGTGCCGAGAAAGCCTGCAATGGTACAAGGAAACCTGCCATCTTCCACCACCAAAAGAACCGCAGGATAAATTGATTCTTCAAAGAGCAATTGACCGGATAAAACAACAAAGTAGCGAATACAATGTTTAAATTTGACGGCGAAACCAAAGGCGTTAAGCTAATCTTAGAACGCATTGAAAACAATAAATATACAACAGAAAAGCCCAACGGTGAATACCTAACCCACAAAGAGGTAAGGTCTTTTGCCCGCTGCCTTTTAGCAGTTCTTCCTAGCTTAAAAATCTTCTCAAAAGAAGCAGAAATAAAACTTTTGTTAGCGGCTCTCTCAGCAAGCGGCTTGCCTCACTATGACCGCTCATTTCTGGCATCTCAAATACTTAACTTACTCGAAAAAGACGAGGAAGAAAATTCAAGCAGCGTGGAGAATTTCTAAATGACCTATCCTTCAACCCGCAAAAAAAATCCAGTTAGGGAAAACTGGAACAATCAAAATAAAGGTTTATTTATGAATAATAACTGCTTTAGGCACTTTTTAAAACCGTTTGTATCATGTGCTAATTCTAACACTTTCAATCTGTCCTTGACACAAATAATTGAGGGGGAATCATGATTAACAATAACTTCTCCCTGAATCAAGAACAAATTAGCACACATCTATCCGCACTCGGATATAAAAAGGGTGATACTGTATTCTTGAGAGCTTTTCTACCATCCAATCATCCAGACAAGAACAATGATAAAGGTAGAAAAGCACAACTTATAAACCTGACTGAATTAATCAAAACTGCTACAGAATGGCAGCAACAAGGTTTAGGAGTATACCTAGTTGTTAACGGTGGCGGACATACAGACAAAGAAGTTGTAGATTGTCGGGCAATCTTCTACGAACATGACAACCTAGACAAAGAATCACAGGTGACACTGTGGCAGTATTTAAATTTACCAACTCCCACCTTTCAAATAGACACAGGCGGCAAATCAATCCATAGTTACTGGGTACTAAAAGAACACATCACCCCTGATGACTGGAAACTTTTGCAAACAGACTTATTAGAATATGCCGACGCCGACAGAAGCTTAAAAAATCCCTCCAGGGTTATGCGACTGGCAGGATGCTTACACGGCAGCGGTCAACCATCAACAATCATTTCTGAGTCAGGTAACACTTACACGTTCACTGAATTAAGAAGTATTATTCCTGTCAAAAAAACAACCGCACCTGCAAGCTATGCACCCTCATCAGATATCAGTGATTGGGGTGATATGCGAAAAATATCACCATATTTAGAAGGTTACAAATTAGGTGGAAGAAAAGGCTGGATAACCTGCAAATGCCCAGTCCACGGTGGTGTGAGTTTGGATTCACTGCACATCAACGAATCAACAGGGCAGTTTCATTGCCACCGACAGTGTGACACCAAAGAAATATTTCGGGTGTCCCTAGAGATTGCAAAAAGCAAAGGATATATCGTCCCTCCCAATGCACAGCCACAACGAAATAACCAAACACAAAGCCATACCAAAACATATATAGACTCTCTAATAAAAGAAGTTGATTCTTTAATAGATAGAGACTTACCAAAATCTCAACTAGAGGCAATTATCCCAGAGATAGCAGAACGAACCTCTAGAACTAGTAGCGACATTCGCCGAATTTACGAGGCACTAAAAAGAGAACGTCAAAGCACTGAAGAACAACAAGAAGTAATTGAACAAATTCCCAAAGTAATAGAGGCACAACAGACACGAATTGACCCGCACTCTATTCTTTGGGGTGATGGCGGGAGATTAGCCCAGCTATTAAAAAGTGTCGCAATAGCCATGCCAACCAGTGTAGAAAACCTAATCACTACCTTAATTCCTGTTGTCGGTAGTCGCATTGGAACAGCTGCACGAATCATAATTAACCCATCTTCTAAGTACACTCAACCTGCTATTTTTTGGTCATGCGTTGTTGCCGAAACTGGTAGGTTAAAAACTCCTGCACAAGAGGTTATTATCTCACCTTTAATGAAATTAGAAGCCGAAGAATACAACTGGTGGAAAGACTTTCAAGAGGAATATGAGCAGGAGTTAAAAACATATAAAAAATCATCTGATGCTGAACCACCAACCCCACCGCCGCCACGTAAACGCTTTATTGTTCAAGGTGCAACATCTGAAACAAGAATTAAATTACATGCGGAAAATCCCAGAGGATTCTTAAATTACCGTGATGAATGGTCGGCATTCATTAACGGGCGGAACAAATACCGCAACGGCAAGGGAGACGATTTAGAGATAGACCTAAGTGAGTTCAACGGTGGAGGTATATTCAAAGACACAGCAAGCGAAAGCCTATTTCTTGAAAAATCAGCCATCAGTCGAACTGGCAACACCCAACCTGAAACCTTGCAAAAATTTTTAGCTCAACAAGATTTTGAGGACTATACAGGGGAGTTTGCCAGATGGCTATTCTGTCTCGTCCCTGGTGACATTGCTTACATTGATTTATTCAAAGGTAATGATGAGGCTGGGCAGCTGCTAGAGACAGCGCTTATTGACTTATACCGCAAGGTGGGCACATTACCAAAAAATGATTATTTCCTCACCGAGGGTGCAAAGGGTGTACTTCAGTCATATCACCGCTGGCTTACCGATGCTGAGATACAAGAAACTCATCCTGGCTTACGGGCAGCTTACCCAAAAATAAAAAGCTATTTAGCACGGCTTGCATTGTGGTTACACATCGTCAATGCTGCTTTAGCCAACGAGTATCCAGAGCAGATGATTAGTGGTTCAACCATGTATGCTGCTTGTACGTTGACTAATTTTTACCTAGCGCAAATAAAAATTGTATACAACGTCAACGGGCAGCACCTCACTGGTAAACTCCTCAAAATTAAAGATTACATCGAAAAACGTGATGGAGTCACCGCAAGAGAAATCAAGGCCGGTGTATTTTCGCTGCGAAAAATTCCGACCTCTGAAGTTTTATCCAGTTGCATGTCCCTCAAGAACTTAGGGCTGGTGTTTTTTGATGGGAAAAAATTTTATTCTTCAAAAAACATCAACAACATCAACACTTCGCCTGAAACGTTCACTACACAAGACGTTGAGGGTGTTGATCCGAGATCAACAATGATCAACACTTTTGATGATACTGAGACTGAAACATTTGCCCCACAAGCTGTTGAGGGTGTTGATCCGATGATCAACAGTTCAGAAAACGTAGCTGTTGATACTTTTAAAAGTAACGTAATAACCGAACAAGAACAAAAAAGTGTTGATCTTGTTGATCAATTGTTGATCCGAGATCAACACCCTCAAACGCAGTCACCACAAGAGTTACAGAGTTTTGTTGATGTTGTTGATCCTATTTCAGAAGAAAATTTATTTCAGTGCGAGGAAACTGCCTGTGATGATGTTTCTGATGAGGTGGCAGAAACGATTAAAGATCAATTCCCCATAGGAAGCTGGGTTAGATGGGAAAATCAATTGGCGCAAGTTACCGACTACTTTGAAAATAGTTCAACCCCCCTAAGTCTTTTTGTGGATGGACAAGATAAAAGTTCATTATTTGGTGTCAAACGCGCTGAGGAATGCACCAAGTTAACCCAGATAGAAATGTTGAGCTTGGGGCTTTCTAAAAAACTAACAGGCGTTAACTATTCTTTAACCCCAGATTTAATAGAAGGCTGCCATTACTGGAGTAAATCGCTACACAAACGGGTGAAAATATCACAAATTTTTGAACAAGGACAAGATTTCAAAAATCCTGAAGCATTGGTAATCCCTGACTCTGGCGTGCCTGCCAGAGTCAAGCTTGATGATTTATATGCTTGCCATGACTCACCGACCGCTAATTTCAATGTCAAAGAGGTAGTATCTGTAATCATCTCTATGAACAGAAGCGAACCAGTAGCCCAGGTCGGTGCTGTAACCAAGCTGGATTCATTGGGTGTATGGGTAAGTCTTTTGGGCAAGAAAGGGGCGTTGCAAACGGCGAAAAGATTTTTTGCTCATCGGATTGGGAGGTGCGAGTAATTTCAACAAGCGCGTAAGCGATTATCAGTATACTCACTCATGCATCAAAACTTGTTTTACACAAAACTCGAAACAGTTTAGTAAAACAGTCAGTGAGCAGCATAACCACCTTCAATCAAAGTCGAGCCTTCACAATTAAACTTGACTCCACAAATGGCAGTAACATCATTCCACTATTTGACATCTCCCCCTACACCAGCAATTCAGGAGACATAATCGCAGAAAACGTATTTATCAAAAATCTCAAAGCCTATGCCAAAATATCAAGCCTAGACCCAATACAATTACCTGACATAGGAGTAGAAGATTCAGATTTACAACGTACTTACAAAGTCCTAAACGTTGAATGGGGCAGCCCCCGCAAACAGATTAATTTATTTCTCAGAGAAGCCCCAACAGGACAATGGAACCCGTTTGGCTCCATCTCCCTGCTCAACCCCAGCGGCTACCCTTACCGCATGTACAGTTTACAAGACATCTTCACCGATAACCTAGCCATTGAATTAGGTTCAAATGGTCAAATCGGCGTACAAATCCAAGATGTCGGCTACGGGGTTCTAAGCGGTGCTGATGTAGTCACAATTTGTGGAACATACATCAAAGAAATTGTTTTACAAACACCAGCAAAAATCAATTCAACAACTCCTTTTGCAGTAGTAGTTGGTGAGAGCAAACCTATTTTGACAGCCAACAATAACAGAAAGTATGTTGCATTAACTAACCCTGGTGATAACCCAGCCTGGATAAATTTAGGTAGCACAGCCACATTAAACCAAGGTATTTATCTTGCTGGTAAAGGGGGGAGCTTTGACTTTTCAGTTGTAGATGTTCCTTACTTTGGTGTTATTTCCGCCATCTCCAGCGGGAATACTGAAATTACAGGCGTTGAATCCACCTGATTATGCCTTTATCAAATCCTTCATCCTTTGCACTGTCTCGGCTACAAGCAAGTTTTACTATTAGCATTAATGCTAATAGTTTTATAACTACTCAACTTGCATTATCTAAAAGCTTCATGCTCTTGAAAGTGCAATTTCAACCCTATCCTTTAAGACTAAGACTTTACCCATCCCAGAATTCTCGAACAAATGATTTTTACAGAAACACAGGTACAGCACCTAATGTTGACAGTGGTTTAATCTTTGAAGGGATATTTAGCAACCAACTATCAGCAATTCAACTCAACCCTGTAGCCATTGGGCATAGTGAACAAAAAGTATATTATGCCACCATCAACAACTTAAGCAACTCTAATATTGAGAACTTGAGTTGTGATTTATTTTATATTCCCTTGGAAGCATAACTTATGCCTAATGCTAACTTAATTCAAACTGTTTATCCTTCAACACAGACTCAAGCAGGAACAGCTAGCGCGATAGTGACAGCCATGCAAAATGCTGGCTTTGGTTCCCCAATAGATACCTTTGTAGTTAGTTCAGAAAATCATAATGTTTTTCAATTAGTATTTGATAATTCCAAATCTAAAGGTATTTGCTTTATTGACGTTTGGGTTACCTCAAACAGAATTAGATGGGCAATGTACGATTCCTGGAATACTGCAACAAAAACGGGCAGTAATGGCAGTGCAATGCAAGAGATTGCTCCTGCTTTTAGTTCAGGAAATCAAATGGTGTTTACTGCTTGCAACCACCCTGAGATTAAGATGGTTAACGTATTCCAGCAAGGGTCAATGAATGCCAATATAGGCATTTTACGCCCAGCTTCTAAGCGTAGCTGGTGGGACGAGAATCAATGGCTTTACGCCTTCATTTCTTCTTCTGGTAACAGCTTCAATAGTTGGCTACCTTGTAATTTGAATCCAATGGGGGTTACTAGTAGTATTTCAAATCCCTGTGCATTCATGACCAGCGCCGCATTCGCCAACGCTAACACTAACGATTTAAATAAACGTGACACAGTTAACGGGCTAATTCTTTGTTTCCCCACAGCAGCGGGAATGTTAGCAGGTAGTGTTGGTAGAACCTCTGATGACTTGGCGTTAGGTTGCTGTGGGGCTTTGAACATGTTTGATATTTTTCAAGCAACACCTGGAGTAGAAGAATACACCATGTTGTCTAGCGGTGGCACACCTGGGTTTATGGTTAGAACCGTGTAAGGGAAGGGAATATTTGCCCCAAGGTTGGTACTGTTGGAGAAGTCCCCCCAGTTGATGGTGTTGATGTTGATGTTGTGACTGTAACTTGATTTGCTGCCACAATGCCAAAAACAGATTTTTTAATTGTACATTGCCTTAACTGTCCATTAATAAATTTAGTAGAGCCAACCAAGCCAAATCTGCTTTTTTTTATTAATCCAGACTTGACAGTTCCATTGCTTAATTGTCTACTAGCTGAAAATGTAGCCATATGAAAATAGTTGAAAACAATAATGATACTCAAGACTTTAAAATGCCTTATCAAATTTATGGTAAGTGCGATTTAGATAACATGCAAGCTAAGTATCAAAAGTTGAATAATTTATCCAAAGGATTAAACGTGAGGTTCAATGGTAAGAGAAGCATTTAGAAGAGTTAAACGAATTGATGATATTTATGATTTTTTTCAAGGAGTGCCGCCCCAAGAAGGTTTAGAACCTCTTGGTGATTCTCCCTTTCATGCAACTCCTAGCGACCCCGCAGATCCGATGGATTGTGATAGATATCCTGACAGTCCGTATTGTGGGGGCTTTCCCTTTGATTGGCGTGCAGCTGGAATTGATATTGATATTGTGCGAGATGAATGTAGCTTGGGTGTGCAACTGGGAGGAAGCTTTTTATTTGTTCGATTACCAAATTTTCAAATTGTTTATCGTAGTCCAGCATGTCAGCCACCGCCGCCACCGCCAGAGCCAAATAGAGAATCTAATAGCTTCAATTCAATACCATATCCGCAAAAAAAATGTGATGACGGATGGTTTTTACAATTTGCCACTGATGTTTCTCGTAAAGGAAGGACAGACAAGACAGTATGGTCAGGTCAATTAATAGTAGGCTCAGTTCAATGGGACTATGAAAGTAAAGTGACTTATAAACTCAGAGGAGCAACTGTCAATTACCAGGGTAATTTATTAATTAAAGGTAAATACAAGCCTGAGTTTTATGCAGAAATTGAGGTAACTTACACTCGCAGTGATATTTTTTCGCTGTTTCCTAACTGGATGTATAACTTTTATGGCAACCCACCGCCAAATTTAATGCCAAAAAATAGTACTAATGAAGAAAAAGGAATAATTAAGTATTTAGTGACAACTGATCCGAAAGCCTCAGCTAATGGATACTACGGTAAATACACCGAGGAAATTTTCATAGAAGGAGATAACCCGGTGAATGCGAGAACCGAAGCCGCAAGCGGGGTAATTGCATTTATGTGGCATTTGATTGCAATTGCTACTAAATCAAGTTATGAAGAATATATTAAGCAATCTCGATATCATGGTTGTTCAATATCTCCTTACAACAATCCGAATAGTTTTTTTTATGAAAGAAATTGTTCGTTTTATAGAGTTGAGCAAATTTGTGATGACTGGAAACCAGACATATATCCACCTCCACCACCTCCACCACCTCCACCAAAAAACAAGAAAGATATGGGTTGCTGTTCAGAAACTAATCAATTGCTAAGACTTATTCTCAAAAGAATAGGGACACCTCAACAGGTAACTATTTTTGACGAAAACATGGAGCGAGAAGGAGCGCAGAAAGCTAACAAAAAACCAGAATCATTAAATGAATACTTCAAGCTAACAGTTGAAAGAATAGAAATCGCTAATAGATTGATTGGTGTAGAGAACTATCCGGTAACTTTACCAGAAACAGTTATTGAACCTTATCACGAAGGTGGATTTTTAGAAGTTTTCAACTTTATTCCCAAGAATAAAGAACGCAAGGTTAAAACCTTGACTGAGCTTTTGGCTTGGATGGTTGAACAAGACTCAGCCACTACTGGTCAATTTCACCAAGTTTTTGAAATGGAGAAAGGCGACGGAGAAAAGGAAACCGTAGTTATTCCCAACATGGCCGAGGCACTAAAAGAAACAATAATCCTTAATAGCCAGATGGCTCGACAAATGAACATAGTAATAGATGCTGTGTTCAGAATGCTGACTGAAATTGTTGCAACAAAGGTGCAGGTGTGCCGAAATGTTGCTATATCACAGGATATTCAAGATTATCTTGATTACCCAACTAATAACAAAGTTGAAGAGGTCAAAGTTGCTATTAATATACCCAAACATAATGAACAAACCTTAAAACAGATTCAACCGGATAGTGATGAATTTAAAAACGAAGATTATCAGGAATTTCTCAAAGAAGGTGAGGCTAAATTTACTTTTGAAGACTGGACTGGTGAAAATTCTTTTCATGATCAATTGATGGATTTATTGCAAGTAGCATCTATGTTACGAGCGGTTCTTTACCAACGTGTAGATAAGGATGTATAAAAATGCCTACTCCATCTGAAGACAAATCTTTACAGCGGATTCAAAATCAAGTCAACAAAACTTTAGAAGTATCTGATGTTCTTTCAGGAAGAAAAGAAATAGGAGGAAAGCTAGGGGATAAACTGAAAAAAAAACAAGTTGATGAAAGAGACATTGGGAAAGGTAAGGAAACAAGAATTAAAAAGTTTAAAGGTTTTGATGATTGGTGCGACCGACTTGAAGATATTGTAAATCCTACAGGTCAAAGGCAAATCAAAATTAAACGAGCGCTGATTGTCAAGGAACAAGAACCTAATAAAAGTATTTAGTATGCCATTACCAATTGCTATCGGAGCAGCTGTATTAATGGGTGCAAAAGTTGCAGTAGCTGTTGGAGCTAAATTAGTTGCAAAAGCTGCTACTGCTGTGTTTGTCCGCGGAGTTGGTGGAGCGCTGGTTCGTGTCGGAGCGCGATTAGCTATTCGTAAAGTCGGGCTTATAGCTGTGACTGTTATTAAGTCTGGTTTGAAGTTGGGGTTACGGGCGTTTGGTTCTCTTAAGACCATCGGACTGCTCACTGGTGGGCTGATGCTAGCTCAGTTGGCCGGGGGCTTGCTGTCCACGGTCTGGAGTACTATCGTGAACACAACTCAATTCATTGTCAATTTCAACTTGAATACTAGTGATGAAGAACTAGATCAACAATTAATCAATGAAATTAATAGCTTTTATGGGTTGCTGGGGTCGGCTGTGGGTAGTGCCACCGGATACTTAGTGTGTGGTGCTATACCCGGCTCCCTATCCTTTGCGTTTAATCCTGGTGTGGCCGCTGCTATTATGAGAGATTTAGATGATGATGCTAGGGCTGAAGTTTTAGGGCACGTCAATAACATCACTCGTCGAGCTTTTCAAACATTAATCAACAATGAGTTAAGGAATAAGTTTAAATCAACTAGACGATTCTTGAAAAAGAATCCTGACAATAAGTTCTCTCAATTCATGAAAAAAATGTTGGGTGAGGAGAACTGGAAGAAGTGGGGCGAAAGTAATCGTCCGTCGTTTACGATTACTCAAGATGTAATTGAGAAGAAAATAGAGCAAGTACCTGACCCTGGTCAAAGACAGTTTTTAGAGAATGCCCTAGAAGAGTTTAGCGATACTTGTATGGAGTCAGGTTTTATCATTGCAAATAATTTTGATTCACAATTGGCAGCTTATGCACTAATGCAGAGGAATATAATTGGCAGGCCGGTAGATGTTGTCATCAGGTTTGATGATGATGACTCGCCAGCGCCAAGAACAAGAACGCCTGAAAGACGGGTGAATAGAAGTTAGTGTTTATTGTTTTGAGTGACTGATGATTTTTTAATTAAACTCATCAGCACTACTACAAAGCTTGAATAATAAACTCTTAATAAGTTAGGAATTATTACTTTTATTAACAAGTATACATATATTGCTGGAAGAAATAAAAACAAAAGCTTTTTATTCATACATATTCCTTAGCAGAGAAAATTGTATTACCATTTTCAATTGACATTTCTAATGGGAGTGTGATTGAGCCGGAGATAGTCATGGTGTCGCCATCGGTTGTGTCGGTGACTCCGTAAGTTGTGTCTGTAGCTGTTAATTCTTTCTCTTGTAAGAAAGTCACAATTTCAAGCAAATATTGAGCAGGGTTATTGCTTTTAAATGTGCCGTCAGTCCCGGCAGTAAAGGTGATGCCCGTAAGGTATTGTTTCGCTTCGCTTACAAGTTGCCCTGTGCTGTTGCGTGTTCGAGTTATAGGGATGTTGTAGGAGCCGCTAAAGGTAGAGTTGTTTAAGTTGCAGGTTCCTGCAACGTAATCAACTTTGGAGGGGTTAAAGGTTGTGTTGGCTTCAGCTTTCTGTAAAAAGCTGATGATTTCTAGTAATTGCCCTTCAGCAGTTGTTTTGACGAGAGTGCCACCAGTGCCTAGAGTTATTGCGACCATATTTAATAAGTATTTGTGCTTAGGGCGATGTTGAGAGAATAGAACTCTGTTGCCTTGTGTTTCCTGTATAACAGCCAAAAAATTTTATGTAAACCCTATAGGGTTTGTACTGGAATTCCAGGGTAAATACTATGCACAGTTTGCATCAAAATTTCTTTCAATAGTTCTAATTAGCTCAACGAAAAAAACAAGGCAAGTCTAGTATATGAGTAACGATATTATTCTTTCAGGCAATGAAGAGACACTGAAACCTATAATCACAGCAATCATAGCATTGAAACAGATGCTAGATGGCAAAGATATTGGTCAATTTATTGGACAACCAATTGAGGAAACTGTACGTGCATCACCACATACTACTAGGTTGATAATTACTTTTTACTCAGTGCAAAATCCTCCTTGGAAAAGCATTTTTCCAGGAAAGAGATTGATACGAGCTACTTACAAAGTTCCAGATGTTGACAAAAGAAAAATGACCTGGCGGAACATTAAAGCTGCTTGTGGCGGAGATAACGGTTATATGTGGGGGCGTTTCCTGACTACCATCGGGCTTTCTAATGGTAGGCAGATACAGGCTTATGGTGCGACAGAGCAAGATGCAGAGGAAAGGGCTAGAGCCTTTCTTACTTTAAGTAAAGCTGATTTAGTAACTATCTCTACCACCGAGCAAAAGAAGGAGGGGAGAAGAGCTACTGATCAATTTTTATATAAAGAACCAACTAGGATTTATCCTGCCTATTTTAATATTATTAATTCGCAAAGAATTGTCAAAGAAAGTTTGAAGTTATTAAATAAAGAAAGTAATCAAAAACGTAAGTCTACATTGTCTGGAGATTTTATGGAATATGGCTCTGGTAAAATTGACTTATGGAGATCTAAAGAGCCGTCTGAGTCCAAAATTATGATTCAACGAGCGCTTCGACCTTTAACAGATGATGATTGAATTGGTCTTGACGGTAATTACTAAAATATCATTTTGCTCAAGCAAGTATTCTGTCAGTATTTATCCTGATTTTGAAGCAATATTTTGTTGTTAGATTGTAGCAACAAACTTTCTTTTTAAGAAAAATATGCCAAGCTATACCCGCAACAAAAAACGAGAAAATTTAGTATTTGTTGCTGTTAACCCTATAATCAGATTTGGCTGGAAAGTTAAGGATTTAGCAGCCATCTCTGGAATTTCTAGCGCAGACTTAACAAACGATTTAGGACACATTGCCGAAAATGCTGTTACTGGAAGTGGAATAATTTTAGTGGTTGGCGCTCAAGCTCCTAAACCTGCTAGAGTTACTAAAAAAATAGCCAATGCTGCTGTTGGACAGCAGCAGTCTATTTCTACTTTTTGCGCTCACGACAAACTGGGCACAGCAATCAAAAAAGGATGGAATGTAACCAAAAATCGCAACAGCGTAACTTTAAGAGCGTCAAACCCTTCTCGTCCTAGTCAAACAGCAATCGCTAGTTTGTCAGACAACAGTTTGTATTGCTTTCCGATGAACAAAGCCGATTTTGAGGCTTACGGCGCTGAACTAGGGTTAGTGCCTGCTAGCGGAATTTCTGGTACAGAAAGTGACAAGCTTGTTTCTGGTTCTTCAAAACCCCGTCCGGGGAGAGCTAGTAAAATATTAAGTGATGGATCTAGTTTTTCTAGTTTTTATTCAACTAGTACTAAAAAAGCTGTTATTGACGCGGGTTACGACATTCTCAGTGAAGAGCTTGTATTGACTGTTGGCGACAATAGCAATCCTTAATTATGGCTTTACCGATTGAAACTGAGTCCGGGCTGATTTTGCCCGGTCATCCATTTTTTGAAGATTATCTCTACTCAGCTTTCCCCCCAGGTTGGCGAAATTTCGCTTACCACAACCCAGATTTTTGTTTTGTTGCACGTTCCGGAACTGGCATTTTAGAAGCTGTTACCCATACTGAGATGCAAGAGTACATTGAGGGGGGAGAGTATGACCAATGGCTAGATGAGAACGGCGATGACAACAAGGACTGATGATATCGGGGTGTGGAATGACCTTGGCACAGTCCAAGCTGTTAAAAAATTTTGGGTGAAGTTTCCAGTAACAGCCACTGGTGCAAATGCTACGTTGAGAGCTTCTTTCTTTTGTGACGATTGGACAAAGCTTTCAAGCTATATCCTTATTCGCCCAAGGTACAGCACAGCTAACAGCGACCAGACTGGAGAACCCGTAAGAATTTACCCTGCCACTACCCCCGTCGTTTTTCAATTGCTTATCCCCGCCGATTTTCAAGAGCGTTCAGTTTACTTTCGTGATTTTGAAGTTTACAAAGTTGGACGCCGACGTACTAAGTTAGTAGGCATAACTCCAGACGCTAATTTACAAGTGCGTTTAGAGGAATTATGGGGTTAACCAACGGATTGCCTGCAAAGGTTGTGTATGAGCGCCGCCGATTTGTGCTGTTTAGAAATTAATCACTGCATACAAAAAATCACAGATATAGTCAATATAAACTACTCCATTTAGATAAATTCATTTTTTAGTTGAGTTAATTGTACACATAAATAGAAATTTTATGAAAAAAGTTTTTATAGCTTTGTTGGTTGTGTTGCTAGGTTGTTCAGCTAACACCCGAACACGACAAGTTTCTGCAAAGACAAATAAAAAAATTGACTTCCCAACAGCTCTTGCACTTAAAGATGGTGTAACAGAACCAGCCCAGGTAGATGTTTACAGACAAGAATTTGAAAAATTAAAAAAACTTTGTATTGAGGATGATGATACTTTAACTGACATGGTTTACACAACTGCTAAAAAACTTAAAAAAATATCTTACAACTTGTCTCCAAATCTCAATACTTTAAAATTTTTTACTCAATTGGCAGAAAGCGAATTTGAACACAAACCAGTACCTTGTATAGAATTTTATTTTATATTAAACCCCTACAGGAATTAAGCGAGTTAAGTAATAAAAGAATACGCACAGCAGCGAGATATGCAACATTTGAACAAAGAAAAGAACCAAAAACGTAAGGCTAAAATTATCAGGTGACTTTATCGAATATGGTTCTGGAAGGATTCAATTATGGGTTAACAAAGAACCTTCCACCGCTAAAAAATGATTCAACTAGCGCTGCAACCATTAACTGATGATGATTAAAAATCCATGTAAATCAATAATACAAGGCTTGGCGGTCTATGCATGAGACAAAACTAAATACTGAGCGTTTGATGATGATTTTCACCTTAATTACAGCAATTACTCAAGGGGGGTTATATCTTGCTACGGGTGGGTTCTCAGCAGGGTCAAAGCTAGAAAAAACTTCCTCTGAATTAGCTCTGTTACGCAAGGAATTAGAATCTCAAAATAAGCTACAAGACTACCGTTTGAATGTCATTGAACAAAAACTTAATATCAAGGGTGATTTGCAATGAAGTATGGAATTGATTGTGGTCACAATTGCCCACCTGATAGTGGTGCTGTTGGCATTAAACGAGAGGATGAATTGACGCTTGCTGTAGGTTACCAGGTTATTACTCAATTACAAAATCTTGGGCATCAAGTTATTAATTGTACACCTACTTCAGCTAAGTCTGTTAGTGATTCGTTGGCTAAGCGTTGTCAAAAGGCCAATGATTCTCATGTAGATGTTTTTGTGTCTATTCACTTTAATGCTTTTAATGGTAAAGCTTATGGTAGTGAAGTATTTGCTATCAGTGACAAGGGCAAGACTTTAGCTAAAAGTGTGCTTAATGAGATTTGTTCTTTGGGATTTTTTAGCCGTGGGGTAAAGGATGGCAGCCGTTTGTATGTTCTTTGCAATACTAACGCCCCGGCTATCTTGGTTGAGTGCTGCTTTGTAGATAGCAGCAAGGACATGCAGTTGTTTGATGTGGGGAAAATGGCTTCTGCTATTGTTAAAGGACTGACGGGTCTAACGGGTGTGTCACCAGTCCAAGTTTCTGGTGATAAATGGGTTGAGTTGATTGATGTGCTAAAAGCTACTGATATCAAATACCCTCAATTGAAAGCTGCACAGCTAGCACAAGCTATTTTAGAATGTGGCAGAGGTAAGTCTGAGCTATTTTTGTTACACAATAACCCGTATGGGTTGAAGTGGCGAAAAGAGATGAGCGCTTGTGCTACTTCAGTCCGTTACACTGCCCATGATGGGCTTGATGATTACTGCAAGTTTGAGTCTTTGCAGGATGCGGTTGAGGGCTACTGGGTATTTATCGGTCGTTCACCTTACGCCGGATGGGAACGATATGCTAACAGTCCTGGTGATTATCTCAAGTTCATTGTGGATGCTGGCTATTGCCCTGATAAGGGTTATGTTGACAAGGTTATTAAGTTGCTGCCAGAGGCAATCGCTTTGTTAGCTTAAGGTTCTGTTGACTGCAATTTGGTGATCAGTGCTTCTTGCCCTTGAACCAAGGTTTTCATTTCTTCTCTCAAAGCTTGTAAAGGCTGTGTGTGTGCCCCACTAGTTTGTATTGAGGTGGTTGTAGCGGAATCAACGGCTAGGTCGAGGATTTGCAACTCAAAGCTAGACATTGTTAACAGAATGTTATTGGTGTTGGTGGGGTCAATGTAAAGTTTCATAAGTTTATAAGTTAGTTGTTGCTACTGATTATAAGTGCAGCAACTAGCTTTTTGATTTTTAGGTAGTTTGACGCGATCGCCTTTTACTCTCAAAGATGATATATTGCCGTGTTACACGGCAATACGAGGTTTTTATGAGCAAGGGTGGTGCAACTTCAACAACTTGGCCCAGTGGTAGCAGTTGGTCAAGTGGAGACACGAAAGTTATCCGTGTGCCAGTGGCGATCGCGGATGAAGTTTTAGCCTGGGCTAGGTTGCGCGATAGCGGTAAAGCCGTGTTACACGGCAATACAGACGATGGACAAGAAATTATAGTGAAGGCGATCGCGGCTTACATTGAATTGCGCCGATGCAGTCGCCACGCGAATCAGCACACTAGGGACAAAGAATTTGATATTAGCGCTCGCACTTGGGATGAATTACGGCGATTTAAGGCAATGGTGCAGCGTGAGCCGCAAAAGCTAGGTTTGAAAAACAAGTAGCAAATGAGTAGCGCGATCGCACTTTTATTTTTCAAAATCGACTATGGAAGAGGTTAGTTGAGTAGCAAATAAGTAGCGGATAGTTGCAAAAAGCTCAAAACCCTTATTTTAGTACAAGTTTTAAACTTCCCAGTAGTTATTCGGGTACTGTTCGCCAATGCCAAAGGGCTTCCAGCTTGCCCAATGCTGAGGAGTCCAATTTTTCTTAGGTTTCGGTAACATAGTGATGTGTGGAAATGATTAAACCACCACTCTAAGGCTATCGTTTTTACTAGAAAATCAGTAGAAAATCAGTAGAAAATTAGTAGAAAATTAGTAGTTAAACTATAAACTATTTTAAATATAACTTAACCTCTTTTTCAACTAAACTTACCCTTGTGAAAATCTACCAAACAGACCTATAAGGTTTGTATTGAAAGCAATACAGGCTTTTGTTATAGTACTTGTATCTCAGCTCAATGGCAAAATGCTTGAACTTCATGTTTTTGGTAAAAAGCCTTATGCTGCTACCTCGTTTACATAATCAGGACTTACGCAACTGGCACACATATTTTCTGCGATCGCACTCAAGAGTCATGAGTCAAGGAAAGCCAGTGCGCCCTTACGGTTTCCTGACAGCCGAGAGCAATTGGCGTTCAAAAAACCTTGATTTTTGGACTATTGACTATTGACCTAGTACAACCCATACGAAAAAATATGACAATGGGCGTCAGTCCTAATAATCTCTCCATTTGTAGACGAGGTAGCAGCCTGGGATAGCAAAGCAGCGATCGCAATTTCTAGGCAAGTCAAAGAGCGTTAACCCTAGCAATTAAGCACTGCGGTAGCAAAGAATGCAAAGCCAGCCATCGTTAATTAATTTCTTGCAGATTAGTGATTGTCAAAAATATTTCATCATCAGCAATCTGGCTATCATAATCAATGTTAATTTGAGTTGGATAGCCGAGTATTGGGTCATATTGTACAGTCAAGTTTGCTGCTTTACGAGTGAGCGCATCTTTGATGATATTAAAGAGTTTAGGAATTGTATTATATTGTTGGAATAATTCTGCATCAGCTGGTTGTCCAGTTTCTTTATAAGTAATAGAAGTTTTGACTCGATTACGTACTTCAATAATTACTGGTTCTGTGGCTTTAGGTAAACAATTGCAACTTCTAGTGAATTCATAGCGATAGTTAGAAATTCTTTGCCTTCTCCATAATTGGTAATTAATCTTAAATTGTTCCAAATTGAAAGTTGTATAGGCTGGTGTCTGTGCTACCTGTATAGGGGGCATAGACATCACAGGTGCATTCAAACCCAAAGATGCTACTAAAATGCCACTAATTGCAATTGGCAAGCGCATATAAATCTATTGGTAACTACAATTGCTCACTTTAACGTGCTTCAAGATGATTGCCAAAACATTGAAATTATTTGTGACACTCAAAGCTGGCAGTACAAATTTTAGCCTAAGATAAATATTAAAGACTGTCACTGTACAGAGCAACTAACGCAGATCATCGCTGAAGTAGGCGGTCTGCAAGTACATCAAAAAGCAGATATTGAAACCCAACAAGTTAAGGAAATTTCACACAAATAGGACTAAGGCAATCGGCACAAGGCTTAAGATGTGCGACTGCTTCACCTCCTGTCCTCTGCCTTTCTTGGAACATAATACTTGACTTCAATCTGATAACTTTTAGTTGACGTTCGTTAAACACGTACAATAATGGTCGGTTATCACATACACTAGTTTGATTGTTATTAGTCAAAATGTAGTGGTGCAATATATTGCACTCTTACAAAAGCTAAATACAGAGGTCAACTATGTTTCCTTTTTGGGGTAACCCCTGTTATGGAAGCGAGCCAATTTCGCACAAAGCTAGCTTAGAGCGGAAACTGAAATTCTTGATTTGGATGCGAGATGATTTAGAATCCAAACTGGCTGGCATTAATGCTTCTATTGATACGATTCGGCAGCAAATAGAACGTTCAGATTCAGCTGCTTAGAACTTAGTTCTAGCAGACATTTGTACTTCAGCCGATTGTTACACAGTAGTGACTGAGCGCTGTAAATAGGCTGCATCACTGTTGTAGGTCTTTGTGCAGCGCTATGTCACTACCTGTCGCACAAAAGAAGCAGTATTAAAAAACGAAGCCCAGTATTTTGTACTGGCGGCTGGTGAAACTAACCCTAAATATTTAACTCAAGAGATAGTCAAAATAATTCGTAATTGATAATTCGTAATTCGTAGTTGCAATCAGTGTGAGCTGTTGAAACCACCTAGAAGCACCACCAAATTTTCACTTTTGTGTGGGCTGCTGTAGTCATTTAATTACGAATTACGAATTACGAATTAGTAATTATTTGGTCAAGTAAGCAGAGTTAATTAATATCTGTAAGTTAGAGCCTTATCAATCGCTTATCACGCTAAAACTCATAGAAATGAAAGATATTATCTCAACTGTTTGGAATAGTTGGTTAAAACGGGATCAAGAATTTATTCTACTATTTGACTCGATTGCTGCCGCTAATGAAATTGCCCTTATGCTTAACGGTCAGTGGGATGGCTGCAATGGTGTGATCATGGCTAAATGTGATGAAGTAGCTGTTAACACTGCTGCCAAACTATTAGAAGCTACATGGTGTTATCAAGGCGTATCAAAAGCTGTTTTAGACAGAGTAACAACTGATGAAATTTTACGCCGTTATGCAATGGGAGAAAGAAATTTTGTGAATGCTAATTTGAGGTGTGCAGTACTTCCATCCGTGAAACTAAGTGAAATTAACTTCAGTTATGCGAAGTTTAGTTGGGCAGATTTAAGTCAAGCCAATCTCAGTAAAGCTGATTTAACAGCCGCAGACCTCAGCCAAGCTAATTTAAGTGGAGCCGACTTGAATAAGGCATACTTAATGAGGGCAAACCTAAAGGGGGCAAACCTGCAACAAGCTTCACTTCAGGGGGCTAACCTCACTAGTGCGAACTTAAGTGAAGTTAACCTCACTGGTGCAGATTTAACAGGAGCTAATCTATCATTAGCAGACCTAAGAGGGGCAAATTTTCACTTTTGCAATTTGAGTGGGGCTAACCTCACAGATGCCAAGTTCATTGAAACTGACTTGGCTTTTGCACTTCAATGATATCGCCTGCAAGCGATCGCTCTACCCAATTCTAAGAGGAGAACGGGAGAGCGGATCACACCATGTCTGATGTCAAACTCAACGCACCTCTACAGGCATCTAACTAAGACTTATGAGTCACTAACGTATCCTTACTGTTATTTAACAGAGAAGGTGGAATAATCTTATGTGGAGATGTGTTGAAGGAAAAAGACGAAATCTCCCAGCGTTGTGGGTTGTGATAAACTACAAATTCCCAGAAAACTGGTGCTTTTTCATGCTCTGATTCGAGATAAACAATTTGGGTTTTCTCTGTTAAGGAGACTGAACCAATCATTATATATCTTGTGCATTTGCCAAGCATTGTTTCTTGGGTATTAACTAAAGACTCTTTTGATTGAGCCATCACATCTTGAAGTGCTGGAAAACTATTATTCATCCATAAAGTGTAAGCATCCCTAGTACGTCCAGAACAAAGTTTATCAAATCCTTCAGTGACTACAGAGAAAGGATTTGGTTTAACGCTAGTTTGAGCAATGTTATTTTCCAAATCGGGTGATATGGGCGTTTGCACTGCGTAACTAATAGTTCCTAAACTGCCCAATATAACTGTCGTCGCCAGACCAATATTTATTAATTTTTTCAGCATTTTAATTACCCCGCCTTTCGTTCTAGCCTTCTTAGAGTCATCTCGACAGGGAATAGCTCTACTTATATTATCGCTCAAATATTGACAATTAACACTAAAATTACTCTAAAAACTTGAATTTCTTAATAATTAAGAATGCATTTATTCTGGCATTAAACTTGATTTTTTTAACTAAACGCTTGTCCTCACAATCATGACAATAATATTTGTATATAAATATATAAATTCATCTTTTTTCAAGTAACTGACGTGCAAGATTTATCGCCTCCGTTGGTGTTGAGACATTACCCTCAGCTTGGGCGATCGCAATCTCCGTAAGTAGCTCACCCACCAGTGGCGATGCCGGAATATTCAGTGCTATAATTAATTCTTTACCACTCACAAGTGGAGTGGGATGAGCGACCAGATCATCAGGGTTTAGGTAGCGGCGGATCAACGGTGCGTAGATGCCTAGGGTTAAGGCAACACTGCGGGAACGAAATTCTTCGCAGCTCACTGTGAATCCCTTGGGCTTGTCGCCAGACATCGCCTCTACCAGAATATCATCTACTAAGGCTAAAATTATTGTAGCCGTAAATACAATACCTGCTTCTTGGAACAAAAAATACTGTTCTCGCAAGGACATATTGGCTAATTTTAGCTGCGGAAACAGTTTTAAAGCAGTGGTGACAGCACGAATTTCTACACGGCTGTAGGTGAGTTGCTGTAGTTCTATTTCCGCCACTTCTGGGTTTGGATGGACAAGACAAGCAAGTTTGGCAATACCTAACCAAGTGGTTTTGATGGTATCACGCACATATTGTTGCAGTTGTTCTCCCAGTTGCGGCCAAGTTTCTGCAAGCAAGCTAGCTGCTGTGTCCACTGCTGCTAGTTTATTGAAACTTTCGCGTGTAGCGTTTTTGAATAAAGGTGTAATTAAATTATCTTCTCCAGCATTGGCTATCCAAGGAGTACCTTGAGGGCTTGCTAGCAGATAACCAATTTCTACGCGGACTCGTTCTGCTGCTACTTGAGTGATGTGTGATGCCAAAGAACGAATTGTTGCCTGGGTAGCTGGCTCAATGGTAAAACCAAGTTGGGCAGCTTGGCGATAAGCCCGCATTAACCGCAAAGGATCGTCTTGTAGATTGGCTGGTGATATCATTCGCAATAAGCGCTTTTCTAAATCTGCATAGCCTTGGAGAGGATCGATGATTTCTTGAGTGTGGGGATTATAAGCGATCGCATTGATTGTAAAATCCCTTCTATGCAAATCAGTTTCTACACTATCGCCTTCAAGTTGGGCAAAGTCAGCAGTAGCGTGGGGAAACACCACACGTGCAATTCGGCGTTGGGGATCAAGTAAAACAAAACCCGCTTTGTAATGACGAGCGATCGCTCTGGCTACCTTCACCGCATCAGTTGGTATGATGAAATCTAAATCTAAGTATTCACGAGTTTTACCAACAATTGCATCCCGCACCGCACCACCCACCATATAAGCTGGTTGTGGTAACCATTCCAAGCTAAAAGGCCAATTTTCTGGAGCTAAGGTAGAAGGAATTGAAACACTCATTGTAATAAAAATCAACTTAATAGTAATGAATAAACCTTGGGCTTAAGCTAGATTAACAATAAAGGTTCTTGGAGTTGGTTCTATTATGTGTATTTGCGTGAACTGCCACTACGTAGACCGCTGTGTAACCTATCATGCCGTAGAAACGCAGCACCAACAGCCCCACTTGACTGAAACCCCAAATTTTGACCCGAATGAACCGTCAATTAATGTCAACATCCGTACCAAAGAGGATGTCATTGAAATGGAGTGGGATGTTGTCGGTTGTCTGAGTTTTAAACGGGAAATGGGTAAGTGGTCGAAGTTACGTCCGGGTGAATTGGTACCGACTTAACTCATAAAGGATGACGGACAATGGCTGATGGCTGACGGATAAAGCTGAAGTTTTACACTATATACCTCATACTTTAAAATTCAAATGAAACTTTCATAGCTTCAGGTATATCGCGTGGAATATTCAGCTAGTACTTCAGACTTCAGACCTCACACTTCATCCTGGAATCAAAAATACGCTTTGTCACTTCATACCACCACTCCAGAATTAGGTTTAGCAATTAGTAATTTGGCTGGTGAAACTCGTTGTGAAGTTTGGAATTTAGGGCGTGATTTATCGAGTTACATACATCAATATTTAACTGAATTCATTCAACCACAAACTTGGGCAGATCTAGCTTTTATTGCAGTAGCAAAAGGGCCTGGTGGTTTTACTGGAACTCGTATTGGTGTTGTCATTGCCCGTACTTTAGGACAACAATTAGATATTCCTGTATTTGCTATTTCCACTTTGGCAGCAGTAGCTTGGTCGGAGGAAAAAAAAAGTAAAAAAGCAAAACCTATTGCTGTGGAAATGCCAGCACAAAGAGGTAAAATTTTTGCTGCTATTTACCAGCCTCAGCCAGATACTTCTCAAATCACAGTCTTATTACCGGATACCGTGTTGACACCAGAAGCATGGCAGGAAACTTTAGCCAACTGGCATACTGATTATGAGTTAATTGAGGCTAAATCAGGTTTAGCAGCAACAGTGACAAGCATTTTAGAACTGGCTGCTTTGGAATGGCAACAAGGTAAGCGTCCTAACTGGTCAGAGGCTTTGCCGTACTACGGACAACATCCAGTAGTTGTTGACTGATGACTAATGACTGTCCTGCCCAATACTCTGTTAGACTGTATACTGGCTCCTGAAATCAGGCTGGGGATATCAGCACCCAATGAAAATCTTTCGGGAGACTATGCACAGGAGATATTTCGTAAAACTGAACGAGTGCGATCAGGAAGCTTTAACCAGCCATACCTAAACCTTGCGCCTAGCTGCTAGGCGCGACTCTCCTATTATTTGCCATCAAGAAAAATAAATTAACTAGTAAAGTACCGTCATAGAAAGTGCTGAGTAACAAAAAAGCACTTACAAAGCAACTAAATTCAGCATTTAGATTCAAATTGGGAAACCCTAATTCAATCTAACTTGCTTAATTACGAATTACGAATTACGAATTACGAATTACGAATTACGAATTACGAATTACGAATTACGAATTACAAATTAGCTCCAGCAATATACCCCACTATTATAGGAGACATTAGGCAAATGAATCAAGTGGTCATTAATGACACTACACTGCGTGATGGCGAGCAAGCTGCTGGTGTTGCCTTTAACTTGGAGGAGAAAATTGCGATCGCTAAATTTCTCAATGCCATTGGTGTTCATGAGTTAGAAGTTGGTATTCCAGCAATGGGTAAGGCAGAACAACGAGCCATAGCAGCAATTTGTGACTTGGGTTTGCAAGCTGAACTACTAGGTTGGAACCGTGCTGTCATCTCAGATATTCAGGCTTCCATAGCTTGTGGACTCCAACGAGTGCATATATCCATTCCTGTCTCTGCAATCCAAATTGCCGCTAAATTTCAGGGACAATGGCAACTAGTTCTGCAAAAACTGAAAGATTCTATCAGTTTCGCACTCGACCAAGGACTTTTTGTATCTGTAGGCGGAGAAGATTCTTCCAGAGCTGAGGAAAACTTTCTTTTGGATGTCGCTTGTTCTGTGCAAGAATGGGGTGCATCGCGGTTTCGATTTTGTGACACGGTAGGTATCCTTGAACCTTTCACCACTTACTCTCTGGTCAGTAAATTGGTGATGTCCTTGTCCATACCAGTGGAAATGCACACCCATAATGATTTTGGGCTAGCAACTGCCAATGCCTTAGCGGGGATCAAAGCTGGAGCGTTATCAGTAAATACAACCGTCAACGGTTTAGGAGAAAGAGCCGGAAATGCCGCTTTAGAAGAAGTTGTTATGGCTCTTAAACGCATCTATGGTACTGATTTAGGTATTGAAACTTCTCGGTTATTGGAAATATCCCGACTCGTTGCATCGGCATCAGGTTACAATGTGACCCCTTGGAAGGCAATTGTTGGTGAAAATACTTTTGCCCATGAATCAGGCATCCATGCTCATGGTGTACTGCAAAACCCCAACACCTACGAGCCTTTTGCCCCAGAAGAGGTAGGCTGGGAGCGGCGTTTAGTTGTAGGTAAGCATTCCGGTAAGCATCTATTATCAAGCTTGCTTCAGCAGCATAATATCATTCTCAACAACGAAGAAATCCAGTTTGTTTTAGAAGCAGTCCGACAAGAATCTGTAGAGAAAAAACGTAGTCTAACTACGCAAGAATTTTTGCACTTAGCACAAGCTCAGCAACATTCTCATGCAAATTGAATTGTAATTCAATACTACAATATATATACTTGCGGCGTAAAAAGTACGCTATCGCGTGCCTATGCTTTAATTTTAACTTTTCAAATTCTAGTAATCCTAAATCATTTTTCAAAAAAATTACCAACTTATTGAAAAAGTTGAAAATTTGTAATTTAAAATTTTCACAAATTATATATGAGTTTTATATATAGCAATTCTAAATATTTTGTGAATAAGAAGAAAACTGAATGGTGGGAGAAGTTGCCGTTCTGTAGTTTTTAACTTTCAAAAATAAAATACGGTAGCCATATCAACCTAGGTATTTTCTCGTAAGACTTTTCAAAATGAAATTTAATGCCAATTGAATCAATGAGTATTATCTAGTTAAACTGCGTATAAGCACTAAATACTGTAAGTATTGAAATAGTTTTTTATTGAACTAAAAATTGCGATAAATTCACCCTAACTTTACCCAAGTAAAGTAGACAGAACACTAAAGTAGCTAATGAGATGTTTGAGTCTATTTACCAGGGATAAAGATGACAGCATATATCAAGAAAATTTTGATTGGTACTTCGGTAGCAGCAAGCATGAGTGCGATCGCTACAACTCCAGCTTTCGCTACCAGCCTTACCAGACCTACTAATATTCAATTCATCACTAACGATATTGCCAACACATCTGCGAACAAACCCAATATCAACAGTTGGAATTATGCTCCCGGCGCTCCTGTATACGATAATACAGGCCCTGGTGGTATCAACCGCCGAGTTTTAAACGATTACGACAACTACGGCAACATCGATAAAGCTACCGCAGCATTAACAGATAACGATAGTACTACCAACGTTGAACTGTTCACATCAGGAGAAAAAGTTACAGACCATGTAGGCTTTACTGCTAATCTAGGCAAGAAAACCATCAAGGTTGAAAGTGTCACCAAGGCTGATTGGGCTGATGGTACATTAGCAACAGCATGGCTAACAGGTTTTCGTGATGCTTACGGCGGGTTCTTGTCAACCATCCCAACCATTGGTGGTTCCAACTTACTCAACTCTTTTAATTCTAACTTTAATACCTTAGTCAGCTATGTCAGCACCAACGGTTTCAACGCGTCTGGTGATCCTAATATTGGGGATGTGGCATACAATCAACAAACTGGTGATTTAAAAATTGATTTAGTTGGACACATCGATGTCACCAGCGGGTATGTTGATACCCGTAAAACCATCGTTGTAAACAAAAAAACTATTCCCAACCCAAATTATTTAGGATTATCGCCTGACTTTGCCCGTAACTCTACAGGAAATGCAATATTGGATCTGGTTGTGTATACTTTAGCAAAAACAGCATTTTTGCAAAATAAACCTTTGCAGATCAGTGAAATAGCCAAAGTCACTTTCAATAACGAAGTTAGTTACGCCTATAGCTTTGCAGCCATCGATTCAGGTGCGATCGCAGGCGATCGCAACAAAACGGTGACTGATCACACTGGTATCTACACTTGGACTAAAAATTACAAAACTGCATCCGTACCAGAACCATCTGCATTACTTGGTTTGATGGCTGTTGGTGGTCTAGTTGTGGGAAGACGCAAGGTTCGCAAAAACGTCAGTTTTCAATAACTACTGAAACGTCCCAAAGCATATTTAACTGGAGTTGGAGAAAATAGCAAAATTCTCAAATTATCCTGCGGAATGTTGAGTTGGTGTCTATAATTATTCGCGTCATTATTAATAGCGAACAATTATAGACACTAACTATTTTTTACATTAGACTTTTTGAAAAATTCCTGCTTAGAACTTCGGCTCAACTACAGCCTGTAGACGTAATTCATCAATTAGCTTTACGTAAAACTAAGGATTCCAGTTATTTTTGGCGTAAGTCATGATACTAATAATTTGACAGCAACAATGAGTTTTAAATTTCTTATATATAAAATTTTATTTTACTCATATATCTCAAGAAGTGTATTATTTAAATTTTTAATGAATATGGACTTTTTTATATGAAATCATGATGCTAATTCTAAGTTTTATATAAATTCTGAGCTGAATTAGTGTAATATGTTGTCAATAAGCAATTAACAAATATTTCAAGAACATCTAAATATCTGACAGTAAATCTTGTTTGTCAACTCAGTATAATAATCTAATTCTACCTATTGACTAACCCATCTCAATTACTGACATCACTCTGAAAGCGAAGTTAATCAGCACTGTAGACATCTTTAATCGGCTCACAGTTCAGTTAAATATAAGCATGAAATGAATGTGGTTAAGTACTAGAGCAATTCGTTCTACTGACGATGATGAATGGGCAGGCCATCTTGAGTATCTGGGTCTACTTCAAACATGTGAAGTGAGGAGTATTGACTCTTGGTGTAATCCACACGTTGATTACTCTCAAAACTTTCGATTAACTTTGTTAGATGAAGTTTGGGAAATGCTTGATTGGTTACCAATTCCTGTTGGTAAACAATACTATCTACTATTTTTAGATGCTCGCAAAAAACAAACTCTACCAAAGCATTTGAGATTGAAGCTACTTGGTTATGATTTATTAAATCAGGCGTGGAGATCATCTCTATTTCACTATCAACGTTGGACAGGAGTGTTAGCTCCTTTTGTTCAAAGAGTCAATCAATTTGGACTATTAAACTGGGAGGATGCTAAAGCTGCCCAAGCTATTCTTCCAGAGGCTTGGTGTTATAAACCTCAATCTTCGGTGACAATTTGGGCCTTATTTGAAGTTTTACCTTTTGACTATCAAGATGATTATTTCCTGGAGCGACCAAAAGCTAAAGTAGGCACTCGATAACAGCTCTAGCCCCTCTTGCTAACCCCAAACAGCCAAAGGAATACTCATCTTATGCATTGGCTGTTCTGTGGTTCAGCTCATATATACTGATAAGATACTCAAGAGTTCAAAATTCTCTACTCAAACCATTGTTGCCAAGTTTGTATCGTGATTGTGGCGAATGGAGGAATTGAAGTTAACTTTCATCCTTGGGAATAATCCAGACTTAACTAGCATATTTTTATAATATTCAAAAAGTGTTTACCGATTACCTTATTTTCAGTGAGGTCAAATTGCATAACAAATCTCGTAAACATCGTAGACGTTCAAAACGACGAGCTATCTACTGCTCAGTTCACGGATGCTATTTGGATAGTGTCAGTCCCAAACATAAACTGTATGCTGATACGCCAGAGCAACTTCAACAAAGAGGCATAAAGCGGCAGAGTGCCCTAATTTTGATAGCAACGAAGACAGCAGTTGCTCTAGACAATGAATGGTTAGAAGCATTTTGGTGTGACCAGTGCCAACAAACAAAGTGGTATCGAGTCAAAAAATACCCTAGTCCGATACCTGGACAAGAGGCTGACAAATATGAAATATCCCTAGCACCTCAAAAACTTTGGCAACAAGCAACCGGAGTAATTTGTCCCCAAGGCAATGCTTCTGTAGGAGAGTTTACTCTCAGACAAGCTCGGATGGCTGATCATCACAACATCAGGGATTTCCATTTTAGGGTTTAACAAAATGCACTATAGTTTCAAATGAATTTGAGCAAACGAGTATTTTACGTTTTTCTCAATCAATAAAATTAAGAGCAGCAATCTTGAGCAATTAATATTACCCTAAGATTGATGTAAGACCGAATACCAGCAATATGCAACAGCTATTTCCTGGAGAAGTATTCCCCAACACTGCTGACTTTGATACAGGCATTCGCCAGCTATTACCTCGATATGACGAGATGCTGGAGGTAATTACTCGTTTTCTGCCATCCACAAGTCGTCGCATCTTAGAATTAGGTTGCGGTACAGGCGAACTTAGTCTCAAAATACTTAACCGCTATCCAGATGCCCAAGTGATTGCCCTAGATTACTCACCTCGAATGCTGCAATTCGCTGAAGACAAAATTACAGCAGCCGGATATCAACAACGGTGGACTGGTATACAAGCAGATTTTGGAGACTGGGCAAATAATCCGCAGGAAGTAGAGATTGACGGCGAATTTGATGCCTGTGTATCATCTTTAGCAATTCATCATCTCCAAGATGAGATGAAGTTGAAGTTATTTCAACGTATTGCTGCCAGCCTTAGCCAAAATGGTTGTTTTTGGAATGCAGACCCCACTTTACCAGAATCATCTGTCTTAGCAGAAATTTACAACGCAGCCAGACATGAATGGGCAGATCAACAGGGAATTAACCTTACAGAAATTCGTGCTAAGCGCGGCACTAGCAGTCCACAAGGACACTCCAGTCAAGACCAACTTGCTACTTTGAATACTCATTTAGAAATGCTCTCCACTGCTGGATTTAAGACAGTCGCAGTACCTTGGAAGTATTACGGTTTAGCCGTGTTTGGTGGTTGGCTTCAGTAGTGCTGAGAAAAGCAGCAGTAGTCAGCACTACTGTTGATTTAATTGCATCAATTTATATAACAAATAGTACAACCATCCTTGACAGGACTTATGATATAAAGCAAGTGGGCTTGTGAGGGAGATTTAGCTGTTTCATGCAAAAATTCAGGCTAAAACTTGCGATATCCAAGCTTATCTGATGTTTTTTGCTATGTTACAAGATTTAATTACCCCATGAGGATACTGTCACTCTCAACAGACCGATCCAATAATCAAGAGTAGACAATATCTTCAGAAAAGAAATCAGGGACTACCATTTGCACTAATTTTTTACTCCCTTCAATACAAGAGTTCACACCGCTATTTGCCATCACTTAGTTTGCAAAGGAGAATATGTTGGATGACTCGAAATAGAAAAAAATCGTCTGGGTTTAAGTGTGAGCATCCACAGATCAACAGATGCCCGATTTGTTGTATCGTACCACCTCACATACTTGAAAATGTCGCCGTGAATGGCAACCCCCAGCAACGTAGTTGGGCTTTTCATACATTAAATGTTTCTGCACAACTTCGTGGGCGCAGAGACATAGTAGGTAGTATCTCGTTTGCACCTTCTCCTGGTGAAAAACGCCGCACAATTTACGATGCCAAAAATGGTCAGCAACTGCCTGGTACACTGGTGCGTGGTGAAGGAAGTCCTCCCTGCGGTGACGAAGCAGCTGATGAAGCCTACGATGCTGCTGGTGCTACTTATGACTTGTTTTATGAACTATTCGATCGCAACTCTATTGATGATAAGGGACTGCGTTTAGACTCCACTGTACATTACGGTGTCAAATATGAAAACGCCTTTTGGAATGGCGACCAAATGGTCTATGGAGATGGCGACGGAGAACTGTTTCAGCGCTTCACCAAATCAATTGATGTGATTGGGCATGAGTTAACTCATGGTGTCACTCAGTACGAAGCTGGTCTACAGTATTATGGGGAACCTGGGGCATTAAATGAGTCGTTTTCTGATGTCTTCGGTTCTTTGGTAAAACAAAAGGTAAAAAATCAGACAGCACAAGAAGCAGACTGGATCATTGGCGAGGGTCTGTTAACGCAGAATGTCAAGGGTGTTGGCATCCGCTCTATGAAAGAACCGGGAACAGCCTACGATGATGCTGTAATGGGTAAAGACCCCCAACCGTGGCATATGAAAGATAAATATACTGGTCAGGAAGATAACGCTGGAGTACACATCAATTCAGGTATTCCTAACCATGCTTTTTATCTAGCGGCATATGAGATTGGTGGCTATGCTTGGGAAAAGGCAGGGAAAATCTGGTATGTAGCTTTGCGCGATCGCCTGCGTCCCGATTCAGATTTTAAAAAAGCTGCCAACGTCACTATTAAAATTGCTGGCGAACTCTATGGGGACGGGAGTAATGAACACAAAGCTGTCCAGAAAGCTTGGCAAAAGGTAGGAGTTAAGAGTTAGGAGTTAGGAGTTGGGAGTTGGGAGTTAGGAGTTAGGAGTGAGGAGTGAACAATGAAAATTCATAGTTTCTTACTCCTAATTTCTAATTACTAACTTTTAACTCCTAACTCCTAACTTTTTACAACACTTCCCAGGCTGTTCCTTTATAGCCGTATTCAAAAATCTCAGGATGCAAAATTTCTGCCAAAATTTCCAAAGAATCCACCAGTCGTGGCCCTGGGCGGTTAAAGTAAGAATTTCCATCAGTAATGTAGACTCTGCCAGACTTAGTAGCGTGGAGTTTTTGCCACTCTGGACGTTGAGTTAACACCTGGGCTTCAGTGCGAGTGCGATTTAAATCAAAGCCACAGGGCATAAAAACAATTACATCTGGATTGCTGACTATCAAAGTCTCCCACTCCAACTGAGGAGAAGGCTTACCTATAGCGCTAAACAGTGACTGTCCGCCGGCCAAGTTAACTAATTCGGGAATCCAATTTGCAGCAGTCATCAAAGGATCAGTCCACTCGATGCAAGCGACTCCGGGAAGTTCTGTTAAACTTAGCCCTTGGATTTTTTGCTGACAAATTTTGACACGAGCTTCTAAGTTTTCTAGTACCTTTACTGAGTCTACATCGAAGACGTTGCCTACTCGCTCAATATCAGTCCAAACATCCTGGAGAACATTTGGTTGTAAAGAAATAATCTCTGGTGAACTATGGATGAGGCTAGCAACTGCTTTTTCAACTTCATGGAAACTGACAGCACAGACATCACACTGGTCTTGAGTGATAATGTGGGTAGGCTGTAATTCTTCTAAAACATCCGTTTTGATTTCATAGATACTAAGAGCAGATTGTAACAAATTGTTTACTTCATCGTGAATATCGCCACTCTTAGCATTAGAGTTCAAACGTGGTTGGGTACAAACCGGGCGATTTTGGATTTCTGGAGGGTAGTCACATTCGTGCGATCGACCGACAATGGCACTAGCCAACCCAAGCGTAGCCAGAATCTCCGTTCCACCAGGAATCAAAGAAACAATTCTCACACTACTATTTGTCATTACTCCACCTCCACAACCGCTGTTATTACTTTAATTCTTACAAACTTTTACTTTTCGAGTATCTTTCCCTAGAAGAATGCGTTGCTGTTTTAGTAGCCAACGCTAAGTTGTCAAGTAATTCTTAAGAAATTAGGCATAAATCACCAGACATAATCTTTGTAAGAGTAACATTTATTACTAAATATGCAGTACTTTTCAGCTAAATGAACCTCACCCCCAGTCCCTCTCCTTAGTAAGGAGAGGAGAGTTGGAGACGGGCGTTGTGTTCTATTCAAATGAAAATAGTTGTAATAAAATAAGTTGCTAGCTTAACTTAATGTTCTTATTCTGTGAAAAAATCAGTATTCTAATTACTTTGAATAGCTCCCCAAAGCCTTATCAAATCGAGCTTTTGATTAATAAACTGTTTTTTTATTCGTAGCGAGGGGGTTTAATATTTTTAAATTTTGACTTTTAACTTTTGACTCCCCCCTCGTAGGAAGTTCATTTATCATGATGGGCAAATCTGCTCTTTTGCTTATGTCTTTATAAAGTTGCTTGATCATAATCACTCTTGCAACCAAGCTACTTTACAGCTAAGAAACATGAAATATCAAATAATTAACCTTATGCCGTTTTATGACAATTATATAGCAGTTCAGCCTTCAGCTTCAGATTTATTCTTCAGGAGTGATGCAAGGTTAATGTATTTCATGTTATTTCAAAGCAGGCATCAAGCACAATATCATACTACCTCTTACCCAAAGTTTCAGATGATTCAGCAATTCCTAGAAGTTATACGTAGTTTTAATCTGCAATTTATAGATTTTCTGACACGAAATTTCTTTTGGAAACATAGTAAATATTTAAACATTATATATTGTTTGCGGAGAGCCTTAGCACTGAGACAGCACTCGCTCTTTTATACTAGGAATTTATACCCCAAGAGCAACTGGCTTTTCCAGGCGGCTGCACAGACTGCAAAGCATAACCTGAATAATAGGCTATGGTAGAGTACCTGAAGGATGAGTCAAGAGGTATCGCTAGCTTCCAATGTGGCATTGTCTGATGAGGGATCTAGACAATGAAATTGCACAACTAATTAGCCAAAATTACTTTGAACTTACCAACACAAGAAAATCACAAAATTGGATGAGAACAAATATATCTGACTGTTGTGAAAAACCCTATGAAGAAATTGTAGTTGCAAAAGACGGTTCTACTTTTCCCGTTGAACTGCAAAGTCAAGTGTTTTTTTACCAGAGGCGACAAACGCAAGTGATGGTAGTTAAAAATATTACAGAATACCAACAAGCTCAAGAGGCTTTGCAGATCAAAGAAAACGAACGCCGAAAACAAAGCCAAGCATTAGAGCAATTGGCAAAGAATAAAACCTTCCAAACAGGTAACCTAAATACGGCATTAAAGGAAATCACAGAAGTTGCAGCAAAGACACTCTTAGTGCAGCGAGTTGGCGTGTGGTTATACAACGAAGATCGCTCTGTGATTCAATGCATCGATTTATATGATGTGAGCCAACAAGAGCATACCTTTGGTAGGTCTTTTTTAAAAGCGAATTATCCTGCTTATTTTCAGGCTTTAGAAAAAGAACGCACTATTGCAGTCAATGATGCTATTAAAGACAAAAGAACCCAAGAATTATCCACATCTTATCTTTCTGTATTTGACATCGCCTCGCTACTACATACACAAATTTGGTTGGGGGGTAATTTAGTGGGAATAGTCAGCCATGAGCATTTTGGCAACATTCGCCAGTGGACATTAGAGGAAGAGAATTTTGCAGGCTCTATCGCAGATTGTGTGGCACTAGCCATAGAAGCGAGTGAGCGCAACGCTGCACAAGAAGCACTGCGAAAAAGTGAGGCGCAATTTAGAGCGATTTTTGACCGTTCCTCCATTGGCATCGGATTAATAGATATGAAAGCACAAATAGTAGATATTAATCCGGCGCTGTGTCAAATTTTGGGGTACAGCCGCCAAGAGCTGTGCGGTAAGCGTTTTACAGATTACATTTCACACCAAAGAGGAGATTTAGCACTTTACAGACAATTAATGTCAGGAACGGGAAAAGACGCAAAGCGAGGAGTTAACAAAAATGGCATTGAAATTGAAAGACGCTTTTTGCATAAAGATGGTGAGTTAGTGTGGACTCACCTTTGTGTTTCGATAATTCCAGGCAGTGATGGTGAGCCTGAGTTTTTCCTAGCCATGGTTGAGGATATTACTGAACGCAAACAAACAGAATCAAAACTACGTGCTTCTCAATCAGCCGCAGAAGCTGGGAGTAGAGCAAAAAGTGAATTTTTGGCAACTATGAGCCATGAATTAAGAACACCTTTGAATGCAATTATGGGCTTATCGCAGTTGTTGCAACAAGAAATCGTTGGCTCTCTCAATGAGAAACAAAAAGAATATATCAGTTGTATATATAGCAGTGGTGAACATCTGCTGGCAGTGATTAACGATATCCTTGACCTATCTAAGGTGGAAGCAGGCAAAGAAGAACTTTCTTTAATACCTTTATCAGTGCCAGAGTTGTGTAATTATGTTCTATCGTCAGTGCGCGATCGCGCCTTAGCAAAGGGATTATTAATCACAAGTGAAATTGATCCAAAAGCAGAAGTCTGCATTGCCGATGCGCGACGGATTAAGCAAATGCTCCTTAATCTGCTGACTAATGCCGTTAAATTTACCTCAGCGGGTGAGGTATCTTTGTCAATTAAAAAAGTCCCTGAAGGCATTAAATTTACAGTTTCAGATACTGGTATTGGGATTGATCCAAATCAGTTTCAATTTCTCTTTGAACCGTTTAAACAACTGGATAGTAGGTTAAATCGCCAGTATGAAGGCACTGGCTTAGGTTTGGCTTTGACACGCAAACTAGCACGTTTGCATGGTGGAGATGTGACAGTTGTATCAACTCCAGGAGAAGGCAGCCAATTCACATTATTTTTGCCAGACCCAGCGCAAAAAGATGAGGGATATGAGGGAGATAAGGAAGATGAGGAAGTAATATTATATCCTTCTGTTTCTATCCCTAAAAAACGCATATTGCTGGTGGAGCAAGAAGAAAACGCTGGTACTTTTTTGCAAGATTATTTGCAAATAATTGGTTATCAAGTCGAGTGGATCAACAACGGTGACAGCTTTTTAGAACAGGTACGAAGCCTAAAACCAGATTTAATTGTGTTGGATGGACAGTTAATAGGAGATGTCTGTAGCTGGGATATCCTGAAAATAATCAGAGAAGAAGCTGATTTGCAAAACTTGCCTGTAGTGATGACAACTACTAAAGAACTGACTTTAGAAAAAGCTAGTAGTTTAGAAGCTAGTGCTAATGAGTATCTCCTCAAGCCAATTCGTATAGTTCAATTAGAAACTATGCTGAAACAATATTTGAGTTAATCAAAAGTTACTACACTATAAAACTATAATTTTTTCCTCATTTCCACATGAGAAATACCAGCTTCTTCAAATATTTGTCCTACTGCTATAAAATCTAATTTTTCATACAAACCTTTAATATATTCTTGAGCATGAACGACTACTTCTGAAATATTTTGGCTAGCTATAACTAAGAGTGCCTTCTCCATAATTTTCTTACCAATACCGTAGCCTCTAGCGTTGGATAAAACCGCAAGTCTTTCTACTTTGGCAGTTTGCTCATCCAAATATCTAATTCTAGCAGTACCCACAGCTTGATCATCCAAATAAGCGATTAAATGCTGAGATATATCATCTTTGCCATCAAACTCTAAAGCCGAATCTACCCCTTGTTCATCCTGAAATACCGCAATCCTAATTCCTTTAATTGCAGCAAATTCTTCAGCCAAATCTACAACCTTAATAATCACATCGCTCATAAAAAACTCTCTGCGTTCTCTGTGCCTCTGTGGTTCGATTATAAAATCAGCAGGGCATAAGATTAGTGATTAGGTACTGGGTACTGGGGACTGGGAAAGAGTTTTCCCAATCCCCAGTACCCAGTTTAATTAATCAGCACCATCAATTGGTGCAAAACCTTGACGCTGAATATTCTCCGTCACCGTGCGCGGTTCCAAAAACTGTAGCAGATAATCAGGGCCTCCAGCTTTAGAACCAACACCAGAAAGTTTGAATCCACCAAAAGGTTGCCGTGCAACAATAGCACCCGTGATGGTACGGTTAATGTACAAATTCCCCACTTCAAACTCTTCCTGTGCTTGTTGAATGTGAGAAGGCGTTCTGGAATAAAGTCCACCCGTTAAAGCGTAGTTAGTTCCGTTAGCGACTGCTAAAGCTGACGCAAAATCCTTCACCTTTGTCACCGCCAGCACAGGGCCAAAAATTTCTTGCTGAGCAATTATGCCATTTGGTGGCACCTCACTAAAGATCACAGGCCCGATAAAATAACCTTGTTCCGGTGCTGGTAACTCCAAAGCCAATTGTGCTTCTGCCTTACCCTTCTCAATATACTCACGGATGCGATCGCGCGCATTCGCATCAATTACCGGGCCGACTTGAGTACTAGGTAACTCCGCCTCGCCAATATTGAGTGATTTTGTCGCTTCCACCAACCGCCGCACAAAAGCATCATAAATCGGTTCCACCACGATCGCTCGCGAACAAGCTGAACATTTTTGTCCACTGTAACCAAATGCTGACTGTACCACGCCTATCACAGCTTGGTCTAAATCAGCACTCTCATCAATAATGATCGCATTCTTACCCCCCATTTCCGCAATCACCCGCTTCATATGCCTTTGCCCTGGTTTGAGCGTTGCAGCTTCCGCGAAAATCCGACAACCCACTTCCTGAGAACCAGTAAAAGCAATCACATGAGTATCAGGGTGATTTACCAAGTAAGCACCGACTTGCGAACCCTTACCAGGAACGTATTGAAAAACACCTTTAGGAATGCCAGCATCTACCAAAACTTCCGTAAATTTCGCCGCAATTACAGAAGAAGTTTCAGCAGGTTTGAGCAGAGTACAATTGCCAGTAACCAGTGCTGCCACAGTCATCCCACAAGCGATCGCTAAAGGAAAATTCCAAGGAGAAATCACCACAGCAATTCCTCGTGGCTGGTAAATATAACGATTCGTCTCTCCTGGTACGTCATAAATTACACCTAAATCCAACCGTTCCATTTCATCAGCATAATAGCGGCAGAAATCTATCGCCTCAGAAACCTCAGCATCCGCTTCCTTCACAGGCTTCCCGACTTCCAAAACAATCCAAGCAGAAAGTTCAGCACGGCGTTGTTCCATCAAATCAGCAGCCTTCCGTAACACTCCAGCACGTTGCTTCGCCGGCGTCTTCCGCCAACCAGGAAAAGCAGCCTTCGCAGCTTGCATCGCCTCTTGCGCCTGTTCCACACTAATCAACCCAACCTTCCCAATCACCTCACTAAAACGAGAAGGATTCACAGAATCAACACTTTCCTTTGTCTGGACATACTCCCCATTAATCAAAGGCAAATACCTTCTCCCAAACTCCCCTCGAACAGATCGAAAAGCCTCATCAGCCTCCTTCCTCTCCTCCTCCACCGCATAATCCGTATCCGCCACCCCAACAAACCCTGCGCCTTCCTCTTCGCGCTTTTGCGCGGCAGTGGCTACAACGGGGGGAACCCCCGCAACGCCCTGCCTTGCCTTTGCGCGAGACAATTCCACATCCGGTGCCGCGATCAACTCCTCAACAGGTCGATTTTCCAGATTTTGCCGTAAAAAAGAACTATTAGCAGTATTTTCCAACAAACGGCGAATCAGATAAGCCATCCCTGGAAGTAACTCCCCATAAGGACAATAAACCCTTACCCGATAACCCCGATCAACCAAAGCCTTCGCCAACTTATCCCCCATCCCGTAAAGCACCTGCATTTCAAAAGCACGGCGAGGGACATTTAAACTTTCAGCTATGGCTATAGCACGCGCTTGCGATCGCACATTATGGCTACCAATGGCAGCATAGACATATTGATGATTTTCCAACAACAACTGAGTAATCGCCTCAAAATTCGCATCAGTTGCTGCTTTATCGTTATAAACCGGTTGTGGCCAATGTTTTTGTGCAGCCTTGATAGTTTCCTGATCCCAATATGCGCCTTTCACCAAACGGATAGTTAGAGGATAATCGCGTTGCTTCAACCAAGCAATCACATCTTTAGCATCTTCTAAGCTATCCCGTAAATATGCTTGAATGGTGATACCAATATCTGTGCGTTGCCTAAACTCATCTTCCAGCAACAACTTTTTGAGAATATTTAGAATTAAATCCTTATACGCATACTGTTCCATATCAAAATGCACAGCTGCGCCTAATTCCTTCGCACGACGTAACAGAATGCGAATGCGATCGCTAACTCGTTCCTCACTACCTTTAGCATCTAGAGGGTCAAATTGCGAGTAAAACGCCGTTAACTTCACAGAAACTTGGACTTTTGGTATTGATTCACCATCAGCCTCATCAATAGCCGGAATTGTTGTCCAATTCTTCGATGCTTCTACCAATTGTTCCATCAATTCTAGATAGCGTTCCAGATAAGACTGCGCCTCAGCTTCAGTAATTACCGCCTCACCCAATAAATCGATGGTGAAAGCCATTTTTTCTTTTCGCAGGCGTTCAACTGTTTTGATGACTTGTTTAATATTTTCACCAGAAATATATTTATGAGCTAATGTTTCAACAGCTGTATCAACAGTTGTAGCAGCAACTTGTGCCGGCATCGAGTCAGGGTTAGCATAATTGAGTATGCCCTTTAAAGCTGCTGGTAATTCTACTGACTCATCCCCCAGATATTCTTGTAAATGGGCGGCAATTTCTGGTTTACTGCGTAACGCGGGTAGAGTGTCAATAAAGCGAAATAGTTGCACCCGCAAACCTGGATTACTCATCGCCCAAGCGAGTAATTTATCATCCCAGCGCATTTGATCGCGCAAGCTAGCAAAAAAAGAGCGATTTTCTTGAGTTGCTGCGAGAAGTTGTTTAGCAATTTCTTGAGTTTTAGCTTCGTAGGTGCTTGTTTTTACTTGTAATACCACTGTTAGTAATCTCCTTAATTTTAGGGACTGGGGACTGGGGACTGGGTACTGGGGAAGATTTTTCCTAATACTCAATGACGGCAGTTGCTCCACTTGGGGAGCCACCCCCGTGGGCGGGTTTCCCGACTTGAGGGGAGTGGCGTGAAACCCCAAGACCGCACTGCCTCCCCTATGCCCTATGCCCCATGCCCGTCTTCTATTTTGACTCTTTAATTTTGCTGCCACCACATATAAAACGTAACTGTACTTACGTTTTGTCCTAGAGAATTTTTACGCAAACTGTAATACTGTTTTACTGTGGTGCTGGTAAAGTAGCCAACCCCATACCGTAAACCTCCGCAAGAAGTATTTTGAATGTGTTTGAATGCCGATTTTTACAAAAACTTAGCTTTGATGTCTTTTATTGTTTATTTTCAATGTCTTAAAGCCATGAAACAAAATATTTGCATCAATATTATTAATTAATAATTTGGCACAAAAATATGACTCAGTTAGACAAGGCGGTTGTGCTGATTACGGGTGCAGCTGGTGGGTTTGGACAAGAACTGACTCGACAGTTGTTAGAAGCTGGTAGCCAACTGATTTTAACCGATTTGGATGAAGCTGTTTTGCGTGAACGAGTTGCAGTAATTCAGCGCCAAGTGACTACAGGTGAAATACTCGCTTGCTTTGCTATTGATCTCTCTACCCGTGAAGGATGTGAAATCCTTTACAGTCAGGTGAAAGCCCTCAATATCCCCATTGATATTTTGATTAATAATGCCGGGATTGCACTTTTTGGACGCCTGGACGAAATTCCCCATGAAAAATGGGAACGTCTGATGCAAATCAACTTGCTAACACCGATGCGGTTAAGTGCTTTATTTGCTACTGACATGATTGCCCGTCAAAAGGGTCACATTGTCAACATAGCATCCCTAGCAGGCTGGTGGGCATCACCTGGATTAACTGCTTACTCAGCCAGCAAATTTGGTTTACGTGGGTTCAGTGAAGGATTTTTCCATGAAGTAAAAGATTACAATGTAAAGGTGACGGCTGTTTATCCCTTTTTTAGCCGTACCCCAATTCTGCAATGTGAACGATTTGGCAGTTTTGGCAAGAATAGCTACGATTTTCCACAAAATGTGGCAACCGATCCGGCTAAAGTCATGCGTGCCACCATTAAAGGAATTATTCAAAACAAATTACATGTTTTTCCCGATGCTTCAGCTAAAAATGCCCATCTTCTCAAACGATATTTTCCTCAAATATTGCACTCGATTAATAATGAATTAGTTAGGAGGTTGAAAGGTGGTCAAGGAAAGTAAATCTAGTAAAATTCACATGGGCGATACCGCTGATAAACATCTGGTTATCGGGGCTGGTTTTGTCGGGTTGGGTATGGCTGGGGCACTCAAAGCTGCTGATATCCCATACGATCAAGTTGATGCCAGTGATGATATCGGCGGCAATTGGTATCATGGCGTTTACGAAACTGCACACATTATTTCGTCACGCAAGATTACCCAGTTTACTCATTTCCCCATGCCAGATGATTATCCCGACTTTCCCAGTGCCCAGAACATGCGGGATTATTTAAACGCCTTTGCCGATCGCTTTGATTTGCGAGAAAATATTCAACTGAATCGTACAGTTAGTTATGTACGCCCAGTTGAAAACAATCTTTGGGAAGTCTCCTTTGCTGATGGAGAACAGCGAATCTATAAAGGGGTGGTGATGTGCAATGGCCATCACTGGTGCAAACGTTTTCCCAAATTTGAGGGAAAATTCCATGGTGAAATCATCCATTCTAAAGATTACAAGCATCCAGATCAACTGCGTGGAAAACGAGTTTTGGTAATTGGTGCTGGAAATTCAGCTTGTGATATCGCCGCAGAAGCAGCCCGTATTGGTGCTAAGTCTGTTCTGAGTATGCGCGAATCAGTTTGGTTTATCCCCAAGACATTTGCCGGCATTCCAGTTGCAGATTTCCCTGGAAATAAATTGCCAAAATGGTTACAGCGGTTGAGAAGTCTGGAAAGTATAGGTGAGACTTTCAGTCGCCATTTTGCTGGAGTTTCCATTACTGATGTACCGAAATTGCGATCGCCACAATGGTTAGCACGGCTAACAGTGTATGCAATCATACGTCTGAGTTTCGGTAGCCACGAAGATTATGGTTTAACCAAACCCAAACATCGGCTTTTCGAGAAACACCCTACTATTAACAGTGAGGTGCCCTATTATCTCAAACATGGAAGAATCACTGCTAAGCCTGCTGTGAAACGTCTTGATGGCTGGGAAGTTGAATTTGTTGATGGTAGTCGAGAAGCTTTTGATTTGATCGTATGTGCAACAGGTTACTATATGGCTTATCCATTCCTACCTCCAGAACTTCAGCGCGTTGAAGGTTCAGTAGTCAAATGTTATGCAGATTCGTTTCTGGATGATTATAAAGGACTGTACTATATTGGATGGTCGCAGATTAGAGGTGGTGTTGGTTCAGTGATTGCAGCTTACGCGCCAATGTTCTCTCGATATCTTAAACTTCAAGATGAAATTAATGTGCCTCTTGGTTTAGTTTTCAAAGAAATCGGATACCAGTTACCAACAACTCATCTTGTTGATACACAGCTATTTTTTAATCAATTAAAACTTACTAATCTTGCATTTGATCAGCTTGTGAAAAAGGCACACCAAATTGATGCCCAACATCCTAATTTTAGCAACCAACCACTGCCTCCTTTGCCAAGTATTCAGCAAACTCAGCTTTTAGTGAGATAAAAATAGCGGTGCAATTATTTGATCGCTGGCAAAATACCATCCAAAGCTTTGGAGTTGACCAACTAGCAGCAAAACAAGCCTTTACTATTTTAGTTGAGGCTTATTCGAGTTGCGATCGCCACTACCACACCCTCAAACACATTCATCATGTACTAAATACAATAGATACTTTACAAGCCTATGCCAAAAACCTCGCGGCTGTGCAACTTGCCGCCTGGTTTCATGATGTTGTCTATGACACTCAAGCTAAAGATAACGAAGAAAGAAGCGCTGACTATGCTTGCCATCTGCTAAGTAGTTTGGGCATTTTTCACAGTGATATCACTAAAATTAGTAGTCTCATAATTAACACTAAATATCATCAAGCCGCTGCCGATGACCATGATAGCCAAATCCTACTTGATGCAGACTTAGCGATTTTGGCTGCTGACCCAATCCAATATCAGGAATACGCCCAAGCAATTCGTACTGAGTATGCTTGGGTGTCAGAAACAGAATATATTGCAGGTAGAAGGCAGGTTTTAGAACGATTTTTGCAACGCCAGCGTATTTATTTTACGCCCTTGATGTTTGACGTTGCTGAACAATTTGCTCGCTCTAACCTTCAGGCAGAAATTCAAATACTTTTAAATAATGGGCTTGGTTAAAGCTGTTCGTCGTCTCGCTCGCCCTTGGTAAGGGGCGGACAAGATGTCCACCCCACAAGAAAAATTGTATGTTTTTTTATTTGTCAGTCCCTGATTCAGCAGTTAGCGAATTACATCCAGGTTAACCCATTCGTCATAAGATGAATCGTAACCGATGTAATGGACAAAGTATTGCTGACCTCGAATTTCCTCTATATTTGCAGAGTACCATTCTTCATTGTCTTCATCCCAAACTTTTACTCTTTGACTGACTGCAAATCCATTATCATCGGTTGATTCATGATTGCAAGTACGAATGTCTTCTTCACCAATCCATTCGTCATAAGATGAACCGTAGCCGGTGTAATGGATGTAGAATTGATCATCTTTAATTTTCTCAATTGTTGCTTGATACCAATCCTCATCCTCACCATCCCAAACTTCTACTGTTTTATTAACCGCATACCGACTGGTATCTGAATTGACAGCAGATGAAACATCTTGGCGGGGCTTTTGCTGTTCAAGTTTCATTTCGTCTTTTACTAAAGCATATGCTCGTAAAATTAAGCTACGAGCCACAGTTTGAATACCTGTATGTTCGTAGTAATTGGTGGTTTGATCCAAGAATGCTGCTACAAAATCTAAGTTATCATCAGCAATCTGGATGAAACTGCCTACACTATTCAAAATAGATTGTGGAGTTATACCTGTTCTAGATACTAAATTATTCATCCAGCCTTGCACAGAGTTAAAACCTTGAGTGAGAAAACCAAATTTCTCAGAGGAATTATTACCAGGTAGAAAGTTATTAACGGCTGAAAAAACAGGATTTTGAGTTACTACGCTAGTATCAGGGCCACTAATAATTCCTTGGATTTTGCTCAGAAAGTCCGGGCCTAAAGGCAAAATTCCATCTAGACAAACTAAAGCTACCATCCGCATCAAAGCTGCATCTTGATAGTTGTTAGCAATAGCATTGGCAAATTCTTGGGGGTTCGGTTGAGGAATGCCATTCAGTTTGCAAAAGGCAATGATTTCGATCGCAATTTTCAATACTAAATCAATACTTTGAGTGATGTCTGCTTTGGGAGTGAGATTAACCAAAAAACCGAGAAAGCCAATTTTTTCACCTACTTTGTTAGCTAAAGCAGCTGTCCCCATCGCTGTGTCTGCTTTATCAACGGTTTGGTAAAGTTTGATTACAGTCTGGTAGCTTTCTTGAGGGTCGTTATATATGGCTACGGCGCGATCGCGAATTTTCTGAATGACTTTAGCATCTGTCTCACCAGTAATTGTACGTATAAAGTTATCAAACCCCACTAAGTTGTTCCATTGACCAGGCGCTACATAATCAAGAGCCTGTAAAACCTTAACAGTAATATTATCAGTCGGTAAATTGTCAACCAACTGAATAATTGAGCTATCCATAAAACGCTCCTCAAGTCTCAAAAAGTATAGTCATGAATTATACTCATAATTTTGAAATTGTGAATTTCTTTAGATTTGGGGGACTGGGGATTGGGTACTGGGGACTGGGCTTTCATTTGTAAAAATTTATAACTTACGCAAAACGACATGTTGTAAATGCAATTTAGGCTATAATAAAGACACCCCATCCCCAACCCCTCCCCCCTCACGGGGGGACAAAAATTCAAACACCAAAATACTAGCCGCCCTTCAATCCTGTCTAATATCTAAACCCACTGCACAGGATCGAGTTGATAGTAGCGTTGCAATAGTTCATAAAGCGCCGGATGCTTTTTCAGTAATTCCTGCGGTTTCTCAAAGAATGTTTCAGTCGCAACAGCAAAAAATTCTGCGGGATTAGTTGCGCCATAGCCATCTATAACAGTTTTAATACCTTGTTGAATATCATTGCAGAGTTGGTGATATTCTTCGCTCATGACTCTAGCCCAGGTGAGATAGTCTGACTTTCGCTGCAAAATTGGAACACCCTCGGCTTTACCATCTTCTTGATCTAACTGGTGGGCGAATTCATGTAAAACAACGTTATGTCCATCACTCCAGTTTTGGGTGTCTTGTTGCACCTGTTCCCAAGACAATAACACTTGGTCTTTAGTCCACGATTCTCCTAATCTGGCTACGCGTCTTTCCTCGACAACATAATGCCCATTGGCAACAATTTCATTCACAAAATAAGTGTCGGGATAAATCAGTATTGAACGCAGTTTAGGAAAGTATTCTCCTCGTTCATTGAGAAGAAGCAAGCAGCTGATACCAGCAATAGTCAGTTTCATTTCTGCTGTGACTTGCAATCCTCTACAACCAATGAATTGTTTTTCTGTTAAGAACACTTGAATATGTCCTTGAAGTCGTCTTCTCTCAGCAGGAGAAAGACGAGAGTAAATCAAAATATTATTTTCGATAATGCTTTTCCATAGTGGAGAAAAAGGACGGTTTTGAATACGTTTTCTTCGTTGTTTAATCAGGAGGGGACTAAATAAAATAGTACTGACAATCAAACCAATAATAAGAAAAATAATAAGTGCCATGAAAAGGGGAGAGGGAAGGGTAGAGGTGAAGAATTAACTCTTGTTTATTTAACTTTTTTCGTTTCTTTTTCTTCATTATCCCTTTTCTTTTTCTTCTTCTTGAGTAAGAATATTAAGTCAGATTAATTATTTACAATTCCCACAGTCATTGTACCCCTCCCCGTCAATCTACGGTGTACACATAAGTCTCTACGTAGTTGATGAATCTGGTTTTTACCCCACCCTAACCCTAACGCCACTTGCGCGGCTGTCGGCAAAGCGCGATAGCGCAGTGGCTCCCCCTTGTAAAGGGGAGGGAACTAGATTTTCCAATTTCCCCCCTTTACAAGGGGGGATTAAGGGGGGTATTCAACTTGTGTGTACACCGCAGCCCCGTCAACGGGGAGGGGCGACTGATAAAGCATAGCTTTGGCTCTTTGGGGTTCTTCCGTTTTAATAATTAATCAAGTGGATATATATAACAAGGCTGGAAGGAAGCGATCGCAATTATTGAAACTACTACCATCAGGTGAGTAGAAACCGCTTTCTTTACAGATACAAGCTGATTGGGTAATATTCTAAAATAAAGTTAAGTAATATATCCCACCAGGCGCGAGTAGTGGGTTTTTCTACAAGGCTTTTTATGACTGCAAATACTGTTTTGACACCAGATACACCTCTGGCAAAAACACCTAGATTTTGGATGCCAGAACGTGTACTGTTCACACCAGCAGCCCTTAATGAACCGTGGGGACAAAAGATTTTAGCACGGGTACAGTCTCTAAATTTACCTATTGAAGAGTTGCCACGTAACCGCCTGACAGGATTGCGCGGTGAAAGCGATCGCGAAACTTATAATATTTCTAAGCGTACTCTGGCGGTTGTCACTGCTCCCCCTAGTTCGTTTAAACTGAGTCCTATTCCCCCATCAGCAGATTGGCAATTTCACATTGCTGAAGGTTGTCCCGCACACTGTCAATACTGCTACTTAGCGGGTAGTTTGTCAGGGCCGCCAGTAATTCGCGTTTTTGCCAACTTGCCACAAATATTAGAAAATTTAGCTAACTATGAGCGACCAGGACAAGCAACAACTTTTGAAGTTAGCTGTTACACTGACCCCTTGGGGATTGAACATTTAACTGGAAGTCTGGCTGAATGTATTCGTTACTTTGGTACTCGTAGCGACGGACATTTACGTTGGGTATCGAAGTTTGACGCGGTGGATACTTTACTCGACTTACCGCACAATGGACATACACGTTGTCGAGTCAGTGTGAATGCAGCTGCGATCGCTGGTAAATTTGAAGGTGGCACAGCCAGCGTAGGATCACGGTTAGCTGCATTGCGGCGATTAGCATTACCAACAAACAGAGGCGGTGGCGGCTATCCAGTAGGCTTAGTCATCGCGCCAATTATGCCTATAGACGATTGGCAAAGGCAATATAGTCGCTTGTTTGACTCGATTAGTGAAGCGCTGGATTTTGATTGCGACTTAAATTTTGAATTGATTTCCCATCGATTCACACCTGGGTCAAAAGAAGTATTGCAAACTTGGTATCCACAATCAAAACTAGATATGGATGAAACCAACCGTACCATTAAGCGTAATAAATTTGGTGGCACCAAGTATGTCTATGACAAAGACACCATGAAAGCATTACGTCAGTTTTTTGAGAGTGAGATTACCAAGCGTTTTCCCAATGCGGAAATTCTTTACTGGACGTGAACTACCTAACCTGAACTCAGGTTAGTTTAACTTCCTTGCGCTGTTGAGGCTTATCATTACTATTAACCTGAGTTCGGGATCAGCCCAAACCATGATTCTATCGTTGGCTGAAGCTCCTATAGGATTTATGCAAAACACCTCTCAAACTCTCATTTCTCCGTGGACTCTGCGCCTGGAGTGGTTCGATTTTTCATAACTTGTGCTGAATAGCAGCAAAATCTTCTTAACCCGAACTGAGGTTACTATTATTAATGTCGTTTAATATTTTCAGTATCTTCAGTATTTAAGTGAATGTTACCGAATTAGTCAATATTTCAATTATTCTACTGCTCGTTGCCACTGGTGTAGCCCTACTATCTCGTCGGTTACGAGTTCCTTATGTCACGGGTTTAGTGTTGGCTGGTCTGCCAATTACTGAGTTGTTGTCTCGTCGCATTGGTTTAGACCCATCTCTAGTTTTGAATCTTTTCCTACCAATTCTCATCTTTGAAGCTGGCATCAATACAGATGTTAGTCGCTTACGCAGCACGTTTAAACCCATTGCTCTGTTGGCTGGGCCAGGAGCTGTGCTTTCCAGTGCTATTATTGCCGTTCTATTAAAATTTGTCCTGGGGCTAACTTGGATACCTGCTTTATTTGTAGCAGTTATTTTAGCTAACACGGATACGGTTTCAATGATTGCCGTCTTTAAAGAAATACCAGTACCCTCTCGGCTTTCTACCATTGTTGAAGGAGAAACTCTCTTCAACGATGCAGCTGCCTTAGTTTCGTTTAACCTAATTTCACAGGTATACTCGACAGGTTCAATAACATTATTAGAGGGAGTTCAACAACTGCTATTTATTGCTTTAGGAGGCGGCATCGTGGGGTTAGTCTTAGGTTATTTAACCATACCTATATTTTCTCGTTTAGATGATCCCCTTAGCAGTCTGTTACTAACTGTGGCAGTTGCACTAGGAACTTTTCAAGTTGGACAATTTATAGGTGTATCTGGTGCTGTAGCTGTGGTTGTTGCTGGGTTAATTTTTGGAAATTTAGGGCTTTCTGGTAATACTTCCGCTTCTAATCGGATCACCTTATTGAGTTTCTGGGAGTATGCCAGTTTTAGTGTCAATACATTCATTTTTTTGTTAATCGGTGTACAAATAAACCTAGTCATACTGTGGAATACTTTACCTGCAATTCTATTAACAGTTTTGGCTTATCAAGTAGGGCGGATTCTTTCAATTTATCCGCTGATGGCGGTGGTTCGCTGGATTGATCGCCCAATTCCGCTATCCTGGCAACATCTACTGTTTTTAGGAAATATTAAGGGTTCACTCTCGATGGCTCTGGCGTTAAGTTTACCCAATACATTGCCAGGACGAGACTATCTCATTACTTTAGTTTTCGGTAGTGTACTAGTGTCATTGGTGGGTCAAGGTTTAAGCTTGCCCTTGCTGGTGAAACGCTTAAAATTATCTAAATTTTCCCAGAATCAGCAGCAAGTTGAACAATTGCAAGCTCAATTAATTACAGCTAAAGCAGCGCAAGATGAATTAGACACTCTCTTAAAAAGTGGCGTTTTGCCAAAAGCTGTGTATGAAGAAATGCGTTCAACTTACCAAGTGCAAATAGCGGCTGCTGAAAAAGCATTACGTGAATTTTATAATCGCCGTGCAGGTGAGTTTGATGGGAATAGTGGAGCGCTGAGTAAACTCGATGCCATCCGCCGCCGTTTACTACTGGCTGAAAAAGGAGCGCTCAATGAGGCAATGCGTAAACGAATTCTTTCAGAAGAAATTGTGCGAGAGCGAATACAATCTCTTGATGAACAGTTGCTGCAACTAGATGATGATTAACCATTTGAGTCATAATAGCGCACAGAAGTAATAATGATTGAATTGTTTAAATTGGTATTACGAATACTCAGCGTAGCTGCTAAATAAAAAATTTCTTGTCGATTGTGATGATAGATTTCGGAGTAAACAGGGACATAAATAGTTTGTCCTTTGACTATCTGGAAATTTTTATCGAGAGTTACCGTCTTTGGCGGTAATATTTTTTGTGGATTATTGTTCTTAGGCTGTGGTGAACTCTTTAATGATTGACAAGATGTCAACAAAATCAAAGCAGTTGCTAAATAAAAACGTAAGTATAACTTCATCAAAACTAGTTACAGCCTTCGATAAAATCAATAACTTGATGTAGAGACCCTGGTTTTGTCGCAATTAATACAGTTGAACCTGATTCTAACACTGTACTACCATTAGGAATTGTTAAATCTTCATGGGGATGGGCTTGATAACCAATAATAAGAGAGCCAGTTGGAAAGCGAGAATCTTGGGCAATTTCCGCCAGGCTACGACCAACAACATAACAATTGTTGGCAATGGAAAGTTTCAATACCTCAATCTGTCCTTGCTCAAAGTGCATCATTGATTCTACTTGGGGATACTCAATAGCATTTACCATTGTTGAAACTGCTAAATCTACAGTGCTAATTACATGATTGGCTCCAGCCAAGCGCAGGGGTTCAGCAAAATCAGAATGGCGCATTCGAGCCAGAATGTGCAAAACACCATAGTGTTTAGCAAGAGTTACCATTGCTAAGTTCAAAGCGTCACTTCTGAGAACGGCTGCTAGGGCATCAGCTTTGCGAATCCCAGCTTCTAACAAGACTTCTGTACTAACTGCGCTGCCTTCAAAAGCCATCGCTCCCACTTGTTCACGAGCATAGCGGCAAGCCGTAGGATCAACATCTATGACGGCTACAGTATGCCCCAGTTCTACCAATTTTTGAGCCAATGAAAGCCCCACTAAGCCTGCTCCACCAATTAGCACGTACATGGCTGCTCCTGATACTCAAAGACTTCTTTCACTTTAATTAACATTAGCAAGGTAAGCCAAAATACATCCAAATAGCATAATTATTTTGAGCTAATCCTCACCAAAAAGGAGGGCTGGGGGAGCTGGGGAGGCTGGGGGGGGAATTTTTCACAGATTCTCTACCCCAGCTCCCCCTGCTCCCTCTGCCACCCCTGCTCAAGAACTGCTTCGTCCGAAGGACGACGTTCACACCAGCCATCAACCCGTAAAACAGGTACACAAGTAGCGTAAAATGAATCTCCATCCGGCATCTGCTATTTTGTTGACCCCATGCTTTGCGATTACCTGGTACAAATCCTGACTGCGCGTGTATACGATGTTGCCCAAGAAACACCCTTGGAGTATGCCCCGAATCTATCCGCACGACTGAATAATCAACTCTTCCTCAAGCGGGAGGATATGCAGTCAGTATTTTCCTTTAAGCTACGCGGTGCTTATAACAAGATGGCAAATTTGCCACCAGATTTACTAGCACAAGGTGTCATCGCCGCATCTGCCGGTAATCATGCCCAAGGTGTCGCTTTGGCTGCAACTCGGCTGAAAACACGAGCAATTATCGTGATGCCGGTGACTACGCCTCAAGTGAAGGTGGATGCAGTCAAGATGCGAGGAGGCGAGGTAGTCTTACATGGTAATACCTACGATGATGCTTATGCATACGCTCGTCAACTAGAAGCAGAAAAAGGTTTAACCTTTATTCATCCCTTTGACGATCCCGATGTGATTGCCGGACAGGGAACCATTGGTATGGAAATTCTGCGACAATACCAACAACCCATCCATGCAATCTTTGTGGCAATTGGGGGTGGTGGCTTGATTTCTGGAATTGCGGCTTATGTAAAACGGTTGCGTCCAGAGATTAAAATTATTGGTGTTGAACCAGTGGATGCCGATGCCATGTATCAATCGCTAAAAGCTGGGCATCGGGTACGACTACCTCAAGTGGGGTTATTTGCTGATGGGGTAGCAGTGCGAGAAGTGGGTGAAGAAACCTTCCGCCTGTGTCAAGACTATGTAGATGACATTATCTTGGTCGATACCGATGCTACCTGTGCAGCAATTAAAGATGTGTTTGAAGATACGCGATCGATTTTAGAACCTGCTGGTGCATTAGCGATCGCAGGTGCCAAAGCCTATGCAGAACGAGAGCAAATTCAGGAAAAAACGCTAATTGCCGTCGCCTGCGGTGCTAACATGAATTTTGACCGCCTGCGTTTTGTTGCAGAACGCGCAGAGTTTGGTGAACGCCGCGAAGCCATCTTTGCAGTGGCAATTCCCGAAGAACGGGGTAGTCTCCGTAAGTTTTGTGAATGCATTGGTAAACGTAATCTGACTGAGTTTAACTATCGCATTGCCGATGAAAAAGAAGCCCATATTTTTGTAGGTGTGCAAATTCAAAACTTTGCCGACAGGGCAAAGATGGTAAATATATTTGAAGAGTGTGGGTTTAAAACCATTGATTTAACAGACGACGAATTGACTAAATTACACCTGCGCCATATGGTTGGTGGACACTCTGCCTTAGCCCATAACGAATTACTTTACCGTTTCGAGTTTCCTGAACGTCCTGGTGCGTTGATGAAGTTTGTTGCTTCTATGAGTCCTAACTGGAATATTAGTATGTTCCACTACCGTAACAATGGCTCAGATTATGGGCGAATTGTTGTAGGGATGCAAGTTCCTCCCCATGAAATGCAACAATGGCAAGCATTTATTGATACCCTTGGCTATCGCTATTGGGATGAAAGCCAAAATCTCGCCTATAAGCTGTTTTTGGGGTAAGTTGTCAAAATAATTCGTAATTCGTGAGGCAGTACGGTCTTGGGGTTTCCCCAAGTGGAGTAACTGCCGAACCCGGAGGGTAATTCGTAATTCGTAATTGTAGAGACGATTCGGCGAATCGTCTCTACTGGATTTCGGGGTTTGAATGTGTTGCCGGATTTTAGAGAATTGGTATAAGCTAAATTAAACAGACTTGATAAATGCCGTTTATTCCAATCCAAAATCTCAAATCTAAAATCTAAAATTGTACTAGCTATTAATAATCTGTTCCACAGAAATAGATACATCTGGGAATGTCAGGGGTTGAATTGTTCCCGTAGTTAATGTTAGCTTTGTTGCGTATTCTCCATCTAATATTTCTCGGAACACTACTAAATGTAGCTTTTTCAAATTAACAACCCAATACTCGGAAATACCTGCTTGTGCGTAGATTTTACTTTTGATTTCTAAATCTTTTTCTAAACTGGAGTTAGCGTATTCAATTAACCAGAAAATATTTTCTGGATAAGGATGATGTTCTCGATACTCCCGTCCTAAAGGTTGGACAATGGCAATATCTGGTTCAGGTTCCGAGTCATTCGGTAAAGTAATAGGCTTAGCTTGACGAACTTTGGCGCGTCCAGACAATAACTTTGCTAGATATTCACCAGCTTCATCACTAGAATAAGCATGTGGTTCCCCTTCTGGGGAGATTTCGACAATTTCTCCTTGGAGTAGTTCGACTTTGCGATCGCTCAAAATGCCAGCCTCAATCATGCGATGATATTCGTCAATCGACCATTTAGCAACAATCACAGACATGACGATTGATTCCTCCCAATGATTGTTTATATTCTCCTATCTTAATCTTGTCAGACTTACGCAAAACAACTTTCAAACTTAGGACTTACGCACACTCTACGCATTCTCGGCGTTCTTGGCGTCTTAGCGGTACCCTTCGGGAAGCCGCTACTCTGCGAGTTCTGCGAAGCAGTACGCGTCTACGATAAATTAAGATTTTTGGCAATTTTTGCGTAAGTCCTGAAACTCTTATTTCTCAGTGTCCTCCGTGCCTCTGCGGTTCGATATTACACAATTCCTATTAATCTTGCTATAGTCTCCTTCGCAGACTTTGGCCGTCAAGCCTCTACATTTACAAACTTTTCAAAATATAATTAGCTAATTCACAAAATCCTTCACCTTCAGCCGCAGCAGTAATATAAGTAGGCTGATGTTGCAATTGATTAGCATATTGCAATACATTTGCTACACCCACAGACAAAGGGAAATAACGCCGATCAAATAAACTTTCATCATTAGGGCTATCGCCAACAGTAACAACTTGATCAAGTGAGTAACTAGGGAAATATTCTCGCAATACCTGCAATAATCCAACTGCCTTTTCTTGCCCTTGTGGTTTAATATGGCACTGGACGTTGCTGTAGGTAAATCCCCAACCCATTTGCTGACAGAGATGATTGAGAGTTTGTAGTTCATCTAAACTCAAACTCGATACATCAAATGTCCAATCGGTAATCCGAAAGCGATTATCACTAGATTCTTTAATTTGAGGAAATTTAGTTTGTAATTCCTCAAAAACTAAAGCTAAATGCTGACGATGTTTTGCTAGTTCTGAAATAGGTGTTAACGCTATTAATTGTTCACTTTTAGATGGATAGAATAAACCACCATTTTCTGCGATCGCGCCTGCAACTGGCAACAAAGAACTCAATCCATTCACCCACCCAGCGGAACGTCCGGTGACAATTAAGACTTGAATGTTAGCTGCTATTAAATCTTCCAAAGCCTGCAATAGTGAGGCAGAAAATTTACCTTCCCTTGTCAGGGTACCATCCATATCTGTGGCAATGAGACGAATATTGCCCAAGCAAGTAGATGCAGCCTGAGATAGTTGCTGTACATTGCTGGGATGCCCAAGAGTGAGGTTTGAGTCGTTGTACATATGCAGTTGAGGAAAAGCTGTAAAAAATACAAATAATACAGCAAGATGGCATCCAAGATTTGGGCATCCTAAAAATAATAAGTCAATTGTTTTTATTTGCCAACCATGCTAAATTCTATGCTCATTGCCCAGTCTTCAGGGACAAAGCCAAAAAAGATAACCCAGCAACCAGCAAGCGATCCGCAAACACCGTCGGTTTTGCTTCTAGGTTCTGGAGGGTTAGTTTTAGTAGCTGTTGCTGCGGTTGTATTTTTGAAAGTTCAGACGATTCAATTAGACAAAAAACTCAAGTTTGAACGCTTCCGGGCGCGAGAACTAGAGAAAAAGTTGAAATTAGCCCTAGAATCAATCCGCAAAATGGAAACTAATCCTGATTTGGTGAATTCACGGGACTTTAACCTCGATTATCTGAGAATGCGGATGTCAGAAGAGGTATTTCATTTTGCGATCGTTAATCAAATTAAAATTAAGGTCAAAGATAAAATTTCTCAAGCCCTGCGTCCAACTCAAGCCCAACAAGGAACTTTGGGAATTGCCAATAGCACCGGACGCCAGGTAGATGAAATGTTTGATGTAGAGTATGAAACTGGAACACCACCAAACTCAGCAAAGCGAGTACTGTTTCGCATTCAAATTAGGTTAATGAAGTTACCGACACAAGCAACTTCTGCCACTATTAGCCAAATTATTGATTGTATTGAAACTTATCTCAGTCCAATTGATGATGAGGATACTTGGCAACCGACAATTCAAGGGCGCATTGCTAGTATGCATTGGGATCAAAAGGCTAAACCCACGCCTTTACTCGTGCTAGAACAATCAAATGAAGGTGTGAATGTGACTTTTCGCACTAGTCGCCAACCAAATACCCCAGCACAACAGAAGTAGTTTGGTTGTAACTAAATAATCACACTTTTAGGGTGCAGCTACATATTGATAAGTTATGAGTTATGAGTTATGAGTTATGAGTTTTGAATTATGATTTAGAATCGTAACCAGTAACTGCACTTTGGGAATTACGGACTAAAAGACCATCTTCCATTTCTACGATGCGATCGGCGATGTCCAAAATGCGGTTATCGTGTGTCACTAACAAGATAGAAGTTCCTTGTTCTTTGGCTAGGGCTTGCATGATTTCTACAACATCGCGTCCTGATTGTTTATCCAAAGCTGCTGTTGGTTCGTCTGCTAGAACCAATGGCGGACTATTGACTAGGGCGCGGGCGATCGCTATTCTTTGTTTTTGTCCACCAGAAAGGTTATCCGGGTAGTAATTAACTCTTTCTTGTAAACCAACAGCCCCAAGCATGGCTTGTGATTTTGCGATCGCTTCACTTTGAGAAATATTATCATTCAATTCCACAGCCATCTGCACATTTTGCGTAGCTGTTAAAAACCCCAGCAAGTTATGAGCCTGAAAAATATAACCAATGTTACGCCGAATTTGCACTAATTTGTTCTGACTAGCACCAAACAGTTCTACGCCTAAAAACTTCAAACTTCCCTCTTGTACAGACCGCAAACCGCCAATCAAGCTCAGTAATGTTGTTTTACCTGACCCAGATGGCCCGGTCATAATGACAATTTCCCCAGGATAAATTTCTAGATTGATGTCAAATAAAATTTGTTTTTTTAGTGCGCCTTTGCCATAGTAATGGTTAAGATTTTTAATGGCGATTACAGGTTCTTGTCTCATCATAAATTTAATTGCTATCAGTTAGTAGTTCCGAGACGGAAGTTTAGTGCCTGTAAGAAGTGAGATTTTCTTATGTGTCCATCATAAAATATTTTTAATTATTAAACTGTTAAACCCTAACATTTTATGATTGATTTTATTACTAGTTGCAAATATTATTTTAACCAGTCTGGTGGTACGAGTAAAATGTTTTACAGGATTTATACCATTTCACGAAATTATTGATACAAATCACTTTTCTTGCTCCCCCAGCCTCCCCAGCCTCCCCAGCTTCCCCAGCTTGCCTAAATGTATCAACTTTAAAGTGAAACGGTATTAGGCGGTGTTTGAATAAAAGTTTCTAATCCTCCCAGTCCCCAATCACTAGTCCCCAGTCCCCTTGACTTAAAAGATATCCGCTGGATCAGCAGAGCGTAATTTTCTTACAGCGATCGTACCTGAGAAAAAGCACATGATAATAGTTAAAATTAACACTAATATTGCTCGATCCAAACTCATAAATACTGGCAATAGTGTAGCTTCTCTTGCCTTTTGATACATCAACATAGTAAACATCCATCCAGGGATATATCCTAAACAAGCTAATAAAAGTGCTTCTTGCAAAATCACTATTAACAAATATCTTTGTGTATAACCGATTGCTTTCAAAGTCGCATACTCAGATAAATGATCAGAAACTTCTGTATAAAGAATTTGATAAACAATCACAGTTCCCACAATAAAACCCATGATTGTACCCAAAGTAAAAATAAAGCCAATAGCTGTACTACTAGCCCAATAATTACGCTCAAAATCAATAAACTCTTGTTTTGTTAAAACATTAATATCTTTTGGTAAGTAATTCCGTAACTCTTGGGTGACTACGGTCGCGTCTGCTCCTGGTTTGATTCTGATTAAACCAATATCGATTAATCCTGGCTGACGATTATTGAATAAGCGCAGGAAGTTGACATCACTAGTAATTAAATTACCATCTGCTCCAAATGATGCACCTAAAGTAAAAAGTCCTACAACTTTCATTTTTCTTCTTCTTACTTCTGCTGTGACATTTTTACCCTGCTCAAACTCAGCAGCAATTGGGCCATATTCCTGCCTAGAAGAACGGTCAAATAAAACCACATCAGGTAGTTGTACTTTACTTAAGTTTTCCTGAGCTCCAGGTAAATTAAATATGTTATTTTCTGGGTTAATTCCAAATACAAGCAGGTTCCGAGAACGACCTGTTATCGGATTTTTCCAACTTGTATAGTCTAAATATATAGGATGTACCGATTGCACTGACTGTAAATCTAAAGCTTTGTATAAACGCCGTTGGGAAAAGCTCTTCATCGCCAGTACAGCGTTAGATTGGGTATTAATTAAAACGATATCACCTTGTAAGCTACTATGTAAGCGAACGTTACTATAATACAGAGCATCTCGGAAACCTAGTTGCATAAACATGAGAATATCAGCAAAGGCAATTCCTGCCAGTGCCACGGCTAGACGAGTTTTTTCTCGTGTCAGTTGTAGCCAAGATAGAGGTATTTTAGAACTCATACCATTTGGGATTTTAGATTTTGGATTTTGGATTGAAAATCACCTTCGGGATCTGGGTTGTGTTAATCCATAGAGTGTTTTGTATATGTCTTGTTTAGTTATTAATTTCAACAAGAACTTTGGCATTGGTTAACCCTGAAACTTTTTGGCTATCTTCTTGGGATAGGGCAATTTTTACTTCTACGACTCTGGCATCTACATCTGCTGCTGGATCTGTATTCAATACGTCTTTTTTGCCGATTTTTCTGCCAATTTCAGTGACGATACCTTTTAATTCGCCATTAAAAGCGCCGTTGTCACTAGTGACAGTGGCATCTTGACCTATACGCACTTTACCAATGCTGTCTTCAGGAACTTCAGCGATGATTACCATTTGATCGGTTTGTCCAATTTCAGCGATTCCATTGGGACTGATGGCTTCTCCTGACTTGGTGTGAATTGTTAAAATTTCGCCAGCAGTTGGGGCTTGGACGTAGCTTAATTTCAATTGTGCTTCGGCTTGTCTGACATTGGCGATCGCATTCGTCACTTGGGCTTGGGCTATTTGCATATCAGTAGGACGAACTTCTAAAAGTCTATTGAGTCTGGCTTTTTCTTCGTCGATTTGCCTTTGCAAAGTTGCTATGGTTTTATCGCGGGTAACTTTGGCTTCGATTAACTGCTGTTGCAAAGTTGTTAAAGTTTTTACCTGGTTGGCTCTAGCCTCGGCCAGTTGTTGGCGTAGAGTTGCTAATGTTTGTCTTAGGGTAGCTTGACTTTCAGCCACTTGCTGATTAGTAGTCACAGCCTGAAGTCGTCGATTATCTCTTTCTTGCTGGGAAATAGCACCTTGTCGGTATAAATAGTCATAGCGTCCAGCATCGACTTGAGCATTATTTTGTTGAGCTTGTACCCGTGCTATTGTTGCTCTTAAAGTATCTTTTTGCCCGCTGAGTTCAGCTTCTAAGCGATTAATTGTTGCCTGTTGAGCAACTTTTTCGGCACTTAATTGGGCAGCTATTCGAGTCACCGTTGCTTGTTGAGCTTGACTTTCCCCACGCAACTGAGCTTGCAAACGAGCAATAACTGCTGTTTGGGCTTGAATGTCTCTTGGTGAGCCAACTCTTACCTGGGCTAAATTAGCACGAGATTCTAGCAGTTTTGCTTTTGCTTCCTCTAATGCTGCTATTTGGGTATCGTGATTGTCCAAAATCGCAATTATTTGACCTTTCCGTACTCGTTCTCCTTCTCTGACAAAGATTTGCTGAACTCGTGAGGCTCCAGCTGGAGCAGAAAGTTTAATAACTTCTCCTTGTGGTTCCAAACGCCCCACAGCACTAATACTGTTAGCAACTGGTTTTACAGGTACGGATGGGCCTAGCTTTCTAAGCTGCTCAACTTTGGCTGTGGTTAACAGTCCAGCAGCGATCGCTATTGGTAAAGCTACAGCAATACCCCACCAAACCTTGGGTTGTTCCGAATAAAGTAGCTGCTGTTTTGTCTCAGTCACCCTTGACATAGTATATTGCCTGTTTATCTGAATTGTGCTGATGGAAGTAAAAAGCGAAATAGGCGCAGTTAAATTAGTCAAAAAGAGTTTTTAGTCAACAGCCAGCCTAGAACAAACAACAGTGGCTTAAAGTTAGGTATCGCTTCAACATAATTACTAATTCGTAATTCGTAATTCGTAATTAGAGGGTTTGAGTCAAGAGCTAAAATTTCAATGAGCGCGGTCTTGAATTAGTTGGGGTTTGAATCTCCAACTAATTCAATTACGAATTACGAGTTATCAATTACGAATTATTTCAAATCCACTGTTTAATTAATGCTAGATGCTACAACTTTCCACAATGGCGCTGCTTACTAGCTGGCTATTCAATAAACTAATTGCAAAAGTTAGAAAAAGGGTAAGAGGCAAGATTTAACAAATAAAATTTCTATTGCCCTCTTAATCTTTTAGCACCTTCTAACTCTTACAAAAAGTATTTTGGTAACAGGTCTAATAGCTCTGATTATCATTTAGAGTTTGGTGGCAGTGAATCAAATTCACCAGAGCGATCATTCACATATTAATTATGATGGTAATCTGTGATGACTTCAGTCAGTATGTTTCTGTTCACTGATTGCAGCAAGTATAACCTCACGATATTTGCTGCAACATCAATATAACTGGGTATTGTTTAAATAACTTCTACTAGGTTGTTGAGAGTTTTTACTAAAATTTTAGTAAAAACTTTACCTATCAGTAAGTCTTCTTTGCATCAGTCAAACATTAGCTAAAAAATGTCTATCAAATTGAGGATTTCTTACATTACATTTTCCTTTATTGTGTAGTAAATCTGTGAGCAAATTTATACCAATTTTCTCTAATTCGGCAACATATGCATACTGGTGAACCCAGATTAAACCTGTTTTTCTTAATTGAGAAATACGAATTAAAAATTACAAATTGGTATTAGCTTGCCTATACAAACGGGCTATTTGCTACAAAGACTTTGCTGCTGTCTGACTCCATTAAACTCTCGCTGAATGAATTCTACATTTATCAGTTCTGGGAAAACGTAACAGAGCCTACAGATAGGGAATTGGGCATGGGGAATTGGGAATTGGGAATTGGGAATTGGGAATTGGGAATTGGGAATTGGGAATTGGGAATTGGGAATTGGGAATTGGGTATTAATTATTTCTTCCCCTGCTCCCTCTGCTCCCCCTGCTCCCCCTGCTCCCTCTGCTCCCCCTGCTCCCTCTGCTCCCCTGCTCCCCCGCTCCCCTACTCTAATCCGGTAAGTCAAACAAAACTGTGGTCATGTAATTTTCTGCCCAATCTTGACCAAAGGCTTTTTCGAGTACCCGACGGGTTTTATCGTTTTGCTGCTGTTTGGTGCAGTAGTTACGTTGTCCGGCGATAATTTGCAGCGTCTGTTCCTGTGAAACTGGACTAGAAGCGATCGCCTGGGTACAGTGAATTTCTAAAAAGTCCTCTACGCGGGAGAGAAACATCTTTTCTTCTTCTGGGGAAGTGGGACGTACAAACAAGCAAAAATCCGAAAAGATATGTCCCCATTCCGGTAATTCACGGGGTTGGGAAAAGTTCAACTTTGGCAGCGCCGTCAGTGCAGCAGTATAGGATTGTGGTAAAGCGCGGTCTAAGTTGACAGGAGATAAGTCAGCGATCGCAGCGCTAATTTGACCTCTACCCCCGACTAAATCACAACCAAACATCGGCAGATCGTACTCTGGACGCGGAAACATGACGCAGTGCAAGATATCTAGCATATTTCCGATTCTTGCCAGTTCCAAATGCATTTTCCTAAACTGCGGTGTTTGATAGCAGCGATTTTCAATTATCAGTTTCTCGCCCTCTAGTCTACCTTCCACATACCCCAACTCAGCAGGCAAATGGTAAGGCGACAGATCTAGGTGCTTATGCCAAGCTACCTCAATACAATCAGCTAGCTGACGAACTAAAGGATGTTGTTGATCTCTTAGTGAGGGGATGGAAGTAAATGACATGTGTTCGTTGAAAATGCTACCTATTTGCCAGTCTACAGCCACGCGCACCACTTCTGGTCTGGCTTGCAATATAAGCAAACACTTACATTCAGTACTGAGTGGGCATTGGGCATGGGGCATGGGGCATGGGGCATTGGGCATTGGGCATTGGGCATGGGGCATTGGGCATGGAGTATAAGTAGAAATAACTCCTAACTCCTAACTCCTAACTCCTAACTCCTAACTCCTAACTCCTAACTCCTAACTCCTAACTCCTAACTCCTAACTCCTAACTCCTAACTCCTAACTCCTAACTCCTAACTCCTAACTTCTGATCACTGACTAACGTAAAGTTATAAGACAGTAACTTTTCAAAAGTATTCTAAATTTTGTAGTCTAAGTTACAGAAATATTTTTAGATTAGCCCATGAGTTAAGGCTAATACAAGGCTATGAAACTAAATTCTGATAGACCAGATTTTGCAATGTCAGCAAGAAAGCAGAATCTGGATTGGTTAAACAAATGTTATGCCAAAGATTTGGTGCAAGAGTCCCCAGCTTCTAAATGGGTACACCTTCTAGAACTACCCAGCCCCTTTAGTTCTGACGAGGCGCTGTTACTGTGTCCAGTTTCAGCAGACAAATGGCTAGCCTGGATTCCAGATCATGGAGAAGCAATACTGTACAGTTGGCAATTTTGTCACCAATAAGGGTTAAAAACTGTAACTTAATTACTCCCTTTTCTTAGTGTCTTAGTGTCTATGTGGTTGAAAAATTCCCTTGTGAACCACAAAGACACTAAGGCACAAAGGTAAAATAGTATTAGCGTCTTCTGGGTCTAAAAATTTCACATGGTAAACCCAGATCAGCGTGGTAAAAGCTACATACCATTGTGATGCCAATGACTGAACAACGTGATGCTGACAAGCCATCAGCTGAGTCTCAGCAGTTCAGTAAGCCAGCCGATGACTCTGGGAAAAACCGTATTGCTGATGTCTGGAATCAGGCAACAGCAACTTTAATGCAACGGCTACCCGTGAAGCAAGTTGCACAGACGGTTGTTCAATGGTTTAGTGTCAGCGAAACTGATGTTGCACAGATTTTGGAGACAGTTCGATCTGAACTGCCAACTACAGAAGCTTTGCTAATTGGTAAGCCTCAAGCTGGAAAAAGTTCCATTGTGAGGGGACTGACGGGAGTAAGTGCCGAAATTGTCGGTGAAGGATTTCGTCCCCACACGCAACACACCCAGCGCTATGCCTATCCTTCTAATGATTTGCCGTTGCTGATTTTTACAGATACGGTGGGGCTGGGAGATGTCAATCAGGACACTACCGCAATTATTCAGGAGTTAGTGGGTGATTTACAACAAGCAACTCGGCGGGCTAGAGTCCTGATTTTAACTGTAAAAATCAATGATTTTGCTACAGAATCTCTGCGAAAAATTGCTCAACAACTGCGTCAGAAATATCCAGATATTCCCTGTCTGCTAGCTATTACCTGCTTGCATGAAGTTTACCCTAGCGATGTTGTGGATCATCCTGTGTATCCACCAGACTCTGAAGAGGTGAATCGCGCATCTGCTGCTATTGTACAAGCTTTTGCCGGACTGTGCGATCGCTCGGTTCTCATCGACTTTACCCTAGAGGAAGATGGCTACAATCCGGTATTCTATGGCTTAGAAGCCCTCAGAGATGCTCTAGCTGAGTTACTTCCAGAAGCAGAAGCCAAAGCAATCTACCAGCTATTGGAACGGGAAGAAGTTGGCAAGCAAATTGGCACAATTTATCGTGATGCTGGACGGCGTTACATTTTGCCGTTTGCGATTATGTCCGCCACCCTCGCGGCTGTGCCGTTGCCATTTGCTACCATGCCTGTATTGACTACATTGCAAGTATCAATGGTGACTTTATTAGGTAAATTATATGGAAAAACACTGTCACCATCACAAGCTGGGGGTATTGTCAGTGCCATTGCTGGTGGTTTTCTAGCCCAGGCAATTGGCAGAGAATTGGTTAAATTTATACCTGGTTTTGGTAGTGCGATCGCAGCTTGGTGGGCAGCTGCTTACACTTGGTCATTAGGGGAAACAGCCTGCGTTTACTTTGGCGATTTGATGGGAGGAAATAAACCCGATCCTCAGAAAATTCAGTCTGTAATGCAAGAAGCATTCCAGGCAGCGAAAGAACGGTTTAAAGGAATTAAACTTTAAGAAAACGCTTGAGGTTTGTATTTAATAGGTAATTTATCGCATCATAAGATTTTCTATCATAGACGATGATACCAAGCACATGGGCTGTTGGCGATCGCACAGTTCTTTTGGATGAAGTTTTGAGGTAATTTTGGATAAACTTTTGAGGTAACGGTAGGGGGGTTGGAGATGTTGTCAAAGGCATCGCCGCCTTGTAGTAGATGCTAAAAATGGTTTCAACAACTACAAAGTAAGAAAATCTAGAACTTAATTCCTCACTTTTATTATATTGACTTACCAAACAGTTTTATTTGAATCAATCAAATTTACTATAAGTAAAAACCACCAGTTTTAAAGCTAGTGGTTTTTATTATTAAAATATTTTCTGTTTTTCTTTACAGCAATTAGCATTACACTATCTCAAACTTGACCGATATCTTTGTCTTGACCTTACTCTCTCCAAGTCACCTGGTATATCACGAAGAATTTGCTGTTTTATCTTACTAAGGCGTTGTTCAAAGCTATTTATATCACTTTGACTGTATGAAATTTTTCCATTTAACATGTCATTTATAGAATTTGCCATACCTATCAATTCACGTCTATATTCGTAAAGTCTTTTTCCAAGGTCTATCGCTTTATTAACGTCGTCCAAAGATTTGTAAACTCTGTTCAAAAGATTCTTTAATCTATCATACCTTGTTTGATTTTGAGCAAGATATTGAACATTTGTACTATTGTTACCGTATGATGGAGAAATATTGACAGCAACAGTTGTTGCCATGGTTGTAACAGCCAAAAGACCAGCCAAAAGACGTTGATTCGACATTTATTTTCCTATTCTAATTTTGTAAGAGTGAACAAAGGTTACCACACGGAATTTTTTATCAATAATCGTTTCGTCTGTTATACTCTCTGCGTTCTTCTCGTCCTCGTTGATATTCCTCATATCTTTCTTGACCCCTTTCTCTAAGGTCATTCAATTTTTGACCGCCATCAATAACATCTGTTCCATTTTGTTTAAACCATCGAAAACCATCATCTAATTTGTCTTTGCCATAACGATATAGGTTCCTCGCTCCTTCCACTACATCATCATAATTACTTGCACCGTACTTAATGCCATCATCTACTGAATTTGCATATGAAGAAGGAGCATTAACCGCAATAGTTGTCATCGCAGTTGATACAGCCAAAAGACCAGCCAAAAGACGTTTGTTCATAGAAACCTCTCAATTAGTAGAATGCTTGTGTGTACAGAGAGCAATTAGCAGATTTATAAAAAGTGTTTCAAACTTTGTTCTATTAGCTTGCCCTCTCTTGAAATTAAATATAGGACTTTAGTTGGAGATAAGCAAACAATAAATAATTATTTATTTCTTGTTTAACAATGAATATATTTTATTTGTGGATAAATCAGCACAAATTAGTAAATTATCTGCAAAAAGTGAAATATAAATATGAAAATGTGAAGTCAAATAGGCCAAATGTGAAACCAGAGGAATAAATGTGTAATGAAAAATATCTAAAGTGATTTTCAGAAATTTTAAATTAAAATCTCTCCTACTGTATACTCAGTTGAAGTAATTGAGATTTCCTTCAGAATAATAGATATTTGGCTGAGGTATTTCATCGAAAAGCCAGTATTTCAGCAAATTACTTATACTAACATTAGTATCATATAAGCCATGAATTACTTAGAATTTGAGCAAAAATGGAACAAACTAGAGCAGAAGCATAGCCAAATAAATGTTGTGCTGGACATGCTAAAAGGGTTGTCTGATACAGAGATTGCTGAAAATAGAGGTATTACCGAGGCAACTGTACGCAAGCATATTTCGACAACCTGCAAAGCCTTTGGTGTCAAAAACCGCCGTAAACTGATTTCCCTATGTGACACGTACAAGCGAGAGCTAGTCATAGGTAATAATACAATCAACCAAACCCAGCACATGATGCAGCCCCTAACAGGGCGTGTACCGCTAGATTCGCCGCTATACCTAGAACGGGCGGCAGATGAAAGGTGCAGGCAATATCTGCAAGCAGCCCAAAACAGGGAAGAATCTTTACCCTTGATTCGCATTAGAGCATCCAAAGGTATGGGCAAGTCTTCACTGTTGGTGCGGCTTTGTCAATTTTTAGAGAGACAGCAAAAGCAGGCGGTTGGCTTTATCGATTTAAATAGTATTGATTTATCTGAGTTCGCGGATCTAAACCAGCTTTTATATCAGTTCACCTTTGTGATAGCTCAGAAATTTAGTAATAAACTCAACAACCATACTCCGCCGGATCTTAAAGATTACTGGCGGAAGGATATTGCATCAGGATTGAACTGTACTAATTATCTCAAAGAACACATCTTCTCTAAGATAGAACAGCCGAAAACTCTATTCATTGATGGGATTGACGCTGTTTTAGGTCAAGAAAAAACTCAAAACCCTTTTTTGAATCTGCTGAGAACTTGGAATGAAAGTGAAATGAAACTGGTGAGTGAAGTTCCAATTGTCTGGCCAAGTATCGTGATTGCTTACTCAACAGAACCATACCCAGAGTACGGCATTAAAGGTTCAATCATGCAAAATGTAGGAATAGAGATAGATTTGAAAGAATTTAGTCCAGGTGAAACTCTAGAGCTTGCTAAGAGATACGGCTTGAATTGGAGCTTAGATGAAGTAAATTCATTAAGACAGTTAATTGGTGGTCATCCAGCTTTAATCAATCGGGCATTCTTTGAAATTAGTCAGAAGAATATAACTTTAGCAGAACTAGAGATGAAAGCTACTTCACTAACTGGGCCTTTTAGGGATGATTTACTTAAAAAACTAGACCTACTTGAACCAAATGAGAATTTAAAACAATGCTTTAAAAAAATCTTGAATGGGGAGAGGTGTACTGATGAATTTGCAATTTTTCAGTTAGAAAAAGCTGGATTAATTAAGGTAGGCCAAGATGAAGTAAAAGTAGCATGTGAGCTATATAATAAATATTTTGATTTGCACCTGTAAAATTTTATATTCTCAGAGGTTATTTAAAGAGTATTGGGCGAATAGAATTCGCTACTACACAAGCGAAGTTTGCCTACGCGGACTAAGAGGTTGTTTGAAAAGTCGAAAAGTATACTAAGAACCCCTCTCCAAACCTCTCCCCGAAACGGAGAGAGGCTTTGAACGAACTCTTAGCACTGCCCACCCTACAAAAATGTCAATAACTACAAAAATGTTAATAACGCAACTGGTGCAAGATATGAATTAGGGCTACCAATTGGGGTAATACTAGTGTAAACTGCAACCTAGTGCTATATAATTTTCAAAACACTTGTTAGGCAAACGTTTCATCAAAAAATGGCTGATGGACAGAGCTAATCAGGGAAGCTTTTACCAGATAGAGGCTGGTACATTACCTCTAAATGCACCAACCTATGTAGAGCGAAAGGCAGATGAACAACTATGTCAATTTGCTCGTTCTATGCAGGTGACTAATCGGGTTTGTTATATTCTGGCTGCCCGACAAATGGGAAAATCTAGCTTGATGGTGCGGGCGACTAAGTGTTTAGCAAAGGATAGGGCAGTTGGCGTTAAGATTTATTTGCAGCAACTAGGCAATGTTGAGTCAGAGAAAGCACTCTGGTTTAACCTTCTGCGCTTGATTTGCCAACAAGTTGTACTTCAAGAAGGAAACTTAGTTAGCAAACTGGATGCATTTTGGGATAGAACTCCAGGGGTACAGCCAACGGTAAGATTTGAAGAATTCTTAATTGAAGAAGTTCTGAGCAAAATAGATGACAAAAAGCTAATTATTTTTATAGATGAGATTCAAACATTAACTGACTGGAATTTACAAAATAGTTTTATAGGTTTTCTGAAAAACCTTTCAGAAGACCGTGAGCAAGTACCGCTTCAGAGACTAAATTTTGTTTTAATTGGAGTTGCCAAACCTTCGGACTTAATTACCAGTAATAGTTACTCCTTTAATTTGGGCGATTATATTGAACTAGGTGGGTTGCTGAAAAAAGACTGTCAGCCATTACTAGAAGGATTAAAAACAGTTACAAGCAAACCGGAAGCAGTCCTAGACTTCATTTTAAATTGGACAGGCGGGCAACCATTCCTCACTCAGGTGCTTTGCCACTTAATAGCCACTGAATCTCAAATTCCTCATAATTATAGTTTAAAGGAGTATGTTGATTGGGTAGTAACCGATAAAATTATCAACAATTGGAAACTCCAAGATAGACAATCACATCTCCAGGAAATAGAAAACTGGTTCATTCGGGTAAAGGATAGCTATAAACCTGAAAAATTAAAAGCGCTAGGACTGTATAAAAGAATTCTCAATCAATATATTGTGAAGTTTAATGAGCATGACCCAGTGCAATGGGATTTGCTGATCTCGGGTTTAGTTACTAAAGATAATGGTTATTTAAAAGTTACCAACCGAATTTATGAGAAAGTTTTTACTTTAAATTGGATTCATAATCAAGAAAAAAAGCTACAGGAGCATAATATGGTAGACCCCTTAAGCACTATCTATAACAGAGATGTATTTATACTAATTGACCAAAGTGGTTCAATGACTAAACAAGATGCAGCAGACAGCAATTTAAAACGCTGGGATAGCCTCAAGGAAATAGTCATGTCTCACGCAGATATGATACTTGATCAAAAGGATAGTCAACAGGAAAAAATTTGTGACTCTATATATCTAGATTTATTTAGCAGAAGTAAGTTAAGAAGAGAACCCCATCAAATAAAAAAAGCTTCTCAAGTAGAGAACATTTTTCTAGAAAATCGACCCGATACATCAACTTTTGTTGTCCCAGCCCTAAATAGGGCTATTGATTTCTGGTTTGATAGCCGCACTCAATCAAAAACTCAAGGTGCTTTCTTCATCATATATACTGATGGTCAATTTGATGATACAAAAGCTTTTGAGACTTTAATAGAAGAGACTTGTAAAAAAATAGATGATGAGCGAGTTATTAAGATTATTGTGGTTGGTATTGGTAAAGATATTGATGTGGAATATTTTCAAAATTTAAATAATAATCTCCAAGGTAATGTAGACAAAAATGGCAATCCCTGTGATATTTTTGTTTTTGAGTTAGAGACTGAAATGGAAGATATAATTGAACTTATGGAATGTGAAATCAAGTAGGGTTAACATACCTTTAAAGTATATTTTTCAACTTTTACTAACCCAAGTTGTGGGTTATGGACTGATGTATACTTGTTATAGCTAGGGACTAGGGACTGGGGACTGGTGACTGGGTGAAAAGTCTTTTTGTGTCTAGGTTTTATTATCTGTTGATGTCCTAACACTACTGGCGACTGCTATATCACTCAATTCATGCGATCGCGTGCAACAAAGTGGCGCTGGTGCGTAGCGCCAACCTACCTTGGACTTGTTGCCAGTATTCAAGTACTTAATTGTCTTAAACCTTCTCCTTCGCTGGCGGCACAATACCACTTTTATTCAAACCTTCGTCGATTTCCTTAAGTAACTTAAAATCCTCTTCTGGCAGAGGATAACTATTACTGCTGAATAAACCTGCACTCACCGCAGGCTGCTTTTCCAGAAAAGAGAATGCTTGGCGAAACTGTTGCGGCTGTGCTTGTATTGGTGAGTCAAAATGACAGGGAATAATCCACTGAAAGTCCCAACTGGCCACTTTATCAGCCCAGTCAATTGTTTCCCTTGGTGCGCGATTCAGAATCAGTGTTTGTAAAATTGGTGCTACAAATAAACGTCCATTGCCGCGCAGGGCATCAAACGATCGCTGCCAATCGGGATACCATTTAAAAGGAAACAAGCCAAAATAAGCTTTCTTGGAACGTTCCGGTGCTTTGAGGGCATCCCTAAATACCTCACCCCATTTAATTACTTCCAGTACGCTGGGGCGAAAATACAAAGCAAATAGTGAAATCCGCTGCCATCCCTTACGCCGATTTGCCTGATTATCAGCGACAATATCAGAGGCTTTATCCTTGGCATGGAACAGCAAAGGATATGGATCTAATTGCACAATTGCCGGCGGATTTTCTGGGATGGAAATGACTGAATCTGTGACTAATAGAGTATGCGATCGCTTGTGCAAAAATGCAACTTCCGCAAACCGCCCAGGCCCAAGTTCTATAGGCCCTAGAATTGCGTAGTCAAACTCATCGCCAAAGGGTGTTTTGCTGCTATCTTCTGGAAGTACCTGGGTACGTTTGGCGGGTAAACCCAGCCAGCTAAGTGGCAGATTAATTGGAAAACTCCACTGTTTGGGCGCTACAAACACCTGTGCATTGGGAAAGAATCTGGCGAAGGGGCCGACAAATACTTTATGTTCTAGTCCTGAGACTGTTGGTAAAATTATGTACTTCACATCACCATGTTCTCTCACCAACTCATTGACCAACCGAATACACTCGGTTGTTGGTGCAACAGGCGCATAAACCAGGAGTCCGCCAGCCTCCAACTTCACAACGGTCATGCGAATCGGCACAACAACATAAAAAATGCCTTGTAGCTGGTCAAAAGTCCAGATAGTATTTTTAACTACTTCTTTGCGAATCGTCCGCCGCTTGCCATATGGGTAGAGTGGCAAAGTGAACCAAAAAGTCCATGAAAAGTCTCTCGGATGAATTTGTTCTACGTTTTCGATGCGTTGATCCTGAGACACTCTGCAACCCCCTGTAAATTCCCAATGCTCAAACTATTTTATTTGAACTCTGAAACTTGGAGTTTAGCAAATTGTTGAGTCAAGGGATTGGGGACTGGGGACTGGTGACTGGGGACTGGTGACTGGTGACTGGTGACTGGGGAACTCGGGGCCCCCACGACCGCTCGTGAGTGGGGATTAGGGGCAATGGGGACTGGTGACTGGGGACTGGGGACTGGGGAAGAGTGTTTTCAATGCCCCATGCCCAATGCCCCATGCCCAATGCCCCATGCCCCATTCCCATTACTGATAGCTTTGTGTTGCTTTTAGCATATGGTAGGTGATGATCAACTGGGTCAGGGCGAGGGGGTAGCTTTGGAGTGTTTCCCCAGTTGTACCAGCAATTTTACCCAGTTCTGGGTTACTCTCGCGATCGCAGATATTCTTTAAGTAGGGCATATCAGAACACATGATATGCTCTAGCTTGTTCACCTGTTCTAAGGTGGCATGACCATCAACTTCTAAAACATCTACAGGTTTATTCATATCCCGGTCTAGCCCCAGGCGAATTGCTGAATCAGAATTACCTGTGGTTAAATTGATAATTGAGGTAAAATCCGGATGGGGAATTGTTGGACGCAGTACTAGCCGCACATTCAAGTGCCCGTTGCTTTCATCGGCATCTTCAGTAGGAGGATAGAAACTCACTACTATATCTGACCATTGCCGTTGCGGACGGATAAATTGTTCTGAGTCTGGTTCGCGTTTTTCTAGTTCTGCCAATACTTGTTCGTCTGTATAGCCCCGCTTTTGGGTATCCCGCTTTACTTTCCATTTGGCACGCAGTTGTTCGGGCGGTGCAAGGTAAACTTTCACGTCGTAGGCATCACGCGCTCCACGGGTAGAATAACCAAGTAATCCTTCAATAATGACGAATTTATTGGGCTTAATGTACTGCGGCGGCTCGAATGTGCCGGTTTTGTGGCTGTAAACTGGCTTGAGAATTGGCTGTCCTGTGCGTAGCAGCGATAGGTGCTGCTGCATAATATCTAGATAGTTGCAATCCGGGTGGAGGGCAGTAATCCCGATTTCTGCACGTTGTTGGCGATCGTAACGATGGTAATCATCTGTACAGATGAGGGTGACATTTTCCGGGCCCAGTACTTGAGCAATACCTCTTGTGAGTGTTGTTTTTCCAGCAGCGCTGTCACCGACAATACCAAGAATTATTGGACGACTCATCTGATTCCCCCCCACCCTAGATAGTTTAGTAATAAATTTAGCAGATAATATTTTTTATTCTAGAAGGGAATTAGCCAACTAACTCAGGTCAAAACTCTATACGCAACATCTCTAAACATAATCAGGGAACTTGAATAAATAAATTCTCAAGTTTGTGACTGATAACTGTTAACTGATGACTATCAGTAACGAACAATTACAATGAGGTATTTTTCTTGGTCTGTCTTTAATATATGTAAACTATTTACATTTTGTAACCTCTTGTGTTTCAAAATGCATTGTGCTGTCAAAATCATTAGATATAGAACTTGTTTATTACTTTAGGTGATAGACGAAATATTACAAAAATACATATTATGGCGGAAGAAGATTGCTAACATACCCATTCAAAGAAGTATTGCATATTAGCAGTAATTGGTCTTTTTTGGGATATACCAAAGTAATAAAGCATTGTTGTGATCACGACAGGGCAGGGATTATGGTGACATTAAATATTTCAGAGTTAGAACAGGTTGATAATTTTCGTCATCTTCAATCAAGATTGCGCGATCGCTGGAAAACTATTGAGCTATTTGACAATAGTGAAGCAGATATCATAATCGTTCCCTCCCTCAGTATCGACCAGCGCGAACTGCACAAAATTGAAGGTTGTGAACATTATGAAGAAAGATTACTATTCTCGTTAATGCGGTTGCGAAATCCGCGCACCAGGTTAATTTATGTCACATCAACGCCACTGCATCCCAGTATTATCGATTACTATTTGCAACTGTTGCCTGGAATTCCTTTTTCCCATGCCCGCAATCGCTTGTTGTTACTTTCGACTTATGATTCTTCCCTCAAACCCCTCAGCCAAAAGATTTTAGAACGTCCCCGATTGCTAGAACGGATTCGCCAAGCGGTGAGGCTAGAAAAATCATTTATGGTGTGCTATAATTCCACAGCTTTAGAAGCAGAATTATCTCTACAATTAAACGTGCCATTGTATGCAGCTGCACCAGATTTGCAAATTTGGGGAACAAAAAGTGGCAGTCGGCAAATATTTGCAGAAAGTAAAGTTCCTCTTCCAGATGGCAGCAGCAGTGTTTGGAATCCGCAAGATTTGGCAGCAGCGGCTTGTGATTTGTGGGAACGTCAGCCGACATTGCAACGGATGGTAGTGAAACTCAATGAAGGCATTTCTGGAGAAGGCAATGCACTGCTAGATTTGAGGCCGATTTTAAATTTAGCACCAGGACAAGCTGCTCATGGAGAAAGGTTATCAGCAATTAGCGATCGCTTGCCGAGTTTGCGCTTTCAAGCCAAACAAGAAACTTGGGATAATTTTTCAGGACGAATTGCCGAGTTAGGGGCCATTGTAGAGGCTTTTGTGGAAGGAGAAATCAAGCGATCGCCAAGTGTCCAAGGACGCATCACCCCCACAGGTGAAGTGGAAATTCTCTCTACCCACGACCAAATTCTGGGAGGCCCAGATGGGCAAATTTATCTCGGTTGTCGGTTTCCGGCGGATGAAAGGTATCGGTTGCAATTACAGCAATTAGGCTTAAAAGTTGGGAGAAAACTGGCAGAAAAAGGAGCATTAGAGCGATTTGGAGTAGATTTTATCACCGTTGACAAAGGTAATGGTGAGTGGGACATTCAGGCGATCGAAATTAACCTCCGTAAGGGCGGTACTACTCATCCTTTCATGACTCTAAAATTATTGACTACCGGTCGCTATGACCTGTCTACAGGATTATTTTACAGTCAGCAAGGGCGTCCTAAATACTACATAGCCACAGACAACCTGCAAAAAGACCGCTATCGGGGATTGTTACCCAGCGATTTGATGGATATCATTGCCCACCATAGATTGCACTTTGACAGCGGCACAGAAACAGGTACAGTGTTTCATCTCATGGGTTGTTTGTCTCAGTTTGGCAAATTGGGATTAACCAGTATCGGTGATTCTCCGCAGCACGCAGAAGACATTTATAACAAAGTCGTCAAGGTTTTGGATGAAGAAACCCGCAGCGACAACCATGATTTCCCTTTGTTCTCAGATTACACATTTCCGGTTGCCTGGGATGGATATTTCTAATAGTCCATAGGATCTTGTAGTGGCGTGACAAGGCTAAAGTTGTGCATTAACGAACCGCAGAGGCGCAGAGAACACAGAGATATTAGAGGAAATCTAATGCAACATTTTAGCTGTGTCAGTCCAGTAGGGTGCGTTACGGCGTTAAGCCTAACGCACCAATACTTTGGAAACTCAGCGTTGCTAATTGATGGGATGAATTTTGTCTCACGCAGAGAAGACAGCGCTGTGCGGGGGTTCCCCCCGTTGAGGCGACTGGCGCGCGCAAAGGCGCAAAGAAGAGGGTGCAAAGAAGGGCTTTTCTAATCAAGTCTATTGATTATTCTTCTGTCTATCTAGCTTTTCTTGGATAGCTTGACGACAAAATTCAGGAGGATCATCTTGCGCTTTCACCTCTTCTTTCATTTCTTTGGTGACTCGCAGGTGCAGATATTCAGTTAATGGCTTATCCCTATCTGTAGTAAACGGTTTTAAATTTTCTGGTTTACCTTTATTTTTAGACATTGTGTAGAAATATAAATAAATAAATTCTCCACATGTATATCAGTGGAAAATATGTATTTGGTGGGTATCACAGCCTAGGAAACTTGTTACCCACCGATACCACTTTTACAAGAGGCAATTCTATTCAATGTTCTCACGTTCAGAACTTGAAGCCCTGACGCTTCAAGAATTGCGTGCATTGTGTCAACGCTACGGCTTACCCCCAACTGGGAATGCTGGGTACAAGGTTAGTTACATCACTACGTTGATGGCATTCCCGATATTAGCTTTGCAGCAGTTTCAAGAGGGTAGAGGTATAAAACGACCATCGTTTGAAAGCTTGCAGAATATCGGCATAGCATTGGATGAGATGCATTCCTTGACTGATGAACAGATAGCGCTTGTCAGAATATCTCTGGAAGGTAGAAGGATGGAATACCCACAACGATATGAATAGGAAAAAGTGTATGACCTGTACAAGGTGAAATTGCTCCTCAGTGAAGCTGTTAACCTTCTAGGTCAGTAATCACCTATTTTTGCCTATCTTGTTGAGTTATCAGGTGCGTTAGGCTGAAGCCGTAATGCACCCTACTGTTCTATTTCTTTGGTGACGGACATGATTTGCTAGGCAAGCGTCAAGGGGTTCGTGGTACTATCTTAGCTTTTATCCTTTCCCAAACTAGAAACCTAAAGAACGCTAAAATCAAGTCAGCCTTTGTATTGTAGTGGTTGTGTCGCACATCACGAAGAATGCGGTTCACTGCATAAATCCCGATTGTCAACGTCCTTATCCTCAACCTTGGGGAAACAAGTTTTGCAACAGCTGTGGCACTGTCCTCAAGCTGATAGACCGCTATGTGCCACTGCAACCCTTGGGTTCGGGAGGTTTTGCCCAAATTTACACGGTTTGGGATGAAAAGACTCAAACTGAGAAAGTGTTGAAAGTGTTGGTGGAAGATTCACCAAAGGCACTGGAATTATTTGCCCAAGAGGCAGAGGTTTTAATTAGATTACAGCATCCTGGGGTCCCCAAAGTTGATGCTGATGGATTTTTTCAATTAAATTTGACCAATCCCAAGCCGCGCCGACTAGCCTGTTTAGTCATGGAAAAAATCAACGGGCAGACTCTTGAGGAAATACTGGAAAAGTATCCTCAAGGATGTCCTGAAGATTTGGTGTTAACTTGGTTGACTCAAGCGATTAAAATTTTACAGGAATTGCACAAACGCCAAATTATTCACCGTGACATCAAGCCCTCTAATTTGATGCTGCGAATTCCCGCCACAACTGCACCATCCTCAAATCAAGGTAGAAGTGGGTGGGAACAACTAGTACTAATTGATTTTGGTGGGGCAAAACAATTTAAGCCAGCACTAGGGCGGCGAGAGTCTAGTTCCACCAGGTTATTTTCTTCTGGGTACAGTCCCCCAGAACAAATAACTGGCGCGAATGTGGTGGCTGCAACTGATTTTTATGCCCTTGGTCGCACAATAATTGAGTTACTGACAGGCAAGTATCCCCCACATTTGGAAGATCCTCTGACTGGAAAGTTGATTTGGCGAACCAGGGTGAATGTCAACTCCCAGCTAGCAGATTTACTCGATGACATGGTACAAGAAGATGTGCGATCGCGTCCGGCAAATGCTGCTATCATTCAAAAACGTTTGGCGAAAATTACCCACAAATCAACACAGCCAGCGTTATTTTCCCAATTTCAGAACTTTACTGGGCAAGTTTTAACCCAAACTGCCAACCAATATCAACTATTCATCCAAGCTTTACAACAAGCTTTAGCCAAATTTACCCAAGCTGTCAGCAAAACAATTGTTTTCATCGCCAAAACAATTCTCAACATCTTGCAAGCCTGTGTGCTGACAATTTGGGCGATGTTACTAACTGGTATTGGGGCTTGTACAGGTGCGATCGCTGGTTTGATTTTGGCACGGCGGACAACCCTAGCTGATCAAATTGCCGAATATATTTTTCGTCAACTACCCGAATTAGTTCTCAATAATCAAACTACCGTTGGCACAGAAATCTTAGTCTTTGCCGCCGCAGGCTTAGGAACAGCATGGGGACTGACCATATCAGGTTGTTTTGGTCAACGGCGGCGGCTTTTGGTAGCTTCAATCATGGGCATGATTAGCTATAGTTTCGGCTGGTTATTTTTGCAATTAATCTCATCAGGGCGATTAATTTCATCAGTCGATAGAGGCGAGGGACTAATAGGAGTGATTTTAATTGCTGTTTTTCTGTTCACCCTCAGTTTAGGTTTTCGCAGCCATCACATAGTTTATGCTGTAGTTGCTGCATTTGGCACTGCCAGCCTCTTTGCACTTTTAATTTTTTTAGGGTTTCCAACTAGCGTTTTGCAATTTTCTAGTCAAACCCTCTGGTTCGGATTATCCCTAACCCTAGCTTTTTTTGGTTTAATCGGCGTGTTTATGAGTTTTTGGTACGGCGTGAGTTATTACCTAATTGTCCCCGGTTTGCGGTTTTTGGGATGGCGGTAAATTCTTCCCCAGTCGCCAATACCCAGTACCCACTACCCAGTCCCTTAAAAATGCCCAAAAATTAAGATCCCCCCAACCGCTTTTTGTATCTGGCTAGGGGGATCACATATGTGGTAGTCTATAAAAGATTCGGTATAGTTGCTTACGACTCGATTCTAAGGCCTATATTTTGTTTTGGGTAGTGTAATAAACCGAATTTATACTATTTTTACAGGTTCTTCACCACCTCTTCATCCTCGTTATTCACTGAGAAAATAGTATACATTAGGTATTATACTGGGCATACGTGTAATTTATCATCTATAACGATATGAAACTTAACATTATCGCTACCGTTGCCCTGTTAGCCTGTTGCGGGTTGACAGAACAAGCCTTGGCATTTAACCAGGCAGACTTAGAACAGTTGAAAGCCAATGGTATTTGTCCCAGGTGCGATTTGAGTGCTGCTGATTTAACTCAATTGAATTTGACAGGAGCAAATTTACGTGGGGCTAACTTGAGGGGGGCTATATTATCTCAGGTTAATCTCACAAATGCAGATCTGACTGGGGCAAATTTAGAACTTGCAGATTTGAAGTCTGCAAATTTAACAGGTGCTTCCTTAACAGGGGCAAATTTGAAATCAGCATCTTTGGAAAATGCCGATTTATCTTTTGCTGGTTTCATTAGCGCCAATTTAGAAGCAGCCAACTTGAAGGATGCCAAGTTACAGTTTACAAATTTTCGAGGAGCCAACTTTCGCCTGACGACTCTAAATAATGGTGTAGTGACTTCTGAAAAGCCCTATGACTGGTCAACAGAACGTCCAACTCTCGAAAATTGTAACAACTTCAAAGCCGGAAATTTTCCAGGCACAACTTGTGATGCTAAATAAAAGTGCTGAGTTAGTTGTTAGTTGTTAGTTGTTAGTTGTCACTAGTAGTTATTCTGCCTCATCTCCCCAGCACCCCAGCACCCCTGCACCCCTGCTCCCCTGCTCCCCCTGCTCCTCACTGTGGGGCAAGAGCATTTTGTTTATTAACACTTCTTTATGATGGGAACAAAGCCTGTAAACTAAAATCGAGCAATGCTGACCCATATTAAGGACTTAGCCACAAAACTAGCGCCGCGCTTAATTGAAATTCGCCGCCATATCCACTCTCACCCAGAACTCAGTGGTCAAGAGTACCAAACAGCTGCCTTTGTTGCTGGTGTCTTGTCTTCTAGTGGTCTGCATGTACAAGAGGGTATTGGCAAAACTGGCGTGATCGGTGAACTGCAAAATACTGGCAAAGATGACCGTATATTGGCAATTCGCACCGATATGGATGCTTTACCAATTCAAGAACGCACAGGATTAGAATATGCCTCCCGTGCTGAAGGCGTGATGCACGCTTGTGGTCATGATGTCCACACCACGGTTGGGTTGGGAACAGCAATGGTACTGTCCCAAATAGCTGAGGAGTTGGGTGGTAAGGTGCGGTTTTTATTTCAGCCAGCTGAAGAAATTGCTCAAGGAGCAAGCTGGATGGTAAAAGATGGGGTAATGGAAAATGTCTCAGCTGTTTTAGGGGTTCATGTTTTCCCTTCTATCCCAGCAGGGTCTATTGGTGTGCGTTACGGTGCTTTAACGGCAGCGGCTGATGATTTAGAGATTCTGATTATTGGAGAATCTGGACATGGGGCGCGTCCTCATGAAGCGGTTGATGCAATTTGGATTGCGTCGCAAGTAATTACGGCACTGCAACAAGCGATTAGTCGAACACAAAACCCTTTGCGTCCTGTGGTATTAAGTATAGGCAAGATTAGTGGTGGCAGAGCGCCCAATGTCATTGCTGATAAAGTGCAGTTGTTGGGAACCGTGCGATCGCTTCACCCAGAAACCCGTGCCCAACTGCCAAACTGGATTGACAACATTGTTGCTAATGTTTGCCATGCCTATGGCGCGAAGTATCAAGTCAATTATTCCCAAGGTGTGCCCAGCGTGCAAAACGATTATACACTAACGCAGTTGTTACAATCATCAGCAGAAGAAGCTTGGAGTAGCGATCGCGTCCAAGTCTTACCCGAACCCTCTCTTGGCGCTGAAGATTTTTCTGTTTATTTGGAACATGTCCCTGGTTCCATGTTTCGCTTAGGTGTCGGGCACAAAGATAGAATTATTAACTACCCATTACATCATCCCGAATTTGATGTAGATGAATCTGCAATTATCACCGGGGTTGTGACTATGGCATATGCAGCTTACAGATATTGGCTGCCTAGATAAACATTTATGGGAATTGGGAATTGGGAATTGGGAATTGGGAATTGGGAATTGGATTTTACTATTAGTCATCACATCTGGCCCATTACCCATTACCCATTACCCATTACCCATTACCCATTACCCATTACCCATTACCCATTACCCATTACCTATTACCAGGCAAACCGACTATATCGTAAGTAATTAGCCGAACTTGATATTATTTGTGATAGTTTCCTAACTTTTCAAAAAAGTATTATCCTACACAGTTTGTTTACTTGTACTAAGACAGTCTGTCAAATATTTTTTAATTATGTTGATACAACACAAATAGCCAACACTTAAGGTAAATTACTGTGTAAAGTTTTAATAAGGATTAGATATGCAGCTTCTTGAAGTTACTGATGTTGCAGTTATTGCAGGGGAAAATGCAGTTTTTGTGTCTCAACTACCTACTGTGTGGCAAGACATTGCTAGGGGAACAGCAAATGTCAAACTCTGTGATCGCCAAAGTTATGTAGAGATGGCACAATTATTTTTATACAAGTTACAACAGGGTGATGTTGACCTGTTTAACGAACGTCCAGAACTAGCTCACCTGAAACCGTTATTCTGCAAACTATTTGGCAATCTAGCATGGGAAACTCTGGAATTTTACGGTTATGATTTTATGACTCACAACTATCCGAACTTTGAAGAAGTTTTGCGTGAGGTTGAGTCTAAAGGGGCTGAATACGAGAATGAAATCAAAGTAGCTCATATCGGCATGGAGCTTTTTAGTGAGTTTGGTTACGAATTGCCCGCAAGCTTTTATCATGTGCATTTAGCACCAATTTATCGAGATCATGTATTTGAAGAGCGTGCCTTAAGATTTGACAAGCGTGATATAGAACATAAACGTTCTTGGGATGCCATACTACATGCTGGTAAAGTGTTTGCTATGCAAATGAAAGTGCAAAGCATTGCCTCGAAGTACGGTTTTACTTATCAACATGGTTGCGGTTGCAATTCTCATCTATCTTCCATTGATATATCTAACGGTGCATTTGCATATGAATTGAGCCAAGAAAAGCGATCGCGCTGGATGAAGAGCTTTATCTGGACTGCTTGGTATGAGTATGCTTTCTTTGGGATTGTGCCGAATACTAGTTATTTAGTCTGAATAAATCGGGTACAGTTTTAGCTTGTGCAAATGGCGATCGCTCTACTTTTAACTTCATAATTCCACTTCCCAACAGAAACACTACTTCTGGGAAGGTAAGTTTTGGGTTTGAGGTGGCGATCGCTCTTCCTATAATCCAATACAGTTCTGCAATTTATTCAGCAAATCGCGTCGTGTAGTTGAAAAGCCAACTTCAAACCGTGCTGTTTTGAGTTGGTGCGACGGCTGCGGGTGCGATCGCATGACCAAAAACCCAATTGGGTTAAATTTTTTCCAACTTGCCATCACAAAACTCAAGCCTGCCATTGCGGGCCAGCCTACAATAATAATCGACTATTTCTGATTCATTAAATGGCAAGCGCTTGATTTCAGATTCAAGGGAAACAGAGATAGCGCTCGGTTCGGCTTGTAGGGTATCAGCTAAGTAGCTAATGTGGTGGTGTTTCATGGGTGAGAATATATCTCACCAATTGTGAGTTTTTTGTGAGGATATAATACCATTTCACGAAATCACTGATACAAATTCTTTCACCCCTAGTCCCCCGCACCCCTGCTCCCCAGATAATTCTAGTAGACTCCGGTTTAGCTGACAGTATTTGTAAATGGCTCCCCCTCAAGACATAAAAATTAGTGAATAATGTAAAAAAAATAACCAACTTAGAAAAAATGTGAAAAATTTCTATGTCTTTGGGAGTAAGACTAAAGTTATATAAAATTGATGTAATGAAATAGCCATTAATAGCGCCTGCTAATTAGCTAACTTAGACAAGCACAAGGGCAGGGAAGTCAGGAGCAAAAAAGCTGGGGAAGCAGTGGGACTTCAGAAAAATAACTCCTGAAAATGCCCGATGCCCAATTACCCATTTCCCATTCCCTTTTTCATCCATCATTGATTAGGCAAATAAAGAGGCTAACATATCGTGCCAAACAGTTTTTTACATACAGAACCTGAAGAGAATATAACAAACTTAGATATTTTCAAAGGAAGGACAATTCTGGCTGTAGATGATAATGAAGACATGCTAATTTTAATTCATTATATTTTTGAAAATTATGGAATCCAGGTGATAACTATATCATCAGCTTCAGAAGCATTGGAGATAATTAAAGAAAGTGAAATAGACCTTTTAATTACTGATATTGCTATGCCAGAAGAAGACGGTTTTTCGCTGATACGAAAGATTAGAACACTGATGCATCCACAAAAGAGAGTAATTCCAGCGATCGCTTTTACTGGTAGCATTGGAAATCAGGTGCATGAAAAAACTTTGGGTTCTGAGTTTCAAGCCTATATCAAAAAACCTTCAGACCCTACCCAGTTAATGACAGAAGTAGCAAAACTGCTGAGAAGTTCTTCTGAAGGTAGTTCCTTATTATTTAGCGACTACTCCTATTTAGAGGAGGAAAAAGTAGCATAATTGAGAAACTATAGAATTTTGGGTTTTGAATTTTGGTGAGGCAGCCCTAGTTGTAAGCTGTTAAGCACTTAATTTACACGTTGATACCGCAGGGGAGCAGGGGAGCAGGGGGAGATGAGGCAGAAGGCAAGAGGCAACTAGCTGTGTTCCCACGTTTTTAAGCGTGGGATTTAAGCAAGGACAACGCCAGATACTCCGCTTGAACTTTGCCCAAGTATAATGCTGAATGATGAAGACTTAGGCGTATGGTCATGAAACTTTTACCACAACATCATTGGTAAACCAGCAATTACAGAAGCAATACTTGTCCAGAGAGTAAAGCGCTCAATATCTACTTCATCCAAGGCAATACTCATCTGCCTAATTGCTGATATGAGTGCTGCTAATATCAGCACAAAGAAAGCAAAATACCTCAAATTATTCATTAGTCCTCATTTTCTGAATCAAAAGCTAGTCTTAAGAGATTTTTAACAAGAACCGACAAGATTTTTCTGTTCCAGACTTAGCACTTTTTCACAAAACCTATTCAAGAGTGAGTAAATATTTATTTCAGAGAATATTTGAAAAGTCATTTTCAATACTTTTATCTTATTGATAACTGTGGTTTCATAGTCATTACCACCAAATTAAGCCAGCTACCTGACTTTAGTTGTTAATTCTTGATGTTGCAGGTATTGACAAAAGATTTGCAGTCATTATATGTAATTTCTTTGTGTAATACAGTAATAGCTAATGTTGTAGCGAATAGCAAATTTGCTATTCTCTGTCAGAGGGTTTAACATCTTCTCTATCATGAGTTTTAACGTTGACTTGAATCCATATACCTAGAGTATTAAATCACGCCTGACTCAGTAGTAACCAACTCCAAATCATTAGAGGATGTTTGCTGCTTCTTGTATATTTTGGAAAGTAAAATATTTCAATACCTCAAATTGGTTTTTAAAAGTGTAGAAAACCGAACAAATTAGCTTGTTTTAACTACTTGTCATTTTGATTATCAATGAATCACCATAAGAGAGATAGTGACATTTATTAGTGTTACTTCCTTCAGCCGCAACAGTAAAAATTAGCTGCTTTTTGTTAATGTGTCAAATTTGAAACTTCAGATAGGTATGAAACTGATCAAAAATTTTGAAAAGCCCATTCTCAAGAAAACAGAGATAACAGACGAACCAAAAGATCAACATTTTCAACAGGATGGAATTAATACTCAACAGTCAACAGTTGAAGAGCAGCAAGAACTACAGGTAGTAAATCGCAAACATAACTATACTCCATTGCGCGATCGCCCCATAGTACAATCTGTTGGTAACTCAGGTTGGCAGGTTTCTGATATCTGGAAAGATATTCGCCTGGATGGTTTCTAATTTTACTTGCTGTCAAGAGTCCAGATTAACCTTGACTCTTGACCAAATAATTACTAATTCGTAATTCGTAATTCGTAATTAAATGGGTATACTCACATCTTGCACCTGCCCAATTGACCGCCAAGAAATAAATTTTACAGGCTCAAAGCCGAAGTTTGCGATTAGCTTACTAAACATAAATTTCAGTCCGTTTTAACGGACTTGAGCTATAAGCCTTGAACTTAAGTTCAAGGCGTACTCAGGCTCAGGTGCAAGATCTGAATATAGAGCCAACACCAAATTGAAAATTTAATGGTGCTTCTAGGAGGTGGGAAGAGAGCTAACACTAATTCTAACTACGAATTACGAATTATCAATTACGAATTATTTTGACAACCTTCACGAGTAACTATGCGATTTCACAGCATCATAGTTGATTACTCTTGCATTCCCACATACAGCAGTCTGACAAATAAGCGCACACCATCATCTTGCTTCAGAGTTGAATAGGAGGGAGGTTTACCGCTACCAATTGCACGCAGATCTTCCAATAGTTCTGGATGAAACTGGCAAGTAAACGAACGTCGGATTTTTTTAGTTTCAAAGTCTTTGTAGTTAATACAGGTAGCTGAACATTCTGTCAGTATTTCACCGCTTTCCTCTGCTGTTGAACAAAGAATTTCTATAGAATCAGGCAGTTGTATCAGCCATGACAAAGGACTTCCAGCTATCACATGGCGATAAGGAACAATGGCATCATGAATACTGCGGTAAGCCCAGTTAGCAAACAGTATTGCTTCTTCATTGACTTCATCAGAGTGAAACATGGAAATCGAGATTTCATGTTCATATTGAATCGTTGTATCAATCACACCTTCATGGGTGTCAGATGTCACATCATGAGCATGAATAATTTCCCAAGGAATACTTAAATTTTCATTATCAGGTGATTGATAAGGCAATAACACGCGAGTACCAACTTCTTTCGATTCATTGCGTGTAACGACGAAATGATCGTCATTCCAGCCAGAAGCAACAATGCGTCCATCACGCTTTTTAATTTTGAGCGTCTTTCCCATAGCTTCAATGCGTTCTGCAACCTCTTGCAGCGATTTGAGCGCTCTACCGTTCTTGTCGCGTTCTAGAGATGTCATGTTCAAGACTTGTTTGACTGCTTTACGGATCAGTCGGATGTGACATTCAGCCGCTAGTTGGTGTCCTACACAAATAAAGATTACCGGAGCGCTAGCAGGCGATCGCGAAATCAATAATTTTTCTACTAATGCAAACATATCCTCTCGCGGACAAACCGGACTTGTCCAAGTGGATGGATCATATACTGAAGGATCGCCTCCTTCTACAATCACCGCATAACCAGAAGCAATTGCCGGCACCACTATTTCTGGATCGATGATTCCACAAGCCCAAACAGGCAGCAATACTGAGTCTATATCAGCGACTTTCTGGGCAATATAGGCAACATTTTTGGAAGCCCGAACATTTTCACCAAAAGCATTAACACCCACATGTTCCCATGGTTCAATAATCGTGATCGACTTGCGTAACAAATTCGGATGTTTGAGTAAAAATTCCAAATCTTCCTGCGAGTGAATCACTTTTTCTAAAGGCAGAGCATGTCCCCATTCAAAAATACCATCGCCAGCAAATAGTTCTTTTTCTGTTAATGGATATTCAGAGGTTCTATCTGCCAAAAAACGACCTAATAAAATATGTACTGTTTCAAAATCTGTATAGCCTTGATGCAAGTAGCCAGGAATTAATCGCCAATCAGCTGTAGACGTTTGTTTTTCCTCACTTTTGAGAGATTTTATCATTGTTTGAATAATTGCTTTTTAATTCTTAATCTAATCTCTCAGTTTATCATTAATACTAATTACTTTTGGCTGTGGCGTTTTTTACCCAAAGAACTACTAGCAAGAAAGCTAGAAAACCCAACTAGCATCCAGCCAAAGCAAATATGTTTTCGTGCAACCCAATCCTGTTTACTCAATATTGATGGTTTGGCGCTAGTGTCAATTATTTCTAGACTCCAACATCCCAACGCACCTATGCCGAACAAACTAGCACTTAAGATAGAGCAAATTGCAATTGTTTCGAGAATGCGATCGGCCAAAGTCTGTTGTATCAAAAGACGCTTGACAGCACGGCGATTACGAATAATAGCTAACTCATCTTCGTTCACTGGTTCTATCTGCTGTTGTTGAGTTCTATAGTAGGCAAGTTGTTTACTATTAGTCATTTATTATCACCTCTGTGTAGCTCTAGTGTCTAAATGGCAGTTATAACAGTAGAAACATGGTAAACTTTTGCCATAGATGGAACTACCTTCTACAGAGAGAGAATCAAGATTTATTACCAATAGCTCCTAGTAGTGTTACTTCACCATCTTGGCTAACTTAAAATGACTTGTGTCTAAGAGTTTGTCTTTGGATGTGGTTCAATAGTTGTTTTGGAAAGAATCATCATGAAGCGAGCCTTATTAGTCATCGATGTTCAGAATGAATATTTCACTGGTAAACTGCCCGTAACTTATCCATCAAAAAGCCTAGACAATATTCTGCAAGTCATGAATATTGCACAACGGCGAGGTATTCCAATTATTGTCGTCAGACATACACAGCCACAAGCAGACTCCCCCATTTTTCGTAAGGGAAGTAAAGAATGGGAACTTCACCCTGAAGTTGCCAAACGACCTTATGATCTTCTAATTGAAAAAAATTTACCAGGTAGCTTTACAGGTACTGAGTTAGAAAGTTGGCTGAAAAATAGGGGTATTGATACTGTCGTGATTTGTGGATACATGACTCAAATGTGTTGTGACACGACGGCTAGACAAGCTTCCCATTTAGGTTTTTCTGTGGAATTTCTTTCTGATGCAACAGGAACTTTGGCTTTCAAAAATCATGCAGGTGTTGCGACTGATGAAGAACTTCACAGAGCAACTTTAGTTGCCCAAGATACCTTTATTAGTAAGGTAATCAGTAGTTCTCAATGGATTGAAAATAGCCAATTATCTACACTAACCTCTGGTACAGTATAGACTTGTGTAGTGAATCTCAGTAATTTTTATCAACAGCGATCGCAGCATCCGCCCAATCATTTACCATATGTGCAAAGCGAATGCAACAAAGGGGAATAAAGCTAGCTTGAGTTTAGAGATTGTTACGCTACGCTATTGTTCTTGGTTGTCGTGAAGTGGTGCTATTGCTAGTAATTGCAACAGTTTTTCACGAATCTTTAACTGAGCTTGGCGATCGCTTACTATCAGAATGTCAGCATCTTGCCACACTTGTTCCCACGCCACAATGTGAGCAGCTAGTAAAGTACTGTATCTCGGTTCATCAGCTAGCCTCTGTAAGGCTTCGGCGATAGGAAGTTCAGCTTCATGTGATGTAAACACAGTGACAATCTTTTCTACAGCCAGCGTTTTTCCAGGAAAAAATTGCAAATTGGTTGTCAAAGTGGGATCATCAAATTTTTCTACACCCACAATTGCAGTATTATCACCTTCTACTACCAATTTAGCCGCCATCCCCAGTAGAATACCTGAGTGTAGAGTTTGGTTTTGCAGCCAAATAATCTGGTCTATGCCACCGTAGTTTAAGGTTCGCCAATGTGGTACGCCTTGGGTGTATGGTTTGGCATCAAATCCGGTTGCAACTGTGATCTCACCAGCAAAATCTATAGATGTGATTTGACAGCGGATCGCCATCACATGTTGATCTGCCAAACTGGTGAAACGCTCAAAGTGTAAATCTAGGGTGTGACCCTTGGGAGAACGCCAGCGGACATCACGGCTAACTATACCTAAACGCAGGTTAAGCCGACGTTCGTAATTGAGAATTTCTCCACTATCCATGCTAAAGCGATCGCCTGCCACTGTCACTACCAGCGGTAGCCAGTTGGGACAGTTCACAAGTTCAGCATTCGCTTTCGCTACATCATCATAAATACCGTGTATCAATGTTGTTGTGCGATCGCCGGGGTATCCTTCTTCAAAAGTTCCTCGCGTTCCCAAGTAACCATTGCTAAGAATGAACACGGTTTCTTGATCATGGAGGTGTGAAGGGTCAAACTTTGTTTCAATTACGTTGCTGTCGATAGTGTTCAGTAGTTGCTGATTTTGTGGAACATGGTCAGTATATACATCGGTCATGAGCAAAATATTAATATTTTATAGCTGGATGAAATCTAAGTTTTAAGAATTAACTAAGTGTTTGTTTTTTTTTGCACCTCTTTTTACTTATATGCTGTGTACACAGCATATCTGGAAGTTATTACTAACAGGACGTTGATTATTTCATCACTCTATAGTTAGGTTTTATCATTTACCTTAGTTAGAGCTAGCACACTAAAAAACTATACTAAACGATAGCTTTGCTAATGGGAAGTGCCAATCTTAAGATTTTTTGAAAAATCTTTTGCATTTACTAACTTAAAAACGTATTAAATTGCATATATAAATAGCTGTGAAGCCTAGCAAGATTACCCAAGAGTTTGTTGATAAAGTCTCAATTCATACTAGCTCTAGAGCATCGATTAAGTAATCAAAAACCTAACCCCCCAGCCCCCCTGACCCTAATCCCCATTAAATTAGGGCTGAGCCAAAATTTAATGGGGGCCCCGAGTTCCCTTCAAGGGAAGGGGTAGCTCAACTCCCCTCTCCTCGTAGGAGAGGGGTAGGGGGAGAGGTTCTTCCAGGATTGGGAGCAACGCGCAAAGAGCGTGAGATCATCGTGAAATGAGCGCTTGGGAGCGGGGGTAGCTGGGGTAGCTGGGGGAGAAAAGAGAAAACATAGTTCTTTTTGCTACTTAAAATATGATAAATAAACTTAATTTATTCCTCTTCCCCAGCCTCCCCAGCCTCCCCAGCTCCCCCAGCTCTGCCATCTCACTCTCCGAAGCGTTGCTCCCCCAGGATTACTGAATTGGTGTTCTAACGATTGGAAATTATACCCTACTTGCTTCATTTGGGCGTGGCGGCTTTGACTCTTTGGGGTTCCGACAGCATAACTAGTAGTTGAGTGAACTTGGTATAACACCATTGCAAGGGTTTTACGCGATTGTTGACACCAATAACCAACTGTACACCCCTACAAGATATCTGTTGCATTCTTTTTTCAAATTAGCATTATGCAACTGGCACACATAATTTTCTGCAATAGCAGTCAATAGTCAAAAGTACTGGGTCAAAAATCAAGGTTTTTTGGACTATTGACTCTTGACAACCCAGGCGAAAACAACATGACAATGCACGTAATTCCTAATATTTATAGATGCATATCAGTGACAGTTTACTGTTAAAAATTAACGTAAATTAGGGATTGATTGAGGTTGTGATGGTTTGGCTGATTCACGAATTGGTTGATTTATTGCTTGAGTCAACTGATCTGCACTCAGCGAGTTTAATAGACTAAGATTCAGGGGAGGTTGACTGATAAATTGAGCATAGGACGGTTGCAAATAAGAGCGGTATTCAGAACGGTTGAGAAGATGAGTTTCTAAGAAAGCCACACTCAGGGCCTTAAGATAAGAATATGCAGCAGTACGGTCAGGGCCCAGTAAACCAGCTGGTACAGGCAATACACCAGGATTAGCAGGGGAATCCGCAAGAACAGTAAAGTGGGTAGCGTTTTCAATTAAAGCTAAATATTTATTGGGATTTTTAAGCCATGTAAAAGGACGAATCTGTTCTGGTACTGCTGGGGCGAAAATATCTTGGCTACCTGCCACCAACATTACAGGAACTTGAATTTGACTGATGCCACTTTGACTTAAAATAGAACTATCAATGGGATTAATGGCAATAATAGCTTTAATGCGATCGTCATTGAGGTTATAATTTTTCGGTAATAAATCAGTTGCTTGACATTGCAAAATCAGCGACAAATTTAAGGATGAATTAGCAGGATTACAGTCTCGACGAAGTTCGGTAAAGTCAATATTTGCTCCTGCTAGAGTTAAAACAGTATAACCACCAAATGACTGACCGATCGCCCCAATTTGCTGAAAATTGAGTTTTCCTTGGAGTGTGGGGTCAAACTTTTCCCGACGCTGGAGTTCATCGAGGAGATACTTGATATCCAAAGGTCGGTTAATAAATTCCGTTGCATTTGGTGGACTGGCTAAACCTGCAAAATATTGCTGAATACGTTCAGCGTTACTACCAGGGTGTTCTAGTACAGCCACAGCAAAACCATAGGATGCTAAATGTTCAGCCAGGTAGGCAAAGGCATAACGGTCTGAAGCCACGCCATGAGAAATTACAATCAGGGGAAAGGGTGGCTGTTGTTCTGGTGTGGTTTGGGGTAAATATATATCAACTGGTAGACGGCGATCGCGAGAAACATCATTCAATTCCAGGGTTTTTTTCTCCCAGCGGAATTTTCCAGGCATTCGCAAATCTACTTGTTGTGAAAAGTTAATATTGGCATTGGTAGCTTGGGCGATCGCTTCTTTTTGAATATATGTAACAACTTTATCCCTAGTTTTGAGTAATTCTGACAAGTCAGCGACTATTCTTAGTCCCTCTGTATAATTCAGCCGTATAGTATTGCTGGGAAATCTCCGCAGCAAATTCACAATTGTTAAACCTTCTTTATCAGTAGCAGCGATAATTAAAGCACCGCGTAGCGCATAAAAACCATTTTTGCGAGATTCAGTCAGCAGCAAATTTCCTAAACGTTGCAATACCCTTTCGCCGATGGGTGAGTAGGTAACTTGGGATACTAAAGTTGGTGTAACATTGAAACGTTGCTGGAGTAACTCCCGTAGTTGAGCAAGTTGTTCGGGAGTTGCACGACTAGCATAAAATCCCAAGTCCTGATCTATTTTGCCTTCTTTAGCAAACTTTTCTAACGAGTCCACAGACAAAGAAAATTCGCCAAAGGGAGGGTAAAAAAAGCTGATGCGTTCAGCGCCTAGTCCAGGAGTAGCCGTCAAAAACGTAGACAGCATACCTAAACTGAGGTATTTCAAAAATTTTTTCATCTGCAAAACCCGCAATTTATGCTTTCCAAACAAGTTTGCTTGGCGAGGAAAGCGGGGCGGGAGAGATGCCGCTTTCCTGTTTATACTGTTGCATACAGGCAATAACCCACGCTGAAATATAAACAGCCTCGGTTTTGTATATTACACTACAAAATGCCATGCTTTGTTTGTGAAAAAAACTTTTTAATCGAACCGCAGAGGCGCAGAGAACGCAGAGAGATAAGAAAGATGGATTTTCACGAATGATTTACTATTGGTATAGTACGCTTTAGCTTACTTGAGCTATTAGCCTCAGAATTGATTCTGAAGCGGTTGTGGTAACTGGTGCAAGATGTGAAGTTAAATCATTTATTGGCTGAATATCAACCTCTAATTATTAAGACAGAAGATGAGAATGGGGAATTTTTAGAAATTGTTGAAGAATTACTTTCTCGTCCTCAACTTACTCCCGAAGAAAATGCTGTGTTGGAATTACTGGTAAGGCTAATTGAGGATTTTGAAGAGAAGCATTATCAACTTAATTCTTCAACACCTCATTCAAGACTCTTGCATTTGATGGAGGCTCAAAGTTTGACACAAAATGATTTAGTAAACATTTTAGGTGATGATGAGGTTGTAAATCAAGTGATTAATGGTCAGTTATAACTTACTAAAGAACAGGCTCAAGCTTTGGCGAAGTTTTTTAATGTTGATAGAAGTTTATTTTAGAGTAGGCGATCGTCCTTTCTCAACAACAGCTAGGTTATGCAAAACTCAGAGCGATCGCGCTTAACTTATAATTGTACAGTCTACCTGCTTAAATCATTTTTAACAGTGCGATTGTACCTACTTACAAATTTACAATAATAGCTTTATAATTGGGGAATTTTTACTTTTGTTTGTTCTGCTATCTGATAAGCCAATTTTTTAAAATCATTATAAACGTTTCTGACTGCTTTAGTATGAGCGCCAATAGCACCATCAGCAGGTTTTAAATGAAACATAGGTTTATGAGCTTCTTGAGCCATTGGCATCAAGCTTTGATAGTTTTTAAGTAGAGCTAAACAGTTTGGATCACTTTCTATAGATATATTTTTTATAGGCTTATTTAAAACAACCTCTTGATAAACTGTTGGAATACGAGCGATCCAACGTTCATAAGCTTTTACTACTCGATCTAATCTTACTGAATGCTGTAAAACGACATAACCAACAGGTTGCATTGTTCCTTGAGGAAGTCGTAAATCTGAACCAAGACTTTTCTTACCTGAAGAACTGGCTTTGGCTAATCTTTCTTGCCACTCTTCGCGCCAAGTTTGCAATGTAGGGCCTAAGTTACGCAAGCCTTGTAAAGAAAATAAATCTGGAGCAACAGGAACAACAATATAATCTGCTGCAATTAATGCTGCACGATTTATTGCACCTAAATTAGGCCCTAAATCCATCAATATTATGTTTGCTTTATGATTAATAGCTGTTTGTTGCAAAATTCTCCAAAAAGCAGAAATTACCCTTAAGGCTCGTTCTTGACCACCTCCACCAAGACAATTAGGCCACTGTGCTGAAAGTTCATCTTCAAATCCAGAAAGTGCTAAATCTCCTACTAAAAGAGCTAATGAGCCTGATTCAAAAAAGGATAATTGCTGTGAGGGCTGAGTTTCTTGAACATATTCCAAATGTGGATTACCAATATCACCAACACCTTTTAATAGGGGTTGAATACAATCAAAAATAGTAGTTGGTTGACTATTCTCCCACCAAATTTGTTCTAAACGTTCTTCATCTAAGAATGCAGCAGTAAGGTTCGCTTGAGGATCTAAATCAGCTGCAACTACTCGCAACCCTAAATCTTGATACATCCATGCTAAATGATAAACTAAGGAAGTTTTACCAACTCCTCCTTTATTATTGAAGAAAGCAATAATCTTTGTAGTCATGATTTTCTCTTAAGAGTGACCAACACATGGGCATCTTCCACAGTAAATTCTAGAGGTGGATTACCATTATTTTGAAGTTGCTGACGAGCAAGTTGAATTCCCAGCCCAAATCGTTGAACATAGCCCAGATTTTTCATGGCTTCGGCAAGGTGAGGATTGCGATAGTCTGTGATTCCTGGTTGTCCAAAGTTTTGCCGATTTACTTGACCGAAAGGACCGCCAGGATTTTGAATTTCAATGCGATCGCTAAACCAAGTAATTCTTACTGGCGCATTTGTCCCTTCATAAATTCGGTGTAAAATCGCATTTCTTCCTATTTGTTGTAAGGCGACTATTGGGTAATCAGGCTGGCGAATTTCAACGGGTTGACTAGTAATATCTGTAGCAACTGAGATATGAACTTGAAAAGTTTCATCTAATATCCTTAGCAAATCTGGAAGCGGGCCGCTAATTTCTTTTTGGTCTTTAATTGGGTCTGTTAACTCGGTGCCTTCAATGCGAAGAAATTGAACATAGGCACAGGGAACAAATTGTCTAGGGTCGTTACCAACTACTAGCACTCCGAGGATAGTCGGCTTCGGTTGTGGTTCAACTGTTGCAAAGCGTATTGATGCAAGTTGTTGTTCAACAGTGCGTTGATTTTCTTCAAGGACATCAACAGCTAAAGATGAGGGTAGATAAACTCGGCAGAAAATATCTAAATCTAAGTCATCCAAGCTAGCAAATGGGAGAGGACGAATGTCAAAAGGCAAATCTTTCGCGCGTCGCTTTTCAGCTAAACGACGTTCTTCTTCTGCTGTAGCAGTTGCTTTGCGGGGGCCGACTCTAATCCATACACGTCCATTGAAGCGCACAGGAGGAGCATCCGATGGTTCTACAATTACTACAGCTAGTTCACAACCAGCAATAATGCGCTTTTGAACAACCATTGTAGGAAAAGGCAAAATGTTACCATCAGACCGCATAGCTGAAAGTGTAACCAAAAGCCTATCGTCTATGGTCAGGTTTGCACAAGTACCATTATCATGAACCCCAATAAACAGAACTCCTGCTTGTTGGTGGTTAGGTAAGTCGTTGGCAAATGCACAAATTGTCTCACAAAGCTTGCCTTTATCAGAAATCGAAGCTTTCCGTTCAACTCGGTCTGATTCCAGGTCGTTCAGGAGAACTTCTAACTCCTGGTCATTCATTAAGCTTCTCCTTGCAAATACTAATTAGCCTCTATTTATTTTTCATAGTAATTGCTTGTGGCGGATACTGTTGTAACACCTGCTGTAAATATTGCCCAGTATAAGACCTGGGATTTTTAGCAACCTCCTCCGGTGTACCCGCAGCTATTAGTTCTCCTCCTTTATCGCCACCTTCTGGCCCTAAATCTATCACCCAGTCAGAACAACGAATGACATCTAAATTGTGTTCAATTACTAAAATTGAATTACCTTTATCCACCAATCTTTGCAACACATCCAACAATTTATGAACATCATAAAAAGATAAACCAGTTGTCGGTTCATCTATTAAATAAAGTGTCTTACCTGTCGCCCGCCTCGATAATTCTGTGGCTAATTTCACCCGTTGTGCTTCACCACCAGATAAAGTAGTTGCAGGTTGACCAAGTTGAATATAACCTAAACCGACATCCAATAAAGTTTGCAAACGTGCAACTGCTTTGGGAATGTTTTGAAAAAATTCTAAACTCTCCTCAACTGTCATGTTGAGAACGTCAGAAATAGATTTGTCTTTATATTTAACTTGCAAAGTTTCACGGTTATATCTTGCACCTTTACAAACTTCGCATTGCACGTAAACATCTGGCAGAAAGTTCATTTCAATGACATTTACACCTTGTCCGCTACAAGCTTCGCAACGTCCACCTTTGACATTAAAAGAAAATTGTCCAGGTTTATAACCCCTGGCTTTAGCTTCTACTGTTTGAGAAAATACATCCCGAATTGCATCGAAAATACCTGTATAAGTCGCAGGGTTAGAACGTGGCGTGCGTCCTATGGGCGATTGGTCAATGACAATTGCTTTATCTACAGCATTTAATCCTTGGATTGCACTTAAATCTTTGGGTAAAGGAACTTTTTTAGTTAAATGATGTTGCAGTGATGGATAAAGTAATTCATTAATTAAGGTTGATTTTCCAGAACCAGAAACACCAGTTACAGATACGAGTTTACCCAATGGTATTTCTATATCTATATTTTTTAAATTGTTGCGATGAGCGTTTTTAATTATTAAACTTCGCCCATTTCCTTCTCGGCGTTCGGCTGGGGTATTAATTACTTTTCTTCCTGATAAATAGGCACCAGTCAAGGATTTTTCTGCTGTTAATAATGCCTGTAAATCACCTTGGGCAATAATATGTCCGCCGTGAATTCCTGCACCAGGGCCAATGTCAACAATGTGGTTAGCTGCACGAATGGTTTCTTCATCATGCTCAACCACAATTAATGTATTACCTAAATCACGCAATTTCGTTAAAGTTTTCAGCAGTCTGCCATTATCTCGTTGATGCAAACCAATACTTGGTTCATCTAAAACGTAAAGAACTCCTGTTAAGCCAGAACCAATTTGTGTGGCTAGCCGTATTCGTTGGGCTTCGCCACCAGAAAGTGTCATGGCGGGACGGTCAAGGGTGAGATAATCTAAGCCGACATCCAAGAGAAATTGCAATCTGGCCTTGATTTCTCGCAATACTAAATCAGCAATTTGAAACTGGCGATCGCTCAATTTTAACTGATCAATTCTCTGCCGACAATCCCGTATCGATACGCCTGTCAAATCCAAAATTCGATACTGTCCCAATCTTACCGCCAAAGCTTCTGGTTTTAACCGTTTGCCCTTACATACTTCACAAGGCTGGTCAATTAAATACTGCTCTAATTTTTGCTTAATTAATTCCGAACCACCATCATACTGCCGTTGCAATATGGGAATTACACCTTTATAATTCTGGGTTTTCTGTGCTTTATTTCCTTCTTCTTTCTCTCCGTACAGAATAATTTGCTGTTGTGACTCTGTGAGGTTTTTCCAATTGATCTGCAACTCAAATCCGTGAGCCTGCCCTAAACTGTAGAGTAATTCCAGATAATATGAATTATCCTTTTCTGACCAAGGTGCGATCGCAGCATAAACTGGCGCTTCTGGGTCAGGTACGACTAAATCCGGCGAAAATCTTCTTAAAGTCCCAAGACCATGACAATGGGGACAAGCACCATAAGGTGAGTTAAATGAGAACAAGCGCGGTGATAATTCTTCCATCACCGCCCCATGTTCTGGACAAGCAAAGTTTTCAGAAAATACTAATTCTTGTTCTTTGTCAGACCCCCCGCTTTCAGCACCCCCCCTTGGTAAGGGGGGGTTAGGGGGGGTTTCCTCCGATGACGAATTACTAATAAGTATGTTTGCAATGCCACTAGACTGTTTAAGACACGTAGACAGAGAATCTACCAAACGCTCTTGAATACCAGCTTTTTTCACCAAGCGGTCAATTACAACTTCAATGGTGTGAGTAAAATTTTTATCCAATTCAATGGAATCTGACAATTCTCGCACTTCACCATCGACGCGCACACGTACAAAACCTTGGGATGCCAGACTGGATAATAATTTGCGGTGAGTACCTTTTTTACCCCGAACAACGGGCGCGAGGATTTGAAAACGGGTACGGTCTGGTAATTCCATAATGCGATCGACCATTTCATCAATGGTCTGAGGCGAAATACAGCGATCGCATATGGGACAATGAGGTTCACCCGCCCGCCCAAACAACAGCCGCAGATAGTCATAAATTTCCGTTACCGTGCCTACAGTCGAACGCGGGTTATGAGAGGTAGACTTTTGATCAATTGAAATCGCCGGACTTAATCCTTCAATAGCCTCCACGTCCGGCTTATCTAATTGTCCTAAAAATTGCCGTGCATAAGCGCTGAGAGATTCCACATAGCGACGTTGCCCTTCAGCGAAAATTGTGTCAAACGCCAACGAAGACTTACCCGAACCAGAAACGCCAGTAAACACAATCAAGCGATCGCGTGGCAATTCCAAGTCAATATTCTTCAGATTATGCTGCCTAGCACCCCGAATCCGGATGGTGTTCTGGTTATTTTGGCTGGAGTGGGGAACATGCCCATTGAAAGATGCTGCTAGCTGTTGGTCTGACATATTAACTGGCTGAAAGGGAGTTTCCTGTGAAACAGTCCTTAATAATACTATCTTTAATTGGTTTATAGTAGAACAATAGTACTGTTTAACATAGTGATGCCCCAGATTCATTGAAAGCGGCGGGAAACTACATCTCCATGTAGATGGTTGAGGTTGATTCCCCCGCCGCTTGGGAATTGGGCATTGGGAATTGGTAATTGAGAATTGGTAATTGGTAATTGGATTCTACTATTAGTCATCACCCATTACCCATTACCCATTACCCATTACCCATTACCCATTACCCATTACCCATCTCCCCCTGCCCCCCTGCATCCCTCAACAGATAACTTTCTTAACCGAACCGTATTGGGTATCATGGTGCAAGGCTACCCCAATCAGCTAGGGATTGGGTTACGATCTTGTCACACTTTCTTTTTGATTTGAGAATTCCTATTGCAGAATTTTCTGGCTAAAATAGTATATCTGTTCTACTCAAAACTCCGAAACCAACACTCCTTAAATCCATATACTTAGAGGCAGGAATGGCTATCAACACCGATACTTCTGGCAAGCAAAAAGCGCTGAATATGGTACTCAACCAGATTGAGCGTAGCTTCGGTAAGGGAGCAATCATGCGCTTGGGCGATGCTACCCGGATGCGGGTGGAGACGATTTCCAGTGGCGCACTCACCCTGGATTTAGCGCTGGGTGGTGGTTTACCCAAGGGACGGGTGATTGAGATTTATGGGCCGGAAAGTTCCGGTAAAACTACAGTAGCCCTACATGCGATCGCAGAAGTGCAACGAGAAGGTGGTATTGCTGCCTTTGTTGATGCTGAACACGCCCTTGATCCCACTTACGCGGCAGCATTGGGTGTAGATATTGAAAATCTCCTGGTTTCCCAGCCTGACACAGGCGAAGCGGCTTTGGAAATTGTCGATCAGCTTGTTCGTTCCGCAGCCGTTGACATTGTAGTTATTGACTCGGTAGCAGCACTAGTTCCCCGCGCTGAAATTGAAGGGGATATGGGTGATGCTCACGTTGGTCTGCAAGCGCGATTGATGAGCCAAGCTTTACGTAAAATTACTGGCAATATTGGTAAATCTGGTTGCACAGTAATTTTTATTAACCAGTTGCGGCAAAAAATCGGTGTCACCTACGGTAGCCCAGAAACTACAACTGGTGGTAACGCATTGAAGTTTTACGCTTCAGTCCGCTTAGATATCCGCCGGATTCAAACCTTGAAAAAAGGGACAGATGAATTTGGTAACCGTGTCAAAGTCAAAGTTGCTAAAAATAAAGTAGCACCGCCTTTTAGAGTGGCAGAATTTGACATTATTTTTGGCAAGGGAGTTTCAACTTTGGGCTGTCTTGTAGATTTAGCAGAAGAAACTGGCATCATTATTCGCAAAGGTGCTTGGTATAGTTACAACGGCGATAACATCTCCCAAGGACGAGACAACGCTATTAAATATCTAGAAGAGAAGCCGGAATTTGCTGAACAAATTAAGCAACTAGTACGTGAAAAGTTAGATAAGGGGGCTGTTGTTTCTGCTAACTCCGTAGCGAAGACTAGTGAAGATGAAGAAGAAGAGGACTTCGAGGAAGAAGAATAACACTAAGGGGACTTCAAGAAATATTATCCCAGTTGAAGTTGTTGACAGATGACAGATGGCTGTTGACTGTCAGCAACAAATAACTATAAAAAGGATATTTGTTATTTGCAAGTCTTTAAATGCTATTAAGTAAAAAGATTACCCCAAATAGGGGTAATCTTTTTGTATTTTGATTTAGATTTTTCTAAGTAGATTATACGAATTCTCTAAAATCCAGCAATACATTTAAACCCGGAAACCCAAATGTGTTATGGATTTCTTAATTACGAATTACGAATTACGAATTACGAATTAGTATTAGATGGTATTGATCTCCTAAAAAAGCGGTCTAAAATTTCTGATTGCTGTTGAGTATTCAAGCTGCCATGTCCATCATCTAGCTGCTTAATCAAGCTGAGTTCTCTATAAATATCTACATTGTTATCTACATTTTCTGAGGCAGGTTTTTGTACTTCTCCAACTGCACTGAGTGTTTCATCTATATCACCACCTACTCTAGGCGCAAGCTGCATTAGTAATTCCATTGCTACAGTCGGTAAAAGACGGCTGGAATAACTCAAGAAAAAATTAAAAGTCATATTGCCTAGACGAATGCGATCGCCATCTTTGAGTTTCTGCGGCTGATAAGTGCGTTGACCGTTGACAAAAGAACCATTGGTACTTTTGAAATCGATTAAGTAAAATCCCTGATTCTGAATATATTGAATAGCAGCGTGGCGACGAGACAGATATTGATCAGCAATGTAGATGCCATTATTGCGATCGCGACCTATTGTCCAAATCTGCTGCGGTTGTCGTAAAGCTTGCGTCTGATTGTTGCACAAGTTACTGTTCACATACACAGCAGAACCATCCACTACACCCTGTAGATAATGTCCCTTCACCAGAGTTAACTGGCTATCTGGGTTTTCCAGCTGAAGGATTTCATCTAGAAGCGTACTATGGTGTTCATACAACTTCAGGAATACTTGATATAAACTTAATCGCCGTTTTAATTCCTTATCTTGCGACTCAGCTATCATTGCTAAGTCTTTCACATTCCATAAATTTGACTTGCTGATTTCGGTCATCGTGAATCTCTCATCTCAGCCCATAATCAGGGATAATTGCCTTTTGACTCGCCGCTATCACTATGGGCAATTGAGCGGCTGTGAGCGTTCGACTTTTCAACTTTAGAGTGAGAATTTTTCACCAGTATTTAAAGCCATAAATATAGCTAGGGACTAGGGACTGGGGAACTCGGGGCCCCCACGACCGGAGGAAGTGGGGATTAGGGGCAATGGTGACTGGGTGAAAAGTCTTTGTCTTGAAAAGTTCAGATCGGCAAAAGCCGCCGCTTGGACTTTTCGCTTTGTGTCTAGTTTTTATCATCTGTTGATGTCCTAACACTACTGGCGACAGCTATATAATCAAACATCTTTATAAAATAATTAATGTGATAGTTTGTTTTTTATTGTAAAGTATCGTACTAGGTTTTTAACAGATGGCAATTATTAAGAATATTGTTAAATATTCTTAATGAGAATTAGAATAAATTTATTGGCAAAATTAGACAACAATAGTAGAACTACTTAGCTCCAGAAAATTATCCTGGCTAGTTGCGATCGCACTAAAAATAGATCAATGCCGAAATCTTAACACAACAGTTTTAATTGCTCTGTTCACTAGAGGTTGCTGTGGTAGCAATCTCTCAATTTCAATAAGTAGGAGTCAGGAGGTAAAAACCTAGTGATGAGCAGGTTTTTCTGGTTGTCATCTTACATCTAATTATGTCCACCAACTTAATTTTTAATTTGTAATAAGTAGAAGGCAGCGAGGTAGGAGTCAAGAGGTGAACCAACACACTGCCTCTAAAATCTAAAATCCAAAATCCAAAATCCAAAATATTATGATTCCCACTTTCAATTCTCAAATCATAATAATCCTCGTTTACCATTGGGACGTACTGTCATCCAATTAGTTTTTGCCAGTGCTAGCTGCTCATCAGAAATCTTGGCACCACTGAGATTAGCACCACACAAATTAGCACCCCGAAGATTAGCATTGCTGAGATAAGCATGGCTGAGGTCTGCTCCTCTGAGGTCTGCTCCTTCTAAATCAGCATGGTTGAAGTAAGCTTTGCTTAAATTAGCATCCTTGAGATTTGCTTTAGTCAGACTGGCTCGACCAAAGTCACTATTGTGGAGATTAGCTCCTTGCAGATTAGTACTTTGCAATTGAGCAGAATGGAAATTGGTTTCGGATAAGTCAACACCTTGGAGGTTTAGCAGATTTAAATTGTGTAAGGCAAAATCTCGTCTACCCTTGAGATAAGCTGTGAGTAAAGTTTGGCTATCTAATTTGCGCCCAATTTTAGATTGTTGAGGCTGTGAAGCAGTACTGTTGCTGCTAGGCAAAGACGTTGATTTAGCTGCGGTAGCTCCCTGACGTAATCCCCCAGGATCTGATCCAGCTGCTTCTGCTAGCTTGGCTCGTCTGGCTCGAATTGCTGCTGCTACCTGTGCAACTCCCATACCAGTAGCAGCGGTAGCAGGATTACCCCATAAAACGCCAGAATTTGCGTGCTGGTTGTGTGTTCGCTCTTTAACCGGATTATCAGATTTAACTAGCAAGCCCTTAGCTAAACTTTCTAGATATGGTTCTATCTCTAAGGCTCTGAGTACATCTGCGGCTGACTGGTAGCGATTGCGGACAGACACGTCTAACATTTTTCGCAACACATTAATCAAGTGGTCACTGACATGCACCAACCGCTCCCACATCATCTCGCCGGTTGTGGGATTGTAATCTATATCTTTAGGAGTTTTGCCAGTTAATAGATAAATGCATGTTACTCCCAATGCGTAAATATCACTAGCGTAAACTGGACGCATAGCCATTTGCTCTGGTGGTGCAAAACCAGGAGTACCAATTGCATATGCAGTTAGTGCCGTCTGGCCAAATTGGTTGTTTGTGGCTTGGGTGACTTGGTTTTTGACAGCACCAAAGTCAATGAGTACCATTCTGGCATCTTGAGTACGGCGAATTAAATTAGCTGGCTTAATATCACGGTGAATCACCTTTTGTTCATGGATGTATTGCAGCAGTGGCAAAATCTCACTCAAGAATTGCTTGACTCCGGTTTCACTGAAGATTCCGTTAGTTTTCACTTCTTGTTGCAAGGTAGCACCACTGATGTATTCCTGAACTAAATAGAATTGTTCTTGCTCTTCAAAATAGTCCAGCAATCGCGGTACTTGAGGATGATTGCCAATCTTACCTAGAGTTTTGGCTTCTCGCTCAAACAGTTCTCGCGCCATCTGCAAGACGTGTGGCGCAGTTCCTGAAGGCCGTAGTTGCTTGATGACACAACTCGGTTCTCCTGGTAAGGCTTGGTCATGGGCTAAGAAAGTTGCGCCAAAGCCACCTTGACCTAATGGTTCGACTACCCGATAGCGATCGCGTAACAGTAGTCGTGAGCCACAAGACTGGCACCTTTGGCTATACGCCACATTTTCTGGATTTGGACAGATAGGATTTAAGCAGTAGCTCATGCACTGTCAACTCGCTGCACGAATAATCACGGGGAGTTTTATACTCTCTTCCAATTATTTAGATCCAAATCAACTCTTGCCAGGTTATTTTTGCTGGAAATCCTTTGAAGAGTTCCTAAAGCAAAACCAGGGTTACGTAAACTAATTTTAAAAATAAGATGATTTATTATACTGACGCTTCCAATAAGTAGTCAGGCTCTTCTTACATTCGCATCCAAGGAAACCAAAATTAATTTTTGCCCGTCAGTAGTAACAATCGGCTGTATTATTTAATTACTAATAATTAAGTATTTCCACAAACTCTTTCAAGTTGTAGCCACATTGCCATTGCAATTAGAGGAGGGAGATGAGGAGATGGGGGGATGGGGAACTCGGGGCCCCCACGACCGCAGGGAGTGGGGATTAGGGGTAATGGGGCGATGGGGGGAGAAGGTGAATAACTCCTAACTCCCAACTCCTAACTCCTAACTCTTAACTCCCAACTCCTAACTCTTAACTCCTAACTCCTAACTCCTAACTCCTAACTTTTAAAGGCTAGACAATACATCGCGTGCAGCTATTAGAGTCTGCTCAATATCTTCTTCAGTGTGAGCCAAAGATGTAAATCCAGCCTCAAACTGAGAAGGCGCTAGGTAAACACCGCGCTCTAACATACCGCGATGGAAACGCCCAAATTTAGCTGTATCTGATTTTTTGGCATCTTCGTAGTTATGGACGGGGCCAGAAGTGAAGAATAAGCCGAACATGGCGCTGATCTGACCGCCACAGGCAGCATGACCAGTTTCTTGAGCAATTTGCAACAAACCGTCTGCTAACTTCTTGGTAATCCGGTCAAGATACTCGTAATTACCAGGCTTTTGCAGCAATTCCAGCGTTTTAATACCAGCAGTCATCGCCAGAGGATTACCTGAAAGAGTCCCAGCTTGATACACAGGGCCAGCAGGAGCAATCATTGACATGATATCCCGGCGACCACCATAGGCTCCCACTGGCAAACCGCCACCGATTACCTTGCCTAAAGTCGTCAAATCAGGTGTGATGCCAAATTTTTCTTGAGCGCCACCGTAGGCTATGCGGAAACCAGTCATTACTTCGTCAAATACGAGTAAGGCCCCATGCTCGTGGGTAAGCTCCCGTAAACCTTCTAGAAAACCAGCATCGGGAGAAATAAACCCAGCGTTACCAACTACTGGCTCAAGAATGACACCTGCAATTTCGTCGCGGTTTTGTTCAAACAGGGCTTTGACGGCTTCCAAGTCGTTGTAAGGTGCGGTTAGTGTGCTGCTAGTTGCTGATTTCGGCACTCCTGGTGAATCGGGTAAGCCGAGTGTGGCAACACCAGAGCCAGCTTTAACCAGAAACATATCAGCGTGACCATGGTAGCAGCCTTCAAACTTGATGATTTTCTCCCGTTGGGTGAAAGCCCGCATCAGCCGCAAGACTGCCATACAAGCTTCAGTCCCAGAATTTACAAATCTTACCATTTCGATGCTCTTAACAGCATCGATCACCATTTCTGCCAGGATATTTTCTAGGATTGAAGGCGCACCAAAACTAGTGCCTTTTTCTAGGGCTTCATGCAATGCCGCAATCACTTCTGGATGGGCATGACCGCAAATAGCTGGGCCCCAAGTGCCCACGTAGTCGATGTATTTGTTGCCATCTACATCCCAAATGTACGCGCCGTTCACGCGATCGAAAACTATCGGTTGTCCGCCTACAGATTTAAAAGCACGAACCGGAGAACTGACTCCTCCTGGCATGAGATTCTGGGCTGCGGTGAAAATTTCTTGTGATTTTGTTGTTTTAATCGTGGTATTTACCAAGGCTCTCTCCTGATAGTGGGCAATAAAAAAGCTCTATCTAAAGCTCTATCTTAGGATAGGGTTAAAAACTACTCAAAACTTTTATCTTATACAATTAGCGGAACCAGGAAAATAAGAAATGTTATACAAGTCTAATGAAGACTTGCCTTTAGAGATTCGGACTCGATTATCTGAGGCATACCAGGATCTTTACCGGGCAGCTTTTAATTCAGCCATAGATTGGTATGGTGAAGCATCAAAGGCTCACAAAGTTGCTTTGAGTGCTGTAAAAATGCAGTCGGCGATGGACAAGAGCGTTTTGGTGTGGGGCTAGTGCGACTAAGCAAAATTAAAAATTAAAAATTAAAAATTTTGTATTCCCAGGTAGTAACCTTATTGTGCAGCCTATCTTTCATTTTGGTAGGGCTGTACTGAAAAATAGGTTGTTTTGCAAAAATCATCCCAGATGCCCTATTCAGAGTGGTATCGTGAAATAAAAGAATCATTCTCATTAGAGCAAATTAGCTGGTATGTCTTCTACTCACCTGCATTCATTGCACCACAGTATCCCTGTTGAAAAAATTCGCTACGATGAACGGGGTTTGGTGCCAGCAATTATTCAGGATTATCTCGACGGCACTGTCTTGATGATGGCGTGGATGAATCAGGAGTCATTACAAAAGACTTTGGAAACGGGAGAAACTGTTTTTTGGAGTCGTTCCCGTCAAGAATTGTGGCATAAGGGGGCGACTTCTGGACATATTCAAAAAGTGCAGAGTATCCGTTATGACTGTGACAGTGATGCGTTGCTGATTGGAGTAGAGCAAGTAGGAGATATTGCTTGCCACACTGGTGAACGCAGTTGTTTTCATCAAATAGAAGGAAAAATTGCCCCACCACCAGGGGATAGTTTGTCGCAATTGTTTCAGGTAATATGCGATCGCCGTGACAACCCAACAGAAAGTTCCTACACCTGTAAGTTATTAGCAGGTGGCGACAACAAGATTTTGAAAAAGCTGGGCGAAGAAACTGCTGAGGTGGTAATGGCCTTTAAGGATGATGAGCCAGACTCCATTGCAGGCGAAGTTGCAGACTTGTTTTACCATACGCTCGTAGCTTTAGCCCATCATCAAGTTGATATCAAAGCGGTTTATCGCAAGTTGCAAGAACGACGGAAATGAGATATCAAGATGAGGGAGATGAGGGAGATGAGGGAGATGAGGGGGCAGATAAAACTCTTAACTCCAAACTCCCAACTCCTAACTCCTAACTCTTAACTCACCACTCCTAACTCCTGTCTCCCCTGGTTTAGAAAGTGAAGGTGGTACGGAGTACACCTACAGTTGTTGTATCGTTATCGCTGTTGCCTTCAGGATTAAACAGGACAAATGCGCCTGGAGTAATGCTGAGATTGTCACTTACTTTAAAGCGATAGTAAGCTTCCAGATGGTAAGGAACAGCTCTATCTACGCCATCAGCTGCAAGCTGAGCCTGACCATCAGCATCGGTGCGATAAAGTGGCTGTCCAAAAATGATCCCAGCGTTGTTTCCCTGTTTGAGTAGATCGTTGAAATGAAGACCTACCATCCAACTGGTAAAGGTTGTGGAAGCGTCAACAGCACCAGAAGCATCATCAACAAAAAAGGCTGCACCATAGCCAGAAAGTGCAATCTGTGGAGAAAACCTCCAGGTTACAGTTCCACCAAAGGAGTTCAGTTTTACAGGTGTTCCCAAATCAAGACCTGGGCCTACCAACGAACCTATATCACTACTGCTTAATCCTGTGCCCAAAATGTTGATTTCGTGATAACTGTTGGCATAGTTCAGACCAATATCTATGGAACTGGTTGGTTTAAAAGTCAATTGGGCTGCTACTACGCTACTACCTCCAAATACGCCTGAACCCAAGGGTGTGCTAGAAACTCCCGGTAAAACGTCAGCACCTCGTTGAGGAATGTTAGCATTGGCATTGCCGTACAAAGCTCTTAAATCCAGTTGGGGGGAAATCTGAAAAATAAAGCCAGCAGCAGATGCTAAACCAGAACCTGAAGTACCACCAGAGACGCGTACCACAGGGTTCAAACTCGCAAAGCGAGAAATTGACTCTTGTCCTTCTCCATAAAAAGGAGTGATGGCGGGAAAAGCATCTGATACTTCAGCAGCAGTTCCAGCAAATAATGTTAATTTCTCAGCGACGGGAAAGATATAAACCAGTTTGTAAAGCTGAAGAGAATTTGCACTGATTCCTGACAAAGTTTTGGCATCAACCCCAGGAAATTGGGGTTCAAAGCTAGTACGGGCACTGCTAGCACTAAGTAAATCTGATGATAATCCCAAACTATTTTGTAGGCTACCGCTACCATCGACACCGCCCAAGAAATTATGAGCTTGTAACCCAGTGATTAATAAATCTTTACCTGTAAAGCTGGTGTTGAGATTTAACCGCACACGGTTTGTCAGGATGATATTGGGGTCTTCACGACCTGGAGCGCCACCCGTGGCCGCGATCGCTGAGATAATTACTTCACCACTGAGTTTGGTCGTTGTGGAAAACTGATTCGCTTCTAATTCGGCTGTCCGCGCTTCTAAAGCATCCACCCGACCCCGCAGGGTTGCTAATTCAGCAGAAAACTCTTCTTGCAGTTTTTGCAAGGTGGTTAAATCTTCTTTTCTTACCAATTCACCGGTTGCTGTGGCAATTAGCTCGTTGACCCGATCTAAACAGGCATTCAAACCAGCCGCAAATTCATAGCGAGTCAAGGCACGGTTGCCGCGATAAACGCCGCTTGGATACCCAGCTATACAACCGTAGCGTTCAACTAAAGATTGTAATGCTTGAAAAGCCCAATCTGTTGGCTGCACATCCGAGAGTTCCGATACAGATGTTACTTGCGCCAATGAGCTGGAAGACTCGGAAGTAGTTTGAGATGAGGAAACATCAGAATCAAATATTGTCAAGTCAGTACTTTGTTGCTGATTATTAGCACTGAGTGAATCTTGGTTTTTGCTTTCAGTTGATGATGCTATTAATTCTGTGTTGCCAAAAATCTTGTTGGAATTATCTTGACTTGTTTCGTAACTATTATTAGTTGTAAAAACAGCGCTCTTTTCCGACAATTTTAGAGCTTGGGTTTGTTCAACACTTGGTCTTGCCTGTACAGGCAATAATCCTGCGAGTAAGTATAGCAAACTTACTCCACTAACAGAAGCTAGTAGATTTACTTTCACGGTGACTCCTCACAACAGCACAATTTATCACCAATGGCTACATGAATTTCATGGCATCCATTGAAACAGAGAATGCATATTTATGCATTTTTTTAAACAGTTATGTCTTAGATAACTAGTTAAAGTTTAGTTAAGTCTACATATCAATTTACCACCACCATAGCAATCATTAATTACAAGTAATATTGCTGAAGTGAATAATTAGTAATGCAAAATATTAGTAAATTTTATCTAATCGATATGAAATTAACTTGACATTATATAGCTTTTAATGTAAAGCTTTACACTCAACACTAGAGACGGAATGAGGGAACAGAGGGCTTTGGGGCATCTTCTGGGGTTGGGGGCAATGGGGAAGCTAGGGAAAATAAGAAGAATAACTCTTGGCTTGTTGTATTAGAGATATTAGAAAGCATCAAGCCTGATGAGAACGTATTAGCATTGAAGATGGCACTACAGCGATCGCACAAAGCATCCTGTTGCCTAACTGAACTCCTGAATGTAGCGTGATGTGAGTAGGCAATTGCAGACAGTTTTTACCAAACACCGCGTATTCTGGGCTATTGTACTTCTGAGTACGGCAATGGTGATAACTCTTGTACTTTCTCTGTCTCAAGGAGCAGTACCTCTGAGTTTACCTGAATTGTGGCAAGCAATGCTGCACAAAGGTGATGCAGTTAAACAGATCATTCTCTGGGATTTACGTCTCCCGCGTATTACCGCTGCGATGATTGTCGGTGCAGCCTTGGGAATGTCGGGCGCACTGCTGCAAGGAATGTTACGCAATAGTCTTGCCGATCCTTTTATTTTGGGTATATCAGCCGGTGCAGGACTGATTGTTATCCTGATGATCGTTTTGCAAATATTGCCAATAGCGATCCCCCTAGCAGCGTGGATAGGAGCAATTTTGACATCAGCCATTGTGATTTTGCTCGGTCGTGCAGGTTCAGGAATCTCCATTGAACGGTTGATTTTAGGCGGAGTAGCAGTAAGTTCTTTATTAGGTGCCCTACAGAGTACATTGCTTTTACTAGCAGAAGACGGTCAAATTCAAATCGCCCTGAGTTGGCTGGTTGGTAGCTTGAACGGGCGAGGCTGGAAAGAAGTTTCCACGGCTGGCCCTTATATTATTGTTGCCTTGTTTGGGGGGTGGTTGCTGGCGCGGTCAGTGAATGTACTAGCCTTGGGAGATGATTTAGCCGTGGGGTTGGGGGTATCCTTAACGCGATCGCGTCTTTTAATTGGTGGTGTCGCCACCTTATTAGCCGCAGGTGCAGTTAGCATCAGTGGCTTAATTGGATTTGTCGGGCTTGTGGTTCCCCACGGTGTCCGCCTGATTGTCGGTACAGATCACCGCTTTGTTTTGCCACTTTCAGCACTTGCAGGTGCGTGGTTGCTTACCTTCGCAGATTTACTCTCTAGATTGGGATCAGTAGAACTTCCAGTAGGTTCTGTCACCGCCTTGCTAGGTTCACCTTTGTTCATCTGGTTACTTTATCGCCGTTCTGCTGGGATGGGTAAATCTTAGGAGTTAGGAGTTAGGAGTTAGGAGTTAGGAGTTAGGAGTTGGGAGTTTTACTAATTTTTCAAAAATATCAAGCTACAAATCAAGCTAGAAAACTCAGATTAAATCTGACTTTTTTAATTACGAATTATGAATTACGAATTACGAATTGTTAAAAATGCCACTTGAACTACAAAATCTCACAGGCGGTTACACAACTTTGCCAATTGTCCAAAATATTAACCTCACCCTGCAAACAGGAGAATGGTTGAGTTTAGTTGGTGCTAATGGTTCTGGTAAGTCTACATTGCTTAAGTTGCTGAGTCGCATTCTTTCTCCGCAACAGGGAATAGTACTACTTGATGGCAAAGCTATTCACTCTCAACCTCCGAATTTAGTAGCACAGAAATTAGCTTTGTTACCCCAACAACAAACAATTCCAGTGGGGTTGACAGTGCGACAATTAGTGAGTTTAGGACGCACACCACATCAACCTTGGTGGCAATGGGAATTAACCGTAGAAGATTGGCAAAAAGTTGAAGCTGCAATTCATAAAACCCAACTGGAAAAATTTAGCGATCGCTTAGTCGAACAACTTTCAGGTGGTGAACGTCAACGGGCTTTTTTAGCATTAGCATTAGCCCAAGAACCAAAAGTATTACTATTAGATGAACCCACAACTTATTTAGATATCAACTATCAACTACAACTCCTAGAATTACTCAAAAACCTGAATCAACAACAAGAATTAACCATCATCACCGTTTTACACGAACTGAATCTAGCAGCACGATATAGCTCCCGTATTGCTTTACTAAAACAGGGTCATCTTTGGGAAGTTGGGACACCAGAACAAGTACTAACACCCCAAGCGATCGCCCAAGTCTTCGGCGTAGAATCCGTGATTATCCAAACTCCCGTCGGCTTACAAGTTTGTGCTATTTCTGCCGTGTAATCTCAAGTCTCTCTATTTGGGTTAAATCAGCTTTAAAAACTCTCTGCGTCTTTGCGAACGCCAGTTGCTACAACGCGGGGAACCCGCGCAACGCACTGGCTCCTCTGCGTGATACAAAAATATTTATTCAATAAAACCAGCCAACTTTATTAACGTGAGTTCGATGAACCTCTCCCTCCCGGCCTCCCTCTCCTAAAAGGCGAGGGAGGAGAAACGAAAAACCACGGTTTTACTCCCCTCTCCTACGAGGAGAGGGGCCGGGGGAGAGGTCAAAACAGTCCTTGTCGAACTCACGTTAACATAAAACCCTTCCCAACAACTAGGAAAGGGTTTGAACTTTTCAACTCGAATTGATATTAATCTTCAATTGGTGCGTTAGGAATTGCCGCATCAATATCAGCTTGTGTCAAATTAGGAATCGACCAGTTAACATCACCCGCTTTGTACACTTTTGCAGGGGCAACATTGAATTCAACTGCGCCAGTTTGAGGATTAGTTGTAGCTACTAACTGAGTTCCATCCACCACCTTAATAGCCAAGGGTTCTATCAGTTCTTGTCCTTGAGCATCAGCACCAGCGATACCAGCTACCTTAGTACCACTTGGTAGGTAAACGCCATCACAGTCCCATTCATTCTCTGTAATTTGACCATTTCCTAAGAAGTAAAGGCTATTTCCTTGAAGTACTTTTTTGGGTTTATGAGCGTAGATAGCTAAAGTCTTACCAGTCTGATTAAGACACTGTGCCCAGCTTCTTGCTGTTTGTAAAATGTATTTTTGTAGCTTCAATTCACCTAATTGTTGTTCAATTTCTTCGGGTGTATATTCAGTTTGATCGGGTGTATTTTTGATTTGCAACAGGTTATCAATAGCTTGAGTTACTTCAGTGTAATCAGGACTAGTAATTAGATTTGGTTTGCTTGCCCAAGAAGGCTGAGCAACTACCAAATTCAGCATCAGTACTAAAGCAACTAGACCAGTTTTAAACAGTTTCATGATTTCTCCTTCTGAGGATGACAAAATATTTTCAATAGAGAATATTTTTGAGACTAGAAAGCTTGCATAGATGGATTCTTGTAGCTTTGTTTTCAAACAATCTCGCAGATATTATTGAATGATTATCTGGGAAAGTCAACGCCTCAAGATATTGTTGTTTGACCATTCATTCCATACAGTTTGACAGCTCCGATTAAACACAAACAGCTAGCGACCAAAGCGATTGGAGTTAACGAGGCACTGTCTAGGATAATAAACACACCCAAGCCGATCAAGACAAAGGGCACAATACCGTTACCGTAGCGAGTTAGTAAATTAGCGATCGCAGACTGACAAGTAAATCTGTATGTCATATAACACCAAACGCCAACCAGTAACAGAAATACTGCAATGATTACCAGCAAATTAGGTAGGGCAGTGTTGGCAAATAATGGCATATAGATACTTACATTATCACTGCCATTGGCGATGGTAATAGCCGCCACACTATAAGCTTGGGGAGATAGAAAACCAGCGAAAGCTGAGGAATGTGAAAACTCGGTTTCTGTCTGTGTCTCGGAGTCAGAATCGCTTTCTGGATTCAACAGACGATTTAGTCCGATAGTGATCGGCACCAAACCTAAAAGACCAATCCAATTAGATGGCAATACCAAGCCTCCCAGAAAACCAACTAAGCTGGCAATCACTAGAGTACAGAAGCCTAAGTACTGACCAATGACGATGTGCCGACGACGGAAACTTGCATCTACCTGAGAGAATAACAGCGTCAGGATAACTAAGTCATCCAGGTTTGTGGCTGTAAAAGCTGTGATTCCGGTAGTAAGTGCGGTGACGAGTTCGTTCATTTCTATTTCTCCTCAATCTTCACGCTGGTGTTGTCTAACAAGAGCGTCTGTTTATGTCTGCAAATCTTTGGTGGGAAGCTGCTACTTGATCCCAGCGTGGAGGTAGGTGTAACATCTCCAATTCAACTAATCGGCTTTGCCCGCTGGGGATAAATTAATTCGTAATTCGTAATTCGTAATTCGTAATTCGTAATTCGTAATTCGTAATTTAAGACATGCTTCAAACAAGCTTGATAGATATTTATATGGCAATCCTAAATCATTTATACAATTTTTTATTCTCTCTTCATTTGTGTACTTTGAATTTATCAAAGGCATTTGGCAAAATTTTTCTGGCTATGAAGTGAGAAAAAAGCACTTATATTTCACTTTTATTTACGAGTCAGTTTTTCAACAACTTTGTTATTATCACCAAGTGGTTGGTCAACAGTAAAAGATTTATTACCAGGAGTTTCCTTGGCAAATTTGCTGTTAGTTTGGATGTGAAGTCCTGGCAATAGAGTTACTCTAATATCTTTATTCTCTTTCGCAGCAGGCACTAAACTTACTCTTAGTTCATTAATAATTTGCTGCTGCTCTTTGACAATTTGGGTCAGTTCCGCTAACTGTTGAGAGTGTAATTTATCCAATTTTTCATGGAGCAGTTCAATATTTTGTGCAGCTGTGCGATTGACGTGGTGGTCAATTTCAGCATTTGCGCGATCTGTATCAGACTGGCGATTCTGACTCATCAAAACGATGGGAGCAGTGTAGGCTGAAGCAAATGAAAACACCAAGTTGAGCATGATGAACGGTGATTCATCCCAGTGGGGAACCCCAGGCATTAAATTCATTCCAACCCAACCTGCCAAAACGGTGCTTTGGCAAATGAGAAATTTCCAAGAACCCACATGGCTTGCTAATTTATCAGCAAGGCGCTGCCCACGAGTCAATTCAGTGGAGACATTTGGCGTTACTGATTGCTGTATTTCCACAATATGGGGTTGTTGAGCTACTTCTGCATCAATTTTGTTGGACGATACTTTGTCTACTGGATTCATCTTGCACCTGTTGGCGTCATTTCTGTCTGTGTTTTTCCTGATGACTTTTAATGTATGCTGCATCACTGATAGGAGCAAATATTCTTTCTTTTTAAAACGATAGATAAAAATGATGGATACTGAAAATCTAGTCTCAAAGCAATTCCAAAGCCCAGGAATTACGTCAACAGTCATCAACAGCACATCTTCGTGTAGTATTAGTTAGCTTTTCTGGCTTGTATTCATAGCACTCAGGGAATCAAGCCGCCAATTCAACTCAAAAAAGCCCCCATGAATCAATTAACGCCTAAAGATTGGATGCTGATTAAACAACGACTAACTCCTTATTTATTTTTGCTACCTGCTTTGGTGATTTTGGGGTTAACCGTCTTTTGGCCTGCACTACAAGCGTTTTATCTCAGCTTTACCAGTTACGAAGATATCTCCCAACCACCGCAATGGATAGGTTTTGCCAATTTCCTGCGCCTGTGGAAAGACGCAGTTTTTTGGAAAACATTGAAAAACACTTTTCTCTATCTTCTAGGTGTAGTACCGATTCTGGTGATAGCTCCTTTATGGTTAGCAATTTTAGTCAATCAGAAACTGCGAGGTATAAATTGGTTTAGAGCTGCATACTACACTCCGGTGGTGATTTCAACAGTAGTTGCAGGGATAGCCTGGAATTGGCTGTATGCAGAAAACGGTTTACTCAATCAAATCCTCAAACTTGTGGGTCTTTTCCCCGAAGGAATTCCCTGGTTAACTGATAATCCACCAATTAAACTTTTTGGTATTGTGCCAATTTCCCTTGCTAGCGTCATGGCTGTCACCGTTTGGAAAGGACTAGGCTACTACATGGTGATTTATTTAGCCGGTTTGCAATCTATTCCTGGTGATGTGTATGAAGCCGCAGCAATTGATGGTTCAGATGGTATCCGCAAACACTGGGACATGACCATACCCTTGATGAAGCCTTATCTAGCACTAGTTGCAGTGATTTCAGCGATTTCTGCCACTAAGGTGTTTGAAGAAGTATACATCATGACTCAAGGGCAACCACTCAATAATTCCAAAACAATTGTTTATTATCTATATGAGGAAGCTTTTAGTAACTTAGAAATTAGCTATGCTTGCACAATTGGACTAGTGTTATTTTTAATAATTTTAGGATTATCAATTTTGCGATTAATTATTAATCAGCAAGAAGGCGATAATATGACAATTTAATGTGAGGTAACTACAAAAGTAATTATCCAATTACTTTATCCAACATGAATATTAGAGGATGTTTGAAAACTGGGCAAAAGGTACAATTTGTCATTGTCAGCGAAACGAAGTAGAGCTGAACCCTTGAAAAAAGCAAGCTACGCGCAGCTTTGACTATAGGAGAAGAATCGCAATTTATCGCGGTTTGTTGAGATGCTACCCTGTGGGAAGCGGCCACTCTACTCTTGGTGTTCTGCTTTGCTGTATGTGTCTACACTGCGCTATCGCTTGGTTGGGTATGACATTTTTAACTTCAGATACAAGGGTGCGCTATAGAGTTATACCGTTTCACTTTAAAATTGATGCATTTAGACAAGCTGGGGAAGCTGGGGAAGCTGGGGAAGCTGGGGGAGAAAGAAAAATCATTTGCATGGCTGATTTCGTGAAATGGTATTAGAGCAGGGCGTACTTAGTAGTTATTTTCCAACGAAAATAAGGCATACGCTAGCTTGTATGTATATTTTCAGGAATCATGCGTATAAAAATGTGCATTAAAATCGGAGAGGAGCAGGGATGCAAAGGAGTTCGACAGAAAGTTTAGAGCTTTTGTCCAATATGAAACTGGTGCAATTTGTGGGAATGACAGATTATCACCACAGCTAAGAGCAGTACCTCAATTAATTTGGTAGTATGTCTATGCCACAGTGTCTGTCTCACCCACTTGTAGGTTTGATGTCTATAAACTAGTTCTAACCTCAAGCTGCAACAGTTGTGTTTTTCTCCTGGTTATTATTTGCTACATCAGATGGTTCTTTGTTATCAGCCAGAAGAGAACGGATCAATTCTCTAATTACATCGGTTGCTGGTCTTCCTGTCAAGGCACAGTACTGTTCCAGTTTTTCCACCTCACTGGAGGTAAGATTTACCGTAAGTCTTTTTACAGCCCATTTTTTACTCATGATTCACTCAACAATCAATCACGTTTAGGAAATGTGTGGTATTAGACTTATCTACAAGCTACATATCGCATACATAGCAAGTTAATACCCAATAAATGATATTAGTGCCTCAATTCCACCGTAAATGATCGTTATTACATTTTACTAGTAATACAAATCACACCCAGCTCAGCGCTTTTATGCTGATGATGTGAGGATGTTTGTTACATATCTAAAAAAGTATCAAGGTTGACTAAATGAAAGAGATTCGACATTTAGAGTTTTAATTTTTACAATGCAATAAGTAAATCTTTCAGGCAATAAAATATAGCGAATTACAACCCTATATATATTCATGTCTTAGTAATGCTCAAGTGGCACTGGTTTTGAGTGACAAAGGCTACAGGAATGCCCTCAAGTTGTGTTTCAGTAGAACAATTTACACAAACCCCTGGGATGTCTAACAACAAGCCGCTACTTTAGTGAAAGTTCTGCTTTGTAGTAGGGGAAGACTGACGCTCCTACGTGGAAGAGGGTTGCGCTAATGCCAACGCTTGTATGCAGCCTTCTAGCAAACAAGCGCGATCGCGCTTTGCACAGACAGAGAGTGCGATCGCATGGGTTCATCAGGAAACGTAATTGCAACTTCACATTCAACTGCTGGCCAAAGCGATCGCCCAGGATTAGCTGGATTTCACTAACATCACATGTGATTCTTTCTCACTCAAAGTTTTGTCCTAGTCAATGCCAATTATTTCTCATTTCTCCTGATTATTTTATGATTTTTCTATTAAGAATAGGTCTATTTTATCAAGATTTCAGATTATCTAGATAATTTACCAGTTTGTACTGATTCTTAATAAAAAAAGATGTGCTTGCTTTATAATTCATTAACAATTGTCAACAAAATGTTTTATGTCCTGACCCGTTGAAAAACAACAAATCCGTTTGCCGGCACTATGGGATGAATAAAACCATTAATTACAGACATATAACAGCCAAAGTTGCCTATATTATCTCCTCCGTAGAGTGAAGCATCACTATTGAATATCTCCTGCCATTGACCATCACCGATTCGGGAATTGTTAATGGTGTATCCTGATGAGAACGGGTGATTATTTAAACTTGCTACAATCAAAAATTCTTCAGTGACATCCCAACGCTTGAAAGCAATGATTCGGTTGGCATTATGGACATAGATAATATCAATCAAGTGAGAATGCAATCCTGAATGAGTACGGCGTAGCTGAATGAGGTCTTGGTAAAATCGGAACAGTTGTTGACCATTAGTGTGGCGATCGCCTAGTAAATCCTCTCGGTTATTGATAAAATCGGTGTATCTGTAGGGTTTTTGTGCGCCAATTTCCTCACCCATCAAAAACATTGGCGTACCAGCCGACAAAATAGACACACCAAAAGCAAAACGACAACGTGCTTCGGCATACTTTCGGGTTTCCCCAATCAATGGCGCTGCGTTGACCGCCGCGACAATTGTGCGCCGAGACTCAACTCTATGTCCTCCTTCTTCAAAATAAGCATTACCTGCTTCATCATGAGATTCATGATAGACAACTTTGTTATGACCAGACCATCCCAACGCTCCAGCAAATTTGTCCATCGCCAGGGGTTGATCAGTACCATATCCAGCCGTAGGAATTAATTTGGCATATTCTGTTCCTTGTCTAGCATCACCAATTAAATGGTGATAGAAGTTGGCATACCAAGCAGCATCAAACCCCAAACCCCCAACATCAGGTAATTCCGTGACTGCTTCCCAATCAGAATGATCTTCTGCCATGAGAATGGCATTCGGTTGGATGAGTTTCATTGTCCTTGTCCATTCTCTGAGGAATTTAGCACCAAAAATATTGGCATTACCTACAGATTTACCATCAGCGTGCAGTTGGTTATAAGAATGCATCGAAGTTGTCTGATCGACTCGGAATCCATCTACGTGAAATTCCTCCATTAAAGTTACTGCACTGCTAATGAACATCTTTCGCACCATCTCTTCATAAAACCGAGGTGCGTAACCTGTAGACCAATTATCAAGATAACCACCTTCTGGGAAATGTCTGCCGTCTGGGTAGAAATAATCGCTCTTGTTTCCCTCATACCAGTAATAGATATTGTGTTCGGGAATATCCGAATCATAAGCCCATTCAGCTCGTTCTCCATCAGGAACGAAGTGGTTGTACACCACATCTAAAATTACGGCAATCCCATAACGATGGCACTCTCTAATAAAATGCTTGAGTTGGTCTCTTCCACCAGCACTGTATTCGAGAGCAAAGTAGTGAGATGTTTCATATCCCCAATTTACCTCGTCTCTAAATTCTGACATTGGTAAGAGTTCAACAGTGTTAACGCCTAATTCTACTAGGTAGGGTAATAAAGCGATCGCATCCTCAAAGTTTCCTGGTCTGTTTTGACCATACCCTAAAGACCCTATGTGAAGTTCGTAAATGACTAAATCTTCTACACGCTGCGGTACAGGACGTAAGAGTGAAAACTCATTACTCCAAAACTCCACCTCTGGGATGAATTCCACTTCTGGCCAGACTGGTTCAATCAAATGTCTAGTCACTGTATCTGGATTGATGACTACAGAACAGCTTTTAGTACCATCCAAATCTTGATATTTTCCCGAAAAGGGTATTCCGTTTTTATCTGTATATCTGTGAGAAAAAGGTTTACCGTCAGGATTGATGTTGCCTTTACCAATTTGACAGCGAGAATATAAATCAGTGCGATAAACGACTCGTCCCCCTTCATTAACAATTCTAAACATATAAGGAATATGGTCAAAGCGGGAGAAATCAGCAAGTTCAGGTGAGACTGTGACATCTGTTTGCCAAATACCTTCCGCTGTCCTCAACATGGGAAATGGCCCTAGGTTGGAATCCATACCAAAATCAGGATCGTCTCGAAAAGCATCATCAGCAATATAGCCACTGCTGTGATTGCCAAATACAACTTCCACATTCCGCGCATTCGGTGCCCAAACAGCAAACCTTAACCCAGGCTGAGATTGACCAGGAAGATAATATTGTTGTGCGCCTAGTTTGCGACTGTGAACTAGATAATATGTTTCTTGCTGAGATTGAGCGTTGTTAGGAGATTGTAAAGTAAAACTACGGTAGCGATCGCTGGAATTGCGATCGTTAACTTCCGTTGGGATTCCCCATAGGTTATTCCCGGCTGGACTATCTAGCATTACACCCCAGCGAAATAGCCAACCAATTTGGGAATCATCAAGTTCAACTGTAGTTTGGAAACTGGGACAGCCATCTTCACCAATGATTTGCTGCATTGGGATAGAAGACCATTGTTGAGAATAGCGGCCGTTTTCATCCCAACTACCAATTAACCGAGGATTGTTAAAAATTGCTTTTTTAAAACCTGTGAAATAGGTAAAATTAATAGGAATATTAGCCATATTGATATCCTTTTTCGAGCATTCAAAACTACAAAATAATTTACGCAACTGGCATGTTAAATAAAAGTTATGTATGTCAAAAATCCACAGTCAATAGTCAAATATCAGTAAGAATTAAGGAATCAGAATAAATAAAAAATCATCCTAAAACCTTAATAATTCTGGTTTTTGACTCCTGGGTGCAGAATTCTTACAAATATCAAGTGTTTTTAGACTATTGACTATTGAGTATTGACTATTGACTATTGACTGCCTCAACTAAAAATTTATAGTACTTGCGTTAATCCTGTACAAAATTTAAACAGTCATAGCTGCGTGAAGACCGCGCTGTTTATTCTCAATTTCTCTGACCAAGGTTTCCATAAATTTATGTACCAGGTCAGGATGTCTCCCTGTCACTAAATTTTCATCAATCACAATGTCGGCAGCTAAATCATTTTCGTAAATAATTTCAGCCCCAGCATTTTCCACATCAACCAGAATATTATGGGCGCAAGTTACTCGCCGATTTACCAAAACATCAGCAGCGCAAAGTAGCCATAAACCATGACAAATCACTCCTATTTTGACATTAGGGTCTTGCATGGCTTGACGAATAAACACAACTGCCGGCGCTTGATTGGGCTGATCTTTTTTCACCTTTTCCTCATATCTCAGCCGATCCATTGCATAAGCACCAATACAAACTATTGCCTTATAATCGGTTGGATTAATATCACTAACTTCTGTAGTGACAGTTACATGTTCTTTAACTATACCATCCTCAGAATTGCTATGAAAAGTTATTTCTTTATTGCCCCACAAGTGAGAAATATAATCAACCTGATAACCTTGTTGAGGAAAGTATTCATTGAAAGCCCGAAATTCAAATGGGTCAAAATGTTCTTCAATTAAAACACCAATTTTACCTTTACCTTCAGTAACCATCTTATCCTCCGTGTATTGTTTAGTGAGCTATAGTAATCAATTTCAAAAGTTCATCAGGGGCAAAAACATCACGATAAAAAGTTAGTTGTTCACCCTTGAGATAACAGCCGCCTCGATGACCTCGGCGCAACCAGGCAACACTACCTTTAGCAATTATTTCGTTAGTTTCATTATCAAGACAATTCCATTCAAACCAGACAAATTCACCATGAAACATGACAATTGGCCAGCACATAGTTACACCTGGTTGAGCAATTAAAGCCCACCAATGTTGCTCTCGTTCTTTTTGTGCTTCTAGTCCGTAGTAGGGGCCATCCTGGCAGAAATAAACTAATTCTTGGCGATATTCTCCAGTTAAAATATCCCCTCTACCTTGCCTCAGTGCTTCACAATGGGTAGGCCACCATGCTTTATTTTCTTGTTCAATCTGTTGTAATGGATAATCTGGAGTGATTGCCGGAAAATGGTCTTCTTTTAAGGAAATAAATTTTTCAGCATCAAAGATGAGCTTTTCTGCTAATTCTGGAGAAACTAGCCCTGGTTTTGAATAATCGGCACTTAAATCTTGGTAATAATTAAAACGAAGTTTCATCATTTTAAACTTTGTACAATTCTCAATTAATAAAAAAGTCACATTTCAACTTAATTTAGTACTGGTGTAATATCCATATATATATTCATCCTTTGTACTAAGTTTCCATCAAACCAGACAGTATCACAAGCAGGTAAATTAAAAATTTCTCCGTCTTTGCGGACATAAGTAACATCCATTTCTACAATTAACATATTTCCCAATTCCCACATATTTTCAATGTGGTGTTTTATGGAGTTAACTGTTGTATTAAAAGCTGCTATTGAATCAGCTTTGGCAATCTCTTGACGACCATATACAACTGGTTCATTGCCAAATTTATAAACTGCATCTTCAGTAAATTTCTGGGCAAATCTATCAATATCCATCGCTTCACCAGCTTCAAATACTTGTTGAATTAATTTTTTTAAATCCCCTGGTGATCTCTCAGCCATATCAATCATCCTCTGGTAGTTGAATATTTGAAAAATTTTGTTCCTATTATTTACTTTGATTAAGCTGATAGTATTTATCTTTAGCCTCTGTAAATAGTTCTTTTGCTTTGAGCCTGACTTGATTAAATTCAAGTTGTTCACCACTAGGCCCCTTGCAATAAACTAAAGACCAACCTTCAAACTTACCAAAATCTAGGTCAGAGTAACCTTCTATAAAAGAATCTGGTTCATTCCAAAACTTATTAGAATAGTATTTTAGTGCTACCTTTTTACGCTCTTCTGGGGATTTGACATGAATAACGCGATTACATTTAATGTTGCCGAATCCACGTTTCTCACACTCTTCTTCTAATGATTTAGCAAAAACACTCAGGTCTACATCATCTTTGACATGAAATGATAGGTGCATGGAGTTTGTATAAGTGACAATGGTAGGAATAGTTCCCAAAATATTAGGATCGCTTGGTTTACCATTAGCATTGCGGAAGTGAATCAGTTCAACAACTAAATTTCCAAAGGAAATAAAACATATATCCATTGATTCTGCACTACCATCTTTGATATCAACAATTCCCAAAGTTCGTGGATGCAGATTTTGAGCGATCGCATCTAATTCTTCTTTTTGAAAAAGAGTATGTTGCATCACTTCATGAACAAAACTATTACGTCTGTAAACAATTACTCCACCCAAAATTTCTGTATAAAACTCAATAGAACGTTCTAGGTTTTCTACGGTTACACCTGTATGTTGAACTCCATATAGATATTTACCTAAATCCATACTAAATTCCTTTTTTAAGTTTATTTATTGACGAATGCTTCATACATAGGATAAACTTGCCATTCATAAATTTTTTATTGCTGAAAATGATAAATATCAACATTACCCTCGATAGCCGAGTTACGTAAAGTTTCTACTAAACTCAGTTTTGATTCAAAAACTTTTGTTGTCATGATTCTTAAAAGAGCCAAATTTATATCATTTGTCAAAAATGTAACTGAATTTATTGTGTTCCCTTGCTTCTTGCCTATCTTCAACATTAGTTTTTAATGTAGCTTCCGGTGTTTTATAAACTGGTGATATATCCATAAATATCAGCATTTTCCGCACTTTCTTGTCTTGAAACCGGATAATATCACAACAAGGAAGTGTGAAAACTTTGCCGTCATAGCGTATATAAGTTACTTCAAGTTCAACGACTATTTCATGGTCTTTAATTTTCCAGATATTTTTGATATGGTGATGTATGCCCTCTACTTTTTTTAAAAAATCAATTGAAGATTGCTTGATGCCTTCATGTCCAAATACAATAGGAGAGTTCCCAAATCGATATGCAGCATCATCACTAAAAAATTTTACAAAGTTATCTATATTCATTGACTCACCAGCCAAAAAGACTTGCTTGAGTATGTCTACCTTTTCGCCTGAGAGTGTTGGCCATTTTTTTATATCTGTCATAAAATCTACTCCCTAGAAATTTCAATTTTTCTATTGATTATGTTGGCGAATCTAAAAGTTCATTCAAAGCACCAAAACAACCAGCCGCCTTGTTAAATCCAGCGTAAACACACATGAATAAAAGTAGTTCTTCTATTTCTTCACGGGTAGCACCTTGCTGCATAGCCATGTAAACATGAGTGCCAAAAGGATTACCTGGCCCTACATGATCCTGATTCACTACATCAACAGCAATTGTGATCAAAGCTTTGGTTTTTTGGTCGATTAATGGTAGACCCCAAGCTTCACCTGCGACACGAATTACAAAATCCCCAAATTTGGGATTGATTGCTTTGAGATTTGCTTGCAGTTGTTGATCGTCGAGGACTGCATTTTTTTTCAGAGAATTCTTAGACACAACTTTGCCCTATACAAAATATTAACTTGATTAGCGTTTACCAAGCATCAAAATAGAAATGTCATCTTTAAGTTGATTGATTGCTCCTATGTTTGTAATCAAATCAGCAACTGTAGAACTACGCTGACCTGCTAGTGTTATCTGACCATCATAGACAAATGTGAAAGCTGTTCTTTCTGGAAATGTGCTAATTTGTCTGAGGTATTTGGCTTGGTATTTTGTGGCTGTGGTGTATATTTCGGAAGCAAAAAAGTTTTCCATTTCTAGGCGATTGGAAAAGGCAATTTCAAATGCTGCTTGATAATTTTTTTCTGGTTGTTCAGAATGAGATACACCAGCCGCATCGGGGCGAGAATTATCTACTTCTTCAAACAAATGTATTCGTAACTTCAGCACTAAATCACTCTTGACTATCTCTGAAGCAAAGCTTTCTTTAAGATATTGGCGGAACTCTTCTACACTTATATCATCAGCTTTTTTGAGCATGATGTGAAACTTTTCAACACCGACTAAACCGTTAGGTGTAGCGTTTTCAATACCGTCTACATAGGTGATGGAGTTACCGGGGTTAGTGTTATAACCGATCGCCTTACGAAATAAGTTATGCTCATCATCCATGAGGATGGTAGAAGCCTGAAACCATGTCTGACGGTCTTCAGGGGTTTTAAAAGTTAACTCAGCAATGCCATCAAACTGATCTTCTGCGGATGTGTTGTAATCTATACCCTCAATAGTCGGCCAGATACCTCCTTCATTATGAGCTACATGAAACTGCCAATATTGATATTGACCAGGTAAGCGGGCGCAAACTGGGCCGTGAACATTTCGCCAATAATCATCAAACAACTCTAGAGAAATTCCCTTTCTCTTCCACAGTGGGACATAAAAAACTACTTGTGCAGCTTGATCTCGCTGTGCATAATTAGCTGTTCTCATTGCTTTTCTCCTGAAGTCAGGATGTAACTTTGATCAATTCCTGTTTTTGCCCTGGTTCTGTATTGTGTTGGATAATTAGTTGGGCGATCGCATCGATAAATCTACCGACATCATGACCTGAACGCCCTGTAACTAAGTCACCATCAACAACAATTCCAGAAGCAGATGGCACATAAACTGCACCAGCATTCGCAATATCTGCCAGGGTGACTTCGTGACAGATTACTTTTCGCCCTTGCAGTAGTTCTGGTATCGGTGTCAATAGCCACAATCCGTGACAAATAGCCCCTTTGACAATTTTGGGATTAGTCATGGCTTGGGCAAAGAATTGCACGGCTGGCGCAGTACGAGTCTGTTCTGGACTGATGGGACAACCTGCTGGAGGGTCAAAGTAACGCAGACGTACACTCGTATAGCCAGCACTGACAATCACAGCAGCATAATCATTCATGTCTACATTCTGGAAGTCAATGTTCACATCTAGGTATTCCAAAGATTTGCCCACTGCATCCACATCACTGACAAAACGCAGACTTTCGTAACCCCATAGACGAGACATAAGATGTACAGTCGCCCCAAGTTCGCCAAAGTGTTGCTGATAAGCTGCTATTTCCTCTGGAATAAATTCACTCTCTACAAGAATGGCAATTTTCTTTCCTTCTAGCATTCGAGTAGTCATAACTGCTTACCTAAGTTTTAGGTGTAAATTCCACAATGATTTCTGCTGCTGAACCAAGTTGAAATTCTTTTTCTCCGAGTTCAAGTTGGAAGTTATCAGAGTCTACTGTAGTGCGATCGCTACCATCAATGCTGATTCTGGTCACTTCTAGAGTATTGGGTTTAAAGAAATCAGGTAAAACATTAAGCGATCGCGCTCGACAATCAGGATTCGGTTTGAAATACAAACAGAAGGGTTGTTTCGTCACATAAGTACTGATATAGATATGCGCCAAATAATTCAATTCAAAAGCATGGTAGCCAGAAATTGCATGTCCTCCTTTCTGTCCGTACTGCCCCACAGTAATTGCATCGCCACTTTCACTAACTCGGAAGAAAATACCTTTATTGTCTTGGTCAAGAAAGAATAGATTCCAAAATGCAGCGGTTTCTCGTGCTAACCGTAAATACTCTTGTTTTTGGTCATGATTTTCATTACTGCAACCATGAAGAATTAAGTAGGCTAATAGGGCTTGTTCTTGTTGCCAGAAGTCTTTAGTGTTGAACCAAGGAAATTCTAATGGCGTTCCATTTTGGGGATTACGTTCTAAAGTATCAAAGATTCCACCCCTAAATAGATCTACGCCAATCTCTGCCATGTTTATGCCTAAATTGTCTGCTAGCTTCATCAACTTATCGGCTAAGCGTTGTGATTCTTCGGCTTGTTGTGGGTTATCAGTAGCAGATTGGGCGGCTAAGAAGTAATAATAGTTGGCAACACGAGTCAGGTTCCAGGCTATCTTTAAATTGTGTCCGACAACAGCACGATTTTGTTGCCACCGCCAATTATGGTCTGGTTTCCAATCTCGCAAAAATCGTTCATTCACAAACAAAACATTGGGATCTGGATCGGGAAATCTATCGACAATGATTGTGGATGATGTTTTGAGAATCTTTTTGCAGGTTTCTAAAAATTTTCCGATTTCTTCGTGACCATGATCAGTTAATGGCAAGGGTTCTAATGCCAAAATCACGTTAATTAAATAAGCAGGTATATGATCCCCTATGGAATTCCAATTTTTTCTGGCTTGGTTATCACCAAGAGCAGGACTATCCCAATGTAATGTCACATAATCAAGGTGTGAAAAATAATCACCGTAAGCATGTTTGCCGTACTCTGATTCTGGATCGGTAAAGAAATCATTAAAAACACGAACAGTACGCTTGATATCATCAAGTACTTCCCAATCTAAAGTGATTCGATAGTACTGAGCTAATCCAGCTAAGGCATAAATTTGTTCGTAAAGTGGGATTGTATCTCTATCGTCTTCGTTAAGAGAACGTATATATAACTGATAACTGTACTCAGTTTTGCGCTTACCAAAAGCCCAAAAACAATGTTTGCCATCAGATGTTAAACTACGAAAAGTTTCTCGCTGATATTGAACTCCTGCACGCGCTGCTGAAAGATAACGTTCGCCTCCAGTTAGCAAGTAAGCAGAGGAAAGACCATAGATCAGCCTAGAAAGAGTAGCACATTCTTGGATGTTATCATCTGTTGGTAAACCGATGATGTTTAAGTTAGTTCGGTAAAGAGCAAAATCATCGATTTCATAGGTTTGTTTATTGGGAAATAAATAGCCTAACCAACTATCTGCTAAACGGGCAATTTGCGTCAACCACCAATGTGTCTGCTCAAAAAGATATTCACTTTGTCCTCTATATGAATTTAGTAAATTAACAGTACGAACATCGTAGTGGCGGCTGCCGTTATTTTCTTGATAAACACCTTGTAGAACAACTAAGCTATCAGGTTGGATATATTTTCTCACTAAATCGGCTGGTGAAGATTGATGAAAATCTTCAGGTGTTGGGATGCGATCGCGGTTTATCCCATCCAAATTTGTTAAAAATTGAAATTGTGTATTTTGTCCAGTATTAACAATGAATTCATCGCCGCTACGGCATTTAATTACAAAAGCACTTTTTTCAGGATTAACATCAGTAACTTGACCTAGTAAAGTAGTTTGTACGGTAAAATTTTTCATGATTATTGTCCAATCAAGGATAAATATGTATGTAATTAATTCTGCTGGGTTACTTATTTATTCACCCTACATGTGTAGTTTATGATGGTAGGCTATCGTTCTATTTCATTTATTTTGAAATGCATTTAACAAAAACTTGCAAAAATGCTTTAAGTCTATTTATCAGGTATAGGACTTACGCACTGTAACGAAATAATCAAAGTTTAAGATTGCTTAGCTGTCGCTCGCAATGCCGTAATATCGTTATTTTAGGTAAAGAATGCGTAACTCCTAAAGTAACGTGAGTTCGACAAGTGCTGTTTTGACCTCTCCCCCAACCCCTCTCCTTGTAGGAGAGGGGAGTAAAACCCTTATTTTTTAGTTTCTCCTCCCTCTCCTAAAAGGAGAGGGAGGCTGGGAGGGAGAGGTTCATCGAATTCAAGTTAAAGTAGATAATCTGGGTTATCTTTAATAAGCTGATTTTTATGGTAAATAAAGATTAACCTAAACAGTATAGGAATTAGACTTGATTTATGAAAAAAATTAAGTATTTGTAGTACGTCACCAAAGCTTCGGTTGGTACGTTACGCCTCTGGCTAACCCACCCTACTGGCGTGTCTACATATATTTCAAAAATCAAATATGAGTCCTATAGTAATCAGAAACAAAATTATCTCAATCTTTTTCGTTTTGAAGGTAAAAGAAAAGTTGAAAATTTCAAAAGATTTTTATTGTGTATCTTACCTATTTTTGTTCTGAATCTATTTCTTATGACTATAGATGAGCGAATTAGCAATACCCTCTAACTTTGGTTAGAGTCTAGTAAATCATTCGGTATAGATTAACGTGAGTTAGACAACCACTGTTTTGACCTCTCCTCCAACCCCTCTCCTCCTAGGAGAGGGGAGTAAAACCGTGATTTTTTCGTTTCTCTTCAGCACGATCGCAGTTTACTCAGTTGGGGGAGTAAAGTTGTAAAAGCTTTTCCTCGATGGCTAATTGACCTTTTTAACTCAGGTGTCATTTCAGCAAAGGTCAATTGCTTTTCTGGAACGTAAAAAATGGGATCGTAGCCAAAACCACCGTTACCTCGTGGTGCATGAAGAATTTCGCCACGACAAATACCTTCTGATTGTAGAACGATCGCACCATCGGGAGATGCGATCGCTACTACACAAACAAATTGCGCTTGACGATTGACTTCGTTACCCAACTCTCTCAATAATCTGGCAATACGTTCTGAGTCGGTTGTGCCATAACGTGCAGAATACACTCCTGGTACACCATTGAGAGCATCCACTTCCAAGCCAGAATCATCAGCTATGGCCCAGTTTCCTGTGGCTAATGCAACTTGTGATGCTTTGAGACAAGCATTAGCAGCAAAGGTATCACCTGTCTCTTCTATTTCTAATTCTTCAGGTTTGAGAATCAATTGCCAAGCTGAATTTTCTAGGTAAGCTTGCATTTCCCGCAATTTACCTGGATTGCTTGTTGCGACTACGAGTAATGTCATGAATTACAAATTATCAGTTAGGAGTTAGGAGTGATGAGTTATGAGTTATTAATTTCTAACTCCTAACTCTCAACTCCTCACTAATTTTACTCCGCCCACTGTTTCGCCCAAGCAAGAGTTTGATGCACTTGCTCAAGTGTGGGGGCTTCGCAATAGAGGCGTAAAACTGGTTCGGTACCGCTAAACCGAATCATTAGCCAGCTGTTATCGGCTAGGCGGAATTTGTAACCATCGATGGTTTGGCAATCTATGACTGCTAACCCAGCTATTTCTGTTAAGGGTTGGGTTTGCAGTTGTTGCAAAAGACGCGATCGCACTTCCATGCTGGCTAAGGGTAAATCAATGCGATCGTATGCTGATTTAAAGTTGGTTTGTGTTTGTAAGTGGCGATAATATTCGCCTAAATCCAAACCAGATTCTACAATCGCTTCTAATACATACAGTGCTGACAATAGTGCATCGCGTTCGGGAATATGGCTACCATAACCAATTCCTCCTGATTCTTCACCACCAAGCAAGACTGTGGCTGCTAACATTCTGTCAGCGATGTATTTATAACCTACTGGTGTTTCAAAAATTGACAAGTTATGTAGTGCTGCTACACGGGGAATCAAGTCAGAACCACTGACAGTTTTGACTATTTCTCCAGTAAAGTTGCGCCTTAAGGTTAAGTGGTCGATTAATATCGGGATTAAGACTTGGGAACTGAGGAAGTTTGCTTCTTTATCCACCGCCGCGATGCGATCGCAGTCTCCATCGAATACTAAACCTACTGCTAAACCTGATTTATCGGTTTCTCGGTGATTTTGAATCACGTTGAATAAACGAGAAAGGTATTTGGGTAAGGGTTCTGGCGCACCACCTTCAAATAAAGGGTCGCGATCGCTGTTGAGTTCTTGGACGCGATCCCCTAGTAATTTCGCCAATCCCCCAGCCGCAGCCCCATGCATAACATCGGCGAATACCGTTAGTTTGCCATCAGCGATCGCAGAGCGAATCTTGGCAATATTAACTTTTCCTTCCAGTGCTTGAGTGTAACTCGGCCAAGGATCAAACTTCTCTTGCTTGCCCTTTGTGGCTGCTGGTGGTACCCCGTCTAATAACAGCGCTTCTATTTCTTTTGTGACTTCTGGCGATACCGAACCACCAAAATATCCCTTGACTTTTAATCCTAAATATGCACCAGGATTATGACTGGCTGTAATGACTAGCGCCCCCAAAGCATTGAGTTGTTTCGCTGCCCAACTAAAAGCAGGAGTTGGGGCGTAGGTTTCACTGAGTAAAACATCAAATCCCACAGCGGTGACAGCATCAGCGACAGCACGAGCAAAGTCTTCCGCCATAAATCGGCGATCGTAACCGACAACAATTGTCCGGCTACCAACTGTTGAAAAATATGTATCATATAATACTTTTGCTGCAACTGGTGCGACCAAGGCTAGACGTTCAAAGGTGAACTCATCACCAATAACGCCCCGCCAGCCGTCTGTACCAAATTTGATTGAGTTAGCAACAACTGGCATGGAGGTATCCTAACTATTTACTTGAGGATTCTAGCATTTATACAGTATGGAATGTAAAAAACTTGACTTTTGATTGATGATTGGGGACTGGGGACTGGGTATTGGGGACTGGGTATTGGGGACTGGGGACTGGGGACTGGGGACTGGGGACTGGGGACTGGGGACTGGGGACTGGGGACTTGGAAATATAAATCTTTCTTCTAGTTCTCAATGCCCCATGCCCAATTCCCTCAAATAGAAGAAGCGATCGCGGTTCCGTAATCAGCGATCGCCCCTATTAACCCCTAGCCACAGGAATCAATTATGAAGATTGTATTTCCAGAATTCAAAAGGGGGTTGCAGTGGCAACCCCCTCATACCAATTAACTTAATGTTCAAAAATGCGATCGCTCTCACTCAGCATCAGTGACTAAAAACGACAATATTATGCATTAGTATTCGATATTCCGCGTAAACAGTTCATAAAAGCTTTATTTTACGAAAATCAGCTTTTTAATGGTTATTTTTTCTTAAAAAAGAGTTTATTTCTAAATTAGAAAAAACAAGCAACTAACGGGTCAATTCAGGTATCTGCTAAAATTGTTACATAAATTAACATATTGTCCAACATTGGGACAGATATCTCGACATGATCCCGATAAATACAGTTTTGCAGCCGCATACACAACAAGTGACTCGTTTATTTTCTAACCTTCAACTTGATGGCAATAAGCTTAGTCATCAACCAGGTAGCGTTTTAGGAAGTACTGCGCTGGTTGCGGGAACAACGGTAGGTGCTGGGATTCTGGCGTTACCTGCGGTTACTTTGCCTTCAGGCGTTGTACCATCCACATTTCTGCTGATTGCTGTTTGGATCTACGCTTTGGTTTCAGCATTGTTGATTGCAGAAGCAAGTTTGAACGCCATGCGTCTACAGGGACGTGCGAGTGTAGGTTTTTTGGCAATGGTGGAAAAAACACTAGGGTTTGCGGGAGCAAGAATCGCTGGTGGTGCGTATTTATTCTTACACTACGCCTTACTGATAGCGTATATCACCCAAGGTGGCGAGATTTTAGTATCTGTGTTTGCCAAACAGTTAGGTATCCACACCGCCATACCTACGTGGGTAGGGACAACAATTTTCACGTTGCTGTTTGGTGGCATTATGTACCTGGGAAAAGAAAAATTTGTGGAGAAATTAAACAGCGTTTTTGTAGCAATTGTGATTGCTTCATTTCTGGGACTATTGTTGCTGGGAGTCGGACAGGTAAAGATTGTGCAATTTTCGTTTCAGAATTGGAGTACGTTGGGAAGTGCTGTATCAGTGATGTGTGTGGCGCTGTTCTACCACAATATAGTGCCGGTAGTCGTGACTCAGTTAGAAGGAGATACCCGCAAGATTCGCCAGTCTATCATCCTTGGTTCTGTGATTCCCCTAATTATGTTTTTGGCGTGGAATGCTGTGATTTTAGGAAGCGTTAGCCCTGATATGTTAAGGGGAAGCGTTGATGGTGGAACTGTGTTTGATCCGCTGCAAGTTCTGCGATCTGGTGGTGCGGGGGAATGGTTGGCGGTGCTAGTATCGATTTTCTCCGAATTTGCGATCGCTACATCTTTCATTGGATTTGTCTATGGACTGCTGGATTTCTTCCAAGATATTTCTATCATTGCATCGGCTAAATCTTCTAATCGTTTGCCACTTTATTCACTGGTTTTCTTACCTTCCGTAAGTCTGGGAATAGTCAATCCGAATATATTTTTAACTGCCTTAGATTACGTTGGTTCTTTCAGTGTCTCAGTTATAGGAGGTATAATTCCCGTATTGATGACTTGGAAGCAACGTCAAGACTTAAATAGTATGAGTCAGCCACTTGTGCCTGGTGGTAAAGTGACGCTGATCGTGATGATTGTGATTGCATTAGCGATCCTGCTTAGACAAATTCTCTCAATCAGCGGATAGTTTTATCATCTGCATTATTCTTTGACTTTGGGAATGGATACTTCGCGCCTAGTCAAAATCAGTAAATACCTCAGCAGACATCTACGCCACCAACCTCACAACATTGGGATTCAACTTGCTCCCGGTGGTTGGGTTGCTGTGGATGAACTACTACTAGCATGTGCTAATAATCACTTTCCTATTAGCCATGAAGAATTACAGCAAGTAGTCGCTACAAATGATAAAAAACGCTTTTCCTTTGATCCTACAGGTACTTTGATTCGTGCCAACCAAGGACATAGTGTGGAAGTTGATTTACAATTGCAACCTATGGTTCCCCCAAATATGCTGTATCACGGTACAGGAAGTACAGCTGTGGAATCAATTCTCCAAACAGGACTTCGCAAAATGTCACGTCACCATGTCCATTTATCAAAAGATATTGCCACAGCCCAAATTGTAGGTGCAAGACATGGAAAACCAGTAGTTTTTGCTGTGGATGCAGGCGCAATGCATCAGGCTGGTTATACCTTTTACTGTTCTGACAATGGCGTGTGGTTAGTAGAGTTTGTACCACCTGAATATCTGCAAAAAATTTGATCAGGGAACCTCAGAAATAAATCATATCAAGTTCGGTTGATAAAGTTAGAGGGTGTGGGGTGTAGTGGGACTTTCTTCAGTTCCCACAAAAGCCACCCCCTACCCCCAGTCATAACAACTATTCATCCGAACTTGTTATAACGTGAATTCGACAAGTGCCGCTTTGACCTCTCCCCCGGCCCCTCTCCTACAAGGAGAGGGGAGTAAAACTGTGATTTTTTCGTTTCTCCTCCCTCTCCTTTTAGGCTACAGTGTATACACAAGTCTGAATTTGTTTAGAAATCTGGGTTTTACCCCACCCTAACCCTCCCCTTATAAAGGGGAGGGAACTGGATTTCCGGTTTCCCCCCTTTATAAGGGGGGATTAAGGGGGGTAATTCGACTTGTGTATACACGGTAGCTCCTTTTAGGAGAGGGAGGCCGGGAGGGAGAGGTTCATCGAACTCACGTTGTTCTGAAATGTATTGTGTTACAAGTTATTTTTTAGCAGTCCCTTAAAGGATATTTGTCAAGTCGAAAAGTATACTAAGAACCCCGCTTCTATTCCTCTTCCCAAAACGGAGAGATGCTTTGAATTCCCCCTTTCCGCGCCGGAAAGGGGGTCAGGGGGTTAGGTCTTGGATGACTTTGATGTTTCGCATAATACTTTTCAAACATCCTCTTAGCAGTCAAAATTTCTCCACTGCTATACAAGGGCGCTGTTAAGCAAGATAAATTACCTGTGAGCTTAAGTTAAAATCAGTGATACTTAGTTCTTGCAAAACTCCAATTAATTCATTTTGTGTTTCCAGCTTCAAGTAAATTCCTAATCCTGAAATTTCTTGATCTAGAATTGCATCCAAAACATAATTATCTTGATTGCCATGAAGTTGAAGTATATCAATATTGGGATCGAAATTTTTAATTAATGCATAGTCATTGTTATTGTTGCCATAGAAGCTAGTTTGGGTATTACCTAAAATAAATAAATCTACATTAGCATAACCCGTGAGGACTTCTTGTTCTCCTATGCCTGTCAACGGATCAACATCACCAGCATTATAATTAACTGATTGTTTGGTTTTTTCCGCAGCTTTTTGGCTAGATACAGCTTTTTCTAAAAACTGAATACGTTGTTTGAATCTATCATCTGGCACATTTATCGTATATTCTTTACCATCCGTTCCTTTAACTTTATTATTTTGCCAAAAATTCTTATCAGACATTAATTTAAGTAATCCCTGTAAATCATTTTTGGACATTAATTCTTGTACTTTGCTTCGAGTTGCCGAATTGTAATCTCCCCGATACTTCAAATCAACAGCTAAATCTCGAATTGCTGGATCTAATTTGCTAAAATCTACTTGACCATAAGCTTTGACTACATCTTCCTTATTAGAAATTCTTTGAACCTCTTTATATTGATTTGTCCAAATTATATCAAAAAGGTTCTTTTGTTGTTCTGGTGTAATTTCGGGAAGTTTATCTTTTAATTCCTCAAGTTTTTTCCGAGCGTCTTCTCCTTTAAGTCCTTGTAATTCCGCATAAGTTTTAGCATCATTCTCTGATAAACCAGCTGTTTTTAAATCTTGAATAATCTGTTCTTTTGTATGCTGTCCTAAATCATAACCACGTCCAATGGTGACTCCTGATACGCCTCCTGACCAATGAGCTTTGCGAGAATGATATTTTCCACCCTCTTGTCCTTCGACATCAAAGGTAAGCTGACCTTGTGATACTTGATAATAGACGGTTTGTAATACCTTCGTTTGAGAATTCAATGCCTCAATTGGTAAATTTCCACTGTTATCTGCAACTAAAATTGGATGTGCTTTAATCCATGCATCCTCTGATGGATATTTTTGTAACCAATAATTGATGACTTGTGCTTTTAAATTATCTGGTAAAGCATCTAAAGCTTCAGCTTGTTCAGATAAAAGTAATTTTTCAATTTCGTCAGCTTTTAGGCGGAAAGCTTCAAAGCCAATTAAGATTTTTAAATTCCCAGGAGCGTAGTAGATACTGCCATCTAGTTCTACTTTAATATCTGCTGGGTTGATATTTAAATCTTTAGCTAATTTAGCAACTTCGGGTTTGTATAAGCTATCGTAAACTACGCCTTGCCATAATTTTGCAGTATTTTGAATGGCGGATACCCAATCATTAACTTTTCCTCCTTCATTAGCTGTATATAAAAGATTAGCTGTTTCAGTTAGATTTTTGATGACATCAAAAGTTTTATCTTTGTCATTTTCATTAATGACTGATTTGAGTTCTCCTTCCCAAATTTTGAGTATATCTCTGATTCCAGATAACCAAGCTTTGGAATTGTCATCTTGGAAAATATCATTCAGTTCTTTTGCTGTATCTGCAAGTTTTTCAATTTTTTCATAATCCAGATCAAACTTATCTTTTAAGTATTGCTCTATCTTTTCTTTATATTCTTTAAATTTTTCCACCAATGCATCTAGTTTACTTAAAGAACTATTATTGCTCGGTTCACCTGATGAATTACCACCAGGCTGAGTGTTGGAAGGTGAATTTCTTTCAAAGTTTTTATCAACGGTCTTGCCTATCTTTTGAAGAGACTTTAAGGCATCTTTCCATTGATTATCTTCAATTGCTTTAATGGTTTTATAAACATCTACAGAAACTTCTCCCACCGTTAAAGCAACTTTCAATGTAAAAAGACCATCACTAATATCTTTACTTGCTAATTCTGAGGCAAAATTCCCACTAATTGTGGATGTAACTCCGCGTAGCTTTTCAAAAGCTTCTAGTAATTTACCTTCTTCAATTAATTTAATTCCTTCATGAGCCGCGACTGAAACTTGTCCGGCGGTAATTAGGGCTTTTTCAAGATTGGAAAAATTATCAGTCTGATCTATATTAACTCCAACTGCTGCAACATCTGCCACACCCTTAAACACGGAAAGTATAGCTAATACATTGTCTCCAGATTCTAAAGCTCGATGGGTATTGTAGGTAGTTGTGGCAACTGTTTTAAAAGTTTTGAGATTATTTAGCGTTGGCTGAAGGGCATTTTTTAAATCATTGAGAATCTTAGTAGCATCATCAATTTTTGTTAAATCTTCAACGCCTTCAACAACTTTTAAAGATTGTTCTGCTCCTTTCAGTTGATTCTCGATATCAGCAATTTTATAGTCTACAACAGTCATGGCAATGCTATAAATAGCTTTTGCCCAATCACCATTGTAAGCAGCTTGAGCAGCACTCAAAATATTACTAGCAAATGTTAAAGCATTACCAAGAGAAACTAATGAAGAAGTAGCCGAATAAAGTCCCAGAGTCGCTCCGCCAGTCAAGGCTGCACCAGCGATCGCTAGAACCATAGTAGCAGCACCGATTAACTCATTGATAAAGTTCTTCTTTCTCTGCGCCCTAGTTTCTATGCGTTGCTCAATAATTTGATTGAAAATTTGTTGGGATTGTTTAGCTAATTCTTGGGAAATTTGCCCAGCTTCTTGAGCATAGGCAACTTTGTATAAAATTTCTAGATTTTCAGCAGTTAGTATCTCTTTCTCGTCTGCTAAAACCCCAGCTTTTTGAATTTCGTCGTAAAGTGTTTTAGTTGCCCCTTGTAAATCTGTTTCAGATTGTGTTAACAACAGAAGGTATTGCTGTTCTTCTTTTTCTAATTCAGCAACATAAGCATTGAGATAATTTACATGTTCAATTAATTTATTGGCACTTGTGAGCAGGTTATCTTGAATACTAGCAGCTTCTTTTCCTTGTATAGCCAGTTGAATCTCTTGTGAGGTTTCAATTAAGAGAGTTTTGAGATTTTCAGGTAGATTTGGCTGTTCTTGGAATGTAGTTAAGTTAGTTAATAATCCTGATAATTGTCCTTTCCATTCTGCTAGGCGGATAATGTCTTCAATGGGATTTAAGCCTAAATCAAATCGCAAATCGTTAATAGCTTGTTGGAGGGCTTCTTCGGTTTTGAGTTGGTTGAGTTGTTCGAGTGTAACGAGAGCAATTTGGCGATCGCGCTCAATATCTAGGCGTTCTCTCTCTAGGCGATTTTTCACGTCATCATCGATCGCCTGTTCACGATTGAGGGCAATTTCCTGTTCTAATTGGGCTTGGGCTAGGTTAAGTTGTTCAACTGAGAGGAGTTGAGTTAGGGTTTGTTGCGTCCAATTTTGGAATTGGGAAAGGGTATTAATGCGGAATTCGGCAATTTCTAACTGTTGTTGTTTCGCTTGAATATCGGCTTCAGATTCCGCGATACTTTGCTGGATTTGGGCTAATTCTTCAGCCGCGATCGCCTGTTGTTCTTCTAATAATTTAACTTGCGCTTCTATGGCTTGACGGGCTGCGGCAAAATCATCGGCTTGTTGTTGAGCTTGCTCTTGCAATTGCCGATATTTAATCATTTCATTGTAGTAGCGATCGGCTAATTCCAAATCTTCCGGGCGGGCGACTCCTTTAACACAACTACCACCTTTATCGTTAGCTAAATCTCGGTAATCTTTATAGTAAAGTTCCGCAGCTGTGGCAAAATTATTGTTAAAAGCAACTTCCAAAAGTTTGGCGGCTTCTTGGCTACCAGCATCGTTAGCTTGTCTGAGAATATCGATTAATTTGGTTTCATTCTCGTTTAGTTCTTGGCGTTTAATAGTTGCTTGGAGGGTGTAATTTTCTTTGAGTTCAGTTGCTTCGATTAGTTCTTGGAGTATTTCTTGTTTATCTTTGATGGCGGCGAGATATTTATCGTTTTGTAATTGCAAAGTATCTTGTAACTCATCCATCAAAGTTGCTAAAGCTTCACTGCTAGCTTTAGCTTGATCTGCTAGTTTTTGGGCTTCCGCAAGTGCAGCACGAGTATCGAGGAGAAGATTTTCTAAATACTCGGTATCGCCAGGACTAACTAAATAAGCTTTGAAGAGTTGTTCTTCTGTCTCAATGAGTTTTTTTTGCTCATTCAGAAGAGTTTGTTTTTGGGTGAGGGACGCTTGTTCGGCGGTGAGGACGGTTTGTTTTTGGGTGAGGAGTTGAATAGAGTAATCGAGGACAGCTTGTTTAGTCAGTAGGTTGGTTTGAGTCTCGCCTGTGGCGGTGGCGAGTTGTTGAGTAATCGTGTCTCGTTGGGTTTGCAGTTGGGTAAGTAGCGCTGCGGCTTGGTTAATTTCGTCCCCCAAATGGGTATTTTGTTGAGTTACCCAACGTTGCGCTTCTGCAATTTCCTGTTGGAGTTGTTGCGCTTCGGTTTGGAGTTCGGCGTGACGTTTGAGAACATCATTGATGGCGGTTTGATAGTCTTGTTCGCTGTCTTTGTATTCTGTCCATTCTTGCTGAACATCACTAGTTTTCGCTTGTGCTTCTATAGTGGCTTGTTCGAGTTGTTCTTTGAGGATAGGAAGAATTGCTTCCCATTCCACAACTTGCGCTTCTCTATCAATATTTGATTGTCTCTCGGCTTCAAGTTGGGTAAGAAGATTCAGCAGTTCTTCTTGAGTGATACTAGCTTCATTGGCGACTTCATAAGCTTGTTTCCATTGCTCTAGAATGCTGGTAGCGGTATCTTGTTGGGTGGTATCGCTTGCTGCACCTTTGAGCAAATTTTCAGCATGTTGTCTGAGAGTTGTAGCTTGTTTAGTGTAAGTATCCCAGATGATCCAGTAATGATCGACATGGGTAATAGTTTCTGTATGGCTGCGCCCAGATTTACCCTTAACTCGTCTTTGTTCTGTCCAAGTAGGGCCTTGTTTTTTGCTTAGATCCCAGTTAATCGCAGCTTGTTCTTCAAATGCATCGGCTTGAGATAAAACCGCAGCAGCTTCAGCTTGTTTTTGAGTGATACTAGTTTTAAGTTGCTCGATTTCTTGTTGGGAATTGCCGATTTCATCAACAATTTTTTGTTGTAAATCTGCAAGAGTTTGGGCGTTACTCAAACCAGGAAAATATTTATCTTGTAAACCTTCTAAGTAAAATTCTTCTTGATATCTAGTGGCTTGATATTCTTGTAAATATGCACTAATTGTCGCAGGCGATTTTTCTTCTACAATGTCTAAATAAGCGATTTCTAGACGTAGGCTTTGCAGATAGGCGATCGTTCCACTAGCAGATGCAGAATAAGGCCAGGGAACTACAGAACGTTCTTGAAAATAGGCTTGTAATTCTGAGGATTTTATCTCATATCTTTGTGGAAGCAAATTAACTTCTTCTATTAACTCATTTATCAAGAGTGGACTTAAGGCATTAATCTCAGTTTCTAGTTGATTTTTGGTCTGAGGATATTGTAAATCTTGAACAGCTTGCCAAGCTTGATTTTCACTACTAACAGCAGCATCATATTCCTGTTGAGCAGTATTTAAACGCTGGGTATATGAGTTAAATTCAAACTCAATTTCCACCATATCGTTACTGATCTCAAATCTTGTATTCCGACGTCTAGCTGCAAAATAGTAATAATTTCCTGTAGTTGGATCAAAAATTGCTCCTAGAGATAAAGCATAAGCTTGTCTATGGTTATAAGCCTGTTGAGCAGCTGATAATTCTTGTGCTTTTTCTTGGCTAATATTTTGTTTATGTTGATAATCAGCATTCAAACTTTGATATCTTTGCTCTAATTCTCTAGAAGATTTTTGTAAGTCATCATATTGTTTTTCGTATGTAGTCAATTCTTGGAGATTTTGCAGCGAATTAGATAATTTATTGACTTCCTCTATTTGCTTTTTATATAATGCAATACTATCTTCAATGTAATTTATACTTTCTGCTAAAGCATCACGCCGATTTACGGTTGACTCTTGAATCTTAATTTTTTCATCTAACTGCAATTCATTGAGATAATATGCGCCATGAACATCGGCTAAATTTTCTTCAATATATATTGCCAAATCATCGAAAGCTAGGGAGTGATTTTGAGAAGAGTTCCAGACATTGACTGTTCTGTTATGATTATCTTGTAAATTATCAACCCAAATATTAGTTAATCCTTTTAACTGATTGCCTAACTGAGAACTTAAATCTACATAACCTTGAACATTATCGTTTTCTAAGGCAGAAATAACTGATGCTTGTGTTTCTGCATCTGTAACTTCAATTATTTCCCGTTCTTGCTGAAATTCTTGTTCTTCTTGTGTAAGAATCTGATAATATTCTTGCAGTTCATCTGAATATTTTTCTTGTTCATTAATTTGCTTTTGTAATACCTCTATTTGTACACTAGATGAATTAATATCACTCATTAATGTAGCTAAATCAGTCTGAAGACTAGCAATTTTTTGATTAACCAAGTCAATGGTATCTTGAATAAATTGACTTGAGTGATCCTCAGTTACTAAATAAGAATTATTTGTCAGAAAATCTTGGATGTCTTTTTCAGAATTTGCTACAGCTTGCTTAGTAGCTTCTACCTCATTAGAAACTTCAACTAAATACTGGTTTTTAATATCTAACTCATTCTTTTGAGCAGGAATTATACTATTTTCTAGTTCTTGTAAATCTATAGTTACCTGTTCTATTTTTAAATTAATTACAGCTATATCCTGCTGATAGTCTCCATAAATGAGAGATAGTAAATTTTGTTCCTGTTGAATTTGCACATAATAGCCATTGATTTCTTTTAAAATAGCATCCCTGGTAGCATAATCAGATTCAGCATTGAGTCTAGCGATCGCATCATTCAAACTAAGCTGAATATTATCGATTGTGGCTTGTAATAGAGCTTTTTGATCACTAAATGCTGTATCTAATGAAGCTTTATTATTGGTTAATACACTAAGATTTACTGTCAATAGTTGTTTTTTAGCTTCGCTAGCATCAAAGCGATTTTTAGCGACTTGATAATCATCATCAGCAAGGTTAAATTTTTGCTCTAATTGCAGTAAACTGGCTTGATTGATATGCAGAAGACTATTCAATTCCTCGTATTTCTTTAAAGCGCTAGAAATAGGTATAGTAATAAGCTCATTGACATTATCAAATGTAGCAACCATAATCAACTCCATTTTTTGAATTAGCAATTAATCTGGATTTTTAGCTGTGTTTAAATATGGGCTTACCGTCAGGCGATCGCACTACTTTTCCTGCTTCATCTTTTTCCACTTCAGCAAACACATAATTACCGTTATCATCCTGCTTCAGTTGTAATTTACCATCAATTAGCTCATAAGTAGGCGTGCAGAACTGAGGGATTCCTTGATATTCTAAAACTTCACCATCTGCATCAAATATTGCTGGACAAACCACCAATTTACCATCGCTATCAAATACCCATTCCTGTGTTTGTGGGTCTCGAATTGGTGTAGGATAAATTGGTAAGCCCCTAGAATTTTTATAATTTATCCCTGCTGCATTTTTTACAGGATAGAGATATACTATCTCTCCCTGAGAATTTTTTACTACTGCATTGTTTTTCGGATCTCGTAAGGTAATGGCATCTGCGGGAATCTCTACTTCCTTCAGAAGATGAGTATGTAAATTAGGTAAATCTGTCTCGGTGATTTCAAAATGTTTAGTATATTGAACTGCCGATTTGGTAAATCCTGCCCTTGTTAATAAAGCTTGAATCCCTGTTTGCTCAATGCTAATCAATAAATCTATATCGCTAATTTTGAGTTCTGCACCTTTAGCGATCGCAACATCAATTAGGAGTTTAATTGTTTCTGGTTTACGGTGTTTCTCTTCCACATATAAACCCAACACTGCACCCACACGACGAGGTTTAAAAGGATTTTCTAAAATTTCGATATCAACTTGCAGATTAGGCGGGGGTGCTTCATCATATATATAGATACATATAAATCCCACAATTTCCTCATCAAACTCTAAAACAAAACAGTATGTATGAGGTTTCGAGAGTTGATATTCTATGTATCGCTCAAAATCAAAATTTGGTTTGAGAGTTATTGCCGGATCAGATTGCGATCGCTCTTGAGCAAAAGCGTACCATAAAGGTGCAATTCTAGTTTTATCTTTGGTAACTGCCAATCGTTGTCTATACTTCATAATGTTTTTGAGCCAAACACAGTTTAGTTACATCAAGACGTTTAACAAGGCAGAAACATGAAATTATTAGTCAATTATTTTTATACAACATATATTAGACCTATTGCATAAATATTTTTTGCCTCACCCCAAGTCAGAAACGCCTAAATAATAATACTAAAAAAGCCACTTTTGCAAGAGGCCCATTGTTGATCAGCACTTTTTTGAAACTGGTAAATAGCTCTACATCTTCACAACCTTAAATTCCTGATATCGGGTAATAAAACTTTTGTTTATTTGATTTTACCGTCGTGTAGACCCCTAGTTTTACTTCGGCTTTGCCACACCAATCCCTAATCCTTAGTCCCCAGTCCCTTTTACGAGTAGATTTTTTTCACCACTAAGACACTAAGACACTAAGAAAAATAGATCATTTCAAATTACACCTTGAAAGTGCTAGTTCTATTGATGACTATGAACAGGAAGCTCGAACAATTACACTGTCATGTATAAAACTTTCATCCAGCTACCCAAAATTTGGGTATGTTTGGGGTTTCTTCTTAGCCATTATTTAGTACAATTGTACTATAAACTCTTTTAACCTAGGTTATCACCCTTGAGTCGGACAAGAACAGCAAACAAAATCCAATATTCAAACCTAGCTTAACAAAAGTGGGTAGAAGCAAAGATTAGTCCAAGCGGCAAAAAAGCAGCTTGTCCTCAGCTAGCACCTTTAATAAAAACCCTAAATGAGATCAATACTATGATGACGCCTGTACAGGGTGTAATAGCAGCCCAAGTTAACTCGAAATCCAAGTTAAAGCCATACGTTGAACAAAAAGCTGATACTACCAAGAGTATTAGTGCAGAAAACTTTTCTTTTCAAACCCTTGCGGATGTCACTAAGACAATTTTACTTCATGCCTTTTGGCTATCTGAGCAAAAACAGCGGCTCTCTTTAAAAGATTACAGAAAACTACTTTTTGAGCAAGGCTGGAAAGGAGAAGAAAAGAAGTATCTCAAGATTGCAGCAGCATTTGGCAAGTTTTCGCCTCAAGATTTTGCACAAATTGAGCCTAGAACCATATATCAACTAGCGGAGAACAGTAAAAAGTACCAGCAAGTTCTAGATAGACTACTAGACTTAAGTGAAATTACTCAAGAAAGTGTACGTTCACTGATTAAAAAGCAGCGTACTACCAGAGAAGCAACACCTGAGAAACCGAGTATTTGGCGGCGTGTCAAGAATGGTAGGAGATACTGCCAAATTCCTCCCATTCACGAACCTTTGGAGGAAACTGGTACAACCTTACAAAGAATGATGGATGAAGAAGGATTAAGTGCCCAGCAAATTGTAGCAGAGGCTATTGCTTTAAGACAGGCTTACAAAGAAGGGCAACTAGTCTTGAAAGAAGATTGATTACTTAGTGTCTTGGTGTCTTTGTGGTTCAAATATCCTTAACCACCAAGACACGAAGACACTAAGAAAATGCAAAGAATTTATCCCAAGGAATAGTGACTGGTGCATCGTGGCAAACAATTGCGATCATTGTTAGTAGTAAAGGTAAAGCTTCCCCGTCTAGATCGCCTTGTTTCACCATTGATTCTACAGTTGAACCAATTGCCAAAGCTAAGGAAGCACCTTCAACGGTATCATTGGGCATATATTCAGCTTTAGCTTGACTGTAAGGCATACCCAAGCCTAAAAGGCGACCCATACGGCTATTTCGTCCACCTTGACAAGTTACGTACAAATCTCCTGTACCAGGAAGACTATAGACGCTGTGGGGTTTACCTTGCATTTTTTCGACTAAATAGGCTGTTTCTACCATTCCTTGAGCAAAAATAGCAGCCGCCAGGTTATGCATAGCTGCATCATTTTCAGCTTTACCTTCTTTTTCGAGAAATCCGATTACTAAACCTACAGCCAAAGCGTAGATATTCTTGAGGGCGACGCATACCTCCACACCAATGATATCGGTGCTTGTCCAAACATGATAGTAAGGCGATCGCAATAACTCAGCCAATTTACTGAGTAAAGTTTGATTTTTCCCAGTAAATACTACGCAAGTATGGCGACGGGCTGCTAATTCTTGGGCAATGGAAGGGCCGCCAATAGCTGCTATTTCCACCCTATCCCGATACTCCGCAGGCAACCCAGCACGCAGAACATCAGGTAGAATATATAACTTTTCACCATCACCTGCCAATCCCTTAGTTACTGCCAAGATAGGAATGGATGGAGATAACACCGCACTTAAAGTTTGTGCAGCCCAGTTGATACCGTGAGAGTTAACGCCTAAAACCACTAAATCTACATCTTTTATTGCTTCATTTAATTGGTCGTGGGTATAAGGTTTGACACTTTCAGCTAATCTTAGCCGTAATCCTGGATGGGCATAACCAGCTTGCAGTTTAGCAATAATATCACCGTCTAGATGGGTTCCGACTAAATTAACAATGTGTCCATTATCACTCAAAGGGAAACTGACAGCAGTTCCCATTACACCAGCACCCAAAATCGCAATTTTCGCCATTTTGCTCACATTCCTTAGTTAATAGTCAATAGTCAATAGTCAATAGTCATTGAGATATCAGTTAGTTTATTTACCAGAGATTGGATGGTAGGAAATAATGGCTGATAAACTTCACTATAAAGTTTGTCGTAAACAAGTTGTGACTTGTGGTTAGGAGTAAAACGTTCCCCAGTTCCAGTACAAGATAAGCAAGCAGAATTAATGTCAGAATACCATCCGACTGCTACTGCTGCGAGAATTCCAGCCCCCAAACAAGTCGCTTCAACTGTTGTCGAACGGACAATGGGTATACCAGTGACATCAGCGATAATTTGACACCAGAGATTGCTTTTGCTACCGCCACCCATGACCACATACTCGCTAAAATCTTGATTGATGGCTGACATGACTGCATCACCTACCAGTCTTTGCTCAAAGGCGATACCTTCTAAAATAGCTCGATAAAAATGTTCTCTGCTATGGGTGCCATTCCAACCAATGGTGATACCAGATGCTGATGCGTCCCAGTAAGGGTTCATGACGTTGTTCCAGTAGGGAACTAACATTAAACCATCGGCACCAGGAGATAATTTTGCCGCAGCAGTTTCTAAGATTTCTTCTGGACTAAGGTTGAGATTCAAGCGTTGTAAGTCGCTAGCAAACTTTTCTACAAACCAAGTAATCGTGAATACACCGCCTAAAAGCACAGTTTCTAAAAAATAAGACCCAGCAATGGGTGCATACATGGTACGGAATGCTGAATTAACAGTATAGGAGTTAGTGATAATACCGCTGGCTATTGCCGTACCTAAGTTGAGATAGGCGCGGCCATTACCAACTGCATTGGCACCCAAACCTGCACACTGTCCATCACCTGCACCTGCAATGATTGGTAAACCTGTTGGTAAACCTGTAGCTACAGCACCAGCATCGTTAACATAGCCGATAATCTCTCCTGGTGGCACCAATTCCGCGAATTGTTCTGCTTGCAGTTCCAATAATGTGAGTAAATCTGTTGCCCAATGATGAGTTTGCATGTCCATTGTTCCCATTGGGTCGGCAGAAGCTAAACTGGTGCGGAAGTTGCCGGTGAGATGATAAACTAAGAAACCGTGAACATCTAAGAATTTGTAAGTACGAGCGATGTTTTCTGGTTCGTGTTGGCTCAACCAGAGAATTTTAGGCAACGAAGGAGTCATTGAGACTGGTTTGCCTGTGAGCTGATTAAATTGTTGCAGTTCAATTTTGTTTTTGAGGAAAGCTACCTGGTTGCGGCTGCGTTTGTCCATCCACACAATAGCGTTACGGACGGGTTTACCGTCTTGATCCACTGCTACAAAAGTCTCTCGCTGATGGGTGATGCAAACTGCCTCAATTTGTGATTTGTCTATTTGAGTGAGTAACTGTTTAATAGCCTGACAGGTACTATTCCACCATTGCCAAGCATCTTGCTCGTACCAATTAGCTTGGGGTTGTAAAAGGGGAATTGCTGCTCTACCTTCAGCAATAGCTTTCCCTTCTCGACTCCAGGCGATCGCTTTACACGCTGTTGTACTACAATCAATACCTATGACTAATGGTGTTTTTTGAATCATTATTTACCTTGGTCAGTGTTTTGAAATTCTAAAACGCCCTCAAGATTTTAAGATTATACGGCGGTATAGCGGTTGTCGGTAAGCGTGAACTACAATTTTGACCTCTCTCCAAACCTCTCTCCTAAAAGGAGAGAGGCTTTGAATTGTTCCCCCTTCCCGCTTCGGGAAGGGGGTTAGGGGGTTAGGTCTATTTGCATACGTGTACCTGACTAGATTTCAAATGGCTATAGTTGTAATATAAAAAACTTCATCTTCCTGTGGGTAGAGTTTACCGCCACTTTCAATAAATCTGATAATTTAGCGATCGCTAAACTATCCCTAAACTAAACAACCCGAATCAGCGATCGCGATTTTATATTGCTGAGCCTGAAATAATTCAAGTAAATCTCCAATGGCTTTGACAACGAGCGTGATAGTTGTTATGTGTGCGCGTTCTACTGAAATGATACCGAGTTGTATTCAAAGCTAGTAGGGGGATGAGGGGGATGAGAAGGCAGTGCGGTCTTGGGGTTCCCCCAAGTGGAGCAACTGCCGTGGAGATGTTATGCAATTTCACGAAAATTCTGATAGATATAGATTTAAGGAAAAAGGCTGGAATTTACCAGTTATCCTTTTCCCTATAAACTTGTGCCAAACCACAACAAGCAAAAAAGCTCAGCACTCAGAACTCTTGATTAAAGCTGATTTACCATTTGTGTTTTATCCAATCGTAAATCTTGAGGTATTCTGCACCGGGTAAGTTCCAGGAGTAGTCATACTTCATACCTTGAATAGCTAAGTTACGGAACTCTTCAGGATGCTGATACCACAAATCAATCGCCCGATTCATTGCTGATTCTAAAGCGTTATGATCTGTCTCATAGAATACATAACCATTGCGCTTTTCTGGCGGTACATTCTGGTCGTAATCTCGGTCAAAGACCGTATTCACCAGTCCACCAACACCGCGAACAATGGGTACAGTACCGTACTTTAAGCCGATTATTTGAGTTAACCCACAGGGTTCATAATTGCTAGGGACAATAATCATATCTGCCCCTGCATAAATTAGGTGGGATAATTCTTCGTTAAAGCCTAATTCTAAATGGACATCGGGGTTGCTATTTAAAAATTGTTTTTCGTGCTGGAAATGAGCGTTGATTCCTGGTTCTGTTGCTGAACCTAGTAATACAAATTGTGCTTCTTTGTTTAAGGCGTGATAAATGGCGTGATGAACAAGATGCACACCTTTTTGATTATCTAATCGACCGATGTAAGCAATGATTGGTTTATCAGCAGGGCGGAGTAATAGCCGCTCTTGCAAAGCTTTTTTGTTATATAATTTTTGTTCAAAATCATCGTGGGTGTAGTTCTGAGGTATGTAGCGATCGATGTCAGGATTCCAAAAATCGTAATCTACACCGTTGAGAACCCCACTGAATTTATCTTGGTGCAAATGCAAGGTATGACCCAACCCAGAACCAACATCTGTAGTACGGGCTTCCCAGGCATGGTTTGGTGAAACGGTGGTGACTGCATTAGAGTAAACAATACCCCCTTTCATAAAGTTCAACGCGAAGGGGTTGAAATTGTCACGCAGCTTATCATATTGGAAGTAATAGGCTTCTTGATTTAAACCTGTTGCCCGCAGAGTCTCGACACCGCCTATTCCCTGATGTTTAAAGTTGTGGATGGTGTAGCAAACCCGTTGATACTCCATACCATGATACTTGTAAATTTCATTCAACATGACTGGAACTAAGCCTGTTTGCCAGTCATGACAATGAATGACATCGGGTCGCTTATTACTTTGAAGTAAAAATTCCAAAGCAGCTTTGCTGAAGAACGCAAAGCGCATGTTGTCATCGTCACACCCGTAATAGCAGCCCCGATTGAAGAAATTATCCTGGGAGTGGGGTTCAATAAAGAAACATACCCGTCCATGTACCCAACCACAGTACACAGAACAGTGAATTGCCGCGCCATACCAGGGTACCGACAAGTTGAGGTAGGCATCATGCAGCCCCCAAATATGGTCGTAGCGCATACAATCATACTTGGGTAGAATCAGTTCTACACAATTTCCCCTAATCTCTAATTCCCGACTCAATCCGTAAACAACATCCCCTAAACCTCCTGCTTTAATCACAGGAGCGCATTCCGAGGCAATCTGTACTATGTACATTAGTAGTCCTCGCTTTACAAAAGTTTATTCGTACTCTATATATCAGTACATGAAAAATGTACCCATTGACAAGCGAGTGCTTGAATGATACCTAAAAAAAGTTATACAGAAACCCCAGAAGGTTAATTTCAGGCAAAGGGTGAAAAACTGGATGGAGAAATGCTCATAATGCGATCGCAGTCTTTAATCTGCGAAGATTTCAACACTTCTTCCATGGTAGATACTAGTAATATTTTTTGCTAAGGCAGCCCTAGCCAGTTATCTTTAATTGCACCGCCTTACTTAAACAATAGTCAAGCGGTTATTGATGTGAGACGATTGCAACTAATACCCATCTCTCAGCCAGTCAAAAATATTTGCATTGCCCGTAAAAGGGATTAGGGATTGGTGATTAGGGGTTGGGGTAAGGTGCAAATTTATGATTATATTTGTATCTCTTTCCTAGTCCCCAGTCCCCAGTCCCCAGTCCCCAGTCCCCAGTCCCCAGTCCCCAGTACCACCAACGGCCTTCCTAGAGCCGCTAACTTTCAGTATCGTGGGGGACTCTGCGCCGCGATTAGTTGAAACTACTATATATATCAGGAACAAATCTATGTATCGATTTCAGATCATTGCCAACACCCAAATGGGCGAATCCATCGGTATTGTCGGTTCTATTCCTGAGTTAGGAATGTGGGATGTCACTAAATGTGTCCCCCTCCGTACAAATCGTGATCGCTATCCTTTATGGTGGACAGACAGAGAAATCGAGATTCAGCCGTCTTTGGACTCAGCAGAACCCCGGAAAGTTGAATATAAGTATGTACGTTTTGATGCAAATGGCAATGTGCGCTGGGAAGCTTTAGGCCCAAACCGCTGGATACCTATTGATCCTGCCGATCAGTCCAGCACTATTGTTGTGGATGATGGCGCATTCAGTTATTTGCAGCCTTATCCATTTGGATACATGGAGGGGTCTGCTGTCAAGATGCCTCTGGCTCAAGGGTCGCAAGGTCTAAAAATTGTCGTGATTGGCAGTTCTGTGGCATTCGGTTATAAAGCCTGGTTGTTTAAAGGTTGGGTTTGGCTGTTGGCACAGACTTTGCAGGAAAAATATGGACACCAACTCGTCAATGTGTCGGAGGCGGGGACAAATGTTACTAGCACGATCGCTCGCTTTGCGTCAGTTGTCACGCCAGAAAAACCCGATGTAGTAATTATTGCTTTATCTCTAGGTAACGAAGGCTTAGCCCACTGTCCCCCTCACCAACGACGGGCTGTACAGAGACGGTTTGAAAGTGGTTTGCAGCAGTTGGTGAAAATGACACGGGAAATAGGCGCACGCCCGATTTTAGGCGGAGTCTATGCCAATAACGACTATTGGCCCGACCATTACTGGCTACTCAAAGACACACACAACCGCCTGTTAAATTGGGGCATTCCAGTACTGGATTGGTTGGCAGCAGTGGATAATGGGCAAGGACGCTGGAAAGACGGCATATCCTCCGATCCGGCTCACCCCAACACCATCGGTCACCGCCTCATGTATGAAGCGATTAACCTGGACTTGTTCGACATCGATAAAGATGAATTGGCAAAAGAAAAACAAAGCTTTCAAAAGCCGAATCAAGTCTCCGTCTACTCTGACAGGGCGGGCTTCCAAATCTCTGCCAATATTGAAGAGAAGCGTTTGCGGATCAGCAATTCATCACCAAACAGCTACACCATTGCTCCCTATTGGCAAGAACTGCAAACAACATTGCAAACTCAGGCAAAATTGATACCTGGGATCTACCTTGCCAAGTATGCACAACAAGGAACACTCCCCTTTTTTGCTGTGCAAGAAAATGGGGCGATCGCAACTACAATGGAAATCCCCTCTGGTGCAGACTTAGAATACAGCGCCGCCTTCAATCTGTTTGCACCCAACAATTCACAACTTTTTTTCTATGACGGGCATCTAGGGATTTTGCAAGCAGATAAGCACCACCTGTGGGTGATTAACGAATCAGATCACGAGTATAATGTACATCCCATGTGGAAAGAGGTACGTAGCGCCCTGAAAGCCATGCCAGAGGGTGTCTATGAAGATACGCTGCATCCTGATGTTCCCTTCCGTACCATGATGATTGGTAAAGACGGGCTAGAAAGCCGGGTGAAAATCCCAGCCAAGTCTGCTGTACTGTTCCAATACAAATGTAAATTATCAGACATCAGCCGGGTGGCGATCATCCCGCTGGGCGATCGCTGTGCGGTGCGAATGATGCTGTACAAGATGGAGTACGATGGCCCCGCCTTTCCCTTTGATTTAACACGCACCACCAATATTGCAGATATCGCAGATATCATCGAAAACGGTTTTTATGACATGTGGAACCCTAGTTACCTGCATTACAATTCATATATAGGCAGAATCTACCACAGCAAATGGACAGGTTTATCGTTTGCTCATGAAGTTGAAGACACAGATAACGCTGTCTACGATATGTCTGTTGTGTTTGAGAGAATGCGCCAGCGCTACACCGCACGTTCAGAAAGGTTTTGGTACACAGTCAAAAACTGCGACAAGGCACTTTTTGTCCGCACAGGTCTTGCCGATCGCGATGGTGTGATTGATCTGGTCAACAAGCTGGAAAAACAATGCCAAGGGAAGCCATTTCACCTGTTGCTGCTTTCTCCCCAGTCATCTGATCAGTTTCTCGACATTCCCAATGTCCTACATTACGATGTGGAGTTTAATCCCGATCGCATGTATGACGACTTAGGACACTGGATGTACTGCACAGAAGTGATGCGAGGAATTTTAGAATCCCTTGGGGTGTCTAGCAAAAACCTCTTCTGGTGTCCGCCAAATCCACCGCAGGAGTCAGAAACTAAGTAGGGGGAGATGAGGGGGATAAGGGAGCAAAATTCCCCTGATCTTCCTCATTTTTACTATTCAGGACTTACGCAACGGGTTATGGAAAAACGAACCACTCCAGACGCAGAGGACACAGAGGAATGAGAGTTTGAGAGTTTTTTTGCGTAAGTCCTACTATTGTTATCCGAACCTATTGGGGGCGATCGTTATAATACGCAACTAAAAAAATCATGACTGGGGCTGATGCTGTGCCTTCGATACCTGAAGTTTTTCCCAGGCGGCTTCTAGACCTGGTGGTGGTGGTAGGGTGGCAATTCGGGCAACCCGTTCACGATTTTGTTCTTCATAATACTGCCGAAGTTCCTCAGCTTCCCTAAGAACAACTTGGTATTCGGCTTCAACTTCAGCCCGATGTGACTCTATGTAGGAAAGTGCTGCATTGATTTGTTCTTCTGTCAAGTCAAACAAAGAGCGAATAAATTTAGCAGGGTACTGGGCAGTTACATAATCCATTACGTCGTAGAGGGTGATGCGCGTTCCCGCTATTGTCAGTCCGCGTTCTGTACGGATGATGGCTGTTTGTCCATTTGATGCCAAAGTCATATTCACTAGTTTCTGTAAAACTAATACTATACATACCGGGAGCAACGCGAAAATGTGAGATCGTCGTGAAATGAGCGCTTGGGAGCGGGGGTAGCTGGGGTAGCTGGGGGAGAAAAGAGAAAAAATAGTCCTTTTTGCTACTTGAAATCTGAAAAATACACTTATTTTCTGCTTCTTCCCCAGCCTCCCCAGCCTCCCCAGCCCCCCCAGCTCTGCCATGTCACTTTCATCGCATTGCTCCCTACATACCTCTGCACAAACAAGGTGAGCATTTGTCCAACTCTTTAACGTTTAGTGTTCATCTAGTATTCTCAAAGCCTCAGTTATACACTGGAGCTTTGAGGTTTAACGAAATAACTCAACCACTGTCGGCTTAGTCACTTTGCCCATTGCGTTGCGAGGTAATTCTGCAACTAACAGAATTTGGGTTGGTACTTTATAGACTGCTAATTGCTCTTTTGCCCAACTCCTGAAAGATTCTAATGTTAAACTGCGTTCTGGTTGCAAGACTAAGGCAGCACAAACTCTCTCACCCCACTCGGCATCTGCAACGCCAACCACTGCACATTCAGTAATATCTGGATGGGTTCTTAACACTTCTTCAATTTCCAAAGCTGAAACTTTATAGCCTCCGGTTTTGATGATATCCACGCTCATCCTACCGAGAATACGGTAGTTGCCGTTTTCAACTACGGCAAGATCACCAGTACAGAACCAACCATCACAGAAAGCTTTTGCGGTTGCTTGGGGGTTTTGCCAATATTCTAAAAATACTGTGGGGCCTTTGACTTGGATTTCTCCTGGTGTACCTGGTGGAACTAATTCTCCGTTGTCATCCACTAATCTGACTTCCACATTTGGCAATGGCTGACCAACATATCCTGCTGACCGTTGACCGTGTAAAGGGTTGGATAGCGCCATGCCTATTTCAGTCATCCCGTAGCGTTCTAGTAGAAAATGACCGCTGATAGTCTGCCACTTTTCCAACACTTGAACTGGTAAGGCTGCTGAACCAGAAACCATCAGGCGCATTTTGGCACAACCTGCTGACATGCTTTTTTGGGAATCACTAGAAGCAGCTGTCCAAGCGGCAATTAATTTGACATAAATTGTCGGTACTGCCATAAATAAAGTTAAGTCACCCTGAGAAATTCGCTGCCATACGACTTCGGCATCAAATTTGCTTAACATGTGACATTCCGCGCCAGCCCATAAAGCACATGTGAGAACGTTGATAATGCCATGAATATGATGTAGTGGTAGGACATGTAAAATGCGTTCGCTTGATGTCCATTCCCAAGCAGTAATCAAACTAGTCACTTGCGCTTGAATATTCTCATGGGTTGTCACTACACCCTTGGGTTTACCTGTTGTACCGCTGGTGTAGAGAATTAAGGCACGTCTTGTAATATCTACCTGTGGTAGGCGACTAATATCAGATGACAAGGTATCTGAGATGAGGATGAATCGCAAATTGTTTTCAGAGGCGATCGCCCGCAGTATACCCTCAAAATGAGGATGGGCAACAATAATTGATGCTCCTGAATTTGTAATCACATACTCTAATTCTGGGCGTGGGTGGGAAACACACAGAGGTACCGCTATACCGCCAGCACGCCAAATCCCCCACTGAGTAGCTACATACTCAAACCCAGGCGGGATGAGAAAGGCGACTCGCTGCTCCTGTAAATCTTCTGCTTTCTCCAGAAGGCTTGTGGCAATTTGACTGGAGGTGTCAAGCAAATCCCGATAGCTAAATGCTTTTGCGGTTGTAACTATCGCTATTTTCTCGTTATGTTCTTCAGCGCGAGTAATCAATGGGAGATTCACGTTGTTTTGCCGCTGTAGGATTGATTAAAGCATATAGCAATCCTAATTCAGATGTATAGCAAAGTGCTGAATAAAGCTTGTGCTGATTCTTCTGATCGCTTTGGTGGTTCAAAAATCGACTAGTCAACCACCCGAAAGGGGAAACCCCAAGATTGGACTGCTTCACTAAGGCACTAAGGTAACTCAGATCTTGCACCTACCCAATCTCCCGCCAAGAAATAAATTTCTTGGCTCAAAGCTGAACTAAGCTAAAGCTTACTAAATATAAATTTCAGTCCGTTAAAACGGACTTGAGCTATAAGCCTTAAACTTAAGTTCAAGGCGTACTCAGCCAGAGATGCAAGATCTGATTATAGATGCGTTTGCCCTAGTTGAAAGCTGAGCATTTAACAGTGTAAAAGACTGAACAATTAAGTTTAACTGCTCAAACTGGCAGCACCAAAAGTAGCATTAAACTTGCGACACCAGATAGCAGCCGATTTGTATTCTGCTAAGTTAATATTGCTAGGAATGAGATATTTTTGAGTACCGCTAAATTTTTGTAAAGGAGATATGACAATATAATCTCCTTCTTTTAAGGAATAGGATGGTGGTTTAGTTGAACTAATAACGTTATCGGAACGATGTAAAACTACTACTAAATCAGGCCCTAATGTCGAGGTTTTAAATGATTCATCAAGCTCAATAAATGATTTACCATCTTTATTAGTAATGCGGACTGTTCCTTGAGTTTTGTGTTCTCCAGAAACGAATGTACCCGATTTAAGAGTAGTTGTATCCGAAGATTGAGCAGACTGAGATGAAGTATTCAACGGATTTGAGGCTATGGGTAAACTTGCATTTGTAGATGTAGTAGTTGTAGTAACTTGTTGATTTGATGGTTCTCTGATGCAGCTAACCATCAACAGAGCAGTTATACCCAGAATGAACAAGTGCTTGGCTTTCATGAATAACAAATCCTTACCGCAATAATGATTAGGATCACTTTTAACTTTGACTTTAACCTGATTATTCCTGAAATCATTAATTCAATAATGATGAATATCTAAAAAAATACATCTATAAAGCTGATATTGTGTTGAGAAAATTTTAGCAATTTCTCAGCCAAATTTAATAATTAGTATTTCATTAATATTTATGGGAATATTATGTGCATTATTTGATGAACCTGTTTCATAGAAATTCCATGTCGCTGCTCGTCTGCGAATGGATGATTTACATGATTGGGAAAAGTGAGTCAAGGTCTTTCATTGGCAAGCCGTAGTTTCACATCTATAGGACTCCTATTTGATTTTTGAAGAAGTTCAGTACAACTTAAAAATGGTTCTTTCCTATTCCCTATTCCCTACTCCCTACTCCCCATTCCCTGCATTGTGCAAGTAAGTTCAAAAATCAAAGCGGACTGCTATAGCCCTATAGATTAGCTGATGCTTGGTACGAGCATACCAATTTTAAGTTACAGTAACATAAAAAACTTCATTTTATCTTGCCTATTTTATAGCAATTATCTAAAAATAATCCTATAAATATCGACTGAAAAATCTTGAAATTAAAACTCAGTACATTTAAGATAATTTGTAATAGTTTTCAACAACTATTTTGCGAATCAGCCTGGCGATATCAAAACTGGCTAGCAGCAAAACTATTATTAGTTTTTACAGATAGAAAAAATTATGTTGAGTTCACAAAGTGCTTGGCTAATTCCCTTGACTTTAACGATAGTTAGTTTCGGGTTAAACACACAACGCGCAACAGCAGAAACTACTAAAACTTATACATTTAATGCTGACTACAATACTTTAGTAACCATTGATACTAGCTACAGACCTGACTTGGATATTATCAGGGCAACCATTACAGGTGAAAGTGTCGAACCTGTCCCTTATGGTTTGAATTACTTTACTAGCAATACTTACGGTAAGCTTGAACCCAGTGACAATCCATTAATCACCAAATATACCTTTAATTCAGATCCCACTGTGTTTGGTTTAACAGACGAACCACTACTTTCTGACAGGTATTATGGCGGAGCTAATGAGTTATTTGGCAGAGCAAGTGATAGAGCTGAAATTAACTTTTTAGAAGAAACTATTAAGGGTAGTGGTACAATAACTATCTTTGGCGGAACAGGCTTATTCCAGAATGCTACAGGCACAATAACTTTTACACAAGAAGATAAGCTGAATCTGTCGGGAGGCCCTTCTGAGGGTTTAGCAAAACTATCATTCACCTTGCAAACTCCCCAGTCAGTTCCAGAACCAACAGCAACCACAACCTTAATTGGTATAGGTGTGATTGGGGCAGGTTTAATCCTAAAACGATGCCGCCATAAAACATTCTTGTAAATTGTTTCTCACCGGAATAGTGTGTGGGGTGTAGGTAAAGATTTTACAGCACTCCACATAGTACAAGCTTCTTCCTTCAGGGAGAAACAAAAAAATTCAATCGAGTATGCAAACTCAATGTGTTTTGGCTTAACTACTGCGACTGAAAAAAACAGCAGCAAGCACGATTAAACCTAGAAGCACCAAGGGAACCCAGAGATTAGGCAGATCTGACAAACTCATCAGGCAGCTCTTTTGACATTTGTTTCAGGGATAATTCCTTTATACAGCAGCCTGAACGGAGAACAGACAATGACATCTCCAGAAAAACTTACGTGGCTACAAGAACGCACGACTTTAGGAATTCTCTCACCTGAAGTTTTGGATGCGATCGCCCAAGTGATTGAAGCACAAGTTGTACCAGCGCAAAAAGACTTAGTAAGCGAAGGTACTTCCCCAAAAGCGCTTTACATTCTTGTAGAAGGTCAACTCGAAAGCAATACTAACAATAAAAGTAACTCAGCTTTTGCTTGTGGTTACTTACCCGGATCAGTCATTCAACTCCAAGAATTACTCTTGGATGAGTTAACTCCACTCACAATTACCGCCGTCACAGAATCTCATGTGTGGGTTGTACCTGCGGCTGAATTTCGCGCTTTAGTCAGCCAATACCCGGAAATTGCTCAGGCTTTTTCTCGTAAATTGGCTCAAGAATTAGCTGAGGTAACGTCTGCTTTATCTTATGAACAAGAACGTTCCATAGCTTTGCGACCATATTTAGTCACCAAGGCGCAGCGGGGAATTGTGGGAACAAGTCGCTACGCCGTGCGTTTGCGGGAGCAAATTCGAGAAGCCGCTGCTGATGGTAAGTCTGTGGATATTTTTGGGGAACCAGGCTTAGAAAAAGATAATATAGCCGCCCTCATTCACTACAGTTCTCCCAAGCGGCGAGAACCAATTATTAAAGTCAACTGTGGAATTCTGCAAACTAGCGGTGCTGATTTATTCGGTCGCGCTGGAGGCAAACCAGGGCTATTAGAATGGCTGGGAGAAGGTAGTTTAATTCTAAACAATATCCAAGAAATACCGCCGGAGTTATTACCATTAATTAAACAGTTGGTAGAAACGGGTATATATACCCCTGTGACTCGCCCTGAAGCACCAGCTGCTGAACCTCGCCATAGTAAAGCACGTATTCTGATTGTTTCCGAAAAATCGGAGTCAATAATTGAACGTTGTGTTGGTCATGTAATCAAAGTACCGCCGCTAAGAGTACGGAAAGCTGATATTAAAGCTCAAGTAGAATATTACAGTAGTCTCTACGTTCGAGCTAGAGGTCTGCCTAAACCGCGCATCACTCCAGAAGCTTTGCGTAGCTTGCAGTCCTATGATTTTCCTGGCAATCTCAAAGAGTTGAAAAACCTGGTAGAACGGGCAATTGTGCAAGCAGGAGAAAGCCAGGAGTTAACAGAAGAGATTTTCTGGTCAGCCGACCCCAAAAAAAAGCGATTCCGCGTCAATTTGTTGAATGCTTATCCTGGTTTGCGGCGGTTTTTGCGTAGTTCTTGGTGGCCCGATCGCATTAATTATGGTTTTACTGTCGCAGCGTTTGCGATCATCGTCGCGGTGTTATTTATTGGCCCGCAAACACGCGATCGCAATTTAGCTTTAAATCTATTTTGGGCTTGGTGGTGGCCTTTCTTTTTGTTTCTATTTCCCTTTTTAGGTCGTGTGTGGTGTGCTGTTTGTCCCTTCATGATTTACGGGGAAATTACGCAAAAGCTTTCCCTATGGCTGTGGCCAAGACAACTCAAACGCTGGCCGAGAGAGAAAGCGGAAAAATGGGGGGGATGGTTTGTATTTGGGCTATTTACCTTGATTTTTTTATGGGAAGAACTCTGGCATTTAGAAAATACCGCCTACCTTAGCGCTTGTTTGCTACTATTAATTACGGCTGGCGCGATGATTTTCTCTGCCATTTTTGAACGGCGGTTTTGGTGTCGCTATCTTTGCCCCATTGGCGGTATGAATGGTTTATTTGCCAAACTTTCCATGACTGAATTAAGGGCGCAGCAAGGTATCTGTTCAGCAAGTTGCACTACTTATCAGTGTTACAAGGGTGGGCCACAAAAGGGCGAAGGTATGGAAACCAATGGATGTCCCTTGTACTCTCATCCTGCACAGTTAGAAGATAACAGAGATTGCGTGCTGTGCATGACTTGTCTGAAAGCTTGTCCCCACCGTTCTGTGGAGTTCAATTTGCGTCCCCCTGGCATTGAACTGTGGACAACTCATGTACCCCATCAATATGAAGTAGCATTGTTGTTTTTGTTGTTAGGTGGAATATATCTGCATCGTTTGCCAGAAATATTATCTGTGTTGGAGTTGCCAGTTGATTTAACTAATTTTTGGCAACATTTAGGATTATCACTGATAGTTTTGATTATCCCTGCGTTGGTGGCATTTTTGGCATATGGCTTGATGCGACTAATTAAATTTAGGTGTAAGCCTAGACCATTTGTAGAGCTTGCCTATGGGTATTTACCGTTAGTTTTAGGAGGTAATTTAGCTCACTATCTGCGTTTAGGTTTGGGTGAAGGTGGGCGAATTTTGCCTGTGACATTTGCGACTTTTGGATTAAGCGGTGAACAATTGCCTATATTGGTAGCTCATCCTGCTGTAATGTCTTTTCTGCAAGGTACAACTTTAATTTTTTCAGTATTTCTGTCTATTGTATTAGCACAAAAAATTGCGCGGCAGCCACTGAAAACTATGCTTTGGCAACATTTAGCTGCGATCGCTTTGGGTGTTAGTATGTGGGCAATTATCGTGTTGTAAAAATATTCCCCCTTTAGCCGAGTTGAATTCAATAAGGGGATGGGGGAATCGCTACTTGATACTCAACATTTTGATTATAAATTTTTAATTGATCTGGCGAGGGCACAACGTTAGAATACAGGTTGCAGGTATCAGACCTGTGTCTTATTTGATCACAAAAGTCATTTAGGAATGCTATACCAATGACTAAATCTACAGTTCTTTATGATGAGAATTTTTTTAATAGCAAATATTTTGACACTGATTATGGAACTATAGCTACGACGATATTCAACTTATATCAACCAAAAACAGTTGTAGATTTTGGCTGTGGCCCTGGGCATTTAAGTAGAGAGTTAGCAAAATTAGGTGTTAAGGGAACTGCTATTGATGGTTTTTCTCATCCAGATTTTTCTAATTTAGATGTTGAATTTCAGAGTGTAAATTTGAATGATTCATCTGCCATAGGTAATATATTCACTAACAGAACATTTGATGTGGCAATTTGTTTAGAAGTGGCGGAACATTTAAATCCATCAGTCTCGTCAGAGTTAGTTGCTTGGTTGACAAAAGTAGCGCCAGTAGTAGTATTTTCTGCCGCAGTTTTGGGTCAGGATGGAGTTGGACATATTAATCTACAACCCCGTGATTTTTGGCATAGTCAATTTACCCGACACAGTTTTTTATGTGCTGATAGAATACGAGAGCAATTACGTTTAGTGCCTAGTATTGCTCCTTGGTATCGTTATAACATTTTGGATTATGTTCACGCACATCATCCTTTAGTACCACAAGTAGAGGATGTAATTCAACGCCTAATTGCATCTGAATCGGCAGCAACTAGTGCCTATTTTGGTCTCCTTTAGTGTCAAGGAGATACACAGAGTTATCAAAACAATCGGGTCTAAAACCTCGCCTTTTAAGGCGAAAAGTTTTTGTCACGGGGTATAAATCCTCGTTACAAAAACGGCCTCCTGCCTTCTGCCTCCTGCCTTCATTATCTATGGTCTTTTGTAGCTTGTTACTGCATGAACTCTTGTCTATTTATCATTGATATTCAAAATGGATTTATCACTCAAAATACAAGCCATATTCCATCAAGGGTGAAATCTTTATTAAAGGAAAATATCTTTGATTATGTCATATTTACAAGATTTATAAATACGCCTTACAGCCCTTATGTTAAATATCTAAATTGGCATGAACTCATATCACCAATTCAGCAAAAAATTGTGGGTGAAATTGAACCATTTGCCCAAATAATTGTTGATAAAACTATATATACTGCTTGTAACCAAGAGACATTAGATTTGCTAAATAAAAACAATATCCAAAAAGTATTTATTTGTGGAATAGATACTGATTCTTGTGTCTTAAAAACTGCTATTGATTTTTTTGAGAACAATATTAATCCTTATGTTTTAGCATATTATTCAGCATCAACAGGGGGTGATAAATTTCACCAAGCAGGTCTTTTAGTACTAAGTCAGATGATTGGAATAAATAATATTGTCACTGAACCTCTAGATAGGGTTAGTCTAAATAAATACTTATAGTTATGATATGAATACTATCTGATTTCTCAACATGATTTCAGACAAAACCTGATAAAACAGGCTTCTTAGTCTCAGTATGTTTTCAAAAATCAAATTGGAGTTTTATAGCCCTCTTCTGAGGAGAGGGATATGTGAAAATACTAGGTGCAGAATGTGGGTTAAAAAGCTACGGCGATGCCTACTATAAAGGCATCGCGGATTTTAGATCAAATCTAAAATCCTAAATCGATTTATCGATTCACTGCCGCAGCTTCGCGCGCCGCAGCTGCCTGATCTGGGTGGATACCCAAGCGTGTGAGATTAATCCGTCCTTTATTGTCAATCTCGCGCACTTTGACAATCACTTCATCTCCGACTGCTACTTCATCTTCAACTTTGCCAACGCGGTAGTCAGCTAGTTGAGAAATGTGGATCATGCCTTCTTTGCCTGGCAGAAATTCCACAAATGCACCAATAGGTATAATCCGAGTCACTCGACCAACGTAGACATCGCCTTCATGTAGCTTGCGAGTCATACCTTGGATGATGTTCCGTGCTTTCTTCGCCTTACCCTCATCCAAAGCCGAAATTGTCACCGTACCATCATCTTCGATGTCAATTTTAGCTCCCGTTTCTTCGGTGATGCCTTTAATCGTCTTACCTCCGGGGCCGATGACTAGACCAATCATGTCTGGATCAATCTTAATGGTCAACAGACGCGGAGCATATGGTGAAGTTTCTGTGCGTGGTTGGTCAATTGTTTGCAGCATTTTTTCCAAAATGTGCAACCTGGCTGATTTCGCTTGGTGGATGGCTTGGGCAATAACGTCTATAGACAAACCGGAGATTTTCATATCCATTTGCAAGGCGGTAATGCCACTGTCCGTCCCGGCGACTTTGAAGTCCATGTCACCCAGAAAGTCTTCAATCCCCTGGATGTCAGTTAAAACTCTGACTTCTTCGCCTTCTTTAATTAAACCCATAGCTGCACCGCTAACAGGTTTAATAATTGGCACACCAGCATCCATCAATGCCAAGGTGGAACCGCACACCGAACCCATGGAGGTGGAACCGTTGGAAGAAAGCACTTCGGAAACCACCCGAATCACATACGGAAATTGCTCTTTTGGTGGTAGCACAGGTAACAGCGCTCGTTCCGCTAAAGCACCATGACCAATTTCCCGTCTTCCTGGCGCACGCAATGGCTTGGTTTCGCCAACGGAGAAGGGGGGGAAGTTGTAATGGTGTAGGTAACGTTTCGATTGGTCTACTTGCAGGTCATCGTTGAGGTTCTGGGCATCTCCTGGTGTACCAAGGGTACAAGCAGATAATACCTGGGTGAGTCCGCGATTAAATAAACCGCTGCCGTGGACTCGTTTGGGTAAAACATCAACTAGACAAGAAACCGGACGCACTTCATCGAGTTTGCGACCATCAACGCGAACGTTGTCTTCGATGATTTGACGGCGCATGAACTTTTTGGTGATGTCTTTAAAAGTGTTACCCAGTGCTTTACTATCTGTGGTGGCAGCAACTCGAATGGGGTCTTCTTCTGGAAGTTCTGCGATCGCAGTGGCAATTTGTTCTTTGACGACATCCAAAGCTGCATCGCGTTCGGGTTTAGTCAATTCAAATTGAGCTAAGATTTTTTTGATCTCATCGCTGGCGCGATCGCGGATATAATTTTCCAGCGTCTGGTCTACTTCTGGTGGTGCTTGCTGCACGATTTCTAGACCTAGTTCTGCCACTAAATCTTGCTGTGCTTTGATTAAATCTCGCACTGCTTCGTAGCCAAAATCAATCGCTTCAATAATATCTCGCTCTGGTAATTGATTAGCTCCCGCCTCCACCATGATCACGCCATGGGGGGAACCTGCTACTACCAGATCCAAATCTCCGGCTTCAATTTCTGCATAGGTGGGGTTAATTACAAAATCATCTCCCACTAAGCCTACCCTTACTGCTGCCATCGGCCCATCAAAAGGAATTTGGGCGATGAGGGTAGCGATGGAAGCACCAGTCACGGCTAGTACATCAGGTGGTACTAGTTCATCCATCGACAAAGTTAAGGCGACAATTTGCAGGTCATCCCGCAACCATGAAGGAAACAAAGGACGCAAGGGACGGTCTATAAGACGGCTGGTGAGAATTGTTTTTTCTGGTGGGCGACCTTCCCGCCGCATGATCCCGCCGGGAATCCTACCAGCTGCATACAGTCTTTCTTCATAATCTACTGTCAGGGGAAGAAAATCAATGCCTTCTCTGGCTTGCGATCGCGTAGCCGTCACTAAAACTGCTGTGTCCCCTGATTCTATCAAAACCGACCCACCAGCCTGGGGAGCTAATAGGCCTACCTTCAGTCGAATATCCCTTCCATCGAAGGATATTGACTTATCAACTTCTGCCATTCAGTTTTTTTTCCTTCTCTTTTTCTATTCTCTCTCTGTGGCAATCCTAACATTTATGCACTGTGGCTGGCTTTTGTTACATACAAAGGGTAACAAGCCCTAATCGCGCAAAGCGCGATACATTACAAGCGCGTTTACCACTTGTCCATCAGCTAGCTTTGCAGCATGGGGAATGCTTCCAATGATATCAAATCCCAAAGATTTCCAAAGTTTAATTGAAGGTATATTACTTTCAAATACCAAATTGAACATCACAGCCTCGTATCCCAGGCTAGCGGCTATCAACAACATCGACTCTCCCATGAACCGCCCTATACCCTGACTTCGCAACCCAGGTTGTACAATAAAACCAGCGTTGCAAATATGGCTACACCGGCCTGGAAAGTTGGGCTTGAGATAAAACGCGCCCAATACTTCTTGGGGTTTGGATGTAGCTTTTTGGCCAGATGCCCTAACAACAAAGGCATCTTGACTCAACCAGTATGTTGCAAATTCTGCCAAAGAGAGGGGTTGCTTTTGGGGATAGGTCTTACCTTCAAGAATTACATCATTTAATAATGCCCTGACAACCTCCTGTTCTTGAGGCCGCATATAATCTAGTTCTACTGTCGTCCCATTGTTTAAAACTTTATTAAGGGGAAATTTCATTACTACTAATGTTTATAATGTCTCTTCTATTTAATGTATTTATTGTTTCACTATTTGGTTCAAGATTCAACTGAGAAAAATTATCAAATTAGAAATTATACTGTTTCATTACTTTAGTTTCAAAAAATCTGAGTAGTTTGGCAAATGGCAATTTTACACGGTAATTGGTTACTAAAAAATCAAAATGGTTGTTTATTTATTTGGGGTGAAACTTGGCGATCGCCTGCGGTGAATTTCGATAGCAATGTGTCTACAGATATACCAGTAAATCCACTTTCCATGACAGCAGCCGAGTTAGGTGAGTGGTTACGTTTACAAAAAATAACAATTCCCAACTCCATACAACCAGCCCAAGCTGCTGTACCTGCCAATGGGCGAACACGCAAAACTGTAAGTCCTACTCAAATAATCCCGACACACACCCAAATCATTGCTTTACCAACTCATATTCAAGAAAACAGTGACTCAGGGATAGTAACCCTTTCCCCAGTACATTCTGGTAGCTTGGCATTGGAAACAGACTCAGGACCATATTTACAACCCTGGCGAGTCGAGGGTTTTTGTCTCAACCCAACCGAAGCAATTAAATTTCTTACTTCTATCCCCTTGAATGCTGTTAACGGGGAAGATACTTTTTTAAGTGGTGATTTACGCTTTTGGTCACAAATTGCCCGTTGGAGTTTAGACTTAATCTCACGTTCTAAGTATTTACCAAGCATTCAGCGGCAACTCGACGGTTCTATCATTGCCAAGTGGCAAGTACTATTAGACAGTGCTGTAGACAGCACCCGCTTGGAGAAATTTGCAACGAAAATGCCATTGGCTTGTCGGACTTATGGGGGACTGGGGACTGGGGACTGGGGACTAGGTACTGGTGACTGGGTACTGGGGACTGGGGATGTTTCCCAATCCCCAATCCCTAATCCCCAATCCCCAATATATGTAGACTTACCGACTGAACCTCAAGAATTATTGCTGGGATTTCTCAACAGTACGATAGATGCCCAAGTGCGAGAGATGGTGGGTTCTCAACCTGTCATTGAAACTAGGGTGATGGCGTCTTTACCACCTGCGGTGCGACAGTGGTTACAAGCTTTAACTAGCGCATCTGGTACAGTCAATGCAGATGCAATAGGGGCGGAACGTCTGGAAGCAGCGCTGAAAGCTTGGACTTTGCCGTTACAATACCAATTGGCTGGAAAACCTCTATTTCGTACTTGTTTTCAATTGTTGTCTCCGGAAGGTGGGGAAACAGATTGGCTTTTGGCGTATTTTCTCCAAGCAACTGACGATCCGGAGTTTGTGGTAGATGCGGCAACTATTTGGGAACATCCAGTTGAACAATTGATTTATCAAAATCGCACAATTGCCCAACCCCAAGAAACATTTTTACGGGGTTTGGGGTTAGCTTCTCGATTGTATCCTGCGATCGCCCCCAGCCTAGAAACCGCATCTCCCCAATCTTGCCGCCTCAACCCTTTACAAGCATACGAGTTTATCAAGTCTGTGGCTTGGAGGTTTGAAGATAGCGGTTTGGGTGTGATTTTACCTCCCAGTTTGGCGAACCGCGAAGGATGGGCGAACCGTTTGGGTTTAAAAATTAGTGCCGAAACTCCAAATACAAAGCAAGGACGCTTGGGTTTACAAAGTCTACTGAATTTTCAGTGGCAATTGGCTATTGGCGGACAAACGATTTCTAAAGCCCAATTTGACAGGTTGGTGGCGTTGAAGAGTCCACTAGTAGAAATTAATGGTGAATGGGTGGAGTTACGCCCCCAAGATATTAAAACAGCCCAAGCCTTTTTTGCCTCCCGTAAAGACCAAATGTCCCTTTCCTTAGAAGATGCTTTGCGCCTCAGTACAGGGGATACGCAAGTAGTAGAAAAATTACCAGTGGTCAGCTTTGAAGCCTCTGGGGCATTGCAAGAATTGATTGGCGCGCTGACAAACAATCAAGCGATCGCACCTTTGCCCACACCAGCCGGCTTTCAAGGACAGTTACGACCATATCAAGAACGGGGCGCGGCTTGGCTAGCTTTCCTGGAACGTTGGGGTTTGGGTGCCTGTCTCGCTGACGATATGGGCTTAGGAAAGACCATTCAGTTTATTGCCTTTCTCTTACATCTTAAAGAACAAGATACACTAGAAAAGCCTACTTTATTAGTTTGCCCTACTTCTGTTTTAAGTAACTGGGAAAGAGAAGTTAAAAGATTTGCCCCCACGCTCAAAGTTTTGCAATATCACGGTGACAAACGCCCCAAAGGTAAAAACTTTATAGAAACAGTCAAAAAACATGATTTAGTGATTACCAGCTACTCACTGATTCATCGAGATGTTAAATCACTACAAGGCGTTTCTTGGCAAGCAATTGTTTTAGATGAAGCCCAGAATGTGAAAAACCCAGAAGCAAAGCAATCGCAAGCAGCGCGGCAATTAGAAGCAACATTTCGTATTGCTTTGACGGGGACACCAGTGGAAAACAGACTGCAAGAATTGTGGTCAATTTTAGATTTCCTCAATCCTGGTTATTTAGGCAATCGGCAATTTTTCCAACGGCGCTTTGCCATGCCAATTGAAAAGTATGGTGATGCAGCTTCTTTGAATCAATTACGTTCTTTAGTACAGCCTTTTATTCTACGCCGTTTGAAAACAGACCGGGAAATCATTCAAGACTTGCCAGATAAGCAAGAAATGACTGTATTTTGTGGACTCACTCCCGAACAAGCTACCCTTTATCAACAAGTAGTAGAAGCATCTTTAACAGATATTGAATCTGCCGAAGGATTGCAACGTCGAGGAATGATTTTAGCTTTATTAGTTAAACTTAAACAAATCTGCAATCACCCATCTCAATATTTAAAAGCCGACTCCTTAGCACAACATCATTCAGCCAAATTACAACGGCTAGAAGAGATGTTAGATGTAGCTTTAGCAGAAGGCGATCGCGCTTTAATTTTCACACAATTTGCTGAATGGGGCAAGTTACTCAAACCTCATTTAGAAAAACAGCTAGGAAGAGAAATATTGTTTTTATATGGTAGTACCAGTAAAAAACAACGTGAGGAAATGATTGACCGTTTCCAACACGACCCTCAAGGCCCTCCAATTATGATTCTTTCTCTCAAAGCTGGTGGTGTAGGACTGAATTTAACAAGAGCAAACCATGTATTCCATTTCGATAGATGGTGGAATCCCGCTGTAGAAAATCAAGCCACAGATAGAGTATTTCGTATCGGTCAAACCCGTAACGTCCAAGTGCATAAATTTGTCTGTACTGGCACTTTAGAAGAGAAAATTCATGACATGATTGAAAGTAAAAAACAACTCGCTGAACAAGTAGTTAGTGCAGGAGAAGAGTGGCTAACCGAAATGGACACAAACCAACTCCGTAACTTACTAATCCTTGACCGCAACGCAATCATTGATGAAGATTCAGAATAAACTCTTCTCTTCTGTGCGACTCTGCGGCTCTGCGTGATAAAAATATTGATAGTAACAACAATGACAAATTACACTCTTCAAGCCAGTCGAGAATGGTGGTCACAAAGATGGCTAGATCTACTCGATTCCTATCGCTTCAAAAAGCGTTTAGAACGAGCAAGAAATTATGCTCGTCAGGGAAACGTCTTGAGTATCGAATTTAAAGGTGCAAAAGTATTAGCTAGAGTACAAGGTAGTGAAGCAGAACCTTACAAAGTTTCTCTATCCCTGAATGCTTTTACTGATGAAGAATGGGGATACGTCATAGAAACAATGTCTCACAAAGCGGTGTTTGCTGCTAAATTATTGGCGGGAGAAATGCCACAAAATATAGAAGAAGTATTTACAACCAACGGACTTTCATTATTTCCTTTTACCTTGGGTGATGTTCACAGTAAATGCTCTTGTCCAGATAAAGCAAACCCTTGTAAACATGTAGGTGCAGTATACTATCAGTTAGGCGATCGCTTCAGTGAAGACCCATTTGTACTCTTTCAATTACGCGGACGCACCAAAGAACAAATTATTAGTGACTTACGTCAGTTACGTGGCGCTAAAGTTGAAGCTGCTGCACCGGAAACGCCTGATACTCAACAACTCATCCCCACTACACAACACTCTGTAAAAATTAGTGATTTCTGGCAATATCATGAGCCGCTAGAGTCATCTCTAGTAGTGATTGCACCATCGAGTAGTGAGACAGTATTAGATGTATTGGGTGCAATTCCCCTGGCTAAGGGAGAGGAAAACGCAGTCAATTTAACCTCAAGTGACGTAGTAATGAAATATTTAGACACTGTTTACAAAGAAGTTAGTCAAAAAGCTATTTTAGCAGCAATGAATGTAGGAGCAGGTTGAATAGTAAATACTTGTTTTTGCCTTGTACCATTCATATAGCAATCCTAAATCATTCATGAGAGATTTAGAAATCATTTTCATTGCCACTAAAACGCCCTATGCACTTTGCTCATGTCCTATTGGAGCAAGCTGAATCACTACCTTTTGATTGAGAGCGTGAGCGATTTTTTGCAGCATCGAAAGGGAGTGTCCTTCGTAATCAGCATCTTCAAGCCGTGCAATTACAGGCTGTTTTGTACCAACAAGTTCAGCCAGCTGTTTCTGTGTTAACCCCGCTTTTGTTCTGGCTTCATAAATTAGCTGTGCTACTTCTGCATTTATAGAGGCTTCCTCGACCATTGCTTCAAGTTCAGGGTCGCTACTAGTAATCTTGTTAATGATCTTTATTGCATCACTAGTCTTGGGCATCCTCCAGACTGGTAAAAAATCGAAATATATATTAATAGAAAAAAGCTCTTGCTTTTACACAAGAGCTTATAAAGTATTTGATTGTCAGTGATGAAAAATTTGCAACCTAGTCAAGGTCGTTCATGAACAATACTGGCTCAGTCTCACGGTCAATACCTTTCTCGAAACCACCAGCAGCAGCGCGGGCGCGTCCAGCGTGCCACAAGTGACCAATCAAGAAGAAGAAGCCTAATACGAAGTGAGAAGTTGCCAACCAAGCGCGGGGAGACACGTAGTTGAAGGAGTTGATTTCAGTAGCCACACCACCCACAGAGTTCAAAGAACCCAAAGGAGCATGGGTCATGTATTCAGCGGCGCGACGAGCTTGCCAAGGCTGAATATCCTTCTTAATTTTGTCTAAGTCCAGACCGTTGGGGCCACGTAGAGGCTCTAACCAAGGGCCACGGAAATCCCAGAAGCGCATGGTTTCACCACCGAAGATGATTTCACCAGTAGGAGAGCGCATCAAGTATTTACCTAGACCTGTGGGGCCTTGTGCAGAACCGACGTTAGCACCTAAGCGTTGGTCACGGATTAGGAAAGTAAGAGCTTGAGCTTGAGAAGCTTCAGGGCCAGTGGGGCCAAAGAATTCGCTGGGGTAAACAGTGTTGTTATACCAAACCATACAGGAAGCGATGAAGCCCATCAAGGACAAAGCACCCAAGCTGTAGGAGAGGTAAGCTTCACCAGACCAGATGAACGCACGACGTGCCCAGCCAAAAGGCTTGGTGAAGATATGCCAGATACCGCCAGAAATACAAATTAAGGCAACCCAAATGTGACCGCCGACAACATCTTCTAGGTTATCGACGCTAACAATCCAGCCGTCGCCACCGAAGGGAGACTTGATCAGATAACCGAAGATCACTGCTGGGTTGAGTGTTGGGTTAGTAATGACGCGAACATCACCACCACCAGGTGCCCAGGTGTCGTACAAACCACCGAAGAACATTGCCTTCAGTACCAACAACAGCGCACCACATCCTAAAATGATCAGGTGGAAACCGATGATGTTGGTCATCTTATTCTTGTCTTTCCAGTCGTAACCAAAGAAAGAGGAGTACTCTTCTAAGGTTTCTGGGCCACGGACGGCATGATAAATACCGCCAAAACCCAATACGGCTGAGGAAATTAGGTGAAGTACACCGACAACAAAGTAGGGGAAGGTGTCGATAACTTCACCACCAGCACCAACACCCCAACCCAAGGTTGCGAGGTGAGGTAGCAAGATTAAGCCCTGCTCGTACATGGGCTTTTCAGGAACGAAGTGAGCGACTTCAAACAAAGTCATCGCTCCGGCCCAGAAGACTATCAAACCAGCATGGGCAACGTGGGCACCAAGTAGTTTACCGGATAGGTTGATTAAGCGAGCGTTACCAGACCACCAAGCAAAACCGGTGGATTCCTGGTCACGTCCGCCGCCTATGATCGAAGATCTATTAGAGAGCGTTACCACGTGGTAGTACCTCTTCAGGGAATACAAATTGTTCGTGAGGCTGGTCTTGAGGAGCCATCCAAGCGCGGATACCCTCGTTCAGCAAAATGTTCTTGGTATAGAAGGTTTCAAATTCTGGGTCTTCTGCTGCCCGCAATTCTTGGGACACGAAGTCATACGCCCGCAGGTTGAGTGCCAAACCGACAATTCCTACAGATGCCATCCACAAGCCTGTAACTGGCACAAACAACATGAAGAAGTGCAGCCAACGCTTGTTGGAGAAAGCAATACCGAAAATCTGTGACCAGAAACGGTTTGCTGTCACCATGGAGTAGGTTTCTTCAGACTGGGTTGGGTTGAAAGCGCGGAAGGTGTTGGAGGCTTCACCGTCTTCAAACAAAGTGTTTTCTACGGTTGCACCATGAATCGCACACAATAGCGCGCCACCCAATACACCAGCTACACCCATCATGTGGAAGGGGTTGAGTGTCCAGTTGTGGAACCCTTGTAAGAACAGCAAGAAGCGGAAAATTGCTGCTACTCCAAAGCTGGGTGCAAAGAACCAAGATGATTGCCCCAAGGGGTACATCAAGAAGACGCTGACGAATACTGCAATGGGAGCAGAAAATGCCAAGGCGTTGTATGGACGGATGCCTACTAGACGGGCAATTTCAAATTGCCGCAACATGAAGCCGATTAAACCAAAGGCTCCGTGTAGGGCTACGAATGGCCACAATCCACCCAATTGACACCAACGAGTGAAGTCGCCTTGGGCTTCTGGGCCCCACAACAACAGCAATGAGTGACCCATGCTGTCCGCGGGTGATGATACTGCTACTGTTAAAAAGTTACAGCCTTCTAGGTATGATGACGCTAACCCGTGGGTGTACCAAGAGGTGACGAATGTTGTACCGGTTAGCCAACCGCCTAATGCTAGGAAAGCGCAGGGGAATAGTAAGATCCCTGACCAACCTACGAACACGAAGCGATCGCGCTTCAACCAGTCGTCTAGAACGTCAAACCACCCTCTACTGGGGGCGCGTCCAACTGCGATGGTCATCGAACTAAATCCTCTTTTTACTAAAATTGCAACGTTTTGCGAGGAATTAACGTTTTTTTTGACAATCTCAGCAGCTTTCAGGCCATTGAGATTCTGAGAATTGACTACCTAAATCAGCTAGTATTTCTCAGGGTTATGTCATTAACACGTATCAAAAAGCTAGTAATCTAGCTTTTGATATCTTAATGCTTCTTAACTTATCACATTAGTTGGGGTTTTTGCCCGAACTACGGAAGTGAATCAGCTATTTAACACAAACCTATTAAATAATATGAATATCAGAAATTTTACAATCTGACACAAGTTTTCTCAGAAATCTTAAAATTGGGGACTGGGGGCTGGGGACTGGTGACTGGGGACTGGGGAACTCGGGGCCCCCACGACCGGAGGGAGTGGGGATTAGGGGCAATGGGGACTGGGGACTGGGGACTGGGGACTAGTGACTGGTGACTGGGGACTGGGGACTAGGAAGTGATTCAGTCTACACAAAGAGCGTATTTCTTAATTAATACCCAATACCCAATCCCCAATACCCAATCCCCAATCCCCAATACCCAATCCCCAATACCCAATCCCCAATCCCCAATACCCAATCCCCAATACCCAAACTGAACTTGCAAGACATCCTGGTCAAATGGCAGACTTGACAAAGGGAAGAACTCACAGGCCAAGATAGTTCCATGACGGCATCAACAAAAATTAACAAAGGCGACTCGCCTAATGGCGACAAATCCGCTTCACGCGTCCTGCATCAAAAAGTTCTCGGTTCTCGTCGGTTCAGCAACTACTGGTGGGCAACCATTGTGACATTGGGAGCCACAGGCTTTTTATTGGCTGCCATATCGAGTTACTTAAAAGTAAATTTACTCCTAGTTAGCGATCCAACACAATTGGTATTTGTACCTCAAGGGTTGGTGATGGGGTTATATGGTATTGCTGGCTCGCTTTTAGCTTTATACCTGTGGCTAGTGATTTTATGGGATGTAGGAGGTGGCTACAACGATTTTAATCAGGAAACAGGTGGCGTCAAAATCTTTCGTTGGGGATTTCCTGGCAAAAATCGTCGGATTGAGATTGACAGTCGTGTACAAGATGTGCAATCTGTGCGTGTAGACATCAAAGAAGGTATCAATCCCCGCCGCGCACTTTACCTCCGTATTAAGGGACGGCGAGATATTCCTTTAACACGTGTAGGTCAACCAATACCTTTAGCAGAATTAGAAACTCAAGGCGCAGAATTAGCCCGCTTTTTGGGAGTACCTTTGGAAGGACTTTAAGGGAATGCAGGGGTGATGGGGTGATGGGGGTGATGGGGGTGATGGGGGTGATGGGGGTGATGAGGGAGATAAGGGAGATGAGGGAGATGAGGGAGATGGGGGAGAAATAACTAATGCCTCATGCCCGATACCCAATGCCCCATGCCCAATTCCCAATTCCCAATGCCCCATGCCCAATTCCCAATTCCCAATGCCCCATACCCAATTCCCAATTCCCAATTCCCAATTCCCAACACCCAATCGCCCTTGAAAGGATAAGATACTCTGGTTGAGTCAGTAACTGGCAATGCGGTTAAAAGTTTCAAAATTTTTGATTGTGCTTCTAATGGTCGGTGCTTTGATGTTGGGAGGATGTTCAACACAACAGGTCAGTTCTAATTCTTCTCCCACCTCCACAGCGACTCAGACAAGCACCACAACGACTACTACTGAAGCAACATCTGTATCTGCAACCACAAGTGAGAGTAATCCAGGAATGAAAGATTTACCACGGCTCGAAGGTAAGGCTACTGTGGTGATAACGGTTAAAGGTTCGCCGATTACTGTCGAAGTAGACGGTACCAATGCCCCAATTACAGCCGGGAACTTCGTCGATTTAGTCCAAAAAGGTGTATACGATGGATTAGTTTTCCATCGGGTTGTGCGCGAACCCCAACCGTTCGTAGTCCAAGGCGGCGATCCCCAAGGCAAAGACCCGAAATTTCCAGCAAATAGATTGGGAACGGGTGGTTATATTGACCCAAAAACCGGGACTCAACGCTACATACCTTTAGAAATTAAACCAAAAGGAGAGGCAAGCCCTATTTATAGTAAGACATTCCAAGAAGCGGGTATAACTAAACCACCAGAGTTACAACATAAACAGGGTGCAATTGCAATGGCGCGATCGCAGCAACCCGATTCAGCTTCTTCACAGTTTTACTTTGCTCTAGCTGATTTAGAGTTCCTAGATGGTAACTATGCTGTGTTTGGCTATGTCACCCAAGGCTTTGATGTAGTTAACAAAATTCAGCAAGGCGATCGCATTGACTCTGCTAAAGTCACTCAAGGCGCGGAAAACTTGAAAACACCAGGCTAGTGAGTGCAGGGGTGCAGGGGTGCAGGGGTGCAGGGGTGCAGGGGAGAAAGAATCAACATTTTTAACTCCTAACTCCTAACTCCTAATTCCCTACTCCCTACTCCCTACTCCCTACTCCCTACTCCCAAATTGACTAAGGTTGTTGTTACTGGTATTGGTCTAATCTCCTCGCTAGGTGCAAGCTTAGAGAATAGCTGGCAAAAATTGATAGCGGGTAAATCTGGAATTAAATGGCTTCAACCATTTCCAGAATTAGAACCACTGCCTTTAGGCTTGATTGGTAAACAACCAACTAAATTATCAATCCTCACAGAGTCGGTTGTAGCTTCTGCGTTAAAAGATGCTGGTTTAGTCCCACCTTTACCTGATTGTGCTGTGATTATTGGATCGAGTCGCAGTTATCAAGCTTCTTGGGAGTCACTGGCACGGCAGATGCATAACTTAGAAAAGGAGGAAGAAAAATTAGATAATTGGCTGGATACTTTACCTCACATGAATGCGATCGCAGCCGCACGACAAATCGGTGCATCGGGGATAGTCTTGACACCGATGGCAGCTTGTGCTACTGGACTTTGGGCGATCGCTCAAGCAGCTTTTTTAGTGCAAAGTGGGCAATGTCAGCAAGCGATCGCTGGGGCAGTAGAAGCACCGATTACACCCTTGACTATAGCTGGATTTCAGCAAATGGGTGCTTTGGCAAAAACAGGGGCTTATCCGTTTGATTTGCACCGGGAAGGCTTGGTTTTGGGCGAAGGGGGGGCTGTGTTTGTCTTGGAATCGGCAGAGTTGGCAAGGCAGCGTCAGGCAAGAGTTTATGGTGAAGTTCTTGGTTTTGGCTTGACAACAGATGCTTATCATCCAAACCAGCCAGAACCACAAGGGAAAAGTGCGATCGCTGCTGTTGAACAATGTTTAAAACGCAGTTCATTGACATCAGCCGATATTGATTACATTCATGCTCATGGTACAGCTACCCAGCTAAATGACAGTATAGAAAGCTTAGTGATACAGCGGTTATTTCCGCAAAAAGTAGCAGTCAGTTCTACCAAAGGTGCTACAGGGCATACATTAGGAGCATCGGGAGCTTTAGGAGTAGCTTTTTCTCTTTTGGCTTTACAGCAAAAAATTATACCTTCGTGTGTGGGATTGCAAAAGCCAGAATTTGATTTAGATCTAGTAATGACAACACGTCAAAGTGAAATTCAGCGGGCTTTGTGTTTCAGTTTTGGCTTTGGCGGTCAGAATGCTGTTGTGGCGTTGGGGAAATCAGCGAATAATTCGTAATTCGTAATTCGTAATTCGTAATTAAGAATTAAATAATTAGCAATTGTAGCTGTAGTCACATGGGTTAGGACATTTTGAAAACGCGAAAGCTAGGAATAGCCAGACTTTTACCTCTTGCCTCCTGCTAAAATTATTAATTCATTAAGGGACAGAGTAGCTAATTTTAGTTGTGAGTTAAGAAAAACGCTCAAATCTTAAATATTGATAAAAATATGACATTAGCGCTGGGTATGATAGAAGTTTATGGTGTTCCTACAGCAGTGGAAGTCGCAGACGCCATGTGTAAAGCAGCCCGTGTTACCCTTGTTGGTTACGAAAATACTGATTTGGGACGAATTACTGTGTTGATTCGGGGATATGTGGGTGAGGTGAATGTGGCTGTAGCAGCAGGATTAAAAGCAGTGCTACGAGTTGATGGAGGTGAGTTACTTTCCAATCACATTATTCCTCGTCCCCATGAAAACTTAGAATATGTTTTACCGATTCATCTTAGCGCCAATGTCGAACAGTTCAGTGCAGATATCAGATTTCCCCCGCCTCTGTCAGCGTAAAAAGTTGTCATAATTATTTTGGATTTTAGATTTTGGATTTTGGATAGTACTTCACGCTTTGCCCATATTTGCTCGAAGTGTCAAGCACCACATAACCTGAGCATAGCTGACTAGAATACTCTTTAGATTTTCTTTACGAATCATCTCTAACGAATTGCATTTTGAGACATAAAAACAGACACAATACAGGAGTGTTTTAAAAAGTACAATTTCTAGGACACGTTGGTGGGAAAAACCCTGCTGACAAGGATTTGAAGGTAATAATGCTAAACCTTGTTTTTGCTATTCCCCCTTTTCGAGGGGACATACAAAAAACCCCAGTTAGAGAGGGAGCAAGTTCAAGAGAGTAGGTGCGATCGCATTTTTTAACTATTATATTTGCTTATAAAATTGCTTTGAATATTTAAAATTTCAAATATTAAGTTCATACAATAGAGTAAAAAGCTCGATTTTTCAAATCGAGCTTTTTACTCTAATTTAATTTCCCACTACATCATAAAAACAAGTATTTGTCAAAAATTTTATCAAACAGAATTCAGGAGTCAGTCGCCAGAATAAGAAATTGAATTCTGTGCGAAGCCGCGGATGAATAAACGGGTTTAAAACCCCCTCCAAATCTATGATTTGGTGAGTCCAGTTCCCGTCTTGGCTCTGCCGAGATGGGAAACTGGCGAACCCGTGAGGGAGGTCTTCAATCAGTCGGGGATTCAGACCCGCGACTGATTGATTCTGACTCCTGAATTCTGACTCCTGAATTCTTCTTCAAGAAATATTTCTAATCAATTGTCAACTATTTTATACAGAAGTTAACGCCCCAATAGATCGGAGGTTTAACGCGGCTTAAGCTAATTAAACAATAAAAGTCTTTGTAAACTGAGAGATATACCCTTCCTGCCTAATTAGCAAAAAATTTTAATACAGCACACTGTTTAACCCACGATTCTTTACCAAGTGCAGTAGCTTAAGAGATGCTCCACTAGGCCGCTTTTGTCCTATTTCCCATTTTTGAACTGTTGAAGGACTTATATTCAAAATACGTGCAAAAACAGCTTGACTCACTTGAGATGATTCCCGTATTTCTTTAATTTGTAATGGTTCAAGAGGCTCAAGAGGAGATAAACATAGGTGTTCAAATTCGCGCAATGTAGTTTGATTCATTAGCCCAGCTTTGTGTAGGTCTTTTGCTGTCTCATGAACTGCTTCAAGAATTGCTGATTTTTTCTTCCGCATTACAAATCACCTCTATTAACACATTACTATTTTTTGCCTGCTCAAGCTCTTATAGTGTATAAGCAAGTAATTGCTTGGATAACATTTTCAGAGCTTCTTCTTCATCTTTGTCAATGTTACTGCGTTCGTTTTTTGAAAAGCCAAAAATAAAAAACCAACGATCTTCATTATTAGTAGCTACTAGTGTCCGAAATCCACCGCTTTTACCTTTGCCTGATTAGTAGCTACTAGTGTCCGAAATCCACCGCTTTTACCTTTGCCTGATTTTGCTATACGTTTCTTAAACAGTCCACCTCCGAGATCAGCATCATAAAGCCCTGCTGCCATTTCATTTACAGCGTTACAGAGACTAAGATTGTTTAAGCCTTCCTTTCGCGCCCAACGGTCAAAAGTACGGTTTTTGTAAATTTTCATTTTATAGTTTCTTTGGTTAAAGTATAGCACTAAGTACTATACTTTAGAGTAAATATAGTGTAGGCACAGCTGTTGTCAGTTGTTAGTTGCTACTGACCACTGACTATTGACTATTGACTATTGACTAATGACTAAATCAATTTCTCGTATGCAGGCGGTGCAGTCGCCAATTATTCCGGTAGTTGGGGAACTTATTAAAAAGTCTCCCGGAACCATATCTTTAGGACAAGGTGTAGTTTCTTACAGTCCGCCACCTGAAGCTATAGAACTTTTGCCTAAGTTCCTCGCAGAACCAACTAATAATTTATACAAAGCAGTAGAGGGTATTCCTCCTTTATTAACAGCACTGGCAGCAAAATTATCAGATTTTAATGGTATTGAAATTAACAAAGGAAACTGCATTGTTGTCACAGCAGGAAGCAATATGGCATTCATGAACGCCATTCTTGCTATTACTAGCCCAGGTGACGAAATTATTTTGAATACCCCCTACTATTTCAATCACGAAATGGCGATCGCAATGGCTGGTTGCCGTGCAATATTAGTAGAAACTGATGAAAATTATCAGTTGCGTCCTGAAGCCATTGCCCAAGCAATTACCCCAAAAACACGCGCAGTGGTGACAATATCACCGAATAATCCCACAGGAGTTGTGTATTCAGAAGCTGCATTACGCCAAGTCAATCAAATGTGTGGCGATCGCAACATCTATCATATTAGCGACGAAGCCTATGAATACTTCACCTATAACGGGGTAAAACATGTATCTCCCGCTGCATTCTCTGGTAGTAATGAACACACAATTTCTCTTTATAGCCTTTCCAAGGCATACGGTTTTGCTAGTTGGCGCATCGGCTATATGGTGATTCCTCAACACTTACTTGTCGCCGTCAAAAAAGTTCAGGACACGATTTTGATTTGTCCACCAGTAGTTTCTCAGTATGCAGCTTTAGGGGCATTGCAAGCCAAAGACGACTATTTAAGAGAAAATATTGGTGCGATCGCCGAAGTTCGAGAATTAGTACTTGCATCCCTCAATCAACTACAAAGCTTATGTAGCATTATTCCTGCCAATGGCGCTTTCTATTTTTTCCTCAAAGTTCATACCCAGATGGATGCCTTTAAATTAGTCGAAAGATTAATCCAAGAACATAAAGTAGCCGTCATTCCTGGTACAACCTTTGGTATGGAAAATAAATGTTATTTGCGAGTTGCTTATGGTGCTTTGCAAAAAGATACAGTAAAGGAAGGTATGGAAAGATTAGTACAAGGTTTGCAAACGATACTGACAAATTAAAATTCTAGATTTTGCAATAAATATTAAAGTTTATTCATGTACTGTCTTTATATTTTGAAAAATGCCGATTATTAATAAGTTAATTGAAATTGAAACTAGCCAGGGCATTAATATTCATAATATTACGCCACAAATTCAAGATTTGATTATTTCAACATCAATTAATAATGGTCAAGTCTTAGTTTTTTCTCGGCACACTACAACTGCTTTAGCTATTAATGAAAACGAAATCAGATTGTTAGAGGATATCAAAGTATTCTTGCAGAAACTAGCACCTGAGTCAGACCGCTATTTACATAATGATTTGCATTTAAGAGATGTACCAGAAGACGAACCCATTAATGCTCATTCTCACTTAATGGCAATGATGTTATCTACCAGTGAGGTAATTCCGATTGTGGATGGTAAATTAGCTTTAGGAACTTGGCAATCTGTTTTGTTTTTTGAACTCGATGGGCCTCGGAAAAGAACTGTATTTATTCAAATTTCTGGAGAATAAAAATTTAATAATCTTCAACTCTTTTTTTGGCTTTTTACTTAGTGTCTTTGTGTCTTTGTGGTTCATAAATGATTTTTTAACCACTAATACCATTTCTATATGAAGACGCATAGAAAGAACCCCACCGCCTGCGGCACCTCCCCTTACCAAGGGGAGGTTGGGAGGGGTCAAAATAATATGCAGCCTCACAGAGAATTGGTATAAGACACAAAGACACAAAGGAAGATAGATTATTCTTAAGTTTTTATTAATCTAAATTAAATTCTGTAAACTCTGCTTGCCCATACATCATATTTTTGTCTACAGCTGAGAGAACTTTATTATTTGTGCGGTCAGAATTGAGAGAACGGACAACTAACTGCGCGACATCTGCACGATGAATTGTACCAGCAATGCGCGGATCTTCAGTTAAAATTCCATTGCCTGTTGCGGGTTCTGACTTTAATCCACCAGGGCGGATGATTGTATAGGTGAGTCCACTTGCAATCAAATGTTTTTCAGCTTTGTCTTTTTCAATTAAAACAGACCTCAGTGTTTCTAAAGCTTGGGGAGGCAAAGCAATAACACTATTACCTGTACCAATGGAAGTCACAAGAATGAACTTTTGCACTCCAGCTTTGACTGCTGCATCAATCAGATTTTTATTACCCAGAAAATCAGCCCTTTCACCGTCTGCGGGTAAACCGCCAATAGTACTGATAACTGCGTGGATCGGTTCATCTGCTAGTATTGCACGTTCGACATCACCTACATTCAAAGCATCTCCCAAAACAACCTGAATACCGCTGGCTTCGAGTTCAGCAGCGGCGGCTTCGGTTCTCAAGAGTGCTTTGACTTTGAGATTTTGTGCTGTCAAGTATTTAGCGATTTCTCGACCAACACCACGACTCGCCCCAGCCAGAAAAATGTAAGATGCACTAGTCATGTCAATTTTGGATTTTAGATTTTAGATTTTGGATTTGAGAGATTTTTGGCGTAAGTTCTATCCTATTCCCAATGCCCAATGCCCAATTGATCATTTACGCTCAAAGGATTTTATCAGAGAATTGGTACTATTAAGTAATTGGTCAAGCTCTTGCAATGCCCCTGGTTCTTGGCGAACATAACTATCAATAAATAAACCAATGATTTCAGCCATGAGTGAACGGAAGTTTTCTTGTGGCTGGGTGGCGGGGAAGTCGAGATAGGGTCTAGCTGTGGTGGAGTCTATGGTATCAGCCATGGAAAAGTGATTTGCCCCTTCCAAGAGTACCAGATAGCTGTCATTTCTGCCGCCAGCGATCGCTTCTTTGAATGTACGTATGACTGAAGTAGTAGCATCGCCAACATTTACACCATAACGGTAACTGCTGTTAGCAATCACCCCATCACAGGTTCCTCCCATGAGTAACATCGGTAAAGAGTCTGGTAAAGGCAATATAGTACCTGCTTCATATCCCACCGCTACCCCTCCAGCAGTATGTGCGCCATAAGCAAAAGATGCCACAACTTGCTCAAAAAACCGAGGATCAGCGCTTTCAATTGCGACTCGACCACCAACAGAGTGTCCACCTAAAATGATTCGTTGCAAGTCTAGCGTCCCAGCTAAAATTCCCTCATGCTGTAACTGTTCTAGTTTAGATAACAGCGCAGGCAAAGCTGAGGCAGTGGGAGCAGTACCATAGACTGTGGGATGCCATGCTGTAAAATCCACTCCAGGTGTGAGACTAATTATCCCTGGCATTACTTCTGCAATCCAGTTAAAGATAACTACCACCAGTCCGCGTTTTGCTAGTTTAACCGCCAGCCATTGATATAGTTGAGCATCACAATTAGCACCGTTGAAGAAAATCACCACCGGGAAAGGAGCCTGTTCTGGATTCACAGGTATAATTCCCATATCTTTTTCTAGATCAGTTCCCAACATTTGTGCTGGGTAAAAAATTTTCAGATGAATTGAATCGTAAGGTGATTGGCTAGACTGAACAACTTTCGCAGCTTCAAAAAAAGCACGAATCTGCATTTGCTGTTTCCTTTGCACATGACAGTTACAATTGCCAATTGTAGCTATAGCTGGGGACTGGGGACTGGGGACTGGGGAATGGGGACTGGGGAATGGGGACTGGGGAATGGGGACTGGGGACTGGGGAATGGGGACTGGGGAATGGGGACTGGGTGAAAAGTCTTTGCCTATATAAAGTTCAGATCCGCAAAAGCCGCCGATGCATGACTTTTCGCTTTGTGTCTAGGTTTTATCATCTGTTTATGTCCTAACACTACTGGCGACAGCTATATGATCAAGAATATATCAGACTCCTGATTTGTGGCTACTCATGCTAAAGCGTGTTATGTAACTCACCAAACAAAATCTGATGTGTATAAACTTTAATAGGGTATGTGGGTTGGCGATCGCCTGATACAATTTTTGATTTTAGATTATCAAAGTCACACAACCTAGTAATTTGTGAGTTTCTAGCCGCTGCATCCAAGGGGAGTCCCTTTCAAATCATACTCTCGTTTGCAGATAGAACTGTTTCCCAAAAAACAGTATCTCGTTCTCCAAGTTCGTTAGAATTGATGGACATCATCTCAATTCTCTATACCTCAGTCCTATCATTCAGTAAAGTGGTTAAACACTGTATATTTTAATACGCAATAGAAACACTTTTTCATAATTGTGTTCTATTAGACTGCGAGTATCACTGAATTTTTAATTAACTAGAGGATATAAACTTGAGTAGTTACATTGGTATGGCTTACCCTTGGTATGCAACATTGTGCCGCTGGAATGCAGATGGATTGGATTAGCTTGCTCAAAGCTCAACAAGCCGACTTCCTTCAACGTGTGAAAAAACCCAAAACTTACGATTTATCTTTGCTGGAAAGTCAAGTTAAAGGTTGCCACAGTGAGTTTATGGCATTTTGGGGTGAGCCATTGGCAAAAATCCTCGATTTTTCTCGCCAACAAGCCGAAATTCTCGCCAAAAATCCGCCTCCCATTCCACCGGAATATCCTGAACCTCCTGACTGGGTGATTCCTTTTCCCAAATACTTCCAGCGCCAAGCAGAAGATTATCTTTTGCGAGAACAAATTGTTGAACGAGTCATGGCGGAACGGCTGGGAAAGTTGGTAAATAAGGTGCCACAAGACAGCTTGCAAAATATGGTTTTAGATGACGAGGGAAATTTGCGCGGCGAAAGTAAATTTACTTATTTACTTGCAGATAACCCAAAGATAACTATTCAAGTTTGTGTGGCTGATGGAGAAAGTTTTAACGGAATTAAAAAAGATAAAATTAAGTGGTCGATTACTCAAGAAGATTTGAGAAATCACCAAGTATTAATTTTTCTATGTTTGTTCTATCCATCTAATGGTAAATTCGGCTACGAAAAACACGCAGTTATTACCGGATTTTTGCCTAGCGCTCAAATTGAATTGACAGACCCAAAACTTCAGGTAAGTCCGAGTAACTTGTTGTATGCCGGAGGATTGAGTTGGTATTTGGAATCACTCAGCAACAAAAAGAGTGCTAAAAAAGATACATTGTCATTAGTTGAAGAGAGAGCGATCGCAGAGTCAATACAGACTTTACCATCAGAGCATCCCCGCAAAGAGATCATTGGTGATTGGGAATGCTGGCAAACATTAAAAGGTCATACTAGAGGCATTAATTGCCTTGCCTTTAGTTCTAGGTGTAAAAATGGCACAACCTCGCCCATCTTAGCAAGTGGTAGTCGTGGTGAGACAAAGTTATGGGATTTAACCAAGGGTGAATTAATAGATACATTATCAGAGTATCCTTGGGTAGTATCCAGCTTAGTGGATCAAGTCAATTCCTTAGCTTTTAGTCCAGACGGACAGACTTTAGTTAGTGGCGGTGGTGACTCCACAATTAAGATTTGGCATGTAGGTGCATTGGATTTGATAGATATCCTGCACAAACATAATGGAGTAGTGCGTTGTGTTGCCTTTACACCAGATGGAAGGATGGTAGCAACTGGTGGAGATGACAGGAGAATTTTATTTTGGGATTTGATGCGCCGTCAAGTTGCGATCGCTCTTTCATTAGATGATACAGCTGCCCATTCCCTAGCTATCAGTCGAGACGGGCAAACTGTGGTGACAGGTAGCTACCGCAAAATCAAAGTTTGGCAAAACCCACTTCAGATCAAGACCAAAAATTTAAAAGATGTAGAACCATTGCACACCCTCATGGGACATTCTCACATCGTTGGTTCCTTAGCCATGAGTGCAGATGGTAAACTACTCGTCAGTGGTAGTTGGGATCACACAATTAAAATTTGGTACTTAGAGACAGGGAGATTAATTCGCACACTCAAAGGACATACAGATAGAGTATATGCGATCGCACTCAGTCCCGACGAGCAAATCATCGCCAGTGGTAGCGCCGATAAAACCATCAAATTGTGGCATTTAGAAACCGGAGAACTCCTAGCCACCTTCACAGGACATAACAACATAGTCACAGCATTAGCCTTCACAGCTTCCGGTGAAATGTTGGTGAGTGGTAGTTTGGATAAAACAATTAAAATTTGGCAACGGAGTTAGAAGTTAAGAAACTCCGTAAACTCATACCTTGCACCTACCCCATTTTCCGCCAAGAAATAAATTTCGCAGGCTTTTAGCTAAAGTCCACTTCAGTGGACTAAAATCCTTACTCAGTCAGCTTTAGCTGAGTTTAACGTGAGTTCGACAGATTTAAAAAACCCCTCTCCAAACCTCTCCCCTTCAGGAGAGAGGCTTTAAAAGCTTGATTTTTCGCTCTTTACCGAAGATGCTAAAGCCCCTCTCCGCGTCGGAGAGGGGTTGGGGAGAGGTTCATCGAACTCACGTAGTTTAGCTATTAGCCTCAGAATGAATTATGAGGCGGTTATCGTGACTAGTGCAAGATATAAATAAACCAGTCTTTAGTATTCACTGACGAGGCTTTGAACACCACTCATCGACCTCAAAACACCATCGATGAACCTTTGATACTCATGACTAACAAACCTTAAAAACTCTCCGCGCCTCTGCGCGACGGACACTTGCTTCAAGTCGGGGAACCCGCCCAACGCAGTGTCCTCCTCTGCGTGAAAATTCACAACCCACTCATAGCAATTCCCACCCAACCAACCGAATTATATACAATAGCTATTCAGTTACCCACACTCAGCCACACCAAATTAATACAAACAGATAAACAAAATTTTGGCTGCTTGACCCTGAGTAAAGTAACACCAGTGCGTTTTTAGCAAATTGATGATATTGGGGAATAGTCAATGGCGATGACAAAGCTGTGGAAATTCTTGAAAAACATTCAAGACTTGAACTGGACACAAAACGTAGAAGTAACAAAAACAGGAACCGAAGCTGCAAAAGCCGTCTTTGACTTAGCAAAAGTCATTAAAGAACAAAAACCCAACCTGCAAGACTTCAAACCTTACGTAGAACAGATTTCATCACTATTAGATATATTTAATAGTCCACTTGGTCAAATTATCAAGGACACCATTCCCGTTCTACCCATAGCCACTACCATATTAAAGCTGATTTTTGATGCCACAAAAAAAGAGCCAAGCTTAGAAAGCTGTGTAATACTGGTTAGTCAAGTAGCCTACATAGAAAGTTTCCAGGCAATTCTCCAACAAGAACCGCAATTACAAGAGAAAATTAATCAAGACCAAAAAGCTTCAGATGCTTTAGCTTCCCAAATTAGGAAATTAGGCGAACAAGAATTTGATGAACGCGAAGCGAAAAAAGCTATTCTCTATTTTCACGAAACTCAACTAGCAGCAGCATTCAATGAGATATTACAGCAACGCTTGCAAGACGCAGGTTTAACAGAGACAGAAGCAACAAACTTAACTGCACGAGTAGCGCGAAAGACCGATGAATACATGCAAGACGCATTAGTAAAAATCGGTGATAAAGTCAAGCAATTGGTGCAATGGTATAGCGTTGGAGGCAAAGAGAAGCTAGAAAAAAATCTAAATATTGAAGATTATTTAGAACAAATCATCAAACCCAAGCCAGAAGAAAAGATTTTTGATGAAACTCACATCACTTTTCGGGATTTGTATGTACCGCTACAAATCAAAGAACTCGATGACGATAGCAATACATTTCATCAAATAGAGGAATATGTCAAAGCAATACTTGACAACATAGACCAAAGTAAACAGAAACAAGTTTTATTTATTCAAGGCGAAGCCGGACGTGGTAAAAGTGTATTTTGTCGCATGTTTGCCGACAGAGTGCGGCAAGAATTGCACCCTAGCTTTACCCCAATTTTGATTCGCTTGCGGGAACTGCGGGTACTCAAGGATAACCTTACGGATACCTTAGAAAACTATTTAGAAAATGTTGATTTTGTTAACAGTGATTCCGGCTGGCTGACAGATAAAAATACGAGATTTTTGTTTTTACTCGATGGCTTTGACGAGTTGCTGTTAGAAGGAAGAAAAAGCGGCGGCTTACAAGAATTTTTAGAGCAGGTAGAGAAATTTCAGAAAGATAACCTTTGCCATCATCAATTTATCGTTACAGGTCGTCCCTTGGCACTACAAGGAATTGACCGCTTGCTTTCACAAACAAAAAGCTTAAAGCGTGTCGAACTTCAGCCAATGGATGATGCAATTAGGGAAACATGGCTGAAGAAATGGGAGGATAAAGTAGGGACACAGGAAGCTAATGATTTTCAGCAATTTTTGCAAGCTTGTCCTGATGAGATTAAAGATAATTTAGCAAGAGAACCCTTACTGCTTTATTTATTAGCATGGATGCACCGAGAACAGCGTCTTAATGTGCAAATGTTTGCAGATACAAAGGGTATTCAGGCGAAAATACGTATCTATGATGAATCTGTAAAATGGGTACTAGAAGAACAGCGTAAAACTGACAATCAAAATGAAAACTTGCGTTTGACTCAATTAGAAAGCGAAGATTTGCGAGAGTTTTTAACTGAAGCTGCTTTATGTGTGGTGCAGTCGGGAAATGAAACTGCAAAAGTAGCGATGTTAGAAGCACGGCTGAAAGACGGTAAAAGCCCAGCAGCAGAATTAATTCAAAAAGCCAGACAGGAGAATTATTTAGAAAAAAATCAACAAGATAAGTTACTTAATAACTTGTTGACTGCATTTTACATCAAACCTGCGTCAGGTGATAAAGGCGGTTCTGTTGAGTTTGTCCACAAAAGTTTTGGCGAGTTTTTATTCGCGGAACGTTTAATAGAAAGTTTTGTAGATTGGACAATGAAAGTAGCCAAGCGTCAGCGTGAAGATGATTTGGTTACAACAAATGTAATGGATTGGCAGATTTATGATTTATTGGGCTATGGAAATTTAACGCCTGAGATTGTTGAATATTTGATGGGATTATTGGCTGAGAGGTCGGAATTTAACGATGTCGAACGCTTGCAAAAACTATTCCAAAGATTAGAAGAATTTTACTTTCGTTGGTGCGATGGGGAATTTATTGATGCAGAAGATGCAAATTTGCCCCAGATTAAGAAAAAACAATTGAGGGAGCAATTACCAGATAGAGAAAATAACTTAGGACTGCGACAGGTGGATGTTTACACAGGGCTGAATGTGATGATTTTACTGTTAGAGTTACATCGTTATGCCCAAACAAAAGATGACTTCAAAGACAAAATCAGCTTTCACCCCTGCGGTAAACCAAATACTGATGAATTTCATCGAGAACGCTTGCTACGTATTATCGGTTATAGCCACTGCTTGGGTGTCTCTGGCTTTAACGACAACTTAAAGTTGTTTCTCAGCGGTGCCGACCTCAGCTATGCCCAACTTGGCGATGTCTTCCTCGGCGGTGCTGACTTTAGCCGTGCCAACCTCAGCAGTACTGATTTTAGAGATACATACCTCGGCGGTGCAGACCTCAGCGATGCCAACCTCAGCGGTGCCGACCTCAACGATGCCAACCTCAGGGGTGCCAAACTCAGCGATGCCAACCTCAGCGGTGCCGACCTCAGCGGTGCCAACCTCAGGGGTGCCAAACTCAGCGATGCCAACCTCAGCGGTGCCGACCTCAGCGGTGCCAACCTCAGCGATGCCAACCTCAGCGATGCCAACCTCAGCGGTGCTTACCTCAGCGGTGCCAACCTCAGCGATGCTTACCTCAGCGATGCCAACCTCAGCGGTGCTTACCTCAGCGATGCCAACCTCAGCCGTGCCAACCTCAGACATGCCAACCTCAGCCGTGCCAACCTCAGCCGTGCCAACCTCGAAGCAGTTGTATGGAACAGTGACACAAAGTGGTTGAATGCAAGAGGACTGCATGAAGCAGTAGGCGTATCTCCAGAGTTAGCGCAAGACTCAGCTTTTGCTGCTGCGGTTTCCTGGAATCAGGGCATCAGTTGGGTGAGAGAAGGCAAAATTGAAGAAGCAAAGAAAGCTTTCAGCCAAGCGCTACAACATCAACCTAGCTTAAATGACTCTGCCGAATATTGGAATAGCATCTGCTGGTTTGGCAGTGTCCACGGTTATGCTAAAGGAGTTCTCCCCGTTTGTGAAAAAGCTGTTAGTCTAGACCCTGAAAATAAAGACTATCTAGACAGTCGGGGGCTGGCTAAAGCACTTACAGGCGACTTGGTTGGCGCATTAGCAGACTTTCAGGCTGCTGTAGACAGTGGCGCACTTGATTATTCAGAAAATGTGAAGCAGCGGAGGCTACGCTGGATAGAAGCACTCAAGTCAGGTAATAATCCCCTCACGCCAGAGGAATTAGAGGAACTGCGACAGGCTGAGGGATAAGGTAATTCGTAATTCGTAATTCGTAATTCGTAATTCGTAATTAAGAAAGCAAGTTTTGTAGGGTGTGTTGTCGCGCAGCGCAACGCACCGCAAATCTCTGGCGGTGCGTTATGGACTATCGTCCATAACGCACCCTACCAAGCTACCAAGCTGAGTCGTTTTGACCTCTCCCCCAACCCCTCTCCGACGCGGAGAGGGGAGTAAAACCGTGATTTTTTCGTTTCTCCTCCCTCGCCTTTTAGGAGAGGGAGGTAGGGAGGGAGAGATTTTTCTGTGCGTGAGTTTTCATAGCGATCGCACATAATAAAACCATCCCCTCTATTAATCTTGCTTATGGCGATCGCTAGTCAACCCCAACTGACTTTAAACGAGTTCCTAAAACTGCCGGAAACTGAACCAGCATCAGATTTTATCAACGGGGAAATCATTCAAAAACCAATGCCTCAAGGTGAACACGGTCTAATTCAGACAACTTTATGTGAAGTTATTAACGGTACAGCGAGAAATCAGAAAATTGCTATAGCTATTTCAGAACTACGTTGTACTTTTGGCGGTGCTTCTATCGTCCCAGATGTGGCTGTGTTTCGCTGGGATAGGATTCCTAAAACTCCATCCGGCAGAATTGCCAATCGCTTTGAAATTCATCCAGATTGGGCGATTGAGATTCTTTCCCCAGACCAAAAATTAAAACAAGTATTGACTAAATTATTGCATTGTTCCCGCAACGGAACAGAATTAGGCTGGTTAATTAACCCAGAAGATGAAAGCGTGTTGGGGGTATTTCCTAATCAGCGAGTGGAATTATATGAAGGTGCTGATAAATTACCCATACTTGAGGGTATTGATTTGGAATTAACAGTAGAACAAGTTTTTAATTGGCTAAGTTTGACCAAATAATTACTAATTCGTAATTCGTAATTCGTAATTAAAATCTAAAATCCAAAATTGTACAGTTATGACTGTAACTACCTATAAATGGATAATTGAACGCTATCACAAAGCAATAGAAGCAGGCATCTTTGACGACCAGGCAATTGAACTATTGCGCGGCGACCTCATCACAACTACCTAAAAGCCCAAGCGCAAGCCGTAGCCCCAGCCCCAGCCAGAGATCCCATCACCGAGCGCGATCGCAGAATCATTGCAACCATCATCAATAGCACCCCCGAAGAAATCAAAACCATCTGGATAGAAGGCGGTATTACAGTATGGGTGCAATTAGTTGATGGCGGACGGTTGCCATTCGAGCGCAACTGGTTTGCTACAAGAGTTGCAGAGGTTAAAGCAACATTACCCGAAACCGCAAGAGAGCGTAACGAACGGCTAGAGATTGAACTAGAAGCAGCTTGTAAAACAATGAGTGCTAAATGGCATGAAGATGAGATAAATACTCTCTATGAGATGGCAGAGGCGTATACGCTTGAACAAATAGCTTTCCGGCTAAAGAAAAGAGGGTATTGTCGTACTCAAGCAAGCGATCTCTCATAAACTCTATGCTTTAGGGTACTCGAAAAATGAAGACCTTAATCTTAAAGGCCTGACAAAGCGCAATGCACCCAAAATTACAAATAGAAACTCAGTTGTATAGTTCTAATTTTGTGGATTAATTCTAGTTAATTGTAACAATATCGCTTCTATACTTTGTAACGCCACGTTAGTCGTGCGCTGGTGTTCTTCAAAGTGACGCTGGTGTTGCTCAAAATTGCGTTGATGCTGTTCCAAATGACCCCCTTTTTTGAGTACCTGTCTTAATCTGTCGGGACTCAATTTAACACTGCGTTCACTTTCTAATTTTTCTTAACATTCAACATTTCTGCATTCTCCGTATTTACTTATCTTCACATAGTTGGGTTTTTCCGTGCCTACTTACTTATATTTCTGGATAATTTCATTTAATTACTATTTGCTTACTTTTAAGGGTGACATAAGAGGGTTACTATGCTGTTATTTGAGTTGAATCATGCAAATGTAATAATTTTAATTTTTTAAATGTAATACTTAAGATAGACGCTGAGTTAAATTTAAAACCTTACTATCTACAAAGCAAAGTTTAAGAAAATAAGAAATATAAAGCTTTTCAAAGGTATAGAGAGCAAAAAAGAATGAAAGAGTATTTAAGGTATCTAAGTATAACAGCTAATAATCAAACGTATAACGAAGAATTATTAATACAAGTAAAGCAATTGAAAAAGGAGTCAGAAGTCATAAGTCAGGAGTCAGAATCAATTAGTGGCGGGTCAGAATCCCCCACTAATTGAAGACCACCAAATTTTCAATTTGGTGGGGGACTTAAACCCGTTTATTCATCCGCGGCTTCGCACAGAATTCAATTTCTTATTCTGGCTCCTGACTCCTGAATTCTCTCTTGTTAAAATTTTAATCTTATATAAAAAGTAGATATATATCATAGATTTTATCTATAAGGTTTGAGTCATGTATGTGCAAAGTTTACATTATGGTTAATACTGTATAAAATTAAATTTTACATATTAATTTTCAATTTAAATTTTTTATAAATTGTGAAAATATCTCTTGAGTAAATTTTCATTATTAATTTCCAATTAAATATTTTTTGCCATTAAAAAATATTTAATATAATTCCTAAAAAATAAAACATTTTCAACAAATAAGAAGTGACAAAATTGCAAATATTGGAGATAGTCTGATGAATGCAATTCAAAAATCTAATTGTGAACCCTCATCCAAAATTATTTTTGAAACTTTAATAGAAGTTTTACGTCATAGAGCGCTAAACCAACCTGACCAAAAAACTTTTACTTTTTTGCTTGATGGAGAAATAGAAGAAGATAACATAACTTACTCTGAATTAGATTTACAAGCAAGAGCGATCGCAGCACTGCTACAAAGCCATGTCAGAGCAGGTGAGAGAGCATTATTACTCTATTCCCCAGGGTTGCAGTTTATAGCTGCGTTTTTAGGATGTTTATACGCGGGAGTTGTAGCAGTTCCTGCTTATCCACCCCGCAACAATAACCGCTCAATGAATCGTATTCAAGCGATCGCGTCCGATTGTCAAGCAAAAGTAATACTGACAACTACGCAAACCTTATCCAATGTCAAACAACAGTTTGCTGATTCTTCGGAATTAACTAATTTATGCTTGCTGAACACTGACACTATTGTTAACGGTTTAGCAGAGATATGGGAAGAGCCAAAGATAAATAGTGATACATTGGCATATTTGCAGTACACATCTGGCTCTACTTCCACACCAAAAGGAGTAATGATCAGTCATAAAAACGTTATCAGTAATTCAGCAGACATCGCCTTAACATGGGAAACTGGGGCAGATACTGTGCTGGTATCGTGGCTGCCTCACTTTCATGATTTCGGGTTGGTTTACGGCATTATTCAACCCCTATATCAAGGGTTTCCATGTATCTTAATGGCTCCTACATCTTTTATCCAAAAGCCTATTCGATGGCTCCAGGCGATTTCGCGCCCTCAAGCTACGCACAGTGGCGCACCAAATTTTGCTTACGAACTATGTACTCATAAGATTCCTGTCGAAGAGTGCAAAGATTTAGATTTAAGTAATTGGTGTGTAGCTATAAATGGCGCGGAACCAATTCGTCCAGAAAGTCTACAGAACTTTGCACAAGCCTTTCAACCTTACGGTTTTCGTTTGAGTACCTTATGCCCAGGCTATGGGTTAGCTGAAGCCACACTCAAGGTTTCCGGCGTACTCAAAGGAGAAAAACCAGATTTTTGTACTTTCGACGCATCTGCCCTAGAAAAACACCACTTAATCGAAAGCTCTAAAAATGATTCAGATACACGCACACTAGTCGAATGTGGTCGTATTTTACTTGATACAAAAATAGCTATTGTAGATCCTGCTTCTTTAACTAAATGTCAACCTAATCAAGTAGGAGAGATTTGGGTTTCCAGTTCGAGTGTTGCTCATGGTTATTGGAATAGACCAGAGGAGAGTGAGAGTACATTCCGTGCATATATAGCTAACACTAAAGAAGGGCCTTTTCTTCGCACTGGAGACCTGGGAGGGAGCAATGCGATTTTGTGACATGGCAGAGCTGGGGGGGCTGGGGAGGCTGGGGAAGCTGGGGAAGAAGCAGAAAATAAGTGTATTTTTCAGATCTTAAGTAGCAAAAAGGACTATTTTTTCTCTTTTCTCCGCCAGCTACCCCAGCTTTTCTTAGTGACATTCTCCTCAAGACATTGAACTGACAGTAGAACAGAGTCACCCAGCTTTACGACGAACTTGCAGTGCAGCCTTTTCTGTAGATGTGGAAAAACGAGAACAACTGGTGGTGGCTTGTGAAGTAGAACGCTCTTTTGTTCGGAAGTTAAATGTAAATGCGATCGCCAAAAGTATTTATCAAGCAGTGATTGAGCAACATGAGTTAGAAGTTCATACCATATTGCTGCTCAAACCTGGGAGCATTCCTAAAACCTCTAGTGGGAAAATTCAGCGTAGTGCTTGTCGGGCTGGTTTTTTAAGCGATAGCTTGGATGTGGTAGGGCATTGGCACAAGAATAGTCAAAGTAAAATTACAGAAGCAAACACCCTGAATCTACAACAGCAATCAGGCTTAAATAAGACTCAAGGTTCTCAGCCAAAAATTTCCCACAATGAGTTTCATAAAGCTCAAGCAATCCAATCCTGGTTAGTCACAAAGATTGCCCAAAAGCTTCAAGTTAATCCCCAGAAAATTGATATTCAAGCACCCTTCAGCCGCTATGGACTAGATTCAGTAGCAACAATAAGTCTCTCAAGTGAGTTAGGAGATTGGCTAGAATGCAGACTTTCACCAACTTTAGTCTATGATTACCCCAACATTGAAGCCCTTGCCCGGTATTTAGTTGAGGAACTGGCCATACCAACAACTGTTCTCAATGTAAATACTCTTCAGCAGACAAAGACACAAGAGAAAGATGCTAAAGTTTCTGACTCTGCTATTGCCATCATTAGTATAGGTTGCCGTTTTCCTGGAGCTAAAGATGCAACAGCTTTCTGGCAGTTGTTACGAGACGGGGTTGATGCTATCAGTGAAGTACCTGCGGATCGTTGGGATATCAACGCCCTCTATAATTCAGAACCAGCTACTCCAGGAAAAATGAGTACCCGTTGGGGTGGATTCCTCGATCAAATAGACCAATTCGATGCCCATTTCTTTGGAATTGCTCCACGAGAGGCGGAGCGCATAGACCCCCAGCAACGGCTGCTGCTAGAGGTGACTTGGGAAGCACTAGAGAGTGCTGGACAAGCTCCAGACAAACTAGCTGGTAGTCAAACGGGAGTTTTTATTGGCATTAGTACGAGTGACTATTCTCGGTTCCAGTATGCAGATTGCGATCGCATCGATGCTTATGCAGCTACGGGTAATGCCTTCAGTATTGCCGCCAACCGCCTGTCTTACCTGTTGGATTTGCGAGGGCCGAGTTTAGCAGTGGATACTGCCTGCTCCTCGTCACTAGTGGCAGTGCATTTGGCTTGCCAGAGTTTGCAGAATGGTGAGTGTAACTTGGCTATAGCTGGTGGGGTGAATCTAATGCTCTCCCCAGAACTAACTATTACCTTTTCTCAAGCGCGGATGATGGCTAGCGATGGTCGTTGTAAGACCTTCGATGCCAATGCCGATGGTTATGGGGAGCAACGCTTCGGAAAGTGAGGTGGCAGAGCTGGGGGGGCTGGGGAGGCTGGGGAGGCTGGGGAAGAGAAGAAATTAAGTGGATTTAGTATAGTTTTAGTAGCAAAAAGTACGATTTTTTCTTTTTTCTCCCCCAGCTCCCCCAGCTTCCCCCGCTTAAGAGCGCTCGTTTCACGACGATTTCAGAAAATCGCGTTGCTCCCATGGTTATGTACGCGGGGAAGGCTGCGGTGTAGTACTTCTGAAGCGTCTCTGTGATGCTATCCAAGATGGAGACAATATCCTGGCAGTCATCAGAGGCTCGGCAATCAACCAAGATGGACGTAGTAATGGGCTAACAGCGCCCAATGGGCCTTCCCAACAGATGGTTATTCGTCAAGCCCTAGAAAATGCTGGGGTGACACCATCTCAAATTAGTTATGTAGAAGCCCACGGTACAGGCACATCCTTGGGAGATCCTATCGAAGTAGAGTCTTTAAAAGCAGTTCTGATGTCTGACCGTTCCCCAGAACAACCTTGTGTTCTTGGTTCGGTGAAAAGCAATATTGGTCATTTGGAAGCTGCTGCTGGTATCGCTAGCTTGATTAAGGTAGTGCTGTCTCTATAGCACGGAGAAATTCCACCCCAACTGCACCTTAACCAGTTGAATCCGTATATTTCCTTAGAAGATACTTCATTTTTAATTCCCAAAGAGCGACAACCTTGGTCAGTTGGTGCAAAGCGTCGCTTTGCTGGGGTTAGTTCCTTTGGCTTTGGTGGAACGAATGCTCATGTGATATTGGAAGAGCCGCCTGTAGTGACAAGAACAACTAACGATATCGAGCGTCCTCTGCACTTATTGACTTTATCAGCAAAAAGTGAGGATGCCTTGCGATCGCTGGTAAACCGTTATCAGAAATTCTTAGAGGCTAATCCTCATGTAGGGATCGCCGATGTTTGTTTCACGGCGAATACTGGGCGATCACATTTTGACCACCGTCTGGCGATCATCACCGAATCGACTCAACAGTTACAAGCAGTATTAGATGCTTTCGCTACTGCAAAGCAAACATCTAGATTGATAAGTGGACAAGTACAGACCAGGAATCGTCCCAAAATAGCATTTCTATTCACCGGTCAGGGTTCTCAGTATGTAGGTATGGGGCGCAGGCTCTACGAAACTCAACCCTCTTTTCGTCAAGCTCTGGAGCGATGCGACCAACTGCTACGCTCCTATTTAGACCAGCCTTTGCTATCGTTACTCTATTCTGCATCAGATAACACAGAGTTGTTGCACGAGACTGCATATACCCAGCCTGCTCTATTTGCCTTGGAATATGCTCTAGCCGAGTTGTGGTTTTCCTGGGGAGTTGTACCAGATGTTGTCATGGGTCACAGCTTGGGAGAATATGTTGCCGCTTGTGTAGCTGGAGTATTTAGCCTGGAAGATGCAATCAAGCTGGTTGTGGAAAGAAGTCGGTTAATGCAGTCTTTACCGCACGACGGAAAAATGGCAGTGGTGTTTGCTTCTGAGGCGCGGGTCAAATCTGTGCTGAGTTCATGTAAGACACCAGTATTGAACGGTAGAAAACAGCAGGAATATGGTGTTTTTGATCCTTATCAGACACAAGTAACATTAACAAAGGAGGCGGTAGTATCCATTGCTGCTGTTAACAGTCTTGAGAACATCGTTATATCAGGAACGCGAGAGGCAGTAGAAAATGCGATCGCTCAATTGCAATCCCAAGGAATTAGCGTCCAGCCATTGCAAGTTTCTCACGCCTTCCACTCACCATTGATGACTCCCATTCTCGATGAGTTTGAGCGTCAAGCGGCTAAAGTACAGTTTAAAGCCCCAAGCATTCCCCTCATTTCCAACTTGACTGGTCAAATGCTTAAGCCAGGAGAAATCCCTGATGCGAACTATTGGCGTTGCCACCTTCGGGAAACAGTGCAATTTGCGGCGGGGATGAACACTCTGGAAACGCAGGATTGTGAAGTATTTCTAGAACTTGGCCCTAGCACCACACTACTAGGCATGGGCAAGCGGCGTCTACCACAAGCGACGGCTTCTTGGTTGCCTTCTTTAAAGCAAGGACAAGATGATTGGCAAGTAATATTAAACACTTTGGCTGTTCTAGAGACGAAAGGTGTAGATGTGGACTGGGCAGGATTTGACCAAGACTATCAACGTTGTCGAGTGCCTTTACCTACTTATCCCTTTGAGCGTCAACGCTATTGGCTTGAGCAAAACAAAGCATCAGAAATTTACAAATCAGACAGACAACAACAAGTGAATATCACAGAGCAAATCGCCCAAAAAGGTCAAAGTAAATCCAAATTGTGTGAAATTGTCGCACGTTTACTGCAAACTGACGCAGATAAAATTAACGTCCATACACCTTTTTTGGAAATGGGGGCTGATTCGCTCGTACTCCTAGAAGCTGTTCAGGCAATTGAAAACTCTTTTGGCATCAAAATCACAATTCGCCAATTCTTTGAAGAATTATCAACCATTGATGATTTAGCTAACTACATAGATCGAAACTTAACCCCAGAGTGGAGACAAAAAGTTTATCCAGAACTACAAGTTGGAGCTAGTGAATCATCTCAAAATGCAGATATCTCTCTATCTACCAATAAAGTAGGAAATACAGTTTTACAGGGTGGGATAGCGACTCCAGAGACGGCGCTAGAGAGAATCATAGCCCAGCAACTTGAGGTCATGTCTCAGCAGTTACAAGCCTTACGAGAAAGTAATTTAGTTGCAGAAAAATCACTACCTCAGTCTTGGAATCAAACAACAGTCAGTCCTGACAACGGTGTTCATACATCTGACTTTTCACGGGATCTAGAAAACCCCTCTCCAAACCTCTCACACCAGTTTGACGGCAGTTGCTTCAAGTCGGCAAAGCCGCCCAACGCACTGCCTCCTCAAGTCGGGAAACCCGCCCACGCAACTGGCTCCCCTACAAGGAGAGAGGCTTTAATTGCTCCCCCTTCCCTTGAAGGGAACTCGGGGCCCCCATTAAATTAGGGCTTAGCCCTAATTTAATGGGGATTAGGGTCAGGGGGGCTGGGGGGTTAGGTCTGGCTTTAACTTTTCCACACGACGTGAAAAGTCAGGTAAGCGAACAGACTCCAATCAGTGATGTTACCTCTGATAACTTGGCTTACGTAATTTTTACATCTGGCTCTACGGGAAAACCAAAGGGAGTGATGGTAACACATCAAAACTTGGTTAATGCCTATCTAGCTTGGGAAGATGCTTATCAGCTTCGCAGTTTATGTACTACTCATTTACAGATGGCTAGTTTCTCCTTTGATGTTTTTTCAGGAGATTTAGTCCGGGCGCTGTGTTCGGGAGGTAAGTTAGTTATTTGCCCGCGTGAGTGGTTGTTAGAACCAGAAAAGCTTTATGAATTGATGCGAAAGCATAAGGTTGACTGTGCAGAGTTTGTTCCCGCAGTTCTGAGAAATTTAATTCAATACTTGGAACAAACTGGGCAAGAACTGAACTTTATGCGTTTGCTGATAGTTGGTTCTGATAGTTGGCACGTCAAAGAGTATCAAAAGTTTCAACGTTTTTGTGGTGTACAGACTCGTTTGATTAATTCTTACGGCATAAGTGAAGCTACCATTGATAGTTCATACTTTGAAAATGCTGTAGTCAATTTGTCAGTTGATGGGTTAGTACCGATTGGACATCCATTTCCTAACACACAAATTTACATTTTAGACAACCATCTTCAGCCAGTTCCGATTAATGTTTGCGGCGAAATATATATAGGTGGTGCTGGTCTTACTAGAGGCTATTTGCATCAACCGGAGTTGACTGAGGAGAAATTTATTCCTCATCCTTTCAGCAGTCACTTGGGAGAGCGTTTATACAAAACAGGTGACTTGGGTCGTTATTTACCAGATGGCAATATTGAGTTCTTGGGACGTTTAGATAATCTGGTGAAAATTCGCGGCTTCCGCATTGAATTAGGAGAGATTGAGGCGGTAATCAGTCAACACCCAGCAGTTGTGCAAGTTCTAGTTATAGATCGAGAGGATCAGCCGGGAAACAAGCGTCTTGTGGCTTATGTTGTCATTAATCAAGACTTGGTTATTCAACCTGATGAACTGCGTCGCTTCGCCAAGGAAAAATTGCCCGATTACATGATTCCCTCTGCTTTTGTGCAGATAGATACCTTACCATTGACACCTAACGGGAAAGTAAATCGCCAAGCACTTCCAGCACCAGAATCATCGGACATGGGTTTTGCAGCCAACTTTGTCGCACCTCGCAACCCTATAGAAGAAATCTTGGCAAATATTTGGAGCGATTTACTGGGAATAGAACAAGTTGGTATTCACGATGATTTCTTTGAATTGGGTGGACATTCTTTGTTAGCTACGCAAGTCATTTCTCGATTACCCGAAGCTTTATCTGTAGAATTACCTCTGCGCTATTTGTTTGAAGGTTCTACCGTTGCTGAACTAGCAGAAAAAGTATTCGCTCAACAAATTCAGCAAGCTGAAGCTGATGTGTTAGAGGAACTTTTAGCCGAAGTCGATGAATTGTCTGAGGATAAAGTCAAGCAACTGCTGATGGAATATCAGTATAGCCATTTTCAATCCGGTGAGGTACAGGTATGCAAATAGACCTAACCCCCTAACCCTCTTCCCGAAGCGGGAAGGGGGAACAATTCAAAGCCTCTCTCCTTTTAGGAGAGAGGTTTGGAGAGAGGTCAAAATTGTATCTCACTAGTTTGAGAACCGCTATAATACCAATTCTCTATCATGTAGAGACGTTATATATAACGTCTCTACAGTCAAGAATAAAGTGCATCTTCATCAAGAGAAAGTCTAAGTAAATATTTCATTAATTGATAAGAAATTCCATGAGCGATTTACTAAAACGTCTAGAAAATCTTTCGCCAGAAAAACGCGAACTTATGCTGAAGAAATTACAAACACAAACAAAAATTTCTTCAAACGATACTGTACGCAAATTTACCGCAATTCAACCTATTTCTAGGGATAAGGCAATTCCTTTATCTTTTGCCCAACAAAGACTTTGGTTTCTTGACCAATTGGAGGGGAAAAATGTGAATTACAATATGGCAGGAGCTATAAGAATTACTGGTTCTCTGCAAGTAGTTGCATTAAAACAAGCCATAGCAGAAATTGTGCAGCGTCATGAAGTTTTGCGGACTAACTTTCAGACAGCAAACGGCATGACTATTCAGACGATCGCACCCACTGCCGATATTACTCTACCAGTTATAGACTTACAAGGCTTAACATCAGCACAACAATCCGCCGAGGTGGAACGGTTAGCTAATGAAGAAGCTGATAAACCTTTTGATTTAGCTGGCGATCGCTTATTGCGAGTTACCTTGTTGATGCTGCGGGAACAGGAGTATATACTGCTAATTACAATCCATCACAAACAATGTGATGGCTGGTCATTAGAAATATTTTTTTGCGAGTTGGCTACCCTCTACAAAGTCTTCTCAGTTGGTAAACCTTCTCCCTTACCAGCCTTACCTATTCAGTATGCCGATTTCGCTGATTGGCAACGCCAGTGGTTACAAGGTGAGGTACTGGAAAATGGTCTGAATTATTGGAAACAACAGTTAGCAGGAGCGCCACCCCTGATATCGTTACCAACAGACCGACCGCGCCCGAATGTTCAAACTTTCCGCGGTGATGTCGAGCGATTTGAGATTGATTCTCACTTGACAAGCAAGCTAAAGGCTATCAGTAGACAGTCCAATGCAACGCTGTTTATGACTCTATTAGCAGTCTTTGCAACTCTACTTTCTCGTTACAACAGTCAGTCAGATCTTGTTGTTGGCTCTCCCATCGCTAACCGTAATCGTAGTGAAATCGAGCCATTAATTGGCTTTTTTGTCAATACTTTATTACTACGAATTGATTTAACAGAAAATCCCACTTTTTTGGAATTATTACGTCGGGTGCAGCAGGTTGCACTAGATGCTTATACTCATCAAGATATACCTTTTGAAAAACTGGTAGAAGAATTACAGCCAGAGCGTAACCTTAGCTATAATCCCCTTTTCCAAGTGATGTTCGTTTTGCAGAATACTCCTCAAGTCAGTATGGAACTGCCGAACTTGACCTTAACTTTGGAAAAGGAAGATGTTACAGCCAAGTTTGATTTAACCTTGTCTATTGAAGAAACTGATCAAGAATTAATAGCATCGTGGGAATATAGTACAGACTTGTTTGATGCTACTACGATTAAGCGTATGGTTGGGCATTTCCAAACCATACTGGAGGAGATTGTAGCTAATCCACAGCAGCAAGTTTCACAAATACCCTTGTTAACTGCCAGCGAGCGGCATCAGTTGTTGGTGGAATGGAACAAAACTCAGGTAGAATATCCCTCAACTTCTTCTTCCAAACCTGCCCCAAATCTTCTTCAAGTTACACTCAAACTCTTTATTCTTCAATCTTTTCTAAGTATTTATTGATTGCTTCTTGCAGTTGATAAACACAAGGCTTTCTAAGTATTGTGTAGTGAGTACCAAGAATATTAATAATTTGTACTGGTTGTGTTGAAAATATTTGCCAATTTGAATTTAAATTATCATGAGTAACACTTTTACTTGCACGAAGCAATAAAATGTTATTAACAGATTTTTTCGGATTATAGTCAATTAAGGCTTGGGTATTATTCTGAAAAATTTGCCATATATGGTGAAACTGTTGACGTTCAAGATATTGAGGTAAAATTTGAAACGTTCTCGCTTGTTTCCAAAAATAATCAAGTTTTTCTTCTGATTCAAGTTTTGTGAGATTTGTATATAGAGTATTAATATAATCTAGATTTAAGTTTTCATTTCCTGTAGATAGAGCTAGGTCTTGAGCTAAATTAACTAATACTTTGTCTTGATCGTAATAATTTATATCTATAGATTGTAAGTTAAAAATTGGTGCTTGGCTATCTAGCAAAGCGAGTAAGCCAACCTTTTGGCCTTGCTTTTGTAATTGATTTGCCATCTCAAAAGCTATTACACCGCCCATTGACCACCCTCCTAAAAGATATGAACCTTCTGGTTGAATAACGCGTATAGCTGAGATATATGCAGATGCCATATCTTCAATACTTGTGTAAGGCTCACATTCTCCATCAAGACCAAGTGATCGCAAACCATAAAAAGGTCTATCTAAGCCAAAATAACTGGCTAATTCGTAGTAACAAAAAACATTTCCACCAACAGGATGAACAAAAAATAAAGGTTTTTTTGAACCGTGAGGTTGAATAGCTACTAGCGGAGATGGATTTTGAGAAGAATGAATGTTTTGGCTAAGAAGACTTTTTAGTTTTTCAATAGTGGCCTCTTGAAAAAGTTGAAAAAGTGATAATTTACATCCAAAGAGTTTTTCAATTTTAGCCATCAAGCGCACAGCTAAAAGTGAATGGCCTCCAAGTTCAAAGAAGTTATCTGTAACACCAATGGGAGAAATACCCAAAACCTCTTCCCATATTTGTGTAAGTTGAAGTTCTAAGTCATCACGAGGTGCTACAAAATCTTTCTCTAAACTTGGTTGCTTGAATTCTATTGCTAGAAGTTTTTGACGGTCTACTTTACCATTAGGCATCTGTGGTAAGTTTTCCATCAGTATAAAAGCTGACGGAATCATGTAATCAGGTAACTGCTGTTTCAAGAAGTTCCGCAGTTCTTTAGCAGTAGGTTGCTGCTTGTTGTTAAGGACTACATAGGCAATTAATTGTGTATCCCTTGCACCATTTGGATGACTTATTACAACTGTCTCTTGCACATCTGGGTGTTGTGCTAGTGCAACTTCAATTTCCTCTAACTCTACACGATATCCACGTATTTTTACTTGATTATCTATCCTTCCTAAGTATTCAATATTGCTATTTGGTAAATAACGGGCTAAATCACCAGTTTTATACAACCTATCACCTCCTGCCTTCTCAAAGGGGTTAGGAATAAATTTCTCAGCCGTTAAATCAGGTCGATTCAGGTAGCCTCGTGCTAAACCAAGACCACTAATATACAATTCGCCAGGTATACCAATAGGTGTAAGGTTGAGGTGTTTGTCTAGTAGATAGATTTGGGTGTTGTCTATGGGGCGACCAATAGGTACACTAGTAATTTGCAAGTTTTCTGGTACACCAACAGGTTCGTAGATTGTTGCGCCAATAGTCGCCTCTGTTGGGCCGTAGGCATTCAGCCAGCGAACTTTAGTGCCTACCTGTTGCTGCCAAAGTGCTAGTTTTTCGGGTTGTACTTGTTCCGTTCCCACAATTACCAAGCGCAATTTAGGCGGCAATGCAATGTTTGAATTAGATAATTCAGATACCCACTGATGCCAGTAGGCAGTAGGTAGATTTAAAACCGTGATTTTTTCGGACTCTAGGAATTGTTGGAAATTTGAAAAAGATAGTACCCAATCAGGGCGAATCACAACTGTTGAACCGCATAACCAAGATGGGAAAAGTTCTTCTGCGGCAACGTCAAAGCTAATAGAGGCAAATTGCAAAACTCTATCATTTGACTGGAGTTGATAGATTTTGGCAGCAGCAAGACTATGGTTTACCAAAGCTTGATGGGCAATCATTACTCCCTTTGGTGTGCCTGTAGAACCAGAAGTATAAATTATATAAGCTAAGTTTTCAGCTTTAACCTCAGTTATATATTTTTCTGTAGTTATTGCAGAGATATTATTTTGCCATGATGTATCTAGACATACAACCTTAACTTGGTGTAACGATAATTCTGTAATTAGTCGCGTTTGGGTAAGCAATACTAAAGGCTTGGCATCTTCTAACATAAAAGCCAATCTTTCCCGTGGATAAGACGGATCTAATGGCAAATATGCGCCGCCTGCTTTTAAAATTGCTAGGATGCTAATTACCATTTCTAGTGATTTTTCAAGGCAAATTCCTACGAATACTTCTGGTTTAACACCAAGTTGTTTGAGGTAATGGGCTAAAGTATCGGCTTGCTGGTTCAATTCTTGGTAAGTTAACTGCTGATTTGCGAAAACAACTGCCACAGCATTCGGTGTTTGCTCTACTTGAGCTTCAAATAATTGGTGAATACAGATATCCTGGGGATAATCGGCTTGAGTATGACTCCAACTCACCAACAACTGCTGCTGTTCAGCTGGAGTCAATATCGGCAAGTCTCCGAGGCGTTGTTCTGGATTAGCCACAATACCTGTTAACAAAATCTGTAAATGTTCCACCATCCGACAGATAGTGTCAGCGTTAAATAAATCGGTGTTGTATTCTAATTCCCCATACAATCCACATTCCTTTTCTTGCATTACCAAACTTAAATCGAATTTGGCTGTTTGATTTTCTAGGGGAAGTAAATTCAAATCCAAACCAGGAAGTTTTAATTCCTCCATCGGAGAATTTTGGAGAACAAACATTACCTGGAATAATGGATTGTAGCTGGGGTTGCGTTCAGGCTGGAGTTGTTCTACTAAATACTCAAAAGGTAAATCCTGATGGGCATAGGCAGACAAAGTACACTGCCGCACCTGATGAAGCAGTTCTCGAAAACTAGGATTGCCCGCACAATTAGTACGTAACACTAGGGTATTGGCAAAAAGCCCTATTAATCCTTCTAGTTCTTTATAGTTACGATTGGCGATCGCAGCTCCGATCAGAATATCATCCTGCTGGCTGTAGCGGTAAAGCAAGGTTACAAAAGTTGTTAGCAGCGTCATGAACAATGTCACTTCCTCCTGATGACTTAGTGCTTTGAGTGCTTCAGTCAAGTCCGAGGATAAGGAAAAGGATTGTGTTTTCCCACAGAAGCTTTGTAGTGTAGGTCGAGGACGGTCTGTAGGCAGTTGTAGTATAGGAGGATAGTTAATTAATTGTTGCTGCCAGTAATTGAGTTGAGACTGGAGGCGATCGCCAGTTAGCCACTGTCGCTGCCAAACAGCAAAGTCAGCATACTGGATGGGTAATTCTAGTAAAGGTAAAGGCTTGTTATTACAAAAGGCTGTGTATAATGCTGCTACCTCTTGCAAGAGAATACCCATCGACCAGTTATCACAAATAATGTGGTGGATTGTAAACAAGAGTATGTGTTCTGTTTCGTCTAATTTTACTAAGGTGGTTCGCAGCAATGGCGCTTCAGTTAGTTGAAATGGGGAGTTTGCTGCTTGTGTAAGCAGCCTCAACGCTTCGGCTTGGCGTTGATTCCATTGGGGTATTTCCTGTAAATCAATGAGTGACAACGATAAATGCAAATCAGGAGAGATTGTTTGAATCGGTTTTCCATCAATATAAACAAAAGTTGTGCGTAAAGCCTCATGACGACGCACTATTTCATTGAGGCTGTGTTGCAAAGCAGATAAGTTGAGTAAACCTTTCAGTCGCACAGCTATAGATTCGTTGTAAGAAGCGTTTTCACCTTCCCACTGGTTGAGAAACCACAGCCTTTGCTGGGCGAAAGATAAAGGAATTTTTTGAATTTGTGAAACGGGCTGAATGGATGTAATTTTAAGATTGACTTGACCAAGGAATGCGAAAATTTCTTGTTTGCGTTCTACTAATTGCGATCGCAAGACGGATGACAATTTACCTTTGGGTGCGTCATAACGTAAATAATCGCCTTCTGCCCAAATTTTGATGTCTAAGCGTTTTAACTCAGATAAGAGTTTTTCGATAGATTTCATAATATTCCTTGTTCGCGATCGCGATCTGAGTTATCGCTAACCATATCTGCGATATAATTTGCCAGACGCGCCACTGTTGGTTGCTCAAATAAACTGGCTAAGGGTAGTTCAATTTGCAATTCTTCGCGTACACGAGCGATCGCTTGGGTTGCTCTCAAGGAATCGCCCCCTAATTCAAAAAAGTTATCATGGATTCCGATTTGTGTAATCTTGGTAACTTCTGTAAAAATAGCAACTAAAGCAGCTTCAATAGAATTACGCGGTACAACACTGTCTGCTTGATTTTTTTCCTGAGTTGGTAATGGTAGAGCTTTTCTATCCACCTTGCCATTTGCTGTTAATGGTAAAGTATCAAGTAAAACATAAGCTGAAGGTTCCATGTATTCTGGTAACTTTTCTTGTATAAGAGTACGTAATTGCTCGGTAATTATCTTTGGCTGCTGGATAGGTTGAGGCTGTAACCATCGTTGAGTTTGAGTGTGGTCTATTTTGCCACCGACAAAGCTGTGGAGTAAAATTTGACTGGATTCTAGAGTCAAAAAATTACGTAATCCCGCAAATTCTAAGTAGCCTATAGGACAAAGACCGATATGATATTCTGGTGCGTGGTTCATCAGCAATTGACCGATATAACCAGCTTCCAACAAACAAAAATCTTTCGCCAATTCGCCATACATGGGAGCGATCGCATTCAATTGTCCAATCAAAAACACTGAAAAAGCGGACTGTTCAAAAATGAGTTGATTGCTACCATAGATACTGCTGGTGATCGCTGATTCTGGATTTAGCAACACTAAACTATGTTCGGCAGGATGATAATAGTAAAAACCAGCAGTCAGTCCTGCTATGCGATGCGGTTTGACATACAGATAAGTTTGGACTGGATAAAGACTACCAGCAGAAGGATAGCGATATTTACATAAAGGAAAGCCATCTACCTGTATTTGTTGCAAACAACCTAGAAACTGGCTAAACAGTTCTAAGGAAATAAGTTCGTTTTGGAAGTGACGATAACTCTGACGCTGTAAATAAGCTTGCTTGAGAACTTCATCAAAAGAGGCATCTGGTAATTTAACAATAGAATCATCAACTCTGGTTTGTCGCAATCCTGATTGTTTGAGCTTAAATTCAATCCTTCCTATAGGATCGAGCAATACACCAGTAAGTTGACTAGGTTCGTAGGCTTCAGGCTGTTGATGATTGGATGCAGCTATTTCTGAGTGTGGAACTATATAAGCTACTAATTGCTGATTCTCTCGTGACTCGCCCACAGCAGCCACTACCACCTCTTTAACGCTGGGATGTTGTTGTAGGGTAGCTTCAATTTCACCCAGTTCGATGCGATAACCATTAACCTTAACTTGAAAATCTTCCCGTCCTAAAAACTCAATATTGCCATCTGGTAAATACCGCCCCAAGTCGCCAGTTTTGTACAACCGTTCTTTGGTTTGGGGATGAATCATAAAACTAGCATCAGTTTTATTTTGGTCTTGCCAGTAGCCTTGGGCAAGTCCAACACCACCAATATAAAGTTCTCCCACTACCCACACGGGACACTCTACCAACATTTGATTAAGCACATAAAACTGCTGGTTAGTCATGGGACGACCGTAGGGAATACTCTTCCAATTGGGATCAACTGTTGTTACAGGATAGATAATTGACCAAATGGAGGCTTCTGTCGCGCCGCCTAAACTAACAACTTGGACATTTTCACAAACAGACTGAATTTGCGATAGTAAATTCAAAGGCAACCAATCACCACTCAATAACACCAAACGCAACGATTGAAGTATGTCGGCTTGATTAGCTGCATACTCCATCAACATCTGCATCAAAGCAGGGACGGAATTCCAAACAGTGACTTGATATTGCTGTATAAGTCTTAACCAGTGGGCTGGGTCTTTAGAACTTGTCGCTTCTGGAATGATAATTGTCGCGCCAGCAGCTAACGTACCAAAAATGTCATAGACTGATAAATCGAAGCTGAGAGAAGAAAGAGCTAAAACGCGATCGCCCGATCCAATAGCAAAGCGTTTGTTAATATCCAAAATAGTATTTACAGCCCCCCGATGGTCAATCATCACCCCTTTGGGTAAACCCGTGGAACCAGAAGTGTAGATAACATAAGCAAGGTCAGTGGATGACTGTACTGTTTCTAAAGTTGGAATCTCATCAACCAGCGTAAAAGTATCTATACAAAGACGTTGAATCGAGTCCGGCCATGTTAAAGTCGCATCTAGCCAGGACTGAGTTAAGACTATCTGAACTTTTCCTTCTTGAAGTAAATGCCATTGACGTTCACTTGGCAATTCCGAAGCAATGGGTAAGTAAGCAGCGCCAGACTGGAGAATCCCCAGTACAGCAACAACTTGTTCCCAACCTTTATCCATGACGACTGCTACCAATGTATTCGGTTGCACACCTAAGCGCCGTAGTTGATTGGCCAGTTGATTGCTTAAACAATCCAACTGTTGATAAGTAAAAGTCCGGTTTGGGGTGATGACTGCTGGCTGATGTTGGTGTTGAGGTACTTGGGCAGCAAAGAGAGTGTGAAGCAATGCCTCAGATATTGGTGATGCAGTATCGTTGCTAGTTGTCAGTGGCTTTTGCTGTGTTACCGTTTGCCAAATTTCTGCTTCTGTAGCTAGAGAATCCAAAAGCCGACAATAAGCTGCAAACATATCGTCTAATAGCCCGACTGGAAAAATTTCTTCCACTGCGTCCCAACTCCACACTAAAGCCCCGTCTCTTTCAGAAACCTGATGATCTAGCCAAACTTGGGGTGTTTGAGAAATGCTGTAAATTACTTTTCCTATTTTCTCTAACCCTAATGTGTCTGGTTCGGGAGTACCTTGAGTTAAGGTACTAGTAAACACAATCGGTATCGCTGCTTTCGTTGTTCCTCCTTGGCTACGGGCTAATTCCCGCAAAACTTCTACACCACTGATATAACGATGTTCCAAGTCTTGCCAAAGCTGTTTTTGCAAACGTCGCGCTTTGGATAAAAAAGCTTCTGGAGTGGAATAATCCACAGCCAACAACGTCAGTGAGGTAAAGTCCCCGACAATTTCGTTAACTTGGGGATGGAGGGGGAGACGATTAAATAATGTCAGATTAAGTGTAAATTGAGGGTTTTTACTCCATAAACTCAAAACTTCGGCAAAGGCAGCTAATAAAACTCCTGAAGGTGTGACTCCTGCTTGAATAGCACGGGTTTTTAATTGTTGCCAAGTGCTTGGTTGCAAATGTCCACTGCGACGGACAAAGCGGGGCTGTTTGATGGTACTGGGATGCTTTGCTAAAGGTAATTCTGGTGCAGGTGGTAATGTGGCAATTCGTTGGAACCAATAATCTTGGGAACGCTGACAAAGTTCTGTATTTTTGAGGGCTATTTCTGCTAAAACATAATCTCGAAAAGAAACTTGTAATGGTGTTAATACTACCTGGGGATTTTGATAAAGCTGATACAACTGTGGTGCGAGAATTTCACCCAAACTCCAAGCATCGATGATTAAGTAATCAAAACTCAGATGTAAACGAATACGGCAATCATCTAAACGAGAAGCACGGATCTCAAATAAGGGTGCTTGATCGGCTGCTAGTACTTGATGAGACATCCTCTGTCGTACAGCTTCTAACCCAGATGCAATATCTGTAGGGTTTTGCCCGCGTAGATCGAGGATTTCTATGTGATAAGTCTCTATTTGTGGGAGGATTCGCTGCTGTCCATCCGGTAGAACGATCGCACGTAACATATCATGATGTGCAATCAGCCTTTGTATAGCCAAATTTAACCGTTCTAAATCCAGGCGATCGCTTTCCAACTCAATATAACCGTGAGTTGCCACATTCCCTAATTCAAATGCTTCACTACGCCCAAGCCAGTATGCTTGTTGGACATCTGTTAAAGGAAAAGGTTGATAGCGTTGCTCAATATCTGGTGTAATTACAGATATAACTGGTATAAATATTTCTGGATTTTGTTCTTTCTGAATTTGAGTAATTGCCTCTGCTTGGGCTTTAATACTAGGCGATTCAAACAGACTACTCAAAGATAACTCTACCTGAAAAGCTTTGCACATTTGAGCAATGACCTGAGTTGCCAGTAAGGAATGTCCACCAAGTTCAAAAAAATCATCGTGGACACCGATAGATTCGACACCAAGGAGTTCTTGCCAGATATTAGCAATGGTTTGTTCTAGCTGATTTTGTGGTGCAACATAGGCATTTTTTAAATTTGGGCGAGAGTGTAGTGAAGTTGTAATTACTGGGAATTGTGGCTGAATCCATTGCTCAATCCGAGTTTTTAAATCTGCGGTAGAAATAATTACTTGATTTGATGTATTAGATAAAACACGCTGAAAAACTTCTATACCTTCATGGGGTGCGATCGCTAATTCTGCCAAAGTCGCACCTAAATTATTCGTTTCTTTTTCTAAATTAATTTTCCAGCCATCCCAATTGATGTTCAACCAAGGAATTGTGTTTGATTGGTTACACTTGTGGGCAAAAGCATCCATAAACAAATTAGCCGCAGAATAAGCAACAAACCCCAATCCTCCAAGTACAGACGATAAAGAAGAAGTCAGCAAACAAAAATCAGGTTTTTTCCCTTGTAATATTTTTTGCAAGACATACAGACTGTGTACCTTGGCATGAAATTGTTGTTCGCATTCAGTTTTAGTTATTTGTTGAATCCCCCGAAAGCATTCTTGATTCAAAATTCCCGCCGCATGGATGACACCATGAATTTCACCAAAGCGATCGTTAACTTGGTCAATTACTGCTTGCATTTGTTCTAAACTAGCAACATCAGCACTTTTGACCATAACCTCTGCGCCGAGTGCTTTTAGAGTTTGCACTTTTAGTATGTGCTGGCTAATTCGATCTTCAGGATCGTGAGTGTCTAACCATTGCTGCCAATCTTCTATTGCTGGTAACAGCGAACGTCCAATCAAAATTAATCTTGCTTGTACAGACTTTGCTAAATATTCTGCCAACGCAAAGCCAATACCACCCAAGCCACCAATAATTAAATAAACACCTCCTTCTCGTAACCCAGTTTTTTCTGCATCAGGCGTTGTCAATGGTGCAGGTGCAAAAGTTTGTATCCATCGCCGATTCCCACGATAGGCAACAATTGAGTGAGGCACTTCTGCCACTGTTTCCGCTAGAACAAAATCTATGAGCTTTTCCTCATGGCAACTAGGCGAAATAAGACTACCAATATCTATATTTTGACAAGTTATATAAGGATATTCTTGGGGAATCACCAAACAAGCCCCTAGCACAGTAGCTTTTTCTGGCGAAAGAATTTCTTCCCCCGTCACGAATTGGATATTGTTAGACACAACCCCAATTTTGATTTGTTTGCCTAGATGTTGTTTCCCTAGTGCTTGAACAACAAATAGCAAGCTGTAAAAGCCTAAATCTTGGGTTTGATTAAACAACTCAATTTCTGAAGATGGGTTTTCATTTGTTGTGATACTCCACAAATGCAAGATTGTTTGAGGGATTTTTCCCAAAGAGAGAAGCGTATCAAACAATGCCTGATAATCCTCAAATTTTTGCGGATTTATAACAAAAGTGCAATTATCAATCTGGGTAAACTGCTGTCCCACCCTCACAGTTATTACATCCTGATTTCCTGTCACCAGCCTGTTTACCAGTCGAGAACCAAAACCACATTCATCGACGAATACCAGCCAACACAAATTCTGCTCTCCTATTTTGGCATTGTGGAAAGGTTGAGGTAATCGAGTTTGCTGCCAACAAGGTACATAAAACCAATCGGTAATATCCGACTTTTTAACCAAGTTAGCTGGGGAAATATCTGTAATTTTGACTGACTTTTCAGCCTCAACCCAATAACCTTGGCGTTCAAAAGGATACGTCGGTAACGGGATGCGGTAACATTGCTGATGTTGATAAAAGCCAAACCAGTTAACCTCCACACTTGCTAACCAAAGCTGACCGAGTGTGTTTAACAAACAGTCTGTATCTGACTGACGCTTTTGGGGATGAGGCAGAGTGGTAAGTATAACTTTCGGATTAATAAATTCTCCCTTTTGTGCCTGTTTTTTTAAAGAAAGTTTTTCCCAAACAAGTTTTGTAAAAGTACTCAAAGTATGACCAGCGCCAACCTCCAGCAAAACCTGTTCTGGTTCCTGTAACAACAATTGCACGCCTTCAGCAAAAAGCACTGTTTGGCGTAAATGTTGTAACCAATAATTTGGGTCTGTAGCTTGAGTCGCCGTAATCCAAGTACCAGTTAGATTTGAGATATACGGAATTTGCGGAGACTGGAAGCTAATCTTTTTTACTTCCTCTGCAAACGCTGGCAATATAGAATCCATCGTTGCAGAATGAAAAGCATGGGAAGTGTGGAGATGACGAGTTTTGACCCCGTTTTTATTGAGATGATGTTCTAGTTGTGCGATCGCCTCTACACTACCAGAAACAACACACAATGAAGAAGCGTTAATTGCCGCTAGAGAACAATGCTCATTCAAAAAGGGTTGTATTTCCAACGCAGATAACGAAACAGCCAACATTGAACCCAAAGGTGTTTGTTGCATCAGCCGTCCCCGCGCTGCTACTAATGTCAAAGCTTCTGTTAAGGAAAAAACACCAGCAAGATGAGCTGCTACATATTCCCCAATACTATGACCAATCATTGCTTGCGGCTGAATCCCCCATGCTTGCAATAATTGGGTCAAAGCGTACTCAATGGTAAACAGTGCTGGTTGGGTAATTGCAGTTTGTTGTAACTGCTGTGTAGCAATTTCAATCTCTGTCTGAGCAGGATACAGTACACAGCGCAAGTCTAGCCCTAGATGTGGTCGTAGAATTTCTGCACACTGGTCAACTGCTGCTTGAAAAATTGGCTCTCTTTGATACAATTCCTGACCCATATTTACATACTGCGTACCCTGACCAGGAAACATAAAAACTACAGGCGGATTGCGGCGTTCTTGATAACTTGATAAAATTCGTGGTGAGTCTGGGCTTGTCAGAGTGATGATTGCATCTTCTAAGTTTTGACAAACTACCATCCGACGATAGTTGAAAGCCCGGCGACCAATGCCCAAAGTATAAGCAACATCCGCCAGATTGAGGTCAGAATGTAGTTTGAGATGTTGAACCAGATTTAGCGTTGCTGTCTCCAAAGCAGAGCTAGTTTTAGCCGATATTACTAGTAATTGATAATTTCTCCCCTGCTCTTTTACAGATGGGGCAGATGGGGCTTCTTCCACAACGATGTGAGCATTTGTGCCGCCAATACCAAAAGAACTTATCCCGGCACGGCGAGGAGTAGCATGAGGTTCCCAAGCAGAAAGAGTAGTGTTGACGTAGAAGGGGCTATTGGCAAAATCAATTTGCGGGTTCGGTTCCTGAAAGTGCAAGCTGGGCGGAATTTGCCTATGTTTGAGAGCAAGGACGGTTTTGATAAATCCCGCCACACCAGCAGCCGTATCTAAATGACCAATGTTAGTTTTGACTGAACCAATGGCACAGAAACCTGTTTTTTGTGTGCTGGTACGAAACACTTGATTGAGTGCAGCAATCTCGATGGGATCGCCTAATACTGTGCCTGTACCGTGAGTTTCGATGTAAGTGATGCTTTCCGGTTCTACGCCAGCTAAAGTATAGCTGTCGGCGATCGCTTTGGCTTGTCCTGCCATACTAGGAGCTGTGTAACCTACTTTCACAGCACCATCGTTGTTGATGGCTGATCCTTGAATGACTGCATAAATATAATCTCTATCGGCAAGGGCTTCTTGTAGCCGTTTTAATACTACAATTCCCACACCACTACCGCTTACCGTGCCGTTAGCTTTGGCATCAAAGGCGCGACAGTGACCATCAGGAGCCAAGATGCCTCCTGGCTGATAGGTATAGCCAACTCGATGGGGTACGGCAATGGAAATACCACCAGCTAAGGCGATATCGCTTTCACCAGCAATCAAACTTTGGCAAGCATAATGAATGGCAACTAAGGAAGTAGAACAAGCAGTTTGCACCACAACACTGGGGCCAGTCAAATTTAATTTATAGGAAATAAGGGTGGAGAGAAAATCGCGATCGTTACCCAACCAAATTTGATAACTGCCTATCGAATCAATTAATTCTCGATTAGCAAGGATATTATTTAACAGATACGTACTCTGGCTTAAACCAGCATAAACCCCAATCCGACCAGGGTAAATTTCACTGTTGTAACCGGCGTTTTCTAAACTTTCCCAGGCACACTCTAAGAAAATTCGGTGTTGCGGATCTGTAATTGTGGCTTCTTTAGGATTAATTCCAAAAAAGGGCGCATCAAATAGTTCGATGTTTTCTAAGACACCTTTGGCTTTCACATAACTACTATCTTGAAATACCCAAGGAGCAACGCCCATTGCCATTAGTTCTGCATCAGATAAAGCAGTAATTGACTCAACGCCATTACGTAAATTCTCCCAAAACTCATTGATATTGTTAGCTCCAGGAAACCGACCTGCCATACCAATGACAGCGATCGCATCAGGGTTAGTTGATAATATTGCTTGATCCATAAAACCTCTTAATGGCTTCGACGCTGGCGTTGTTGTCTGAGGGCATCTCTGCGGTTTTGGGTGGGAGTGCCGGTTGGTTGTAACGATGGTTTTTGACTGAGATATCGAGCTAAAGAATTGATAGTTGGGTAGTTAAATAAGTCCATCATTAATAAGTTTTGGTACTGTAATTGTTGCAACTGGTTGAAAACTCGCACCAATAATAAAGAGTGACCACCTAAATCAAAGAAATTGTCATAAATTCCCACTTTTTCCATAGTCAAAACCGCTTGCCAAATATCAGCGATCGCTCGTTCAATTTCAGATTGCGGTGCAACATAATTATTTTCTTTTTTTAGACGTAAACCTGTTAATTTCAACAACCGCCGACGGTCTACTTTGCCGTTAGGAGTTAAGGGAAAAGTTTCTAACAATACAAATTCACTAGGTATCATATAGTCGGGTAACTTCAGTTTTAAGAAATTCCGCAACTCGTTATTTGTCAAATTTTGCTGATTGCTAGAGATTATATAAGCGACTAATAGCTGATTATCTCCTAGCAAAACTATAGCCTGCTTCACCCCTGGATATTGATTGAGTACTGCCTCAATTTCTCCTAGTTCTATCCGAAAACCTCTGAGTTTTACCTGAGCGTCAATTCGTCCTAAATATTCAATATTGCCATTTGGTAAATAACGAACTAAATCACCAGTTTTGTATAGACCATTAAATTTTGAATTATTAAAGTGATTAGGAATAAATTTCTGTGCTGTTAACTCAGGTTGATTCAGATACCCTCTAGCTAAACCAGCACCGCCAATGTATGATTCCCCAGCAACTCCCATCGGCACAAGTTGACCATGTTGATCAAGAATATACATTATTGTGTTAGCAAGAGGGCGACCAATCGGCACGATTTCATTATCTGTTTTTACTTCCCAAGCTGTTGACCAAATAGTAGTTTCTGTAGGGCCATACAAATTCCATACAGATGCACATCTTTGGCATAGTTGATTCGCTAAATGTCTGGTTAAGGCTTCACCACCACAAAGAATTTTGAGTTGAGAATTGCCCTGCCATCCTGCTTCTAATAGCAACTGCCAAGTTGTTGGTGTAGCTTGCATAATTGTTGCTTGAGATTTATTTAACCAAGCTGACAATTCTACACCATTTATCGCTACTTCCCTACTGACCACAACTACACGCGCACCAACTGTTAAAGGCAGAAAAATTTCTAAAACTGCAATATCAAAAGCTAAAGTTGTCACAGATAAAAGAATATCTTGCTCGCCTAACTCCAAAGTTTCACGTGTGGAGTACAAAAAGTTAACGACGGCACTGTGAAATATTTCTACTCCTTTGGGTCGTCCTGTAGAGCCAGAGGTAAAGATAACATAAGCTAAGTTTTGAGTAGTGGTTTGGCTAGTAAGGTTGCATTGATTTTCTGCGGCGATCGCTTGCCAATCAGTATCTAAAAATACTAAATTTGATGTATTTTCCGGTAGCGTTGCTGCCAACTTTTCTTGAGTTAATAGCACTGATACTTGAGCATCTTCTAGAATCAAAGCTAAGCGTTCTTGGGGATATATTGGATCTAGAGGCACATAAGCCCCCCCAGCTTTGAGAATCCCCAATAAACCTATTACCATTTCAATTGCTCGCTCAACATATATACCTACCAATACTTCTGTTCCTACACCTAATTTTTGTAGATAACGTGCGAGTTGATTGGCACGAGTATTAAGTTCGTGGTAAGTAATTTCTTGGTCTTGATAGGCAACAGCAATATTATTTGGTGTTCGTTCTACTTGAGCTTCAAATAAATCATGAATACATTGATTGAGAGGATATTCAACTTCTGTGTTGTTCCACTCCACCAATAATTGATGTTTTTCCGTGGCACTTAATAAGGGTAAATTTGCTAGATGCTGGTCTGGATTATCTACTACACCTGCTAGTAATATCTGAAAATGTTCTACCATCTGCCGAATTGTATCGGCACTAAATATATTCGTGTTGTACTCAAAATTACCCCGCAGTTCTTCAGCGTCTACTTGTAGTGACACACTTAAATCAAATGTGGCAGCTTGACGCTCAATGTCCAAGAAACTGGCATTTAAACCAGGGAGTTTGAAGTCTACCATTGGATTATTTCCAAGGGCAAACATAATCTGAAATATCGGGTTGTGGCTTAAGTTTCGTTCTGGCTGAAGTTTCTCTACTAAATATTCAAAGGGTAAGTCTTGGTGGGCATAAGCGTCTAATGTTACTTCTCGGACTCTATGCAATAATTCTCGAAAGGTAGGATTGCCACTCAAATCAGTACGTAAGACTAAAGTATTGACAAAAAAGCCAATTAGTCCTTCTAACTCAGTGCGATCGCGATTAGCAATAGGTGAACCGACTACAACATCATTCTGTCCACTGTAGCGGCAAAGCAATGTCTTGAAAGCCGCGAGCAAAGTCATAAATAGAGTAACCCCTTCCCGATTGCTCAGTGTTTTAAGTGCCTCAGTCAAATTTGCAGGCAAGAAAAAAGGCTCTGATGCACCGCGAAAGCTTTGAATCGGTGGGCGGGCATTATCTGTAGGCAACTGTAATAGAGGAATTTGGGCTAATTGCTGCTGCCAATAAGCTAATTGAGATTTGAGTGTCTCGCCTTGAAGCCATTGTCTTTGCCAAATAGCAAAGTCAGCATATTGAATTGGTAGTTCGCTAAGAGGGGAAGGTTTACCAGCATAGAAAGCTTGATACAGGCTAGTTAGTTCACGCAAAAATATTTCTATCGACCAGCCATCAAAAACTATATGATGTACCGTGAATAGCAAAACATGATCTACATCGCTCAAACATATCAAAGTAACTCGTAACAATGGCACTTCAGCTAAATTGAAACAATGTTGTGCTTCAGATATTGCCAAGCGTTGAACCTCTGTTTCCTGTTCATTCTCACAGAGATGCCGTAGGTCTACCACAGGCAGATTTAAAGTTAAATTAGCAGCTATAACTTGAACAGGCTGGTCATTAATAACGGTAAAACTTGTTCTTAAAGCTTCGTGGCGACGAACAATTTCATTAAAACTCTGATGCAGTGCGGTTTGATTAAGTTGCCCTTGCAGGCGGACAGTTGTGGAGATATTGTAAGCAAAAACATCTGATTCTAATTGGTTGAGAAACCACAATCGCTGTTGAGCAAAGGAAAGCTGACAAGGTTCGCTTCTTGTTCTGTGAGGAATAATCTGTGTTTGTGGAGTGCTAGTTTGGGCGATTATCTCTACTAATTCTGCAACAGTAGGTGCATCAAATAAACTACGTATAGGCAGTTCAATTTTAAAAGCTTTATTTAATCGGGAAATAACCTGAATTGCTAATAGTGAATGCCCACCGAACTCAAAAAAATTATCGTAAATGCCTACCTTCTCTAGATTTAATATTTGTTGCCAAATATCCGCCACAATTTGCTGTTTTGCTGTTTGCGGGGCGACAAAATTATTTTCCGGTTCTGGTTGTATTCGTTCAGCAGTTAGTAATGCTCGACGGTCTATTTTACCGTTGTGTAAAAGGGGCAGTGCTTTTAAAAATATAAATTCTGCCGGAATCATATATTTAGGTAGCTTCTGTTCGAGAAAATACCGCAGTTCTGAAGTTTTAGGCGTTGATTGCGGGTGCGGTACTATATAAGCAACCAAGCGTTGTTCATCAACTTGATTTTGTGCTTGAACAATTGCAGCCGAAACACTAGATTGCTGGTGTAAAACTGCTTCAATTTCACCTAACTCAATGCGAAATCCTCTAATTTTTACTTGGTCATCTATACGTCCCAAGTATTCAATATTGCCATCAGGTAAGTAACGAGCTAAATCACCTGTTTTGTACAGTTTGTTACCCTCAAAATTGAAAGGGTTAAGAATAAACTTTTGAGCAGTCAAATCAGGTCGATGTAAATAACCCCGTGCTACTCCTACACCAGCAACGTGCAACTCGCCTGGAACACCAATCGGGACAGGACGCGAATACTTATCTAATATATATGTCTGTATATTAGAAATTGGTCGACCAATGGGTACAATATTGCGATCGCTATCTCGTTGACAATGCCACCAAGTTACTTCGATTGATGCTTCTGTCGGCCCGTAAAGATTATGTAATTCTGCATCTACGCGAGCAAAAAACCTCTCTTGAAGGTCAAAAGAAAGTGCTTCTCCACTACAAAAAACTCGTTTGAGACTTTGGCATTTTTCTAATTCTGCCTCATTTAAAAATACTGCCAACATTGATGGCACAAAATGAACAGTTGTAATTTGTTGCTGGGCAATTAACTGAACTAAATAATTACTATCTTGATGACCATCTGGTTTAGCTAATACTAGACTTGCACCTGCTAAAAAAGGCGAGAAAATTTCCCAAATAGAGACATCAAAGCTCAAGGGGGTTTTTTGTAAAAATTTATCTGCGGCTGTGAATTGAAAAGTCTCTTGCATCCAGAGCAAGCGATTATTTATACCCTTGTGAATATTCATTACCCCTTTAGGCTTTCCTGTTGAGCCAGAAGTATAGATTACATAGGCTAAATTATCTGGAGTTAGGTTATTAACAGGGTTTTCTAAACTTTCTTGGGCAATTTGCTCCCAATCTCTATCTATACAAATAACCTGCGCTTCATGTTCTGGAATTAAATCTAACAATGGCTGTTGAGTTAATAAAACTGGTGCTTGTGTTTCAGCTAACATAAAAGCTAGACGTTCCTGTGGATAGGTAGGATCTAGTGGTATGTAAGCTCCTCCAGCCTTGAAAATAGCTAACAGCCCAATGATTAAATCTATAGAGCGTTGCATACAAATGCCAACTAAAACCTCCGGCGCTACCCCCAACTTTTGTAGGTAATGTGCCAATTGATTAGCTCGTTGGTTCAATTCTCGATATGTTACCTTTTGGTCTAAAAAGACAATAGCCACTGCATCAGGAGTTTGTTCTACTTGAGTTTCAAAAATTTGATGAAGGCATTGAAATGCTTGATAGTCTCTATGGGTGTTGTTCCAGGTAAATAAAAGTCTTTCTTGTTCTGCTTTATCTATAATTATTAAATTACTTATAGTTGTTTTTTCTTTAATTAAGATATTTTGTATTAACGTTTGAAATTGTTTTAATAAATTGTTAGCAACTTCCAATGAAAACAAATTTGAATTATAATTAAACTCTATATCAATAGAATCTTTTTTATCAATACAAGTAAGCTTAATTTTAAACGGTAATAAGCAGACATATTTATGTTTAACAGAAAATGAAACACCATCAGCTAAATACTCTTGTTGATAATCTTGAAAATCAAAACAATATAAATGAGGCGGTAAAATATGAGAATTATCTGTTGTTCTGATGATTTGCTCCCAAGCAAAATACTCTTGCCAAGAATAAGCCTCACAAATTGCTGCATCAACTTGTTGTAACACTTGAATACAAATGTTTTCAGCTTCTAAATGAGAGTGAATTGGTAAATATTGAGCCAACAAACCAAATGTAGTTTCTAATTCTGGGTATGAACGCCCACTGTAATTAGTTCCGATGACAATATCAGACTGATCCGTAAGATGCCAAAGTAAAATTTTCCAAGCAGTCAGAAAAAAAGCAAATTTTGATATTTGATGTCTTTGGATGAATTCTTCTACTTTATTTACTAAACCGCAAGCCAGTTTGATAGATAAAACTTCTGGTTCAAATTCTTTATCTTTAAAATTATCCTTTTCAAAAGGAAGTTGAAGATTTAAAAAATCTGATATTTGCTTGTTGTGCCAATAATCTCTCCCTAACTCTAACTCTTCATCTATCAATAATTCATTTCTCCATGCAGAAAAATGTACATACTGCAAAGGATAATTATTTAAAAAACTATATTTATCACTATATAAAAAAGTGAGTTCATGTAATAAATTATCCAGCGTTATAGAATCAGCGCAAAGACTGGGTAACGTAACGATTAAAATATATTTTTGTTTTGATAACCTAATTAAATCGACATTAAACAAAGAAGAATCAAGATAATTGAACTTACATATATTATCTGTTCTTAAAAATTCTAAAACTTGGATTTTTTGCTCGTCAGCATCTAGATAACTCCAATCTAATTCTTGCCAATTTAGGATAATAGTATTACTAATAACCTGAACAGGAAACGCTATATCTGGTAATATTTTGAATTTCGTGCGAAGAATTTCATGCCGATTAACCAACTCTTGAAAAGCCTTTTGTAAAGCTTCTACGTTCAATTTTCCCTCAATTAAAACACTCATCTGTGTTCGATAAACTGAACTGTCTTGCTGTAACAGCCAGATATTCTTTTGCTGGGGTGATAGTTCAAAGCCTTCAATCATACCTCTGTGTTCCTCTGCGCTTACTTAGCGCACCTTTGCGTTTAAAATTTTATATATTTTGCAACTAAAGATTAAAACGACTTTGTAAAAAGCAAGTACCCAGTAGCATCAATAAAGCTGGCTCTAAATTAATACGCTGGCTTTCTTTCATAGTTGCAAGTCGATCTAAGAGTGTAGCGATCGCCGATTGATTAAAAAATGGTACAGATGCCATAACTGAACTCCGCAACACATCTTGAATTAAAATATAAAGAGAATTATTAGTTGTGATAGTTACAGGTGGAGCAGTAAAAGGTTGTTTTGGACGAGTGTAGACTGTATCAGTCAAAAAAGGTCTAGCCGCTTCTCTTAGCACATATTTTTCTTTCATCCCCCGAATTAATAGAGAAACTGGCATTTCACGTACTAATTCAAAAAGATGATGATCTAAAAAAGGTAAACGTACCTCGATCGCATTAGCCATTTCTAAACGTTCAGCAAACAAGATATAGTTAGGTAAAATTGACTTAGACCACAAATATAAAGATTTAATAACTGGTTCTCTTCCTAAAATTTGTTCTTCGATATCAAATTGGTTTAAAAACTTACCATAAACATCTAGATCATAATAATCAGAGGCATAATCAGGATTGAGAAGCAGGTGAAAAATAGAACGTTTAACTGCTATTTCTTTTAACCAGGAAGGGATAAATCCTAATTTCTGCTCTACACTAGCTAAAGCGGTTGGTGTTTTTTGAATAGAATGATTGAAAAGTAAATCTTGACGTGCGTGGCCATACCCTGCCAAAATTTCATCCGCACCTTCCCCAGATAAAACAACTTTATAACCCGATTGTCGGACAACACGGCTTTGTATATATCTCGCCACACCATGTGAATTTACACCCAAAGTTTCAGCGTGCCAAATTGCATCAGCAATATGTTCAGCAAAATCAGATTGATTAAGCCGAATCACTTGAAAATCAGCACCAACATATTTTGCTGTTTCACGGGCGATAGGTTCTTCATCATAGGCTGGGCGATCGAAAGAGACAGTAAAAGCGCGAATTGGATCGCAACTAGATTTTGCTGCTATTCCCAAAACAGCTGATGAATCAATACCACCACTCAAGAAGCTACCTACAGGTACATCAGCCCGCAGTCGAATTTGCACAGCTTCTTCCAATTTGTGGCGGAATAGCTCAATATATTCATTATCCTGACGTTGGGGTATTTGTTGATTGGCTGTTGGATAATCTAAATCCCAGTAGCGAGTAATCTGAGTTTGATTGGGCGTTGCTAACAAATAGTGTCCAGGTGGAATTTGCTTAACACCTGCAAACAAAGTGCGGTCTTGGTTGACATAAATGAATAACTGCTGAAAATATGATTCATAATCCCAACTGGCGGGAACTCCAGCAGCAAATAAAGCTTTGGCTGTTGATGCTAAATAAAGTTTGTTACCAACTGTAGCGTAAAAAAGCGGTTTAATTCCAAAGCGATCGCGTGCTGCAAACAAAACCTGTTTCGCCTCATCCCACAAGATAAATGCAAATTCACCCCGGAGATATTGCAGACATTCAGTGCCAAATTCTTCATATAGATGAAGTACAATTTCGCTATCAGAACGGGTTCTCAGTCGATGACCTAGGTTTTTTAATTGATGCTGAATTTTTTCATAATCATAAAACTCCCCATTCACAACAACGTGTAACTGTTCATCTTCATTGCTTATTGGTTGATTGCCTGTTGCTAAATCAACAATACTAAGTCGAGTATGCCCTAATCCCACTTTTTGATGGGAAGCAACCCAATGCGATTGTCCATCGGGGCCGCGATCGCTCAACTTTTGTGTTCCTAATGCCAATGCATCTATGGAAATAGGCTCTTGGTTTGAAAATATCGCTATAATGCCACACACTATATATCTTCCTTTTATACTTTTTTCCAAATCTGCATTGCGCCTATAACTTGTTAGACTGTTTCAATTATTTCTAGTATTCCATACTTAATTAACCGCATTATATAATGAATTATTACATGATTTGTAGCAGTACTTTTTGTGTTAATTTTTTGAATCAAATCGCACAATTTAATGCTCTGGCAATTACATATAATCTTGAAAATTACTTGATTTAATTCAGTCCCAACAGAGTAAGTATTCATGACTTCTAAGGGATAGATCTCTATTAGATTATTTATGAATTTATAACCCATAGAAGTTATTTTCAATAAATCATCTCCTCTAATCATTCTGGAAGGATAATGACCAAATATATTCAAAAAGTCTAAAGAAGATAACCCATGATTAAGAATAGCACCATCATAACTTTGTTTTTTATCTGCTATTTCTAGCAACTCTTCCCATAGTTCTTCATATTTAGGAATAATACATGACCAATCATAATGATTGGTAATATATGCACGAGCATTGTTACTCATCTGCTTTCTTAAATCTGGATTTTCATATAAAATGTCCATATATTCTATGATTTTTTTAGTATCTACACATACAGATTGACTTAAAAGTAAATGCGTTAATTTGTGTCCATATAATCGAGAAAACTGACTTGTATGCTCTATAGAATCAGTCCAGCAAGTAGGCACAAGAAACCCCGTTTCGCCATGTTTGATAGTCTCACGATATCCATTCCAGTCACTGGCTATGACTGGTAAACCAGAAGCCATAGCTTCCAGAATAGTTATCCCAAAGGTTTCCTGTACATTATCACTAGGAGATACGAAAACATCTGCCGCAGAATACAATAAAGCTTTATCTTCTTTTTTTAAGTTATGGAATACTCTAATGTATTGAGAGCAACCTGACTTTCGTGCAATTAGTTCAATTGTTTTTGTAACTGTTTGCGGAAGAGTTTCTTCAACAAAATCTTCACTACCTGCAAAAATTAATATTGCCTTTTTATCACTATTTGATATTTTTTCTAAAAAGTGATTAAGTAAAGGAAATATATCCATTTTCAGAGAAATAGAGAAACGCCCTAAGCAGAGAAAAATTGTAGTATCTCTTGTTAAATTAAAATGTTTTCTTGCTTGACATTTATCTCTTGGATAATAGTAACTTGTGTCAATAGCTAGGGGAATTAATCCAAACTGACCACGGTAAGCCACTTTAGCTTTTAAATGATGAGCAAGATAGTCTGAGAATTGTGAAAATATACTTTCTAAGGCTTTTTTACCAGCAATACTAGTACAGGTAATACAGTCATATTCTTCTGACTCAATCAATATTCTCAAGCCTGTAGGAATTACCATATCAATAGGACTTAAAGCGTGGGTAATCCCATGAGATGGCCAAAATAATTTTTGAGGGATTTTCCGCAAATGAATCATTTCGTCAACTGCGGTATATGCTCCATGTAAAATTGCCTTATGATAATTCAATTTATATAAATTTTCATATAAAACAAATTCTACTCGACTACCATTTTTATAATTTGATATTTGATCTGTATTTCTTTCTATATCATAGTTGTTTTGGCAAAGGAAAACATATTTATCATAATTGCCATATTCTAGCAACTTATCAATAAATTCTTCTTCAACAACTGCTGAACCACCTTGCAATATTCTATATTGATTCTGGCGATAAAAGATTTTTTTAAACCATGCTGTTAATGGATTTTTGTATAAATTTAAACCATATGACTGTTCTACTTGAGGATGTAAGCTTTTAAATACTACAGCTTTCATTTAATTTTCTATCCCGAATTATTAAGCTTGTCGATCAAATTTTCTTTACTTATCAAGAGTTACGCAAAATTATGAAAAAACGTAGACGCGCGGCTTACCATTCGCGCAGCGTCTCTGTCAAAAGAAGGGTAGTGAAGAGTGTTTTAGAGAGTACTTGTGTAAGTCCTACTTATAACTAACAAAATAAGTCTCTATCGATTTTTGATTCACGACGGAATCATCTTTAAAAGAATGAATATTTACTTCTCTGAATCCTACACTCTTCAAGGCAGACAAAACTTCAACACTAGAATAGGCTTTAAATAGCATAATATTGTCTAAACGTTTCCAGTTACCCTCTATGAGTTGAAAGCCAGTAATTTTGATTTTACCCATCTTTTCAATTGATTCATAATGGTGTCTAACAATCCAAGCAGAATCGTCAATAGCATCCCCAAAAGACCAACCATCCCAGTCTGAATTAAATTCTTCTTCTAAAAGTAGATTAAAGACAAATATTCCATTGAACTCCAACGCTGCATATACATTTCGGAAAACATTTGTTAACTCTTCAATACTTATAATATGATTAAGAGCGCCTGTTGAAATTGCTCCCTGAAACTTAGAGGGTAATTCAAAAAAACGTACATCACTCAAGATAAATTCAGCTGTTGTTGCATTTTGACGAGCGTAGCGCAACATTTCTTCAGAGCTATCAATTCCTGTTACTTGATATCCTTCAAGTAACAACTTCTGTGCCAAGCGACCTACACCACAGCAAATATCTAAAATTTTAGCTGTTTTGGGAATATGTTCTAACAGTAAATATTTTATGATCGGCAGATTGGTTTCAAGATATTTTTGACTGTAATATTCGTTGTTGATCGGAGCAATTAAATTGTAGTCAGGGTAAGAAGTTACTGAAGCCATAGAAATGTCCTCTTAGTTTTTAATAGTCTTTGGTGTTAGATAATTCAATAGCCTTTGGCTGAATAATTTTCAATTTGTTGGCAGTAAAATTCTTTAATTTTTTAAAATCAGACGCTTTTTCTTTTTTCTCAAGCTCATTAAGCAAGTTAGTAAGAGCATTCAGTTGAAGATATGGTTCTGCAACCATACTATTAAATACTGCTTCAAAGTGTCCTAGCATTCTTGTTATTGCTGTGGTCTGAAAACGGCTCAAATTATATTGAGCAACTAGCGTTAACTCTGAACCCAGTAACATGACAAGTGTTAAAGGGTAGTTGGAACGAGAATTAAAATGAATATTATCTACTTTTAAACTGGTTGTTTGTATTCGAGAGAAGTTTACTAAGGAGTTTTGACATGCTAACAAACTTTCAAATAATGGTAATCCCCCAGAAAGTTCACTCCAGCTTTGAATATTTATCAAAGGTGTATGTTCATACTGGCGTAGTTGGTTATATTGAGACTGGAGTGTTTTTAACCAAGGTACGAGTGAATCTTGAGGAGATATTTGCACTCGTGTTGGTAAAGTGTTGACGAAAAGACCTACTATTGATTCAATTCCTGGTAAAGTTACAGGACGACCAGATACAACAGTACCAAATACTATATCTTTTTCCTTGCTATAGTGGCTGAGTAACAAAGCCCAAGCCCCGATAAATAGAGTATTTAAAGTTAGATGGTGGTGTTTGGCAAAGGATTTAAGTGCTGTTGTAATATTTGCAGATAGTTGAATTTGCTGTTGAGCATAGTTGTCTTTTTCACCATAGTTAAAACTGCGGTTAATTGCCAAATAAGTTGGCTTTTTGAATCCCGTAAGTTTTTGTCGCCAAAATGCTTCTGTTGCTGATAAATCCTGCTTTTTCAGCCAAGCTATATAATCTCGATAGGGACGACATGGTTGCAATTGCAGGCTATCATCTCGACAAAATGCTTCGTAAAGAGCAAAAAATTCTTTCAGCAGAATATCAGTACACCAACCATCTAATATTAAATGGTAAGTAGTCCAAATCAGCTGATAAACTTCCTGATCAATACGAATCAAAGTTAGTCGCATTAAAGGCGGTTCAGAAAGCTGAAAACCACGCTGACGGTCTAATTCTAGAAAAGTATTTAATTGTTCTTTCTGCTTATAATTCGAGAAGTTCTGCCAATCATACTGCTCTATTACCAGTTTCACACGCCGATATACTACTTGAACTGGTTTATCTAAATTCTTGGAAATAAAACCTGTTCTTAAACTGGGATGGCGTTTTACAATTTGCTGCCAAGCTTTTTCAAAAGCAGAGAAATTCAGCTTTCCTTGTAATATACATAAAATTTGCTCCAAATATATTCCTGAATTCGGTTCCGCCAGGATGTGAAATAGCATCCCTTGTTGGGTTGGCGAAAGAGTATAAATGTCTTCAACATCTTCAAGTTTCATGTTAACTGAAAAGCTCGTTTAATTCTGCTTGACTTAATTGGGATTCTGGAAAATCTGAAGGTGTAACGTTAGTTATATTTTGGGATTGTACTTCTTCACTGTTCGTAAGAGTAAGTAAAGTTGTTTCCGCAATTTTTGCTAATTCAGCAATAGTTGGATAATCAAACAGTTGATTAGTTGTCAGTTGCCAACCTAATTGATTTGCTTTGGCAATAATTTGAATGCTTTGAATAGAATCTCCTCCCAACTCGAAGAAGTTATCATAAATACCCACCCTTTCAATACCAAGAACTTGACTCCATATACTTGCTAGTGCTTTTTCAACTTGTGTTGTCGGTTCTACGTAGTTTTCTTCTATCTGTGCGTTTTCTTCTTGGAGGAAAAGATTTAATAGTTCACGTTTTTCTGGTGAAAGTTGTTCAAGACGTTCCAAAAAATCACTCATTTTTTGTTTTTCTACTTTATTCAGGTTGTAAAGTTAACATTTTCTTTTGAGTAAGTATAAGTTGTGCTTCTTCGTCAGAAATTTGTTCTAGCTTTTGCAAAAGATGAGTTATTTTCATCTCGTTAATGAATTTTTGATTAGGTGCTGGTAAATTTCGGCGGTCAACTTTACCATTAGGAGTCAAAGGTAAGATATCTAACTTAATGAAGGTGTTGGGTATTTTGTAATCTGGCAATTTTTGTTTTAAGAAATTTCGTAACTGGCTGGTAGCAGATGCAATATTAGATGTTACAACATAGGCTATTAAATCTTTTTTACCTAACTCTTCTCTGACTACAACTACCGCATCCTTAACATCTGGATGTTGTTTTAATAGTGTTTCAATTTCTTCTAATTCAATACGATATCCATTGATTTTGACTTGATAATCGCAGCGTCCAATAAATTCGATATTACCATCAGGAAGGAAACGCCCTAAATCTCCTGTTTTGTAGAGAATATCACCTTCTTGATCGCTGAATGGGTTAGGAATGAATTTTTGGGCGGTTAATTCAGGACGGTTTAAATATCCACTGACTACACCTTCTCCGTTAATATATATTTCTCCGACAACTCCGACTGGTACAGGTTGTAAGTGACTATCTAGCAAATATATTTGGGTATTAGCAATGGGGCGACCGATGGGGATTGTATGGCTTGATTCATAGTCTTGACAATTGCAAACACTACTCCAGACGGTTGCTTCGGTCGGGCCGTATTCATTGAAAAGTGATGCTTGGGGTAATAGTTGACGGTGATGTTTGACTAAGGCGGGCGAACAAGTTTCTCCCGCAACAATCACGGTATGTAGAGAATTTAATTCAGCAGGTTGGATATGGTCTAATAATAGTTTATACAAAGAAGGAACACTTAACCAATGGGAAATTTGATGTTGTGCGATCGCTTTTCCTAAATACCAAATATCTCTTTGTCTACCTTCGTTAATTAATACTAAGGTTCCTCCTTGACACAAAGTCCAGAAAATCACGGCCACCGAACTATCAAAGGCAAATGAAGGAATTAATAAAAAACTGCGAACGGGTTCTGAGTAATAAGCAATTCTGGCACTGGTAGAATGCACCAAGTTTTTATGAGTAACTGGTACTCCCTTCGGTTTACCCGTAGAGCCAGAAGTATAAATAATGTAAGCCAAATTATTTTGTTCTGTGTAGTTAATAACCTTATTTTCGTTATTTGTTGTTATTAATTCCCAGTCTGTATCCAGGCGAATAACTGTCATTTGACCTAAGATATTAACTAATGACTTTTGACTAACGACTAATGACACCCCAGCATCTTGCAGTATGAAATTAATATGCTCTAGCGGATAGGCAGGATCTAGCGGTACGTATGCGCCACCAGCTTTAAGAATACCTAATATCCCTACGATCGTTTCTATAGAACGTTCTAAATAAAGTCCCACGGGTACATCACAGCTTACCCCTAAACTTTGCAAGTAGTGAGCAAGTTGATGAGAACGTTCGTTTAGTTCTTGATAAGTTAACTGCCGATCCCCAAATACTAACGCTGTCGCATCTGGTGTCTGCAATGCCTGATTTACAAACCATTGATGAATGAGCAAGCTTTCGGGATATTCCCTACTTGTATCATTCCACTCTATTAATAACTGATGCTGTTCATTAACAGGAAGCAAACATTGAGACTCATAGCGTTCGCTTGGTTGTTGAGACATGGCTGTTAATGTCTCAAAATAGTAACCACCAATAGCTTCTAGTTGAACTTGATTAATCTTGGTGAGGTCGCATTCTAAATCAAGTTGAATATTATCCGAAAATGGCTCTCGGTTAAACTCGACTCTTAAAGCAAAATGGGTTTCACCAAAACCTTGCGCCCCGACAATTTCTAAACCTGTTAATGATTGAAGATTCTGAAATATATGAAAGTGAGTGTAATTAAAAACAGTTTCAAATAGCTGTTCTCCACGATTAAGCTTTTTCAATTCTGCGTAAGGATAGCGTCTATAAGGTAATAATTCACTCTCTGCTTGAAAAGTTTGTTGTACTAAGTCTATCCATGTTCCTCCATGCAGTTGTAAACGCAATGGCACAGTATTCAAATGAATACCTAGCGTTTGTTCTCCGTCTTCAGTCTCTAATCTACCGTTAGACTCCAAACCCGTTAATACATCTGTCTCACCACTTAATAAACTCATGACTCTGATATGTGCAGCTAGTAAAACGTGCTTGACAGGAACCTGCGCTATCTTCGCCAGCTGTTTGAGTTTATCGGACAATTCAGAAGAGATAAGAACATTCAAAACACCAATTTTAGGATTTGCACTGCTAGGACTTTTACAATCCCAATGTGGTAATTGCATTGTGATGCAATCTTGTAGTTTTTGCGTCCAATAGTTACGACATTCTTCTGACTTCAATGTTGAACGTTCTAGTGCAATAAAATCTCGGTATGTAATTGTCGATGACGAATCAAGAGGATATGTCTGGTTGTGAAGTAAAGCCCAATAACGATGTAGTAATTCAGTTAGTAATGAAGCAGTACTCCATCCATCTAAAATGCAGTCGTGGAAACTCAACACGAGATAAAAAGACTCGTCAGTGAGGCGATGAACGAAAAAGCGAATCATTGGTGGACAAGTCCAATCAAAATTTCGCTGTTTCTCGGCTTCTATCCAAGTGTCAATTGCTTGTTTTTGCTGAGTTGGCGATAGAAAACATAAATCTTCTACCTGTAGCGGTACACTCACTTGTTTATGGACTAGTTGCAATGGTTCGCTAAAGTTGATTAAATCAAACGAAGTCCGTAAAATCGGGTGACGATTTACTAATTGCTGAATTGCTTGCTGCAAACATTTCACATCAAAACGAACTCGCAACTGGTAGAAGAATATATCATGATACATTGGCGAATCAGGGCTGTATTGAGAATGAAAAATAACTCCCGCCTGGATTCTCGCTAAAGGATAAGCATCTTCTATATCAGTTGGTAATTTTTGGCGATCGCTTGCAGCAATCAAACTGAATCTTTCTGTTTTCTGCTTCCATAAATAACTCGGTTCTGCAATGTTGACTTCTTGCGCCAATTCATAAATCGTTTGATGTTGAAAAATTTGTTGTAGCGAAAAATTCAAGCCTCTTTCTTGAGATTTGGCTAACACCTGAATACTACGAATAGAATCTCCTCCTAACTCAAAAAAGTTATCGTAGATACCTACTCGTTCAATCCTCAATACCTGTGTCCAGATTTGAGCTAATGCTTTTTCTGCTGAGTTAGTCGGAGCAATGTAAGCTGTATCTAGTTCAGGTCTAATGCGATCGGGGTTTGGTAATGCTCGTTTGTCTACTTTCCCACTCGGCGTTAAAGGTAGACTATCTAACATGAAAAAAGCCGCAGGTATCATATATTCAGGTAACTGATTTTTTAGCCAACGGTGCAATTCAGTAATCGTTGGTGCAGGTTTTTGAGAAGAAACACAATAAGCGATTAATTGGCGAAAGTGTTCGGATCTAGGTTTACCTTTGAGGAATTGGCGCAGTTCCGTAACAGCAGCATCAGGCTGAATGTCACTAACAAACTCAGTTTCTCGCATCAAAACCACAACTTCCTCAATAGCTGGATGTTGGCGCAATACCGCCTCAATTTCTCCCAACTCAATCCGAAAGCCGCGAACTTTTACTTGTTCATCAATGCGTCCTAAATACTCAAGTTCGCCATTAGGTAAATAACGTCCTAAGTCTCCGGTTTGATAAAGTCTTGTAGAGTAATTTCCAAAGGTGCAATGTCTAAACCTTGCAGCAGTTAGTTCAGGACGATTCAAATAACCCCGCGTTACACCAGCACCACCAACATACATTTCTCCAGGTACTCCAACGGGTACAAGTTGGCGATGTTTATCTAATATATACACTTCTAAATCGGGAATTGGACGACCAATTATACTGTTGGTGCGTTCAATATCGGCTTTGGTAAGAGGGTAATAGGTGACGTGTACGGTGGTTTCTGTAATTCCGTACATATTGACTAACTGTGGTAAATCGCCATGACGCTCAAACCAAGGCTTTAAACTCTTGATTTCTAAAGCTTCCCCACCAAAAATAACTAGACGTAAAGCAAGTTTAGAAGCTTGTTGTTCTAAGCGCATCAACTGACGAAAAGCTGAAGGAGTTTGACTAAGAACTGTCACCTGTTCTTGGCAAAGTAAATTATAAAACGCATCAGGAGAACGACTAATCCAATAAGGAACGATTACCAACCGTCCGCCGTAAAGCAACGCCCCCCACATTTCCCATACAGAAAAGTCAAAAGCATAAGAATGAAACAACGTCCACACATCGTTATTGTTGAATTTAAACCACTCGTCAGTTGAACTAAACAACCGCACAACATGGAAGTGATTGACCAAAACGCCTTTTGGCTGACCGGTGGAACCAGAAGTATAGATGATATAAGCTAAGTTATCAGCTGTAACTTCGCTGATGGGGTTGTGTTCTTGCTCTTGTTTAATTTGATCTAGGCAGACAATGGAGCCTTTAAAAGTAGGAAGTTTTTTGATTAGCTGCTTCTGTGTTACTACTATCGTTATATTTGCATCTTCTAAAATGAATCCTAAACGCTCTTGGGGATAATTCGGATCTAACGGTATGTATGCACCCCCAGCTTTGAGAATACCAAGTATACCCACAATCATTTCTAAAGAACGCTCGACGCATAAGCCAACTTTAACTTCTGGCTTTACACCCAAGCTTTGGAGATAGTGCGCGAGTTGATTTGCTTGTGCGTTGAGTTGTTGATAAGTTAGATGTTCATCAGCAAAGGTAATTGCTACAGCATCGGGTGTTTGTGCTACTTGGTTTGTAAATAATTCATGCAGACATCGCTCAATTTTAGATTTTGGTTGGTTGAGGTTGGATAATATTTGATGCTGTTCTGCATCTGTCAAAAGTGGTAAATTGGCAATGGGTTGCAGTGGGTTAGACATCGCCCCAGCAAGTAAGGTCTGAAAATGACCCGCCATGCGGACAATAGTATCACTATCAAACAGGTCAGAGTTATATTGCCAAGAAGCTGTTAAAACTCCCTCAATTTCAGCCATCATTAAGGTTAACTCAAACTGTGTTATTTGCTGTTCGAGTCCCCAAGATTCTAACTCTAAATCTCCCAGATTCATGGTGATTCCAGTTTCACCCAGCGCCAAGGCTGCTAATCCTGCTTGCTGTGCGATTTGGGCTTTCTGCAAAACAAACATCACCTGAAATAAAGGCGATCGCCCCAAATCACGAACAGGTACTAACTGTTCTACTATCAAAGAAAAGGGATAGTCTTGATGTGCAAAAGCATCTAATACTGTTTGCTGAACTTGCTGCAAAAATGTTTTAAAACTAGGATTCCCGGCGAAACTGGCTCTTAAAACTACCGGATTGACTAAGTAACCGACAACTCCCGCCCAAGCAGCTCGATTTCTACCACTGGTGGGGGAACCTACTAGTATATCTTCTTGCCCTGTGTAGCGGTAAAGCAGCACTTGAAAAGCTGCAAGCAGTGTCATGTAAAGGGTGACTTGGCGATCGCAGCTAAAATTTTTTAGCTTTTGGGTGAGTTCTGCACTGAACTTACAATTATAAGTTGCCCCTCGATAACTTTGCATAGATGGGCGCGGACGGTCGGTGTGCAGATTTAATACAGGTAATTCCCCTGCTAGTTGCTGTTGCCAATAAGCCCAAAGTCTGTTACTTTCTGGACTTGCGAGTATTTGTGCTTCAGCACTCACATAGTCAGCATACTGTTTGGTTAAGGTAGGAAGGGTTAGAGGTACGCCGTTTTTTTCTGCTTCATACAACCTTCCCAACTCATCCACCAGCACAGTCAAACTCCAGAGGTCTGCCACAATATGATGAACTGCTAGCAAAAGGATATGTTCTTGAGGTGAGCGAATAAATAAATTTACTCTGATTAAAGGTCCTTGTTCTAAATCAAAGGGAGAATGAGCTAGTTGAATGATGCGATCGCTCAAAGCTAATTCATCCCATTCGCAACTATCTTCCTGTTCCCAATAAACTTGTAACTGTTGATGTACTCGCTGTACAACTTGCCCTTGATTGGTAATAAAAGTACTACGCAGACAAGGATGGTGATCGACTAAAATTTGCAACGCTCGCTGTAACTCCCCAATATTCAATTCGCCCCGAATACGCACAGCCCTAGCAATATTGTAAGCAGGATTTTCTGGTGCTAGTTGATGTAGAAAATATAACGCTTTTTGTCCGTGAGAAAGCGGATACTCGCTAACAGCATTCAGAGATGGTAACTCATTAACCGAATTTGATTCTAACTGCGCTATTATCTTGATTGCTAGTTGTTCAATATTGGCATTTCCCAAAAAACAAGCGATCGCTAAAACCACACCTAAATCAGTTTCGATGCTGTGCTGAAGTTCAATCGCCATCAACGAATCAACACCCAAACTCCCTAAAGTTTGCCTCAGATTTACTTGCTTGAGCGATACTTTCGTAACCCTGGCGACTTGCTCTTGAAGATAAAACTTTAGTTGTGATGGCTCTAATGTCAAAATATCTTCAGGACTCAAACCGATACTATCTGTTTGCTGCTCCTCTTCTAAGATGCTACTAGCAAAAGACTGCAAAGTTTTCGCCAAAAACCCAGCTTGACAAGCATGGCGTTGAATCTTACCGCTAGAAGTTTTGGGAATACTACCTGGCTTGAGAAGTAACACAGCATACACTTGCAGTTCGTGTTCTTCTACCACCGCCTGGCGGATAGCTGCAATTACCGCCTCAGTCTCTAAATTTCGCAGATAACTGCGCTGCACTTCTTGAACAACAACCAGCCTCTCTTGGTCGTTCACATCTACACAAAAAGCCGCTCCACCGTCTGCTTGCAGTGCTGCATGGCTTTGCGCCACCGTCCATTCTATATCTTGCGGGTAATGGTTACGCCCCCGGATAATTATCAAATCCTTCTTTCGACCGGTAATGAAAAGTTTCCCTTCATACAAACATCCTAAGTCGCCTGTACGCAGAAATGGTCCTTCTTTTGTGTCTTTCAAATAGGCTCGGAATGTAGACTTTGTTTGTTCCTCTTGATACCAATATCCCTGAGTAACGCTAGCTCCCGACACCCAAATTTCGCCCACTTCACTAGGTAGACAAAGCGTTAAAGTATCAGGATTGACAATGACAATCTTTAAATCTGGCAAGGGATGACCACAACCTACCAACGTCCGTACTCCAGCTTCTTCTTTACTCGCTGGAACGAGCTGATTTTGTGCCAACGCCGCCGACTTCACCGTTTGTAATACTGGTGGAGCCGCTTTACTACCACCAGAAACAATCAATGTCGTTTCCGCCATCCCATAACAAGGATAAAAAGCCTCGCGGCGAAATCCGCACTCAGCGAAGGTAACAGCAAACTGTTCTAATGTTTCTTGGCGAATCGGTTCGGCTCCGTTAAAAGCAATTTCCCAACTACTCAAATCTAAGTTGTTTCGTTGTTCGGGGGTAATTTTGCGAACACATAAATCATAGGCAAAATTCGGGCCGCCGCTGGTTGTGGCTTGATACCGAGAAATTGCTTGTAGCCAACGAAGAGGTTTTTGCAGAAACGCTACAGGAGACATGAGAATGCACGGTATCCCCAAATACAACGGCTGAAGCATATTCCCGACCAATCCCATATCATGAAACAGGGGTAGCCAACCAACAAAAACCGTTTCTTTGCTATGCTGCATTGCTCGTTGGATGAGCTTTTGATTATGTAAAAGATTGCCATGACTTACTTTTACTCCCTTCGGTGCAGCTGTAGAACCTGAAGTATATTGTAGCAATGCTAGGGTATCATTGGTAACATTAGCTCGTTGCCATGTATCTTTTCCCTCGCTTGCAATCTGATCAGTCGCTAGCCATTGCATAGTTGCTAGCTCTGGAACTTGATTAAACTGACGCTTGATTTCAGTTAAAATACTTATAGTTGTTAATACAATAGTTGCCTGTGCATCTGTAACAATAGCTTGTAATCTGGGTATAGAACGGTTTGAGCGTGGCGGATAAGCAGGAACCGCTATGACTCCAGCATAAAGGCATCCAAAAAAAGCAGCGATAAATTCTAAACCTGATGGATAGAGCAATAATGCTCTTTGTCCTGTCGTTGCACAACTTTGAAGCAAGGTAGCAATGAGTCGAGCTTGTCTATCTAATTCCTTGTAAGTTAAATAAGAACTTTCCACTTCCCCATCTACAAGAAAAGTGTATGCTTGCTGTTGGGGTTGCTTGTTTGCTCTCCACTGAAGCAGTTCAACCAAAGTGGAAAATTCAACTGGTAACTCGAAAAAGCTTTTACCCATTTGGAAACCTTACTTAATATGCGCTCAAGGTTATCAATTACTTCAAATTCGCGATCGCACTTCTAACTGATGAGAAAATACACTTTTGGCTTTATTTTTTGGAGGATAACTTTTATCAATTGATATCGAAAATCGTTCTCACTAATCCTCAATGCTCAACATACTATACTTCTGGTTTTAAACAACCACTAATAAATTATTCTTATTAACAGGTGTATTTTTATTCCTTATGAGTTATATGTGACTGATCTGATTAATAATCAGTAACCTGAATTAATTACATTTCTTAAATTTAATAAACATTTAATACAAGTTGTCAAGAAAATCAGATATTTAAAAATTATTTTACTGGAATTATAGGCAAATTTGACAGAGCGTCTTTTGACATAAATCACTGATTCACCCACAATTAATGATACTTTCAGAAACTTGAAGTTTTAAGACTGGAGAAATTAAACCTAAAACCCCACAAACGGGTTTAATTACAAAATTAGTAAACAAAAGTGACTTGACTTTTTTTTCAATCTTGGTATTCTAAGAATGATTATCGTTATAGTTGTGTAGCAGTACTTCAACAAAGTCTTTTTAAACTAATAAATCTGAGTAGTTTAACAAGCGAACTTAAGCCTATTTTTTCAAATTGGCAAAGTTCGCATTGACTACTTTTCCATATTGCAACAGCAGATATTGGAATTATTTGTGTTGAAAATACACTAATGCTTCTTGTTGTTGTGGTATGCAATTTGGTGTGGAGGAACATTTTGAGACAAAGACAGTTTATTTATTTGGGAATTTTAGGTACTATTTGGCTGTTAGTAACTGAACCTGTAAACGCACAAGAAAAAAATTTGGCTGAGAAGGAAATTTATAGTAAAGATAGCCTCTTACTTAGTGACATTCAGATTCCTCATACCAGAGTGAAAAACTGGGTTGCACAGAGTGAAATCATAAAAGTAACAGGAGTGCGCTTTTCCTCAACAGCTAACGGTTTGGAAATAATCTTAGAAACATCTACATCTGACAAGCTGCAAACTAATATTAAAAGCGAAGGGAATAACTTGATTGCTGATATTTCCAACGCTCAATTACGCTTGTCTAGTGGTAATACATTCCGTCAAGAAAAACCTGTTGCAGGTATTACTGAAATAACAGTGGTAAATGTCGATAATAATAGTATCCGAGTGACAGTAATCGGTGAAGAAACTGCGCCACAAGTTGAACTGTTTGATAGCGATGAAGGTTTAGTTTTCGGGATTACACCAGTTATATCTCCCCTAGTTCAACAACAGCCTAGTAATGAAACGCCATCTGCTGAAGATGAAACACCTATTGAAAGTGAAACGCCAACTACTCAACCATCTGCTGAAGATGAAACACCTATTGAACTAGTAGTGACAGGTACACAAGAGGGTGAATACAACATCCAAACTGCTCCGAGTTCGACAAAAATAGACGTACCCCTACGGGATATTCCCCAATCTATTCAAGTTGTCCCTCGACAGGTTCTAGAAGATAGACAAGTAACACGTTTAGACGAATTTACAGATAACGTTAGTGGTGTACAACGGATATTTGGCTTTGGCACAGCATCAGGTTACAATATTCGCGGTTTGTTTGCAGGATATCAAAACCTCCGCAACGGCTTTCGGGATCAGGGTAATCCTCGTAGTATTGCTAATGTTGAGCGAATAGAAATTCTCAAAGGGCCGTCATCAGTTCTATATAGTGGTAGTAGCGGTTCTTCCTTGAGTGGATTGGTTAACACAGTCACAAAACAGCCGCTTGAGAGTCCTTTTTACCAAGGTCAGTTTACCGTCGGGAGTTTCGATTTTTACCGTCCGAGTATTGATATCACTGGGCCATTATTAAGCGATCGCTCTGCTTTATACCGCCTAAATATCGCCTATGAAAATGCTAACAGTTATCGTGATTTCATTAATAGTGAAAACTTTTTCATTGCTCCCGTTTTGACTTTGCAAATTAGTCCGCGCACTACTTTTACCACCGAATTTGAATATCTCGACTACAGTTACACTTTTGATAAAGGATTACCCTTAGATCCTGTGTCTTTACAACTTCCAGTTAACAGATTCATTGGAGAACCTAATCTTGACCCGACCACCGGAAATGTTTCTTCAATTAGTGGTAACTTAGAACACAAGTTTAGTGATAACTGGAGATTTAGGCAGGGGTTAAATGCAACTATTAATAATACTGATGTTGGTAGCGCTCGCATATATTCAATATCCCTTAGAGATGATGGCCGCACGCTAGATCGTACATCTTCACGAGGAGCGCAGAAAACAGAAAATTACACCATACAAAGCGAAATTTATGGCAAATTCAATACAGGCTCTTTACGTCACAATTTTTTGTTTGGGGTAGAGTTAGCCAGATTAAAATATGGCTATGATGTTTTTGAAGCTCCATTAGCAGCCATTGATATTTTTAACCCAGTTTATGGTGCTAGACCAGGAGAATATACTCTCAGCTTTGCAGGTGAACAAGGTGGAGATAATATTGGTTTTTATGTGCAAAATTTAATAGAAATTTTACCTAATCTCAAAGTTTTAGCAGGCGGTCGTTTTGATGTGGTTGACTCTTTCTATAAAGACCGTCCAACTAATACAGTGGTAAATGAGCAAACTGACAGCAGATTTTCGCCACGAGTTGGGATAGTTTATCAACCGAGTCAGTCTACATCAGTTTATTTCAATTGGACTAACGCATTTGCTCCCCAAATATTCAGTAGAAGTCGGACAGGTGAACAATTTGATCCAGAAATCAGCGAACAGTTTGAAGTAGGAATTAAACAAGATTTTTTTGACAATCGCGTGTCAGCAACTTTGGCATTTTATCAAATAAATCGTCAGAACGTGCTGACAGCCGATCCAGTTGATAGGAATTTCAGCATCCAAACCGGTGAACAGAGAAGCCGTGGTATTGAACTAGATGTTGCTGGAGAAATATTACCAGGCTGGAAAATCATCGCTACTTATGCTTATGCAGATGTTGTTGTTACTGAAGATAATAACCCAGATTTAATAGGCGATCGCACAGCAGGCGTACCAGAACGCAGCGCCAGTTTATGGTCTACTTATGAAATCCAAAACGGTAATTTGCAAGGGTTAGGTTTTGGCTTGGGGTTGGTATACGCAGGTGAACGGGAGGTATCTTTACCCAATACATTCACAGTTCCCTCATACCTAAGAACTGACGCATCTGTTTTTTATCGTCGCAATAATTATAGAGTTGGTCTAAATCTCAAAAATATCTTTGATGTTAAATATTACGAAGTAGATGGTTATAGCCTTCTTCCCGCAGCACCATTGACCGTGTTAGGTACAGTTGCAGTGGAGTTTTAATTATGGCAAAGATTGTATTTTGTATTTGGCGATTGCAAGGCGAATTTTATGGCACTTTGAAATTGGCGAAAACTCTCAAATCTCTTGGACATGAAGTGCTTTATTTGGGGATACCAGATTCTCAAGAAAATGCTCAAAATCATGGTTTTACTTTTCTACCTATTCTCGAAAGATGGTTCCCAAAAGGTTTTATACGAAAAGTTGATGATAATCATCTTAAAATTAGTGGGCTTAAGCTCATCTTAGAGCAAATTAAATATATCAAGTATTTTAAATCTATGATTAATTCTTTTATAACAGGAGAGAACCGTGAAGTACATACTTTGCTCAAACAGACTCATCCCGATTTACTTTTGATTAGTACATCCTCCCCTTTGTTCTCAACTTTACTGGCTTTAATAGCTTATGAATGCCAAATTACAAGCATTTATTTAACGGATATGTTTACGGCACTACCACCGCCTAATTCAAACCGACAAATCAAATTTTATCCTCAGTTTTGGATACAACAATTTAAATTAGCATTAAGTTGGTTAATTGGTATCGATATAAATATTAAAAATATTATCAAGACAATTGCTATCAAGAGTAAAATTCCTCTGGAATTACTAGATTTTCAGCAGGTGATTCCTTTGAAATTACCACATTTATTTTTATGTCCTAAAGAATTAGATTTTCCTGGCACTGTAAGACCAGGATGTTATTATGCAGAAGCTTCTATAGATTTAGAAAGACAACAACCTGATTTTAATTGGTCAAAAATCAAGCAAGATAAAGCTCTAATTTATTGTGCTTTAGGAACTACAGTAGGAGCAGTAGAAACTTTAACTGTAGCTGAAGCAAAACAATTTATTCAAAACGTCATTGATGCTATTTCCAAAAAACATAAATATCAATTAGTGGTTTCAGTGAGCGATTATCTTTGTGTTGAAGATTTTACTTTTATTCCTGATGATGTCATCATAGTTAACAAAGCACCGCAATTAGCACTTCTGGAACGAGCTTGTTTAGCAATTATAGCTGGAGGAATACATACTATTAAAGAATGTATATTTTCAGGAACACCAATGATAGTATTTCCCATTTGTGCCGATCAACCGGAAAATGCTAAAAGAATTCAATATCATGGATTAGGATTGGTGGGTGACATTCAAGATATAACAGTCCAGAAAATAACTAATTTTATTGAAACAATAGAAAGTAATTCTTCATTGCAGCAGGAAGTAGAAGCATGGGGTAAAAAATTTAGAGAAATAGAAAGTTATGGACTTTCTGTCAAAATTATTTCCCAAATTTTAGCTAGTACAAAATCGGTTAATTAAATTGTTTGTTAAAATTTTAATTTTTATAAAAAATCAGATATTTTTTCAAAATTAATTTCGACAATTTTTATTCAAAATGTGAGAAGAATTAAGGTGAATTTAAGTATTTCTAGATTGAAAATCTGCAAAATCAAGTGGTGGCACTGGTTGTCGAGTCTATTACTGGTGCAGATATTGGCTGCTTGTAGCCAAGTTTCTTCAAGTCCACCAGCTACTAAAGTTAGCGGTGAATCCAAAGATGAGATAGTGCTGGCTTTTTCATGGGAGGATTTTGACGACAAGGGGTTCGACCCAACTATGGGTTGGAATTATTACGGGCCTCCATTGTTTCAAAGTACACTACTGCGCCGTAACGAAAATCTAGAACTGGTTAATGACCTTGCCCAAAGCTACACCATTAGTAGCGATCGCAAAATCTGGACATTCAAAATCCGTGAAGATGTCCGCTTCTCGGATAGTCAACCCCTCACCGCCGAAGATGTTGCTTACACATTCAACCACACTAAAGAGAGTGGCGGATTGGTAGATTTGTCAGCATTAGACAAAGCGGTTGTCAAAGGAAATTACGAAGTTGAATTACACCTCAAGCAGCCTCGGATTACTTTTATCAATCAAATAACAAACTTGGGAATCATACCAAAACACGCCCACAACAAAAATTACTTACGCAATCCCATTGGTTCTGGCCCCTATCGCCTAGTGCAATGGAATCCTGGCGAACAGATTATTGCTGAAGCCAACCCTTACTACTACGGAACGCCAGCAAATATTAAACGGTTGGTAATTCTTTTAACTCTTGAAGATGCAACCTTGGCTGCGGCGAAGGCGGGTAGAGTTGATGTGGCGCGTATACCGCCATCACTCGCAATTCAGCAGATTCCTGGGATGAATTTGTACGCCCACAGAAGCGATGGTCATGCAGGATTGATGCTTCCTTATATCCCCAACACAGGCAATAAAACTTCTCAAGGATACTCCATTGGCAATGATGTAACCGCAGATCCGGCAATTCGTCAAGCCATTAACTACGCCATCAATCGGCAGGTTTTGGTTGATGCTATTCTCGAAGGCTATGGTTCTCCTGCCTATACTCCAGTTAGTGGTATGCCTTGGGAAGAAGCTAAAGCTAAAATTCAAGATGCCGATGCTAACAAAGCTAAACAGATTCTTGCCACAGCAGGTTGGGAAGATAATAACGGCGATGGCATTTTAGAAAAACAAGGATTGAAAGCCGAGTTTAGCATTCTCTACCCTGCTAAAGATAGCCTGCGCCAAGGACTAGCTTTAGCTGTAGCGCAAATGCTCAAACCAATCGGTATTCAAGTCAATGCGGAAGGCAGAAGTTGGAAAGAAATTGAACGCCGATTGCATAGCGATGTAGTTCTCTATGTACTAGGCACTTACGATCCGCTGATCCTATACAATCTCTACCATAGTTCGATCGCCCAAGGAAATTGGCAAAATCCTGGTTACTATGCGAACTCTGTGGTTGACCAAAATCTTGATAGAGGGATGACAGCAGCCTCAGAGATAGAAGCAAGATTATTTTGGCAAAAGTTACAGTGGGACGGTCAAACTGGAATTACTACTAAAGGCGATGCTGCATCTACTTGGCTCGTTAGTCCCGATCAAACTTACTTTGTGAATGGCTGTTTAGACCTTGGCAAGCAAAAGCAGGTAACTCACAACTACACAGGTTCAATATTAGCCAACGTTACCTCTTGGAAGTGGAACTGCGATTGACCTATGAAGCATATCTGGCGATTCTTACTACAAAAATTCCTACACTTTCTGCTGCTATTAGTAGCACTGTCAGTCATCAGTTTTGTCCTGGTTAGCTTGTCTCCTGTTAACCCGGTAGATGCTTATATTGGGGCTGATGTGATGCGTGTGGGTGCTGAACAACGAGAATTAATTGCCCAACGTTGGGGATTAGATCGACCCATGACTACACGTTTTTTCCTTTGGCTAGGACAACTACTGCAAGGTAATTTGGGAACTTCCATGACCTACAACCAAACGGTGTCCCAAGTAATAGCCGAACGTTTTGAGGCATCATTGGCACTGATGGGGTTGGCGTGGTTGTTTTCTGGTGCGTTCGGTGTATTGTTGGGTATTGTCGCAGGAGCTAAGGAAGGGTCTTTATTGGATCGGGTGATTCGGATTTATGCTTATACTTTGGCATCAGCTCCCGCTTTTTGGATTGCCTTACTATTGTTAATTATTTTTTCGGTGACACTACAAGTTACCCCAATATGCTGTGCAACACCGCCTGGTATTTTAAGGGCTGATGTGACTTTATGGCAAAAGCTCCATCATCTACTACTACCTGCTTTAACTCTGAGTGTGATTGGCGTTGCTAATATTGCCCTCCACACCCGTGAAAAGCTGATTGAAATTTTGCATAGCAACTATGCTTTATTTGCCTATGCCCAAGGTGAAACAACTACTGGGGTAGTTCTACATCACGGTTTGCGTAACGTTGCTTTACCCGCGATTACCTTGCAATTTGCCAGTTTAGGCGAACTGTTTGGTGGTTCTGTACTAATTGAAAAAGTATTTAACTATCCTGGTTTGGGTGATGCTACTGTACAGGCAGCATTGCGAAGCGATGTTCCTTTGTTACTGGGCATTGTTTTCTTTAGCGCCACCTTTGTTTTTATAGGTAACACTTTAGCCGACCTCAGTTACCAGATTATTGATCCCCGTATCCGTTTTGGAAAATCTGCATGACAAAGCCTGCGATCGCTATCCCCACTCTACCAAATCATCCGCCGACTAAGCCCAAAGGCTTGGTATATTTGGGTAATCGCCGTAGCCGCACCCTGGCGATCGCCCTTTTATGTTTTGTAATTTTTAGCACTCTGTTACTAGGAGGGCAGTTAGTTGGTACAGAAGGGTTAGAAATTGCCTTACAAACTCGCAACCAACCACCCTCACTGGCTCATCCTTTCGGTACTGATTGGTTAGGTAGAGATATGTTTGCCCGTACTCTCCACGGCTTAAGTTTAAGTTTGTGGGTGGGTTTGTTGACAGCTATCTGTAGTGCGGCCATCGGGTTAGTCTTAGGAACAGTATCAGCAACGATGAATAGTAAAGTTGACGCAGTAATTACATGGCTGATTGATGTGTTCTTAAGTTTACCTCATCTTGTGCTAATTATCCTGATTGCCTTTGCAGTTGGTGGTGGAGTTCCCGGCTTGTTAATTTCAGTGAGTATCACCCACTGGATGGGATTAGCTCGACTTTTACGGGCTGAGGTACTGCAAATTAAAAACTCAGACTACGTACAGCTTTCCTATAAACTAGGACATTCTTCTCTGTGGATTGCTCGTCATCATTTGTTGCCTCATTTGATACCCCAGTTCATGGTGGGACTGGTATTGCTATTTCCCCATGTAATTTTACACGAAGCCGGTCTAACCTTCTTGGGACTGGGTTTACCACCAGAAATGCCAGCAATCGGCGTGATTTTAAGTGAGGCTATGCGTTATCTGTCGGCTGGTTACTGGTGGCTGGGAGTTTTACCAGGAGTGGCTTTGCTAATGGCTGTTAAGCTGTTTGATATTTTGGGTGCTAGCTTACGATCGCTACTTGACCCGAAAACAAGCCAAGAATAACACTACAAGGAGCGTTCAGAATGCTTTGTGTACAAAATCTGAGTGTCACCTTCACAATGTATGACCAGGGTTTAAGCCAAAAACAAACTACTGCGATCGCTGATTTAGATTTGCACGTTAACGCTGGTGAAGTTGTAGCTGTTGTTGGTTCTAGTGGCTCTGGTAAAAGCCTTTTAGCACACGCAATTCTCGGTATTCTACCCAAAAATGCCCAAGTTACAGGTAAGATAACTTACAACAATGAATACCTTACTTATAAGCGTCAAATCGAATTACGGGGAAAAGAAATAGTATTAATTCCGCAATCAGTTAGTTATCTTGATCCTTTAATGAGTGTGGGTAAGCAACTAAATCGGATTGCAAGTTTGAGGGGATTATCAACAAATGCAGCTCAAAAGATAGTTAACCAAGTTTTGACACGTTACAAACTTGCGCCCTCAGTCAAGCAGCTGTTTCCATTTCAACTTTCAGGTGGGATGGCTAGGCGAATTTTAGTAGCAATGGCTGTGATTGGGCAAGCTAATTTAGTCATTGCTGATGAACCAACTCCAGGGTTGCATCCAGAGGTGGTAGTGGAAACTCTCAATCACCTGCGCGAACTTGCTGACGAGGGTAAGGGTGTATTGCTAATTACCCACGAACTAGAAGCTGCTTTACAAATAGCAGATAAAGTCGCTGTTTTTTACGCAGGTACAACTGTAGAAATAGCTGCTAAAACTGATTTTACTCATGGAGGAAAGGCATTACGTCATCCTTATACTCAAGCACTCTGGCGCTCTTTGCCGCAGAATGAATTTATTCCTGTGTCGGGTACACAACCAAATCCTGATACCCTTCCCCTTGGTTGCTTGTTTGCTGAACGATGTCCAATAGCTACTACAGATTGTTTAACTTATCGTCCACCTCTAAGAGAAGTCTGCAATGGTCTAGTGAGGTGCATTCATGCTTAAAGGCGAAAATTTGTCTTTCCGCTATCGGCAAAACCAACCTTGGATTCTGCGGGATTTGAGTATAGAAATACATCCTGGCGAAATCGTGGGTTTGAGTGGAACTAGCGGTTTGGGAAAAACAACTCTAGGTAAAATTCTAGCTGGTTATCTCCAATCTATTAAAGGCAGTGTCAGTGTAGACGATCGGCCTTTGCCAATACGGGGTTATTGTCCGGTGCAAATGATTTTTCAGAATCCTGAATTGACCATGAATCCTCGTTGGCGAATTAACAAAATTTTAAAAGAAGGGCAAATGCCTTCTGGAGAATTACTCCAAGCTTTAAATATTAATCAAAACTGGCTGAATCGCTGGCCTCATGAATTGAGTGGAGGTGAACTTCAGCGCATAGCTGTGGCTCGTTCCTTAGGAAGACATACTCGTTACTTAATCGCTGACGAGATGACGGCAATGCTAGATGCTAATACTCAAGCTTTAATTTGGGGGGCTGTGATTGATTACGCCCGTAAAACTGAGATAGGTATTTTAGTTATCAGTCATGACTTTTGGCTGCTCAAGCGTTTATGCGATCGCCTGATTGATTTGACTTCAGCAACAAATAACATTAGCAAACGCTAGTAGAGTTCATTGCTAACGGGACTTAGACAAAAATCTTGGTTCATAATAAATTAACAGGCGTTGCATTGTATTAAATCAATATGCTTATAAGGACAAAATTTAAGGCGATCGGAAGAATTAATGGGGATGCCTCTGGTAACAGCATCAAGGTACTCAGATGGAACCTGTAAGGCAACTGCCAACCTGCCAACCCATGTCAAAGTCAATTTTTTTAAGGTAGACGCCGTGCTAACGCAGAGGCGCAGAGTCCACAGAGAGAAGGAACAAATGCTTAACTGAACTGTATTGCATTTTAACCTCAACAGGTTAGGGGAGCGCTGAAGAATACCATTGCTCAGGCACAAAAGCGATCGCCCTAGTAATGTATTTGCCACAATGCTTGGTTTGGTAGTTGTGGGCAGCAAGCGATCGCAATCCATGCGTGAGAAATCCCACGCTTTTAGGGAGAAAAAGCGATCGCGCAGCTTTATGCTTTCACGAAGTTATAAGTCCTGTCAGCTTGCAACTTCTCCAAAATCTTCTTCAAGTCACAGAAAGCTAGAGCCGTTATTGCTGCTGCATAAGCGCGAGCGCAAAGGGAAGCGATCGCACTGTTTGAGTTTTGGGGTGAGAGCGATCGCGGTTGTACTGTCACACAACACTCTGCATTAATAAATTTAGATTTGACTTCTAAAACTAAACTGTGAGCGTTTGCACTTTTATACAACCTCGCCAGTCCTGCTCCATAAAGCAAAAATAATTTTATCTATAAATATGCATATATAAGGAATAACCGCTAACCGCAAAAATAAAAAAGATGATGGCAGAAAATATTACTACATCTCTGACTATAAATAAAATCCACTCTTTTCTAAGTTCAAGTTTAAACTTGAGTTCTCGCAGCTTTCGCTCAAGTTCTGCATCTTCTTGTGATTGTTTATTTACTATTGACACAATTAGTGGATTTTCACCTTTGGTGGCAATTACCTGTGATAAATATTTTACGTCTGTCATGCTGTTAGATGTCCACAATTTCAGTTTCAAGGTTGTGATTATCGTCGGCAATCCAGAAATGTTTACCTTTATGCTTGGCTTCTGTTGCTATTTCTAAGAGTGCGATCGCTTTTAGCAATACCTCAGCATTATCTACATTCATCTGTTGTGCCAGATTGTTGATTGTTTCATATAATTCTGGCGATAAATCTAAATTTATTTGAATTCGTTGCTCTTTATTTTGTGAATTCATGTCCATTCAATAGAATATCTTTGTCCAAACGATTGGTAAATTCAACAGGAGCGATCGCTTGGGGTTTCCTCGCTTGAATGGGAGGGGCGATCGCTTTTTCAAAGCAGCACACTGATGTTTACATTAACTAATTATTTGTCACTGTTAACAGATTGATGCCACATTTAACAAATTATGTGACATGGCTTAGGCGCAGTCCGTTGGAGGTCGCCCCCACTCGTCAAGCACAGCAGGACATGCCCAGGCAGCATACAATCTAGCAGCGCTTTATGCTAAAGGACGTGGTGTTGAACAAGATTATACAGTTGCTTTGTCATGGTATATCAAGGCAGCACTAGCTGGTGAGATAGAGGCGGCATTTACCATTGGGACAATGTACGCCCAAGGTGAAGGCATACCACAAGATTTTGATGTAGCTCAACAGTGGTGGTTGAAAGCCGCAGCACAAAATCACGAACTAGCTTGCTTGTACATCGGACACTTATACAACTATGGTGATGGGCGTGAAGTTGACCCTGTGAGCGCAGCAAATTGGTATTTAAAAGCTTGGGATATAGATTATGATGAAGCCGAACCCTATATTGTCAATTTATTGCCCACGTTGAAAAATTTGGCGAATTTGGGTTCGGCTCCAGCTCAAGCAGTGTTAGGAGCAATTTACCTGATCGGGTATGGAGACTACTCGCAAGCAGTGGGTTGGTTAACCTCAGCCGCAGCACAAAATCATCCAGAGGCGATGCGACTGTTAGGATATTGTTACCAGCAAGGAGAGGGAGTAAATCAGGATGGGAGCAACGCGATTTTCTGAAGTCGGGTAAAAACGAGTGAATATGCCCCACTCCGAGGGATGCGATCGCTAAAAAATAGCGTGCAGCTAACTGGTATAAAATGTTCAAGCACTGCTAGGACTGAGGAAAAAGTCAAAAATAGAGTTACAAAAATTGTCCCAATTCCCAGCTATCCATTGACATCTCAGATGTAACATAATCTCTGCGTTATCTATTAGCCAAAATTTACTATTTCCCTTCATGCGTAAGTTAACAGCTTGACGGATTAAACTTTCAATCGCCCCGCTACCCAGAGGTAGGTGATGTGCTGCAACTAAATGATAGTTTAATAGCCGTCTGCGGTAAGCTTTGAGAATGTAATTACGCTCTCGGACTAAAATTTTACAACGCTCCCCTGTTGCTGTTAAAATAAATTCATCTATCTTTCTTATTAAATTGAAAGATTGACCTTTTTTAAGAAGTTATCGAGCTTGTTTAAACCAAATTTGCCGTTCACTATCGGTAGTAAAAGCAGCATCGGCAAAATCTTGTAGATGGGAAGTAGCGTGATAAAAATCTAATAATTGATAAGTAGCAATTGGACATTTTATCTTCTTTAATAAAGGCGGAATATGTTTCCAAATCCATTCAGCACCGTCAGCCACCAATAAAACTTGTTTAGCTTGGCTTATTCCCAAATTAACTAAATACATCTCTAGGATTTTCAGAAACTCTTCATAACCTAAATATGTTCCATCATTAGTAATAGGTAGAGATGATGTCCTAATTTTTTTACCATGTTCATCCACTGTATAAATAGTTAATAATTTTGGCTCAATCCATTCTCCTGTAAAGCCTAGACGGTTAGTCTTGAGAGAGCGTCTACCTTTTTGATTAATCCGAATCCTTGTTCTTCCTCCATCTACGGCTTTTGACTTCGCGCTGGTCTTTGAGAACATTGATAGTAGGTAAATTACCTCTCTCTAAACTTTTTAATTTAGATTGGCGTAAATTTATGCCGATTTTACCAAAATGATATGTAATCCGTTCTATTCGTTTTAAGCTAATGTTTATTCCCCAATCTGTTAAGATAGTACGTGCAGCTTTATACGAACCAGCAATTGCACCATATTTTGTAACTGTTGCCCAAACGTGGGGTGTTAATCCTTCTTCTATTCCTAACCATTTGAGAAAGGGACAGAATCCTAACTTTAAATATTTACCTTTTTGATGTGATTGTTGGTGACGCTCAACCATATACGGTAGTGAAAGAGTTACTTTCACATTCCCAACTGTTAATATATGTCTAGTATAATTACCATGCTTTCTCATTGCTTTATTTGACATATTTTCTGTTTGACTGATTGCTGTATTTAAAGCTAATTGGGAGTTAGACAGTTTATTTAATAAAACTGCTACACATTCTCCAGCCAAACTTAATGCCGTGTTTCTAATTTCTTCCTCTAATGCTTTAAAAGTCTGAGCCGACCATTCGCTTAGATTTTTTATGTCTAAAAGTTTCGTAACTTTTTCTTTAAACTTTGACAATAATGTGCTTAAATCTAAAGTCGAATCTAATTTTTTATTCATGAAGTGTAGTCATTCCCTGTTTTGATATCAAATCTCAAAGCTTTTATTCCAAGGGAATCCTACACTTTTTTATCGGCATTATATAACTTAATATCATAACATCAGATTTTTCTCAGTATTACTGAGGTGTTTAGTTACTTAACGGGTATTTATTTTAATAACCTACGCAACTATCGCTCCTAGCGATCGCATCCTTTGGAGTCGGGCATATTTCAATACTTTTCGGTTAAGCCCAAAAACAGGTAGATTGAGAGTTGTAGCTAAAAACTGTACTTTAGACTAAAAGCACAAAATGACTCACTTAAGCTGAGTGTAAAAGAAGCAAAGTAAAAATTTCAAAAAATGAAAAATCAGGCGGTTTTTGGCTGTACTTTACGTGAGGATGAAGTACGCTTTTTGACGATAGGATAGCGAGTTCTACGTTGTCTGTGTTGTCCGGTCTTCCAGCCAGGAGATTTACCTCGTGGTTTTGGCGCTTGGGCAGGAGTAGAAACCCTGAGCAAAATCCCAGGCATAGCTTGTGCAACCCGTCCAGGAGTAAGCACAGACATCTGTTTTTGCCAGGGGAGGGGATTGTCACTAACGATATCACGAGCCAGCCCCCCCAGCTCTGCCATCTCACTTTCCGAAGCGTTGCTCCCGTCCCATAATGTGATTGGTCGAGATGGTAAATCCTGACACACTTGTTTTAGCTGCCAAACGGCTTTATCTATGGGATTTTCCCAACTTGTTATTCGCTCATGTCTTAGTGGTAATGCCCAACTGCCTTCAGTTTCGGGTATCCAGGCTATGGTACTGTATCCGTATCCAAGGGTAATGGGACGACCACCTCTTCCACCAGTAGTATAATGCTCGTATGTTCTTTCTCGCAGAGTCGGAGCATCTGGTCTTGACCATACTGTATGGTCTCCTGCTAGGATGATACGTTCTTGTTTTGGGATGTTTTTAATATACAGTCGCATTAACTTATGGCGCTGCGGTCTGGTATCCTGTATTGCTTCATAGATACTTGGCCATTGACGGCGAAACACCGGACACATTGATAAATCTGCCAAACTGTAAGCGTTGCGTGTCAGCAATATTGCATCCATCAATTCAAAAGTTGCATCCTTTGCTCTACACAAACATTGGTATGCTGCTTGACGAAATTCTCTCAATTGTGCAAAAACATCCATAACGGAGTCGTGAAGGTTGGTAGTGCTTCTTTCATCTTCCGTTACTGGGGTGCTTGTTCTTACAGGCATCCCTTCACTTTTTGCAGCCCCATTATTTACCGATCGCTCTGTTTTAGTCTAAAGTCCAGTAAAAATGCACACAGCTAATGCAACTCAAGGAATTTTCGTTGGTTTCACTTTTAATAGAATCAGGGGAAGTGCTAAAAGCGATAGAAACAGCGATACCAGGGGAAGCAATTGAGCAAGTGTTAGGGCAGACAGATACTAGGGAGACAAGAAAGCGGAAACTACCATCACACTTGGTAGTCTGTTTGGTAATAGCGATGAATATATGGTCATCGGATTCAATGCGAACTGTGTTGAAAAATCTGGTTAAAGGGCTAAGAACGCAGTGGCTAAAATTAGGGCAGAAAAGCGCGTGTACCAAGCCCATCATCAATCACTGAAGCAAGACAGAGACTGGGATGCCAAACGATGAGTCGGTTATTTCATCTGTTGGCACGTCCATTAGCAACAGCCGAAACTCCAGGGGCATTTCTATTTGGGCTACGAGTGATGGCAGCAGATGGAACAGTATTAGACGTGCCAGATACTCCAGCAAATGCCAAAGTCTTTGGATATCCGGGAAGTCCAAAAGGAACAAGAGCAGCATTTCCCAAAATTCGACTGGTGTTATTAGTTGAAGCAGGAACACACTTAATCGTAGATGCCTTGATGTGTCCTTATTATATTGGAGAGCGAGTCAGGGTAAAGAAACTGCTGCGTTCGGTAACATCAGGGATGTTATTGATGTGGGATAGAGGATTGCATTCTTATAATATGGTGCAAGCAACCCAAAAACAAGGATGTCATTTTTTAGGAAGAGTTCCTGCCAATGTTAAGTTTGTACCAGAACAAATTCTAGACGATGGCTCATATCTTGCTTGGATTTATCCTGATGGTAAGTCCAAGAAAAAAGGTTGTACCAAAATTCTGTTACGTGTAATTGAATACACTATTGACTCGGAAGCAGAACAAAAAACTTACCGCCTAATTACCAGTCTGCTAGATCCTCAACTTTATCCGGCTACCGTACTAGCTCGCGAATACCATCAACGCTGGGAAGTAGAAAATACGATTGATGAACTAAAAACTCATCTTAATGGTCGAAAAACGCCTATTCGCTCACTCAATTCCCGTGAAGTCGTTCAAGAAGTTTATGGCTGGCTTTTAGGACATTGGGCTGTACGGTCTTTAATGTTCCAAGCAGCCCAGCAAGCAGGTATTTCTCCTCTACGCTTGGGTTTTACTGGCACTCTCAAGGTTATTCGTGCTGCTATTCCTGAGTTCCAGAATACACCAACCGAACAACTCCCTTTTTTTGGTCATGGTTAATTATAGAGATTTTGGATGAGAAGATTCCTCCTCGGCAACACAGAAGTAATCCTCGCTTAGTTAAAAAAACTCGTTCCAAGTTTCCATCTAAGAAACCTATTCATCGTGGCACTGGTACTCAGCGTCAGTCACTCAATTTTTCCATGATCAATACTGCTTAATTCTTAACCGAAAAGTATTGGGTAAAGTTGGACAACCTGTCCAAAATCTTCTTCAAATTAAAGTGGTGTCCGTGTGCAATCGCAAAATTTAAACATACGGAAGCCACGATTCAGGCATTATAAGGCTTTGAAGGCTTTTTTAATTTATTACCGTACAAAATTCCGTTTTGGTACGATGACGGGAAGGTGACTTCCTCACCAACTCCATCGAAATCCCTATACACGATCGCATTCCAGCCATTTATGGATGCTAGGAATTGCTGAATTTAACAATCTATTTAATAGACGATGGGGTTCAGTATCAGTTAAGACTAAATCACGGTGTTCTATCCGGATAAAACCTTCAGTAACAGCCCGATCTAAAAACACAACTAAAGCATCGTAAAAGCCATTGACATTGATTAGTCCACAGGGCTTATGATGCAAACCTAACTGAGTCCATGTTACGACCTCAAACATTTCTTCGAGAGTACCAAAACCACCGGGTAAAGCCACGAATAGATCGGATAATTCAGCCATTAAGGACTTGCGTTCATGCATTGATCTCACAACATGCAAATTAGATAAGTTACTGGTAACGATAAAACCTCCTCTAGCTTGCAAAAATTCAATTTCTTTATCGATCAAACTTTCAGGAATCACCCCAATTACGTCTTTGCCTCTAACCAGAACGGTACTGGCAATAGTCCCCATTAAGTCAATATTCCCCCCGCCATAGACTAGAGTTAATCCTCGATCGACCAAAGCCATGCCCAAAGCATTCGCTGCTTCAACATATTCGTCCCCATAACCTTTTTTTGAACCACAATAAACACAAACTCGCTTCATAAATTCTCCTGACCATTGAAGATGAGCCTCAAGTTAGAATATCCATTCGATCACTGCGCTCAAATTCGTTGAAATAAAGTGGTTGTTTCAAACATAAAACTGCGCTTCCGCAGTAAATATAAAATCGATCCGGGTAAAGCTGCGGTAATAATGCAGGGGTGAATCAGACAATGTAGCAAAGCAGCAAACCAAGAGTTGTGATAATCAGACTGTGTTAAGAACTGCATCCGCAGAATTGTGATGCTGTAGAGCAGCAGGGGAGTACATAGTGCCAGGGAAAGTTGGGGATAGAAGGGAATACAGACCAAGCCCAAGACGATCATATAATGCTGAAACTCCCACATCAGATGATAGGAAAGGATAAGGATTTTTTTGGCTATACCCGCTCGAACGCGAGCAGCCGCCAATTGGTTCGGTAAATGTTGAATCGCGCCAATCGTCCACCGTACTCGTTGAAAGAATAAACCTAACAGAGTTTTTCGCTCTACTTCATAGGCCAAAACTTGAGGTAAAATCGCGATCATTCCTCCAGCCGCCAAAACTTGATAGGTCGCGGTTAAATCTTCCAAAAAACCATCAACCAACAACTGACGATAGGCGGTAAAATTTACCATTTGTAATCCGCCTGGAAAATTAGCAACGCCGTGCAAATTCTTGACTAATTGTAGAATGCTTTGTCGGTATAACCGATTGGTACAAATAATTTGTTGCGTGGTGCTGTGGCTTTCTCCTTTAGCGACATAGGGGTAGATTAAACCAGAGGAAAAAGAGTGATGGTTTTCTAAGTGAAATTGCAGTAAAATTTCTATTGCCGTACTTTCTAGAATAATATCCGCATCTAGGAGTAACACAGATTCCGTCGTCACCTGATGACCCCCATACAGCAACGCCTGTACTTTACCACTCATCTTACTGGGTAGGTCGAGTATTTCTAGGGTGGTAGACTGAGCAGCAAATTTGGAAATAAACTCACAGATCCTCTGTTTGCTGCTGTCTGGACAGCGATCTAACACCACCACCACTTTATCTACTAAAGCTAAAGAATTAGCCAGAATCGACTCTAAGCAAGCACAAATAGTCGAGTCTGCTTTATACACCGGAATCACGATCGACATCTGTTTTTCCCTGTCAGGAGCGACATCCCTAAGTGCGGGTTTTACCATTGTCGGTACAATCTCCACTCTCAATGACTCTACTAAGTAGAACATTTGAAAACAGGAAATGAAGATTACTATTCCCAGTAATAGGTATTCAATTACGACCATCTAACTTTCCTTGGGAGTAACTTTGTCTGCGGCTTGTAAGCGGGATTCCATTTGTAATAATTCACTAGTGGCCATCCAGGGATAAAACAACCAATTAGTTTTTTCTTCCACATAGTAATCTGACTTAAATGAGGAATAGGATTTGACGTGTAGAGTAGCTAGCTTGGCTTGTGCCGCACCGTGATCATAAACAGTATCTATGACCAATCGCGCACTTTCACCGGAATCTAGCACATCATCTACTACCAAAACCTTGAGATTACGGAGATCGAGGTTATTCATCGGAACTACAATTTCCCCCCGTTGTCCTTGGTAGGGCATATTACTATTAGCACTACTAGAAGACAGGACTGAGCTTACCTGACCATTTTGGACGACTTTAATCCCTAACACCCGATCAATCTTCAATTCGTTGGCTAAGATTACGCCGGGAATCGCACCACCACGCATGATGCAAACAATTACGTCGAACTGCTCATCGATTTTGGCAGCTAATTGGCGGGAAAGTTGATCGACATCTTCCCAGGTACAGCGATCTATCCGTGTCATAACTTTAAGCCAATTTAATTCATATAGCCGTTGTGAATTTCCCAATCAATCGTATTTCGCATACTGATGTTATAGATAGTTCGTGCATCAGGATATTTGCGATACAACTTATCTTCCCATTCAGCTAACTCCCAGATATGCTCTTCCGTTGGCTGAGGGTGACTAGCCATTGGCGTACCCGGATCGGCGTGAAAAATATTGGTAGCTAAACCAATTTTGCGGCTCAGGATTTCTTCCATCCCCTCTTTGCTCGACTCTAAGGGTTCAACCCCCCAAATCAATCCACAATAAACCTGATATTCCCCAAACACTTGCTTGGCATATTCCAGTGCATCCCACCACAAATCATAGCCATAAAGTTGGTCTTTTCCAGGGCAAATTTCTGCGAATCTAGCGCGATCATATACTTCAAGATTGAGCGCGATCGAGGTTACACCTGCTTCCTTAAATTCTTCCAAGATTTTGAAGTCCTTGGGTGGGTGTACCAACAAGTGCATTTTGGTTTTTTCGCCTTTCACAGAGTCGATCGCCTTCAATGGCTCGATAATCATCCTGCGGGTTAGCTCATCAGTACGTGGCGTTCCACAGGTATTAGTGATGGTGGGGATATCCCAACCAGAATTCATAATATAGTTTGTGGTTTCGATCATCCGCTGAGTAGTAAAATTATTTTTCAGCGGCCGAGCTACTGTGGTGCGTGCTTCCCGTAGTGAACAAAAAGCGCAGGCTTTTTCTTCACTAAAATAGTAACAATCGGGGAAAAAAAAGAAACCTGGAGTCTTGGCTCCGTAAGCAGAAATCAAATCTTCAGTGCGTGTTCCATCACTTAAGGTTTTACCGAAGAAAGGTAAGGGTTCTGGCAAACCGACAGTTTGATAAAATTCTCCTTGATAATATAGTTGCAAATCGTCACCCTCAAATTGCAAAGACCAGGGAGAGCCTTCTCGTTGCAACACTGATACAACTAAATCATCTTTTAAATACAATACTTGCGGTATTTTGTGTTCGCGCTTCACATCTTTATTGGTGATGCAATAGCCATAGGTATTTTCATAATACTTTTGCTTGCACTGAGCAAACATATCGTATTCATATTGCATTCCGTTAGATATCAGTGAAATCTTAGTTTTCAGCGACTCTCTCATGGAATTTGATCTCCGGTTTTCAAGCGTCTGAACTAATTTCCTTACCAATATACTACCCACAATCTGTCTCTTAGATAATTATTTTTATATATTTATAATTTATAACTCTAATTAACAGATTCATAGTGGAATGGCACTAAGAAAAGGTGTGAGCTATACTCCATAAGGATTACAGTGATTAATACCTAAAAAGCAGTGGACGAGGGAGCTACGATCACTATTTTTGTAAATGCTGTCAAATCGAGACGGTAAATGTGCAGCGTCAGTCAAAAAAATTTGGAGGTAGAAAAAGTTGACTCGAATACTCATGATATTAGATTAGCTAGGAAGCTGTACAGTTTTGTCAAACCCAATGATGTACTCTTAGGGGATAGAGCTTTCTGTGCATATGCCGATATGGTTGCAATTACCAAACTCGGTTGTGATGTTGTATTTCGCAAGAATCAAACCGGAAAAACATCGATGCGAAAAGGTAAAATTGTTGGAGATTCAATACCTTAGCCAAATCACGAGGGTTCAATGGCTGTAAAAGCATTATGAATACGACCAAGAGAGGTAAGCTTGGCAAAAATCTGGGTTAATAAAATAGGTTCTGGTGTTTGTGGAAGCATTTTTAACATTTCAAGAACATATCGAAAACCGCGACAGTAAGCCTTAATATCAACAATATCTGCACCAGGATTCTGTTGACGAAATTGAACTACAATATAATGGGATAAATTAACCAACGGCAATTAGGGTCAGGATTTTGGTAAGGTAGATATAATGCTGAATCATGGGTTAGTAAAGACCAGCTAAATTCAGGTTCATTAGCTGTACATGGTTTCTTTATCATCAGTGGCTTTTTAAGAACTCGGAGCTATCTCTCAATGAAAGTTATCCAAACTATCGGATACTATTTTCCTGAATCTTTTGGGGGTACTGAGGTTTATGTAGAAGGATTAGTAAATCAGTTAAACTCCCAAGGTGTAAGCAGTATTGTTGCTGCACCAAAAAATGGTACTCAGGAATTATGCTATGAACATAATGGTATCAGCGTTTATCGTTATCCTATTTTTCCTGACCTCACCCTTGAGCAAATCCGCGATGTGACACCGCATGGCGGGTTTGAATGTTTTGCTCAGTGGCTCCAGCAACAACAAGCTGATATCTATCATCAACATACTTTAGTGACTGGTTGCAGCATACACCACATGCGGCAGGCAAAAAAGCTAGGTATGCCAACAGTATTAACTGTCCATCTACCTGGATACATATGTTTGCGTGGCACAATGCTCTTGAATGGGCAACAAGTTTGCGACGGACGGATTGAGCAGACACGCTGTGGTAGCTGCTGGGCAATGGCGCAAGGTATACCATCAAGCCTAGCACCTCTATTGTCTAAAATTCCCGTATCTTTAAGCGCGATTGCTCAGAAATCATTTTCTGGTATGCGTTTAGCTACTGCTTTAGCGACATCAGCTTTAGTTGCCATGCATCAAAATCGCTTACAAGAGATAGTAGATTTGAGTGATCGCGTTGTGGCTGTCTGCCAGTGGTTGTATGATGCTCTGATACTCAACGGTATTCCTAAAGAAAAACTTGTCTTATGCAGACAAGGAGTTGACCCAACTTATTTAAAAGCAAAACCTAATTTCAAGCCTATTACACAAACTAGTAGACCTCTAAGAATCGGGTTTTTGGGACGTTGGCACACAGTAAAGGGCATTCATATATTAGTAGAGGCAGTGTGTCGTCTGCCATTAAACGTATCAGTGGAACTGGTGATTCACGGGTTAGCACAAAAAGACGAAGGAAAAGCCTATCAACAACAGGTTTTGAGCCGTGCTGGTAACGATCCTCGCATTTGCGTTGCAGAACCCCTATCACGGGCAAATGTGCCAGACGCTTTGGTCAACTTTGATGTTTTAGGTGTACCATCCCAGTGGCTTGAGACAGGGCCTCTTACAGTTTTAGAAGCTCATGCTGTGGGTACGCCAGTGTTAGGTTCCAATCTCGGCGGAATAGCAGAGTTAGTGCGACATGGTGTAGATGGCTGGTTAGTTCCGGCATCAGATATAGAAGCTTGGACAGATGCGATCGCTTTTCTCGCTCAAAATAGAGCTTTCGTGGATGAATTGCGGCAAAGGATTAGACCAGTGCGGACTATGAAAGAAGTTGGTTTGGAAATGGCAACTCTCTACAACCATCTTCTAGAAAAAAATTCGCAATCTAGAATCCAAAATTTATTATCCTGACTCCTGATTTTTGAGCCTTTGTTGAAGTCAGAGAAACAAATGATTCTTTCTATGGAAATACCATTTCACGAAAATACTGATACAAATTCTTTCACCCCTGCTCCCTATTTGTATCAACATTAAAGTAAAACGGTATAAAGGATCAATTTAATCATTCGTCATGCCTCTACTAGTTCAAAGGCGATGCGGCGGTGGCTGAGGTTAAAGAAATCCCACACGCACATAAGTATGCAGCCAGCAGAAAACACGTATTTATGGCTGGAAATGATGGAGTTAATAGCTGAAGGTAGATGTAGGAGTATGTTTGGCTATGGCGGTTAATGTAGGGGAGAATTTGATGAGCGAAAATTATCTAGAATTAAATCTTGAATGGATAGTAGATTTACGCCATAGGATGAAGTTAAATTACGAAACCCTGGAAAAACTTGCCGAAAGTAACAAATTAGAATAATTGGACTGTTTTTGGTTTTTCAAAGGCAATCTTGTTGTCGAAGAGTCGTTCAAAGCGATCGCTGGATGTATTGGATTGCGACTGGGAAAAGGTACAACTTCCAACAGCGATCGCAGATGCGTTTACATATTCTTTACAAGAAATTAACAAAAGCTTTGAGGCTAACTCAGTATGATATCTATTGTTTAGCGTAAAAGCGTACTGATTTTTATTTGTACACATATAAATACGGAAAGCTGATTAGGTCAATTTTTCGGATTTACATGGCTTTTGTTATGTGGAGTCAAACTCAAAACTTTGTGAGGTAACATCCGGGTAAGTCTCTGGTTCACCTACAAATTGACAAATAATAAAGATTGAGGGCGTTCATACCATCAATCCCATAGTACCCAAAAAAAGTGCAGACGCTTTCTTAGTGCGATGTAACCAGATACTAGGGTGGGAATCCCAAATGTATAACGAATTTAACGTTTTTGACCAAGGTAACTCCTACCTCGATTTTCAGTATGCACTTTTGGATCAATCTTTATTTCCGTCGCCTGAACGATTGGGAGGACTGCCTTCTGGTCTACTGGGAGCTGAAAAGCTAGAGATTCCGGCACTTACGTCTACAACCCTACCACCGAATTTCTCTATTCACTCTAATTTTTCTGGGTTACATTCGCTAGTAGATCCTCTGGTGGGAACATCACCAGTAGTTAATACCCAAGCCATCAACCTCGCACTTTTACAGGTGCGTCAATCTTTTGATGATTTTCTGCAAAAACCAAATTATATTGACAGCTTACAAATAGCCTTTGGCTCAGGATGGCAACTCCAAACAGCCACAGCCCTGATTAAAGATTTAGCTCAGGGTCAGAACTTACCATCTATAGAAGTTGTTACAGATCAGGAACTCAAAACTCAAGGTGCTTTTAGTCAGCAGACAAATACAATTTATCTGGCACAAGAATTTGTAGAACAGAACCCTACAAATGCGATCGCCACAGTTCTCACTGAAGAACTGGGACATTACATAGATTCACAATTAAACCCAATAGACACACCTGGAGATGAAGGAGAGTTATTTGCTGCTATTGTTGATGGGGTTGAGTTAACACCAGGACAACTGCAAGCCATCAACGTAGAAGATGACCACAACATAGTCACAATCAATGGTCAAACTTTGCGGGTAGAACAATCGGTTAACGAAATTGTTGGCACAGATGGACGTGATGTTTTAACAGGTACACCACTGAGTGATCGCGTCATTGGCAAAGTAGGTGCAGACTTAATTACAGGTGGGTTAGGTGCTGATGTATTTGTTTACCAAAGCATCAGGGATGCAGGCGACACCATTAAGGACTTTGAACTGCGCCAGGATGTCATTGACCTTAGCCAAGTATTAAGTCGTTTTGGATATCAAGGACTCAATCCTATTGCTGATGGTTACATTAAATTTAGTACTTATACAGGTGGCGCAATTATTCTCATAGACAGTGATAGCAAAGGATCGCTGTCAGCTAGACCATATATATATGTAGAAAACGTTACGCCAAATGACTTAAGTAGCTACCCCAATCACTTCATACCCAATCCTGGAAAACTACCACAAATCGAAGCAAGCTTAGTCAATGATACAGGGGTCAGTGACAGCGATCGCCTCACCCAAGATCCTACTGTTAGCGGACAGACAACGGATGCCACCACTTTACAAGGTAATCTTAACGGTAACGGCTTTGTTGATATTAGCGATGCGCTGAATGAAGACGGCAGTTTTACTATCTCTTTAGAACAGTACGATGTCTTAAGCAATGGTGCATTGCCAGATGGAGATTATACCCTGGAATTAAAAGCCAAAAATAGCTTTGGGCAAGAATCTGAGATAGTAACGGTAAGCTTTACCCTTGACCTGACACCTCCACCCTTAACATTTGGGTTAGCCCCCGAAAGTGATACAGGAATATTAGGAGATGGGATTACAAGCGATCGCTTCGTCACTCTTGTTGGACAAACAGAGCCAGGATTAACAGTGGCGTTCTTGGAAACCCAACAAATGCTCACGGCAGATAGTCAGGGTAACTTTAGTTTTATTAATATTCCCATGCCAGTAGCAGGGCAAGCCCCATTTACGGTAATTGCAGTGGATGCAGCCGGAAATCAAGGGCGAGTGCAGCAGTTTTTCACCAGAGAAGGAATTAACGGCGCACCAGAAATTATTAGCACACCTGAAAGCATTTTTGATACCGAAACTCAATCAACATATACTTACCAAATTGAAGCCACTGATCCTGATGGAGATGATCTGACCTATACGCTGCTTAATGCGCCTTTGGGGACAGAGATTGATGAAAATTGGGTTTTAAGCTTTATCCCATCAGCAGATTTAAAGCCGTTTTATGAATTTACGGTAGAAGTCAGCGATGGCCGTGGTGGGACGGATATCCAAACTTTTAAAGTAGAAGTTCCAGCTTTTGCTAATTTCGGAACAATTAGAGGTATTAAATGGAATGATTTAAACAGGAATGGGGTTAGAGATAATGAACTGGTACAAGGAGCTAATCCTGATGTTGTCTACGTTTTAGATGTATCAGGTAGTGCTGATTTTGGTTTTGTTGGTTCTCCCATTGGTGACTTTAATGGCGACGGTTTAGAAAATACAAGGTTAGATGCGGAAATTGCTGCCTTTATTGCTCTCAACCAACAATTGAATAGTCAAGGATTGGGAGATAGGGCGCAGGTTGCCATTGTTGTGTATAGTGGGTTTGCAGCTAATGCAGACATGGACTTAGGCACAAATGGTTTACAGATAACCACCACACTAGGCACAGACAGTAATGGTGATGGGATAACCGATGTAGAGGAAATATTACGCTCCATTCGCTCTGGAGCATTTGGTGTTGGTAACTTTACTGGGACTAACCCAGAAATTGCTCTACAAAAAGTGGAAGAAACTTTTGCTTCTATTGGAACACAAACAAGTAATGGTAACGTAATCTTCTTAACCGATGGAGAACAGAACCGGGGTGGATCAATTGTTGATGAAGTAGAACGTCTAAAGGCACAAGGATTTAATTTGTCTGCCTTTGGGGTAGGTAATGATGCGTCTTTGAGTGTGATTCAAACGATTGACCCTGATGGCACAAAATTTACTTCTATTGATGACATATTAGATGCGTTTGGTGGTATTGGGGAAGGCAGTAGAAGTGTTTTAGAACCTGGTTTAGCCGGGGTTAGTATTTATTTAGATATTAATAATAATGGCATACTTGATCCTGGAGAACCCGTCCAAGTCACGGCACAAGATGACCCCAGCACCCTTGATATTGATGAGACAGGGCAGTATGAATTTAACAACCTTACACCTGGAACTTACGTTGTTCGTGAAATAATACCAGATGGATTTGAACAAACATTTCCTCTGAGGAATATTGCTAGTCCTGATTTCCATACTGTGGAGTTGGAAGCAGGAGAAATTGCCGAAAATATTGACTTTGGTAATGTTCAAATTGCCATTAATCAAGACCCAATTATTACTTCAACGCCCATTATAGAAGCAGTTGTGGGTCAACCTTATGAATATCTTGTACGGGCGAACGATCCTGATGGAGATCCGCTTAATTTTAGCCTTAATCAAGCTCCAGAGGGAATGGTTATCGATCCTCAAACAGGTCGCATATCTTATACACCAACAATAACAGCTATTACGTCCAATTTTGACACCTCTGATAGTCAAATCAGACCAGGCATAGATAATCAAGCAAGTTTTACTGATGACAATCAAGGCATTAATTTTGGCAATACAAACGGTGACTATGCTGTAGGTGAGGGATTTAGGACTTTTTCTAACCTACCAGTAGGGCCTTTATTCCGCAGTGCTGTTAGCTTCAATCTGAGTTCTTTGAGTAGCCAAGTTACTTCTGCTAAGTTGCAATTGCAAAAGAATCGTACCAGTGGAGATCCAATAGAAACTTTGGAGTTATTTGAAGTTACGACCGATGCGAATACACTTTATACTAGTTCTTATGTATCACCAGCAATTTATGAGGACTTAGGTACTGGCAGAAGTTATGGTACTTTCGATGTAGCAACAGGGGGAAATACCAACGAAATCCTAGAATTTGAACTCAATGCAGCAGCGATCGCAGCTATTAATGCAGCTAGCGGAGATTTCTTCTCTATCGGGCTTGCTCTTTTGAGTGCTAACCCCAATAACACAACAGAAGCAGCCGAATATCTTTTCGCCTTTAGCGGTAATGCGGGAATTCAGCGATTGGTATTAGAAACTGAGAATGAAGAAACAGTTGAAATTTTTGTCAGTGACGGTAAAGGTGGCGAAGCAATCCAGAACTATACTCTAAGTATCGTTGAAAGTTCTGATAACCAACCGCCTGTTATTACTTCTACCCCAACAATCAGTATTGCACTAGGAGAAACTTACGAATATCAGATAGAAGTAACAGATCCTAATGCAGACTCTCTTACCTATAGCTTAATCAATTTCCCTGATGGGATGGAAATTGACGAGTTTGGGGAAATTACCTGGATTCCCACAGAAATCGGAGAATTTACGCTGGAAATTGCAGTCAGCGATGGAAGAGGTGGAGCTGATACTCAGATTTATAGAATAGAAGTAGTTAGAGACTTAGCTGAAGACACCGAAGCTCCTCAAATCAATCTCGGCTTCAACAGTACGGTATTTAAACTGGGAGAAACACTAAACCTACAAGTCCAGGGTTTTGATAATGTTGGCTTGGCTGATTTAGACCTTTCCTTGAACGGTGATTCCCTGGTTCTTACCCCTGATACCATAGCTAATGGCTTTATTAATAATACTTCTGTTACCCTCAACACAACTGGGGTATTTGAAGTAGTAGCAACAGCTACTGATTTTGCAGGTAATACGGATACAGAAACTATCACTGTACGAGTAATTAACCCCAATGATACAGAAGCACCAATCACGGAACTTGACTTAAGTGGATTTGACCCCCTCAATCCAGTGATTACAGAACTTACTGATATTGTCGGAACAATTAACGATCCAGATTTGGAATTTTACCGGGTTGAACTTGCACCTGTTAGCTTGATTAACCTGAGTAATCCCGCAGCCAATGACCCGGATTACATCACCATCGCTGAAGGTAGGGTTAATGTTGATAATGGTGTATTGGCTCAGATAGACCCCAATTTGTATCGCAACGACAGCTATTACATCAGGGTTTATACTCAGGATTATAGCGGCAACATCAACGTTCAGGGCGTGGTGCTAGGCATCAACACCCAAAATAAACCAGGACGTTTCGCTTTAGAATTTACCGATTTATCTATTCCGTTAACAGGAATCCCCATTGAAATTCAACGCCGTTACGATAGTCAGGATGCAAAATTTGCTGGTGACTTTGGTTATGGCTGGAGTTTAGGCTTACAAGATGCTCAAATTCAGGAGGCTGCACCCACAGGCGTAGATTTAAGTCGTGATGATTTCTTCGGTGGTAACTCTTTTACAGTTGGTACTCGCGTTACTTTAACTACCCCAGATGGTCGCCGAGTAGGTTTTACCTTCGATCCTGTCCCTGACTTAGCCGGATTACTGGGTGTGCGTTACAAACCCACATTTACACCAGATGCTGGTGTTTATGACAGGTTGGAGGTAGACTACACACCTTTGAGTGTTCGTAGTGATGGTTCTGTGGGACTATATCTGTTTGGCTTTACCTACAACCCCTCACAGTATCGTCTCATTACCAAAGATGGAACTACCTACCGCTATGACCAGTATCAAGGGCTTTTAGATATTACTGACCGGAATGGTAATAAGCTAACTTATACTGATGCAGGTATTTTCAGTTCCACTGGTCAATCTATCACCTTTGAGCGAGATGCCCAAGGACGGATTACAGAGATTATCGATCCGGCGGGTATTGCGATCGCTTACAGTTATGATGCTCAGGGTAACTTGGTTAGTGTGAGCGATCGCAACAGCGATACAACTCAGTTTGTCTACGATACCCAACTCCCAAGTTACTTAACTGAGATTATCGACCCATTGGGACGTAAGGGAACAAGAACTGAATATGATGAACAAGGGCGAATAATTCGGCTAATTGATGCTGAAGGTAATGCTTTGGATCTCAGTTATAGTGGTGGTGCATCTTCCCAAACTATTAAAGACCCATTAGGCAATAATTTAACTCGCGTCTTTGATGCACGAGGTAATGTTGTTCAAGAATTTGACGCATTAGGCGGGATTACTCAACGCACCTTTGACAACAATAACAACCTGTTGAGTGAAACTGACCCTGAAGGTAACAGTAAGTCTTATACCTACGACAGTCGCGGTAATGTACTGACCGAAACCGATGGGGAAGGAAATACCAAACGCTATACTTACAACGCTCGTAATGACATCCTGACCAAAACTGATGCACTAGGCAACGTTACCACCTATACCTACGACGCTAACAGCAATCTGAGCAGTCGCAAAGACCCGCTAGGCAACGTTATCAGCTACAAATATGATCAAAACGGGCTGTTAACGGAAGTTATTGATGCTAACGGTCAAACCAGTACTTTGAGATACGATGTTTATGGCAATCTCACCGAATTAGTAGATCCCACAGGAGCGAAAACCAGTTTTACTTATGATCGCAATGGACAAGTAACTAGTGTTACTGACGCATTAGGGGCAATTACTAACTATGTTTATGATGCCCAAGGACGCTTAATTGAACAAACAGATCCCGAAGGAAACGCTTGTGGTTGCGGTACAAGGGGGATTACTCGTACAGAATATAACGCTGCTGGTGAGAAAATCGCTGAAATCGACGCATTAGGAAGACGAACTGAATACCGTTACAATGAGCGCGGATTACTGATAGAAACCATCTTCCCCGATGAGACTCCCAATGATTTAAGTGATAATCCGAGAATTAAGGATGAATACGATGCCCTAGACCGTTTAATTATTAATATTGATGAATTAGGGCGTAAAACTCACTATATTTATGACGCATTAGGGCGACAAATCGAGATTATCTATCCTGATACCACCCCAGAGGATTTAAGCGATAATCCCAGAATGAGGACAGAATACGACAAATCTGGGCGAATTATTGCTGAAACTGACGAATTGGGCAACCGTACTGAGTTTGCCTATGATAAAGCTGGAAGATTGATTACTAGCAACAATGCTATCAATGAAATCACACTCTACAGCTATGATGCCGATGGGCGACAAATTTCCATAACCGATGCTTTAGGACGCACAACCAATTATAGCTATGATGCTTTAGACCGTATTACTAGCACTACTTACGCCAATAATACGGTGATGACGACTACTTACGATGCACTGGGACGCATCATCGCGGAAACTGACTTGGCTGGAAATACTACTAATTATGAGTATGACCAATTAGGACGACTCACGACGGTCATTGACGCTCTCAATCAACGTACTGAGTATAAATATGATGCTGTAGGTAATCTCATTGAACAAAAAGACGCAAATAGCCACATTACCAAGTTTGCATACGATAGCTTACGCCGCCGCACTGCCATGATTCTGCCCTTGGGACAGCGCAGTGAGATGAACTACGATAAGGTAGGCAATCTGGTGACAATAACCGACTTTAACGGTGATGTTACTACCTATAATTATGATGTCCGCGATCGCCTGATTACGAAATCCTTCTCTGATGGTACACCTACAGAAACCTTTACCTATACCCTCACAGGAGAACTAGCCACTGTCACCGATAATCGAGGGGTGACAAATTATGGGTATGATGAACGCGATCGCCTGTTGTTCCGCACTGAACCAGATGGACGCACAATTAGCTACACCTATGATTTAGCTGGCAATATTCTCACCCTCGCCGTACCTTCAGGGAGAACCACATACACCTATGATGCACTAAACCGCATTGATACAGTTATTGATCCTGATAGTGGCATTACCCGTTACACTTACGATGCAGTAGGCAAATTAATTAAGACAGAATTCCCCAATGGAGTGACGGAAAATTTACAATATGACCTTTTAAACCGCCTGACTTATGTAGAAAATCGTAATTCAACAGGCATTATTTCCAGTTATGCTTATACCCTCGATGCAATTGGTAATCGAATCAAAGTTGAGGAAAATGATGGGCGTATTGTTGAATACAATTATGATGACCTTTACCGTCTCACCCAAGAGAAAATTACAGATATCTTAGCTGGAAATAAAACGGTTGAATACAAATTTGACCCAGTGGGCAACCGTTTACAACGCATTGACTTAGTAGAAGGAACAACTACCTATACTTATGATGCCAATGACCGACTGCTAGAGGAAATTCTGGGCGGTAAAGTTACTCAATATCAATATGATGCTATAGGTAATCTCACAGCTAAGTTGGAAAATGGGGAAACCTTGGCAGAATATGAATGGAATGCCAAGGGTGAATTAGTTGCTGTTGAAGTAACAGAAAATGGTGAGACAGGACGGATTGAGTTTGAATACGATCATAATGGAATTCGAGTAGCGATTAATGTTGATGGGGAAGAAACTAGATTTTTAATTGATTCAAATCAACAGGAATATGCCCAGGTAATAGAAGAGTATCAAGCTAATGGTAATGTCAATACTACCTATACTCATGGTTGGGATTTGATTTCTCAAGATAATGGTAATGAACGCACTTATTATCAAGTAGATGGTTTAGGTAGTACCCGTCTATTAACTAATAACAATGGGGCGATATTGGTTGAATATGATTATGATGCTTATGGTAATTTAACCCGTAAAGTGGGTGATGCGAATAATAATTATCTGTTTGCAGGTGAGCAGTTTGATGAGGCGGTAGATGGGTATTATTTACGAGCTAGGTATTATGATCCTGCAACGGGACGGTTTGTTAGCAGAGATAGTTTTGCTGGGTTTAATGACCGTCCGTTAAGCTTGAATGATTATCTCTACGTGGAAGGGAATTCAGTTAATGCGATCGATCCAAGTGGCGAAGTAGCGTTGCTTTCTTATACTAAGTTACTAACATCTCCTGCAAATCAAGCTGCTTTCTTTACCATAACTGGATTCCAAGCATTTGGTTCTGCCAATTTATTATTTATAGCAAATGTTTTAGCTGGTGCTAGTGACGCTAGTAGTAGATCGAATGATTTTTTTGAAATCGCTTTGAGTGAAACTCAGAAAGAACTAAAAAGAATTCAAAAAGCAGTCGAATTAGTAGCTAAAGTTGCACCAAAGCCTTTAGGAAAAGCAATTAAAAATGGATTTAAAACTGGAGCTTTTCTTGGAATACAGTATATTAAATCAAAAATTGGTTTAATGTAATATCTATAGCGGTGTGCCACTGGATGAGATACACTACTACTGTAATCCCCTATCTTATAGAGTGCATTAGCTGGGGGTAATCTATGATAAAAAACAAAATTCATTGTTTACAGTAACGCACCTTTCCCTTGAATATTATAGGTGGGTGACGCGATCACTCACCCATAAATGTAATTAACCGCGCCAAATCAAAACAATAATTAGTTACAGCTTATGCTTTATTAAAAGAAACATTTAATCTGTTAAGTCAAGCTAACATTCTAGATTTTAATGAAGCAGCATTTGATACGTATAACGAATTATTAAAACAAAAAATTCGTGTTGATACACAAGATTTAAGAATTGCAGCCATTGCACTTTCCTTAAATGCTACAGTTGTGACGCGCAACTTTAAAGATTTTCAGAAAGTTCCTAATTTAAAAATTGTGGATTGGTCAATTCCTTAAAATCGGTAAATTAAGTAGGTTGGTGAGATAATTGTATAAATCGCTATTTTTTACAGGCATCACCCTTCACTTATTTAATAATATCAGGCGATAACCTCCAGTCGTTCGGAAACTATCGCCAAAGATAGCAAGAGGTTATCAGACTTGATTTTTATTTGTTTTCATCCCCTGATTTTTCCTGGATAAAACACCAAACCCCATAGACACAAAAGCTCCCAATATAGTTGTAGGTTCAGGTATAGTTTCACCAGTTGAACTACTCTTGAAAGTCACATTCTGAATAGAAAGAGCAGATGAAACAGTGAAATCATCTATATCAACCACACCAAAACCTATTGTATATGTTCCAGCTTGATTAAAAGTGTGTTTGAAAGTTTGGATTTCAGTTTCCTTATCAAACGCTACGATAAAATTAGATAAGGATTGTGTTGCATCATTAATATCTGCTAGTTTTTTAATTTCGTCATTTACCAAGAAAAAACTATAATCATTCAATGAGCCGCGAAAACTTCCACTGACTAAAGCAGAATTTTCATTAGTTAAAAAATTTCTTTGAAAAATCAAAGAATCACCTGCTTTTACATCAATCGTCCGCTTGATAGCAGATCCTTCATAAGCAAACCCATTTATATCTAATAAACTGGCATCTATCCCCAAAAACTCAGCCAAGTTTGGACTAACAAACCCTACCTCACCAGCAGGCTGACCAGAAAAATTAAATTGTCCACTGATTGCACCCAACTGAATATCATCATCTAGGATGGCATCAGTTGACAAAAGCACCTCTTTAGGTTTGGCAACGTATACATCCCCAAATGCACTCCAAGGAGAAGTACCATTATTAAAATCCAAATCCGCTGCTTGTGCTGGACTAGAAATTATTAAGCCACCCCAAGTTAGAAGATTGGCAACTTTTATTATGTTTTTCATATTCTCTATTTAAAAAATATTATTGGTAGCTTAGTTTTTATTATCTTGTATTGTACAGTAAGCTAGTATGAAACTACTGATAGATACAAAAATATCATAGTAAATTTGCTGAAATATTTATCTGAAGTTTAAATGAAGAATATCTATAAATACTCCTATCCTTGACTATTCGTTTAATGAGATTAACCAGAGCAGAAATAATCGCTAGATTGATTAATTCCCAAACAGTTCAGATATTTATCCCCAGGACAATCAGGATTTAGTGACTGTTGAGGTAGCTGCTGTTGAAGTCCTTGAGTTAACTTAGGAAGAACAAAGCGATCGCCTACTTTTCGTTCTAAAAGTAGAACTTGCCTTTTTTGAGGCAGGAAAAGCATTGGCAGAATTGCGCCAAAGCAGGCTCTACTGCTCTACTCACAAAACCTTTGAGGAGTATTGCCGCGTTCGCCCTTGGCGTTGGCGAAGCCATCGCTTTGGTCATAGTCGCCAGAAATCAAATTATTTAATCGCAGCAGCCCAGGTGTACGAAAATTTGACAACAAATTGTTGTCAAAATTCTGAGATTGATGATTTGACAACAAATGGATCGCAAATTCTTCCCTCCAGTGAAGGACAAGTGCGACCTCTGGCAAACCTAGAACCCCAGCAACAGCAGCAGGCATGGCAGCGAGCAGTAGAGAAGGCTGGCGGTAAAGTTCCCAGTGGTCGTATTGTAAAGGAGATAGTGGAGCAACTTAAAGACAAGCCTTTATTTTCCGCTTGTGATTTCTGCCAAGTAGGTGATGTGTTCACAATCTGCAAACTAGAAGGGACTGAGCGCAAATATAATAACTGTTGGGCGATCGCTGTAGCGCTCAACGACTTTAGTATAGAAGTTGATGTTCATGATACTACCCTCACCGTGAAACCTGAAAACCTGAACAAAATTGACTCACCCGAAGCACATCGCTAACTGCCACAAATTAAAAAGCGGATTCGTAGAAAAGTCTACTAAAATAAAACTTTGTTAAATAAAACTTATTTTTAAATGGATTATAATACTGTTTTTAGTAACCGAGATGATCTCAAGCAGTATGGAAGCAATGCCCTCTTACTTTTTGCGTTAGAGCTTCGTTTTGGGATTGAAGATATACATACTGTTGCAATTGACTCTTTAACAGACGGTAGCGATGATAAAAAATGCGATCTTATTTATGTTGATCCTGATGAAAGTTTGGCAGTAATTGCACAAGGATATTATTCACTTAACTCCGAAAAGAAAGAAGCGCCATCAAGTAAAGCATCTGATTTAAATACAGCTGTAGCATGGTTACTGAACCGTGAAATTAAGGATCTCCCAGACCGTATTAGGCCAGCAGCTATTCAACTCCGTAATGCTCTTCAGAGCGGACAAATTCAAACAATCCAATTTTGGTATGTACATAATTTGTCTGAGTCAGATAATGTTCATAATGAGCTTAAAACAGTGCAGAATAATGCTTATAGCTCTCTAAAACATCTTTTAGGAAATATACGATTTATTCCTGATGTTGCAGTACTTGAAGTTGGAAAAGGACAGCTTGATGATTGGTATAAAGCCCTTACTATCCCAATTTTAGTTGTAGATAAGTTTGAAATTTCTGTGCCAGGTGGTTACTCACTTCAAGGAAGTGATTGGTTATCTTTTGTTACATCTGTTTCAATCACTTGGCTTCGTGAGCTATTCACAAAATATAAAGATGACCTGTTTTCTGCAAATATCAGAGGTTACTGGTGATCTAGGTTGGGGAAAGGCATCTATGCTGAGGGCAGAAGGCAGAAGGAAGAAAGATATAATCGAGATACTTCAAACTTCACTCCTTCAAACATTTGAGGTATAAGCCTCAGCAAGTTCTATGTCGGTGCTAACTCACCTATTACCAGATTCAAGCAATCTGAGACTTGAGAATTGCCAACTTGACAAGATAAAAACTCAGATAAATTTGATTGTTTCCGCAATCAGTAGAGTAGTTAACTGTCCAGTTTGTAACCAACCAACTCACAAAATTCGCGCGTCGCTATGAACGCTTCTTAGCAGACTTGCCCTGGGCTAATTACAGCATTACCTTACAGTTACGGGTGCGGAAGTTTTTTTGCATTAACACTTTATGTAAACGGCGCATCTTTACCGAAAGGTTGACCAATGTGACCGCACCTTGGGCAAGAAAAACTCTACGTTTAGCTCAAAGACTGAGTGCGATTGGTTTGGCTAATGGTGGTGCAGCAGGGGCCAGACTTTCAGAGGAATTTGGAATAAAAGTTTCACGCAACACGCTGTTAAATTTAATCCGCTCAATCCCACTGCCACCAATCGTAACGCCACCCATTCTTGGAGTAGACGACTTTTGCTTTCGTAAATGTAAAGTCAAGGTGCGCCAGAAGCCATTCAAGTTGCAGACCGTTTTCACTTATTGCAGAACTTATCTCAAACGCTTGAACAGGTCTTTGGTATTCACGCCAAAGCACTTAAAGAAGTGTAAAAACAAGTCTTTAGTACTGATACTAAAGTGCATTTAGAGGTGGAAACAGCACACAACCTTTCTCTAATTGCTGAGGCTAATAAGAGCCCAGTTGTGCCAAGATTTCCCCAAAACACATCTTTAAAAAGAAAAGTCCAATCCGCCAAGGCACGGGACAGACGGCGAGAAATCCATGAGCAAGTTTGGAACCTGCGGTCTATTGGCTTATCAGTGCAAGCAATCGCTCAATCCCTGGGAGTTGCGAAAAATACCGTATCTAATTACTTGCGTAGCTCAAATTTTACCGAACGTCGCCAACGTAGCGACTACGGTTTGAGTCTTCTCAACCCTTATCATGATTACCTCCTCAGTCGCTGGAATAGCGGACACTGCAACACCCAAAAACTGTTTGAAGAAATTCGCGCCTGCGGCTATATCGGTACTTATGCCACGGTCTCTCGCTTCACTCGTTATCTCAAGACCTTGCCCGGATTTAAACCTGCAAAAGGTTCAAGAAAAAACGTTTCCCCCAGGGTAAGTTCTTCTTCCTATCGTCCTCTCACCCCCAGTCGCGTCACAGCTTTAGTTTTGCGACGACCAGAACTAACACAGCCTAATGAGCGTAAAGTAATCGCTCAACTACAAACAGCCCATTCGGATTTGAAGTCAGTTATTGAACTAGCTCAACAGTTTGCATCTCTTCTACGTCAACGCCTGAGCCAGCAGCTTGATGCTTGGTTAAACAAAGCTAAAAACAGCTCGGTTTCTTTGCTGCGTCGTTTTGCTGTTGGTTTAGAGTCTGACTACGATGCTGTCAAAGCAGGTGTAACTATGCCAGTTAGTAATGGCCCTGTTGAAGGGCATATTAATCGACTGAAAATGTTAAAGCGGCAGATGTATGGTCGCGCCAAGATAGACTTACTGGAACGACGATTCTTGTTAGCAAACTAAAAATTTAGAAAGCAACTATGTTACCTGTTTTCAGTATAATCCTTGTACTTCAAACTTCTCTAAACTTCAAACTTAATTATGAGCTACAGAAATAAATTTATCTGGCAAAGGGCAGTTCAACTTGCCATTAATTGCTATAAGTTTACGCGCCTATTCCCTCAATCAGAATTGTATGGCTTAACCAGCCAAATACGACGTTCTTCTGTATCTGTAGCATCCAACATAGCCGAAGGATATGGAAGACGTTCAAAGCAAGAATATGTACAGTTTTTACATATTGCTTTAGGCTCTTTGAGAGAACTCGATACACAATTAATCATTGCTAAAGAAGTAGATTTGGCAGAGAAAAATCTTTTTACTCCCCTATTAAATTAAGTTGAGGAAATGCAAAGTATATTAGTTGCCAGTTTAAATAAACTCAAAGTTTGAATCTATAATTTCCTTCTTCCAACTTCTGCCCTCAGCATAGATGCCTTCCCCCAACCTAGATCACCAAAAGTTGCCAAGAACCAAATTATGATTCAAAGGACACATTGCAACTTCTTCTTCAAAAAGAACGTAACAAAACTTTATTCTTCGTTATTAAGCATGGTAATATTTGTTATGACGTTTCAAAAAATGACATATTCATTCAAATCCTAGTTAATTTCTACAGTACATAACTTTTAAATTATGAAAAATGGCGAAAGTATGCTGTCCATGCCTCTGGTGTTTAACACTAGCTTTGAAATTTTTAGCAATTCCAGGGATGTTAGTTGGCTTCTACAAGGGTAGCGCTTTAGCTAATGTCTTGCCTGATGGCTTACATAGTGCTGACAGTTCAAGCTTTCGTTTCAACGTTAAAAGTAACAGACAGTCTGTTGACAGAATTAAAAATGTAGTGGTGCTAAAAACTCTCCTGTTGACGAATAAATCTCAACCTCGCTACTCCCAAGCACTAACAACAGATTCATCAAAGTCAATTTTGTCTCAAGTTCTCGACTCACAACCACCAAAACAGCCAACTCTTACGCCGCAGCCACAACCAAAACCTACCCTTGAGTTTCCTTCTCAAACATTTCCCTCTTCTAAAGAACGCTTTGATCTTCCTCAAGGTATCATTGTTAGCAAATTCGAGTTTGATGGGAACACGGCATTCAGCGACAAAAAGTTAACCGAAGTAACTGCTCCATTTACGAACCGAACACTAACTTTTGCAGAATTACTACAAGTTGAGGCTACCATAACTAAACTCTACACCGATGCGGGTTATCTCAATTGCGGTGCGGTGATTCCAGCTGGTCAAATTTTATCTCAACAGGGGTCTGTCGTCAAAATCCAAATTATTGAAGGAGGGCTAGAAGAAATTGCGGTGACAGGTACACGAAGGTTGAACTCGAACTACATCCGCAGTAGATTAGCCCTGGCCACTGCTAAACCCTTAAATCAAAAACGCTTGCTGTCAGCTTTGCAACTGTTGCAACTCAACCCCTTGATTAAGAATATATCAGCCGAATTGTCTGCTGGGTCACGTCCTGAATTAAGCTTACTGACAGTCAAGGTAATAGAAGCCGACTCCTTTAATACAGAATTTTTTATAGATAATGGTCGTGCGCCTAGTGTTGGCAGCTTACGCCGTGGTGTCCGCATTAACCAAGGAAATTTATTCGGCTTTGGGGATGCCTTGAATCTAGAATATATCAATACTGATGGTAGTAACGCCTTTGATTTTCGCTACAACATACCTATTAATCCGCGTAATGGCACACTTACCCTCAGAGGAGGATTGACAAATACCGAAATTGTCGAGCCACCCTTTGACCGCATAGATATCATTGGTAATTCCAATTATTTCGAGTTAGGCTTGCGCCAACCTTTAATTTTATCTCCCAACAGAGAATTTGCTGTGGGTCTATCTGCATTGCGACAAGAAAGCAAATCTGAACTGTTAGGTAGTGGTTTTCCCCTTTCAGCCGGTGCTAACGCACAGGGAGAAACCCGCATCTTTGTTTTACAATTCTTCCAAGAATATCAGCAACGGAACTCGCAACAAGCCTTAGCCCTGCGTTCTCAATTTAACCTCGGTTTAGATCTGTTCAATGCTACCGTCAACGATGAACCTCCTGATACTCGGTTTTTTTCTTGGCGGGGACAAGGGCAATATGTGCAACTATTAGCACCGCAAACTTTACTCGTGTTACGTACAGATTTGCAATTGTCAACTCGTGCGCTTGTGCCTTTAGAGCAATTTGGGTTGGGGGGTCTGGGTAGTGTCCGGGGATATCGGCAGGATATTCTATTGGCAGATAACGGCTTTTTTGCATCAGCAGAAGTGCAATTACCAGTACTGCGGGTAGAAAATGTCAAAGGAGTTTTGCAAGTAGTGCCATTTATAGATTTTGGTGTGGGTTGGAATAGTTCTGACAATACAGATCCAGAGCCTAACACCTTGTTGGGGATAGGATTGGGATTACAGTGGCAAATGAGCGATCGCTTCAATGCTCGTCTTGATTATGGTGTGCCATTAACAGATATTCAAGACAGAAACAGAACTTTGCAAGAAGACGGTATTTATTTTTCCATAGTGGCAAATCCTTTCTAAAAATTTTTTGATCAAAAAAATCTCAAATTAGCAAAGGGTCAAAAATGATGCAACATCCCAAGCGATCGCTTTTGTTTCATACTTTCCCTCTAGGGATTAATCTTGTATGGGCTTTGTTATCTGGTATCGCTCCCTTTCCTGCAAAAGCACAAATCACACCCGATACAACTCTGGGCGATAACAATTCAGTTGTCGTACCAGACACTCTTGACAACAATCCTATTGACCGGATTAATGGAGGAGCAATTCAAGGAACCAACTTATTTCACAGCTTCCAGGAATTTAATGTTGGTGAAGGCGCAAGAGCTTATTTTACAAATCCTGGCGGCATTACGAATATTTTGACTAGAGTCACAGGCAGTAATCCCTCGAATATTTTAGGAACTTTGGGGGTTTTGGGTAATGCCAATTTGTTTTTGATTAATCCCCACGGAATTGTCTTTGGCCCCAATGCTCGTTTAGATGTAGGAGGCTCCTTTGTAGCTTCTAGTGCAGATAGCATACTATTTGATAACGGATTGGAGTTTAGCGCCACAAACCCGCAAACACCACTGTTAACAGTAAATATTCCTGTAGCATTGCAATTGAGGCAAAATTCCGCAAGTATTGTCAATCAATCATCTGCTGTTCTAGCGTTGCAACCAGGAAACACCTTGGCACTGGTAGGTGGTGATGTCATCCTTGATGGTGGCAGTTTGCAGGTATCAGGGGGACGCATTGAGTTAGGAGGATTGACTGATGCGGGAACAGTTAATCTAAATATCCAAGAGTCCCAAGGAGTACAACATCTGACTTCAGTGAGTTTTCCAGATGGTGTTGAACGAGCTGATATATCTTTGTCCCAAGAAGCAGTTGTGAATGTTGCGGCTGGTGGTGGCGGCAGTATAGTACTCAACGGTCGTAATGTAGATATTGTGGGAGGAAGTCGGTTATTAGCAGGAATCAGTCAAGGTAATGGTTCACCTGGAACTCAGGCGGGAGACATCGAAATCAATGCTACAGACCAGGTGGTCTTTAGTGGAGTATCTGCCAACAACGCCATCAGTGGAGCATTCAACCAAGTAGAATCAACAGGGCAAGGCAACTCTGGTGATATCAACATTCAGGCTGGTTCTTTTGAAGTGAGTGATGGCGCTCAATTGAATGCTAGCACCACAGGCACAGGAAATGCAGGCACTATTAGAGTCACAGCTACTAATCAGGCAGTTATTGATGGGCAATCTGTTTCTGGGCAAGTTAGCTCATTATTGAGTCAAGTTAGAGAAAACGCCTCAGGCAATTCCGGCGGTATTGAGATTAATGCAGCAAGCGTTGAGATCACCAACGGAGGTTTGCTAGATACTAATACTTTAGGTACAGGAGATTCCGGCAAAATTCGCATTACTGCTACAGGTGAAGTGGTAATTGATGGCGAATCTCGTTACAACAATCTCAGTGCAGCACTCAGCCAAGTGGGAGAGAACGCCGTCGGCAATTCCGGCGGTATCGAAATTAGCGCAGGTAGTGTTGCAGTGACAAATGGCGCTCAACTCAATGCCACTAATTTAGGAACGGGGGACGCAGGCAAGATTCAAATGACTGCAACTGATCAGGTAATATTTGATGGGCAATCAGTTTACGGTTACTTAAGTTCTGCATTCAGCCAAGTAGGAGAGAACGCCGTTGGTAATTCCGGCGGAATCGAGATTAACGCAGGAAGCGTTGCAGTGACTAATGGTGGTCAATTGAGTGCTAATACCCTGGGAAGCGGAAATGCAGGCAAAATCCAAATTACTGCCACTGATCAGGTGGTTTTTGATGGACAAGCTCCTTTGTATGGAAACCTGAGTTCTGCATTTAGCCAAGTCAGACCAGGAGCCGTAGGCGATTCCGGCGGTATAGAAATTAACGCAGGTAGTGTTGAGATCCTCAATGGCGCTCAACTGAGTGCTACAACCTTGGGAACGGGAAATGCAGGCAAGATCCAAATTACTGCCACTGATCAGGTAGTTTTTGACGGGGAGTCTCCTTCTGGATCTCTGAGTGCTTTAATCAGCCAAGTATTCAATGACGCTGTGGGCGACTCAGGTGGAATTGAAATTAACGCGGGTAGCGTTGCAGTGACTAATGGCGCTCAGTTAACAGCGAATACTCTTGGCAGAGGAAATGCAGGCCCCATCAAAATTACCGCTCGTGACAATGTTGTTTTTGATGGGGAATCTGACGCAGGCTTTTTGAGTTCTGCATTCAGCCAAGTTAGACCAGGAGTTATAGGCAACTCCGGCGGAATTGAAATTAACGCAGGCAATGTGGAAATTACCAATGGAGCGCTTCTAGATGCCAGTACATTAGGAACGGGCAACGCTGGCGCAATTAAAATTACTGGTCGTGAGAAAGTAGTTTTTGATGGTGAATCGAGCAACGGCAATGGCAGTGCAGCAATTAGCCAAGTGACTTCCCAAGCTGTGGGTAACTCAGGAGGAATTGAGATTAACACGGGTACTCTGGAGGTGACTAAAGGCGCTCAACTCACTACTACTACTCTTGGACAAGGAAATTCGGGCATCATCCAAGTGAATGCTAGCAATAGCGTAGTCTTTGACGGAGAATCGCAAAATGCCTCCCGTACTTCTAGTGCCATCAGCCAAGTAGCAGCAAATGCTACAGGTAACTCAGAGGGTATCAATATTAATACAAATACCCTTGCAGTCACCAATGGCGCTTTACTAGATACCAGCACATTAGGCACGGGTAATGCTGGTAAGATTCAAATCAATGCTAGTGAAGTAGTTTTTGATGGCGAATCAAGCACAGGAGTTGGCAGCTTTGCCAACAGTCAAGTAGCTGCTGGAGCTGGGGGCGAAGCAGGAGGGATTGAGATTAATACAGGTAGTCTGGAAGTGACTAATGGCGCTCAACTGAATACCACGACATTAGGTCAGGGAAACTCAGGTGTGATTCAAATAACTGCCACTAATAATGTGGTCTTTGACGGCGAATCTCAAAATGGCTTTCGTAGTTCTGCTGCAACTAGTGAAGTGGGATCTCAAGCAGAAGGTGATTCCCAAGGAATTCAAATCTATACTCCTAGCTTGAAGATAACTAATAGTGCTTTTATCAGTGCCAATACTAATGGCAATGGCAATGCTGGTGACATTGAAGTTACAGCTAACAATATTGAACTCTCCGCTTCTGGACAAATTCGCACTAATACTTCAGGTAGTTCCAAAGCAGGCAATATCACACTGAACGCACAAAACAGCATTACTCTAACAGACTTGGGAACTGCAATTTTAGCTCAGACTGAAAATACTTCCATCAGTGCCGGCGGTAATATCTTCGTGATTAACTCTCCTGAAATTGTCTTGATTCAAAATGGTGCGGAACTTTCTGTCAATAGCAAAGGAAGCGGTACAGGAGGCGATATATTTCTAGAAGCCAATTCTCTGACTTTGGATCAGGGAACGATCGCAGCTGAAACCGCCAAAGAAAGAGGTGGCAATATTAGCTTAGAGGTAGCAGATTTATTACTAATGCAAAACGATAGCAAAATCACTACCAATGCAGGTACTCAAAGTGAACCGGGAGCAATTGGCACTGGCGGTGACATTGCCATTAACACTCAATTTCTAGTTGCATTCCCCTCACAACCAAATGGTAGCGACATCACCGCCAATGCAACTTTTGGTGACGGTGGTCGTGTTGAGATCACAGCTACCGGTATTTATGGCATTGAATTTCAAGACAAGCCCAGAGATTTGTTAAATGACATCACTGCAAGTTCAGAGTTTGGTGGAAATCCGGGAGTGGTAAACATTAATCAACCGATTGATCCCAGCCGTAATTTAGTGGAAGTAACTGCGATCGTTGTTGATCCCAATGACCAAATCGCCCAAAATCCCTGTCGTAAAGGTGTTGGTAGTGAATTTACTATTACAGGACGTGGTGGTTTACCTCCCAGTCCCAACGAAGATTTAAGCCAAGAAGCTACTCAGGTTGGTTTAGTTGAACCAGTCCCAAGCGTCAGTAATGTAAACCCAGTGCAGAAAGTTTCTGCAAGTTATGATTCACCCTCACAAATTGTACCGGCTCAAGGATGGGTATTCAACAATCAAGGTCAAGTAGTTCTGACCGCTTACAATCCCAACACCATCGGAACCCAGCGCCTACCGCAAAATTTCAGTAGTTGTGATGCACGATGAAGAGTAGAAAGTGAGAAGAAATAGTTTTACACTTGACATAATTCATAAAATATGCATAAAAAACAGTACAGATGGCGATCGCGCCAAGCCAGGTTTTTCTATAGTAGTCAAGTGCGATCGCTTATCCTCGCAGTAGTGTTATTTTTATCCTCTGTGGGAGGAGTCTTAGTTACTAGCGATGTTTGGGCGTCAACTGCGATTGTCCAAACTCAAAAACAGCCTTTGCAGTTGGTAGAACAAGGGAAATTGCTTTACCAAAACAGAGAATTTGAGTCAGCTTTGGGGGTTTGGTCACAGGTTGCCGCAGCTTTTGCAGCGCGGGGTGATAAACTGAACCAAGCTATGGCTTTGAGTAATGTTTCCCTGACAGCTCAACAACTTGGAAACTGGGAGCAAGCAAGACAAGCGATCGCTACTAGCTTAAATATTCTGCAAACACAGCCAAAATCACCAGCACAACAGCAAATCCTCGGTTCCACATTGGACATCCAAGGAAAGTTGCAATTAGCAGTGGGACAATCACAAGCAGCCTTAACAAGTTGGCAACAAGCGGCTAAAATTTATCAAAATCTTGGTAATCAAAATGGTGCAATTAAAAGCCAGATTAACCAAGCTCAAGCCATGCAAGATTTAGGCCTTTACCCAAGGGCTTGCAAAACTTTACTCAAAACTTTAGAGCTTGATCATCAAAACTGCGAAATCACAAAAGAACAATTGCAAACCTTGCAACAAAGAAATTCCTCATCTTTACAAATCTTGGCTTTGCGTAGTCTCGGTAATGTTTTGCGATTTGTCAGTCAACTCGAACAATCACAGATGGCGTTATTGACAGCTGAGCAATTAGCTCAACAATCAGGTGATTCGGAAAATTTGGCTGCTACTTATCTGAGTTTAGGTAATACATCTTTTGCCTTTGCCAATAAAAGTTTATTACGAGACACCACAGAAGAAGAGAATATTTTGCCTTTGCCTTGTGGACATAAACGCATCACAGATCAAGCTAAAACTTACTACAAAAATGCACTTGATTTTTATCAAAAAACTGTAGATATTTCTACTTCACCCATTGCTACATTACAAGCACAACTTAATCATTTAAAAGGTTTACTATATCTACATCAACAGCCAACATCCCAAGACTTGACTTCGATCAAGTCTACATTAATAACTCTCACTCCCAGTCGAGTTTCTATCTATGCCAGAGTTAACTTTGCTGAAAGTTTACACTGTGTTAATCAAGGCATAAAAGCACAAGCAAAATCAGTTTCCAGCCCAGATGAAACCGTGCAATTGCTAAACACAGCTATTCAACAAGCCAAAGCTATCAAAGACGAACGAGCTGAATCATATGCATTGGGTCGTCTTGGTCAACTATACGAACAAGCCCAACAATGGGAAACAGCTAAAGAATATACTGAATCAGCTTTAAAGCTCACCCAGATAATTAATGCAAGAGATATTACTTATCAATGGCACTGGCAATTAGGTCGTATACTTTCAGCTCAGAAAAATTTTCCAGCAGCCGTAGCAGCATACACTAATGCTGTAACCATTCTCAAATCTTTACGTAGTGATTTAGTAGCTCTCAATCCCGATATTCAATTTGACTTTCGAGATCAAGTAGAACCAGTGTATCGGCAGTTAGTAAATTTATTACTGCAACCAGAAATACCTAGTTCTGAAAATTTAAAACAGGCTCGCAACGTCATTGAAGCCTTACAATTGGCTGAATTAGATAATTTTTTTCGAGATGCTTGTATAATTGCCCAGCCAACAGCGATTGATGAAATTGTAGATAATGCTAATTCACCAACAGCAGTCATCTATCCAATCATTTTGGCAGACAGACTAGAGGTAATTGTAAAATTACCCCAGCAAAAACAACTGACTCATTACAGAACTTATATAGCGAAAAATGAGGTAGAAAGCACTTTAGAAAAACTGCGGCAAAATTTAGAACAACGTTATACTTTTCGTGAGCGTGAACTTGTTTCTCAAGAAGTATATAACTGGTTAATCAAACCTGGCGAAAAGGAATTAGAACAAAATAAGATTAAAACATTAGTTTTTGTGCTGGATGGCTCTTTACGAAATATCCCTATAGCAGCCCTCTATGACGGTAAGCAGTATATAGTAGAAAAGTACAGTGTTGCTTTATCTCCTGGTTTACAACTAATAGAACCAAAACAACAAAAACAAAAATTTGAAGCATTCACAGGGGGACTTACTGAATCACGCTTTGGTTTTAGTCCTTTACCTAATGTAGCCACTGAATTAGAAGAAATTAAATCTGTTATTCCCGCTAGACAATTGCTCAATCAAACTTTCACTAGTACAACCATCGAAAACCAAATTAGTTCTGATTCATTTTCTATTGTACATTTGGCAACTCACGGTAAATTTAGTTCTCAACTAGAAGATACATTTATTCTGGCGTGGAATGGCAAGATTAATGCCAATCAACTGCGTGAGGTGCTGCAAATCAGAGAGGATACTAGAGGGTCACGAGTGGGAACCTTAAAGCCAATAGAATTACTCGTTCTGAGCGCTTGTGAAACGGCTACTGGAGATAAACGCGCAGCTTTGGGATTAGCTGGAATTGCGGTGCGTTCAGGGGCCCGTAGTACTCTCGCTTCTTTATGGCGAGTAGATGATCAATCTACATCCATTCTCATGGCTGAATTCTATCGACAGTTAAAAAACGATGCAGCTATCACCAAAGCAGAAGCTCTACGTCGCGCCCAAGAGTATATTTTAAAGCAGTATAAAGAACATCCATTTTATTGGGCGCCTTACGTTTTAGTAGGTAATTGGCTTTAGGAATTATACTATGTGCGTGAATGGCTAATTGGTAATTGGTAATTGGTAATTGGTTTTTACTATTACCCAGTCCCCATTCCCCAGTCCCCATTCCCCAGTCCCCATTCCCCAGTCCCCATTACCCAGTCCCCAGCTATTAATAGAATTAAAGATTACAACACTTTGTAATAGGTTGTGTTGCAATATTGCCCAAATCGATAGATTTTAACAACTCTTGCCAATCAGAAGCGAGGGTGCTATCTTTTGGTTTACTACGGCGAAGTTCACCTATGACAGTGAGTGCATCCTGCCAAATACCTGCTTGAGCATAAACAGCTACAAGCTCTTTTGGTTTTGCAGTATTTAATTTATTTATTAAATCAGAATTGGGTTCTATTCGTTGAACTAAACCTTCAACTGCAACATCTTCAGAGTTGCTTTGTTCTTGGCAATCAACTAATAAATACCAATGATAATACTTGCCAATTTCTAAAGGCTTTGCAGTTGAAGGTATAGAAACGCTAATAATGCCTGGTGTGCCAGATATAGTAATAGGAATAGGTTCTTTGGTTACTGAATTATTTTGCTCATCTAATAAGACAAATTTGACAGAGTTAATATCTTGGGATCTATAGGGAAAATAAAACCAAAATTTAGGAAATTCATTAACTGTTAATCCCAAGGCAAATTTTGTGGCAGTTACATTTATTGGTTTTAGTTGTTTTGGACTTTGATTTTTTTGCATCAAAGGTATTAATGCAGTCAGAGGTATATTTACATTAGGACAATCACCACGAGTTCCGGCTCCATACCTATCTCTCGGTGCGCCTCGGTTTTCTGGTTCTTTTTCTAAGGAAGGCTGGATAAAGCGGACTCGTATATTATTGGATTGCTGAGATTTTACTGGTAATTGTGTAATACTAACAGTTGCAAAAATAATTCCCAACGCTAGATTTATTGGTTTGAAACAAAAATCTATTTTCATTTTGCAAATCTCTGTCTGCTATTTTTTTTGATTGCTTGACAATGAATTGTATGACATCAATATATAAGCAGTAGTTATCAATACAATAGCAGGAGGTAAAAATGATATCCAACCTCCATACAGCAACAGACCAAAACAGCATCCATATAAAATAGTGATTGCAGCACTAGCTATCAATGCTAGTTGCAATCTTGTCATACTATATAAAGCTACCATACCGCCGATGAAAGACCAACCCCAAATCCAAAAAGCCTCAATCCATGAAGGCCAAACCCACAATAGAGGTCGATGATCTAAAACTGCACTGAGTATTTGGCTTACCATCTCGGCATGAAGTAATACTCCTGGGACTTCTTTGTAAGGCATAGTCCCCATACTGTAAGGTGTTAGGAAAGCGTCTTTTATGCTTTCAGCATTAACGCCTATTAAGACAATGCGATCGCGAACCCAGTTAGAATCGAATTGACCATTTAAAATCTGTGTCAGAGTTACTTGCCGGGCTATGTGCTTTGTAGAGCGATAATTAAGCAGAATTTGATGTCCGCGTGCGTCAAATTGTTGGTAACTACCTGTAGGAACATCTATAGGTTTAAAAACTACTTTCCCAGCCTGTAAGTGTCCTTGATCATTAATTTGCAGCGGTATCCCTTGTTGTGCTAAGTATTGACTAGCTAAGCGTACTCCTAATGAATAACTGGTTTTACAAGGTGATTGCGGATCTGGGGTTAAAATTAGCAAATGACGACGGACAATAAAATCGCTATCGCGGACTATATCACTAAAGCCTAGACGTTGAGTGGGAATTTCTGGTGGAGGTAAAACACCATTTTTGCTACTTTCGCTGACTTTACAAATCGCAAAAAAGTTTTGATTTTGTCGCAACTCGATTGCTAAATTTGAATTTTGAGATTCTACTGGAAAATCACGATAAATATCTAAACCTATAGCTTTCGGCTTTGATTTTGCTAATATCTGCAATAATTGCGCTAATGCATCATCTGATAGAGACGACTTTTGCCTTTGTTGTTGAGCTTGAATATCTGCTTCGGTAACTGTCACCAATAACAGGCGTTGATCTGGCCCTTCATCAGGTCTAAGCCGCATCATAGCATCAAAAGCTTTCAGTTCCCATGCTTGAATTATTCCTTGCGATCGCACTCCCAACAATAAGCCAGTCACTACTAGACTTGTCAGCAAAACTTTTTGCAGGCTTTGCTTGTTGAACCAAGAAAAAGAAACTTTGCTGATTTTACCGCATAATTCATTCCAAGTAGGTGGTTCTTCTGCTGGATTCTGACAAATTGTGGGTAGCCAAGAAGCACCAGGAAAGTCATCTTCTAAACCTTGCAACCTTTCTCGCGCATACCGCACTGCTAAATAAAAAGATTGATTATCAGCAAAAGCTGTGAGAAAATACTTTAAAAATGTTTGTGCTACCACATCTGGCACATTTTCTCGCATGACAATAAGTTGGGGAATATGCCACTGAGCTAACTGATTTGCTAGTCCCAAACCATCGCAAGAGTTGAAAATTGCTAACTTCAAACCACGTTTAATCGCATGTTTTAAAGCATTTTTTAATTCAGATATTTTTAAACTACTGGTTTGATTAATTTGAATAGAACCTGTATTTCCATAACTTTGACTATGCCCAGCAAAAAATAAAATATCCCAACCATCTTTATGCCAAAGCCACTGATCTAATTCTTGGCGTGAGGGTTCTACCAAAAATATTGTTGTAGCATTTGGTAACTGCTCAAGCACCGCTCGGTCTTGGTCGATATTAATTCCTTCACTATTACCTAAAATAGCTAAAATTCTAACTTTATTAGTATAACTTTTTCTGATTTTTTTAATTTTTTCATATTTTGGTATACTTAGCGCTACTTCAGCATTTTGGTAGTCATCAAAGAAATTCCATAGATGCCAAGGAAGCTTTTGCAGTAAGCTATCACTTGTTTCGATAATTATTTGAATTTCTTCGTTTAAAAGCAATCGCGCTCGTAATTGTTGGTCTATACTCCGAAAAGAGTTTGAGTTTAACCAAGTATTTATTTGTTCTTGTAACTGTTGGGAAACTTCTGTGAAGTCAACTTCACTCACATTTGTTAAGCCAACGTCTTCAATTTCTAGTCGAGAACGCCTTCTGATTCCATGATAGAGCGATTGATAAATTATTTTAAACCTTTTATAAGTTTCTGAAATTTCTGGTGCTGCTGGTAAACTACCTGTAAATTGTATAGGTCGAGTTTTATTATCCCATATCTGGGCAGTGACAGAAGAAAAACCGTCAATCAAATTACCTTTTTCTAGGTTAATCACTACTAACTTACTCATAGTGGATTTCTCGATTTTTTTGCAACTTTTAGCATTATTAGCTTTTTACTAATATGAAATCAAGAAACTTTCTATAAGGTTACAATTTATAACGTATTTTAAATCCTGAAGCAGGCTGAAGTAAACGTAGAAACTAAACTCAATAAGGTTAAATGCCGATTTTGATTGCTAATATTTCATTGTAATAATTTTGCCCATTGAGGGTAGTCAAATTACTCAGTTATTGAAGAAATTGGGTATTTTACAGCCTTCCAAGTTAATGCAAAATATAACTAAAAATACTGAATATCTAAGTCATACGTACAAAAAGCTGGTTTCTGACGTTGAATAATTTCTCTTAATAGTCTTTCATTGATTTGCTGTGATTGTTGCACATGGAGTTCTACAATGAAATGATAGGGACAGCCACCTCCCAGCATAGAGTCTTCACCTATAAGAGTTGGGCCGATAACAAAACCGAGGTCGAAAACTTCTCTAATATTGATTTGCTCTAAAGGTAAGCCTGTATAAAGGTGTATGTATAAGCGTAAACCATATCGAGTACCATGCCAACGATAAAGGGCGATCGCATTCTTAATTAACAGCCGTTGTCTTTCAATATCCCAATTGCTATCGATTTCCCAACCTACCCAATAGGCGAGAAAAGGTAGGAGTGTTTTAGGAGCAGTGATTGGATCTAGATATGCCCAAAGAGTGTCTAGAGTTTGAACTGCTGGGTCAAAAGCTTGTTCTAAAATGCTGACAAATCTTCTTACAAAGTCTACCTCTCGATAAAGTGCCGGTAAATAATCCAGATAGGAACTACTAGGACGTACCGCAAGGTCAAAGATACGATATTGTATGAGTCTTTGTTCGCTTCCTTCTTGTATAAAAAGATAAACTTGACTTTGATAATTTAGTTGCAATCGTGGTTTTTGGGGATGTAAACTTGATTGATTTTCAAAAAAATCTTTTGGAACTAGAAAATTGATCTCTGCTTCCAACTTTTGATTAGCAGCAATTTCTGCAAAATCTGTTTGATTCCACTCGCACCAATTGAAAGGAAAATCTCCTTCTATGTGTAATTTCCATTGTAGTGAACGATTGGCTACATTTTCTATTCTTACGAACATTTTTCCGACTTCGCCTGGTTGGAGGAGGAGTTCGTTACCGATGGGTTCGTCAGCTTTGCTATCTTTGAGTGTAAAACCTTTGGATGGCACAACTTCAGGCGATCGCATGGCAATTAGCGATAAAGCTAGAGTTTCACGAGAAATTGCTTGAGTCATATCTCAATGAATGGATTTTGGATTTGAGATTTTGGATTTGAGATTTTGGATTTTGGATTTGAGATTTTGGATTTGAGATTTTGGATTTTGGATTTGAGATTTTAGATTAGACTCGCCTTGTGGCTTGGCTTGAAATTTAATCGCGAAACTCAATGATATGGCCAGATTGCAGTTGAGAATTATGATCATTCCAAGAACAAGCAAGACCACTAGGCCCAGGATCAATTTCTAGTTCTGGGATATCTGCACGGAACCATTCGCCATCGAACTTACGTAAACTGTAGAGTTTTACGGTTCCTAGATAACGTACTCCGCGAATTTGACGACACACAGCAAAAATATCAGAAGGATAAACACAGCGACCTAATTCCCAACCTTGATGAGCTAGTCCTCCTACTAAAGGATTCAAAAAACGGTAGAGGGTTGTTAGCAATTGAAAACGGATGATTTCTTGATCCCTTGGATTATTGTATTGTGGCTCTAAAAATACTTCTGTTTCGACACTCACCCCGACATATTCTGGTTCTTCCAACTTTACTTGTACACCCAAAGGCTTGCGATCGCTCATGTAGTCCAAAATTTCTGTTTTCAGTTCCCTAGATAAATCAAAATATTCATCTGGCTTCATCCCTTGCTGAAAATCAAAGGTATTTACATCTACTTTTTTGGGAACAACGAGTAAGCGGACAATTCCGGCTGTTGTCTGTTCTGGTCTAGTTAAAGCATGAACACGCGCAACTGCTCTTTGAGCGGCTGTCTTGGCGACTCGCTCAAAATCTTCAGGAATAACAGCAGACTCACGAGTACGTAGCATTTCTGGCACTCTAATCACAGCCTCGTCTAGAGATTCTGCATCGGTGCCACCATAAGCTGGAAGATAGTTAATTACACTTTTCACATAAGGAATAGAATTTTTGAGTACCGTAATTTTCCCAGCTTGAACGTTACCCCAACTACCACCACCTGTGCGGTAAGCCAGCATATATATTTCTGAACCAATAGGCGGGACTTTGCCGTATTGTCTATCTAAGACCACACTGTGATTATTGGCGGCTGCTTGTGGTTGAATATAGGCAAAATTTCTGGTGTCTACATTTTCCCGGCGAATAATTCTACCTACAGCTTGGATTTGTGACCTTTCTTGGGTCAATACCTGAATTTGGCTTGGTTCTCGCACCAAAGGGCCAAATTGAACTGCACCTGTTTGAGCATCAATAGTGTAATGTAGGTCATCAGGTGTAGAAGCACCAAAGTTAGGTACTTCTGTCCAATCTTGAATATCACCGTCTGGTAGTCTAATTTCGATGTGTTCTTGTTGTTCTCGGATTCTGTCTAGGATAGGTGTACTTTGCAATTCAAAAGATTGGCCGGGTTTACCGTTACTAATTCCTAAAAATTCATCCTCTACCCTAATACATTGAGTAGCATTAACTGCACCACCAATGCTGTGTATCTCTAAAGCAACTATGCTAGGAGAACGACTGTAACTTGGTTGAGTTTCATTAGGATAAGTATAAACGCAACGTATCCAACGACCTGCAAAACGAGTACTAAAGTCAGTGTGCGGTAATTGTTGGGGTAAATGTAAAATTACATCTGCTCCTTCTAATGGTTGGATAACTTCACTAAAGCTGAAACCTTTGGTTTTATCATCATCTTTAAGCCGTAAAATTGGCTGCCAATTTATACCATTCCAAGCTTCCCACTGGCGCGGTGGGTCGTCAGGATTAATACCAGTAGTTGTCGCAGCTTCTCCTTTGAAAGTAATAGCAATTACATTTCCAGCTATAGAGTTTTCTGGGTCTTCTAAAACGAGATAAAAACAATTACCGGGGGTAGCTTCTTCAAATAAAAAAGTTTCTTCTAAGTTATCCCATTGTCTATTATTAGGAGTGCGATCGCGCAATTGTTGGGGTATTGCTTCGTTGATATCTGCTGTCAGTAAATGTTTAATTTGAGGATTACCAATTACTAATTCGTTGTCAGTAGTAAAAATTACTGCTTCTTCCGTTTCTGTACGAATTGTTGCTACTTCAGTGGCAAAAGGTATTCTCACTTCAGCAGGCTGTGCTGTTATTAAATAAAATGTCAGTTCACACCTAGCTGGTGTTGGAGGGTTAAGGCGAATCCCCAGCAATTCTAAAAAAGCTACATAATTTCTGCGGGGAACTTGATTGAACCGTAACAACATTTGATCAGTCAGCCAAGCGAACAATTCAATCAAAGTAATTCCCGGATCTCCAGGGTTATGATTTGTCCACTCAGGACAGTAGCGGGGAATGCGAAGAATACATTCCTCGACTAAATCTTTAAAAGTACGGTCATCAAGATTTGATTTTGGTAGCTTAGGTAAAAAATCGAATTCCATTGTTAGTTATTAGTCAATAGTCAATGGTCAATAGTTATTTGTTATTCTGCGCGTGTTATTTCGCCTAATGATTCTCGCGATTCTAAATAAAAGGGAAAAACTAAACTGCGGAGGTCGTAGCTATTTTTCGGTTGATATTCAATTACAATATCAACTTTGCCTCTGATGGGATCGGGGTCAGCACGCACTTGTTTTAAAATGATACGTGGTTCCCACATTTCTAATGCTTCTTCAACATAGCGACGAATTAGCAATAAAGTTTGGATACTCAGGGGTTCAAAAACTAAATCAGATAACCGAGAACCAAAATTAGGACGATATACCCGCTCACCTAAATCTGTGCGGAGAATGATAATAATGGACTCTTCTATATTTGGTTGAGCTGTACTCAGTTGAACTCCACCCTGTACATTCACTCGTAATGGAAAACCAAATCCAGCACCGATGTAGTCAGGTTCTTGCAGAAGGTAATCAGTATCTTCAAGCATATGCAGAGGTTGATAGCTTTCTGATTTGTTATTAGCTGCTATTGATTTCAACTTATGCAGTTAGTAAAAAAAAATCAACTGGTCGCGGCGTTAGCAAGCTGACGAGCGTCAAAGTCCCCCACCATACATAAAAGTAGGTGAGGGAGGAACGCCACTTTGGTATTGGGTACTGAGTACTGGGAAAAAGTTTTTGAAAATTTGGTGGAGGGTAATGAGCAACCACCATAATATAATCGATTTTACACCCAATCCCTAATCCCCAGTCCCCAGTCCCTTTTACTTTTTATTAAGAATTTACCTCGGTATGCCGTTGATCAGTACTACACCATTAAGTGCAATAGTAGGAGCATTCAGCGTAATATTTGCAGCGGCGTTAATTGTAATTGCTCCCCCAGCATTAACAGCAATTGCTCCACCGGCAGTAAGACTTGCAACACCGCCAGATTTCATACTTAAATTAGTAGTTGCCGTAGTATCAATTGAAGCTGCTCTAGAACTGATGGAAGTCATAGCAGTGTTATTAATCATTGTTCTGGCTCCAATATTGATACTGCCATTAATGTCATTTAAACGGATACTTTGTCCCCCAGCTGTGACAATTTCTACAAACCTCCGCCTGTCATCTAAACGGATTTTATGTCTTCCAATAGTTTCTATTTCAATAAATCTATCGGTATCATTGAAGCGTAGGCAATGGCCGCGACGAGTACCAGTCTGGATATAATAACCTCGCTTTTCAGTACGGCGATCGTCATCAATAAATGTCACTTTGTGACCATAACGAGTTTTTTCTTCCCGTAGGCGGACTTTTCCGCGGACAACCGTATGAGCTATTGGTCTAGGGGTCGAGTCTACACCGTTCCAAACTCCACCAATAACATAGGGACGGTGAATATCTCCATGTTCAAAGGCCACTAGCACTTCATCATTAACCTCTGGTATCCAGTATGTACCACGGTTTTTACCTGCTCCCAAACCAACGACTCTGGCCCAGTTGCTATCATGCTGTACTGTCAGGGTGGGAAACATTACTTTAACTCGACCCCAGCCTTTAGGATCTTCGTTGTTAGTGACGATACCAACTAATAAGGTTTGACCTGGTTGCAGGTTCGTCTGAGGGGAAAGGGTGGTTAGCAAGTCCCCGCTTCGCAAACCACGGACGCTGAATTCTGTGATGTATGTGCGATCGTAATAAGTGTGACGAGTTTCGGTAATATAGTATTGACCGTCATGCTGCCCCATTTCTGTCAGTTGAACTACTCGCCCTGGACGTATTTGAGTATCACCCTCAGCTTTAGCATCAGCATAGACAAATTGTCCCCCCAATTCGTTGCATAATGCTTGCGCCATGATATCAGCTTCTTTGGACTGAAAAACTGGTTGATCCACCAGAATCATTTTCGGTGTAGGTGGTTTACCGTTAAACTTATTGCTTGTGTTAGTACCATTGCCGTTTTTTGTATCGGTAATTAAAGTTGGCGCAGTTGCTTTGGATATAATCGGTTTTTTTGTAGCGTAGTCCCAACCTCTGACTTCTACTTCTTTAACTTGTTCGGCGCTGGTGACTCTAACTCGAAAACTATGAAGGTCTGTTAACCATTTCAAGGTTAATATTTGAGGATCAGCTTTGGGTTTACGAAAGTAAAGCAGGCCATTTTGAATGTACAGTTCAAAGCCAATACGTGCAGTTCGTTCCCGCAGAAACTCCATATTAGTTTGATTTTCCTGAAAAAGGTAGTCATGGGCAACGCCACTAGGGTCAATCTTGCCAATTTTTATGCCTACTTCCTTGGCTATTTTCTTTACAATGTCACTATCTGTTATGCCTTGAAAAGAACGATTGTAACGTCCCCGATGCAAGCGGTGAGAAACATCGTAACCTTGAACTATTATGGGAGCCTGTGATTTATCTGTGAAGTGGGTATCAATTGCTGTTATTTCTCCCTGTATAACTTCATTTGGATCTTCATCATCAAAATCTGGTGATTCTGTTGTACTTGACCTAAAACCAATCTTGACTGATTTACCAATTTGCAATAATTGTTTGTAGCGCCAAGGTTGGTCTTCAACTCGACCAGGATAGTAATCATTTTGGATAACTAAGGTAAACATTCCTGGTCTATGCAGGCTTTCTTCTACAGTAATTTGTAGAATGTCATCCATTAATTCATGATCATCAGCAATTGTTACACCACCTATTTCTAATTTTGGTAACGCACGATAGTTAGTAGGCATAGACGACTCCAAATCTCCAAAATATTAGCCAGTAAAATAATTGTGCTGAGGATTTTAATTGTGATATTAAAGAATGCAGTTAACTGTGGAGTTTATTTTCTCCTTCGGCTTGATTTACCTGTGTTACCCTTTTGGGCTGGTTTATTATTATTTTTTTGATTTCTATTTGCGGGACTATCAGATTGACGAGTTGTCTGGTTGGGAGCCGGAGTCCCAAGAGAAGCATTTGGCTTCGGTTCATCAGCTTCCTTAAGAGTTAAGCCTTCAATAACTGCACGTACTGGTGTACCATCTGGTAAAAACATTGTTAGTTTGTAGTCAAGTTTTTCAACAAAACAACGTCGTAAATACTCTCTACTTCCCCAACTAAATGTATATATAGGTGGACGTTCTTTTCCTTGAACAAATTCAATGGCTTTTTTAAATGGTTCAATATATTTTTCAACTACATCTGAACCATCTTCGTAAGTATCATATATAATTTTATTGATGACTATTTTATCAGCTTTTGTATGAGAAAAGCTAACTTTAGGTTGTCCCTTTGCTTGAGTGCGCGCCCCTGAATTTTCTGATGTTTCAACAATCCGATGAAACAATAATTCAGTTGGATTGAACATAAAATTTATGGGCGGAACACCATCTTGAGATGTTAGTTTAGCTTTAACAATATTACCTAATTGATTTGGCTGTTGTACAGGTTGGTTAGATTTCTGTGCGGGTTGATTGGACTTTTGTGCAGGTTGATTGGATTTCTGTGCGGGTTGATTGGATTTCTGTGCGGGTTGTTTAGATTTTGGTGTAGGCATAAATTTGATTAATAAACTTTGCTATGAGTATAAATTTACGAATATTATCTTTTTATGTAGTAATGACCTTGTAACTCTCGCTCTATCTCTAACCGTTTGCGAATTGTTAAATAAACTTCATTACTTAAAACTTGTAATCTGTTATTTAGTAGAGCAACTTCATTCATATTGTCTACTGTACCTACTTTACCAATTTCAGATTTACTTGTATTAGAGGCTGAATTATAATGAGCATAACTTCCATAGCTAGAAGTAAAATTGCTTACCCAAAGAGGATAGCCTACCAACTTGTTACCCTGTCTTTCCTGCTCTAGTAATAATCTTTCTTTTAGTAAAGAATAAACAAAATGGGAAATAAATTCTATTTTGTCACCGTTGATTTGAAAATCCGAAGAACCAGCAGCTTTAGGCTGATCGAGAGAAATAGAATTAATTGATGAAACTTCAGACGTAAAATCTTCTTGACTTCTATTTTCTTTTGGTGTTGATGTTTGATCTTTGTCTAATAATTCAGAAATATTTGTCCATGAATCAGCAAAATCTAGATTTGGTTCTATACCTGTGGTATTATTAGGATGTTGTTCATTTTGATTACTACTAGTTTCTAAATTATGATTTTGAAAATCTAAATTTTGTGACTTCGGTTGATCTATGGCGTTATTTTTGCTGGAATAAGCATTGTGACGATTTTCCTCTGGTATAGAAGTTTGATTGAGTAATTCAGCAATACTAGACCATACTTCAGACTGAGTTGAATTAGATGGAGTATTATTAGCGTTTTCAGAAAATGTGTTATTTCTTGACTGATTTCGATTTTCTAAAAAATGACTAAAAGCAGTAGAATTATTGGATAAATTGAAATCAAGGTAATTATTTTGTGGTTGTTCTAAAAAATCTGTGACTAAGCTAGAAACAAAAAAATTTGAATTTTGGGTTAATGGCAATGATTGACCTAAAGGATTGAGAATTGGTAAGCTTGGATTTGCTTGACGAGTTTGAATGGTACTTTTTTTGTCGTCTAAAGTGTTTAATAAAATTGAATCAGGTTGATGCTTAGCTACTTGTAATTCTGTGTCGCTTGGCGATAGAGAAACAGGTTCAACTTCTGTTGGTGTTTCCTGTTTTGGTTGTGTGGCGATCGCATCTACATCTGTGTCGCTTAGTGATGGAGAGACAGGTTCAGATTCTATTTGTATTTCTCGTTTTGGTTGAACAGGAATTGCATCTATATATGTGTTGCTTGAAGATGGTAAAACAGATTCAACTTCTGCTGATATTTCCTGTTTTAGTTGTGTAGCGTTTGCATCTACATCTGTGTTGCTTAGTGATGGAGAGACGGGTTCAGATTCTATTTGTGTTTCTCGTTTTGGTTGAACAGAAATTGCATCTACATCTGTGTTGCTTGGCGATGGAGAAACAGGTTTAATTTCTGCTGAGATTTCCTGTTTTGGTTGAATAGGAATTGCATCTATATCTGTTTGAATTTCTGTTGGTGTTTCTCGTTTTGGTTGTGTAGCGTTTGCATCTACATCTGTGTCGCTTGGAGATGGAGAAACAGGTTCAACTTCTGCTGATGTTTCCTGTTTTGGTTGAGTGGTGATCGCATCTGCATCTGTGTCGCTTGGAGATGGAGAAACAGGTTCAACTTCTGCTGATATTACCTGTTTTGCTTGAACAGGAATCGCCTCTATATCGGTTAGTGTTTCTTGTTTTGTTTGTGTAGCGATCGCATCTACATCTGTATCGCTTGGTGATGGTGAAACAGATTCAACTTCTGCTGATGTTTCCTGTTTTGGTTGAACAGGAATTGCATCTATATATGTGTCGTTTGGCGATGGAGAAACAGATTCAACTTCTGTTGAGATTTCCTGTTTTGTTTGAACAGGAATCGCTTCTACATCTGTTTGAACTTCTGTTGGCGTTTCTCGTTTTGGTTGTGTGGCGATCGCATCTACATCTGTATCGCTTGGTGATGGTGAAACAGATTCAACTTCTGCCTGATGTTTCCTGTTTTGGTTGAACAGGAATTGCATCTATATATGTGTCGTTTGGCGATGGAGAAACAGATTCAACTTCTGTTGAGATTTCCTGTTTTGTTTGAACAGGAATCGCTTCTACATCTGTTTGAACTTCTGTTGGCGTTTCTCGTTTTGGTTGTGTAGCGATCGCATCTACATCTGTATCGCTTGGTGATGGTGAAACAGGTTCAGATTCTACTTGTATTTCTCGTTTTGGTTGAACAGGAATTGCATCTATATATGTGTCGTTTGGCGATGGAGAAACAGATTCAACTTCTGTTGAGATTTCCTGTTTTGTTTGAACAGGAATCGCTTCTACATCTGTTTGAACTTCTGTTGGCGTTTCTCGTTTTGGTTGTGTGGCGATCGCATCTACATCTGTATCGCTTGGTGATGGTGAAACAGATTCAACTTCTGCCTGATGTTTCCTGTTTTGGTTGAACAGGAATTGCATCTATATATGTGTCGTTTGGCGATGGAGAAACAGATTCAACTTCTGTTGAGATTTCCTGTTTTGTTTGAACAGGAATCGCTTCTACATCTGTTTGAACTTCTGTTGGCGTTTCTCGTTTTGGTTGTGTAGCGATCGCATCTACATCTGTATCGCTTGGTGATGGTGAAACAGGTTCAGATTCTACTTGTATTTCTCGTTTTGGTTGAACAGGAATTGTATCTATATATGTGTCGCTTGGAGATGGAGAAACAGATTCAACTTCTGTTGAGATTTCCTGTTTTGTTTGAACAGGAATCGCTTCTACATCTGTTTGAACTTCTGTTGGTGTTTCCTGTTTTGGTTGAACAGGAATTGCATCTACATCTGTGTCACTTGGTGATGGTGAAACAGGTTTAACTTCTGCTGATATTTCCTGTTTTGGTTGAACAGGAATCACTTCTATATCTGTGCTACTTGTTGATGGAGAAACAGATTCAACTTCTGCTGATGTTTCCTGTTTTGGTTGAACAGGAATCGCCTCTATATTTGTTAGTGTTTCTGGTTTTAGTTGTGTAGCGATCGCATCTACATATGTGTCGCTTAGTGATGGTGAAACAGATTCAATTTCTGTTGGTGTTTCCTGTTTTGGTTGTGTAGCGATTGCATCTACATATGTGTCGCTTAGTGATGGTGAAACAGATTCAACTTCTGCTGATGTTTCCTGTTTTGGTTGTGTAGCGATCGCATCTATATCTGTGTTACTTAGTGATGGAAAAACAGGTTCAATTTCTGTTGATATTTCCTGTTTTGGTTGAATAGGAATCGCATCTACAACATATGTGTCGTTTGGCGATGGAGAAACAGATTCAACTTCTGCTGAGATTTCCTGTTTTGGTTGAACAGGAATCGCCTCTATATCTGTTAGTGTTTCTTGTTTTGGTTGTGTAGCGATCGCATCTACATATGTGTCGCTTAGTGATGGTGAAACAGATTCAATTTCTGTTGGTGTTTCCTGTTTTGGTTGTGTAGCGATTGCATCTACATATGTGTCGCTTAGTGATGGTGAAACAGATTCAACTTCTGCTGATGTTTCCTGTTTTGGTTGTGTAGCGATCGCATCTATATCTGTGTTACTTAGTGATGGAAAAACAGGTTCAATTTCTGTTGATATTTCCTGTTTTGGTTGAATAGGAATCGCATCTACAACATATGTGTCGTTTGGCGATGGAGAAACAGGTTCAACTTCTGCTGATATTACCTGTTTTGGTTGAACAGGAATCGCCTCTATATCTGTTAGTGTTTCTTGTTTTGGTTGTGTAGCGATCGCATCTACATCTGTGTTGCTTGGCGAAATATTTGTTTCTGTATATTGATTATAATCACTATTGATATTACTGCCAATATCATTTGTTGATAACTCATCAACAAATAATGGCTCTTGTTGAGTTGAAAATAGTGGTGATAAAAATGCTGTTGCTTGTAATTTTTGACCTAAAGGATTTAATGTGTGTACTAAAAAAGGAGAGATTTGTAGCGATTTAAATTCCTGTCCAAGGCTGTATTTTTTAAATATTTTTTTATATAAATCTAATGAGTCAGATGGCATATTTTTTAGCTCAACAAAGGTAAGTATTATTAATAAATTTTAATTGCCAATTATTTTTAAGTAAAATATTAAGTGATAAAATAACCAGAACTATGTCGTTTGCTAAGATTTATTGCACCTCCACCACCTGATTTAGCAATTTTGATTCCCTCATAAGCTAGAGTCAACTCTTCAATAGCTACTGTACTACCAGAAGCTTGTAATGCTGGTGCTTTCCAACCAACAGGAACAGCAGCAATTAATGTCCAGCACTGCATAGTTTCTCCTGCTTGGTTAAAAAGTAGAATATTCACGTTACGGCGTTGTATTTTAGTTTGACTTACCCACTCCCAAAAGGCCATATCATCTGTTATTCCTCGCTTAAGGATAATATCAGAAAACTTTGGTTGACCTAGTATGACTCTTTGTTGTTCATTAACACCACCTTCAGAAAATACTTCTTTATTAATTGTGACTCCCATACCAGAACATTCACTAAACGAAGCAGTCACATTACTTTGCATTTCTACATAAAAACGATTAGCTGTTACGTAGTTTAATTCATAATTAGTGCTATTATTTCTGACCATGATAATTACATCCTATAGTTTCTAGAGCGATCGCGCTGAATTCGCAAATCTTGCAACATTAATTCATAAACTTTGTGACTGAGCTTTTCTACTAATAATCTTTCCTGCAAAATTTGATTTGCTAACTGAATAATCACAGAATTTTCATTCATAATTAGTTTTTTAATTACTGTCTTGATTTTTCTCTGGGACAAGTCCAGCTTCACGCAATAAATCTTGTCCTTCATCAGTTTGAAGAACTTCAACAAACTTAGATACAGCTAGAGAAGTTTGATTTTGTGAACTAATAGGATAAACTACTGTCACAGCATAACTAAAGGGATAAAGTTTGTTAGCAAAAACATTAGTATTTGGATGATAACTACCTTTGTCATTGCATAAATCAGTTTTGGGATTGATATCATTGCCATTATTTTCAACTAATGTTTGTACTTCTTGACCAGGTTCGCCTAAACTTAAAGGATAGACTGAACATTGACCAAACACTTTACTCAACAATCCAAAACCAATACCAGCATTAATATGATTTTCAAAATCACCTAGTATTTGACTTCCTAAGGTTTCTCGTGTTTCTTGCCGAATAATATATCCACTTGCAATTAAACTTTCAAAAATTTGAGCTTCTTCTGGATGATTTTTAAATACTACTTCTTTAAAACGATTTACTACTTCTTCCTCTTTGGGAATATAAAGTTTTACTGGTAAGTTTGGTAAATTGTTATCTATTTGTTGCCAGTTAGTTATTTTATTAGTATATAGTTTTCTCAATTGTTCAAAAGTAATTTTGCCATTTAAAGCTTCTGCAATACTTCCTTTTCTTTGAGAATCACTAAAAGGCACAAATAATACTATACCATCATAGGCAATAGTTTGGTATTTAAAATCTTTGCTGTTGAATTCATTAGGCTGATTACCTACTAAATTTGTAATTAAAAAGTTAACTTTTTTATTTCGTAATTTTGTAAAAGCTTGTTCAATGGATAATTCAGGCTGATAAGTCAGCTTTAAACTCATACCACGTTCTTCAAGTTCTTCTTCTAATGTTTTACCAAAAGCCACTAAACTAGTACGCTTAATTCGCTTATTTTTGTTTGTATAATATATTAAAGAATCCCATGTACCCTCAGAGATTGCTGCCGTATAAGTAAATTTGCCATTTGGTATATTACTTACTTCTTTTATTTGGCTATACTCATTTTCACTTATAGGCATAATCTTTGATTGTATATTATTTTTAAAAATGAATATCCATAAAAGTATCAATCCCAAAATTCCAAAAGTGCTAAAAATAATAAATTTTAAAGTAGTCCAAGTATTTATGATATTTTGTTCTTGTATAGCATGATTAATAAATTGTTCATCTTGCTCTTGAGCAGATATATGTATATATGGTGATGCTAACAAAGCTTGGCGAGCTTGTTCTGCATTAGCAAAAGCAGATTCAATTCCTATAAGACGTAGAATAAATAATTTTAGAAATTCGTCTTTTTCCTTGATCCAAAATAGCTCGTTTTGTGGATTAATTAAAGGATATTGTTCATTCTCTTCTTTACCTATTAATAGATAATAACTAATATAACCTAAATCTTGTAAATCCCTTTCAAACGAATGCTCAGCCAGTAGAAGATTACGAGGTTTAAATAAGTCTTCCCAAAGAAATAAATTAGTTACATAAATAAAAAATTGTGGAGTTTCTACTAATGAATTTTGTTCATTCACAACAATTAGTAGAGTATCCAGAGAAAGATTTCCATGAGGTAAACCGTAACGTACTTCACCATTTGGTAGACGTATTCTTTGGTTGTGTAGAAACCACAGAGTTTGTAATACTTGTTTTAAGACTTCCCGTACTTGTAAAGAAGTCATAGCGCTATTTTGCAGATACTCTCTCAGAGTAATGCTATTATCAACAGGTTCAGTAATCAGATAACAGCGCCTTTCATCTCGTGGCGCGATCGCATCCCAAGGAACCACCAATCGAAAATCTTGTCCTCCGCCATTCTTGAGGTTTATATTAGCGAGTTCTTCAAAACTTTCCTTGGACTGTCTAGCTTCTTTTTGATTAAACTCTCCTTCAGGAAGTAAGTATTCTTTAATCAAAACAGGTTTATTATTAGCAACTTGAATTCCTTGGTAAAAACGCACTCTATCTAATTTTTTAAATGCATTATTACTGATAATTCTATATCTTCCTCTTCTACCTCGTAATTCATCATTGATTTGTAGAGGTGGAATAGCAATTTGAATGTTTGGTTTTGATGATAATTTTGGAACGGTTTGATTAACTACTCCAGGATAAATATTATTTAAATTACCAGTAAATTCATTTGTATTGTTAACTTGCTGGGAATCTACAATAGTTACTCTAGCAGAATTACCTGCTAATACTTTATTTTCTTCCTTGTGATCTTTTCTATTCACAGGAATCTCTATTTTTTCGTATTGCTCTTGTAACCGTCGCTGCATGAACATAGAAGCAGTGACTACTGGATAACGAATATAGTTAGTAATCTCCCTAGCTTTAAGACTAACTGAGTTAACTAGCTCACTTAATTTCATTAGTCTTGTTCTCCTTTTCAATATATTATTTTGCTGTTAATTATTAATTATTTAACACTTAACAGCAAAAATCAAAATTCAATTCTCTAGATGAAATGCTTCAGAACTAAGACTAGCCATTTCTACCTCTTCATCTTCATCTTCATCTAATTCATTGATCTGACGATAAAAGTGATACAAATAGTTAAGATCAGCAGCAAAAAGGTCTTCTACTATTGTAGGAGTAACTTCTTCTAATGCTCCTAAACAGGTAATAACACGAGAAAGGATAATTATAGTAGAATATGCAGGATTTGACTTCACGCGAGGGTCACGTAAGGGAATAATTTCATCCATAGCCTTAGCTAAACGCATCACCCCAATGCGGTGTACGTTTCCATCGTTATCAAGATATCCTTTAGGCAAAGTAAACTCAAACTCTGTTTGTAACATATCAATTTACTTTTCGCGTATAAACATTTCGATCGCTATTTCCATTTCTTCTATTTCCACTTCCGCACTATGGGAAATGAGGTCAGTAGCTTTATAACTAACTGGCCAAGCACCACGGAATTGAAATATTGCTTGTTCTTGGCCTGCTTGATTGTAAATAGTTAAAGAACCATCACGTAATTGTTTGGCCCAATTACCTCTTTGAACTTCTTCAAACCACTTCCACAAAGTTACAGATTGAGTCATCCCACGGCTCAAAATAATATTGTTAGCCTTGATATTTCCAGGTACTTTTGTACGCACCATGAGACCTGATTTAGCCTGACCCCAGCGTAAAGGAGTAACTTCACAAACTTCTATAACATCTTGGCTATTGTTAAATCCCTTACATCCTAAAAAATAAGCATCTACTGGTTCAGAACTACCATCAAGTTTCAACTCAATATAAAAACGCGAATTTGTGAGGATTTCAGGAAAATTTTGAATTAAGTTTGGCATTTTACCTCCGAAGTAAAGAAGTAGGAATTAGTAAATAGCATTTCAAAATTGCTGGTTAAAAACTATTGAAATAAATACCAAGTTTACCTAGTTAAAATTTGATGTTAACTCAAAATTGGTATTATCTCTAATTTCCTACTTCCTCAATTGATCAACAATTACTGCACTCGTTTGATACCTTCATGAACTAAGGTAATAGTTTCATTAGCAACATCATTAGAGCTTGCTTCCAGCTGTGGCCCTTCATATTTTGTGGGATAAGCATTTTGTAATTCCCAACGTGCTTTCATTGAGCCTGCTTGGTCATATACAGTGATAGAAGAAGCTTTACGATTTGAAGTCCACTGCGATTGACCACCATCGTTTTTATTACACTGTTCGTACCAATTGTAAAGGTCTTTATTAGTAGTTGCTACAACTTTAACGGTGACAGGAGTAAATTTGACACGAGTAGGAGCAGCTTGACGTAAGTTAATAGCACTTTTGCCTGAACCTAATACTTTATCTCCTCCTGCGGCGGGATTTTCTGCACTTAAACCCGAAACTTCTAAAATTTGTTTGTCTGTTAAACCATCAGCCTCAAAGTAAAATCTACAACTGACTAACAATTCATCTGTTGCTGTTGCCATAATTAAACACCAAAGTCCTTATTTGAAATTACAAATTGTTTGATTGCTCATTAGTCAAACATTAACGAATGACTAATGCAGCTATTTACCACCAGTGCTTTTATTCGTCGTCTTGACTAGTCCATTGACTGATACGGAAAACAACAAATTCTGCCGGTCGAACTGGACAAACTCCAACTTCTACATACAAGCGACCTAAAATCATTGTGTCGGGTGTGTTGATTGTTTCATCACACTTGACATAAAACGCTTGCTCAGGCGAAGCACCAAACAATGCACCTTCTCGCCAAATACGTTCTAAGAAGTTGCTAACGGTGCGCCGTACCCTCGCCCATAAGTCTGCATCGTTTGGCTCGAATACAACCCATTGAGTACCAAGTTCGATAGACTTTTCGATGTAACTCATCAAACGACGGACGCTGATATAACGCCACTCGGTCTTTTCTGGTTCTACCAAAGTTCTGGCTCCCCAAACTTTGATACCTCGGTTGGGGAAGGTACGGATACAGTTAATTCCTTGGGGGTTCAACAATTCTTGTTCGCGGAAGTTGCAATCATAAGATAAACCGATGACACCGCGAGGAGTTTCGTTAGCTGGTGCTTTGTAGACACCCCTGGTTTCATCGGTACGCGACCAAATACCCATCATGTGACCACAAGGCGGTACAAGAATTGGTTTACCATTTCTGCGGGGGTTGGGAACTTTCAACCAAGGATAGTACAAAGCCGCAAACATTGAGCGACGTTGAAAATCATTCAACAGCCAATCACTTACCTGTTGTGGCTTTACTTTGTCGGGCGGTGTATCTAAAACTACCATGCGGTTGGGGGGATTGGGCGCGGAGTTTTCGCACAAGCCAATCATCAGTTCCATAATGCCGTGAATCTGATCTTCATCAAGCAAACCAACTTGGTAAGCTCGCATCAAGTCAGGACAAGCAATCATCGTCACTTCATCAATCTCAAATAGCCCTTGAATACCTCTGCGGTCATTGCGATCGCCTTGTACATATCGCGCTAAATTTTGTTGAGTAGGTAAAATTGGCGGCGGACTCACTTCAAATTGCCCATCTAGAGGACGACGAACTAAAGGCAGTCCTTTTTGTGTTAAATCTACAACATTAACATATTGAGATTCTTGCAGCGCCGTTACTACATATGTTCCTACTTCTGACTGGACGTTGCGATCCATTGTCAGGTTGTCAAATTTTTCCAGTTGTTCGCCATTGCGCTTCACCGCCACTGAGAAAAACTCCGCAGGTACCGGTGCAGGAGCATCTTCGTCAGTGGGTGTGCTGGTTATAGGCTCACTTGGCAAAATTTCCACATTCACTGAACCCTGTTCGACTTCTTCCGGCTTGAGACTAAATAGCAGAGAATCACGCTTACTATTCGTCTTCAGTGTCAGCGCAGTCGAGTCTGGCCCAGGCTGAGTAGTTTCCTCAGCTGGTTTTGGTAATTGAGTACCAATACTAACTACCCAACAACGAGCGCCACCATTCAAAAACCAGCCGTTAACAGCAAAAGGTAAATAAGCATCGAAGTCTGTATAACCGTCAGAATTTTCTCTAGCAAAATATTCTTGGTACTGGTTCCAACTAGTAATCAACATCGGTTTGCCGATTTCAGCACCATTGCGTATTGCTTCACTAAAACCTACAAAGGCTGCAATGTTGGTTTGCACCCCTTCTATAGGGCGACTACCACGATCAACTTCTTCGACGTATACACCAGGGGCAAAATAATCGAGTCTTGCCATATATGGACTTCCTTAAATGGAGTTATGCCGATAGTAGAGATTGCATTTTTATTGATGTAATAACAGACCATGCCCAAAGTTTTAGTTGGAAATTTGTATTTTCCAGCTATCAATAGTCTGAATATTACTACTGCAAAGTTAATAGTTGAATGCGAATTTAACTTATGCAGTTATATCAAGTGTGATTTTTTACTATTCATGTAGAAAAATGTCAAATGCTTGATTTACATATATTTTCAGCAAAACAAAGTTTTTTTCCTTGGTAAAAATTGCCCATACTGCATAAGTTAATTTGAGTAAAAACTATTTAGTACCAAATAGCGCCAATATTGACTACTGTGTGGGCAAAACTTGATATTGCCTATAGGTAAGCTGTATGCCATTTAATTATCTATGACTTTTTGATGAGGACTGCACCTCAAGATCAGCCATTAATAAATAGTAATAAATATCAAAAATTATGAGCAATTATCTGGCGATCGCAACTGTAACTGCAACTTTACGCAGAATTGTCCAAGCTGCAATTCAAATAGATGTACCTGGGGCGAGAGTCACCACAGTTAAGCCAGAAAGTTCTGGAAGTAAAACACCAGAAGTAGGGGTTAACATTTTTATGTATCAAGCTACACCTAATCCCGCTTGGCGAAATTATGATTTACGCAACCGTCGCCCCAAAGGAGATTTAATTAAACATGCTCAAGCTGGGTTAGACCTTTATTATTTGATGAGTTTTTACGGTAATGAGGTGGAGTTAGAACCCCAGCGCTTGCTTGGTAGTGCTGTGCGTACCATCGTTGACTACCCCATCATCACAGCAGAGATGATTCGCGAGACTGTGAACAACCCCACCTATAGCTATTTGGCAGATTCTACCCTAGAGCAACAAGTGGAACGAGTAACTATCATTCCCAGCATGATGGATATAGAAGAACTGTCAAAAATTTGGTCTATATTTTTCCAGACTCCTTATATATTATCTTTTGCCTTCCAAGGTGGCGCAGTATTAATTGAAGGTAATAAAACTAGTGGTAGACCTTTACTGGTGAGGCGTGTGGAATTTTACACCACACCTAATCAGCCACAAATATCACAAGTAGTATCAGAAATTGGCGCAAATCAGCCGATTTTAACTACTAGTAATATCATTATTCGCGGTCAGTATTTAGATGGTGATACACCTTCGCAGTCATTACGAGAATCTTCTCGCCAAACATTGCGTGAATCTGCATCACAAGTACTGCGCGATCGCATTCAAATCAAAATCGGTGATGCAAAATTAACTCCGCATCGCATCAGTAACAACGAAATCAAGGTAGAATTATCCTCGTTGCAGCCAGAACAAACTCGTTGGTTACGCGCTGGTGTACAAAGTTTGCAAATTTTACATACCATCCCCAAAAGAATGCGATATGAACCAGAACTAGCAATTGGTTCTAATGTTGTGCCATTCGTATTGTGTCCGACAATCATAGATATAGAAATACAAGAACTAGAAGATAATAGAGATGGATTTTATACAGCACAGTTAAAAATAGAAGTTGATTTAATTGTTGGTATGGGACAGCGCGTGGTATTGTTTTTAAATGAACGAGCGTCTAATCCTGCTGCTTACATTTTCACAGCTAAATCTCGCAGTGAAAACACAAATATAATTGTATTTCCCATCTATGAAGTAAAGCAGGGAGAGTATTTAGTACGAGTTCAAATTGATGGCGCAGAAAGTCCATTGGAAGTAGATACCAATCCAGATAGCGACAGATTTGAACAGTATGTTAGCCCGATAGTAGTAATGGGGTAATGGGTAATAGTAAAAACTAATTCCCAATCCCCAATTCCCAATCCCCAATTCCCAATCCCCAATCCCCAATCCCCAATCCCCAATCCCCAATTCCCAATCCCCAATTCCCAATCCCCAATCCCCAATCCCCAATCCCCAATTACCAATTACCAATTACCAATCCCCAAAATTATAACTGTTCAGCTACCAAGTTTTGAGGTTGGTAATCACTGCCTGTTTTATTAGCACAAAAGCCTACATTTCTTGTTTGATTAGGAGCGATCGCTTGCATCCAATCATCAGGAATTACTGTATACTGACTAGAATCACTACTACTTGATGTAAATGTACCATTCCAAGTAGATTCCAATGTTGCCTGATTCATCTGAAATTTAAAACGCCAATTCTCGACTGAAGTATCTCCCTGGTTAGTGACTGCTAGTTGGGAACAAAAGCCTGTGTCCCAATCTGAAGTAATAGTAATTTCTGTCTTTAAGTTAGATTGCGAAGTCGATGAATCTGTACTAAACAAAGGTTGCTCACAATTGCCAAGGGACAAAATTTGACAACTTGTCTTGGCAATCATTTCTGCATTTGGATTATCGTTTGATACTGTACCTTCTGGCTGCTTTTGTAAACTCCACAACATTAGTCCAGCAGCATTTTTGTTCACAACCTCTTGTGCTAAATTCTCAACTGTTGGTATGGTGTAGACATGACCGCCCCAAGCTTCTGGCGGTACTTCCACACCCATTACCACTTTGCCGGAAAAATAGTTTTGATAGGCGGCTAAGGCTTCTTGCGGATTGTAGCTAGTACCGGCATCATAGGACATTACATGCAATTGATCAATCATTGCCGCCTCGGATGAGCGCAGCAAATTCAGCAGTAAACCTGTTTTTTGACCTTTTGGCTGGGAATCTGTCCATTGTCCTTCACCATAAGCGCCTATACTCCACGCCGCCACCGTAACTAAATAAGGTCTTGGTAAAACTTCTCGGACTTGACTGACAACGCTACGAAACTCAGTATCAGTAGTGCAGGAAATTTGACTTCCTACATAGGAACACACAGCATTATCATCTGGTTCATAATCAATATCAACACCGTCAAATCCAAAGTCACTGACGACATTAGCGATCGCAGTGGCATTGAGTTGGGCAAAATTAGTGTAAGATGCGCCACCAACTGCTAACAGCACTTTAGTATTAGGGTTGCGTTGCTTCAAAAGAGCGATCGCATCTTTGACAACTTTGGGGTCAGCAGAAAAGTTTAATCCGGTGTAGGACAAATCGTAGCTACCTTGAATGTAGGTTGCATCGGGTTTCATAAAAGAAACGATCACCATATTGACATAAGGCGCTATCTTGGATAATTGCAGTTCTTCTGGAGTACTAGCCCATGTTTCTGACCAACTTTGAAAGTAGCCTACAAAAACTTTATCGTCGGTAAGGGCGATCGCTCGATTTAATCCTGATAAATTTGGGAATAGTGAGGTATAACTAGTTGTTACTAATAACGTCGTTAAACATCCTAGTTTCATCAGTAAAGAACGTTTCTTAGCGTTAATTAGATTCATTTTGGGTAAAGAAAATTGTATCGGTAACATTTATTTTTAGATGAATAGTTTGATTATTACTACCTGATAATTAATAGATGGAATTGAATTTAACTTATGCAGTATAGAGGATGGTTAAGCTACCCATCCCCTCAGATTGTGTATAGTGACTAGTTCAATGCGGTAAAATATTAGTATAATTTTATACTCTTTAATAAAGATGCGCCTTATGGAACCCCCCAGGTCTTGGCCAGGGGGGTAAAAATAGATTGCAGCTTCACAAAGAAACGGTATTACTAACTACTGCTGCTCTCCTAATAATCCTCCAGCTAGGCCGGAAGCAGCACCGCCTAAGACTCCTCCCAGTAGACCGCCAGGGCCGCCACCACCCGCGAGTCCGCCAGCTAGACCGGAAGCAGCACCGCCTAATACTCCTCCCATTAGACCGCCAGGGCCGCCACTACCCGCGAGTCCGCCAGCTAGACCGGAAGCAGCACCGCCTAAGGCTCCTCCCAGTAGACCGCCAGGGCCGCCTAACATGCTGGCGGCTCCCATTAACAGCGGTAAGAAGCATTGAACAGGTTCAGTACTGTTCTGAATAGGAGACAAACTACCATTACCACCGGGAACTTGTACAAGTTCGCCTTGTGCAGCCTTGGCTCCCATGTCGTCAGCTTCTTTTTCTAAAGAGGGGTCTGCATTAATGGGAGTGCCTTTACTTTGGGTTGGTGCAGGTACTCGTCCGGCTCGTTGCTGCATTACATGGGTGAGTTCATGCCCCAACAATGCTTGACCTGAAGGGCTGTCCGGGTTGTATTGTCCAGGGGCAAAATGAACGTTGTTACCTTGGGTATAAGCTAAAGCTCCTATCGATTTAGCTTGGACGCTGTTGGTATGGACGTTGATATCGGAAAAGCTAGTGCCGAATGACTTTTCCATTTTTGCTAGTACGCCTCCAGGGATGGAATTACTAGAATTAGAAGATGCAACTTCAGGCTGCATTGAAGGTTGAGCAGACTGCTCAGACTTCATTTGTTCAGGTTCTTCTTGTTCTTCCTGCTGTCGTTGAATAGTCTCTGTAGCAGCTTTAGCTTGCATTGTTGACATCTGGCTCATGCTGTGACCAAAGCGTGTTGCTCGGCTGAGTTGAGTTTTCAAATCAGCAGATGTATTGTTTGGCTTTTTCTGTACTGTGAACCCATGACCTGCAAACCCACTGTGTGATGATTGCACAGCAGGTGTAGTTGCGATCGCTTTTTTTTGGATTTGTTGTTGCATGTGATCACTTACTCCTTGCTCAAGAGGTAGTTGATGTTGCCTAAAACAGAAAATTCTCACTTCTGTTCTAAAGCAGAGTGAGCATTAAGAACGGGGGTTCTCTGGCTCTAAGTGAGAATTGGCACTCGTCCTGATTACTGTTACACACATGAGTGAGTTTGTGATTAACTTAGTTAAGCAAAAATAGTTGCGATCGTACACAAATGCTAATTAAAGACGTTATAGCGTTCCCTAGTCTGCTGAGGTAGAAATTTACCTGCATCCATCCTCTTCTATGGGCGGTTAATTCTTTTTTGCTGTACCTCACCAAGATGAAAATCGCTATATCGTCATCTGAGTCTGAAGCTGAATTGTCTGTGTCCTGTTCACTTAAAGCTTACTAAGAATAGCGTTTACGCGGCTGTTCACGAAGTGTAACTGCCATCCTTGTAGGTTGTCCCCCTTGGGTTAAGTTACGTATGTTATCTTCATGTTCTCTCCAAATGGCTCTTGTCGGCTGTCCATTGAGATGGTTACCACGGTTCTGCTGCGGATTTTGTGGAAAAACAGCAGCATTTTGATTGCCATATCCACCATTCTGTTGACCTCTAATGTGACCTGCATCAGCTCTTTGTCCAGAGCGTAACGGTGCGTTTTCAAATTCAGTATGACCTCCTTGGCTACCGTTACTGTATGACATACTGACCTGTTGAGGGTAAGAGATACTATTGACATAATTACGTGTGCCTTGTGTCGTTCCAGTTCCTTGACCGAGGTCAGTAGGATTGACTGTGGAGCTATAAACTGTACGATCTCGCATAGGACGCACTGCATCAAAGCCATGATTGCTCTCATCATGGCAGTTAGAATCATTGCAGCCAGGTGCTCTGCAAGCTCTTTGAATAGGAGAAACATTAATACTAGTTTTAGTATGAGTTGATATTGGCTGGGGAACCTGAGATGCTTCTGATAGACTTGATTGATTCCCAGAATGCATCTGATGGAGGTGATGACCGTATTGTTCTGCCTGCATTAAAGATGTCTTCAAGTCTGGCTGCTGTGATGTTTTTGACTTTTTCGGCTGCACTGCAAGCGATGAGCGCTCCTGCAACATTCCTTGCTGTGGCGCATTAGTAGGTTTTTTAGCTTGTCGGCTTTGCATAGATATACCTCCATTCCTAATTAATCGACAATAGCTTTTCGTTGCGTTGACCACAGAATAAGAGTAAAACAATGAAACAATTTATGCTTATTCTGACAAATCTAGTCCAGCTTCTCTTAATTTTTCATTTAAGTCAGCAATATACCATTTGTTACTATCGAATCTAGTTAAAACTCCTAAAATGTACTCACTTATATTAATTATTTCGTCACCCCAAGGCAATTTCATATTTTCTGGAACATCACCTGTTAATCTATAATTTCTCATCTCTCCTTCTGGTACATCAGGAGAATAGTTTAACGTAATCCATATTCCTAAAACTTTTGTTTCTAAAGCTTCATCACCTTCAAATTCATCAGCCTCCGATGCAGTAAAAGTACAATTTAAAGCCTGACTCACTCGTAATCCGATCTCTTCAAGATTAGCTGTGTCATTTATGCGAATTTGAAAACTAACTTGGGGATGCATAATAAATATTTGATTTTATAATTATTTTTCTGGCTCTGGAATAATCAAAGGATTACCTATTGAAGGATTGCGACCAATTTTTTTTGCTAAATCTTGATCTCTTTTAATAGAGCTAGCTACATTTTTCTGAGTACGGATGAAAACATTGAATTTATACATTTCTTCTCCAACATCTCTGTTACCCGATATTTCTGCTAGTTTTTCACGCATAGTCTTGATTATCTCATTGAAAGCTCGTATCCTACTTTTTGAACCTACTATCTCTCCAGCTTTACGCGCTTCAGCGCCGTTTCTTATTGCTTGCTCATACAGTTTATCACTCTTGACGTAAGCATCAATATCAAAATCTGTTGGATTAAATACATAGGGTTCTCCAGTAGGCGAACGTTTTTTGGGATTTAGTTTAACACCTGATGCTAAACTTCCTTTAATGTGAACTTCTGCATTAGGATCTAAAGCTTGGAACTGAGGTACAAATGCCTGCATAGCTTGCTGCACTTCTAGCTGTTTCGCTTTCCATGCTTTTTCCCACTCTTCATCTGCTTGAGATAAGGTTTTATCAGGAGTTTTATTTTCAGGATTTTTTTTATTGCCTTTCTGTAGCTGTACTGTTCGAGAACTTTGAAAACCTGTAGACGGCATTTGTCTGAGGTGATGTCCGTAACGTTCTGCGCGTCTTAACAAGGTTTTCCAGTCTGGTTGTTGTGAGTTCTCTTTGTTTTTAGATTGCACGACAAGCGGCTCCTCAAACATACCTTGTTCTGGAACATGAGTAGGTTTTTTAGCTTGTCGGCTCTGCATAGAAGATATACCCTCACTTGCGTTGATCTATATAGATGATGTTTGTACAAATCTATTTGTTGGGTTTTGCTGTTGCTCTACGTAATTTACAAGCGATCGCACTCACTCATTAAATAAATTATGGTGTCAAAATGAGTATGTCTATAATTCCTCATGTCTTCTACCTTTTTCTGGTGATTATTACTGTTTCGTTAGTATTTGCTAACAGCAACAAGTGCTAAATTATATTTGCTTATTCTATTTTTTGTCTCTATAGTATTGTTCCGTGAGTATGCGCTGATCTAGCATCCGGTCAGTCATTCCTGCCAGAGATTGTCGATATTTATCCGTGTTCTGTACTATATTTTTTTGCGTTGTATTAGTTCCTGAACCTGTAATTTGGCTATAAGCGCTTTTATCTACTGCTTGATCAAGCATGGTTTTTAATGCTTGGTCAGCTTCTTGATAGAGAGGGTTTTTGCTAGATCCTGGTTTGACTACATCTGTTTTACCATTTGGTTTTTTTTGCTCCGTCAATAAATTGCTAATTGCAATATCTGCATCTCTTTTAGCATTTCCATATTCTTCTGCATTATTTAACCCGTCACTGCTATAATCAACCTTCTGGTTTCTGTAATCTTGTTCTATTCCCAATCCTGAATGCCAAGGCAGAGGAATATTTAATTTATCCTTTTTCTCTATGTCTCCGATAAAGTCATTAAAGACATGATCTCCCTGCATTCTCAAAGGCTCTTGTTTTCCAGCAGCAGAACTTGACGATTGCCCTGGCGATTCCTTACCTTTCTTCTTGTTCCCCTTGTTTGCTGGCATTAGCTGTACTGGTTGAGAAGTTGAAACATTTGTAGGCTGCATCTGATTGAGGTGATGACCGTATTGTTCAGCCTGTATTAAAGATGTCTTCAAGTCTGGCCGCTGTGACTTTTTAGCTTTTTTTAACTGCACTCCAAGCGATCGCTCCCCAAACATACCTTGCTCTGGCGCATTAGTAAATTTTTTAGTTTGTTGGCTCTTCATAGATATACCCTCACTCGCAATGATCTATATAGTTGGCACAAAAATTGACTTATGCAGATGCCATTAAACCCAGCCTCTAATTTCTGCATCTGTTAAAGTACGCTCTAATTTGATGTACTCACTCTTGGTTGCTTCTAAAATATGTCTCATTGTCAACACTTCCCCTGCATCCGCCGCCAAAAACGCTGCATTCAGTGCAATATTGCGGATATTTCCTCCCGCCACATTTAATTGTGCCAATCTCTGAAAATCTAAACCTTCTGTGGGTGTAGCTTTGGGAAAAACCCTGCGCCAAATGTCTGTCCGTGTGGCGGCATCTGGAAAGGGAAACTGGACAATAAACCGGATGCGACGGAGAAAGGCTTGGTCTAAAGAGTCTTTGAGGTTAGTGGTTAGCACCGATAACCCCCGGTAAGTTTCCATGCGTTGCAGTAAATAACTGACTTCGACGTTGGCGTGGCGATCATGGGAATCTTTAACTTCGGTGCGTTTGCCAAACAAAGCGTCTGCTTCATCAAACAGTAAAACGACTCCCCCCAATTCCGCCGCATCAAATACCCGACGCAGATTTTTCTCTGTTTCTCCAATATATTTACTCACCACCGCACTCAAATCAATGCGGTATAAATCCAGTCGCAATTCTCGCGCCAAAACTTCTGCGGCTGTGGTTTTACCTGTACCACTAACGCCAGCAAACAGAGAACTAATTCCTAACCCTCTGCCACTTTTACCGCCAAAGCCCCAATGTTGATAAACCTTTGTGCGTTGCTGCACATGGGCTGCTACCTCCTTAAGGACTTTCATCTGTGCCTCTGGCAAGACTAAATCATCCCAATCTGCATTCGATTCTATTCGTTGTGCCAAATCGTCTAATTTGGGGCGGGCTTGGGCGCGACAAGTATCCCAGAGCAAAATTTTCAAATCCTCGGTAGTTTTTGATTCCTGTACTTGCTGCCACTCACTACGCACTTGGCTAGAGGCTGCGTGAATTACTGGGGCGGTAAGATTAAATTGCGACACTAAAGCATCTACTTGCCCATTTAAAGATTGAGCAGTTGTTCCTAAAGCCGCTTGCCAAACTTGGTATTGTTCGCTGGGTGTGGGGCGACTGATATCAAAAGCCAACATGGGACGCAGCCGCGATCGCTTCCTATCACTGATAGTTAAAATCACCGGAGAATGCAGCCATTCACACAAATAGGCGATCGCTGCTTCTTTTGCGGTATCTGCTGTCTCTAAATCGTCACAATCTATTAATAAAACACTGCTACTTAATGCTACTTCCCGCTCCCACAGCAGTTTAAACTGGTGCAAATCACTGGATGTTGTCGGGATATTATGAGCAGCAATACTGTATAAGTTTTGACTTAAAAATTCACAAGCTAAAGCTGCGATCGGACGTTTACTAGCTACTTCGGTACCACATAGTTGCAATACGGGTAACTTGAGTAAATCGTTAATTTCTACTGTCCAAGCAGCTACTATCTTGTCTACTAATTCCTGATGAGATGGTACTAACTCCTCCATGACTACAACAGGTTCTAGCATTCCTAATAACCGTGCATCGAGGTGCTGCACACCCATTAAATAATGTAATATTCGCTCATCAATCCGCAAAGGACTATTCATTAATCCGCTTCCAGTTCCTACTTCAATTAATCGCCATCTCCGCAGCACTCCAGTAGGACTAAAAGCACTCCAATGCATAGCGTTGAATATCGTTACAGCTAGACCAAAAGTCGGATAAGAACGGTCTGCATCTCCACAAGCCGCACCGCAAAGCACAGGAAAACTAGCATCGAGTTCTACACCAGCACACAACAAAAGTAAATCTCGCTCAAAGTCACTCAAACCAAAAATTATGCAGATTTCTTCTAAAGCAGTTGGTTCGGAAGATCCAGCAAAATTTTCTGTTGTAATTTCTGAGTTTGAGTTGTTTGTAGAAATGAAATCCTCGCCCAACAAACTCGGATCGATACGCTGCACCAAAGCTTCCCGAAGTTTAGCCAAAGCTGCTGTTAGATAAGCATGATTTTTAGCTTGCCAGTTATTATTTGCTGCTATATTCATGGTTGCGGTGACACATGGTGTTACATATGCAGGGAATAAGTCGTGCTGAAATATTTATCTAATATCAAGTTCGGCTAATTACTTATAATATGGTTGGTATTTTTGGGAATTGGGAATTGGGAATTGGGAATTGGTAATTCGTTTTTACTATTACCCATTACCAACCCCCATGATATGATAAGTGTTTGAACAAACTTGATATAATTTCTAGTGACACCTTAGCTTTGGGTATCAATTAATGGTATTGAATCTGGTATTGGTGAAGGTGTTGGTGTAGGCGAAGGCATTACAGAAGGTGTTGGTGAAGGCGTTACAGAAGGCGTTGCAGAAGGTGTTGGTGAAGGCGTTACAGAAGGTGTTGGTGAAGGCGTTGCAGAAGGTGTTGGTGAAGCAGTTGGTGTAGGCGAAGGCGTTACAGAAGGTGTTGGTGAGATAGTTGGGGAGGTTGTTGGTTTGGGTGAGGGCGAAGTTCTTAGTGGTATTGTTTGTTGAGAAGTATTTACACAAGACGGCAATTTAGAAAGGCTGGTCAAAGGCCCTTCTACAGTTTCAATCACAACTGATTGTGTTTTTTGTTCACCAGCTTTATTGGTTATTTTCAGTGTAATTATTTGGCTACTAGGTCTTAGATTAAGAGGTAAAGGTAGAGTTCCTGTTGGTTTACTCACATCGCCAAAAGGCAGCAATTCTACTTTAATATCCTCACCATCTTGTACTTGCCAAGCGAGAGAAATTTCGTTTGGAATTTTGTCTTCGCTGAGTTCACAAATAAACTTGGGTTTTGTGGTGATATCTTGACCATTTACTGTGAAGCCAAGAATATTAACGGGTGTTGCTGGTGGCGGTGGTGCAGGCGGTATGGGTGGTATGGGTAAAATTTTGACTTTAGCAGTGGATTTAGAAATTTCTGGTATTTCTTTTTTTATCGAGGGTATTACTGTGAGTTGGAAAGAGTAATTTCCTGCTTGCTTAGCATCTGTTGGAACATTTTGACAAAGAAGATTTTTTGTTGTCAATGTACAGTAGCTTCTGAGTTCTCTGGGCAATCTTTGATTATTTATTGAGTAAATTTTTTCTGGACTGCCAATAGTACCATCATCCATTAAGCCTACTAATCTTAACTCTTTTATATGTTCAGGATGATTTATTTGCCAATTAAGCAGAATCGGCGTTTTTGCTAAGTTATTTGGTAATTTAGTTTCATTGGTAGATTTTGTATCTGTATTTACAGGCTGAGATGATAATAAATTTGTCTCTTGATAAGCTGTATATGGAGATGTAAAATCAATAATTTTTGGTAAGATAGGTGGTTTGATCGTAATACTATCTGTAATTTGATTTGATACAGCTTGTTGGGTATTCTGAGCAGAAAATACTTCTAGTTTAAAGGTGTAATTTCCTGCTGGCTGATTGTTGGGAATGGTAGTTTGGCAGTTTAAGACATTTTGGGCGGGAACGGAATTGGTATTATTAGTGTTTCTGCTTGTAAAATTAAACAAATTAACAGAAAACCAAAACTGATTTTGTTGGTGTTTTTCTGTACCTACTGAGTTAGGATTAGGAACGACTTCGCACTTACCATTATCTATAGGAAACTGCTGAGATATATTCTTGGGTAAGATAAAATTTTTCCTCTCTACTTCAGCATTATTTTGTAAGCGTATTAAAGTTAATTTTTGAGCCTGTTGATAATTTTCAATCTGCCAATTAAGCGGAATATTTTGATTGTCACCTTCTTCGTATTCTTGGGTTTTGGTTTGAATTTTAATAACTTGAGGAGATGGTTTTTGACTTTCGATATATTTTAACCATAAGATGGTTGCTATTGTGGCGATCGCTCCCAAACTTAACAAAGCTAACAACCACAAAATCCATGCTGGGCGTGGTTCCCAAATGATAGTTCCTTCTGGTAAGGTTTTAGGTAGTCCAGTATTCAATATTTCGCCTGTCTCAGATGGGGCGTTCTCAATTTCAACACCAAAGTTGAATGTTAAACCTTCTCCCCAAAAATGTCGCCGCCACCATTTTTTAGGTTTGGCCTTCAATGTAACTTTTTGCTTTTCCCCAGGCGATAAATTGATTTGATCAGGTTCTAAATCATAAATAAAAAGTTGATCTCTATCTCTAGCATTGATAATTAATTCGCGCCAGATATTACCTTGGTTAGTTAACTCTAACTCAAATTCTGCTGGTTCTGATGGGATTTTACGTTCTAAAGGTCGCAATTCTAAATTGATTTGCTCATCCGGCAAAATTTGCAGGTAAACCACATCCAACATTACTAATTCTTCTGTATTGCTGGATACCAAGTTGATAGTAGGAAAATAATTTCCGGCTGGTGTATATTGTGGAGGATGTAAAACTAAAGTAATTTCTCCGCTATTACCTGGGTTGAGTTCTAAACCATCAGTTTCTTTAACTAAACCAGGAAGGTTGAAACTACTTTCTGGATAGCGAATTGTATACCAGTCTCTAGCTAGTTCTGCACAATTGAGATAATAACGATCTACCCTTTTAGAACGGTTTTCAACATGAACTTTTACTTCTAGCTTTTCTCCCACTTTTAGCAGTAAAGGCTTTGCTGAATTGGAAAATGGCTGTATGGTATAAGCTGGTTCACTGCCAAATTCTAGATCTTGATTTGAAGGTAAAACTCGCAATTGTTGGGGACGGCGAAATATTTTACCAGGATATTGCGCGGCTGCTTCTACTAAAACTTCATAATTATATAAATCAGGAATAGCTTGCTGTGGTACTCGAAAATTTAGTATAATTTGTCTAGAATCTTTAGAATCAATACTTAAAGGATTTTTTTCACTAAAGGTACACCACTGCAATATGGGATCAGATTTGTTGTCAGTAGCAGCTATCCAAATATCGACATCCGCTGTGCGATCGCCAAGATTTTTTACAATGATAGTACGTTTAGCTGTGGAACCCCGTCTAACTTCGTTATTATTTCCAGGAATATCTTCGATAAAAATTGGATTAGTTGTTACGTTCATTTTCTTTTATCTCATTAACGCGATATAATTTGACGTTGTAGTTATCATCACCACTAGTCACGAGCAAATAATTTTTGAAAGCTTTAACATCAACACTGTTAATTTTGGTATTAGATTGAGCTACAACTTGACCAGTTTCTAGCCATGTATCTGGTTCTTGATTTGGGGATAAAGACCAAAGCATGATTTTGCCATCATCTCCTCCAGTTGCTAAATAACGCCCATCTTGAGTTAATGCAACTGAACGAATAGGTTGCTGTTCATGTCCATCTCTGCGTTGAGCAATAATAGCGTTGTTACATAACTTAGGTACAATTTTTTTAGCTGGATTTTGTGGTTTTTGATTTTGGTTTTTTGGCTGAGTAGAGTTATTATTTTTTTGATTACTTGGTAAAGTTGGTAAATTAACAATCAAGCATTTACGTATCTGATCAGCATCCCATAAAGTCAGATAACCAGCATTATCAGAACTAGCTAAGATATTGCGTGATGTGGCTAAACTTGTGATGTAATGCTGTTGACCAAATACGGGCTTTTCTTGTTTTTCTTCCCTGTCTAACCAGTTATATTTCAGTTCATAGCTATTTTTATTATTCCAGTCCCATACAGCAATTTTGTTAAACTGCCCAGCAATAAACAATAAAGGATAAGCCGGTATGGTTTCATTAATAGCTAAGGAGTAAATCGTAAATTTATTGTTAACAGAAGCTTGGGGAGTTGGTTTTTGACTAGATTTAATTTTTTCTAAATCCCACATATTCACAAGACCACTGCCATGGCCGCTAAATATGTAACGGCCATTTTGAGTAAACACAATATCAAATACACGATTGGCTTTATCAGTAGCCAGATTTTTGATTTCTGTATTGGTGGAAATATCCCATAATTTCACCTCACCATTTTCTAGACCAACCGCCAGCCTATCATTATCTTTAGGACTTTGACGAATCACCCGTACTGCCTTTTTAGTTTGGTTTTTTTCGGCAATTAAAGGCAGTTTATGTTGAAGTCTTAAAAAATCTAATTGCCAAGGACTATCATCAACTTGCCAGCGACGAATAGTCTCATCGCTAGATCCGCTAAACACCAGGCTACCATTACCAAAAAGACGTACTGAATTTACGTTTCCTGTATGATATGTTCTGGGTAATAGCCAATATAGTAACAATGCTAAAAGTAATAAAGTTCCGCTCAGAATTTGGAGTAAAAAAGGAATGATCGGTAAAACCTTCAATGCCAAAACTTGAGTATTAGGTTCAGGATAAATTTCTGTATTATATTCTTGAGAATTGGCATAAGTTAAATTAGCAGATACTTCAAATAGTAATTTTTGTGTTAGTCCTATTAAAGAACGTTTCTTTTGAACTACTAATTGTATATTTTGAGTTTCACCCAGACTCAGATTGATATTTTCTGGAATTTTCTGGAATTCACATTTTTTCTGTTCTGCTTCTGGAACGGTAATATTTACCTGTTGAGGTAAATTACTCAAATTGCTAAATACTAGTTCGTAGGTAGCAACCTGAGCTTTTTTACGCCCTTTCGTTGGTATTTGTTTTTCTTTCTCATCACAACTAAATTTAACAATTCCTTCAGGTAAAATTTTGATACTTCCCTGTTCACGGGCAGTATATTGACTGGTATCTGATTTAGCATCAATAGCAAATAAATACGCTTTACTCAGAGTATTTTTCGGTGCTTGGCATAAAAAACGTATTTTTTGAGCATCACCTGGTTCTATAGTCAATGTGCGATTAGTTCTTTGGTTCATCCATTCAGGATCAATTTGTAACCATTCTGAATTTAAGTTTAAGCAAGTAAGAGTAATTTCTGAAAGTTTGGAACTTAAGTTATAAACTATTACAGGAATTTCAATTAGTTCTTCTGGAGTAGCTTTAAATTCTTTTAAAGGTAACTCAACACGCAAAGGTCTTAAAGGCTTTTTTATAGTCAATTTTAACTTTTGACTTGTATATAAACTTTCATATTCTACCGAAAGTACTTTTAAGTTAATGTCAATAGTAGTATCGTAAGCTGGAATTGGAGCTTTAGTAATTTTTATATGGAATTTAGTTTCACTACCTGGGGGTTTTTTAGCACAAATTTCTGGTTCAACTTTATACCATTTAATTTGATGATTATCGTCTAGTCCTGGTGTTGATAGTTCAACCTGAAAGCTAGCAAATTTGTCACTTCCGTTGCTAACTATGACATCAAACTCATTTTCGTCTTTGATGTGTATGTCATCTAAAAAGGCTAAATGACTATCTGGGGTGAATTCTAAATTTTTTTTAGAAACTAAAGCCTTGACACTGCCTGCCATAATTTAAAATTAAAAAATAATGGATATGTAGTTTGACTAAAACCCGCGATCGCTTGGTTATTTGGCTGGAATATGTGTTGTCTTTTGGTGTTGTGATAATTTCTATTAACTGAACTGTATTCAGCAATAATTATTGCAACCACTGTTGCATTTGCCGCCGTTGTAGGGCAAGACTCAGAATATTAATACCTAGTTCTTGTGCAGTACGAATATCATTGCGTGCAAGGGTTAAATGATCATCTAATCCCCAAGCTGCTGATAAATCTCCTTCTACTAAAACAATGCCCCCAGCATTTAATATTTGCAGAGATTGTTCATTAATGCGAGGAAGGGCTGCAAATAAAAAAGGTTGTGTTCTCAAGGGATGTGTTCGGCTCAATTCTTGCCAAGATTGTAAGGAAATACCAAAATGGTATGCAATTTGATTTTTAATATCACCTGTCAGCATAGTACTATCTGTAGGGACTTCAATCAGAATTACACCACCTGTTTGTAAATATTGTTGGCAAATGTCCAATTGTTGCGGCTCTAAATTTAATGCTTGCCAAGCAGTAAGATAAATTAAGTCATATTCTGTAGGTTCTGACTGCAAACTTATCTGTGCAATTGGTGCAGCTACCTGTAACGCTGGATACAGAGATTCTACAGATTTCCTAAAATAAGAAAGGTTGTAGTATGTGCGATCGCTCGTGTTAAATAAGGTAGCCATACTTACAACCGCCTGGGGTCTGGCTTTAGCTTGAGTACGATAGCATAAATCTAACTCACCAATATTCGGAAATAAAGCATCTTGAGGATTTAAAATTGCTACCGTATGCGGTTGCAACTGAATGCGGCATAGTTCTACTTCTTTTTCTGTCGGTGGAGTCGTTTTTTCATCAAATCGAAACCATTCCCGAATTAAATCAGACGTGTATCTTTGCCCCGGATTTTGCGGCTCTACATAACTGACAACTAAATATACAGTTATAATTCCCGTAGTCGGAACAGCTGTGGCAATTCTAAATTTACGGTCAATCGATGGATCAACAATAATAGGGTTCCCCTCTACATCAATAGCAATTCCTGGTTGAATTTCTAACCAGCGCTGATCTCGAAACCTTGCAGGTGCTTCATCTGGTGGTGCAATAACTCGCACACCTAAACCACAGACTATACCTGGTTCGTTGAGTGATTGATAGTGAACATTTTGCCGATGCCGATGGTACTCATGCGCTAATTGCCAGCGTTCAGCATTCATCATCAAGCTATTATATACATGAAGACGCTGCAAAGGATTTATTGATGGTGCGGGATATGATTGATGAATCATAAAATTTATGCCCAAATAGTGGCTTCACCGTGAAATAGCGAAACCCAAATTCTTTATCTCTATTTTTCATAGATGCCAGCCAAGTGAACTTATGCACAAATGGCAGATGACTGAAATAGCAGCCTTTTAACTAAAATAAGCATGTTTGCACAAAGAGCATAAGTTCAAAACTCTGGCAGCTATAATGATTCATGAAGCTTAAAAAGCTAGTACAAGTCAGAGGATTGTATGTTCTATGAGTGGAGCATCAAGATATTGGAGAATTCAGCGGATTAACTTTGCTGGGGTGACAGTTACATATAAAGAATATGTAGTCCCAAAGGCAGAGGAATTTTTTCACCAACGAGTGAAGTATTCCCAACAAGCCGACATCCAAGCGGCGTTGTTATCCTACTTTTACGCTGAAAAAGCCCGTGTTGATGTCATAAGTCGTGCTGAAGCAGGGCTTTGTTTAAGATGTTATGTCTCTGAACCAATTGTTAAAGCCTGCCAAAGAATTGACAATCTCTTCGGTGGTGAAAAGTTCTTCACATATCACGATTTACTGCCATTTGTGTTAAACGACGATGGTAAGACTTTGGTGATTCTTGATAGCGATCGCAATCATCAACTTCTCTTAAATGATAAAGGAGAAGTCCAAACTACAGCTTATAAATTTTTTACAGTTGAAGTTTTGCGAAAATTTAAGCATAATCTACAATCTAGCATGAGTCTAGATAACTGGGCATACTTGCAAACCAAACAAAATCCAGAATTAAAAGATTTTTTATCAGAGTTTGGTTTTAAACATTTGAGTGATTGGGCATTATTAAATAGAACTAGACCAAAACAAATTGAAAATTTATCTGTACAGGAACGTCACTTAGTCGAAGTTTTTCATGCTACATATCGTCGAGATAGACGTGAACGTAAACAAATTCAAGCTAAACGATGTCCAGATCCTTCTCATGCTCAACTGCAAGAAATGCTCACTTTTTTGCAACAGCGAGGAGTCACCATCAATAGCACTGAAAAATTGAAAGAAGAACTCGAAAAAGTAGCAATTCAATTAAGACAGTATGACATTTGGAGCCAGAGAGAACCTTTAGAGTTTCAAGACCAAGAGACAGGGAATTATACAATCAGAACAGATTTACCCACTAATTTTTTAAGTGAAATAGACGTGGAAAAACAAGAAATTACAGAACTTTTGTATGAACAGCTTAAAATAAGTTTAGCTGAAGCAATTGAACAAGAAATTAAAAATAATATTCAGAGATTGACAGATAGTAAAAGGTATGCTAATCTAGCAACAAAATATATCCCTGGATTACAATTATATTATTGTCAAAATAAATCTCTCAAAGAAATTGTTCCTCTCTTAGAAATGTCTAGTTGGGATCAAGCAAGACGAGTATTAAATCCAGGAGAACTTCTGAACAAGGTACGTTCTCAAACAGTACAAAAACTGCTCAATAGTTTATTAAATATTGCTCATGCAAAAGGCTTAACTCAAATACCTCCTGAACCAGATTATATTAAAGCTGTGGCAGAACAAATAGAAAGTTTTGTAGATGAAGAATTATTCAAAGAAGCAGGAGAAGAGATTAGAGCAGGTAAAAGTCGTTCTATGAATAGTTTATATGCTAAGCAATTGCAAATATTTTTGGCGGGAAATTTAATGTCTTTACACCTAGAAAATATTTACAAAAAATTAAATAACTGATATTACTAATAAAGTATAAAAAATATGATAAATGATAATACTAGCATCAGGCTTTTGTTACCAGAAGTAGTTTGGTTAGAAGCAGAAGCTTTTGATTGGGCAAAAGATTTTAGCAATGATGTAACTGATGAATCTCAACAATGGCAAGCTTATTTAGATGCACTAGCTTTAATTGGTTGTGAAAAATGGCTTCAAGAACACATGCCAAAACAGCCAGTGAAAAAAGATTTTATTGGTAATACTGCTTATTTAAAAATAGGTGAATTCAAGTTTTGTATAATAGCCACTGAACACTTACTTGATGAAGTAGCCAACATACCTAAAGACTTAGTTGAACGGTCAGATTTGCTAGCACACTTTTATCTAATTATAGAAGTCATAGAAGAGCAAGAAGAGATGATTATTAGGGGTTTTCTGCGTTATGACCAGTTGGTAGCTTCTCTCAATAGTATTAATTCCAGAGTTTTGCAGGAAACTGTTTATCAATTACCTTTATCAAAATTTGATCCAGAACCGAATCATTTATTGTTCTACTGTCTATACTCTGAACCAGCAGCTATTCTTTTACCTGTAATCACTACAGAAGTTACTGAACAAAAATCCTCAGTAAATATTTTTGCAACAAGGACTAAATTGAGCCAATGGTTACAGAATTTATTTGATGAAAGTTGGCAGACTATTGACACGTTTATCAACCCAAAGTCTAAATTAACTTTAAGTCTTAGAAATACAGAAAAAATGATTAAAAGAGGAAAATTGATTGACTTAGGAATACAATTGGATAGCCAAAGATTGGCTTTACTTGTAAATATTTCAAAGGAGCTTGAAGATAAAATACGTGTTTTAATACAGTTACATCCAACAGGTAGTCAAATATTTCTACCTCCTAATGTTAAACTCAGTTTACTCTCAGAAGAGAGTATAGTAATTTGTGAAGTTGTCTCAAGAAAACAAGATAACTATATTCAGCTAAATCCTTTTAAAGGTAAAGAAGGGAAACGCTTTAGTATTGAAGTGAGTTTAGAGGATCTCAGGATTAGAGAAAATTTTGAACTGTAAATTTTCCTGAGAGGATATCTGAGAACTTTTAGAGGATGTCTGAAAAGTTGTAAAGTAAGGATTCATGTGGCAGAGTAAGTTCAACGCTCCCGATACAGATACCGTTGGCGAATTCCCAAACAAGCAATCACTGAACGGGTTAGTTCAGTAATAAAACGATTGAGAGCCTTCTGAGCAGTTTTATACCCAGTAGCAAGATTCCCGAACTTCAGTTGGGACTGCTGGGCGATCGCGTAAAATTTCAAGTTCTGAAATCGCTGGCAAACCGACAGGCTGTTTAACACTTGCTCAGGCGTGAGTGCGATCGCACTATTAATGTATTTGCTGCAATGCTTGGTTTGGTAGTTGTGGATGGTAGGCGATCGCAATCCATGCGTGAGAAATCCCAGGCTTTTAGGGAGAAAGTTGGTTAAAGCAGATTTGTGTCTATTTTCTTTTTTCAGCACAAGCGATCGCGCTTATTAATGCCTTCACGAAGTTATAGGTGTTTGAGCTTGCAACTTGTCCAAAATCTTCTTCAAGTCACAAAAAGCTAGAGCGGTTATTGTTGCTGCATGAGCGTGAGCGCAGGGGGTAGCGATCGCACTCCTGTCAGTGTTGTTTTTTGGACGCTACAAGCATCAACTTATACAGTAAATACCCTTAAGCGCTCATTGATTCTGGTTCTGTAGTTGCGATTTCTAAAACCCGACGTAACCAGTCCTGGGTTGCAACAGCAGCAGCTTGCTTAAGTTGGGCATCAGAACAGATGTTGTCCCAATGGAATAGCCAACATGTCAGAAGACGACCTAAGTCAACTAATTCTGCGGCTCGGTCGATATCATCTGCTTTTACCATGTCTGGCACAGTCCACTCAAGAAAGTATCGACTTTCTTTAATCAAACTGAGTATCAATTCCTGAGATGATGCCCCAGTCCACAAAGACTGAATTTGCTCTAGATGTTCGGCTAAATGATGCAGACGTGTTGGAACATCATCTTGCATAAAAGCTTGTTGCGCTGGTGTCACTTCAATCATAATTCTCCCAGGAACTCGTTAATCAGTTGAGCTACCCTTTCTCTAATGTTAGGGTCTAAAAGTTCCATTGACCGATTTTGCCGGGGGCGGAGATTGACCATCGACTCAAAAAACAACCTTCCAGTCAACGGCATGAAGCTTGCTGCCCAAATATTTTCTTGTCGGCTACCATCATCCAGTAAAGCTTGTTCGCAGTCATAGTGCAACTCGCCACCAGCAGCTACTATTCGTCGCTCAATATCTACAGCCGTTTTGATGTAAAACTTGTGCTGTTGCAACAATTGCTCAAATTGTTCAGGCGTGGCACGTTCATGTAGCAACAGAATCATTAAGTTTAAAACCTCAATAAAAATAGAGCTTGGATCGCTCCCGTTAAAAACTTCGACCGCGAGAGAGATTCTTGAATTTGGTAAACTGGTGATCAAATAAAAGCTTAACCGTACCAGTAGGGCCATTGCGCTGCTTACGAATAATTAACTCAGCAATACCACGGTCAGGCGTATCGCTGTTGTGCATCTCCTCGCGGTAAAGCATGATGACAACATCACTGTCTTGCTCAACTGCACCACTTGACCGTAAATCACTAAGTATTGGGCGTTTGTCGTTACGATGTTCAACTTCACGGCTTAACTGCGATAGAGCCAGGACTGGTACATTTAAATCCTTGGCAAGTTTCTTCAAACCCCGGCTGATTTCGCCAACCCGCTCGGTCATATTAGCCCTGGAGTCAGCACCTTCTGCCATCAGCTGTAGATAATCGACAACTACAAGCCCAACACCACCGTAATGCGATGAAACCCTACGGACTTGACTACGAATTTCAGTTAAGCTGGGGCAAGAGTTGTCATTGATGAAAATTGGCAGTTCGCTTACTGAAGCGATCGCTTGACTTAGAGGTTGCCACTGGCTGTTAGAAACACGCCCAGTTTCAAGAAAATTGTTTTCAATACCAGATTCGCTACTGAGGAATCGTTGCACATACTCATCAGTAGACATTTCCAGGCTGAAGATACAGACAGGTAATCGGCTTGTTTGAGCGACATTGAGAGCAAGATTACCAGCCAAAGCCGACTTGCCAACAGAGGGACGAGCAGCCAGCACGTACAACCGCCCTTTACGGAAGCCACCACCCAGCAGACTGTCCAAGTCATAAAATCCGGTAGACACAGCAGGGCTTGCAGTTCCGGCGTGACGTGCTTCAATCTCGGTAAAAGCATCAGCCAGGGAGTCTGAAATGTGGATTAAATCAGCAGCATTGTGTTGTGATGCAATGCCGTAAACTTTTTGTTCAGCTTGGTCAAGGACAATCGGTAGCTCGGTTTCGATTGCATAGCCCAGCTTGATAATCTCAGTTCCAGCAAGAATTAACTGCCGTCGCTGATATTTCTCCATTACCAAATCGGCTAACGCATCAATGTTAACAGCTGACACAGTACGGTCAACCAATGTAGCCAATTTACTGCGACCACCGACACGGAACAACAAACCATTGTTAAACAACCAGTTGGTGATACAGAGCAAATCCGTTGGTAATCCTTGGCTGTACAGTCGTTGTGCTGCTTGATAAATATCCTTGTGAGCGTTGATGTAAAACGCATCGACTACCAAGCGATCGCTGATTCGGCTCATGGCATTTGGGTCAAGCATGATACCACCGAGTATTGCTTCTTCAGCTTCAATGCTTTGCGGAGGCAAGCGGTCTTGTTGAGATGAAAAGTCCAGTTCTTTTGTCATGCTGCTTGTGGATGTAAATATGCATACATAGAGGGGTGTTCTACTTTTAACCAGTCCAGCCATTGAGTTGTTGCACCTGTATGGTTTTGGTCATAGCGGGTACTGAATTGAGCGATCGCACTATCAGTACCGACTTTATCGCCAAGGTCAATAAGTTCGCAGAATGTAGCTTTGTGCCAATCAACTGAGCGATTTGAGTAGTAGCCAATGGGTTCAAATTTTGGCACTGAATCAGATGTCTGTGGTGCGGCTGACTCCGAAACTTTTGACCAATAGCCCAGCAGTTCTTCTAAGCCCCCCTTGCTGGCTTCCAGATTGCCAATAGACTTGATGACTGTGGGGATTTTTTCAAGCCAAGAGCAACCAGTCCAAGAAGCTCTTTCTTTGGCGATTAATTCTACAAGGGCGCGATCGCAGGTTTGGTAAATTTTATCCCTGGTGGGTGTACGCCAAGGGAAGCGCCAGCCACGCAACTTGATTTCACTTCGGTAAACGGCGGGTAACGGGTCTGATGCCATGATGCCAGGGTCGAGTAGCACTTGATTTAGTAAATCCTCAATCGATTGAAATTTTTGCTTATGAGGTTTATTGTTCATTTGTTCGCTTTTATCGAATAACCCCGCCGCAATAGTAGGTTCACATGAGGGATTATCGGTTTGAGACGAAGATCCTGATTTTATTAACAACGAACAAGAAGAATCGGGAATTAGTTGTTTTTCTTCCTGGTTAAAAAGAATTTTTGAGTCAGTCTCACACACACATTCATGGGTGGGGGGCGCGACGGGTTCAGGGGGCGCGTTATGTGTAGTAATCTTTGAAGTATTCTTTGTATATATAGATATATTGCCCAGCTGCGGCATTACAGCCTGTAACAGATGGGCATTCTGTATTGGATAAAGATGACAATATATATTGCTCTGTTGGGTCATTACATATTGCACTATTGGGGCTGTCTATATTGGACGAATTGGGCATTATGCTAGGATTTTGGTCAGCATTATCGAGGGTCTTGTTCGATTTACGAGTCCAGGCTTTTGTGATTTCCATTATTGGTAGCTCAAGATTACTCATAAAAGCTGACCAGCGTTGATTTAAAGCATCTTTATCCAGCCAAAACTCTAAGCGTCTAGGGCAACCTGTAAACTTTTCTTTGAGTAATCCCCTAGCTTTGAGTGATCTTCTAGCTGTTTCTTGTTCTTTCCTAGTCAGTCCAGTTTCCTTTTCAATTTCGGCTTGAGTTTTATAAATCCAACCTTCAGGATTTTTTTGTTTACCTAGCCAGTAATACATTTGGCATAAAAATAAATTTGGTAAAACGCCACCACTGATTTCAACTAGTTTGGGATAATAAGCAACATAATTACCAAGGTCTACTAAAAAATCTGTTAGTTTCATGAAATTCTCCTACTAATATTGTCAGAAGTAATACATTCAAGATTTTTTTTTAATCTGACTAATAAAATTTGATTGAGAGCAAGGCGCGATAATGTTTTACAGACACAAGGAATCATCTTCTACACCCAATGTTTGGGTTTGGAGGTCAGCGATCGCCTGTGGATTTAGAAGTCTTGTAACTAAAAGCTGGTATTATGTTGGTAATTGGTTTAATGATGACATCAAGCGATCGCACCCTGTAAAGCGATCGCTTTTAATTGTCGATTAACCAAGGCCATCGCTTGAGGTCTGGGTGGTGGGCATCGAAGAACACAAATTCTTTCTCGTCCCAATCTAGATATAAACAAAGGTGAATTTCATCTGGGTCAGCTTTATATGCATGTTTACCCTCCCAGCGGTTAGCACTTGTTAGCTTCCAATCGTAACTATTGCAACGAATATCGGCTCTGACGGCTTTTTGAGCCATATCTCAATTGCTGTGGCTGAAGCTGGAATTTGTTGCTCATCCCCTTGAACCAAAAATAGATTGTACGCAGGCGACATCTGCGCCAGTTGAAGGAAATACTTGATAATTTCTGGGACTGCTTGTTGAAGGGTAAGGCGATCGCTCTCCAGCAGTATCAGTTGCTCCTCCGCTGTTGGGTATGAGAACAGGCGATGCCTGCGGCAACGTCTTCGACGAACGCGGATTGCAACGTTACGCTGACTAACTCCTGAAATACCTAAGTCTTGCTGAAGGTTGTGAATATTGTCCCGAATTTTCCTCAACAGATGCAAGAAATCTGCACCTGACTGTACTGTGTCAGCACCATCGGCTGCCCAGATTTTCGAGCTTGCCTTGATGCGATTTATTATTTGTGCATCTTCAGTGTTGCTGCTACTCAGTTGAGCGAGTCCGAGGTAAATGCTTTTGTCTACCAGCAATGACGGGTAGGTGAATTTGTGGTATTGGGCATATTTCAGACATATGCAATCATGAAACAAAATAGACAACCCTTCAGTGGTAAGTAAGTCGGGGTTGTCTTGAAGCAGTTTGCTGATAGCTGCTAAGTTAAACCTAGCGTGGCAAAACTTACTAGAGAAGAGCGGAAATCCTGTAATGTTGACCTTGTAGCGAAATAATGGTGCAAAAACTTGGCTTGAAAAAGTTTAAAACCAGAGGCAACATCGTTTGAAGTACTCGATTGTGTTCAAAAAAAATGCCCATCGTGCGGTCAAGCAATGTGGAATGAATACAATAATCCCCGACATATAAGAACGTTAAATGGAGTAGTAGAACTACAGCTAAAAATTCGGCGATGTCAAAATAAGTCATGTATGCGGTATAAAAAAGCATATCGACCAGAGCAAGAAGGTTCCCTAGCTCTACCACAGAACGAATTTGGTTTGGATGTGATTGCTTACTTAGGAGCATTACGCTACCAGGAACATAGAAGTGTTCCTCAAATACACACTCACCTGGAATTAAAGGGTATATGTATAAGTCAACGAACGGTCACGCACCTAATTGACAGATATGACGAGTTACTTTCTTTATGGCTAAAAGACCATAAAAGGTTAAAAGCCATAATGGCTAATCAAGGACGGGTAATATTAGCTATCGATGGGATGCAGCCAGAAATTGGACATGAAGTATTATGGGTAATTCGAGATAGAGTTGCATATCAGTGGGTTGATAAAGCTAGTAATATTCTCAATAATAAAATAGGTCTTGATGCTGCTGGGGTCAAACAAAGTTATCATCAACTGTTGACACAAATGTCTCAACAAAAGCAGAAGGCGGGTATCCTGAACACGGCAATCGATAACTTTATAAAAACCACCCACAGCTACTGGTCTGGACTTTTTCATTGTTATGAAATTGAAGGTTTTCCTAGAACTAATAATGACTTAGAACACGCTTTTGGTATGCTACGTCATCATCAACGTCGTTGTACTGGTCGTAAGGTTGCCCCCTCATCCCTTGTTATTCGTGGTTCTGTCAAAAAGAGCCTGCGCGATCGCTACTAAACTTCATTCTTTTACCGCATCTGATTTAGCACAAGTTGATATTCATACTTGGCTCGAATTACGCTCTCAATTGCAAAAACACCACAAAGCCAGAATTGAACAGTATCGATTTCGCCGAGACCCCAAGGGTTACTTGGCTAATTTAGAGAGTCGTCTTCTCTAGTAAGTTTTACCACACTAGAAATAATCGGGCTAATCAACTAGCACATTACTTACAAAAACTAGGAGTAAAATCTGAGACGCTTGTAGGTATTTGTGTAGAGCGTTCCTTGGATTTAATTGTCGGATTACTAGGGATTCTCAAAGCTGGCGCAGCTTACCTGCCTTTAGACGCTGCTTATCCTCAAGATCGCTTAAGCTCCATGCTAGAAGATGCTCAGGTGTCTGTGCTGTTGACTCAACAACAATTAGCAGATAATTTACCAGAATATAAGGGAAAATTAGTCCTACTAGATACAAACTGGACAATCATCGCACAAGAAAGCACGGAAAATCTTACCAACCAGGTTACGTGTGAAAATCTAGCTTACGTAATCTACACGTCTGGCTCTACAGGTAAGCCAAAAGGAGTTCAAATTGAACATCGAGGTTTATTGAACCTTGTTTTTTGGCATCAAGAAGCTTTCAATATATCATCAGCAGACCGAGCAACTCATGTGGCAGAACAGTACGACTGGCAGGGTTTATCATCGGTGGAACAGCAGGAAAAATTAGAAATATTCCTTCAAACCGACCGAACCCAAAACTTCCAACTGTCTAAAGCACCACTCATCCGTCTAACATTAATCCGACTGAGCGAAACCGTTTACGAGTTCATTTGCAGTTTCCACCACATACTACTAGTACTCTGGCAACCCAAAATTGCCACGTGAGGGCAAGCTGGGGGAGCGGGGGGAGCTGGGGAAGCGGGGGGAGTGAAAACCCTGCTAAAAAAACTCTCTTCCCCCCCCCCCAGCCTCCCCAGCCTCCCCAGCCTCCCCAGCTCACCACCATGCAAAGTTTCTATGGCGCACCACTAGATGGGTGGTCACTATCTTTGGTACTCAAGGAAGTTTTTGATTTTTACGAGGCATTTTCTCAAGGTCAAGACTTACACTTAAAACGCAGTCGTCCTTATCAAGACTATATTGCTTGGTTACAACAGCAAGATATATCTCAAGCCGAGGCATTCTGGCGTTCGACGCTCAAAGGTTTCACTGCACCAACGCCACTGGGGGTTGATAAAGCATTCGCAAACTTGTCGAAAGAAGAAGAAAGTTATGGTGTGCAGCAAATCCATATATCGGCAGCAGTAACAGAGGAATTACAATCCTTTGCGCGAGAGCATCATCTCACCCTCAATACTTTAGTGCAAGGGGCATGGGCTTTACTTCTGAGCCGTTATAGTGGACAGCAAGATGTAGTCTTCGGTACGACTGTTTCTGGTCGCCCAGCAGACCTAGTAGATGCAGAGTCTATGGTAGGGATATTTATCAATACTCTACCGATACGCGTGCAAGTATCGCCAGAAAGCAGCGTCTGGGAATGGCTGAAACAACTGCAAACTCAGCAGTTCGAGATGCGCCAGTACGAATACAGCTCCCTAATAGATGTACAAGGATGGAGTGATGTACCAAGAAGACTGCCTCTATTTGAAAGTATTGTGGTCTTTGAAAATTATCCAGTTGATGCTTCCTTGGAAAAACAAGGTAATTTAGAGTTACGTAATGTTCGGTCTTTTGAACGAACAAATTATCCTCTGACTCTAGTAGCAGTGCCTGGCCGAGAGTTATCACTGGAATTGAGCTATGATTGCCGCCGCTTTGATGCGCTGACTATTAGTCGGATGCTGGGACATTTGCAGACATTATTAGAGGGTATGCTCACTCACTCTAATAAGTGCTTATCTGATTTACCACTGTTAACACCAGCAGAGCGGCATACTCTACTTGTAGAGTGGAATGATACTCAAGTAGATTACCCAATGGATCGATGTATTCATCAGGTGTTTGAAGCACAAGTAGAGCGGACACCTGATGCGATCGCTGTAGTTTATGAAAATCAGCAATTAACTTACAGCCAGTTAAATAATCAAGCTAATTACATAGCACACTACTTACAAAAATTAGGGGTAAAATCTGAATCACTTGTAGGAATTTGCGTAGAGCGATCGCTAGATATGGTTGTAGGGTTATTAGGTATTCTTAAAGCTGGAGCAGCTTATTTGCCTTTAGACCCAGCTTATCCCCAAGAGCGCTTAAGCTTCATGCTAGAAGATGCCCAGGTGTCTGTGCTGTTGACTCAACAGCGATTAGTAAATAACCTACCTGAATATCAAGGCAAAGTCATTCAACTAGATACAGACTGGGAAATTATTGCACAACAAAGCGCAGAAAATTTAACTAGCCAAGTTACACCAGACAACCTAGCCTATGTCATCTACACCTCTGGATCTACAGGTAAACCAAAAGGAGTGGAAGTTGTTCACCGTGGCGTTAATCGTCTGTTGTTTGGCGTAAATTACGTTCATCTAGATGCTACACAAAGATTTCTGCAACTTGCTCCAATTTCTTTTGATGCTTCCACATTTGAGATTTGGGGAGCCTTGTTGCATGGTGCTAAATGTGTTCTTTTCCCCGGAACTATTCCCACATCTCAAAGTCTGCGTGAGGAAATCGACAAACATGGCATTACGGTTTTGTGGCTAACGGCGGCTTTGTTTAACTCGATAATTGATGAGGACGCAACAGCTCTGTCAGGAATTAAACAGCTACTAATTGGCAAAGAAGCACTTTCAGTTGCTCACGTTCAGAGAGCTTATGAGAATTTGCCATCGACACAGATTATTAATGGATATGGCCCGACAGAAAACACAACTTTTACTTGTTGCTACCCTATTCCTAGACAACTGGACAAGAGTGTAGGATCAATTTCTATTGGACGAGCGATCGCCAACACACAAGTCTACATCTTAGATGAGTATCTACAACCAGTACCTGTAGGTATACCAGGAGAATTGTACATTGGTGGTGCAGGTTTAGCTAGAGGCTACCTCAACCGTCCCGAACTGAACAACGAGCGTTTTATCCCCAACCCCTTTAGCAAAGAACCCGAATCTCGTCTTTACAAAACAGGTGATTTAGTACGCTATCGTCCTGATGGGAATATCGAATTTCTCGGTCGCATTGATAGACAAGTCAAACTACGTGGTTTTCGTATTGAGCTTGGGGAAATCGAAACGGCATTGAGCCAGCACCCATCTGTACAACAGTCAGTAGTCATCCTCAGAGAAGATACCCCTGGTGACAAACGCTTGGTAGCTTACGTAGTCAGCCAAACAACTCCCCCAACGATTTCTGAACTCCAACAGTTTCTCAAGCAGAAATTGCCATTGGAGGTATTGGTATGATAGCAGGTAGCATAGTGATAAGTACTTATGGAGAAAAAATTGGACTCATTAATAGCGTATTCCGTTTTATGCTATTGAGTGGATTCTGCATTTTTGTTGCTGGATTAAGACCTTCTGTATCACTATTAGCCTTTGCTACTTTCTTTTTCTCCTTTAGCTTACCTATTATCAGTGGTTCCATTCACACAATCTTTCAAAGAAAAGTTGTACCCAATTTGCAAGGAAGAGTCTTCGCTTTAATGAGGTCTGCTACAGGAATATCCTTATCTCTTGCTTATATTGTTGTAGGGCCATTAGCTGACAATTTATTTGAGCCTTTACTAACTCCTGACGGGCTTTTAGCTACAAGCTTGGGACAGATTATTGGTATCGGTTCAGGGCGGGGTATTGCTCTAATGTTTATAACAATGGGTATTATTACAATTTTATTAACTTTTGCTGCCTACCAATACACTCCTTTAAGATTGCTGGAATATCAGATACCAGATATACAACAAGAAAGCATCTAAAGAACAAAAACGCTTTGTCGTTGCCAGACAGATTGCCCACCGTGATGTACTGTGCATTACCTAAAAAGTCTGCAAAGCCGAGAGTTTTCTCATCTCAAAACTATCTGGCTTTTGGCAGACGTACTGATTAATAAACATAATTTTTTCTAGATGTATTTTAAAATCATAAAGCTCTTTATTGAAACGGGCGTAACCGTGGGTCATCTTAACCCACACTACATCATCTGAGTTAACCCAGATGGTTATCACATCGCTTGGCTGGCACTCATAGGGATAATGAGACTGATTGACGATGGTTGCAATGATGCGGCGATCGCGGCTCGTCAATGGGTCTTGGGTTTTTGTGATGCTCTGTGTCATAATTTTAAGGAATTGATTGATTTTGGTATGAAAGGCCATCGCTAACTTTCCTAGAGCCAGCGATCGCCTTGAACTTCAATAGTTTGTCAATTCCTTTTTACTTACAGGAATGCGTTTCCACAGATCGGTAAGCTCAATGGTATCGAAGAATGCTACTACCTTTACAATACGCCCGTTTTTCATGGTCATATACCAGGAATAGGTGTTGGTATAGGGTTTGCCGTCTTTGGCTCGTGCTGTTCCATCCCATAAGGCAATTACTGTGTCGCCATCGGCATAAATACCTCGGACACTGGGTACTATTGTGACGCTCAATCGCTCGTTAATTGGTGCGATCGCTTCCTCCAAAAATTGCTTGCGGCTGGTATAGGTTTTGGAAATTGGGCTTCTGCCTGTAATCGTCCATTCGACATCATCAGCCAGCAGATCGAAGAAACTACCAGTGTTATTTGCCCATTTGGCAAAGCCTTCGCGTACTATTTCTTTATTCTGGCTCTCATTAGATTGCACAATCTTGTGAATCTCTGCAAGCTTTGGCTCGACTGTAGCACTGGCCACAAGTGCCGCGGTGGCTATCATCAAACCAAAGCCAATTAATCCAAAGCTAATTAGTAATTTACGGTGGGGAGCGGTGATGTATTTTTTCATAAATCCTCTTTTTGGATTAAGCCTGTGTAGAAAACGCCCTAATTGTCTTTGTTATCGAATCGAAACGTCAGGCTGCCTGAACTATCAGTATTTTCCATGCAATCAAAAACACCACAGATCAGGCAGCCTTTTCATGGCTGAGTCTTCCACTCCTTATCTGTAATCAGTGGATTCGGCCAAAGTCCGCCATTGTGCCGTTTCTTGCTCGACGTAAGCGTTTTTAAGAGCAATTGCCTCAAGGGTGTCTGTCCCTAAAGGCAACCGCAGAGGTGGTATATCTGCGTTGACGATCTCAAGGATCGCCTGGGCAAGTTTGGTGGGATCTCCTGGTTGTTGATAGTTCCGTTGGGATGCGAGGTTACGAGTTTTACCGACGGTATCAGCATAATCAGGAATTTGGGTTGCAGTTTTTTGAAGCGAACTGCCATCGAGAAAATTGGTACGGAAGTATCCTGGTTCGACAACGGTAGCATGAATTCCCAAAGGAGCTAGTTCATCGTGCAGAGCTTCAGTAATGCCTTCAACAGCAAATTTGGTTGAGCAATAGATGCCCCACCCTGGAGAGGAGCGATAGCCCCCGATGGACGATAGGTTAATAATGTGTCCAGAGCGGCGCTGACGCATACTGGGCAACACGGCACGAGTCACATTCAACAGCCCGAAGACGTTCGTGCGGTATACCCGCTCAACCTCAGTAGCGCTGGTTTCTTCGATGGCTCCCAGCAAACCGAATCCAGCATTGTTGACTAACACATCGATCTGCCCAAAGTGTTCCAGTCCTGCTGTAACTGCTGCTTTGACTTGAGCCTCATCGGTAATATCCAGGCTGAGTGTCAACACATTTTGACTGGACTCGAACTGATGCAAATCGGCTTTGTTGCGGGCGGTTGCAATTAATTTGTCACCTGCTGCCAAAACTGCTAGTGCGATCTCAGCTCCAATTCCACGGGAAGCACCTGTAATGAACCATGTTTTTTGAGTCATTTGTAGATCTCCTGACATTGAGTTAGTAAAACAGCTAAATTCTTGAACCGATATCAATTTCTTTCTAGGCAGTTGCAAAAGCCGCATTTAAGCTTTGTCTCTACCTCGATTTTGTAAACAAAGCGATTTAAATATGCTTGTTGTACCCTGTTCTATTGCCTTATCCTTTCATTGTCTTTTTGTATGGGTTCATCATAGGCTTAAGCAGAGGGGTTATAAATACATAAACCTCGCAGATTATTGCCTGATCCTCTCAAGCAGAACGATGGTCGCCAAAACAATCCTCTATAATTAGGTGCAGCAAAATGATGAGAGTGATCAACAAACTGCTATGGCAATTGAACTGTTGAAGCGCGAAACGGCGATTCATGCTTGTCAACAACTGGCAAAAATAGTGACTCGCCATACGGATGACTTGGGGAACGGTATTCATTCAACTGCGATCGCTCAGTTGGAATTTATGCGGGAATCTGCTGCTCCTACAGCACTTTGTGCCGTATATGAACCCACTCTTTGCATTATTCTTCAAGGCAAAAAAGAAACCTTACTAGGAAAGGAAACCTATAAGTATGGTGCAGCTCAATATATCGTTGTCACAGTGGATTTACCGCTCAGTGGATACATTGTCGAAGCGACACCAGAAAAACCGTATCTAGGATTTAAGCTGAGCCTGGACGCAACTCAACTTTGGAATATTATTGACCAAATCCAGCGCAGCCCAGATAAAAAAGAAACTTCGGTTAGAGGCTTGTTCGTTAGTGATGCTAATGCATCGTTAATTGATTGTGCCACCAGACTAACACAGCTTTTGGATACGCCCCAGGATATTCCATTCCTGGCACCGATAATTATTAGCGAAATCTATTACCGCCTTTTAATTGGCGAACAGGACGAAGCAGTTCGCCAGATTGCGACATCCGGTAGTAATATGCAGCGGGTTGCACAGGTAATTAAACGCATCAAAGCTGATTTTACAAAATCATTGCGCGTTGATGATTTGGCTTTGCAAGCGGGTATGTCTCCTGCATCATTCCATCGCCATTTTAAGGCAGTCACCTCAATGAGTCCATTGCAATATCAAAAACAGTTGAGATTATTGGAAGCACGTCGTCTGATGCTGGCTGAAAACGCTGATGCAACCCATGCGGCTTATCAGGTTGGTTATGAGAGTCCTTCACAGTTCAGTCGTGAATATTCCCGCTTATTTGGTGCCCCACCCATCAAGGATATTCAACGTTTACGAATTGCCTGAACATTGCAGTTCGCTAGATGTAGGCGCATTGCTTCGGCTTTGGCTGTACAAGCGTGCAAACTAGACTGTATAGTTTAGTAATTGCTGCGATCGCTCGTTTTGGGGAATGCCAATATTATTAATCAGCTTGCATGTATAGTAGGGGTTGAGCCGAGATATGGGTCATTTTAAGCAAGATAGTCCCAAAAAGCTTATCCTGTAATGCTTTGAAGAGTTGCTACATCAAAGTTAAAAAAACAAGATTTACAGTAGAAAATCTCGCCTTTTACCGTTATATTGCAGCTTTTTGGTCATATCTTGGCTCAATACCCTGTTGCTATTTTTTGATAGAGTGATGCTTTGTCAAACGCTCTTGGCTTTATGTCCCAAGTATCACTTCCTCAATCGCTGAACAAGGATTTACCTCTTACCGCTCTTGCACCCATGCAAGACGTGACCACCCTAAAGTTTATGAAGGTGATTGCTGATTACGGCGGCCCTGACTACTTCTTTACCGAATATTTTCGCGTCAATGAAACATCACGGCTCAATCCCAACATTCTGGCATCAATCACCGAAAACGACACAGGTCGCCCCGTTTTTGCTCAGATGATTGGCGAAAGCATTCCCGACTTGGTAAGAACAGCACAAGAACTCTGCACTTATAATGTTGCAGGCATTGACTTAAATATGGGTTGTCCAGCACCGAGAATTTACCGTAAAAAAGTTGGGGGTGGATTGCTAAAACAGCCAGAAAAAGTCAAGCGGATTTTGGGAGAATTACGACAAGCGGTGAATGATCGCCCTTTGACTGTCAAGATGCGTTTAGGCTTTGAGAATACCGATACTTTTTATACAATACTAGACATCATCAATGACCACAGCATTGATTTGCTGAGTTTGCATGGTCGTACAGTTCTAGACCGCTATCACGGGCCAGTGAATTATGATTTGATCGCCCAAGCGGTTAAACGGGTCAATTGTCCAGTGCTTGCTAACGGAAATATCTACTCGGCTCTCCAAGCATTATCAGTGCTTTCTCAAACAGGCGCGGCTGGTGTGATGATAGGACGTTGGGCAATTGGTAATCCTTGGATTTTTCATCAAATTCAACAAGCATTGCGATTTGAGCCGATCACGCCTGTTCCTTTAGTAGAAGTACGCAACTACATTGATCGGTTATGGCAAACTCCACAAGCACCCCATATCCCAGAACGAGCGCGTCTAGGTTATCTCAAACTATTCCTCAACTACATAGCTTTAAGTGTCGATCCCCAAGGGCATTTCCTGCGCTTGATGCGACAGGCGCAAACTGAGGTTGAATTTTTTGAGATCTGCGATCGCTTTCTCTTGGCTGATACTACGCAGACTTTAGCCTTAACACCTTACTCTGGTATTTAGCTATAGCTAATGGTATTTTATGTTTGAACAACAACCTCAAAATTTACTCTTAAGCTTTATCTTCCCGAATGTTACCTCTGCTCAATCTATTCCACCACCAGGAGTTAACATTCCCCCAACAGTACCAGAAACACTCGACCAAACTATTCCTAAACCTACCCCTTCACCGACTGTACCTACTCCTACTAACCCTGCGGCACCAATTGTGCCTTCTCCTGCAATACCAACGCCATCGGATACAAATTTTCCCAATAGCGAAAGTTTTTTAGTCAAGAAAGTCGAAGTTTTGGGTGCTACAGTTTTAAAAAATGAAATCGCTAAGTTGGTTCAGCCACTTGAAAATCGCCAAGTTACTTTTGCAGACTTGCTAAAGTTGCGTTCAGATATCACTGAACTTTATATCAATAATGGTTACATTACCAGTGGTGCATTTTTGCCCAACAATCAAAATTTGACTGATAGTGTGGTAAAAATTCAGGTAGTGGAAGGGGAATTAGAGAAAATTGAAATCACTGGCTTGAGGAGTCTGCAACCAGTATACGTGCGATCGCGCCTCGAAAAAGCCACCTCCACACCCTTAAACCGCAAACGTTTAGAAGCAGCACTGCAATTATTACAGCTAGATCCGATAATTCAACGGGTAAATGCAGAGTTAACCGCAGGTAGCAGTCCCGGTAGGAATATTTTACAAGTGCAAATTACTGAAGCACCTGCATTTCATGGCGGAGTCTTTGTAAATAACAATCAATCTCCTAGCATTGGTTCCACTCAAGCAGGGATATTTCTTGCTCATGATAACTTACTGGGTTTTAGCGATCGCTTGAATGCTGAATATGGAATTACTGAAGGACTAAACTTATATAATGTCAGCTATGCAATTCCTCTGAATGCCAATGATGGGACTCTCAGTTTTAGCGTGAATAACGCCGACAGCCAGATTATTGAAGATAATTTCCGTGATTTGAAGATTAGGAGTGAAACTCAAACCTATTCTTTGAATTATCGTCAACCTTTGTACCGCAAACCTCAAACTGAATTTGCCCTTGGTTTAGGATTAGATTTGCGGCGTTCTCAAACATTCCTACTCGATAATATACCCTTTTCTTTTTCTGAAGGCCCTGAAAATGGTGAAGCAAAAGTTACAGTTATTCGCTTTTCTCAAGATTGGGTAAAACGCGATACTAGAACAGTTTTAGCGGCTCGTTCTCAATTTAGTCTTGGTATTGGTGCATTTGATGCTACAGTTAATGACACAAATACAGATGGACGTTTCTTTTCGTGGCTAGGACAATTTCAATGGGTACAGTTATTGTCATCACGCACATTACTACTTACCAGAATCAACGCCCAATTGACAGGGGATTCTTTACTATCATTAGAAAAATTTAGCATTGGTGGATTTGATACAGTGCGCGGTTACACTCAAAACAAACTGGTAGCCGACAATGGTTTTACTGCTTCTGTTGAAGTCCGCACTCCTTTGCTAGCCAATTCTAATACTCTACAAATAGCACCTTTTTTCGACATTGGTACAGTGTGGAACATTCAAAGTAGTAATCCCCAACCGCAGACACTTTCCAGTTTTGGATTAGGCTTGCTTTGGCAACCTAGTCGAGATTTAAACCTGCGTTTAGATTATGGTATTCCCCTTACAGATGTGAGTACTGGGGGGAATACCCTGCAAGATAACGGACTGACTTTTTACCTGCGATATCAAGCGTTTTAGCTTTAAGGATTCCAAAATCTTGGCATTTGGTGGACAAAATTGAATTGCTCACTGAGGCTAGTGGAAGGGGATAATGGTACTGCTGATAATTATTGAACTTTATTGTTGGTTAAACCAAGTTTCTAAATCAGCAAGAGTAGTAAAATCTAGTAAGGCTTCTCCTAGATTTTCTAATTGTTCAATAGATAATCCTTGAATTCGCTCAATTAATGAAGCGTCAATTTCACCAATCCGGCGATTGAGTTGACGCAGTACTAAGTCTTGTCTTCCTTCTTGTCTTCCTTCTTGCTTCGCCTGTTCCCTATCTCTTTGATAAAGTGGTTCGAGTCGCATAATTAACTCCTGATCATCTGTTTCTAATTCTTGATTGACTCTCAAGTTTTCGCGCAAGTTGTAAACTAATTCCAGGATTGCCTTCTGGTATGGATGATTTAATGGTAACGCTTGCAATTCCATAATTGCTTGTGACTGCACGCTTCCTCTACCCAAAAGCCTTAACCATAATGTGTCAGGTGTTGGTGGTAGTTGGTGTATTGCTACAATTGCAGTCCGCCAAGCATCTGGGAGAAAATGTACTCCTGATAACCAATCTGTTTTTTGTGTAGTGCCAAAACTAGACAATATGGTTTTAGAGATAGTTGGTGTTAATATCCACAATTTGGGAATTTCTGCATCCTGAAGTTTGGTTTGGTTGGCTTTAGCTTCTCGTCGTAGCAAAGCCTTGACTTCTAATAATTTTAGAACACAGTCGCAGATTTCGTCAGTAGAAGTTGGATTGCGGAAAGGTTCTATGAGTGCCGGATTTTCAGCAAATCTTCCCAGTAAACCCAGGATGTGTAAATTAGAAGTTTGTTGTTTAGCAGGAGTAAATACAACATCTATTTCTTTAATTTCTCCTGAGATTTTTTGTGAGGATTTGACTTCTCCATAATTTTTGAGTAATTCTTCTAAATAGTCTTTGGCAAATTCGTCATGTATAAAGCGTGTCATTCAAATTGCATAAATAAAATTATTTAATTATCTTATAGTATCTGATATTGCTAGTAAATTATTAGCAATTAATTGAGATTTTCCTGTTAACTATCACCTTGATCATCAATAAATTTAATGACACTCACGACTCATCACCAAATCCCCATTCGCTAATCGATACACTCCTTGGGGTTCAAAAATTGGGTCGCCTTTTTTCCAAGAACTAGCTGTACTATTATTCGTGACACTCTGCACATCACCTGTAGGATAACTAGAAGCCGCAGCCTCACCAGGACGATTTGGTAAACCACCAGTACCTGTAATGATCAAAGTTCCTTCTTGTTTAGGACTGCGAGCAATACAACTATTAGCAATTAGGGCGTTAGTATCAATGGGATTGTTTTGTAATTCTGTGAGGCTGTTTTGGAGAAAACTAATATCAGGCACGCCGATAATATTACCAGAAATTGCACCAGTAGCATTAATATCAGAGCGACCATTATTATTTAGTGACTGAAGGCTATTTCTATCAGTTAATATTTGTCTGTGGTCAAATAGAGAATCACTAAATAAAGCGCGGGTATTAAATGTAATATTTCCACCTTGTCCCTCTGGTGCAAAGGCGAGAATGTCGCTATCTTCTAAAGCGATAATAGTATCAGCTGAGAGTAAAATATTCCCGCCTCTACCGCTACCACTAGATAAATCGGTGCGAATATCGCTGTTATTTCGCAAGTTAATATTTCTCGCAGTGATATCAATATTGCCACCATCTGATTGTTCAGATATGGCGCGGATCGCACCATTACTCGCATTAAAATTTTTCTTGGCAGTAATATTGATATCGCCTGCAATACCTTGTCCCTGACTGCGCGTAGAAACTACAGCGAGATTATTAGACAAGTTTAAATCGCTTGTAAATAAATTAAAGTTAGTTGTAGATATAGATATTCTTCCACCGTTTCCAGTAGAGCCAGTACCTGCAAATAAGCCAGTGACAGTATTTAAATTTGTAGAGATAGTGATACTGTCTGTGGCATTAATAGTAATATCACCAGATTTACCGCTATCAAAAGTTCCTGTAGTTATAAGTCCACCATTTGATGCCTCAAATACACGAGCATTAATTGTAATATTACCCGCGTTACTAGAATTTTCTGTTATCGCAGTTATACTACCATTGTCTGCTGCACGGAAATAATCTGTGTTGACTGTAATATCTCCTCCTTGACCAAGCGCCCCCCTTTGGCTTTCAGTTGAGATTGCGCTTGTATTTCCATTTGCATCAGTTCCTGAGATAGTTACTGCATCAGCAGCATCGATGCGAATATTTCCACCTTTACCTTGTCCACCGGGCAAATTTCCTGTTGTTTCAGTGATTGCAGTATCAATTCCACCACCATTAGTTAAAGTGAGATTTTGTGTTTGAATTTGAATATCTCCAGCATTACCGACTCCGCCAGCTCCTACGCGACTATTAATTGTACTGTTGTCAACAATAACCCCCTGATTGCTGAGAATAAAGATATCACCAGCATTTCCCTTGCCAAAAGTTGCAGCGCTTATAGCTGAGTTTGTTAACTGCAAATGTTTAGTATTAATTGTTATATCACCGCCATTACCTACAGGAACTATATTTTCTGTGAAAGGGTAAACTCCTGTAGTAAGCAAGCTAGGAAAATTACGGTTAGAACTAATCAAATCAATAGAATCTGATGCATTGATAGTAAGATTACCTGCATTGCCTCCTAAATTGTTAGCTGCTTCTACTCTGATAGAACCACCATTCTTTACAAGGAGATTTTTAGTTTCTAGTGTTACGTCACCAGCACGACTACTACTGAAAGTTCTGGTCAAAATACCAGTAATGAAATCTGTTGAATTTTGAGAATCGATTTCTATTGAATCAGTAGCTGTAATATTGATGTTTCCACCACGTCCAATTGTTTCTCCTGGTTCTGGTTCTCCAGAAGCAGAAGATATAGATCCAGAATTTGTTAAACTAATCTTCCCAGTTTGAATATTTACATTCCCAGCATCACCAACATTAGAAATCACTCCTGGAAAAGACAATGCAGATGCAATTATCAAAGAATTATCTACACTAATATCTCTAGCTGTAATATTAATATTCCCAGCATTACTACTGCCAAAGGTACTAGTTGATAGCTGAGAACTATTCTCTAGAATCAAACGATTGGTAGTAATTGATAAATTACCTGCATTTCCTTTCCCATTAGTAATTGAAAAGATAGCCGCTGAATCATTTAAAGTAATTGAATTATCAGCTTGAATTTTAATATCTCCAGAATCATCTGCTAAAAAGTTAGTAGCACTGATCAAACCACCATCTGCCAACGTAAGATTTTGCGCTTGGATATTAATACCACCACTTTTTCCACTAGTTGGCGTTCCTGAAAGATTTGGCGGCGAAGAAGACACAGAGGAATCTCTTGGTCGTCGAACATTACTTGTAATTACACTAGGACTCAAACTTCTATCAGAAAAAGTACCACCACCTCTTCCTGATAGGGAAACTGTATCGTTAACTTTGATATTAACAACACCTGAATTACCTTGCGTGGCAGTTGCCTGAATTCCACTACCATTAATTATTTTCAGCGATTCAGCAACAACATTAATATTTCCACTATTTCCAGGTTGTATAGAAGTATTCCCTATATCACTTTGGTCAGCTATAGTTACAATTCCAGTTGCATTGATTGAGATATCACCTGCTTGAACTGATGGAATTCCTTGATTAACAACTATACCTGTATACAAATTACTGGAATTTAGTAAATTAAAATCGTTGGCATTAACTATGATATTGCCGCCACTTGCACCAAAGACAGCAGCAGCAGATTGATTCACGAATGAAGCATTTACTCTTGCCACATTCTCAGGAAAATTTAGGCGCAAGTTGTCGCCATCAACATTGAGTCCTACGATTCCAGGTGCAGTTAAACCACCAATTTCTATTCTGCCATCTAGTGCAAAAATCCGCCCCCCATCCATCAGGATTTGCCCTGTAGATTCGGGTGTAGGTGCAACACGACCACCAAGTAGGATTAAAGTTTTATTGTTAGGAACTTCCAAAGCGGCGCGATTTTCTATTGAGTTTGTACCTTGGGCAGCGATTTGATTAAATAAGAATGCTGTTGGATTAACACTTAGTAAAGTATTTTCTGGTGTAACCGATGATGTTGAGGAAAACTCAGCCCCACCAGGAAATTGAATTGAATTAGCTGTGGTAGCTACGAAAGAACCACCAATATTTAACTGAGCGTTTTTACCAAAAATAATACCATTGGGATTCATCAAAAATAAATTAGCACTACCTTGGGTGCGAATTAATCCTTGAATATTAGAGGCTGTTCCTCCAGTTACTCGTGCAAAGATATTGACAATATTGGGTTCATTGAGAAAAATTGCTGCGCCACTATTAGGAACATTAAAATTGCTAAAACTGTGAAATAAATTTGTGTTATCGACTGTTGTTCCATCCAAAATAAAAGAACGTAGACCAATATCTACAACTTGTGTTCCTAATGTTTGGTCGGCTGTGACTTGAGCCAAGGCTTTGACATTTGTTGCGAAAGTCAAACTTAGCAATATTCCGAAGCGCCAATAATTGCAATAAGATTGCTCGCTCATAGTTTTACTCGTAGGTGCCAGTTGTTACAAATGATATTTAGTTTGAAGCCTACAGTAATAAATTGCAACTTTGCATAGATGAATATAAAAAGCAATACAGTTTTATGCAATTTTATATACACGCTCGCGCCGATATCTATACAAAAAGTTGCATCTGAGTTTGCATGAAACCTGAAGGACTGATTTCTGTATTTTTTTTATTCTGTTAATTGTCGATGAAGTAATTTTTTAGCCTCTAAGTTAAGGACAAACACATTAATGGTTACTTATAACGGTACGAATGGCCCTGACATTTTGGTTGACAATCTCTCTTTGGTCTATGATTACATTGGTCTAGTTACAATCAACGGATTTGGCGGTGACGACATTATCCTTGGGCAAGGTGGTCTTTTTACTTCCTATAATATCTTTGGGGGTAGTGGCAACGATTTCATCACTGGCGGTTTTTCCAATGATATCCTCGTAGGCGATGATTTATATGGCGGTGTTCCTGGTAACGATATCCTCGCTGGGTTCGACGGCAACGATATCCTCTATGGCTTTGGTGGCAACGATAGTCTCACTGGGGGTGCTGGCAACGATAAACTCACTGGGGATGCTGGCACTGATGAACTCACTGGGGATGCTGGCAACGATGTTTTCCAGTTTTCTTCAGTTTCAGATAGTCAACCTGGTTTGTCACGAGATATTATCAAAGACTTTGTTGGAAACGGTAACTTACCCGGTGACAGAATCGATATATCTTACATAGACGCTAACACTATTATCGCGGGCAATCAAGCTTTCACTTACATTGGGACTAGCGCATTCACCGCAGCAGGTCAAATCCGTTATTCTGGAGGTATTCTCCAAGGTAACACTGATAGTAATCTAGCGGCTAATTTCGAGATTAAGCTTGAAGGATCACCACTACTGGTGGCAAGCGATATTATCGTTTAATAGAGTTCTTGGAAAATTCTTTAACAGCCCCACTTCTATCCAGATTGCTACACTCAATACTGGACTAGCTTTAACTAATGCAGATATTTTCGTAGTTGCTTAAAGATGTTTAAATGAGAAGGAGTCAACCTATTTTGGATTTTAGATTTGAGATTTTTGATTAGACGTAAAAGGATGTCTGAAAAGTTATGATTGATGTATCAAATATTTTTTACCCCACCCGAACCCTCCCCTTAGAAAGGGGAAGGAACTAGATCTCCGGTCTCCCCCCAAGACATCAGGGGGATTAAGGAGGGTAATTAAAATCACAGCGAACCACTTTTCAAACAACCTCTAAGAGTGAAAATGTATGTAGAGACGTAACATTCCTACGTCTCTACATACATTCTGAATTTTTATTCAAAAATATGCTCGATATATTTTTCAAAGTAATTGCTCGTTACTGGTTAACAGTCTTATTTATAGCTAGTTTTATACTGTGTCTATGCTTGGGTAATTTAGTTAATGCTCAAACTCTTGATGCTGCTCAACTTGTCAACCAAGGGATTGAAAGTTATAGAAAAGCAGATTTTCGCGCTGCTATTCAACCTTGGCGGTCTGCTGTAGAGTTATATCAAAAAAGTAATGATTTGCAGAATGTGGCGATCGTCAACGAAAATTTAGCTAGAGCATACCAGCAGTTAGATAATACAGCAGCAACTCTTAGCTATTGGGAGCAGGCGATCGCTTATTATCGCTCTCAAAACAACTGGCAAAAAGTTGGAAGAGTGCAGACAGAAATCGCACAAGTTTATAGTAGTTCGGGACAAACGAAAAAAGCAATTAGTCTTTTATGTGGCAGATATTACACAGAAGCTCAAGAAGAATTAGTATGTCAGCCAGGAAGTGCATTGCAAATTGCTCTTAAACAACAAGATAAGTCAGGAGAAGTTGCAGCTTTAGGAAGTTTAGGAGAAGCTTATCGTCTCCAAGGCAATTATGATTTAGCAATTAAATATCTACAAACTGCCAAAAGTAATCAAAATCAAACCTACAATTTTGCAGTTCTCAATAGTTTAGGTAATGCTCACGCTAGCCGCGCTCAACTTTGGAACTTGCGAGCAAATTATGCTCAGCAACAGAAGATTCCGAAAGCTAGTAAATTCCGACAAAAAGCTATAGATGATTATCAGCAAGCTAAAGAATATTTTCAATTGAGTATTAATAATCAACAAGATAATAAAGCAGGTGAATTGCGAAGGCGGTTGAATTTAATTCAGCTTGCTTATCGTACTAAAAATTACAATATATTTGATGCTAATCAGACTAATCTAAATATCCGAAAATCAATAGAAATATTCGATAAATTACCAAATTATATTAACAAACTCTATGCAGCTATTTATTTAGCAAATCTACCTGCTATTGGGGTTGAATATACTTCGCCATTAACTCAATGTTTTGTCAATCGACAATTACCAGAAATCCAAGTAAAAGAGCTATTCAACAAAGCTATAAAAGTCGCTCAAGCACTACAAGACTCGCGTTCTGAATCTTACGCTTTAGGAGCATTTGGGCATTTATATGAGTGCCAAAACAAGTATCAACTAGCTTTAGAATTAACTCATCGAGCGATTTGGCTGGCTGACCAAAATTTACGAGCTAAAGATAGTCTATATTTATGGGAATGGCAAGCAGGAAGGATTTTAGAAGCACAGCAAAAAATTAATGAAGCACTGCCATTTTATCAAAGAGCATATAACACTCTAGAAGAATTACGGAGTGATATTTTAATTGCCAACCGCGATTTACAATTTGATTTCCGCGATTTGGTTGAGCCTGTTTACCGTCAGCTAGCAAAGTTTCAATTAGAGTTAGCGACATCTAATATTAAAAACATTAAAAAGCACGGTCAGAAATTAACTAGTGCATTGAATACCATAAATTCGCTGCGTCTAGCAGAAATTCAAGATTACTTTGGTAATGATTGCATATTAGCAGCGATTAACAAGCAAAATATAGATAAATTCTTAAGCAATGATACCGCCGTTATTAACTCAATCATCTTAGAAAATAAAAGTGCAATTGTTATTACTTTACCTAATGGCGAACAACATTTACAGTGGATATATCTAAATCAAGATAATTTCCGCGAAGAAATTGCTAAATTTCGCGCTGGCATTATTGATGGGCAAGAAACATTTGTCTATGATACAACTCAGGCAGAAAATTTATATGATTTAATCGTTCGTCCATTCGAGGGATATTTCAAGTCCCAGCAAATCAAAACTCTAGTATTTATTCAAGACGGATTTTTGCGTAACGTGCCAATGGCTGCACTTTACGATAAAAAAGAAAAGCAATACCTGATTCAGAAATATGCTATTGCTACAACTCCAAGTTTACAATTGACTACAGCAACAAAAATCAATATTAACGAAACTAAAGCTCTAATTTTAGCTGTAACAGAAGAAAAAAAAGTTGAGGATCAAATATTTCGTCAGTTAACAAATGTTCCTTTAGAATTGCAGGCGATTCAAAAACAATTTCCTAAAAATAAATTGTTAGTAAATCAAGATTTTACTAACAATAATTTAGCTAAGGAAGTTAAAAATAGTGTTTATCCGATTATTCATATTGCGACTCATGCACAGTTTGGCACAATTCCAGAAGATACATTTTTAGTGACAGGCGATAATAACAAACTCACGATTAACCAACTAGAAACTCTGTTGCGAAAAACAGGTAATCCTGCTAATTCAGTAGCTTTATTAGCACTAACAGCTTGCGAAACAGCCGTCGGCGACGATCGCGCCAGTTTGGGTTTAGCAGGTGTTGCATTACAAGCTGGTGCAAAAAGCGCGATCGCATCACTATGGCCTGTGGGGGATAATTCCACAGCAGACTTAGTTGCAGAGTTCTACAACCAATTGAGTCAATCTCAAATGAGTAAAGCCCAAGCTTTACAAGCAGCACAATTAAAATTAATTAATGCCAAACAAATACCAGAGATTAATGACCAATACAATCACCCATATTACTGGGCAGCTTTTATTGTTATTGGCAATTGGCTATAAAAAGTATTACTCTTCTTGAGTTGCGATCGCCTGCAAGTACTGTATTCTTTTTTGATCGTCTTCTGTTTTTGATAATTCAGAGGTAGCTAGTTCTTGTATTAGATTTATACCTAACTTTCCTAATTTCCCAGTTTTGGCAGATTTAAGTGCTTCATCCAAAGCTTCGTACCACAAATCTGCTTCGGCATAAATTTTTACTTTTTGCATGGTATCAACTTTAGTAGATAATTGTTCTTTGAGAGTAGATGGCATTTCTACAACGATAAATTCTGCTTTTTCTACTAATCTAGTTTCTGAAGAGTTTGCACAAGTAATTGCTACTTGCCAGAGATACTGTTTACCAACAATTAGTTTTGAAGAAGTACTAGGCAAAGATAACTGAAAAATTCCTGGTTTGACTTCGGTTTCAGGTAAGATAACTAATTCTTGAGGTGTATTCTTTGAGTCAAATTGATAAAGTTTAAATCTGATTTTTTGAGAACTAGATACAAAACCTACAAAAGTAGGATGCAAAGAAGTTGTATATCCAACGTATGTTTGAGGTGCGAGTAAGGTCAAAGGTATTACTTCACCTGATTCATTTGGGCATCCCCGCTTACCTCCACTTCTGCTATAGTCGCTAGCCGGTTTGCGATTAGTCGGTACAAAACCTGCAATTGTACTTGATGTCAAAAATAGCAATAAACCAAGACAAGTACTAGTAACTAATCCAAGTCTAAGAGGTTGAGCAAAAGTTTTTAACATTTTCTGATTCCTGAATTCTTGTTAACGCCTTAATTTCTTTTTCGATTACTTCCTAAATTCCAACTAATTTCGCATATTGTTCCTTTAGAATTAAGAGATTCACGCTTAAAATATCCTCCTAAATTTTTGGCAGTATTTCTCAGTTGTTTTGTACTTTTATTTTCATATGATGAAGTCAGACCACAACCATTATCTTTAATCATCAAAGTGTAGAGATTATGCTCTTGTTTGCCTATAGCTTCAATGCGTTTAACACCTTTAGCATGTTTGCCTACATTGCATAAAGCTTCTTCTAAAAATAGACAAAGTTCCTGTTTATTTTCCAGACTCAAGTAGTGATCTTCTATTGGATCAAATGTACGGACTTTGATATTAATATTATTAAAGTATTCCAAATCATTTCTCGCAAGCGTACTCGTATAGACTTCATAAAACAATTCGTGAATTGGTCTTTTTAAGTCGATTTTTACCCCGCTACCTAAACGCAGACTCTCATCTTGAGTTAAAGTTTCAAGTCTTAAATATTCACCGATCGCTCTAATCTCATAATTTAGTTTTTCTAATTGTAATATTAACTGTTCGTTTGGTATATCTTGTGTTCTTATTTGCCTCAAAGTATTAGCCAAAGTTTGTAATGGCCCGTTATGAATAACTGTAAATGTATATTCGATTGTGTATTGACGTTCATCAGTTTTGTGTTTTTGTGCTTTGTCATGTTCGTAGAATGCAAAGGCACTTAATCCTAAACCATTGATTACTAAAATTAATAAACTTGGTGCTAGGGGAATCCAATAACCCGATAAAAGGAGTAAATAAGCTATACTACTTAAGCAAAAAACAGTGACTACAACAGCTAATAAGTTTTTCCAAACAGCTTGTGTTAATCTACCAATCATTATTGATATCAAGCCCCAAAATATTATCCACAAATATTCATATCTTTCAGACCAAACTTTTAACATGGGTCTATTATTCAGGACTGCATTAATTATTTGGGAAGTAGCATGAGCCTGAAATTCTACCCCGTAAATTTGACCGCTAATTTTCGGTTTAACAGTTGCTGAAGTATTAACAAAATCAGTAATACTTATGGCGGTGACACCAATCAAAACTATTTTTTCTTGTATAATTTTGGTATTAAAATTACCAGTTTTAATATCATTTAGTGATAACAATAAAAATGGTTGACTACCACTATGAAAGTTAATTAATGTCTTTATTCCAGTGTCATTTTCGCCTACATATCCACCAGAATTAGATAAAAATCTAGGAAGCTCTGTATTGGCAAATCGTATAGTTTCGCGGTCATCCTTACCATTTTCGATATCTATACCTTTAGTAGATAAATATTTCTGTGATAAACGTAGAGCTAGAGAATATTTACCTTCGTTTTCATTTTTGGGATTTTTCGTCCAAAGTAAATAGCGTCGATATTTACCATCTTTATCGGCTACTATATCAGAAAAAGCTATTTGTTCTGGCGGTAGTTGTGGCGGTGGTAAAATTTCATCTGGAGGTAATACTTTTTCAATACCAATTATATTTTTATACTGTTGGAATATCTTTATTAATTCTTCATGACCTGGTTGAATAGGTATATCTCTAACAATATCAATACCAATAACTGTAGGTTGATAATTCTGTATTTTTTTAATCAGTGAGGCAATTTCATTATCTGGAATTGGATATCGTCCTATGCTACGGATATCTTGTTCGTTAATTCCAATAATTACCACTTTATCATCAGTTGGTTCTGCTGAACGAAAACGTAACAAAGCATCGAGTGCTGTCCATTCAAAAACTTGTAATAATCCAGTTAATCGAGCAATAATCACTACAAACAAGACAATAATTCCAGGTAGCGCAGCTTGCCGCCAAATATTAATTTCTTGTCTAATTTTTCTTCTACTAGGCAATACCATAAATCATAGTTTATCTAGTAAATCAATCGAACTGATTAATAACTAATCGATTAATCCTTCTTGTCGAGCGCGAATTTCAGTTTGAATCCGCATATTTTTGCCTTCTTTTCGACAATCTTCTAGATAAATACCGAGTAAATCTTGAATTTTTGTCCAGTATGTACGCACAGCCCGTTCAGATTTATACATCCGCTCGGAAATTAATTTATCTGTCAATCCTTGTTCAAATGCTAATTTCAAAACTTCTAACCACTCTGGCTTGAGTTCTAATCCGATTTTGATATCTTTGGTATGAGTTGCACCTTGTAGTGCTAAATTGAGACGAATTAACATGTCAGATTCGGATAGTTCTTTATCAGCGATCGCAAATCCACCTTGATGCTCATCAATTTCGTGTTTGATCCTGATTAATGCCTTAACATAACTACTTTGTACCAAAAAATTCTGCTGGGGATATTGCTGGAGTAACTTTTGCAGTAAATTGATACCAATTTCAATTTGAGCAATGGTTCCAGCGTCTTTTGGTATCGACAAATCCATCACAATTAAATCAAACTCAGAACTGGTAATCTGCGCGATCGCTTCAACCGCTGTTTTTGCCTTAGCGATCACAGCATCTGGATATTGTTTTTGTATAACGTTGAGCGTTCCAGTTAAAATTAGTTGGTGGTCATCAATCACTAAAATATTTAGTATGGATGATTTTGGCATCTCTTGACTAATTATCAATTTATCAACATTCAACATTTCTGCTCTGCAACCAATTGTGATACTATCTGTGGATACTCAGGTTTACTATTACTAATTAAAACTTCGGAAACTTTTAAATTATCATAGTTAACGTAACGACTCCTTAAAACTCTCTATTTTGCTGGCGTTGTTTGATATATTTTATACTAATCCTTGCTGAGGATGTATCTAAATATATTTGACAATTTTATGAAAAGCCAGCCTTAAAGGCTATGCACAAAAGTGCATTGTTTTATCGGCGTTACTGAATGGAAGTATGGATCAAGCGATCGCACAGCGCCCGCAGCGCCACGGAACCGCACTTGAGATAATATATTACATATGCATGAGAGCGCGATCGCGCAGATTATCGGTGTTATTAGAGATATTTAAGCTGATGCAGCGTTTCAAGCGCCAGGACGGGAGCTGTGAGGTACAATCGCTGGTGTATAAATTATAAAATAAGTACAAAATAACATTCTTGATATCTAGATTTAGTGTTTATTAACATTTGGCAGAATAACGAACTAGACAACCACATTTAAATGATGAAAATATATGGTAGAGGATAACGCAACGAGACTTAGCTTAAAAGCCGAACTTGTACAACGCATAGAAAGATTAGAACTACACCAGAGCTTATTTCCAAACTCTGATGAGTCTATCGATAAACTCGTGCGACAATTGGAAATCATAAATCCAATCACACAGCCACTTGCATCTGATTATCTCCCTTTTTTATTCGGTGAGTGGGAGTTAATATATACCTCTAATGGCACAGTAGTTACACGTCAGCTTGCATCAATTCAAGATCTTTGGAAAGGAATTGAAATCAAGCGTGTGTGGCAAAGTTTAACTGATAGTAATACTAGAAAAATTTCAGCTTCTAATCGTGCCTTGCTTAAATTACCTATTTTAGGTGAGTGGCAGTTAGAGGCTAATGGATACTGGAAAATGGAGGCAGATGAAAAAACTGCCAAAGTATCTTTTAACTCATTTGCTATCCAAGTAGTAAAACCCTTTGGCTTGTCTAATTGGAGTTTTCCTCAATTGAATATACCAGTATTAGAATTCTTACAGAAAGAAGCTTTCTGGTTGACCTCCTACTTAGATGAAGAAATTAGGATAGGACGAGGCGCAACAAATAATTTATTTGTATTTCGTCGTGATGCATCGCTTTCAAAATAGTCTTACCAAACAAATGTGTACTGGAACAAAATTAGGTAGGCGCAAAGTGGCTGTCGAGTGACACCTCCTCCAGTGCAACCACTTCTCAAGCGTACCAAGTCTGATTGTTCACTGGACGTGTCTATTCTGGCCATTATACAGACGCGCCCACGCCCAGTGGCCAGAATAGACACTAGACCCGGATTTCTCACAAGTGAAAAAAAAGTATTATCAGTTGGATTGGTGCCAGCGCGATCGCCCTACAAATTATCCCACTGCCAAGGCAATATCAAGCGATATCTACGACAAGCTGCTCCGTGTCTACGCATTTTTTCTGAGCTTGCGGCACAATCCAGGCGTGGCGATGATAAAGTCAAATATATGTGGAGGTGGTAACTATGACTCAAAGCCTACCCCAGTTAGTAACCTTTGAAAAATTTATCGAGTGGTATCCCTCAAACGGGGTACGATACGAACTACATAAAGCAGTCATTGTAGAAATACCACCCCCAACTGGTGAACACGAAAATGTAGTTGGATTCTTGGCAGCACAGATAACCTTCCAGTTCTTGCAAATTGGACTTCCGTTTCGCATCCCCAAAACGGCTTTTGTCAAAATTCAGAGCAATAACTCAACTTATTCACCCGACATTTTGCTATTAAATCATGACAATCTCGTGAATGAACCTCTGTGGAGTAAGCAATCGACTGTTATTCAAGCTGCATCTATCCCACTGGCTGTTGAAGTTGTTAGCACCAACTGGCGAGACGACTACTATGACAAGTTCAGGGATTACGAAGAAATGGGGATTCCTGAATATTGGATTGTAGACTATGCTGCGATCGGTGGCAAAAGATTTACTGGTAATCCTAAACAACAAACCATTACAATTTGCGAATTGGTTGATGGAGATTATCAAATGACTGTATTTAGGGAAAATAATTTAATTGCATCACCTTTATTCCCCGAACTCAACTTGACAGCACAACAAATTTTTGATTCTGCTTTGTAAGTTTCGGTTTGAATATTTGTACTCGCGTTGCTCAGGGGCGAAATTAAGACGTTACCACGGGATGATTCTGATTATTCGATCGCGATCGCACTTCTGAATCATGTCCATTTACCCATCTTACAACCGACATTCCGCACCCCCGACTGTCACAATCGGTTTTTTCGTATTTTTATTGGATTTAAAAGTTGCATTTAATACAAAAACATCAAATCAGGATTGCGATCGCACATCCACAAAACCCCAAAAGCCGAAAATTCGTAGTGTGACACTTTAGGGTGCGGAAAGTGGGTTACAAGATCGGCGATCGCATTCACCAATTACGATCATCACGGCTATATCAAGCATTTTTGTAGACCTTATAAACTGAGTATCAAAAAAGCGATCGCCCCATTTTTAGAGCGATCGCTTTTCAATTCCATCTAAAATAATTAATTCAGAATCGATTGCAACAATGGCTGATCTTCCGATAATTTACCTGAACGCAACCATTCATTGAGTTCTTCTGGTGCTTTGGCTTGCTGGAGACGTTCGCGCAGTTGAGAACCTTCTAAAATTTCTTTTTGCAGAAGTTCCTGTGCTGTCTCTTCTAACAAGTCGCGGTTAGTTTGCAGAATACTCAAGGCGATATGATGAGCATTATCTACTATCTGCTTCACTTCGCGGTCAATTTCCTCAGCCACTTTCGGACTAATTGAACGACGTGGGTTACCGTAACCTTCGAGAAATTGCTGTTGAATTTTCTCAAACGCCACTGGCCCAAGTTTATCGCTCATGCCGTACAAAGTGATGTACCGTTCTGCTAAGTCGGTGGCTTTTTGAATGTCGTCAGAAGCACCAGTGGAAACCTTGCCAAAGACGATTTCTTCAGCAGAACGTCCACCCAAAAGTGTGGCAATACGCCCGCGAATCTCATCTTCAACCATCAAGAAGCGGTCTTCTTCAGGCATCTGTATTGTATAACCCAAAGCACCCACACCACGGGGAACCACGGATATTTTTTCGACTTTACCCGCACCAGGCATTAATGCACCAATGATGGCGTGACCAACTTCGTGATAAGCAACGGTCTTTTTCTCAGTTTCATTCAATACACGAGAGCGTTTTTCTAAGCCAGCCACTAACCTTTCAATGGCTTCGTTGAAATCTGCCATAACTACAGCTTGGCGATTTTGTCTTGCAGCTAACAGTGCAGCTTCATTGACAAGATTCGCTAAATCTGCGCCAGCAAATCCAGGAGTTCTAACGGCAATCACACCCAAATCTACATCATCAGCCAATTTAACGTTTCTGGCATGGACTTTGAGAATTGCTTCACGACCGATTTTATCAGGGCGATCAACTACCACTTGACGGTCAAAGCGACCGGGACGGCGTAAAGCAGGGTCGAGAACTTCGGGACGGTTGGTAGCGGCGATAATAATCACGCCTGTGTTGGCATCAAAACCATCCATCTCGGTGAGTAACTGGTTAAGGGTTTGTTCGCGTTCATCGTTACCACCAACAAAACCACCAGCACCGCCGCGAGATTTACCCAGTGCATCTAATTCATCAATAAAGACAATACAGGGCGCTTGTTGCTTGGCTTGTTCAAACAAATCGCGGACTCTAGCTGCACCTACACCCACGAACAGTTCAATAAATTCCGAACCAGAAATGCTGAAGAAGGGAACGCCAGCTTCACCAGCGATCGCTTTTGCCAGCAGTGTTTTACCTGTCCCTGGAGGCCCTACCAACAATACACCTTTGGGAATTTTCGCCCCTAATGTGGTATACTTAGATGCGTTTTTGAGAAAATCAACAATTTCTTCCAATTCCGCCTTGGCTTCATCTACACCAGCCACATCTGGGAATTTGACACCAGTACTACCTTCTGAGTAAATGCGAGCTTTGCTTTTACCGACTGTGAGTGCAGCGGGGCCACCACCTTGGCGATTGATTAAAAAGCCCCAAATTCCAAAGAAAATTAACGGTGGCGCAACCCAGCTAAGTAAAGTACCAATCCAGCCATTTTGGTCTGGTGGTGGTGCAGCAAACTCAACTTTATTGTCGCGAAGAATTCTAGGTAAATCTAGATCAATGGCGATTGGTGTAGTAGCAAATACCTGTTCAACAACCTTGCCATCGGGAGTTTCGCTTTTAATGGAATATTGAATGCGATCGCCACCTATAATCGCCTTATCGACTTTACCTGCTTGCACTTGAGCGATAAAGTCACTATAAGGAACTTGTGGCAATCGTGGCCCAAAAAAGCTAGGAACAATAAAGTTAAGCAGTAATAGAAGAGTTAACAGAATCAGTAAACTGCCTCCAAACTGCCGAACCCTCGGCGGTTTGATTTGTCTTTTTTTATTAGTTTCAACAGGCATTTTGATGTATCCTCGAAGGAATTGGGAATTGGAAATGGGGCATGGGGCATCGGGAATTGGGCATTGGACATTAGTTATTTCTCCCCATCACCCCATCACCCCTGCTCCCCTGCTCTTCATGGAGAGAAGCGTGAATTGTAAAGGTTTGTATCTGTAGGTCTATTGTAGAAACTAGAGGCAACAGCTTTAATTCGTATATACCCCACAGGAAAATGTGTATTGCCGTACTTTTATGGAAAATCAGCTAGGATTTGTGATGAAATTGCTTGTACTTTCGGCTGTGCTGTCGCTATTGATTAAGTACATAGGGCCGAGTTTCTTGATTCCGGCAACAGCAACTAATGCCTTACTTATAATTTTGATGCCGAACGTAATCATGGCGATCGCTTTACTGTGGCGATTCCAAAGTCAAAAGCAAAATTAACTCAAATTCTTGAGGCAGAAGATACTAAGATCAGCTAACCTAGCTCCATCAAACAGAAATTGCATCTCACCATCCGCTGGGAGTCAGCCTGTGAACCTTGGTCAATGGATCGGCTTAATCGCCATAGTTCTCTCTTTGTACATTTTGTGGCAAATTCGGGAAGTGCTTTTGCTGATGTTTGCCGCTGTGGTTTTAGCCACTACCTTAAATCGGCTAGCAAAACGCTTCCAACGCTCAGGTATGAAGCGTGGATTAGCTGTCACTTTGTCGGTAGCTATCTTTTTCATAGTGATCATCGGTTTTTTCTGGCTGATTGTCCCACCTTTTGTACAACAATTTAACGAACTAACTTATCGGGTTCCCCAAGGATTTCAGCGTTTCAATAGTTGGCTTGACCAACTGAGAACTCGTATTCCTAGTCAATTGGTTCCCTACATCCCAGATCTTAACAGCCTCATCCAGCAAGCACAGCCTTTCATTAATCGAGTATTGGGAGGCTCTGTTGCCTTAGTTACTGGCTCTTTGGAAGTTGTCGTCAAGGTGCTTTTGGTACTCGTTTCAACAGCAATGCTCTTAGCTGACCCCCAAGCTTACCGCAAAGTGTTTGTGCGGGTTTTCCCCTCATTTTATCGGCGACGGGTAGATGGGATTTTAGATAAATGCGAAATCTCATTGGAGGGTTGGATAACAGGCGCTCTCATTGCCATGGGTGTAGTGGGACTGATGAGTGTCGTGGGCTTATCTCTTTTGCGTGTCAAGGCTGCACTGGCTTTAGGAGTTTTGGCAGGATTTTTAAACTTGATTCCCAACTTGGGCCCAACTATGAGTGTAGTGCCAGCAATGGCGATCGCTTTATTGGATGCTCCCTGGAAAGTAGTTGCTGTGTTGATTCTCTACTTTATTATTCAACAGACTGAAAGTAACTTCATCACACCTATTGTCATGGCGCATCAAGTATCATTGCTACCAGCCGTGACTTTAATTTCTCAGGTATTTTTCGTGACTTTCTTTGGCTTTTTAGGATTATTTCTGGCACTACCCCTAACTGTTGTTGCCAAGATTTGGCTGCAAGAAGTGTTGATTAAAGATGTGATGGATGAATGGGGACATGAACATACAAAAGAGACTGAGTTTGTCATAGTTTCTGACCCTCCCGATTCAGGTGATAATTGGATGGCAGAAACTCCAACTGATACAGAACAACCTACTGATAATGCTTGATCACCAGAAGATTAGTTAAGCTAATGTGTGCCTAAAATTAAAATCTCCCAACTCTTGAGAGTGAATGCATAATTAGTAAAAGGCGGCAACCTCCTAGACTGGAGAACTGTCTCATCTTGAGTAGTAGACGCTATATTCAGGAGCGTCAAACGCATACTAATGTGATTTAGCTGATCAGCATGAAATTCCAACTTTTCTTAGGCTCTCTATTTTCCCAGATTAAAGTACGTCATTGGTGGGTAGGTCTGTTCTTTTGGATAGCTTTGGTTGCTCCTGCTCAAGCATCTGTAATTCTGCGGGTGGCTATCGAAAGGGGAGTAAATCAGGTGAAAGTCGGTAGTTCTACGACTGCACTTGTTAAGGATAGTACTGGTCGTACTCTTGGGCAATTGCCAGGAATGAGTGCTTTTTATGCTCAAGCTATTCCTGGGGGAGTTGCTTTAGATAAGTGGCAGTCTGGTTTATTTTGGATTGAACCGACAGGTAAAGGATTCGTTTATATTGGCGATCGCTGGTATCGGGGTAGAACTTTGGTTGTACCCACACAAAAAGGTTTAACCGCTGTCAACTGGGTGGATACAGAAGAATATCTTTATAGTGTCCTCGGTGGTGAAATGGATACTAGGTGGCCCCAAGAAGCCTTAAAAGCCCAAGCGATCGCAGCCCGTACCTATGCCCTCCACGAGCGGGAAAAACAGCGTAATAATCCCGTTTATGATTTAGGTGATAGTCCAGATCGCTGGCAAATTTACAAAGGTGTCATCAGTGAATCTCCCAGTACTTACGCCGCAGTCGATGGTACAGCCGGACAGGTACTAACTTACAACAATAAGATTATTCTCTCAGTCTTCCATGCTTGTTCTGGAGGACACACTGAAAACGTAGAAGATGTTTGGGGAAATACTCTGCCTTACCTGCGTGCTGTTCAGGACTACGATCAAAATATCAGCGAGTGTAATTGGGTGAAAACCTTCTCGCCTGCTGAAGTTAGCGCTAGAATTTCTGGTGTCGGCAATGTCAAACAGATGATTGCCGAAAGCTACTCTCCTTTCCGCAGTGTGAAAGCCTTAAAAATTGTCGGCGACAGAGGTACTAGAGTATTAAAAGGCGAGGAAGTACGCACAGCCCTCAGACTTAAAAGCACCCGTTTTAGCGTTTCCAAAGGAGCAGATGGCAGTTTTGTACTGCAAGGGCTTGGCTTCGGTCATGGTTTAGGTATGAGTCAGTGGGGAGCGTATAATCTGGCTAGACAAGGAGTAAACCACCGACAAATTTTAGGACATTATTACCAAGGTGTAGCCCTAACAGCAATTCAGGCGAAGTAATTGGGGACTGGGGACTGGTGACTGGGGACTGGGGACTGGTGACTGGTGACTGGGGACTGGTGACTGGTGACTGGTGACTAGGAAAATCTTTCCCAATCCCCAATTCCCTACTCCCTACTCCCTACTCCCTATTCCCCACTCCCTCGTTCAAGTCGCTTTTGCCATTCAGCGTCAATTTGTGCAGAATGTTCAACTTCTTGTTCGAGTAAGTCAGTTTCAGTGGAGTAGACTAAATCTTCTTTGCCGATCACTTTTTCTGTGGCAAACTGACGGGCGTAGTCAATTTTTTGCACTAAAGCTGCATCTGGATTTGATAATAGATTGGAGCGAGAACTGCGATCGCGATTGCGGGCAACAATTTTGCGATTACGCCACTGAATCCAAAAATAACGCACTAAAGGTACACCCAAAAAACCTATTCCGTAAGCTAACAGTAGCCAATAAATTCCTTGTACAAAAGCTACTAATCCACCTAACTGGGCCGCAACTGTACCATCTCTTAACAAACTTCCCAGTACTAATGCACCGACAAAATTGACTATACCTAACCCAGCACTCAACATAATCTGCCCTGAACTAGCTGCACTAAAACGCCAAGGCAATTCCTCTAGATATGCTGGTATTGATTGACGACGCCGTTTAGTGGCACTTACTTGTAACTCTGGGAAGTAATATACAATCTGTCCTTCAGGACTTACTGTTGGTTGTCCGTTGAATCGAATCAAAACGGGCAGCATATAATCTTCATACTCTTGTCTATATACTTCACCGATGTCATCAAGATATGGGGCAATTTGTTCTGCTACCACTGCACCACGATGACTACGAATGACAGCAGCAATTTCTTGCCAGCGGCGTTCTTCTAAGTTGGCGTTAGGATTACCGTCCCCAAATAAAAACGAGAATACAGCCTCAAAAAAATTGAGGTTGCTTTGGTGGTGCCTTGTTTGTCTCCGTTCTTGGTAGTGAGTGTCATAATTTGGACTCAAGTACCAGAATAAATCTGGAAAAAAGAAGAATCCACCACCAAAGTTACTATCTCGATTATTACTATCGCGATCTGAGTTGGCAGTGGTAATGATGATGATGGTAATAATAATTAAGGCAATGGAAGCAATTAAGAAAATTCCAAAGAAAATACGAATTAGGTAAAATATAATTCCCCAAAGCTTTTTCCACCATTCCTGTAATTGCAACTGCAAGTATTTCTTACGTAGAATTTCCCGAAAATTTCGCGGAAATTGGTAAACGATATCACCAGTTTCTGCTACTTGTAAATGTCCGCCAGCATCAGAGGCTAGGGTTAATAATCCTTGCCCAGCCTCCGCAACATTCAATCCTGCCTGAGTTGCCACATCACCAATAGTGACGCGGTAGCCCAGTTTTTCCACAGCCTGCATGATGGTGGGATTAGGAGCCATAGCTCTCCCTCTATTGAAATTTACTTTCTCTTTCTTAAGTATAAAGTTTTATTCCAAAAGGCTTAGCGGGATGTTAAGTAATTCCCAATTCCAGTTAAGCAAAAGTCATAAAACCGTTTTTAATTTTTAATTTTTAATTCTATGAACTTTGAGATACTAATTTATTCATGTTATAATTATTTCCCTTGGTTTGGTTAACCAGCAACTTTTCTATCCTAAATATGGCTCAGTATACTCTCGCTCAAAGCCCAGAAATTATCCTCACTGTTCCTGGCAAAGATTCAGCCAAAGCCCGTGATAAAGCGATGGATCAGTTGATGGAACTGATGGATGCGGGTAAGCTACCCACGGAATTAGAAGAGGGATTTGGCCCTCAACAATTAATTGAGGTTAAGGAACCAACTACTGATTCTGCTGGTGGTGAGGACGCTATTACACAAGCTGTGCAAGTTCTGAACAACTTAGCTACACTCAAGCTGAAAGTTCAAGAATCACGCGCTGAAGCGCTAGAAATTCGCAAGGGTATTGATGTTCTGTTCTCAGATAACTCAGTCACTGAAGAGGAAATTACTCGCCTCAAAGAAGGTTTTAAAGTTCTCAAAAATTTTGCTCAAGCTAACGTGCGTTACCAGGAAGCACGAGCTAAAGCAGAGCAAGCTAGGCAAGTTTTAGATGAGGCTTTAAAATCACCTGACAAGTAACTTGTTATTGATAATTGTAAAAAGTCAAAAGTTTTTTCCTTTTGACCTTTTACTAATATTTATTAAAGTACAGACGCAAGTTACTTGGACTGTTATAAACTGGGGCGCTAGGATTCGAACCTAGGGATGGCGGGACCAAAACCCGCTGCCTTACCACTTGGCTACGCCCCAAAGCTTCACCTTCATTAATATAACAGCCTCTACCGGGTTTGTGTCAAGTACTTTTTGAGGAAATTTAGAAGAAATAAGTAGTCGTCGAGGAACAGAGCAGGGGAGATGGGGAGATGGGGAACTCGGAACCCCCACGACCGCAGGGAGTGGGGATTAGGGGCAATGGGGAGCAGGGGAGCAGGGGAGCAGGGGAAGAATTTCTAACTTCTAACTCCTCACTACTAACTACTAACTCCTAACTCCTAACTCCTAACTCACTCAGCACTTTGTCTCACTAGGTTTTTTTCAGCGGAAAGCATAAAAAAAGGGGAAGATGTTTTTGTCTTCCCCTTTCCTTTATTTTGGTTATTTTCTGGACTATTGCCTTCTTTTAATCTCTGACGCAGCATCTGCCTTTGTTTTTTGAGTTGTCGCTTTCTTGCTGAACCGCCTCTACCTTTATCATTTCTCCCTTCTCGGCGGGGAGATTCCCATCTTTTCAGTTGCATAGTCTTGTATCTTCTTTTGTAGTTTGGTAGTGGGCAGGAGGAGAATCGAACTCCTATGACCGCAAGGTCGCCACATTTTGAGTGTGGTGCGTCTACCAGTTTCGCCACCCGCCCTTGGATGCAACTTTACTATCATACTCTATCTATTGAATTTTTGACAAGGGTTAAAAATGAATTCAGAATTTTTTTTTGCTAATCTGGTTGTTTGACAGTTTCTGAGAATTTACCTTGATTTGGCTGGGAATATAACAACATATATCAGGTTTTATAGATATTGCGGCTAGTTACTGGGAAAATTGACTGATTTGACCAAACTAGAGTCTATATCTTGTAGCTGGGTACAGCCACATAGAGCCATTGCCACACTTAACTCTTGTTGTAGTAAGGATATGACATGAGATACACCAGCTTGTCCGCTGACTGCGAGTCCCCACAAAATAGGCCGTCCGATGAGTACTGCTTTTGCTCCTAGTGCTAGGGCTTTTAAAATATCTGTACCTCGGCGGATACCTCCATCCACAAGTACTTCTGCTTTACCATCTACTGCTGCTACTATTTCAGCTAGGGCATCTAAAGACGCGATCGCACCATCGAGTTGTCTACCACCATGATTAGAAACAATAATTGCTTTGGCTCCACACTCCACAGCCCGTACAGCATCATCGTCCCGTAAAATTCCTTTAATGACCAAAGGTAGTGAAGACAGAGACTGCAACCATTGCAAGTCTCGCCAAGTGACTGCTGGGTTGAGTTGCTCAGCAAAATAAGTAAATAATCCCGATTCCCCTTTTTGGTGGTAAATATCTAAACCGGAGATGGTTGCCAGATTAGCCGGATGCAAACCTGGTGGCAAAGCAAACTCGTTACGGCGATCGCGTTCTCGTTGTCCTAATATAGGAGCATCGACAGTCAGACATAGAGCTTTGTAGCCTGCCGCATCAGCCCTTTCTACTAAAGCACGAGTTAAACCCTGGTCTTTGTGGATGTAAAGCTGAAACCACTGTAAAGCATTTTGTTTGTCACCTACAGCCGCTACTTCTTCCATGGTTTTAGTAGCCATTGTACTCAACACCATGCCTACACCTGCTGATGCCGCAGCTAGTGCTGTGGCAACTTCACCCTCTGGATGGGCTAGACATTGAAAAGCCATCGGTGCAATTAGTAAGGGCATTTGCAGAGATTGCCCTAAAATAGAGGTGGTGAGGTTGCGATCGCTCACATCCACCAACATTCGAGGTCGCAGCTTGATTCGCTCAAAGGCAGCACGATTATCTTGCAATGTCACTTCATCCCAAGCGCCACTGCTGTAGTAATCATAGGCCATCTGAGATAAATGTGCTTTCGCTAGCTGTTCGTATTCAAATAGATTAATGGGTTGCAAGGGATTGTTGTTTGAAACATCTGTCATGTTAGCGGTTGTGGGATTAACCAATGGTTTTTGATCAGACCAGAGTTATGGTGAAGTAGGGACTGGGGATTGGGGATTGGGGATTGGGGATTGGGGATTGGGGATTGGGGATTGGGGATTGGGGAACTCGGGGCCCCCTCTGGGGATAAGGGGCAATGGGGACTGGGAGGATTATGAACTGTTATTCAAACCCCGCCCAAATCTCAGGAATGAGGAATTGCAAGGTTGGTATTATACCCATAACCACATGTAATCTGCCATCTTGCCCTATATTATGGTCATCATACCCCGCCAGAATAGCAAGCGATCGCTCTTTTTCCTTTTCTGTTTCACTCTACTCCTAACTCTGTTCCTCTTTCTACCTTGGGTAAGCGCCAAAGAAACCCCTAAACCCAAGCCACAAGCATGGCAAATTAACGGTATCGTAGCAGCCCTTGATGATGGATACGACCAAGTTAAGAAATATGCTTTGCAACAACTCAATATATATGATTTGCAAAATTTGCAATCAGTAGTTGAGAAACCAGAAAATATTGCTCAAAAAGCTGCCAACATCCTCAATGACAAATCCTTTGACTTGTATCTTCGTTCGAGTGCAGCAGAGGCATTGGCAAATCTGGGGGAGGCTGAGACTGCCAAACCCTACATCAAAGACATTCTCAAAGATATCCTCGACATCCTCAAGGATGAATCCGTTGACTTAAGTGTTCGTTCTAGTGCAGCATATGCATTGGGAAATCTGGGAGAGGCTGCTAAACCTCATGTCAAAGACATCCTCGACTTCCTCAAGGATCAATCCGTTGACCCTCGTGTTCGTGTTGGTGTAGCACAGGCATTGGGAAATCTGGGAGAGGCTGCTAAACCCTACGTCAAAGATATAGCTGACATTCTCAAGGATAAATCCATTGACTCAAGTGTTCGTTCTGGTGCAGCACGGGCATTGGAAAATCTGGGAGAGGCTGCTAAACCCTACGTCAAAGATATAGCTGACATTCTCAAGGATAAATCCATTGACTCAAGTGTTCGTTCTAGTGCAGCATATGCATTGGGAAATCTGGGAGAGGCTGCTAAACCCTACGTCAAAGATATCCTCGACTTCCTCAAGGATAAATCCGTTGACTCAAGTGTTCGTTTTGATACAGCATATGCTTTGGTAAATCTGGGGGAGGTAGCTAAACCCTACGTCAAAGATATCCTCGACTTCCTCAAGGATGAATCCGTTGACCCTCGTGTTCGTTCTCAGGTAGCATATGCATTAGGAAATCTGGGGGAGGTAGGCAAACCCTACGTCAAAGACATCGCTGACATCCTCAAGGATAAAACCTATGACTCATTGGTTCGTTCTGGTGCAGCATATGCTTTGGCAAATCTGGGGGAGGTAGCCAAACCCTACATCAAAGACATCGCTGACATCCTCAAGGATAAATCCGTTGATCAACATGTTCGTTTGGGTGCAGCAGAGGTATTGGTAAATCTGGGGGAGGCTGCCAAACCCTACGTTAAAGACATCCTCGACTTCCTCAAGGATGAATCCCTTGGGTCAGATGCTCGACGAGGTGCAGCAGAGGCATTAATAAATCTGGGGGAGGCTGCCAAACCCTACGTTAAAGACATCCTCAACATCATCAAGGATCAATCCGTTAACTCCTATGTTCGTCACTATGTAGTAGAAGCATTAGGAAAACTGGGGGAAGTAGCCAAACCCTACGTTAAAGACATCGCTGACATCCTCAAGGATAAATCCGTTGATCAATATGTTCGTTCCGGTGCAGCAGTGGCATTGGTAAATTTGGGGGAAGCTGCCAAACCCTACGTTAAAGACATCCTCGACTTCCTCAAGGATCAATCCTTTATCTCAATTCTTCGTGAGGATACAGCAATGGCATTAGGAAATCTGGGGGAGGTAGCCAAATTCTACGTCAAAGACATCCTCAACTTCCTCAAGGATAAAACTGTTGACTCAAGTGTTCGTTTCCGTGCAGCAGAGGCATTAGGCAAGATAGAACAACTCAAGTTAAATGATGTTGTGGTAATTCTGGATAGCGTTTATTACGCAGGTCAATCAGAATTTGAATACTGGCGGTTTTTAACCTATTTTCTTGGTGGTGGCACCCAAGAAGTGAAAACACTACTCAAATGGCTGGGTTTTCCCAATGCCAAAACGATTCCTACTCAAATAACCGATGACGAAAGACTAAAAACCTTGAACGTCTTTAAAAAAGCTTGGGAATTCAGCACAGGACTAGAAAGATTACAACAAGACCTAGCAAAGCAAATTGCCACATTTAGCACAAAAGTATCTTAGAATCTGATTCTTGGTGTCTTTGTGTCTTTGTGGTTAAAAAATATTGTGAACCACAAAGACACAAAGACTGGTTATTTATTCCCGCACAATAAGCCAAAGCGAATTAACCCGCGCTGATAGCCGCGACGCATCAACCCCAGGGATAACGCGCCTTGGATGGTAGTCCAACCAGCTTGCAATAACCCGAAAATCGCTTGGGGAGTAAACGCGGAATCAATGACTACATTCCAAAAGGGGGCGACAGCCTGCGACCAGTCGGCAGTGCGGATATTGTTTAATGTTAGCTGACGAGCAATTCCTGCATACTCTGGCAAGGAAATTACATAAGGCAAACAATACACTCGATAAATATCCTGCAAGTGTTTTTGTTCATCTGCTGTCAGTGGTGCTTCATCAGTTGCTCGATGACACCAAGTCACCATAATCAAAGTACCACCAGGTTTTAACACCCGATAGCATTCTTGCATAAACAAAGTTTTATCTGGCATGTGTTCGCCACTTTCCAAAGACCACACCAAGTCAAAAGAATTATCAGCAAAGGGCATTGCTTGGGCATTGGCGACCTGAAACTGACTGCGGGCACTCAAACCAGCCTCTTGGGCGCGTTCTGTGGCTCTTGCGGCTTGCACTGGACTTAAAGTGATCCCCGTGGCCTTAGCATTAAATTTATCTGCTAAGTAGAGAGAACTGCCACCAATGCCACAACCCACATCGAGAATATTCTCCGCTGTCCGTACTCCAGCCCAATTAAGTATTTCTTCGATTAAATCAATTTGAGCTTGACGGCGGTCTTTTTTCTGGCTACCATCAGCCCCGTAGTAGCCGTGGTGCATGTGTTCGCCCCAAATCTGCTCCCACAAACCGGAGGAAGCATCGTAAAACTGCTGAATTTGCTGGTATAGTGTTGCACTCATGAGGAAAGTAGTGGTAAAAGGTACTGGGGATTGGGGATTGGGGATTAGGGATTGGGGATTAGGGATTGGGGATTAGGGATTAGGGATTGGGGATTAGGGATTGGAAAAATTTATGTCTCCATATCTTTCCCAGTACCCAGTACCCAGTCCCCATTGCCCCTAATCCCCACTCCCGTTGGTCGTGGGGGCCCCGAGTTCCCCAGTACCCAGTACCCAGTCCCCAGTCCCCAGTCCCCTTAAAAAAATATATTCGTAGGCTACCATGTGTGTTTTTAATTAAATAAGGATGTTTTTGGTTTTAGAGAAGATCAGGCAGACTGCTCCTCCTGGTAAGAATTTCTCAGTTCTACCATCAGCAACCGTCAGCAGAGAGTTGTGAAATTTTTCCTTTTTCTTTTTTAATTGTTTATGACTGTTCCTCGCACAGTTTGCTTAGGATTTATCGCTGTCATCGCCATCGGAACCATTTTGTTGATGATGCCTTTCTCCACTAGCGATGGAACTTGGAATGACCCTATTGTGGCGCTGTTCACTTCGACATCCGCAGTTTGTGTTACTGGTTTATCAGTGGTTGATCCTGGTACTTATTTTTCTTTTTGGGGTGAGTTGTTTATTATGCTGTTAGTTCAAATTGGCGGTTTGGGCTACATGACAAGCACCACCTTTCTCATTCTGCTGATTGGACGCAAATTTGATTTGCGGCAAAAAGTCGCCATTCAACAAGCTTTAGACCGACCAGGGATGCATGGCAGCGCTCAAGTGATCCGCTCAATTATCGCCACAACATTATTTTTTGAAATCACAGGAATATTTTTACTATTGCCAGTATTTGTCCCTGATTATGGTTGGAGTAAAGGGCTTTGGTTGGCGATTTTTCATAGTGTAAATTCGTGGAATAATGCAGGTTTTAGTTTATTTAAAGATAACTTGATTGGTTATCAGTCATCTTTTTTAGTAGTCTTCACTGTGACACTGTTAATTATCTTTGGAGGAATTGGTTATCAAGTAATTTTAGAAATGTATATTTGGTTGCGCGATCGCCTGCTGAAAAAAACCGCATGTCTAGTATTTTCTCTAGATTTTAAAGTTGCAACTAGCACAACATTAATACTTTTAATTTTGGGAACAATTGCATTTCTATGTATAGAAGCGAGAAATCCAGGAACATTTGGCTCACTTAATTTCAAAGACCAGTTATTAGTAGCTTGGTTTCAATCTGTGACTCCTAGAACTGCTGGCTTTAACACCATTGATATCGGCAAAATGACCACTGCTGGTCTATTTATCACCATTGCCCTGATGTTTCTTGGTGCAAGTCCAGGTGGTACTGGAGGCGGTATTAAAACTACCACTGTGAGAGTTCTCACTAGTTGTACTAAAGCAATTCTCCAAGGAAAAGAAGAAGTTTTATTGTATGACCGTAAAATAGCGATATCTTTAATTTTGAAAGCTGTTGGTGTTTTAGTAGGTTCTTTCGCTACTGTAATTCTGTCTACAATTTTAATTGCTCTGACAGATCCAGAATTGGATTTTATTAAAATTTTGTTTGAAGTGGTATCAGCCTTTGCCACAGTAGGTCTTTCTACAGGTATCACAGGCACCATCTCTACAGCAGCAAAACTGATATTAATTGCCACAATGTATGTGGGAAGAGTAGGTGTTTTACTGCTGATGGCTGCCATACTAGGCGATCCTCGCCCTAGCAGAGTTCACTATCCTGAAGAAAATTTACTTGTTGGGTAGTTTGGGAATCGGGAATGGGGAATTGGTAACGAAGCGAATAACAACTGACAAATGACAACTGACAAATGACAACTGACAAATGACCAATGACAACTGATAGAATAAAATATTAGGCAAAAAATAAAATTTTAATAATTCGGTTTAGCCGTTTTTTGCCCTAAATACAGGGAGTTCAAACAAGGATATTAACTGTGAATCTTTCATCGTTAGGTTTTTTTCGCAGTTTACGTAAAGATAACCACCAATTTGCTGTAATTGGGTTAGGTCGTTTTGGTAGATCTGTCTGTTCAACACTCAATAGATTAGGTTATGAAGTGCTGGCGACAGATATTGATGAAAAACGAGTATCAGAAGCATTGAATGATGAGATAGTTGGTCATGCTTTACAACTAGACTCAACTGAATCTGGTGCGCTGAAAGAAGCCGGAATTTTTGAATTTGATACGGTAATTATCGCAATTGGAAACTACATTCAAGAAAGTATCATCACTACTTTAAATGTTAAAGAGGGCGGTGTACCCCATGTAGTTGCCAAAGCCTCTAGCGAAGTTCACCAGAAGTTGTTAAAACGAGTGGGAGCAGATCATGTTGTATTCCCAGAATATGAAGCAGGTTGTGCCTTAGCGCGAACACTCACTAAACCATCTATCTTAGATAGATTTGACCTCGACCCAGATAACAGTATTGTAGAGGTAATTGTACCTGATGAATTTCATGGCAAAACTGTTGCGGAACTGCAACTTCGGAACCGCTATGGTTTGAATTTACTGGCGGTGAGTCAGGATGGCAAATTTAAAATTAATCCTGAACCAAATAGGCGTTTAGAACGTGGTTCAGCGATGGTAGTTATTGGTTGCAACAAAGATATTAATCGTTTGCCAATTTAGTCAATGGTCAATGGTCAATGGTCAATAGTCATTAGTCAATAGCAACTGACAACTAATAACTCACCCCAAAGTACTAAATAAATCTGCCAACACGACGTTAGAAAATAAAAATCCTTGGGGATCGCGCAAGCGTAATCTCCCTTCTACAACTTCTACCCAACCTTGATCAAAATGCGATCGCAAACACTGGTGAATTTCCTGCACCTTATCCTCACCAAACTCCCTGGCTAAGGCGGCTAAACTCACACCTTCTGCCAAACGCAACCCCAACATTAAGGTTTCTAACAAAATTTCCTCTGGTGGTGTAACTTGACAATCAATCACGCCACCATTGGCAATTAAATCTTGCACCCATTGATAATATTCCTGAGTTTTACGCGGACGAGTGAAGCGTTTCCCCTCTATGTAACTCGCTGCACCCATACCAAAGCCATAATAAGGGCGATTTTCCCAATAAACGCGATTATGCTTGCACTGATGTCCTTTTTGGGCATAATTGGAAATTTCATAATGCTCAAAACCTGCATTAGTCAAAACTTGCTGCCCCATCTGGTACATTTTGACTGTGGTTTCATCCGTTGGCAAAGGACTGTCACCAGGTTTGTAGTAACGATTAAAAGCTGTGCCTGGCTCAATGGTAAGATCATATATAGATATATGAGTCGGTGCGATCGCTACGGCTTTATCTAAAGATTCTTGCCACTGATCTAAAGACTGATGCGGCAAACCCGAAATTAAGTCTAAACTGAATTCGGGAATCTCAGCTTGCTTGATTAATTCTACAGCTGCAAAAATATCGCTAAGCGAGTGCGATCGCCCAGCAATTTTTAACAATTCTGCCTGAAACGCTTGTACACCCAGGCTTACCCGATTCACACCTGCGCTACGATAGCCTGCTATATGCGCTAAATCAAAGGTACCTGGGTCAATTTCCATAGAAATTTCCGCACCAGAAGCAATGCCAAAATGCTTGTCTATAGCTTTCAGTAAACGTTCTAGCTGTTCTATGGATAGCAGTGAAGGAGTACCACCACCAAAGAAAATTGTCTTGAGGGGTTGACCAAAGGCTGGTGAGATGGCAATTTCTTCACATAGCACGTCAACATAATGGGAGATAGTAGCAGATGTTTCACCCCGATTGCGATCGCCCACCACAAACACGGGAAAATCACAATAAAAACATCGCCGTCTGCAAAAGGGAATGTGTATGTAAGCAGAAGTCGCAATGCTAGAAACATTAATTTTTTGACTCATTGTGATCAAGAATTAATTAATTCAAGAGAAAATTACCAATAATGCGAATTAATACTTTGTTTACAATTTTTTATAGTTTTACTACAAAATTATGAAAAATATTAACAGAAAACACTTTGGTTATAATGTTTGCAGATATTCCCTGCTCAAAACCCTAATGTAAGCAAATATTGATTAATCTCTCTGATTGGGAAAATGAAAAATACTTGACTTGATCTATCGGGTAACACAATCGCAGGAAAACAAGACAACCATGCTTGATGCCATTATAATTCTTTCATTTATCGTAGCAGCAGCGGGTATAGGGTTCTACAGCATAGAACTACTACCTTATGGCGCCCTAGAACGGGTGACAAACCTAGAAGCTTTGCGCTTAGTTGTTGCAGTCTTTGCCGCCATTATCGGCGGTGCTGTCGGACTCAGCTTTCAAACCACATATCGTCGCATAGAAGCACAAGTTCGAGAACTACCCCTCGAAGTCATTTTAACTCGTGCCATTGGCTTAGTAATTGGGCTATTGCTAGCTAACTTAATGCTGGCACCACTATTTCTACTACCCATCCCCACAGACTTTAGCTTTATTAAGCCGCTAGTGGCAGTTGTTGGTAGTATTATACTTGCTGTCACAGGTATGAATTTGGCAGATACCCACGGGCGGGGCTTATTGCGCTTTATTAATCCCAACACCGTGGAAACAATGATAGTGGAAGGAACGCTAAAACCTGCCAATACGAAAGTTTTAGACACTAGCTGTATTATTGATGGTCGTATAGAAGCACTCCTAGAAACAGGTTTTTTAGAAGGGCAAATTATCGTACCACAATTTGTTTTGCAGGAGTTGCAACAAGTCGCCGATGCCAGCAAAGACCAAAAACGGGTACGGGGAAGACGAGGATTAGAGATTCTCAACCGCATTCGGGAAGCATATCCCGAACGCATTCTCATCAACCCTGTTGACTACGAAGATATTTCTACCGTAGATGCAAAATTAGTGCGCTTTGCCCAAGAAATCAGCGGTACACTGCTAACCAACGACTACAACTTATCGAAAGTTGCCAGCGTTCAGAAGGTACCTGTGTTGAACGTCAACGATTTGGTAAACGCCGTCCGTCCCACCTATTTACCTGGTGATAACCTTGACTTGAAAATTCTCAAAGAAGGCAAAGAACCTAGTCAGGGAATTGGCTATCTAGACGACGGCACAATGGTAGTTGTTGAGGAAGGTAGCAGTTATGTAGGTGGTGAATTGCGGGTAGTAGTCACCAGTGCTTTGCAAACCTCAGCAGGAAGAATGATTTTCGCTAAACCCCAAGCTTCAGCAATAGCGTGAGGGAAATGTCCGGGAAAATTCAATTTCAATCAATTATGTAATCGGTGCAGGTTAACTGCACCGATTTTGTATATAACCAAGTGCTGAGTGCTGAGTAGGAACCCAGTTGTTTCAAGGCTTTGAAGAATTAACATCGACCTAATATCTTAACCTCTGTTCGGGTTAAGAAGATTTTTAGAACTTACGCACTCAGATCCCCCAACCCCCTTTTCAAGGGGGCTTTAGACTTTCCCCCCTTTTTAAGGGGGGCTAGGGGGGATCAGGGTTTCAGGCTTCAGTGCGTAAGTCCTAATTTTATCGAACCGCAGAGGCACAGAGATCACAGAGTTATGAGAGTTTGAGAGATGTTTTGCGTAAATTTTAGGACTTTCAGCCAACGATAGAATCATGGTTTGGGCTTATCCCGAACTCAGGTTATCTTAGGACTTACGCACTCATGACGAAAAACTAAGCTTTTGCGATTACAACGCTAGGCTCGTAATGACGTAAAATCGTAGTCCGTGCGTAAGTCCTGATATCTGACAAATGACAACTGACCAATGACAAATGACAAATGACAACTGACAACTGACAACTGACTATTAACTAACTTCTTTCCACCCATGCATGGGTGCTATAGATTTTGTAACCGATTCGATGATGAATGGTGGTGCTTCTGAGATCAAGATGCTGGGATAAACTGCTGTACCCCAAACAGGATGCACTAGCACGCAACATTTATTTTTAATGACTGGATATTTTAGTAAAGCTTTGACAACTGCTGTATCGTTGTGGGGAATTGCTCCGGGGTGGGAAAGTAGAGGATAGCCTGTACGGGGGTCTATGAGGTCTGCTAAGTAACCGCGATCGCGTAAATTAAAGGCTAGGTCACAGCCAAATCTCATAAACTTTTCTCGTAGGTATTCTTTTTCTATTTCTATTTCTGGGGTAGATTCCACCAATTGATATCGTGATTGTTGTAAGACAATCACAACCCACAAAAAAGGTTGCTGTTTCCAATCTGGTAATACCTGTTCGCGGTTGGCACAGATATACTCACTGGGAGGATGAATTGAAATTTGAACCGCTTGTCCCGTTTTGCCAACCAAATTAATAGGACAGCCTTGCTCCGAAATGTAAACTTGAGGATAGTTCACTATAGTAATTCGGTTTTTGCAAGTTGTTAATTTATTCCTTGGGATCGATGATAACTCTTAATACTTGATAAAAATCATTAAATTTACGTCACAAGTCAGATTTTTTTGCTGTTTTAAATAAAATTTATAACTTTAACCTGATTTTTATAGTTTATTAACCTTGAAAGTGGTGATTTAAGAGTTAGGAGTTAGGTGTTAGGAGTTAGGAGTTAGGAGTTAAATTATTTACCCATGACGCCAGTTGCAAAGGCTGTCGGGAAACCCTTTCGGCAGTCGCTCATGGGGGACTCGGGCCCCCCACGACCGCAGGGAGTGGGGATTGGGGGCTTGGGGCCCCCTTTGGGGTTGGGGGAGGAACCCCCAAGACCGCGCTGTCTCACCACGGCACTGGCTCCCCCATGCCCCATGCCCCATGCCCAATTCCCAATTCCCATTAATCGAGTTTTAAAGCATTAACTGGAACTTCATCCCAAGAATCGACTATCCGTAGTCGTGCTATCCAACCTGTTGATTTTTGTGTCTCAGTCAAATTTTCAAGAAAGGACTCATGACAATCTTTGGCTTGAGACTCATTACAACAAGCGATACAGGCATAAATCATGCCAGAAGGATCTATCTGCTCATTTACCCAAATGGTCATGGACTATCCTCTAAAAATAATGATGCGTGCTTTTAAAATACTATTAAAAATGACAATTGTTGACCAAATATGCATAAATTTTGCGTTCTTGATCAAGAATTTCAAAGCCCCTCTGTGCGTCGGAGCGAAAAGTCTGAGCGGAGGCTTCCTCCGATCAGAACTTTTCAAGACAGAGGGGTTGGGGAGAGGTTCATTGAACTCACGTTCAGTTATGGTTTTTGGGTAGCGATCGCTAATTTTGCTCCCTGCACCTGACGTACCTGATCCATTACTGCCACTACTTTACCGTGAGCGACAGTTTCATCAGCATTAATAATTACTAATGATTCAGGGTTACTACCAACTAAAGCCTTGATTCGCTGTGTTAAATTCTCAACTGCAATTGGTTCCCGGTTAATGCTGACTTCTCCTTTGTCTTTTACCGTAATGGTAATTTTAGCGGGGACTTGCTGTTGTTTCGCTGTTGCTGCTTTCGGCAAATTTACTGGTAAACCTTCTGATCGCGTTAAAAATAATGTTGACATGATAAAAAATGTCAATATTGCAAATATCACGTCAATCATCGGCACAATGTTAATCTGTGCTGGCAGATCTGGTTCATCTTGTAGACGCATAAGTTTTTTCTCCTCTTTCATAGCGACGGCGGTAGAGTAATTCTAACTGTCCACCGTATTCCTGAATCTGTGCTACTTGACGCTGGTACAATCCCCGGAAGGCATTGGCGAAGAAAAGTATAAATATAGCAACTATCAAACCTGTTGCTGTTGATACCAACGCTTCACTAATCCCAGAGGTTACGCCTGCTGTTTTGGTACCTCCCACATCACCGAGATTGAGAGAAGCAAACGAGGTGATTAATCCTAAAACTGTGCCGAGAAGACCCAAAAGCGGTGCAAGACTGATGATTGTATCGAAAATGTTTTGAAAGCGTTTAAGTATTGGTATCTCAGCTTGCGCTTCGCTTTCTAATGCCAAACGAAATTCTTCTGGTGTTGGTTCCTCCAATTCTAAAGCCGCAAGAAAAATGCGTGCTATTGGTAAATCTGCATTTTGCTGAAGTTTATCCATTGCACTGACGACATTATCATGTCGATAGAGATTTAAAACCTCTCGCACTACGCGGCTTTGACGTTTGTTAAGCCTCAGCCAAAACCTGACACGTTCAATAATTAAGGCCACACCCAACACGGAAAAACCCAATAGCGGCCACATGACCACGCCACCGGCTGCAAACAGCTCACTAATTCCCATCTACTCTTTCTCTCTCAATTAGACATTGCACACCTAGATTACCAGATTAGTTACTGAAAATATTTATCTTTTGTTTACCGAATAATTGCCTTAAATCCAGTTTCCATAACATAAGAACCGCTATTTGATGTCTAACTTATTGAGAAGCTGTAGCAGTACTCAGTTGTATGATAGGTTGATTAGCGATCGCATCTCAGCCGACAGATTGGAATAGTCTACCCAATCATGAACCAAGGTGAGGTCACTAGGATTTGTGGCAGGTAAATCAGCAAGAGTTTTTAAGGTATCATTTCAATAACCGTTGTCTTTTGTAAATAAACACACGTTGTCTATTTGTGGCTGTCTGCAACTGTTGAGTTACCATTGCAGTTGGTTGCATTCGTTGTATCCAACCGCTAGTAACTGGATCGCCGCTGCGATCGCCTACGGTAGGATCGCAAAGTAGGGAAAAGCACCAACTGTATTTTTGACCAACCTTTAACCCAGGAAAATCAGTAGGTAGGGTATAGCTCATCATGCCTTTGCTGTAGATGTCATTGCTACAGGTTTAGCCAGTATTGCAGATGTGATAAACTTACCGGATGAGCAGCGGCAAATTGTAAATTTAATAATTAGTAAGCAGCGATGTTTTCTGCTTGCGTCACCCAGAACACCCCTTCAGTAAAGCTGTGGAAAAAGTTGCCCAAATGATTATGGAAAAATAAAGAGAATTGGGAATTGGGTAGAAATTTATTTTTTGGAACAGATGATAACCTATTTAACGCATTCAATGCCAACTAAAGGCGGATAGTTAAGAAAATCTTGCCAAAACTCTTGACTCTCTTGTTTTAGCGCATCTGGAGAAAGAAGTGGTTTTTGCCATCGCACCTGTTTAAATCCGGCAGTTTGGAATGCCCATTCATAAGTATCTCGGCTCAAGTAATAATTATCGAAGCTGAATTCCTCTCCATCAACAAAAAATGTGAATTTGATAGGTGTACCTTCTGCAAGCGGTTCAGAAATGCTTTTAATAAATCCATATTTTGCTGTTGCCAGAAAAGAATCTGGGGGTTGTTCATTATTATCATTAACAGTAACAAAACGTCCGCCTGGTTTGAGATTGTTGTATATGGTTTGACACATCAAAAGCAATTGTTCTTTGGTTTGGGCATAATTTAGTAGATATGCAGCTACCACTAAATCGAAGCTACCAATCACACCCAGTTCTTGTACATCAGCAATAAATGTTACCCGCAAGCAGGGCGGGGTTAAAGCGTACATTCTGCAAAGTATTTAGAAATACTAAATAATTTAATAATCATGTGTATCTTGAGTTAGAGGATTATTGCATAAATTAGATGTTGTATTTGAATAAAGCAATTCTCAATTGGTTTCATTTCAAACATTGCTATTAAGGGCGCAAAAATTTGCACCAATACAATGTAATGAACACAATCGAGAAAAGCTATGTGTGTAAGGAGTGATGTGAGGAGTAAAGACAAAAATATTCTTTACTCCTCATACTTTACAAAATCTTTCTCATACTCTCCTGTTGCCCTTTACTATTGATTACTATTGAGAGCTTTTTGGACATTGTTTAATAAGTCATTTGAAGTATAAGGCTTAGCCAAAAAAGTTTTGATGTTATTACCAAAAACTTTGATTTTTTCCTGATATGAAGCTAACCCGCTAACGCCAATAATTTTGACTTCTGGATTGATCTTTTTCAACACCTGGATAGTTGTTGGGCCATCCATTGAAGGCATCATCATATCCATCAAAACTACACTAATTTGTTGCTGGTGTTTTGTATATAAAGCAATAGCTTCAATGCCATCACTGGCAACTAAAACTTTATAAGCATTTCTTTCTAACGAAATTTTAGTAATCTCACGAATTGTATCTTCATCATCCACAACGAGAATTAATTCTCCGTGTCCTACAGGTAATTCTTGATAGCATTCAGATGTATTTTCTGTATTTCCTGTGATGATTTCTTGTGTCACAGGTAGACAAACTTGAAACTCTGTTCCTTTTGCTATTTCACTAACTACATTTACAAAACCACCATGACTTTTGATGATGCCAAGTACAGTTGAAAGCCCAAGCCCTGTGCCTTTACCAACTTCTTTAGTTGTAAAAAATGGCTCAAAAATTCTCTCGATGATTCCCTGAGAAATTCCTGTGCCTGTATCAGCAACAGAAATCAACACATAAGAACCTACTTTGGCATCAATATTCATGCGGGCATACTGGCTATCCACCCAAAAATTCTTTGCAGAAATTTGCAGAGTACCACCATTAGGCATTGCATCGCGGGCATTAATACAGAGGTTCATCATTACTTGGTGCAGTTGAGTAGGATCACCAGAGATATGCCAAAGTTTTTGTTTGGAAATATTGATGTCGATTTTAATATTTTTGGGAAATGTTTGCTTAATCATTTTTTCTGTTTCCAAAATTAAGTCCTTCACCTGTAAGGTTGTAAACTTATCTTGGACTTTCCTGGAAAACCACAGCACTTGTTTGACCAATTCTGCTGCTCGTTTTATATTTGTTTCCATAATCGACAGCCATTGTTGGCTTTTTTCGTCGAGAAGTTTTCTTTCAAGAAGTTGAACTGACATCATTATTGGTGTCAGTGCATTGTTAATGTCATGTGCAATACCACTGGCTAAAGTGCCAAGACTTTCCATGCGCTGAGCGCGAAGAAACTGTGCTTCGAGTTGTTTTTTTTCTGTAATATCGGAGTTGACAATTAAAATAGATTTGATTTGCCCCTGCTCATCGTATACTAATGTCCAGCGACTATCAACAATAATTTCCTGACCTTGTTTGGTAACTTGATGTAATTCGCCTTGCCAAGAACCAAACTCAGCCACAGATTTTTGGATATTTTCCAGTTTGGCTAAAGTTTCTTTGGGATATAAAACTTGATTAGCATTTTTACCGAGTACTTCTTGTGTCATCCATCCATATAGACGTTCTGCTCCTTTGTTCCAAAATTGAATTTGGTTATCCAAATCTCGGACAAAAATCGCATCTTTTGTAATGTCGAGTAAAGCAGCTTGTTGGCGTATTTTCTGTTCTGCTTGCTTGCGCTCAAAGATTTCTAACTCTAAACGCTCATTTTGCTCTGTGAGTTTTTTCGTGAGATTTCGCAAGCGCAGATGAATATTAACGCGAGCTAAAACTTCTTCGTGTTCTAGTGGTTTTGTAATATAGTCTACTGCCCCAAGATTCAATCCTTTGACTTTATCTATTTTGTCAGTCAGAGCAGTTAAAAAAATTATCGGAATTTCTTGAGTTGATGGACACTTTTTTAAACGATGGCAGGTTTCAAATCCGTCAATTCCCGGCATTAATATATCTAATAAAATTAGGTCTGGTGATGCATATTCCGCCATTTCAACTGCACTTTCTCCATCTTCAGCCACCAGAACTTTAAATTTGGCATCTTCTAATAAATTGAATAATACTTCTAAATTAGTTGGAGTATCATCGACAATTAAAATGATACCTGGTTCGATTTTATTAAAATCCATTTTTGCCTCTTAAATATTTTTTAAAAAATTGGAATTTATCTGATTTGAAAACCTGAGCAAATTGATAGAGATGAATCGTAAACGGCAACCATTATGAAACTGTGGAATGTGAAGTCGGAAAACAATGCTTGTCTTTATTCTTAATACTTTCTCCTACCTGACAGTAAGCTCTACCCTTCGGTGAACGAGTTCTACTTTGTAGTAGAGTTTCAAAGGTGACACTCGTATCTTGAAATCGCAATCTACGCAAACCCTTACGCGTGATGCTCGTTCCTTGCTAACGGTAACGGCAGTTTCTCTACTTCGAGACACTTACTGCGATCGCATTTACATCTTTTCTTCATCAATTCATGACAACTCTCAGTCAACCTGTAATTTTTGTAACAGGGTGGCTTCCAAACCATTTATCACAAGTGTTCCCATCTCTTTGCTACTGGCTAGGTAGTCTTCTAGTTTAGCCGTTCTCAGTTCTGCACTCACAAGCCCGGCTCCTGTTTTATTTTGCCAACAGATAATATTTTCTGACAAATTGTTTGTATCTGCACTAATTATGTAAATGAAAGTAAAAAGAGTTAATCAAAAGTAAACTAACTTCAAAAGGCCCACAGCTAAAGCTACAGCTGGTTGAGAAACCAGGTAGTCAGTGAGTTAAGTTGATAGTTTCATGCGATCGCTAATTGCAATTCTAGCTCGTCAATCTCGCTAAAGCAGCTCAATATCAATCTTCAGAATTTAATAATTATTCAACTGCAAAAATTTTTAGCTGGCTCTGTGAGTAATCACTATCACCAGAGAATTTGTGAACAAAATTAAATATGACGAAACTTATCACTATGAAAGTCTCACGCACAAACCAACAGAGGCAGAAACAGAAAGATTGAGTTTTCATAGTTTATAACAGTAGCCTCATAATATATACGTAAAATAAATAACTATAATATATAGTTATTTAGTATTAATACATAATTGACAAATTTCTGAAACGCTTTCTAACTATTAATAAATCATTCTAAGTTAGAATATCCTGAAATGTGGGAATACTGAATTACAAGTATGATTTTATTCAGGGTATCAAGCATGGGTATGAAGATATGCAACTTTACGTCTACTTGACTGAATATTGGGAGCAATTTTACTTAGCCCAAAGGCTTCTGCACAGGAATTAACCTTGGCAAAGGTAGCAACGCAGGGCTGTTTCCAGTCAATAAACCATGACTGTGGCAGTGTCCATCTCGGCGTAAGATCAATCATTTGACAAATACGCAATGCCAATAAAAAACTAGTGACAGCAAAAAAATTTTGCTTGTCCCTGTTTCTTTGCGTCCCTACTTCTGTCAAAATGCAAAATCTATGAAAACTACAGATTTAAGAACAGAGTACAAAAGCAAGGAAAACAATACAAGTGAAGTTTAGAGCAATTTTGTGGATTGATACAAGTACTAGACAATGAGAAATGAAACACGAGGCCACTATCTTAACAGCCACCCAGGTAATACAAAATTTCAAATTGGTTTGTATGCTGGAATTGGCATTGTGAATCCATGTGTTCGTTAGCGCTAGTAGTCTGCCTGCTACATCCAGCAAGTAAAAAGTGAAACCACATGACTAAATCTTCTAATCAAGAACATCACTTAAATTCTCCCGTCCGCAGGCGTTTGTGGTTGCTGGTGTTGAGTCGCGGTGGCATTGCCTTTGGCGGACTTTTGTTGGTTGGGGTAATAGGTGGTATTTGGCGGTTGTGGATATTTGTGCAAAAAGATTTAACGCCGTTGGCACAAACAAATCTCACAACCACACTCAACCGTCCGGTAAATCTGGGAAAAGTCACAGGATTTTCCCTTAAAGGAGTACAGTTTGGCCCTTCAGCTATCCCAGCCACACCAGAAGACCCAGACAGGGTTGCAGTTGATGCCGTGGAAGTGGGTTTTGACCCATTACAATTAATTTTCAAACGCCAGTTAAAACTAGATGTGACTCTAGTCAACCCCAACCTTTACGTTGAACAGGATGAAAAAGGGCGTTGGATCAGCCTTAGTATCAAGTCTACTGGTCAAGGCGGGCCGATTAAAACCGATTTGGACAAACTGCATTTCCGCAATGGGAAGTTGGCACTGTTACCGCATCCGAAGGCTGGGGGAGGAGAGGGAGCTGGGGGAGATGAGGGAGTAGGGGGAGATGAGGGAGTAGGGGGAGATGAGGGAGTAGGGGGAGATGAGGGAGTAGGGGGAGATGAGGGAGTAGGGGGAGATAAGGAATCAACATCCTCATCCCCCTCATCCTCCTCATCCCCCTCATCCTCCTCATCCCCCTCATCCCCCTCATCCCCCTCATCCCCCTCATCCCCCTCATCCCCTGTGATGTTTTCCCAAATTAGTGGAACTGCCCAACTTTTGGACAAAGGCCAGCGGATCAGATTTGATGTGGAAGGTAAACCAGATGATGGTGGTGGTATTTCGGTTCAAGGAGAAACACTTTCTAAGGTATTAGCAGGTACCTTCCACTTACGAGCGCAAGACTTACAAGCTTCTAATGTGACTCGCCTTGTCAAGTTACCTCTAACTTTAGAGACGGGTTTAGTCAACGGCGACTTACAAATTCAACAGGCACCTCAGCAGAAACCCTTGTTGTTTGGTAGCGCACAGTTGCAAGGGGTAACGATTCAAATACCCAAAGCACCACAACAGTTACTCAATACTCAAGGAAACCTCCGCTTTCAGGGAACGGAAATACAGTCAGACTATGTTACAACTAGCTACGGCAAAATTCCTTTAGTGGCTGGGGGAACCATTGATACTCTAGCTGGTTTTAAGGTGGCGGGGCGTGTAAATTCCGTGAGTTTGGCAAACGCTCAGGAAACTCTGAAAATTAAATTGCCTGTACCCACCAGCGGGGAAGTGAAAGCAGACTTACAAATTTTGGGGCCTCCCACTAACCCGGTGATCTCTGGCAAAGTTAGGACAATTAACACTGCTAGGGTTGACAAAGTTGATTTTGAAAGTATTAGTGGTGAGTTTGAGTTTCCCACCAAAGATGCTTTTGTGACTTTGAAAGATATTCAGGGTAAAGCAAAAGTTGGTGGAGAAATCACAGGCGCAGGTAGAATCGATGTGGGGAAAAATCCCCAAGTTAATTTGAATTTCGCAGCTAAGAATGTTCCTGGTAATGCGATCGCTCAAGCTTACGATGCAACACCAGGCTTTATAATTGGCAATGTCTCTGGTACAGCCCAATTGTCTGGGCCTCCCACCAATGTCAAGACTTTGGTAAAATGGCAAGCTCCACAAGCAACCTATCCCGGAACTGGTGAAGTCATTGTCAACTCGAATCGCACTTACTCGTTCCGTAATGTGCTTCTCAATGTCGGCGGTGGCGTAGTTCGGGCATATGGCAGTTTTGACGACCGACGCTGGCAAGCCTTTACCCAATCTTCAGGTGTACAGGTAGAACGGTTTGTCGATAAAAGTCAACTACAAAATGTCTCTTTAGCGGGGGCAGAATTTCAGGGTGGTCTGATCCTCTCAGGTAACAGAACACCATTTGCAATTACCAGCATTCGCCCTCAAGGTGCAAAAGTGCAAATTGGTGGCGGTACAGTTGCAATTTCTCAACTGCAACTGCAAGACCAAGGCTTTTCTGCTCAATTAATCGCCAACAATATAAGATTAGGGCGGATCTTGCAAAATTCTCCCCCGGCTTTGGCTGGGGCTTTGGCGGGTAAATTCCAAATTGCAGGCGACAGAGAAAATTTCAGCCTGAAAACTCTGCGTGGTACTGGTACGGGAAAACTCAATGTTGCTGGCGGTACAGTCACAGCCACAAATATCAACTTAGCTAATGGTGTGTATCAGGCGCAACTGTTAGCAAACAATCTGGCTGTGCAGGAATTGGCAACAACTCCCAAGGAATTTCAAGGCAGATTAAATGGTAAGTTCAACGTGGCGGGGTCAGTAGAATCCTTCCAACCGCAAGCAATTCAAGCTACTGGTCAAGCACAGGTGAATGTTGCGGGTGGGACAATTACCGCTGCTAACATCCAACTGGCTAACGGTCGTTATCAAGCCCAAGTCAAAGCTAACAAAGTTCCTTTACAACGTTTAGCATCTGTACCACCACAATTTCAAGGAGCCGTCAATGGTGAATTGAATGTGGCAGGCTCGGTTGAATCTTTTACACCACAATCAATTCAAGCTACTGGTCAGGCGCAGGTGAATGTAGGAGGTGGTACAATTACCGCTGCTAACATCCAACTGGCTAACGGTCGTTATCAAGCCCAAGTCAAAGCTAACCAAGTTCCTTTACAGCGTTTGGCGGCTGTACCACCACAACTTCAAGGAGCCTTAAATGGTGAATTGAATGTGGCAGGCTCAGTTGAATCTTTTACACCACAAACGATTCAAGCTACTGGTCAGGGACGAGTGGATCTTGCGGGTGGGACAATTACAGCCTCTAACATCCAACTGGCTAACGGTCGTTATCAAGCAGCTGTGAATGCTGCGGGTGTGCAATTAAATCGCTTAAATCAGCAATTGCGCGGTCAGTTTGGCGGTCAGTTGCAAGTGGCTGGTACATTGGGAAGTTCGGCATTAGCTGATGTGCGTGCTGCTGGTCAGGTGCAGTTATCCCAAGGTTTGGCGGGAATTGAACGACCTCTGACTGCCTCACTTGCCTGGAATGGCCAAAAGCTCTCCATTGACCAAGCCACTGCCCCTGGCTTAAGTGTTAGTGGTGATATTTTCGCCAATGCGAGGACAGCAGGCATACCGGAAATTACGCAGTTAAATCTCAACATCCAAGCACAAAATTATGACCTCAAACAGTTACCTATCAATTTGCCTCAGCAAGTTGGTTTGGCAGGAAAAATAGATTTTAACGGGCAAGTCACTGGTAAACTGCCGTTGCCCAATGTTAAAGGTCAAATTGCTGCACGAGATTTGGTTGTCCAAGGTTTCGCTTTTGAACCCTTGCTACGTGGAAATATTGTCTCAGCACAGGGACAAGGTTTAAATTTAGACTTGCAAGGTAATAGCGATCGCATTGACTTAAACCTCGATGCCAATAATCGCCCGAAATCCTTCTTAGTCAAGTGGCAGCAAGCAGTTGCCATCGGTAACACTCAAGGGGATAATTTGGCTCTGAATCTAACAAACTTCCCATTACAAGTATTGAATTTGACAACGCCTGCAAATCTGCGTTTGGGCAGTGGCAAAGTGGCTGGCTTGTTAAGTGGGGATTTGCAAGTGAACCAGCAAACATTGGCAGCCAGTGGTAATCTAGCGATCGCATCACCGAAAATTGGACGCATTCAAGGCGATCGTTTAGCTGCTGTGTTCAGCTACGCTAATGGTAAAGCCACCCTCGCTAGTAGCGAGTTTGTCAAAGGTGAAAGTATCTATGCCTTTGCTGGTAGTTTTGGTCAATCCTCCCAAGGGCCACAACTGCAAGGTAAACTCAACGTCAAGCAAGGTAATATCCGAGATGTGCTGACGGTAGCACAAATATTTGACTTACAAGATTTGCAAGGTGGTGCAGGAGAGTCCAACTACGGCACAGCAGCAGACTTAACCACCAACCCCGCAGGTTTGCCAGGTCAGCCTTTATTAGATCAGATTAAGCGCTTTTATGAAATTGATGCCAAATTAGCAGAACAGCAACAGCAGCGCATCGATGCCAACCCAGTGCCAGATTTAGCAGATTTAAAAGGAACTTTCAACGGGGAAGTTGCCATAGATACTGCCACCGCCAATGGTTTGTCAGTGCAATTTAATTTGAATGGTCAAAATTTTGTTTGGGGTAGAGAAGACGAACCAACCCGCTATTATAGTGCCGACCAAATCATTGCTGAAGGCAGTTTGGAAAAAGGCGTTTTGAAGTTGCGACCTTTTCGCATTGAATCTCAAAATAGCCTGTTTGCCTTCAGCGGTAACATTGGCGGTAATGAACAAACCGGACAATTACAGGTAAATAATTTTCCCATCCAGCTAATCAATAATTTTGCCAAACTGCCAATTGATATCACAGGTAATCTCAACGGTTCCGCAGCTTTAGCAGGCAGTCTCGCCAATCCCCAAGCTAGAGGCGAATTGGCAATCACAGACGGAACACTCAATGCCAAGCCAGTACAAACCGCAACAACTAGTTTTAGTTATAACAATGGTCGCCTGGACTTTGGCAGTACTGTCTCGGTTGCTGGGCCGGAACCTGTGAATATTACAGGTAGTATTCCTTACCAGTTGCCTTTTGCTACTGTGGCACCAGATAACAATCAAATTAGTTTGGATGTGAAGGTGAAAAATGAGGGATTAGCACTGTTAAATCTGTTGACTAATCAAGTAGCCTTTGAGAAAGGTGAAGGAGAAGTAGACCTCAAGGTCAGGGGAACCATACAACAGCCAGAGTTAAATGGAATTGCCACTGTTAACGATGCCACTTTTTCAGCGCAAGCTTTGCCAGGAAAAGTCAGACGTGTTACAGGCAAGGTTAATTTTAATTTTGACCGCATATCAGTAGAGAATCTTCAAGGTAGGTTTAGCCGAGGTCAGGTAGAAGCTGCTGGAGATATTCCCATCTCTAATAAACAACAAGTAACTATCAACAATCCTCTCACTGTTAAAGCCGATCAGTTAACCATGAATCTCAAGGGACTTTACCAAGGTGGTGCTAGTGGCAATTTGCAGATCACTGGTTCTGCACTGAATCCTTTAATTGGCGGTAAGGTGAATTTGTTTGATGGTAAAGTGTTGCTGGCAGAATCTAGCAACTCTAATCAATCTGCTGATAACAATATCAATTTATCACTCATAAAAGAGAATAAGCAGAGTAAAACTGAAACTGGAAATGCCAATACCAAGTTTAATAATCTAGAAATAGAGTTAGGCAAAAATGTAGAAGTTACTCGTCCACCAATTCTTAGCTTCCAAGCAACCGGCAATCTCATAGTTAATGGTTCATTTGCCGAACCGATACCTGATGGCACTATCCGCCTTAAACAAGGTGGAGTTAATTTGTTTACTACCCAGTTTAAGTTGGTTGGTGGCTATGAAAATACGGCAACCTTTAAATCTAGTCAACCTCGTGACCCCATCTTAGATGTGAAGTTATTTGCCAAAGTCTTAGACGTAGTTCAAAGTAGTGACTTCAGCCGTGCAAATACTGTCGGTTTAGCAGCTTTAGATAGTGTCAGAGTCGAAGCCAGTGTTCAAGGCCCGGCCAGCAAACTCAACGAGAATCTGGAACTCACAAGCAGTCCTTCACGCAGTCAAACAGAAATTGTGTCGCTTTTAGGAGGTGGGTTTGTGGATACTGAGGGACGTGGCGATAGTACTTTAGGTCTAATTAACATTGCCGGTTCAGCTGTATTCAATAACTTTCAATCAGCTTTCAACCAAATTGGTACTGCCTTTGGTTTAAGTGAACTGCGGATATTTCCTACTATTATCTCCGATAATCCTGAAGCGGGAAGGAGTAATTCAACTTTGGAATTGGCAGCGGAGGCTGGGGTTGATATTTCTAGTAAAATTTCAATTTCTAGTATCAAGATTTTGACAGCTAGTGATCCTTTTCAATGGGGTATTAATTACCGCATCAACGATGAATTTCGTGTGCGTGCTTCCACTAATTTAGAAGATGACAGTCGCGCAGTAGTGGAGTTTCAAAGACGGTTTTAATTAAAGGGAATTGGGAATAGTTATTAGTGCTGAGTTAGGAGTTAGGAGTTAGGAGTTGGGAGTGAGGAGTTAGAATAATTTCTCCTATCTCCCCAATCCCCAATCCCCATTGCCCCTAATCCCCACTCCCTGCGGTCGTGGGGGCCCCGAGTTCCCCAGTCCCCATTTCCCAACCTAAGCGATCGCTACTGCTGGTTGTGGCCAACGTCCCACTGCTTTACCAATCACCGCTAATTCTTGCATTAAGTGGTCGAAACGGTCTGGTGTTAAAGATTGGGGGCCATCTGATAAAGCTTTGGTGGGGTTGGGATGAACCTCAATCATTAAGGAATCACAGCCAGCTGCGATCGCTGCCATTGCCATTGAAGGCACAAATTCAGACCAACCTGTACCATGGCTAGGATCAATCATAATTGGCAGGTGAGTCAATTTTCGTAACACTGGCACTACCGATAAATCCAGGGTATTTCTCGTATACTGGCGGTCAAAGGTGCGAATTCCTCGCTCACATAAAATCACGTTGGCATTGCCTGCTGCCAAAATATACTCGGCTGCCATCAACCAATCTTCAATTGTTGCTGCCATTCCCCGCTTTAAGAGAACCGGTTTCGGCTGTGCGCCCACTTTTTTCAGCAAGGAGAAGTTTTGCATATTCCTTGCCCCTACTTGAACTACATCAGCAACTTCCACGATTTTATCTAAGTCAGCAGCATCCATGACTTCTGTAATAATGCCGACTCCGGTAACTTCCCGCGCCTTTGCCAATAATTCCAAAGCACTCTCGCCGTGTCCTTGGAAAGCGTAAGGTGAAGTTCTGGGTTTGTATGCGCCACCACGCAAAAACCTAGCGCCTGCTGCTTTGACACGCCGCGCCGTTTCCACAATCATTTCTTCATTTTCTACGGAACAGGGGCCAGCAACCACTACCAAAGGATGATGTTCCCCAAACACAACCGGGCCTTCAGGGGTATCAACCACTACTTCAGAAGCTTCCCCATGGCGATACTGGCGGCTAGCACGTTTATATGGCAGTTCTACTCGCAATACTTGCTCAATCCAAGGGCTAACTTCCTGAATTTGTAGTGGGTCTAAATCGGCAGTTTCCCCTACTAGACCAATTACTACTTTATGTTGACCGATAATTTTTTCTGGTGTCAAACCCCAGCCTTTTAGCTCATCGCTAATGCGGTTAATTTCCGCTTCCGGGGAACCACTTTTCATGACTACGATCATAGTTATAGAAGTATCATAAATTTTTAGTTAGTAATGTTGAAGTTTTGTATAACTTCAACATTCTAAAATCTAACAAACATCGCAGTTATCTGAATACCTGAGCGCTGAGCGTCATGTCTTCTTCTGCCTAGTTTCGCGCCAAACTGCTACCATTCGTCCCCAATTGGTACCGAATTCACCCAAGCCTAGTAGGCTTCCGGGTGTTTCTTCATCCCAAGAGGCAGAGAGAACACCATAAGTGATTCCCAACACTCCTAAACCAAAAAATCCCATATTTACCAGTAACACAGCGATGGGAGGCAGTTTAATGTCGGAGTAGATGGCAAGCAGATAACTAACTACTAAGGTGATAATACCCAAAGCTGTCGGTATACCACAGAATGCAGCCACGCGCCGAATCATCCGCTGGCTGACAACTTGGGGAATTGCCATCTCTTCTTTACTGAAGGGTGGCTGCTTGATTGCCTTTTTTTCAGGCTCTTTTGCTTTTTCTTTTGCCTGTGCTGGTGGAGTACTACTAGCTTTTACAGGTTTTTGTTTTTGGCGCTTTTTTTTAGGTTCAAAAGGCAAGCGAGAATCGGAAACAGGAGTTTCGCTTTGGCGCTCAGATTCTTCAGCAGACATAAGCGATCATTCCTATCCCCGAATACCAAGACGAGCAATCAAAGCTTGATATTTCTCCCGGCTGTCATTCTGGATGTAAGCTAGAAGACGTTTACGCTGACCAATCAGCTTTAACAATCCTCGCCGAGAAGAATGATCTTTTTTGTTGGCTTGCAGGTGTAAGCTGAGACGGTTAATCCGCTCAGTTAACATAGCGATTTGGACATCGGCAGAACCAGTATCAGTTTCATGAACCTGGTAGCTGGAAATTATTTCTTGTTTGCGCTGTTGCGTGAGAGCCATGATTAATACAATTTGTACTTATTCTAAATGTATGCAGCAGTCTCTCATAATATCACAGCCATCAAGCTGTATGTGGGATTAATATATTTGAACTGGGGACTGGGGACTGGGGACTGGGGACTGGGGAACTCGGGACCCCTCTGGGGATAAGGGGCAATGGGGACTGTAATAGTTACTGGCTTGAAAATACTTTGTGCCTTTGTGCCTTTGTGGTAAAAAATCTAAAACCACAAAGACACCAAGACACAAAGAGTTTTTATTCGTTCTAGTATGCGTAGTTGATGACGGCTACTGAGAAACAAATATTTTCGCTGTATGGGCTGGTAAACCAGTAATTATACTATTGTTGCCTACTTCTATTTTACTGTTTGTGAACCAATCTCGCCAATGCTCGGCTTTTGGAAAGTCAGGAATCTGATATTGATCAAGATTTTGGTCAGAAAAATGTGCTACAACGACGACACTCGAACCCCATTCATAACACCGATGGAATGCTAGGACTTTAGCGTCTGCGTTTTCGTGGATAAATTCTATATTGCCACTTTGTAGGGCTGGAGTTTGCTGCCGTAAGGCAATGAGTTTTTGATAATACTCAAATAAATCACGATTTTCAGGGTTTGCCAACAAAGACCAAGAAATTGGCTTTGGCTTAGTTACGTCTTCACTTTTGGCTTGATCTTCACCAAACTCTTCACCCATCCACAGCATTGGGATACCCATCGCTGTCATCAGCAGAACGACTGCTAGTTTAGCTCGACTGAATGCATCTTTGTCAGAAATACCGCATTCGCCTAGTTCTCGCAATACACGCTGGCGATCGTGAGTTGCTAAATAATTGATTGTATTGATAGCAGTGGCATATCCTTGTTTTCTGGGGTCTAAAATTTCCTTTAGTCTTTCTAATTCAAATTGCTCTCCAGTAATATGGGGAATCACAAAGTAACGAAAACTTTCATGCCAACAACCATCTAATGGCCCTTCTGGTTTGACTACAGTGTTTGTATCGGGAATATGTTCGGCAATGGTGTAAAAGGGTTTGTTACTAGCATGTTTTTGCGCTTGCTTAGCCAGCCAGTCTAGAAATTCAAAGTTAGCCAATTGACGCACGGCATCAAAGCGAATTCCATCAACGTGATATTCTTGAATCCAAAACTTCACCACGTCGCCAACATATTTCCATGCAGGCTTAATATCTAACTTTTCATCGTAATTGTTGTAATTAAACTCTGGCCCCCAGTAGTTATCTGGGTCTTCAGGATAATGCATGTGTTCGTAGTACCAGTAATTCCGGTCAATCAGCATTAATGGACATTCTTCATCTGTGTGGTTGTAAATTCCATCCATCAAAACCCGAATGCCTCTACTATGACACTCGTCAATTAAGCGTTTTAAATCTTCTGTGGAACCATAACTAGATTCTGTAGCAAAGAAATGCCGCACTTTATAGCCCCAGTTATAATTGCCAGGATATTCATTGACTGGCATTAATTCAATGGCATTAATCCCTAATTCGCAAAGATAATCTAACTTTTCAATTACTCCTATATATGTACCTTTTTTGTCTGGATCTTCTGCATTAGCAGTAAAATCTGCAACATGCAATTCATATATGACTAATTCATGATTATTCGGTAAAGGCTTGTCGTCATGCTGCCAAACATAAGTATCAACAATTTTTTCACCATCTTTAATTCGCACTATACCGTGTTTTCCCTTTTCATTCACATCTGTTGCATATGGGTCGATGACATCTATCCATTCATCAGGTGCAAAATTTAGGTTTTTGGTTTGAATACGAAATTTATATTGATAAATACCGTCTTCTAATTTAACTTTAGTCCGAAAATAACCGTCTTCACCTTTTTGCATTGGGATTGGTTGCCAGTCGGAAAAAGATCCTATCAAACTAGATTGTTGATTCCGAGGAGCAAATAATTTAAATTCAATTGAGACAGCCATTTTCTACCTTTATGTAATTAATAACTTTCTAGTGATACTGATTCTCTATGAAGTTGCACTGAATTTTTATTAAACTAACCGCCAAGAACGAGCCAGCGCGCTGGGGATACACTGCATTGCAAGGGTTCCCTAGCTTCGCCGACAGCCACACAATAGGGGACTTCCAAATCAAAAAATACTCAATTACTTCTTGTGGGGTGGACATCTTGTCCACCCTTGGCTATGGGCGGGCGAGACGCCCACCCCACAAGATTGGATATTTTATTTGTTGGAAGTACCTAGGCATGCCCAGGAAGAAAGTATACTTATTAAGTGCATTGGTATCAATAGAGTTATTTTTTCAGATTAGCGTAGGGAAAACTTCTGGCTCAAGTAATAATAAATAATCCCCCTTTCTTTTTGAGAAGGGGGACTAGATCACTTTAATGTTTGGTACTTGAGTGATATTTGAGAGATAAATATCACTAGCGACAAATATTAATTTCCTACTCAAGTTAAATGTCTCTGCTAAAAGTTAGAGCAATTCTTTTTCTAGAAACTCAGATAATATCTGTCTTTCCTAATTACGAATTACGAATTACGAATTACGAATTAGTTGATTGTGGAAGCAACTGGTACAGATTCGTTAACTACAGAACCATTTGTGAGAATAGGTTGGCGGGTTTTGAGGTCAAATTTGTAGCCATGTGGCAGAATGTGTAATTTTGCTCCAAAAATGGCCAGTGGCTCATCTTTCAATATTTCTTTACTATTGTTATAGTCCGCTTCTGATTCATCGACAACGGTGACACAGCCTGCACCAATGATTTCAATTTGGTCATCGGTAACTACCATAGCAGTATTTTCATCAATGCCGAATCCTAATACCGCAGGTTCGAGGATTAAGGCAGAAATTAAGCGTCCTAGGCGACCACGTTGGGAAAAATGCTGATCAATCACTACCCCAGGTAAAAAGCCCATTCCCAGGCCCATTTCGACAATTTCCATCCGAGGATTGGTTTCGGAATCGCCTTCTACAATCATTTTATCTGGCATGACGGCGGCTCCGGCACTGGTACCTGCAATGACTGCACCTTCAGCAAAACGTTGGTGAATAGCTGTGTCAATTTCGGTGCCTTTGAGGATGTCGGTGATGCGGGCTTGATTCCCTCCGGTGAAGAAAACGCCTGTAGCTTTAGCGATCGCTTCTAAAGCTGTGGATGAAGATGCATCTTCACGGCTTTCTGTATCAACTATGCGAACTTTTTCGGCTCCTAAGCGCTCAAATACTCTAATATAATTCTCTCCTACCTCTCTTGGTAATTCTGTCGCCGCTGTCATAATCACAATATTCGCTTTCGTACCTCCAGCACGACGAACAAACTCGCGCAGAATTTGAGAATCCCCGTCTTTATCTTCAGCTCCACCAATAATTACTAATTGTCTTTTGGTTTGACCTTCTGCCATGATGCCTCCTGAATAAAAGTTAATTTGTTGTAATATCAATAAAGCATGACAATTCCAGCTCTAAAAACGTCCTTTTGGTAGATTACACGGATAAATTTAGGTGAAGAAATATATTAATTTACTGACTAATGGCTGATTACTGATGACTGACAACAGCCTCTAGAAATATATTCTAGAGGCTTGATTTTTTTGAGGGTAGAGTGTTAATTCGGTTTCGTTATGTTTTTTTCAAGTACTACTAGTACTTGGGAGGTAAAAATTTGAGATGAATTACTTCAAACTAACTCAAATTTAGCTATCTGTAGTTCCATCTCCAAAAATTCTAACTTTTATGGGCAATTGCTAAAAATTCCCGCTCCTGTAGAGCAAGTTTTTTAAAAAAAGACGTGCTTGATCAAGTGGAATATGCCTAGGTTTACCTTGGTATACAATCTGATATTCTTTGATATCTGGGCCATCTCCATGTCCAGAAATCAGCTTGCAGCGAAAAGCTTCTTCAGCAAGCTGTCTAACTTCATCTCTGAGAGAAGCTTGTGTGCTATTCATTGTTTGCTGTTTCCTCAAATCTCCATCATCTAAATATATGTTTTGTAAAATTAAATTACACCTTTCAAAGGTTATATATTTTATAGTGAATCTCTCTGTAAAGAGGAAACTTGATTTATTACTGACTAATGAGGATAAATTATGCCTTCAGATAGGTGAAAATGCTTAATAATTAGGTTTAATCTAGGGTAGACCATATTTATGTCAAACCAATCTCTCCCTTTCAAATCATGTGAGCTAATCTACAATCTAGAAGTCTAAGTAACCATAACTTAGAGTCCTAATTTCGGGGTGTTTAGCAGAAGGTTTATCATCAATGGTTCAAGAAAGAAGCGCTAATTTAGTCCGTATTAATGCTAGAAGAAACGATGTATTCGATATTTTCAACTTCAAGCATTACGCTGGGCCTAACCCATATTTGGAAACTGGGGCGCTAGTATTTGATTTTGCGGTAATTGAGTATAGAGAGCCTCTGCCTATTGAGGATTATATTTCAACTATTAGCGATCGCTATCCTCACCTGAGCGAACAAACCTATGAATCCTATGCCCATCTGTTTGCTCAAGTTTTAACAGAAGTGGGAAAGCTGGATATGGGTTTGCACCTGAATCGTTGGGCTGTAAAATTAGATACAAGACATGCACGGATTAGTGTTCAGTCACTACATGAACGCACAATCAGAGAGGTGGTTTATTTTGTTTGGGATTGGTTTGAAGCCATTACTCAAGACCAAGACTTCGAGTTTGATGAACAACTGGTGAAGTTACAAAACAGATTCCGGCAATCTGTGTATGGTGGCCCTACAGTATACGCGCTATTGCGGACAGCCTACGAAAAAGGTATTCCCTGCTTTTATTTGTGGGAAGAAGGATTAATGCAATATGGGCTGGGAAGAAAACAGATTCGCGGTGTAGCCACAACATTTAATTGTGATAGCCATCTAGATTCGGATTTCACAACCCGCAAGGATGACTGTAAAGCATTTCTCAACACTTTGGGTTTCCCAGTACCCAAGGGTGAAATTGTCATTTCCGAACATGAAGCTTTAGCAGTAGCCAGAGAAATTGGCTATCCAGTCGCAGTTAAACCTGTGGTAGGTCATAAAGGAATTGGTGTCACCGCTGATGTGCAAGACTCCAGAGAACTGGAATCTGCTTATCAAAGGGCATTTGCAGCGATTCCTGAAGACCAGCCTACGCGGATAATTGTTGAGAAAAGTATAAAAGGAAAAGATTTTCGCTTGTTGTGTGTTAATGGCAGATTCGTCGCCGCCACGGAACGTCGTCCTGCATCAGTTGTTGGCGATGGCTACTTAACAATTGCAGAGTTAATTCGTAAAGAAAATCGAAAACCTGAACGTCTAGACTCACCAACCTCCCCCATGAGTAAGATTCAGGTTGATGAAGCGATGGAATTGTACCTAGATGAACAGCGTTTGTCATTGGACAGCGTGATTGAAAAGGGGCGTACTGTTTATCTGCGTAAAGTTGCCAATCTTTCAGCTGGTGGTATCAGCATCAATGCCACCCACACAGTTCACGATGATAATATTATCTTGGCACAAGACGTTGCCCAGCATTTCCAACTAACTTGTCTTGGCATTGATGTCATTGCCGAAGATTTATCAGAATCTTGGAAAAGCAGCAACTTTGCCATTTTAGAAATCAATGCTGCACCAGGAATTTTGATGCATCTTAACCCTTGTGTTGGTGAAAGCGTTGATGTGCCTTCCCATATCCTAGAAACCTTTTTTCAGTCGAGTCTAGATGCTAGGATACCGATTATTACCTTTAATAAAATTTCAGTTCCAGAATTGCAAGAAACCATTGACCATATTCTCTTACAGCATCCCGAATGGACAGTAGGTGCAATTTGTCGTGATGCCGTTTTTGTGAATCGGTCAAAAAAAGTATTACGCCCTGAATACAACACTAACATTCAAACTTTGCTACGTAATCCCAAATTGGATTTACTAATTGCTGAGTACCATGATGAAATCCTGGAAACAGAAGGTATGTTTTATCAGGGAAGTAATATGGTAGTTTTGGATAACCCTACCGAAACAGAAATGATGCTGGTGCGGGATGTCCTTGATGGTTCTACTGTGGTAATTAGGAAAGAAAACGACGTTTCCATCCGTCGCAAAGGATTAATAGAAGACTATAGTTTGGGAGAAGATGAACCATTTACACGGGTTTATTTGAAAGAAATCGGCACAATTTCGTAATTTTTTCAATGCAAGTAACGCAGAGTTATAACCTTGTATAGGTAGCCCTCATTAACTGTGTAGACGAGAACGAATAAAAACTCTTTGTGTCTTTTGTGGTTTGATTTTTTACCACTGAGACACAAAGTTTTTTCAGGGGCCTACATCTGTACACGTTGTACTTGTATATTTAATTACAGAAATTTAGCTAGCTTCTGAATTTAGCCATAAAAACCGATAAAAATAAGGTAGCCTGATGGCGTATCCTTTGATGTTGCCTGGGTTTGTACACAGAAGGGCAACACATAAGAGATAGCGCGCAAGCTGAGTGTCAGTATTATCTAGACTTGCCATATATGTTATTGATACAGAGTTTCTGGTTGTATCCTTACGTAATCTTTATCACAAGAATCACTTTCAACAAGCTTTTGTAAGGTTGACCCTCAAATCTCTAACTTCAGTATTGTATAGAGTATAACTGCTTATACAGTAACTATATTTGTGATTAAAATTACCGTGAAGGCTAAAAATTGGGTAGGAATTGGGTAATTTAATTTTGGAAGTTTTATTTGCGTAAGTTTTAGCTGTAACTAAGACAACAAATAATTGAATATGAAAAAATTATTAAAAATATTTTGAGTATTTAAACTCATTGACAAAAATCGCTTGACTTGAACCTCTTACAGACGATCGCTATGAAAATTTCTCACAAATTGGTTGGAAGCTTTGTTGGTGTTTCTCTATTAACGAGCGTTGTTGGTGCGGTTGCGATCGCCCAAAGCCAAAAAATAGCAGAAGATCTAGCGATCGCCGAAGCTGAACATGTTTCCCAAGTAATTGCTATTTCCATCGCCCACGATGCTTATTACAATCAAAAATTTATTTCTCTTGAATATTCAGACCAATTGCAAGACTACACCAATTTGCTGCATAGTCTGCAAAAACGCGACCTTGTGGTGGTTAATCGGCAGAAGCTAATTTTGGCGGATGCTGTTCTTCAAAATGTCGGCACTAATTTTGACCATGACCAGGGAAATGAAGTACAGCAAACTATACAGGATGGCAAAACCAGAACTTTTTTAGAAAAGAGCGACGATTATCCCCAAGGGATTAAACTTATTGTCGTTCCGCTGAAAAACAATCAAAATCAGATCGATGGTGCAGTCATTCTAGAGTGGTCATCGCTTTATGATGAGACGATCGCCAAAGCTAGATCCACAATGATAGTGATTGGTATCACAAGTTTAGGTTGTGTGATTTTAGCATTAATCCTGGGCTGGCAAATTTCCAGCAGCATTGCTAAACCACTGCAATCTGTGACAGAGGTGGCGCAGCAAGTCACCCAAGAATCTAACTTTGAACTGCAAGCCCCTGTGATCACCAACGATGAAACAGGCATTTTAGCGACTGCATTCAACAATCTGATCGAACGTGTAAAAACACTGCTAACTGAAAAAGAGCAACGTTCAACAGAACTTGAGCAAGCTTTAACTGATCTGCACAACACTCAACTGCAACTAGTTCAAACTGAAAAGATGTCGAGTCTGGGACAACTGGTTGCTGGAGTCGCCCACGAAATTAACAATCCTGTAAATTTTATTTATGCTAATATTTCCCATATTGATAGCTACACTCAAGATTTATTGAAATTGATTCAGGCTTATCAGGCGCACTATCCCAATCCACCCCAAACGCTGCAAGCAACCTTGGATGAAGTAGAACTGGACTTTCTCAATGAAGACCTGATAAAGCTGCTGCAATCAATGAAGATTGGCACTGAACGGATTCGGCAAATTGTTTTATCTCTGCGTAACTTCTCCCGTTTGGATGAATCGGAATTCAAAGCTGTTGACCTGCATGAGGGTATTGACAATACGCTGCTGATTTTGCAACATCGCCTCAAGCCAAGACCAGAGTCTCCTGCTATAGAAGTGGTTAAAGATTATCGTCAATTGCCTTTAGTTGAGTGCTATCCTGGACAACTCAATCAGGCATTTATGAATTTACTGGCTAATGCCATCGATGCGCTGGAGGAAACTGTTCGACACCAGAAAACAAAAGCCGAACAACAAACACAGCCAAGTACAATTTGGATTTCAACTCAAGTGATAGCTGAGAATCAAGTGCAGATTGCGATCGCAGACAATGGTTCGGGCATACCTGAAACAGTGCGATCGCGCATTTTTGATCCTTTTTTCACCACCAAACCCATCGGCAAAGGCACAGGCTTGGGCTTATCCATCAGCTACAAAATAGTCACAGAAAAACATCATGGCAAGATGTGGTGTGATTCTACACTAGGAGAAGGCAGCAAATTTGTGATTGAAATACCTGTTCATCAACCAAAAGCCATGCCGTGATACCAATTCTCTAAAATTCGGCAACACATTCGCTCCCCCGAAACCAAGACCATATCTGAGTACAGACGATTCGGCGAATCGTCTCTACAATTACGAATTACGAATTACGAATTACGAATTACGAATTGGTATAATTTACTCAACTCGTTTGACTTCAAATCCTCGCAAACCTTCTGGTTGTTCGTACTCAATCACAACCTCTTTGACTACAGCTGCGGGTGGCCCGGAGTGGCACCAACGAATCATCTCTTCCACAACCTCCCGCGCCCCTTCAAAGACTGCTTCTACACGGCTATCGGGGAGGTTCCGCACCCAACCTGTTAATCCCAACTGGCTAGCTGTATCCACAGTGGCATAACGATAGCCGACTCCTTGGACTCGGCCAGAAACGAATACATGGGCGCGGATTAGCTTTGGCGAGGATGTGGAATTGTGCATAGACTGGTCAATGGTTTACGATATCCAGTCTACCTAGTTTGTGAATGCACAATCTGTTTTTGACTCTAACTTGCATAATTAATCGCGATCGCGATCGCGACGACGCCTGTAGCGGCCGTGTTCTTCATCCTCATCATCCTCATCATCATCACCATATCTGTATCGGCTACGTTCTTCACCTTCTTCATCATCCTCATCATTATCACCATATCTGTATCGACTACGTTCTTCACCTTCTTCATCATCGCCATATCTATATCGGCTACGTTCTTCACCTTCTTCATCATGGCGTTGATCCCAATCATCACGTCGCTTTTGCTTGCCACCAATTATATTGTTGAATAGATCGCCTATTCCCATAATCTTCCTCCTTGGTTGGTTCAGGTTTTGATTTTGTAGCCTCTTTAATAGTTTGTCTAATGCTTGTAGTGGATAAATCTTCCAACAGGTGTAGATATCGATAACGATAAAATCAACTTTATGCCTAGCAATATCTTAATTAAGGTAATGACAAAATGCTTTTCACTATATAGTTGCTGTATTATCAGCATCATAGATACTTGCATTCCAATTCCCCATTGCCCCTTATCCCCAGAGGGGGGCCCGAGTTCCCCAATTCCCAATTCCCAATCACCAATTCCCAATTCCCAATTCCCAATTCTAATTGCTTATGTCTAATCTGCCGCCACTCAACACAGAAACTATTTGGGCAATTCTCGACGATAAAATTGATGATGTTACGGTCAATCAATTGGTATGGTACTATTTAGGCTATCGTTATGACTCTTCATCTGAAAAATGGGACAATAGCGAAGTTGCACAAGAATGGCGAGATGAGTACCAAAACCCGCCAGATTTTATCGATAGTCGCCCTGCAACAGTCAAGTTAACTCGTTCTATTCCCACAGAAAACAAACAACTACTAAAAGATAAACTTGGTTTCAAAGGTTACAAAATTGGTGAATTTGGGCCTCGACAGACTCGCAGGGCGACAGCAGCCAACTGGCTATTAAGCTATTTGCAACAAAATAGCGATAAATTTGAGTAATTGTGATAGCAAATATAGCAGTCCTAAATCATTTGTGAAAATTATATCTCTTTTTCTTTCTACCCTTTGCGTCCTTGGCGTTCTTGGCGGTAGCCTGCGGCAAGCCGCTTGCGCGTCTACGTTTCCTTATTTATATTTTTCACAACTCAAATAGGATTGCTATATTCGGCATTGCATTACCGAATATTTGCTATTTTGGTGAAAAATAATATTTAATTGATTATATTGATATTTACATCAGGTGATACTAGGCAGCTACTTATAAAGTCCAACTAGCATAACTTAAATAGTTTTTCAACAATAAATCATCTATTTATAGAGTATATATTCATTCGTAAGATAGAGGAATCACTTATGTAAGTATTTCCCTAGACTGATTGGCAAATTGATTATTTATTTAGAAAATAATCAACATTGAGATTAAATATTCCAAACAATAATATGGCAAAACCAATTGAATTTAACTTATTTGCGCCTTACAACAAAGGAGCCGCGCTAATAGGTTCTTTTTCTGATTGGCAAGAAATTCCAATGGAGAAAGGCGAAGATGGTTATTTTCGTACAACTGTTGAATTAGAAGATGGCGAATATGAATATAAATTTCGTGTTCAGTCAAACTCATGGTTTTTTGAATCAGAACAGTGGGTTGATGTTACAGATCCCTATGCAACTGATATTAATGAGTTGAGTGGGCAAGATAATGGTATTGTCCGAATCAAAGACGGAGAAAGGATTGTCGATACCTACGTTTGGCAACATGATGATAAACCATTACCTGCTGACCACGAATTAGTAATTTATGAATTACATGTAGGCGACTTCTCTGGTGGTGAGGATGACCCCCATGCTAGAGGCAAGTATAAACATGTTATTGAAAAGTTAGATTATTTGTGTGATTTGGGAATCAACGCCATTGAGTTGATGCCAGTAAAAGAATATCCTGGTGATTATAGTTGGGGTTACAACCCTCGTTATTTTTTTGCAACTGAATCTAGTTATGGTACTACAGCTGGATTAAAGCAGCTCATTGACGAGTGCCATGCTAGGGGTATTCGTGTGATTATGGATGGTATTTATAACCACTCAGAAGCATCCGGCCCGTTAACTCAAATTGACCATGATTATTGGTATCATCACTCTCCCCGTGACCCCGATAATAGCTGGGGCCCTGAGTTTAATTACGAACATTATGACGAAAATTTAGATACTTATCCAGCACGAAAATTTATTGGCGACACCATACGTTTCTGGATTGAAGAATATCATATTGATGGTATTCGCTATGATGCAGCCCGGCAAATAGCTAACTACGATTTCATGCATTGGATTGTTCAAGAAGCTAAAAATACAGCCGGCGCTAAGCCTTTTTATAATGTTGCCGAACATATTCCTGAAACTACCAGCATTACCAATGTAGACGGCCCAATGGATGGTTGCTGGCACGATAGTTTCTATCACTGTATTTTAGAACATATCTGTGGTGATACATTCGATTTGGAGCGTCTTAAAGATGTGATTGACTGCAAACGTCAAGGCTTTTTGGGTGCTACGAATGTAGTAAATTACCTGACTAACCACGATCACAACCACCTGATGGTAGAGTTGGGCGATCGCCAGATTTTTGATGAAGAAGCCTTTAGGCGGGCTAAACTGGGAGTATCTATTCTCATGACCGCTGTAGGCGTACCCCTAGTTTGGATGGGCGAAGAATTTGGGGAGTACAAGCCCAAACAACAAGAATCAGCGAAAATCGATTGGACACTACTAGGTAATGACCTAAATCGTGGCTTGTTTGCATATTACTCAGGTTTGATTAATTTGCGGAAAAATAATCATGCCCTCTACACAGAAAATATAGATTTCATTCATGAAAATGCAGAAGCTAAAGTATTAGCTTACAGTCGTTGGAATGATGAAGGTTCTCGTGTTGTTGTGGTGACAAATTTTTCAGAAAACTTCCTAGCTGGCTACCACGTTCCTAACTTTCCCTGTGGTGGAACATGGCACGAATGGACAGCTGATTATGATGTCGAAGCTGGTGACGATGGCATTATAACTGATATCGGGCCATACGAAGCCAAAGTGTTTGTTTGGCATTAAGAAAATACATATTTACTGAGTCAGCAGTCTAATCAAAGTAGAAAGGGGGAGATACTGCCCCCTTTTCTGTTATGAGAACAAAACAAGTGATTATCAACATTTATTGACATATATGACCACATTCTAATTATAAATTTGTCAATTAGTTAACTCTTATGTCTATCCCTATTAAGGTAAGTTAAACTTTTTTAAAAAATTCTTCTTACCTCTGTGTTCTCTGCGCCTCTGCGGTTAAATTAATTACTTTTTAACAGCCAAGACGCAGAGAGCGCAGAGATAAAAACCAATTGACATAACGACTCTTATGTCTTATGTCTTGGGTTGATGTTGTATCTTTTCATTTAAAATATGTGTATGATTTTTCGCTCATAAACGAAATAGCAAAGTACACATGACTCACTCCATGCACCATCAATTATCTAACACTAACATCAAGCATTCTCATGTATTATTAACTCCTAGTGAGGTAAAATCAAGATTACCTTTAACGAAATCGGCTGAACAAACTGTTTTCAAATATAGAGAAGAAATACAAAATATCCTGGATTTTCAGGATAGAAGAAAATTTATAGTGGTTGGGCCATGCTCAATTCATGACCCCAAAGCAGCGCTTGAATATTCACAAAAGCTGAAAGGTTTGGCTGAACGAGTTCAAGACAAATTACTATTGATTATGCGGGTTTACTTTGAAAAACCAAGAACAACAGTAGGATGGAAAGGATTAATTAATGACCCGGAGATGGATGATTCTTTCCATGTGGAAAATGGTATATTAATTGCACGTAAACTACTGTTAGAAATTACAGAATTGGGACTACCTACTGGCACAGAAGCATTAGACCCGATTATACCTCAATACATTAGTGAACTGATTACATGGTCTGCGATCGGGGCACGCACAACTGAATCACAAACTCATCGTGAAATGTCCAGTGGACTTTCGATGCCCGTAGGTTTTAAAAATGGTACTGATGGTAATATTCAAGTGGCTTTGAATGCTTTACAATCAGCTAAAAATCCTCATCATTTTCTAGGAATTAATCATAAGGGACAGGTCAGTGTATTTCAAACTAGAGGTAATGCCTACGGTCATGTAATTTTGCGAGGCGGTAATCAGCCTAACTTTGATCCTGTGAATGTCCAACAGGTAGAAGATAAATTAAAAGAAGCGAATTTACCACCAAGAATTGTGATTGACTGTAGTCACGGCAATACTAACAAAAACTATAAATTGCAAGCTGCCGTATTGGAGAATGTGATTCAACAAATAGTGGATGGTAATACATCAATAGTTGGCATGATGTTGGAATCAAATTTGTATGAAGGTAATCAACCGATTACTGGCAAAAAAGAGGAATTACAATATGGAGTTTCTGTAACAGACAAATGTATTAGCTGGGAAGAGACCGAAAAAATCATTTTAGCTGCTTACGAAAAGCTTTAGGGGAGTCACCCCCGTGGGCGGGCAATGCCCGACAGCCAAAGGGAGTGGCGTGAGCTAGTGCGCCCTTGTGGTTACCACAGCCTTTGCATCTGGCGTTAGGCACTGCCCACAACGATTATAAAACTTGATGGCAGGGGTTTGCTACAAGTGCGATCGCACAACACCACAACAAGAGTAGATTGGGGAGACACTCATGTGCGGGTTCTCCCCGCACCGTTACCAAGCCACGCCAGCTTTAGTTTTTAGCCTTAACTGAACTGTATTCCATTATTGAATACGGTAAATGCAACTAATCTATGTACGGTTTACCCAATTGTTTTGTGATTTTTCTTCAATTACATTACTTGTAGAGAGAAGAAAAAAGCAAACAAAACTTCTCTATATAAAATAAAGGTTTGGTAATTAAGCAATTACCAAAAACCTCTAAATCACCTCTAAAACTTTGTTCGATTACCCCTCAAACGAATTAGAAAGTTAAGGAGAAAATTGATATATGGCACTTATTCGTTGGGAACCATTCCGAGAAGTAGAAATTCTGCGTCGTCAAATGGATCAGCTATTCTCTGAGCTGGCAGCAGTTGAACGAGGTAACTCAGATATTTCCTCATCACGCCAAACTGCATGGGTTCCTGCTGTTGAATTACATGATAAAGGTTCTTTTTTACTATTTAGAGCTGAAATTCCAGGCGTAGAGGGTAAAGACCTGGATATTCAAGTGACTCAAGACGCAGTTTCAATTGCTGGTGAGCATCGTTACGAAAAACAATCTGAATCTAACAATAGCATTCGTTCTGAATTCCGCTATGGCAGTTTCCAAAGAGTAGTTCCTCTGCCTACCAAAGTTCAAAATCAACAAGTTAAGGCAGACTTGAAAGATGGAATTTTAACTCTGACTTTACCCAAACTAGAGCAAGAACAAAACAAGGTAGTTAAAATTAATTTAGGTCAATCTCAAAGTGCCACAACTACCATAGAAGCTGGTAATGGTAACGCATAAACCAATACTACATCACAGCCAAGTGTTCAATCTGCTGAATTAAAATACTCTGTTCTGTGTTTTAATCATCCCTCTATCTCTGGATTAGGTAAGTTTTAATATTAACTCCAGCTAAACTCATCGGCTGGGGTTTTTTGTTGTTGAACTCATAGAAAAGTTGGCGTTGCCGAATTGAGGTTAATATCATGTCCGCTTGATTACTTATTAAACCCACGCTCACCCCACCCCGCCAAAGCTACGCTTACCCCCCTCTGTCCCCCCTTACCAAGGGGGGATGAAAGGGGGGTGGGAGGGGCTGGGGGTGGGGTGCAATGACTGTGGTAATCATAACTAATTACCTGGATATGATATAAAACCCTCTCTTCTCAAATCTGCTGTCAGTATTTAACTAGAGGCAATATCAGTGGCTACCCAAGCGCGTAGCACTTCTGCAACTGACCAAGCTTGAGCGATACAACCTTTAGGTTCTATGGGTAAGTCACCATTGAAGATTTCACTGATGGTTCCTAATCCGGCATTTGTTATATGATGCTTGATGGGTTCTAAGAACTGACGAGCTAATGCTGGGTCTTGAAAAACATTGAAGTGAGCAAGAACAAATGGCCCAATCAGCCATCCCCACACAGTTCCTTGGTGATAGGCTTTGTCACGGTGATATTGATCTCCTCCATAAAAACCTTCGTATTGAGGATTATCAGTAGCTAGGCTACGCAAACCGTAAGAAGTGAGGAGAGTTTGTCCGCAGACTTCAACAACTTTTTGCTGTTGTTCTGGGGTGAGAGGACTTTTTGGTAAGGATACGGCAAAAATTTGGTTAGGTCGTAATGAGTCATCATTACCAGTAGGACTATCCAAGACATCGAAACAATAACCCTTGGCACTATTCCAAAACCGCTGAAATCCTTGTAGAGTTGCCTTGGCAAGTTCATCATATTTTTGGGAAGGTTCTTGCAGATGTTGGGCAAACTCAGACATTGTTTGTAAGGCGTTATACCAAAGAGCATTAATTTCTATCGGTTTACCAATGCGAGGAGTAACCACCCAATTGCCGATTTTGGCATCCATCCAGGTGAGTTGCACACCGTCCTGACCAGCATAAATTAACCCATCTTCAGGATCAAGCTTGATTTGATAACGCGTTCCTTGAATGTGTGCGTCAATAATTTCGCCTAGTTTGGGGAACAGTTCTTCTAATAACTGCTTGTCTTGAGTGGCGGTGTAATAGCTACGAATTGCTTCAAAAAACCACAGGGTCGCATCAACGGTATTGTAGTCATTGTCTGTTAGTTCTCTGTTACTATCAGGAAAAACATTTGGCAACATACCGCGATTAATGTATTTGGCAAAGGTGCGAAGAATTGAGCCTGCAATTTCTTTTCGACCAGTAGCCAAAGTTAGACCAGGTAGACTAATCATGGTATCGCGTCCCCAATCGGTAAACCAATGGTAGCCTGCGATGATAGTTTTACCATCTGGATTATCTGGTAGTGGGCGATCGACAATAAACTGATCGGCAGCAAGTACTAATTGATTCACCCAATCAGGAGTTTGATGAATTTTGGGGTTAGCTACTTGCCAAAGTTGTAACAATTTTTGTTCATATTGATTGCGCCTTTCTAAGGCAGCAGCACCATTTAAATTTGGATTGGTTTCAGTGCTAGCTACAAAGGTGAAAGTTCCTCCTGGGGGAATGGTAGCTTGAAAAGTACCTACAAACAGATTATCGTCAATGTAATCTAACCCGCGATCGCGTTCTGCTGTTAACACAAAATTTCTATACCAGTCGTCCCCACTAGCAGGCACAATACTAGCATTCTCAGCTAATAAAAAGAATGTTCTAGCTTGGTTAAAAGCTTTGATACCTAGCCCCTTAGTAATACTATCAATTCTCATCCTCCAACTTCCGGCTTTAGTTTTGCTATGATAATCTCGATAGTTAACTAAAGCTTTGATTGATAGAGTTAACGGTTGACTGGCTCGTTTCAATTGATAATGAATATATGTTGTGTCTGCTCTTGGCTCCATCCAGATGCGCTTCTCTAACAAAGCATCTGCAAACACAAAATCCCATACAGGAATTGTTCCTTCTAGACGAAATCTTTCGATATTCACATAACCATCAGGATTAATCAATTCCCCAGCCCATCGGTTAGTGTAAAGACTATAGGAATGATTATTATACTGTGCAGTTTCATCAAGTTTGGTGAGTAATACTGTACGTTCTACTGGCGGTTTGAGTGCTGCTACAAGTAAGCCATGATAACTTCTTGTCAGAGTACCTGCTACTGTGCCAGAAGCATAACTACCCTTACCATTAGTTACTAACCACTCTCGTGCCTCTGCTGTAGCAAGATTTCCACAGATTTCGCGGCCAAATTCAATGCTCATGCATGTTTTCCCAAAAATTCAACTACAGTAATCATTTATTAGCGGGAATCTGATTCCAAATATTCATTTTTGGTTTGAATAACTTCTGTCAATTACTTGCACGCTGACTTTTGAGGGTTATCTTTGGTCAATTTTTAATTGTTCATTGTCGTTTGTCATTTGTATTTACAAATGACTAGTGGCAGTATTGACTGAATATAGTGCAAGATGTCAACGCATTAGCTTAATGAGGTTGGACAGTATTTAAGAATCTTGAACAGACAGAGTTTACCTCGCTGATTAGGTATTTTCGATTCTGAAAATATCACATTTTGTGACGAATACCGTAGTATAGTTAATATTGTTTTAACAAGTTATTAGCTTTATACTAACAGTAAGGGAGCATCCGTTAGGTTTAGATATTTGTACAGGTTGTTGACTTTAAATTATTGAATTGGGCACAGTGGCTGCTTCCTTGCTCCCTTAATGATCAGTCTTTAACCAGACACGATATTACAACCCATGCTCTTTAAACCATACCCACAGACGTTTCCAACCATCACGAGCTTCTTTTTGGCGATAAGAAGGACGATAATCGGCAAAAAAGGCGTGAGGTGCATCGGGGTAGACGAGAATTTCAGATTTGCTGCTGCTAGATTTTAAGCGATCGCGCATCTGTTCGACTGTATCCAGAGGAATACTTGTATCTTTGCCGCCATAAAGTCCAAGAACGGGAACAGAAAGCTTTGAGGCAATATCAACGGGATTCTGGGGCTGAAGTTTGGTTGCATTAGCTACCAGTCGGCCGTACCAAGCCACACCTGCTTTTACCTTGGGATTGTGTGCGGCGTACAACCAAGTAATCCTACCACCCCAGCAAAAGCCGGTTATGCCCACTTGATCCGCTTTTCCCTTAGCTGACTTCACTGCCCAGTCTACCGTAGCATCGAGGTCAGATAGCACTTGGGCATCTGGCACTTTTGCCACAATTGGGCGAATTTCGTCTACACTACTTAACTTGGAAACATCCCCTTGACGGACAAATAATTCCGGTGCGATCGCTAGATATCCCAACTTGGCAAAACGCCGACAAACATCTTGAATATGCTCGTGTACGCCAAAGATTTCTTGAATCACTAGCACTATTGGGAATTTTTCACCAGTGGCAGGCTGCGCCCTGTAAGCTGGAATTTGACCATTTGCAACAGGAATTTTCACCGCACCCGCGATTAATCCTTTTGTATCGGTGGCGATCGCGTTAGCAGAAATTGGTTGCACTGCCAGAGCAAAACCTGTAGCAAGGGTAGCAGTTGCGATAAAATTGCGGCGGGTTATTTCTTTTATCATCTTTATGCCTTGAGCTAGCCGGGTTCAATCTTCTTTTTTTAAGGTATGGTCAACTTCAGTCAGCAGTCAGCAATGGACAGTTTAAGTTATTGGATACTACAAATAATGGTATCTATTTAGATCAACTAACAATTAGTTTTACACAAATTTCAATTACCACATATTTTATTGTATCGGTTAAACAAAGGAAGTCCCTTCAGATAACGCTTGTGACCCTCCATAACTTGCTAAGGTTACAGTCGCCTACTTTGGGCTAACTGTTCCACCCACATGGGATCAATGAGAGTAGATTTGCTGAAATTTGTTAAAAATAATAGGTTTATGAGTCGGAAAACCTTATTTACCAGTCAGAAACTTAACTTATAATCAAAACAACTTGGCTTCAGGAGATTGACTCAATGGCATATATCTCCCCAAAAACCCTTACATTTGAAGATTTTATCGCCCAATACCGAGACAATCTCCGTTATGAACTGGCAGACGGAGAATTAATCGATATGGAACCAACTGGCCCTCACGAAACGGTGAGTGGCAAACTTGCAACCCAAATTGGTATGGGAGCAACGCTTCGGAGAGTGAGATGGCAGAGCTGGGGGAGCTGGGGAGGCTGGGGAGGCTGGGGAAGAGGAATAAATTAAGTGTATTTATCATATTTTAAGTAGCCAAAAGGACTATGTTTTCTCTTTTCTCCCCCAGCTACCCCAGCTACCCCCGCTCCCAAGCGCTCATTTCACGATGATCTCACGCTCTTTGCGCGTTGCTCCCAATTGGTATCTACCTTGTTGCACAACAACTCCCCTAGTTTATTCCTCGCACTTGTTTAATTTATCCCTTTGCAGATACAGCTACAGTTCGTCGTCCTGATGTCGTGGTTCTTGATGAAACCGTTCTTGATCGTGAACCTCTGTGGCAGCGAGAACCCGTAATTACTCTTGGACGCTCAATTAAACTGGTGGTGGAAGTCGTTAGCACCAACTGGGAAACTGACTATGCCAGGAAAGTTGAGGAATATGGGCTTTTAGGCATCCCTGAATATTGGATTGTGGACTATCGAGGATTGGGCGGTGTAGCATTTATTGGTAAACCCAAACAACCTACCTTCACTGTTTGTCAACTAGTTGAAGACACTTATACTCAACAACAATACCGATTGAACCAACCAATTAACTCGCCGCTTTTGTCCCAATGCAACCTGCACCCTTATTGACGAAGGGGAATACGGATTTGGAACTCTGCTCCTGCTCCTGGTTGTGAAATACAAGAGAGTGAGCCACGATGTTTTTCGGTAACAATTTGATAGCTAATTGATAAACCCATCCCCGTACCTTTGCCTACAGGTTTTGTAGTAAAAAACGGATTGAACAAGCGTTGGCGAACAAACTCTGGCATCCCTTGACCATTGTCTGCAATGCGAATTTCAACTTGATGTTCATCAACTAATTCAGTATAAATAGTAATAGTTGGGGTAATGCTTTCTCCTTGACTGCTTGCTAATGAATCTTCTAAAGCATCGATCGCATTACTCAACACATTCATAAATACTTGATTCAGTTCTCCAGCATAGCATTCTACCACAGGCAAATCGCTGTATTTTTTGATTACCTCAATAGCGATACGGTCTGACTTGGGTTTGAGGCGATGTTGCAGAATCATCAGCGTACTGTCGATTCCCTCATGAATATTAACGGGTTTCATCTCGGCTTCGTCCATGCGCGAGAATGTCCGCAGAGATGCGACAATTTTGCGAATCCGGTCTGCGCCAACCCGCATTGAAGACAGTAGCTTGGGCAAATCTTCCATTAGAAATTCCAAATCAATTGCCACAGCTTCTTGTTCAATCTCTGGATGGGGAAATGGGTAATGTTTCTGGTAAAGTTCCAGCAGTTTCAGTACCTCTTGGGTATACTCATGAGCATGGGCCAGGTTGCCAAAAATAAAATTAACTGGATTGTTGATTTCGTGGGCAACACCTGCTACCAATTGCCCTAAGCTTGACATTTTCTCAGTCTGCACAAGTTGAGCTTGGGCTTGTTGTAGTTTACGCAGATATTGTTTGAGTTGTTCGGCTTTCTCGCGTTCTCGCTTTTCTGATGCTTGCAAAGCTTCATTTTTAACTGCGAGTTCTTGTGATTTAGTTTCTAGTTGTTGTGAGTAAATTTGCAAGTTAGTGTAGAGACGGGCATTATCGATCGCAATGGAAATTTGGGCAATCAGTAAATTCAGCACGTTCACCCGTTCTGGAGTAAAAGCACTACTGATCAGATTATTTTCCAGGTAAAGAATACCAGTAAACTTACCAGAGTGAATTAGTGGTAAACACAAAATCGACTTGCATTGATGGGTGGCAATATAAGCATCTGCGGCAAAGCGGGAGTCTTTCACAGCATCATCTATAACCAAATTTTTTCTAGTTCTTTCTACATAATTGAGTAAGGCAATTGGCAATAAGGGTGAATTAGTTTCAGCTTCTGAGTTAACAACAACGCTAATATCCTGACCTTTAATTATTCCTGCTGCTTCTATGATCCACTCATTCTCATGCTTGGCAATAAAATAACCTTGTTGAGCGCCAGCATTTTCCATCACAATTTGCATCAATTTTTCCAGCAGGTGACTTAACACCATTTCTTCTGACAAGGCTAAAGCGGCTTTCATCACCGTCATTAAGTCGAGAATGTGATTACCTCCGGTAGTTGTAGAACTTGTTTGAGTCAGTTCTAGGTAATTTATTTCTAGCTTTTGTGTTTCTGAAGAACGTGTAATTAATTGCGGATATTTTGACTGTAAATCTTTGACTTTCGCAACAGCCCCCCAACGACCATAAGTATAGTAAGCATTGGTCATGTAGGTTTGAGCGATCGCTTCTTTACCCCATGACAGATAAAATTTAGCCGCAAGTTCGTAGGCTAAGGCTTCTTCATTGATGTACTCGTTTTCTTTCGCCAGCGCGATCGCCTGCTCATACATCTCAATTGCTTCTAATTTTTCACCTAAAACTCGATGCTTTTCTGCCTCTACTAAATAGAATTTGTGCAAAAAATTCATCGGGGCATAATGCGCCCATTTATGCATCTTTTCTTGATTAGCTATGACTCGTTCAAGAATATTTTTTTGCTCTGATTCAGAACTATCTGGGTAAACTGCCAGATGCACTAGAGAATCGTAGAAATAAAAGATTGCAAAACTGATCTGTCCTATTGCTGCACTCAACGAACTTTCTACTGTAGGAATAATTTCAATTGCCTCCGAGTAATTTTCAAATACATAACAAAGCACAAGTTTGTGCAAATATAAATAATGAATTACCATTTGGTCATTGTTTTGCTGATGCAGCGGTAGCATCGTCTGTTCATCATAAGCTTGACCCTTAAGAAGGCAGGGATTTTCCGCTTTTCCTCTCATGTTTAAGACAACCTGCCAAAAAATTTCTTGAGAATACAATACCGTTTGTTGCTTGATGAGGTAAATTGCATTCCTAGAGGTTGCCATTTCTGTTTCCAGCAAAGACAGTTCTTTGCCACTCAAGTAAGAGTGAGTGCAGTATACAGACAAACCATAAGCACCATATTGTAAATCTCCTGTCTCTAGCCCAATCGAGTAAGATGACAGCAAAGGTTCTAAGCTTGCTCTTAGATGCTCTTGCCAATGTCGGATTGTAGAATTTACATTTACTTCTATCTTGGCTTTGATTTCTTTAGCATTCAATTTTGACACGAGATTTACAGCCAATTGACCAAACTGATAACCCGAATTAATATCTCCGATAATACTGCAAAGAATAAAACCATATATGGTATATGCAAAAAGAGAGAAAGGAGCATTGCCATATTGAACGGATAAATTGATCTGTTTACATACTAATAAAGGCAACAGTTGCGGTGCAGCCATGTATGAGGGAGGACAAATATTTGACAGCAGCCGCATCATTGCTAGTTGACTAGGATCGCTCATTAGAGGTAGATTGAGCAAGTCTCCAATTGGCTTACCACTTAAAATTGACGCTGTTTCCGCCAGTCCTTGTTCAATATCTGATGGGGTTGGCTGTTGGGGAAACTCTACTCCTAACAACTTTAAAGCTTGTAACCCTGTATTCACGGCTTCCAGCAGCTTGTTCTGGGCCATATCAGCTTGAATCTTGACTTCATATATTTTCACTTTATCTAGTAGCGAGGTGGCGCGATTCTCCACTACCGCCACTAATCTCTGCATTGCCTCAAAATTCCCGCTTAAAAATGCTGCCTCTGTTGCTTCTTCATGCAGTGCTAATGTTAGTTGATAGTGACTTTGCCAACTATCTTCTGCTAATAGTCCCAAACCCACTTGCAAATATTTGACAGCGGAATCATGTGCTGTTGCTGCTTTAGCTCTCTGCCCTGCGATAAGATTGAGTTGGGCTAGTTCGTATTTTTCTGTTTCAATTGTTAGTAAGTTAGTACCATAATTGAGTTGATTAACCAGTGCAAATATATTTTCTTTACGTTCTTCTGGGGAAATATTTTGTAGCAGTAATTGACCGATTTTCAGGTGAGTTGCTTTTTTCTCTTCATCAGGAATTAAAGAATAAGCTGCTTGCTGCACCCTGTCATGTAAAAACTTGTAGTCAACCTTGACATCAGTTAAACCAATCTCGCCAGATTCCTCTTGATTAAATACCAAGGGAATTTTATAGTCCTGACTTAACGGTAGAATTAACCCAGCTTGCAGTGCTGACCACAATTGCGCCGCAGTGGTTAGAGAAGATGCTTGATTAACGATCGCTAATACTTCTAAGTTAAATGTGTTACCAATACAAGCAGCTAATTCCAGTACTTTTTGCGTTTCTAGTGACAGTTTGCGAATGTTTCTCGCCGTTAGTTCTACAACATTCAGGTCAGTAATCCCGATCGCCTGAATCTGTTGCATATTCCACTGCCACACCCCAGATTGAAACTCATAAGTTAACAAGTCTTCCTGGTGTAGGGTTTTGAGGAGTTGCGTTAAAAAGAAGGGGTTGCCTGCGGTTTTGTGATATAATAATTGAGCCAGTGATTTGCTGCTGTCTGTGTCATTCAACGTATCGCCAACTAACCTTTCTACATCAGTTAACTGCAACGGCGATAGGACAATATTATTCACCACGGTATCTGCTGTTTGAATTTTGTCCAAACTGAGCATGAGTGGATGGGTAGGTGATACTTCATTATCGCGATATGCACCGATTAAGAATAGATATTTGCGATCGCGATCGGTCATCAATAACTCAATTAAATTCAGCGAAGCCGAATCTGCCCACTGCAAATCATCGAGAAATATCACTAAGGGATGGTCTTGGGTAGTGAATACGCTAATGAATTGCCCAAAGACACGATTGAAACGATTTTGAGATTCTGTTGCACCAAGTTGTGTTACAGGTGGCTGAGTCCCAATAATTAATTCTACTTCTGGAATCACATCGATAATAACTTGCCCGTTCTCACCCAAGGCAGTTAACAGTTTCTCTTTCCATGCTTGGATTTGGGCAGTACTTTCAGTCAATAATTGCTGAATTAAAGACTGAAACGCCTCAATCAAAGATGCATAGGGAATATTGCGTTTGAACTGGTCAAACTTACCTGCGATGAAATAACCCCTGGCCCCTACAATCGGTTTATGAACTTCATTCACCACACTTGTTTTGCCAATTCCCGAATAACCAGAGACAAGCATGATTTCTGCCCCCTGACCAAGGGGAGATTCAGGCGGGTAAGCCACACGGTTAAACGCAGCCATTAACATGGCTACTTCTGTTTCACGTCCATATAGGGTTTGTGGAATCAAAAATTGCCCAGATTTGTCCCGTCTTCCTGGTACAAAGTTCTCAATCTTGCCAGTGGTTTGCAGCTTAAATAAGCATTCCTCTAAATCCGCTTTTAGCCCCCAAGCACTCTGATAGCGTTCCTCTGCTGTTTTCGCTAATAACTTCAAAATAATTGCACCAATTGCCTCCGGTACCTCTTCCAAGACACGACACACAGTTTCTCTACAAGGTATGGCTGGCGTTTTGGCAATGTGACAGTGTACCAACTCCATCGGGTCGGTAGCATTAAACGGTAAAGTACCCGTCAGCATTTCATACAAAGTTACACCCAATGAATAAAAGTCGCTACGATAGTCAATTGCCCTATTCATTCTGCCCGTTTGTTCAGGCGACATATAGGCAAGGGTACCTTCGAGCAAATTAGGATTGCTCAAGGTAGGATTTTCTTTATCAAGGCGCGAAGAAATACTAAAATCAATCAGTTTGACTTCTCCAGAGTCAGGATCAATTAAAATATTGTGCGGCTTAATATCTTTATGAATAATTTGTTGGGCGTGGAGTTCTGCTAGAGTGTGTGCCAAATTAATCGCCACCTTGAGAAAAGTAATAACACTAATTGTTTGAGTGGCAATGAATTCTTTCAGCAAGCAACCTGGAATGTCTTCTAAAACCAAAGCCAAACCATGCTGATAATTCCTTAACTCGTAAGGTTTAACAATGCCAGGAATTTGCAGATGTTCAATAATTTGATATTCGTGGCGCAGTCGTGCAATGTCTTCTAGGAGTGGATGTTCGCAAGCAAGAGTTTTGATAATGACCGAGGCGTTATCAGTTTCTCGTCGCCCACGATAAATGACTGTCTTACCGCCGCAGTGAAGAGTTTCGAGGATTTGATAACCAGATAAAGTAACTGTCATTTGTTTCTCTTGCAATGTTAAGCATACTTAATATGCCCATGCAAGTCTAACTTCTTAATGATTGATATAAAAATCTATAAAAATTAACAAAAATTTACTATATAGATCCCGGATTTCTTCTTTTTCTTTGAAGTCCGGGATCTATATAGTAATAGCAAAGGTTTGAGACTGCCACTGCTGCGAAACATCCTTGCTAGATAATGACTATATCAACAAAGTTATTTATACAAGTCAGGAGGGTGATTTCCTGGCTAGGCATCTAGATAGCAGCCTTTTTCTTTTTAAGGTGCAGTTTTTTCACAACTACGAGAAACTCCACATATACTAAGCGTCCACCAAGCTATATGCGTAAATTGGGCGCATTCAAACCATGTAAAGGTAAAGATGAGGATTTAACTACATTTACATTTTTAACTTTATGGTTCAATAAAGCAAAATTCTACAAGAGGCATAGCTATCCAACCATTCCAAACAGTTTCAATGGAATTTTCTTGTAGACGTTTAGCTCTCAATTCAGAAACATGGTATATGAGTTGAAGATGATATGAATAGCCAATTTTGAGGTTATGAAAGTAATAAAAGGCTTCTTTTCCAGTAAAGTAATTACAAGATTTATTAGGGATTGCAAGTTGAAGCTGCTCATCATTCCAGAAAACCATTCCTTTTAAATCAAAAAACGTATGTTCTCCAGGTTTTACTAAGTAATATTTTGGGTTATGACTTAGCTGAAGTCTTATTATGTCGCTAACAAAATTTATATTTTTACCGTAGTTATCTATTAAAATGATCTCAAAAGAACCTGTTTGGTAAAAGCGAAAAGCTGTTGATGTATTGTTAGTAACGTGAATACCTAGGTGAACATCCGTTTTAGCTCCAATCTCCATAGGAGGGGTAGTCCATAACACAGAGGAAGGCTTTTCTAGTTTGAATTTCAAATTATCGACTTCTATTGCACTACTGTCAGTAGATAAAGGTTGAACAAGACGAAGATTGACCCACGGAGTTGCCAATATGTCTGAACTAGTTTGTCGTTCAATTGCTTCTTGATTAATGTTATAACCTGAAACATATGTTTCCCTTATATCAGTATTTAAAATAAATCGAAGCTGATAAGTTTTCGTTTCAAGTGCATTGAAGTACCAAAAGGAATTAGACCTAAAATTATCAAGAAGATAGTCAGGAATAGTAGGGATTTTTAGTTTCAATAAATTATCTTGCCAAAAAAGCTTTGCAGTTACAGAAAAAGTTGTACGGTATTTAGGTCTAATTCTCCACCAATCCAATTGTCTACCTTGGCTACTATCTGGCTGTTTACTTTGTTGATTAGTAACCAGTTCGTCTGTAACTAAATGTCCCTGTATTATCTGTCCATCTGATGTCAAAATTTCTGGAATAAAAGCTTGTAAGTAGTTCAGATAAAAATAATCTGAACTAGTGTGATTTATACTCACGTTGAATTTAATCGGGATATTAATCCCAATTTTTTTTGGGGATGGAATATACTATAGTAGGAAAGAGTATTGTGTTAGGATTAACAAGTTCTACGCTTATGCCATTCGATTCATAATATGTCATATTGTAATTTTTAAGAATATTACTTAAGCAAATTATAAAAAATAACTGCCTTTTTATCTGTAAATTGGACAAAAAGATATTTATCTCTAATTGATATCAGGAGTTAGAAATAACTCCTAACTCCTAACTCCTAACTCTTAACTTGATTACACAGAACAACTCAACTCGCCAGCTTTTTGGGTAAAGAGGCGATTTTCCCGATAGTCTACAGGACAATCAATCACAGCAGGCACATCTTGAGAAAGGGCTTCTTTAAGTACGGGTATTAAATCAAGAGTAGATTCCACTCGATAACCTTTTAAACCCATACTTTCGGCTAATTTGACAAAATCAGGATTACCAAAATGCACAAATGAGGAATTTCCTCTGCCAAATTGGTTTTCTTGTTTCCACTCAATTAACCCATAGCCACCATCATTAAAAATTAAAGTGACAAACGGTGTACCAACACGCAATGCTGTTTCTAATTCCTGACAATTCATCATAAAACCGCCATCACCAGTCACCGCTACAACTTTGCGGTCAGGATAAACTAGTTTTGCTGCTAAAGCACCAGGAATGGCAATACCCATGGCCGCAAAGCCATTGGAAATAATACAAGTATTAGGGCTATAGCAATGATAATGACGCGCCATCCACATTTTATGTGCGCCAACATCAGAGATGACAATATCATCTGGCCCCATTACTTGCCGTAAGTCATAAATTAATTTTTGTGGCTTAATGGGATAACCTTCATCATGGGCATACTGTTCATAATCAGCACGAATATTTCCCCGTAAACTAATAGCAAAAGGATTAGGTTTACCCTGACGGTCTGCCAGTTTCAAGATTTCATAGAGAGAATCAGAAATATCTCCCACGACTTCGGCATGGGGAATATAACTACTATCAATCTCCGCTGGATTTAACCCAATATGTACAATGGGAATTTTGCCATCAGGATTCCATTTTTTCGGAGAAAATTCGATTAAATCATAGCCAATGGCAATGACTAAATCTGTGTTGTCAAAGCCGCAGGTAATGAAATCTCTTTGTTGTAATCCCACTGACCACAAAGCTAAATGATGAGTGTAGGGAATCACACCTTTACCCATGAATGTATTGGCAACAGGAATATTCATTTGGGTGGCGAATTGCGTCACGGCATCACTTGCTTGAGCGCGAATTGCACCGTTTCCTACTAAGATAATTGGGTTAACTGCCTGAGAAATAACTGCTGCTGCTGCCCGAATGCTAGCAAAAGATGCATAAGTTTTTTCAATTTCATCTTTACGCAAAGGTTTGCCTTCGACAGGCATAGCAGCAATATTTTCTGGTAAATCGATGTGAACAGCACCAGGTTTTTCACTTTGCGATCGCTTGAATGCTTTTCGCACAACTTCTGGTGTAATACTCGGTCTGACAATCTGCTTATTCCACTTAGTCACGGGTGCAAACATTGCCACCAAATCTAAATATTGATGAGATTCAATGTGCATTCTATCTGTTCCCACTTGACCAGTGATTGCCACCAAAGGCGCACCATCGAGGTTAGCATCTGCCACCCCAGTCATTAAGTTAGTAGCCCCAGGCCCAAGGGTAGAAAGACAGACTCCGGCTTTACCTGTTAAGCGTCCATAGACATCCGCCATGAATGCTGCACCCTGTTCATGACGAGTAGTAATAAATTTTATGGAAGAATGTTTAAGTGCTTCTAAAACGTGCAGATTTTCTTCGCCAGGAAGTCCAAAAACGTATTGCACACCTTCATTTTCTAGGCACTGCACCAACAATTCAGCTGTATTCATTTTATTTCCTTACTCACAATAAAAATATGGGGACTGGGGACTGGGGACTGGGGACTGGGGACTGGGGACTGGGGAAGAGTTTTTTAATACCCAATACCTAATCCCCAATCCCTAATACCCAATCCCCATTCCCTAATTACTTCACCCACACAGTCTTAACATTGACGAATTCATGTATACCCTGGATACTCAATTCTCTGCCATAGCCAGAACGCTTAATACCACCAAAGGGTAAGCGGGGGTCTGATTTGACTAAACCGTTGATAAATACTGCACCGGCTTCGATTTCCTCAACCAGGCGATCGCGTTCTTGATCGTTGGTTGTCCAAGCACTTGCACCTAAGCCAAAGGGTGTAGCATTCGCGAGTTTAATAGCAGCATCGATATCAGGTACACGGAATAATAAAGCCACCGGGCCAAAGAATTCTTCTTGGGCAATTGGTGCATCAAGAGGAATATCTATGACAATGGTTGGCGGATAAAAGTTTCCAGGACGATTTGATAAGGGATGTCCACCCGTGAGGACTTTTCCACCACTTTTCAGGGCGGTTTGCACTTGCTGGTCTAAATCTTGGAGAATATCAGGGGTTGCTAAGGGGCCTAAGTCGGTGTCTAATTCCATGGGATCGCCGACTTTTAACGTCTCGAATTTTTCCAATAGCAGCTTTTCAAACTTGTCTGCGATCGCTTCTGCTAGTATAAAACGTTTGGCTGCAATGCAAGATTGCCCGTTATTCAACATCCGTGCTGTAGTAGCTGTGGTAACTGCTGTCTCTAAATCAGCACTTGGTAATACGATAAATGGATCACTTCCTCCCAATTCCAAAACGGTTTTTTTAATTTGTTTGCCGGCGGCGGCGGCGAGGGATGCACCCGCTGGTTCGCTTCCTGTTAAGGTAGCAGCTTTTACCCGATCATCAGCCATGATGTCAGCAACTTTCGCAGCACCTATCAACAGTGTTTGAAACACACCTGCGGGAAAACCTGCCCGTTGAATAATATCTTCTATTGCTAAAGCACACTGCGGCACATTTGAAGCATGTTTCAGTAAGCCGACATTACCCGCCATCAGTGCCGGTGCAGCAAAGCGGAACACTTGCCAAAAAGGGAAATTCCACGGCATCACCGCGAGAACTACACCTAATGGTTGGTAGCGCACAAAACTATGGCTTGCATCGGTTTTCACAGGCACATCAGCTAGAAAATTAGCAGCTTCTTCGGCATAGAAGCGACAGACAGTAGCACATTTTTCGACTTCTGAAACTGCTGCCTTCAAAGGCTTACCCATTTCCAGAGTCATTAATTTAGCAAAGTCTGCTTTTTCTTGTTCTAAGATATCCGCAGCTTTCAACAGCCAGTGCGATCGCTCCTCAAAACTAGTCTGACGATACTGCTCAAAAGCCTCACCAGCCAAATCCAGTTTAGCGGCGATTTCTGCATCCTTGAGCGGCTCAAAGGTTTTGAGCGTTTCCCCAGTGGCGGGATTAATGGTGGCGATAGCCATTGCCTGACCTCCCGTTAAAAAGTAGCTTCAGGTAGCTTCCTAGTGTTACACATATTCATTAGGGAAGCCACCACCCAAATTCTAGTCTTTTAGTTCAGAAGTGGTTGCTAGATATTACAATTTCGCAATTAAAATAGAAACAAAATATACAATTTTGGTATGTATTTGTATTGAAAAATTAGTTATTTTACTGATGACTGATGATTGATAACTGATGATTGATAACAATTCCCCATTCCCAATTACCCCTAATCCCCAACGCCACATGCTCCACTTGGGGAAACCCCAAGACCGCAGTGGCTCCTCCCTCTCGGTCGTGGGGGCCCCGAGTTCCCCATTCCCAATTCCCAATTCCCAATTCAATACAATTTTGTCTGATAAACTTTCACTAATCGATCAATACCTTTGAAACGATAATCGCCCATTTCATAAAAATCCTGAGATTTTGAAATCATTGTATGGGTAACTTCACTAATGACGCATTCGCCGGGAGGACAAACTGCTTCCATGCGGGCGGCGAGATTAATCGTAGCTCCTAATGCTGTATAGTCTACTCTTTGGGAACTACCGACATCTCCGACAACGGCTTTACCACTATTAATCGCAATGCGTAATTGTAGGGGTTCTTGCCAAAAATTATTGGCATTGAGATGTTTAAGACGAGTGAGCATACCAATAGCTGCGGCGGTAGCGCGATCGGCATGATCTGCTTGCAGTTCTGGAGCGCCAAAAAATGCCATAATACAATCGCCAATATATTTATCCAAAGTGCCGCCACAGGCAAACACTTCTTGCAACATCTCTTCAAATAAGTTATTCAATAATTGAGCGATCGCAGTTGGTGTTAACCTTTCAGAAATCGCCGTAAAACCAACCAAATCAGCGAACAAAATACTAATTTCGGTTTCTGTGGGGGCTAAACGTCCTTCTGGCAAACCGCCTACAGCTATTAATTGCTGTACAACAGATGGAGAATGATAGCGTTCTAGCCGGTGACGAATGACTTCTTCAGTTTTGAGTTTCTCTGCCAAGAGCCAACGTTGTACGCTAGAAGCAACAAGGTTTGCTAAAGCCGAAAAAAAGCTGAGTTCTTCCTCGCCGTCATTTTCCCAATGGTAAGAAGAGATATGACCATCGGCGTAGAGAACACCCACAACTTTATTTTCATCCCATAAAGGCACTGCCATGGCGCTGCGAATGCCTTTGACCAAAATACTGTGTTCTCCAGCAAAACGTTCATCTTTATGAGTATCAGCAGTTTGAACAGCGAGTTTTGCCTCAAATACATTTTGGCAGATACTACGACTAATCCAATTGCCATTAGTTGCTAAATATTGCTGTTCATAAAAGTTTCTACTACCAGCATTGACTAATTCTAAGTGACCGCTGCCACTCACATCAACTAATAATGCCAAGCGGTCAATACTATTCAGGTAACGAAAGGCAACTTGTTGCACCTGAAAGAAAATCTCTTCGATGGATGCTGCTGCACATAGATTTTTGGCTATATCTACCAAGTCTTTGAGACGGGCGATGGTTTTGTCTTTATTGCTGGTTTCACCATTTTTGCTATCAGCTTCTATCCATTGTTGTTGCAGTTGTTCGACGTTGCGAAAAATCGTTCTTTGCTCGGTTTCAGAAACAACTGTATGATCATTTGCTAAATCTGTAGCAGCATTAGCAAACAACACTACCATGTTCACATTCCCCAGCCAAATAATATCGCCGTGATATAACTGTTGGCTGGTAGTGACAATAGTTTGATTCACTTGCGTCCCGTTTTTACTGCCCAAATCCTCAATTATCCATATCCCATCACCCATTTTCACTAACTGGGCATGTTTGCGGGAAACGCCTCCATAGGGTAGGTACAAATCACATTCCGGCAAACGACCAATGATGAATTGCTCTTGATTCACAGTCACCGATGTTTCGGTATCTCCCTGTTGAAGGCGTAACGTTAGTTCAGTCATGAGTGTGATATCTCTTTCATAAAAGCTAGGGTATACGCCAAGGGAGTGGGGGAGTGGGGGAGATGGGGAGATGGGGAGATGGGGAGATGAGGACGATGAGGGGGATGAGGGAGAGTAACCAATTACCAATTACCAATTACCAATTCCCAATTCCCAATTCCCAATTCCCCTTCGGGTGACGCTCCTTCGTCGCTAACGCTACGAAGATCGCCAGTCGCTCATGGGGGAAACCCCCTCTTGGCCGCGCTGGCTCACCAATTCCCAATTCCCAATTCCCAATTCCCAATTCCCTAATTAACAGGTAATTCCAAAGGTATAGTACCCAATAATCCTTTACGAAAATCTGTTAAAAGTTGCCTAGCGGCTCTTTCTACGTCACCTTTGTAACGATGCTCTGCTAAAGCATGTAAGTATGATTCTCCTGTATAGTCTGTGGAGTCTAGTTCGTAACGTGTTTGTAATGGAAGTTGTGGTAATAAATCAGGAGCCGTAGCTTGGAGTTCATTCAGTAAATCTACAAAGGCAGATGCTACGAGTTGATTATCGTAAGATGCTTGACCAATATCGTCACAAATCGCTAATTTCAAAGCAGCATCCTGATTTTCTAATTTTGCAGGGATGACACCAGGAGCATCTAGTAATTCCAATTGTTCGGAAATTCGCACCCAACGTAAAGAACGAGTTACCCCAGGACGAGCTGCACTTTCTACCACACGTCGTCCCAACAAACGGTTAATTAAGGCTGATTTACCAACATTGGGAAAACCTATAACCACAGCCCGCACTGGACGGGGTAACATGCCGCGATCGCGTCTTCTTTGATTGAGTTCTACTCCAGCGGCTTGTGCTGCTTTGGAAATTGCCACTACGCCTTGACCTTGTTGGGCATTGGTAAAATAAGGCACTTCTTTGTGAGCTTTGAAATAGTCTACCCAAAGCGATCGCACTTGGGGAGTAATCATATCTACTCGATTCAACACCAAAATTCGCGTTTTACTCCCCACCCACTCACTCATTTGGGGATGGTGTGTCGCCAAAGGAATCCGAGCATCTCGTACTTCAAGTACCACATCTACCCGTGAAAGCTGTTCTTTGAGATTCTTTTCAGCTTTGGCAATATGCCCTGGATACCATTGAATCAGATTTAATTTATAGTTATTTGTCAGCGAACTACGCAAAATCAATACCTCCAAACTATTATCTCTCTAATATGCTCGTTTTAATTTTTAAGTATGGTTTTATACTTTTACCTTGGAAAACACATGCTTAGTTAGTGCTTATTTTGAGAGCGTATCATACTCATAAGTTTATCTTTCCATTTTAAAATTTACTGCAACTACTGAAATTTCATCTACTCCCTATTAGGGATTGAAACTATGTAGGGCCCAGTAAATATTTATGTAAATACATCTAAACCATAATTTTTATAAAGAGTTTTAATTTTCTTTTGAATGAGTAACTGTACATTTTCTGGCGAGACAATTACACAATCTGGTGCATATTGCATCACTTCCCGAATAAACCAAAAGGTATTAGAGACACTCCTGACAACTCGTTTCACACGTTGTGTATCTGGTAGCCATTCATTTGTTTTGTCTTCTGGTTTGGCTTGATAAGCAAAACCTAAATTACCTAGTAAATGCATTTCTACGTCTATTTGTGCTAAGCCAGTAGCACGCCACTCACCAGCAGCAGGTAAAACAGCAGCTTCTTGAATACGGTCTAAACGTAAACTCCAATTATGACGTAATTCATCTACATCTAAGTTACCCTCTATCTCTTCACACCAGCAATCTAAATATTGACGCTTTTCGTGGGGTGTGACTTTGGCATAGCGAACAGTAAAATTAAATACTTGTTGTCTTGCATCTTGATAACTGAGTTGAAACGCTTGCTGGCGTAAGATATAACGGTCAATTTCCAAACGCCACTGTGGGGATAAGTTTCCTAAGAAACTTTCGATTTCGGCTCTTAAAGGTATTGGCAGTTCGCTACGTTCTAGTAATAATTGTGCTATTATTTGCGCTTGCTCGTTTTGCCCATTGTCGATTAATAAACGCATTGCACGGTCAATAGCACGGATACGTTCTTCTGACCAGTCATGATTTTTACCAATAATTAAATGATGGCGAGCGATCGCTTCTATCAGTTTGGAGATATTCGGGCGATCGCCCCACATCATACCAAACTCCAGCGCCAGCTTTTCTAATTCGGCTTTATCCTGTTCTCGCAGAGACAGAGTTATCGATTGACCTTTACGACTCATTTTTATACGGACACTTTTATACGGATATATCTTGCCAACTTCTATTTTGCGTGCCAATATAGGTTTTAACAACCAGTTACGGACACAATATGAGGTATTTAAAAAGGATATAAAAAAGCCAGAGCAAGACTCTGGCTAACAATCCCTCATAGGGATTTACGAGTTGTATTAATGCCTTGATCACATCTTTCCTACAATTTCAATCCCTGATAGGGATTAGGTTTAAATCTCAAGGCTTCTTCAGTATACATCAAAAAAATCTCGTTCAGAATTTTGTTGATTGGGCTTTTTAATCAGTTCTTTACTACAGACAAGTTTCTAGTGCTATATTAAGGTGAACCGAAACAAAGCCGTTTCAGTTCACCTATGTTGAGTGGCATCTCATAGGTTAGCACTAACATGGCTTCTTCGGCGTAAACCTATCGAGGTAATTTCTGATGAAAGATAACCTTCAAGATCGGATGCTTCAACTGATGTCAGATGCTTGCTGGCATTCTACAGAGGAGCTAGTAGAGAAAATTAGCCATCGATTTTCTGCAACTATGCACACTCTCAAGAAGCGTGGTTATCAGTTTGATAAACGTCGTATCCAAGGTCAACAGCACGAGTATAGACTGCTCATCAAGCCGAAAGCGATCGCATAAATAATATTTCTCGCATATTGGGGGTAGTTCCAGCTACTCCCATTTCCTGAAAAAGCAGCTAGTGAGGTCAATGACTATGACCGATGATAATTTGCTGTCCAGAATTTTTATTGATCCAAATATTTGTTTTGGTAAACCTTGCATTCGTGGACATCGGATTTGGGTTTCTCTAATTCTTGACCTTTTATCCGCAGGAGAAACAATTGATACCATTCTTGAAGCTTATCCAGGCATACAAAAGGAAGACATACTAGCTTGTATTGCTTATGGTGCGGAGATGATAAGGAATGTTTTTGCGGATTCTTACTAATTTAGCTTATGTATAACCATGCCAAATTCTCTCAAATTTTTCATGACTTAGAGTAACTTATGAAAATAAAACTCCTTTCTACGTGGTCACAATATTCCCAGACATCTGTTTCTCACATTCAACTAGTTACCCATCAACAAGAAGTTTGGGATGCTATTAAAAATTATCAGGTTGTATTTGACACTGCTCTAACTGGTGATGGTAAAACTTTAGCTGCTCTTCTTCCAGCATTTTATGAACGTGGATTAGGAAAAGCTTTATTAAACTATCCTACCAATGAGCTTATACGCGACCAGGGTAAACAAATAGGAAAATGGAAAAATGAATTTAATCTTGATTTACAAATAGGTGAACTTACAGGAGCTAAATTAGCTTCCTATATGAGTGCTGAGGGTTTTAACAAAATTGAGACATTGAAAAATGTAGCCGAAGGTAATAACTTAATTGCAACCAATCCTGATATCTTTACTTTAATTCACCGCTTTTACTATAATCGTAGATTTGGTAACATAGCCCAAATATCTGAATATTGGCTAACTTATTATCGTTACATCGTATTTGACGAATTCCATATTTTTAGCGCACCACAAATTGCTAATGTCTTGGATGGTATTGCATTTAACAGAGCAAGTTTAGGAGAGCGTTTTGCAGCAAAATTTCTTTTTCTTTCTGCGACACCAGATAATATTTTATTAAGAGTTCTTGACAAAGCAGGGATTACTACCAAAGTTATTAAAGGTAAGTATGATCATGATTTAAAAAAAAGTGATAGTCATCGTAGGATCTTACACGAAGTTGAGTTAGATTTAGTTAGTTCTGAGCAAAGCAATGGGGGAATCGAAAATTGGGTTTTTGATAATTTAGAATACATCAAGCAATTCTTTTCTCAATATCCTAAATCTAAAGGACTTATCATTGCTAACAGTGTATTTGCTGCCAAACGAATAGTAAGAACTTTAGAGAATGCTAATTTGGGCTTAAGCATAGGAGAAAATACAGGTCTTACTGGCGCAAAAATTAGAGAAGATGCAATGAATAAACAATTGATTATTGCAACTTCCACAGTTGATTTAGGTGTAGACTTTGCCATAAACTTTTTAATTTATGAATCTTTAGATGCTGGTACATTTATTCAGCGTTTAGGCCGACTAGGAAGACATGATGGATTTACAAATTATCAAGCAATAGCTTTAGTTCCAGATTGGGTAAAAGATAAGTTTTTTGAGATTTATAGTAATGAAGCAGAAGTAGACAGAGAAAGTTTTTTTACAAATGTTAGAGAAAAAGTCTATCAACAGCCTCAAAAATTTGACCGATATTTAAGCCGTTGGGGTTGTGTTCTTTCTACAATTAGATATTTCTTTCTTAATCAACAAAAGGATCAATATCAAACATTGCTTGAACGTTATTCTAAAGAAGCTAACCGAATTGTAGGTACAACTCCTTATAAGTCTAGGTTAAATGAACTTAAAGAACACAGAATGATTATTCGAGATTTGGAAACTTTTCGAGGCGCAGGGCAGTTAGATATATGGATTAATGATTCCGATACAAATGCAGTCAGAAGTATTAGCTTATTACGTTTACTTGCAGGAACAGATTTTGAACTTATTTCAGAAGATGAAGCTCAAGAAATTAGTCTAAATTTAAATGAACCCTTTTATAAAAATAATTTGGGATTATATGCACGGATAACACAATATTTAAGTAACTATGAACCTGTAGAACTAATTTTTACAAATTATTTAGATAAATTCAATCTCAATATAGCACAAGAAAGGAAAGGATTTTTGATACAGAGCCGGCATAGAGAGATTAAGAAAATTAATGAACAACTTGAATATTTACCCCTTACAACTTGCGTTGCTGATCCTAGTAAATACGATATAAAAGCATTGCGTCGTATTTATAGATTACCCGCCTTATTTGAATTACACAAAGTACTAGATTTAAGTCGAAAACAATATCCTGTAGCTTTTGGATTGGATGCACTACTTTTAGATAGTCTTCTTTATTGGCAAAAAACAAATGAAATATTTATAGCAGGAGAGTAAAAAATGACAGATAATTTTGATTGGTTGCTACCTAATAGCGATAGTTATGGAAAACCAGTTATACCAGAAAAAGAACCTCCTTTAGTAGTTCTAGCATTAGAAACTTTAAATAATGCTGAAGATAAAGTTTTACGAGATTGGATAGACAAGGTATTTCCTAATATTCTTGATTACTTCAGCCTCAAACCAGCAAAAGGAATGAGTTTAGAAACTGCTGAAAAGTTAGCTGTTAATGCCAAAGCAGAGAAAAAAGAGAAAATTATTACTAAATTGGTTGAACATAAAGACCAAAGTTTAGCTATACACCTCTTAAATGCGGCGGTTGGTGGTTGGACTCTAGTTAAATTAGCAAATTTAGATGAACTTGAACAACGATTATATTTAGCAGCTGTTACTCTGCACGACCTCAATAAAATTGTACTTACGCAATTAGGTAATGTGCGAATGGATGGTAAAGAATGGAATAAGTACCATCATTATTTCAATGTTTGGGCTGAAACTTTAGGATTGTGGAAATTTATTAGTAGTGAATATTGGCAAGATATAGCCTTTCTTGCCCAAAATGCGGAAGATGCAAGAGGAGCAAATTTAACTCTGGCTAACTTCCAAGATATACAATTACCTCCTGAACATTTGATGAACTTAGCTGAGTTTGTTCGCTTTGCGGACTTAGTAGCTTCTATGGCTCATCGTCCAGATAGTTTATATCAAGAAAATATTCGGGCAATTGTACAACGCAGGTTAAAGAATAAATATATTATTCGTCATCATCGTACTATAGAAAACAGAGGATTATTAACTCAAACAATTCACAATGCAGTATTACAGAAAGCAAGGGAAGTTGGATGGATAGATTTTTTATTTTTTCCTGATGGAGTTACATACTTTGTACCAAAGGATAGTGAAAAACCAGATTTATCAAACCTTGCAGAAATAGTGCGATCGCACATCTTGAAAACTGCTGCTAAGGGTTTGGGTAGTTTAATTTATCGCCAACCAAAAGGTATTATCAGTTGTAAACCAGATATGAAAGAAGTTGCTGATGTTGAACTTGCAGCCGCAACTCTTATCCGTCAGGTTTTTAATATACTTGGTGAAAAGCGACCTCCGATAACTGGCGAGAGAAGAGAAAAAATCAGGTTACTTCCTGAATTAGTAGAATTAAATTGGAATTACCCAGCTAGTTTACAGGTAGATAGATTAGCAGAAGGAGTTAGAGGATTAGTAGACATTCTTAAGGAATACTATGAAGTAAGTGAAGAAAAGGCTATCCAAGCTTTACTTAATGCTTTGGATATGAACGAATATCTAGAAACTTTACAGCGCATACCTGCTCTTGGTGGTGTACCTCATGGTTGGTATTTTTTAGCTGGACATTATATCGGTAAGAATGGCAACTTAAATGATGCTGAACTTGAAAATGTAATGATAAAAGCTATCCGCCAAGTAATTGCAGAATGGGGTAAACCACAACAGTTAACAGCGTTTGCTTTTCTTGATGCTTATATTGCTCAAATATTAGATATCAGCGATAGTGATAAACACCATGATTTTGAAAAAGAGTTAAATCGTTACCATCGTAATAAAGCTAATCGTAAACGTGAACCAATATGTGCTGTTTGTAACAGTGCCTTTGATGTCCGAGAGGAATTTTCTAGTTATACTAACAAGCGAGTGACTAGCCTTTCCAAAGAATCTTTACGTGGTATTTGTACAGTTTGCCAAGCAGAAAAACTGCTTCGTAGTTACTCTTTACGTAGGAGTTTAGAAGCAGATGATGATGTTGTTTATCTGCACCTTTATCCAGATTACTACTTCACTCCAGAAACGGCTCTTATAATGAATCGAGCCTATCAAAGCTTTGCTCAAAATGTCTTTTCTGATTTAGATAAAGAATTAGCTAAACATAATTACGATCCTAAATACATTCCCCGTGCAGATGTTTTTAGGGTAGGCAGTGATTCTAAGGAAAATGAGAAACGGCGGCTTGAAAAAACAGAATATCTAGAAGGACAGATGCACGGCTATTATCTTTTAGGAATTCCAGCATTATTTAAAAAACCAACTGATACAGAAGTATGGCATATACCTGCACTATTAACGCTAATTGCACCTTTAACCTTTGGGGTTAAAGTAGTGGCAAGTCGCTCAACTCTTCCACCATACGATTCAGGAGCAGATTTTAAAGAAACTGCGGTTTTGGATGGCGTACATACTTACTGGCAACACAGCATCAGAAAATCTAGTTTTCGTCTTGATGAGTTGTTAACTGCTATTCCTGCGGCTTTTGCTGTGTATGCTCTCACATCTCAAGCATACCGTGATAGTAGAAATTTTCCTGTATGGAATGCTTTAAATAATGTTTCTCAATCTTTAGATACTAGCCTATTGTATGTGTTTCATTACGCAGAGCGCATACTTGAAAATATTAAAAAGGAGGAGCGTAAAAAGAAAGCAACTCAACTTAATGACCCATCAATTATTGTTGCTGCAAAATTGTTAAATTATTACCAACTGTTAATCGATTATTACAAATGCCATAGCCCTATGAAAATGATTGAAGGATTAGTGAACAAATATGCTCAGTTTTATCGAGCATCAGGGAAAAATTCCTCAGCGTATACAAGACTTCGACCTTTAAACATAGCTGCAAAGGTTATCTTAGAAAGCCAGCCTAATACTGCTGACGATGATCTGCAATTAATGATAGAAGGTTACTTGTTTTCTCTAGTAGATGGTGTACTAAATAACAATAACGAAGGTTATATACCATCGGATGTGGTGAAGGATAAAAACCTGCGTCAAGCTGTTATTGAAGACTTTGCTCAATATTGTGTCAAAGAAGTATTTAAGAACTATTGCAGGGCAGAAAGATCGCTTTTAAGACAAAATATCAATCTTATTCGTCATGCGGCGGAGGCTTGGTATATCAAACAGTACATCAAAAAGCCTGAAGAAAAAGCACAAAAATCAGAAAATAAGGAGTTAAATTAATGTTTGAGCAATACAAAAAACATTTTCAGGAATATATTCCTCGCCTTCCAGGAGCTAAATATGCTCACTTTGTAATTCTGCGCGAAACTGACTCCTATGCAGTATTTAAAACAGATGGAGAACTAAATGTAGCCAGAGTTAGAGCCGGAATAAATGCTCCACAAGTAATTAGTCGTTTAGTTCTTTTTAAACGTAAGCAAACTACTCCTGAACGTTTAACAGGACGTGAATTATTGCGGCGTTATGAAATCTACAATCATATCAAAACCCAACATAATAAAGACTGCGCTTACAATGAAAATCCTTGCGGAGTTTGTCCTGACTGCGTTATTTACGGTTATGCTGTCGGTAAAGGTGGCGCAGATAATTCTGGTTCGGAGAAATCCAAAGTTTTTATAGATTCAGCTTACGCTGTTCCTAAATATGAAGAGTCCCACGGAACTTTTACGCTGAACGCACCTTATGAAGATGGGACTATGACGCAAGGAACAGACACTACTAACCGTTTCAGTGAACAAGACCATGTATTGCCAGAAGTGCCTTTTCCCAGCGTAGTTACATTACGTGACCCGACACCAAATACTTTTTTATATCTGTTGAATAATTTGTACCGTACCAAACGTTACGGCGCTCAAACCACACGCACTGGACAAATGCGAAATAAGCTTGTGGCAATCATATTTGCTGACGGGGAAATTTTCAGCAATTTGCGATTAACTCAAAAAATTTACGACATTATAGGAGACATTTTACCTCCTTATGGACTTGATTCTCTCAAAGAAGCTACCGAGCAAGCGGTAAATGAATTAATTCAAGAAGACGGAGTTTTTTATGAATTAATTGCCAAAGAAGCTCTTGTTTCTCTTCAAAATGAAGCTCAATCTCTTCTTACAGATGAGGCTAGTTTTAAACAATGGATGAATTTATTGACAGAAGAAACTCTCAGCTATGCAAAAGCAGCAGGTGTTCTGAAAGAAGAAAAATCAGAAAATACTAATAGCAGCAGAAGTAGAAGGAATAAAAACAAGACAGATGAAGGGGAGGACTCATAATGTATGCAAGTTTACCGTCTTCTCCTGATCTTGCAAGACCCATTGTATTTTGCTACTCGTGAGTTAGGTAGGCTTTACGTAACAGAGCAATATTTACATAACTATGCTCTGACTTATGCTCTTGGTTTAGCAAAAAGTAGCTATTACGATGCAGAGCATATACCGCATTACGAAAGAGATTTAGAACCTCTCAATCAGCAAGGTATTTATATTACACCTGCACGTCCTTTAGAATCTGCTTATGTGACGCACACCTATAAATTTGCTAATCTCTCTTATCACGTCAAAATGGATAAAATTAGCAAAAATATTCCTACTTTTGGACGTATTAGAGAATTAGCACCAGAAAGTCAATTTGAGTTTTTTATAATTTCTCAAAAGCAGATCCAGCTACCAAAATGGATTCGTCTAGGGAAATGGATGAGTAAAGCTGAAGTCACAATTCAAAAAGTTACCAAAATCGAATTAAAAACAGGTGACTTCACTTTTCCTTACCCATTGAATCCTTTAGATGTGATGTTTACCCATCAAGTTGTTAGCTATGATGTGGTAAATATGCCACCAGTGAGTCTGATTCAAAATGTCAGTATTCGCCAAGGACAATATTACGAATTCGACAATCCCAACAAAACTGAAAAATTGCGCTTACCTGCAAAAATGCAGTATCGATTTAAAGCTTAATTTCAAGTGGTGGGCAATGCCCACCCTACATCTGCTTAGTCTACACCAAGAAAATCAACTATGCCTCACAGTCTCATCCTTAACCTGACCCCCCAATCTCCCATCTATCCCGAATTTTTGACTGGTAGACATCTCCACGCCCTATTTCTTAACCTGATCAGTTTTGTCGATAAATCGCTGGGAGACTATCTGCACTCCTCCAACGCAGATAAAGCTTTTACTCTCTCACCATTGCAAATACAACGACAACACAAACAACATCACCAAACTTTACAATTTGGTCATCAAAAACCGATCGCAGCTGGTACTCCCTGCTGGTGGCGTATTTCCTTACTTGATGACACTTTATTTCAAACATTAACCCCATTGTGGCTAAATTTAAACCCCAATCACCCTTGGCATTTAGGCTCAGCCAACTTATACATTACCAGTATTCAAGGCACACCGCAATCAACGCAACCTTGGGCAAATGCTTGCACTTACGCCCAATTGTACGAGCAAGCAAGCGATCGCGATCGCACCCTCAACTTCACTTTCAGTACACCTGTATCATTCCGTCAAGGTGGATATGATAATGTTCTCCCCATAAAAGAATCTGTATTTAATAGCCTCCTTAGTCGTTGGAATAAATATAGTGGCATAGAAATTTCTACTATTTCTTTTGAATCAATTTATCCCAGTGCCTTTAACATTAATACCGAGATTGTTAGCAACTATGAAAGTAAATTCATAGGTTGTGTTGGTGGCATAAGTTACCGGATTTTAGGTGATGTTGAATCAATAGTTATCAAGCAAATTAATGCTTTAGCTGATTTTGCATTGTATGCAGGTTTGGGACGTAAAACAACAATGGGTATGGGAATGGTACGCCGAGTATGATTTTGGATTTTGGATTTTGGATTTTGGATTTTGAAATAATTTCTTCAAAATATGATTGAAATTGATTATATTCCCATTGCAGCTTTAAATCAATATAGCTACTGTCCGCATCGTTGCTGGCGAATGTTTTGTGCAGGAGAATTTATTGATAACCAATACACAATTGAAGGTACAAGTTTACATGAACGAGTCCATACAGTTGGTGAAGGAAGCCGTGAAGAAACATGGCAAATCAGAGCAATTTGGTTAAAATCTGAGAGATACAAACTCATAGGCAAATCCGATTTAATTGAATCAGAAAACGGTGAATGGTATCCGGTAGAATACAAACGCGGACGTAAGGGCGAATGGGATAACGACGAATTGCAAGTATGCGCTCAAGCTTTGTGTCTAGAAGAGATGACAGGTCAATCCATTAGTACTGGTTATATCTACTATGCACACTCTCACCAACGCCAACTAGTCGAGATTTCAGAAGAATTACGCCAAAGTGCGATCGCTACTATTGAAGCTGTGCAAACACTGTTATTTACAGGTGTAATACCTAAAGCTATCAAGACTCAACGCTGTGATGGATGCAGCTTATATTCATCCTGTTTACCCCAAGCGCTAGAAAAAGTAAAGCGCTACCAAGAAGCTAGCTAATCAAAAGTTTTTACTCATTCAGGACTTACGCAACGGGTTATAGAAAAACGAACCACAGAGACACAGAGGACACAGAGGAATGAGAGTTTGAGAGGTTTTTTGTGTAAGTCCTATCACTATAGGAAAGTGCTGAGTAGAAACTCTTTTGATTATTGGCTTTGAACAATCAGCATTTTCCTAAACTATGTTTCGACTGCTATACAAAATAATTTAGAGGTAATTATGGGTACAGTTTATGTTACTCAAGAAGATGCGTTCATCGGTAAAGTTGATGAAAGGCTTCATGTGAAATATGAAAAAAAGACAATTTTAGATGTACCACTCATAAAAATAGACGGTGTAGTAATTTTAGGACGAGCAACTGTTTCGCCAGCCGTCGTATCTGAACTGCTTCAAAGACATATACCCGTGACATTTCTTACTGAAACAGGTCGTTATTTGGGGAGGATAGAACCAGAAGTGACCAAAAATATCTTTGTACGTAAGGCTCAATGGCAAGCAATCGGTGAGTCAGATCAAGCAATTCATGTAGTACAAGGCTTTGTCCGTGGAAAGCTGAAAAACTACCGTAATTTACTCATCCGTCGCCAACGTGAAAACCCAGGCTTGGATTTATCTGCAAATGTCACACGTTTAGAACAAGCGATCGCACCAATCGATACCACTAAAAATATTAACTCACTACGCGGTTTAGAAGGTGCCGGGAGTGCAGCTTATTTTGGTTGCTTTGATCAATTAATTCGCAATACAGAATTTACTTTTAACAGCCGCGTCCGCCGTCCTCCAACCGATCCAGTTAATTCTTTACTCAGCTTTGGCTATTCATTATTGCGACATGACATTCAAGGCGCAGTCAACATTGCAGGATTTGATCCTTTTTTAGGATACTTACATTGTGAACGGTATGGTAGACCCTCATTGGCATTAGATTTAATGGAAGAATTTCGCCCCTTAATTGTAGACGCAGTAGTATTATCTACATTAAATAAGCAGCTATTGACAAAAGCAGATTTTCTCACAGAACCTTTAAGTGGAGCAGTTTCTTTAACCCCAGACGGACGAAAAAGATTTTTGCAGCAATATGGACAAAAGAAACAATCCGAGTTTAAACATCCTGTATTAGGACGCAAATGTAGCTACCAAGAAGCATTTGAACTACAAGCTCGACTATTAGCAAAATACTTGATGGGTGAAACTGAAAAATATCCACCATTGGTTTTGAAGTAGAGACTGGAGAAGAAAACTAGGAATGAATGTGATTATTTCCTACGATATTTCCGAAGATAAACGCCGCACTAAAATTCATAAAGTACTCAAGTCCTATGGTCAATGGGTACAATATAGTGTGTTTGAATGCTATCTCACCGATACTCAGTATGCAAAATTGCGATCGCGCTTGAACAAATTAATCAAGCCTGAAAGCGATAGCGTCCTCTTTTACTCCCTATGTGCCTGCTGTGTGGGTAAAGTTGAACGTATTGGTGGAGAAAAAATTCGTGATGACAGCATTTTCTTTGCAGAATGCGCGGATGGCTAGATGTTAAAAACGAAATTTCAGGCAATGAGCTTCAAATCCATGTAGAGTAAGAGTTTTGGAAGAAAATTTTTTTGAAACAGCCGCGCAGCTTATCTAGACTAGGTTTCAGCCATTTGTTGAGAAATTAATCTGACTGTTCTGTGTTATCATTACCTCGTCCGCGCTACAGAACCTTGAAAACTATATATGGCTAAGGTTTTAGGCTATTGCCGTTGAAATTTCACTTACTCCCTATTAGGGATTGAAACTTAATCCCTTTCAGGTAAATAAAAATGAACATTGAGTTGAAATTTCACTTACTCCCTATTAGGGATTGAAACTCCTAGTAAGCGATTGGTTTCATAGGCATCGTGGGTTGAAATTTCACTTACTCCCTATTAGGGATTGAAACGCACGACAGCAACCAAATAATAGATTTTGATTGGGCTGTTGAAATTTCACTTACTCCCTATTAGGGATTGAAACTCAATCTATCCAGACGGAGAAGTTATCGAAGGCGCTGCAAGTTGAAATTTCACTTACTCCCTATTAGGGATTGAAACCCAGAAATGCAGCCTTTTTTTGACACATTTCTATTAGCTTGAAATTTCACTTACTCCCTATTAATGAAACAGTTACCAAACTCCTAACTCCTAACTCCTAACTCCTAACTCCTAACTTTTATTTACCTTGATGAAAAATCAGACGATTGCCATCGGGGTCGTAGGCGTAAATTTCTCTACCGTGGGAAGCAATCGATATTTCTCCAGGTGGAGGACAACCCAAGGTAGTCAGGTGTGCGATCGCATCTTCCAAGCTACTCACTTCTAAACACAAACTTAGCTTACTTCTAGCTGAGTTTTCAAATTCCGACTCGTGTATTTTTTTGGGTTGAAAAATACCTAATCTCACACCAGGAAGCTGAAAATCAGCATACACATTTGGTATAAAACTGGCTGGTTTTTGCCCAAGTAAATTAATATAGAAATTTACTAAATTATCAAAATCAACAGATGCTATAGTAACGAGTGCGTCTTTATAGTCGAAAACCATACTAAGTAAGTCAGGGAAAATATTTTTCGTTTTTCAAGCTGAAGTATGAAGTATAAAGTATGAAATGACTCTACCTTGGCTCTAAAGAGCCGGGTATAATTACCATGAAGTGTGATTTTTTCACTTTACTTGCTTTTGAGCTATGTAATGATAATTTGCCACTTCATCCTTTATACTTCACACTTTTTTAATCAAACTAACCGATTAATTTTTGCCAAGTTATTACTCCTATAATCCCATCGGGAAGTAAACCATTCTGTCTTTGAAATGCCTTAATCGCTGCTTCTGTCTGAGGCCCATAGACACCATCAAGCTCAACACCTACACGGTATTGTAAATATCTAACAACTGTACCGCCAGCATGGTTGAGTCTGATGATACGTTTCGCTAAAATTAAATTAATTGCATTCCATGTAGTTTCCCCAGCAATTCCAGTTGTTTGAACTCCGACAATATTTTGAAATTTTTCTATTGCTGATTTTGTTATCTGGCCTGCAATATTGTCTTCTACCAAAGGTTTACCTGCTTTATCGGTTATTTTTAGTCGATTTAAAGCTCTTTGCAATCTAAGGGTAGTGGTATCTGGATTTTGTTCATCATCTGGTACAGAGGAAACAGGAGTACTGGGCAATTTCCCAGTTAAACCTTTGACGATCGCATTAGCAATTGCTTCGCCATCATATAGTTTCATATCTTTTGACGAATCGATGAAGCAATTTTCTATCAGAATCGCAGGCATGTTTGTGTTTCTCAAGACAAATAAGTGAGTACCACTCTTAACACCTCTATTAAAAAATCCTAATTTAACGATTTCATCTAATACAGGTTTTGCAATTTTTCTACCAGTCTCACTAGTTGCAAATACTTCTGTGCCATTAGCTTGTCCATTAAAGGCATTAAAATGTATTGAAACAAAAACTTCTACTTTGCTAGCATTCGCTTTACTGCACCTTTGTGACAGTGAATCTTTGACTGTGTTAGCTCCATCTGGCTTACATACTATGACTTCATGCCCTAAATCTTTTAACTTAGCTATAACTTTGTTACCTACCTCTAAAGTGAGATTGTCCTCAAATCTTAGCCCTCTAGCACCAGTGTCTGGAGGACAATTATGTCCAATGTCAATTCCATATCTCATCTGCCAATCCTCAAATTTTTACAATTTTTTTAGGCTTTTCCAGCTTGACATATGCAGTTTGGTTAATATTAACTAAACCAAATCTAATTCACATATTGTCTGTAACAAAATCTCAATTATTTAGTTTATATTGTAATTAAAAAATATTTTTAGGTATTTTTATCTAAATTTCTCAGAATTTACTAGTTTTTGAAGTTACTTTCAATAAACTAATTATAAGCATTATTAAAATAATAACTTTTTGTAAAAGAAAATAGCTATGACCTAGAAAAATTTCAACGGGTCGCGGCGAAACGCGAAGCGATAGCGAGGTACGAATGTCAAAGTCAAGAAACCATGCGCGGCAGTCGCTCATGGTCAGCCACTACATTGGACGGGTTTCCCTACACCCTACACCCTGCGCCAATGAAGCTTTGACCTGCTAGTTAAGTTAAATTAATAGGAATTTCAATTTGAAATTCAGCCCCCTGTCCTGGTATCGACTGACAAGTAAGTTTTCCCTTATGCTTGTCCACTATAATTTGGTAGCTAATTGATAATCCTAACCCTGTACCTATACCAACTGCCTTGGTTGTGAAGAACGGATCAAACAAGCGTTTGAGTACATTTTCCGGTATTCCTGGGCCATTATCAGTAAACTTAATTACAATTTTGTTTGTCTCAGTTACTTGGGTATGAATACGGATGCTGCTAGGAGTTTGTCTCATATGTTCCATAGACCGCTCTTGATCTCGTTGTTCTAGTGCATCTAAAGCATTAACTAAAATGTTCATGAACACTTGATTAAGCTGTCCTGGGTAGCATTCTACTAGAGGCAGATTGCCATATTCCTTAATGATTTCAATAGCTGGACGATTATGTTGTGCCTTGAGACGATGTTCTAAAATTACTAAGGTGCTGTCAATACCTGAATGAATATCTACAGCTTTGCACTCCGCTTCATCCATGCGAGAGAAGTTTCGTAAGGAGAGAACGATTTGTTTAATCCGGTCTGCACCCATTTTCATAGAGGAGAGTAATTTCGGCAGATCTGCCATTAAAAATTCCAGATCAATGGCTTCTATGTGTTCTTGAATGGCTTTTACGGGATTGGGATAATGTTCCTGATAAAGCTCAAGCAACTTCAATAAATCATGGATGTATTGGTTTGCAGGCTGAATGTTGCTGTAGATAAAACTTGTAGGATTGTTGATTTCGTGAGCAACTCCAGCAACCAATTGACCAACAGAAGACATTTTTTCGCTCTGGATGAGATGAGCTTGGGTGCATTGGAGTTCTTTGAGGGTTTCCTCTAAATCTTGCGCTTTTTGTCGCAGGGCTTCTTCAACAGCTTTAAGTTCGCTGATATCCCTTGCGATGGAAGAGAAATACTCAACCTCACCTTTAGGTGATTTGTGAGCAATGATCAGTTGGGAAAGGGGAATTTCTCGTCCATCTGCTCCCAAAAGAGCGGTTTCTCCCACCCAATTACCTAATCTAACTGATTCTGGTAATCCTTGATTTTGGATAATCTCGTTTGCCCAGCTTGGATGATTTTGGGATAAATTTCTGTCCTCCAAGGATTCTTCTTCTAAAAGCCCCAACATTTTACGAGCTGCTTGATTAAAGTAGAGAACTTGCCCAGTTAAGTCAGAGGTGCTAATAAAGTCTGGCGATGCTTCTAGAATTGCTAGCAACTTTGCCTGTTCTTTTTCTGCTTGCTGACGTTCGCAAATATCACGAGATACGCCAACTGTCATTACCACTTGACCTTGTTCGTTACGGATTGCAGATTTAATTGTATGAAACAGGCGTACTTTGCCATCATAGCCAGTTGATTGCTCTTGGGGAATTTCTAGGGTTTGTCCAGTTTCAAATACGTAAGCATCATCTTTGATGTATTGGAGAGTATTGTCAGGCTCGTTGAAGGGCGCATCAATTATGTCTCGCAGTTGCTCATCGCTCATACCGTAATAATCACGGAATGCTTTGTTTGCCCAAATAATCCGAGATTTAGCACCTTTAACCAGTACCATATCAGTAATCGCATCAAGGATTTGCTGATAGGTCTTTTCGTTTTCACGCAAGGCAGTTTCAAACGACTTTACTTTCGTCACGTCCTGCACTGTTGAGACAATGCTGATTACCTTGCCATCAAGGTTAGTCATAGGAGTATTACTCCACTCACAAATTATAATCTTTCCATTTTTGGTTAGATTCTTAGTGAGATTGTTACCTTCTAGTTTCTGTTCAATTAGCAACTCCATGATTTTGCTAACTTGTGCCCTATCACTTGCTGGCACAATTAGTTCTGTAAGCTGACAACCGAGTACTTCACTTTTGCTGTATCCAAACAATTTTTCAGCCGCCGGATTCCATTGTGTAACCTCAAAGGCTGTATTCCACTCAATTATCGGCAAAGGATTGTGTTGTATTAGTAGCAACAGTTTATCTTGCAAATGTTTCAAGTTTTGCTCTAAAAGTTGATGCTCGACTTCTTGACAATTTGTACTGGTTTGGTCAAGTTTCAATATCTGATTGACAGAACAATGATTACCGTATTGAACGCCTTGTGATTGAGGTTTCATCCTGTCTATATGACTGATAAATTTGTATAGTTATTAAATTTAATATTCCCTATTTTTTGATTAATGTAACATTTGACCTCCTCAAAAAAGTAAATTACTGACTGGTGAGTGTCTCCTTATTTTAAAGTATAGCGATAGTGCGTAGAGGCAAAGCGAATCAAAAGGTTACTGTCTTAGACGGCTAAGTCTTCCTTTTCCTATTCTTTCTCACTCTATCTCCTCTAGAGGTATAATGTTAAGTTTGTTTGTGCCATTCCAGCTAGGAGTAATAGAGAACGGACATTTAGTACAGTAAGCATAGGGTAACAGCTGAACCAGTAATCCATTCTTGCCAATGGTTTTTTTAAAAATATTTAAGATTTAAGAATATTATTGATGGCGATCGCACTTCAGGTTGCCGTAGGCATTACTATTTTGTCTAGAAATGCAAGGTCTGCAATCAAAAAACGGCAAAAAGGTTGCTAGATATGGAACATGAGAAACTAGGCGGGTGTTGCGATCGCTAAGATTGATTGAGAATGAGCAAAAAAGACACAAAAAAACGCCGAGACTAAAAATATCTAAGAAATCAGATTGCTATCGTTCTTTAACTCAAGCACAATAATGTAAGGAGAGGGTTGTTGCGATCGCCATGCTTGAATGTGTGCGATCGCCACTTCTCGTCCAACTCCACTATCAAGCAAAAACAAATGCTTTGAAGAATTTACAACAGTTGGAATAGCCTCATACCGTTTCACTTTAAAATTGATGCATTTAGACAAGCTGGGGAAGCTGGGGAAGCTGGGGAAGCTGGGGGAGAAAGAAAAATCATTTGCATGGCTGATTTCGTGAAATGGTATCAGCATTACCCACATAACTGTCACTTATTTTACAGTATTGATCGGGCTGATATTACCCTTGTAAAACCATCCACTCCCCTGCTTGGTCAAAATTTAAATTACGAATTTAATCGCTCTATTTAGGAATTTATATTAGCCAATATCAAGCAAAAATATTGCTTGATAGCATTTGAGTATCAGGTTTTATTGGCATACCAGCCACTCTAAGTTTGTCTTAAACTCGTTCAATCAAAATTTACAGAAATTACAAAATATTACGCAAAATATATTTTGCGTAATATTACGAATTAGTAATTATTTGGTCAAAGGCGGGGTAGGGTTGTTTTTTTTGATTTATGCAAGAAGTCTATTGACCAGGTAGGCTTTCTAGAGAATCTAACAACACTTCTAGAAGACGACCCGCCCCTACATCCGCTGTCAAAAAACTATTTAATTCTGACTGACAGCTTTTTTGCCTACACCTTTGGTGAGGTCAACAATACTGACGTTCTGCATCATGCCTTGGTCTTCATGGTCAAGAATATGGCAGTGCAGCACAAATTCGCCAGTATAACGCTGGTAACGACTGCGTACAACGATGGTGTAAAGTCCTGTCTTCGGCGGTAGGTCACTTAGCTTTGGTGGCGGATTTGAAATCAGACTTTTTACCCAGAGGGTATCTTTCCATACGCCTTTGAGCCCTGGATACTGCGGGTCGCACTTGGGTGTTTTAGGATCTTTCGGGTCACGCTCGCATTTACCGTCGGGATTATCTATCCCATTCGGCAAACTGATATCATTACCGTTCGGGTCGAGGATTTTGACGATCTGGAAAGGATTCACATGGATGTGGAAGGGATGACCGACGAAGTACGACTCTAAAGTCCATTCATCGGCACCGCCTAGGGTCAACTCCCGGTCTATGCGGTTGAAATCATAGGGGTTGAAAGCGAAATTCGGGCCTATAACGTTGCTGACCTCGAACTTGGGTGGAGTGCTATATACGTCGATGAAGAAAGCCAGCTCCTGCTTGCCAGTCAGCTCTTTGTCTTGGATATCAGGGTGAGGTGTAAAGGCGGTTAGCTTAAGCGAGTTTTCTAGATCATCTATAATCGCGTCCCGGAACTGACCTGGAACTGGCAGCGTGAAATAGGCGGCGTTGATGAGTTTTTCCGTGAGATAGTCGTGGATGTCGGGTACTACTGTATTGCCCTCAGCTATGACTATACCCAGCAGTTGGCGGCTCTCCGGATTCCTGGTGACACTTCCCGATGGTGGGGCAGATGTATCGACTACACAGTAACGACCTGGCTCAGGGAAAACCACTAACGCATCACTGCGGTAGCCAGGCTGCAAGGTGGTCAACCTGGTTTGCCATGCCTGGGATCTGGTCAGTCCGTCGTCGGCGATGACGTGGTAGTCGATAGGCTTACCCGTACAATTTTTGCCGATGTAACGGTCGGCATCGGCGGCTCTCAACGTGTTGATACTGGGTGCCGTGTCTTCCAACTTGCGAAACTCCAAACTGATGGTTTCGCGCAGGCCTGCATGAATCATCCGCCAGCGCTCAATTTCGCCAGACTTGGCGAGGAAGGTAGGCAGAATCAACCCATTAATGCTTGTGTAACGCCCAGATCCAAGCCAAGAGTTGGGGCCGCTGGGGCCAAAGCCATTGTAAGACTCGATTTCACCAGTTTGATTCGGCTCACAAGCCCAGATAACATTCTGGTTGACGTCTAGTCCGCAGGCATATGGAATTTGTTGTAGCACCAAGACTCTTTCTTTGATGTCAGCTCCCTTCAGCAAGGTGTCGATGTCGCCGTTAGCACTTTCGCTAGGGAGGCGATCGCCACGCACGATTAAAGCACCAGCCATGCCACTTGCTACCTGAAGCGCAGTTGAGCCATGTAGATGGGGGTGATACCAAAAGGTACCAGCCGGATGGTCAGGTGGAATGTTGTATTCATATGTGAAGCGCTCATTGGGCTTGATCGTCACCAGCACATTATCACTATTGCCGCTGGGACTGACCCACAAGCCGTGGGAATGCAAATTCGTGTTGTTAAAGCAATGAGGATTGTTCTTATCGCCTACATTTATACAACTAGGATCATCAGCTGGCAGTTGGTTGTTAAGGTTGATTCGCACGGTGTCGCCTGGTTTAGCCTCGATGGTCGGCGCGACATAAGGCGTGTCTGGACTAGTACCGGTTCCAACATAACTACGCAATTGCACATTGTCATCGCGCTGGGTTGCCGGATTGTAGAGTTTGCTAGGGGTATAGACAATGTTGAGATCGAATTCTTTCTCGACCTTGCCATCCGACCTTGTTGTCGGTTTACCCAGGCGTGGAGTAGTTAGGGTTGGTTTCTTGCGAAGTTCCAACACCGGCGGATTTTCCAAGATGCGCCGATTTTCCAAGATGGGTTCTGCTGCCGGGGGATTTTCCACGACGCTTACTGCTGGCGCTGCTTGTACAGATGGCGCTGAGAACGTCATCATCAGTACCGATATAAAAGCCGCGAAAGCAACCATTTTCCAGGCTTGAATTAAACCCAGATAATGATAGTTGCACTCAGATGTTTTGAACATTTATTAATCCTTTGTTAGTTGGCTATGAAGAAACACATATTAAAATCCTTATGCAGTAATGCTTTTAGGTTTTTAACTCAAGTGTTTCTTTCATATTTTGTGGAAGCAAAAACACGCCTGTGGAAGACCAAGATGTTGCACCATTCTCAATTACTCTAGAGGTGGGGATTGCCCACAACACAAAAATCAGGGTTTCATAGCAATAAAACCATTGCCCACCCTACAAAAATTGGCATTAACAGGGAACAGGGAATAGGGAATAGGGAATGGGGAATGGGGAATGGGGAATAGGGAATAGGGAACGGGAACTGCGTGTGAAGGGGGATTTAAAATAATTCGTAATTGATAATTCGTAATTCGCAATTGAATTAGTTGAGGATTTAGACCCCAATTAATTCAAGACCGCTAATTTTCCAAAAATTTAGCTCTTGACTCAAACCCTTTTAATTACGAATTACAAATTACGAATTAGTAATTATGTTGAACCCCCCTGCCCTTCTCACCAGTGTGTAATTGATTTAAGAAACTTGGGGAATCAAATTGAAACCGTTTTAGCCACAAAGTAACCAAAAATGCTATGCGTGCTATCCGACAGAGTTGAAACCACACATTGCACACCTGGTTTTTCACATAGTGCAAATACTGGAATTTTGATTACATATTGCTATAAACTATACTTTTAGATTTGTTTGTGACTGTGAATTTAACCTTAACCATCAACTTCATATAACTTCAGTAGACCGAAAATATTTCTAAAAGGCTTACCATGCGTACATTTTTCCTGGTGAGGCAGGCGATCGCTCTGCCCAGTTCCCGAATTGTTGCTTAAAACCCTTATTTAAACCCCGCCCTTAAGGGCGAGGTCTTCATTTCCTCAATTTACAAAAATTTTCGGTCTACTGAAATTTCAGAATGTACGCCTATTGACTGACAGAGATAATACTTAGTGGGAGCGTAGTTCTCCTTTTGTTAAGAACCATCAATTATCAATCTTTCTAGGCTATGTAAAACTTATATCTTGAGATAGATGTATGTCAACAGATTTTAACTTTCTGAAAAGAAAGCCTTATTGTTTATTCACATTAACGTGAGTTCGATAAATTAAAAAAGGCAGGAGTTATTAATAGTAAGTTTTTGGGTGGTCAGGGAGATATAGGGATCATTTCTATACTAAACGGTTTAGTTTTAATATAGGACTTATGCAACTTGCACATAACTTCGTGTCAATTAGTTAAAGGAAGAGCAATCCACACTCCATCGAATTCACCCAATCCATAGTATTTGTAATTAGTGAATAAAAAGACAAAATAGCGATCGCACTGGTTGTAGATAGGAGTGCGATCGCATGTGTGAGAATAATTAGACAGCTACAGAACTAGTAGTTCACCAACCCAAAATTGCTATGTGAGGGCAAGCAGGGGGAGCGGGGGGAGCAGGGGGAGCGGGGGGAGTGAAAACCCTGCTAAAAAACTCTCTTCCCCCCCCCCAGCCTCCCCAGCCTCCCCAGCCTCCCCAGCTCACCACCATGCAAAGTTTCTGTGGCGCACCACTAGTAGCTGGTTCATGATCTGTTGGGCAGTAAGCCCATACTATACCCGATCAAGGGTCAGCGTAGGTACTTCAGACATTGTATTCTGCCTGTATTTTGATCGAGGGACTGTTATCAAACACCTTAACGAAACTGATTCTGATGTTTTCGTTGTAGTACCAGGCATTGCTAGAAGAACCGCTTAGCCTATGCGCCCGATCATCAGGGCTACCGCCTGAAATTAAACCAACCTCTTGCCCGTTTAGTGTGATCTTCTTCAATGCGACTGAATTGCCTGTGGTTTCAGACGGATCGTGCAGGATGGCCACGAAGAAAAAGTCTTCTTTGGGCTGATAGTTGTCATGTTTACGCTCTACGATAATCTGGCGTGTTGAACCAGTTTTGTTGTGGGTAATTAGTACCTCACGATATTCACTGTTAGCCAGGTCATCATTATCGTATATAGCTGACTCCTTCGGTTCAGAAGCACGGCTGACTCCATCATCCAAGTACATGGTGTATTGACCACTTTCACCGGGATAGATATTCAGCGTGATCGGATTGAGCAAACCTTTGCTGTTCCGCTCTCCCACATATTGTTCAACCTCTATAGTGGGTATAATCGCGCCTGCTCGCACGTAGATGGGAACGATAAAGGGAATGTGTTTGGGGTCGCCACTGAGACTAGCATCAAAACCGCGGATAGTTGTCCCACCATCCACAGGAGCATCAAGGGGCTGTTTGTTGTCTTTAAAAGTATACCAGTTGCTGCCAGCAGGTAGATAAATATCGCGTTTGCCGTAGCCGTTACTAGCTGACTGCGGATCTAGAACTGGAGCGACGAGGATATCGTGGCGGACAAAGAACTGGTCATCAAGGAAGGCGATTTTATCGTTGTAGAGCGCCTTGTCTTGCGGGTCGTTGAGGAACATGGGGCGGCAGATAGGCAACCCATCATAGGTGTTCTCAAACATGGCATCATAGAACACCTGAAGCAGGCGATACCGCAATTCAATGTAATACTTACAGGCAGGTAAAACTGCGCGGTACAAATATTGCGGTTCTGGTAGGTTACCACCCCAATTTTCCTTAAACCATTCTTCGTACATGAAGATTTCTTGGAACTCTTTGCGTCCCTTACGCATATAATGGTTGCGGAACCAGGGTAGGAAAGCTCCCGCAGCCACCCAACGGATAAACAGTTCTGGGCCGACCCAGCGTTGTTGGTCGTTCTCTTGTTCAAAGCCGCCGATATCTTGTCCGCAGATGGTAACGCCAGTCATACCAAGTGACATGACTTGAGACACGTTCATCTTCAAGAAATCCCAGGTTGAAGAGTTATCGCCTGTCCACAATGCGGCAAAGCGGTGTGCGCCGGTAAAACTGCCGCGCCCGACGATGAAGTTACGATCCTTGCGGCGCTGTCCTGGTTTATCTGACTGTTCTGAGTATACAAGGTTGTTGAGGCCGTAGTAAGTTGCTTTGTGGAGATTGTATGAATACAAGTTCCACACCTTAATGGCCGGCGTTAGTTTGGGTTCCTCTCCCACAATGGAATCGTCAGTCACCAGCAATCGGAAGGGGAAGCCGCGCATATCCCCACGACGGGAACGAATAGCAGGTGTTGTCATGTCCTGCCAAACCATTTCCAGTCCCATATCATAGAGATATTGATATTGCTTACCCCACCAATCACGCACTTCTTGCCGTCCTAAATCCGGGTAATGACCGGGGGTACCCATTTCTAGACCTGTATGTCGGTCATTTCCGTAGTAGACTTCCCCAATATAAGGATTGCCCGTATTGGCGTTGTGTTCTGGATCGTATGCGAAGAAAACGCTTTGTTGTCCTGGAGGATCGTAATTCTGGTAGCTGTAACCTTTGTTCAGGTCTTCAGGGTTGCTCAGATTGAGATCACCGAAGAAACGCTTATCTTTGACAAAATAGCCTTTTTCTATGCCTTCGGTGTAGGATTTGTATGGTGTTTTCTGGTTGCTGCTAATAATTGGGGTGATGTTCGTGCTACACTTCACACCCTGCGCTTTTAAAGTGGCAAACATGCCTTTGGGATCAGGGAACTTCTGTGTATTAATGGTGAAGGTGTGATAGTTATCCTGTACGTCTACATCAACGTGAAGACCGTCGAGGGGAATTTGGTAGTCACGATGCTTGCGAACAGTCCATTCCAAAGCGCCCCGGTCTTCATATCCATAGCATCCTTGATGATATCCTAAAGCCCATCTGGGTTTTAGCCGCGATCGCCCGACAATCTCAGTAAAGCTTTCTATCAGCTCTGCTGGAGTGTCTGCCATGAAGAAATAATAGTCAAGGTCGCCGAAGCGAGTACCAACCAGATAGTGACTGGAGTTCTGGTAGCCAATATCCATCAGGATTTGACCGCGGTTGTCAACGTATATGCCCGTGACGCAATCTTTTTCAGGAACACCGTTAAATTCAATGAAAAACGGTTCTGAATGGTAAAGCGGTTCTCGTCCGTCTAAGGGGCCGTAGTTATAGACCTGCCGATACCGCATGTTATCGAAATTGAAATAGTTTAGTTGCCCACTATTGCGGCATAGTGATTTACCACCTTGTTCCCCAAAGCCAATATATTTAGCTGGTGCAGGTTTATCCACAGACTGGATAATGGCATAATCGTCATTGCCGTTGGGAGTGTATAGTATCCCAGGTATTGATGTCTCCCAAACTTTAAAGGTAGTGCCGTCAGGTTCGCAGTTGATCACATTGATTTGGAATGGATCTGTGGTAACTATTACCTGCATGACAGCTTCATTATTTTGCTGCTTTTTCGTGGTTAGTATGCAGCCGTAACCACCTTTGTCTTCGTACTCTATATAAAACTCTTCATCTCCCTGCTGTGCTGCGTCCTTTAACTCAGTGAAGGTGTTTTGGACTAACGCACGAGTGTTGTTATTGCTGTAATCTTCTTTGCGTTTTTTGGGGTTGAAACGAACCCGGAAGGTATCATTCTGAACGAACTGAAGCAGCATAGCACAGGTATTGCCATTGCTGTTTTGAAACTCAAGTACGAGTGTTTGATCTTTGTCTATGTATTGATAAGAAGAAGCTTTCTGGAGGGTTTGCCAGCTTTTGATGTTGTTGAAATATTCTTCGACTGTAACGAACTTGTAGACATCAGATAAAATTGGCCCTGACATATAGTAAACCTCTGGTGATATTAAAGGAAATTGTCTGCAAGACTTACTGAGGTAGAGCTACCTGAACTTCCTACCTTGGAGTTTCAAGATTAATTTGTGCAATCTGTTGGAGCCAAGGACAAAGGATTTGCTTGGTATTAGCGATCGCCATGTCAAAATTTACTTGGCAATCTCCCTCAATCAAGTTACTGAGTTTAAGCCTTAGCCAACGGATGATATTCTATTGCCATCCAGATGCAATCTGTATCTGCGTAATATTGATGCCACGGATAAATGTATTGGTTGTTGTCTTCAACTTGACAAAATGGCACAACAGTTGTGAAGCCTGGACTCATTAACATGTCTTCATAGAGAGTGCCATAATCTTGAGCTTTGAACTTCTGCATTCTGCCAGTACCGAATATCTCTGTGTGGATTTCGATAAAGTCATGCTTGTTGTGTATGAAACAATTGGTGTGTGAAGGGGCAAACCATAAGTTTAGTTTCACGACAAAGCTTTGCTTTTGACCTGGCGTCTGTGCTTGCCTTGTCATGTAATACGGGTCAATCTCTACAATACCCGCGTCATCTTGTGGCGATTTCCATAGAGGTGTATTCTTGGGATAGGGTAGTTCGCTTGTATTGCCATTACTGGGCGAATCTTCAATAGTATCGCCTAATAGAAACCAACCCTGTTCCAAAATAATATTCCCGATATTGGTGGTGTCTTTGACCTCGATCAATATCAGTGCTTGAGCCTTCTCAATGGTTATGTCTTTAAGGATTGTTGAGGAGAAAGCAGGAATGATATTTCTAACGGGCTGCCCAACGGATACATCCCACATGTGGGGGTTGACTACAATAGTTTCGTTGTTAATGTAATAATTACTCACATTTTCAACGTATTTCGCATCTATATGCGAACCGGAAAAGCTTAACTGCTTTTCCAGGTTATATGCCAGCGTGCTTGTCATGGTTTACTTTTTCTCTGCTCGACAAAATCTACTCACAGCAAACAAAGCAGTTGAAGGCATTTACTTACTGTTGGAATACAAACTGTCGGTGGCACTGACTCCACCTAAGCTAATTTATGACACGCCCTAGCGGGCATTACTGAAAACTATGTTCAACACGTTATTACATTTTTTATGCAAATGCAAGGACAGTTAAGACAGTTAAGACAGTTAAGTAAACATTTAATAATAATTTAATAAATGTGTAACTGCTGTATATCACAATACGGTTCAGTTAAGGCTAAACTCTTTGTCAATGTCATTTTTTTTTAACAAACTGCTCCAGTTTCTCCAAACTTTACTTTGATAGCAGAGGTGTACTGGTCTATCAGAGCAAATTTGCTAGGGATAAGCTAATGTGCATCCAAGTTGCATCATCACTTGTAATGACCGTCATTAGTCATATCAAGTTCGGCTAATACCAATTCTGTATGAAGATGCGCTAAACCCTAAGTATAAGAAAGAAAAACGAACCGCAAAGGACGCAAAGGACACAAAGACAGAAAGAAAGAAAGAAAGAAAGAATAAGTTCAAAGAGTTTGGCGCAGCCTTACAAATAAATGATATAATTACTTACGATATAGTCGGTTTGCCTGGTAATAGGTAATGGGTAGTGGGTGAGATGTGATGACTAATAGTAGAATCCAATTCCCAATTACCAATTCCCAATTACCGACCTCCACAGATATCATAAGTATTTATACGGTCATGATATCAGGTGTTTTAGCTGACCAATTTGAAATTAGAAAGACTTTTAAAATTAGCCTCAGCAGATTGTAAATAGTTCCCTTGAATATTCTGCCAAAAATATTTTATTCATTTACTCCCAAATGAATTTTTTCTGTACCAAAAAGCGTGAATTTCTCTCTGGTTGATAAAGATTTATCCGGTTTGAGCTAAGCTAATTTGGAATTTCAAGAAGATGGCATCCTGAGCTTTTAATCATTAATTCCAGTAATCAAAGGATTTTTCCAGCTCTCGTTCAGGCTTGCTAACCATGTCCCTTAAAACGCAAGAAAGCTTTGCAACCATTTGAGTGCGAGATGAAACTTCAAGCTTGCGAAACATCCTTTTTAAGGCTTGCTTGACAGAATTTTCTGTAATCCAAAGTTGGGTACTGATTTGTGCATTGCTGAGTCCTTGAGCTACTAAGAAAGCAATTTGCGCTTCACGAGGGGTTAAACGTTCTGTCTGTAATATTGGCGATGACGATTTTGCCATTGCTACCCAAGAGGAGATGTGCAGACAAATCGCACTCAAATCTGTAAGATTTTGTGAATCAAACGCGAGCATTCCTTGTTTACGAGTAAAACCTATTACACCAACTAACTGGCCAGCCCCAACAATTGGCCCGGCCATAACGTGCCAGTGATCTGCACGAGGACAAATCAATTTCCACGTCTTTGGTTCCATTACCAACTCCTCATGCACAGGAGCATGGCGTTCTACCAAGTAGCGCACAACTGGATTGTTTTGCGGTGATAATGCAATTTGCAGCGTCCTTTGGAGTCTACTGTCCACCAGAGGAGTTTGAGCTAAAAACAACAATCCACATCGTGTAGCTGAAAAATACTCTTTTATTTGGCTGGATATGTGCAGACGCAATGACTGTTCATCTTCGGCTTGAGCAATTCCACGAAATAGAGCGTTCAACTCAACCATAATTCGCAAACTGTACACTTTCGAGGTCTAGAAACAGTGAGATCACCAGATTAATCTTAACTTTAGTTGCATCTTTTTCCACTAGAGCAGCAAGCATTTAGCTTAAAGGAGAAACATCAGTGCAGGAATACGCTGATCCATCGGTTCTTGTCGATACTCAGTGGCTAGCAAATCATCTTCACGATCCCAATCTTCGCATTGTTGAAGTAGATATTAGTACACAACCTTATCAAGATGCCCATATCCCTGGTGCTGTATTTTGGCACATCTTTACGGACTTACTTTTACCCGATTTAAAAATTAATTTTGCTTTGACTGCTTTTGAACAGTTGATGGCACGTTCAGGCATTACTAATGACACTACAGTTATTGCTTATGGCAGTTATCCGGGAACAGGAGCCTGGATTTTTTGGTTGTTGAAAGTGTTTGGCCATGAGAATCTTCGCGTTCTCAATGGCGGCTACCAGAAATGGTTATCAGAAGGTCGTCCTCTAGCTCCTGAGTTGTCTGCTTTTGCTTCTACTGATTACCATGCTAAAACTTTAGATGCTAGCCTCAGAGTTTTACATCATGAAGTTTACTCTGCCATTGGTGCGTGCGATCGCGCTCTGTTGGATGTCCGAACAGTTAAAGAGTATTCTGGTGAGTATTTTTTTGATCAACCACCAAAAGAAGGTGAACGCTCTGGGCATATTCCTGGTGCAGTACATCTTGAACATACTTTAACTCTGAACGAAGATGGGACTTTTAAATCATTTAACGAATTAATGACTATTTTTACTAGTAAGGGCATTACACCCGATAAGGAAGTGTTTCCTTACTGTGCCATTGGTGGACGCTCTGGATATACCTGGTTTGTGCTGAAGTATTTGTTGGGCTATGCGAATGTTCGCAATTATGATGGTTCTTGGAATGAGTGGAGCCGCCTAGCCCATCTACCTATCGAGAGTAGTTAAATTTCATAGTGTTCAGTTTCATATGATTTAGGCAGTTTTAAAGAATCGAATAATTTCGCGGACATGATCAAGAAATTGTCCGTCGGTGGAAAGTTGCGCGATCGCATTTCTTGCTTCTCTCCCCAAACGTTCATGTTCGCTTTGATTTGTAGCTCGTAATTCTTCTAAACTTGCGGTGATCTTGGCTAATTCTCGGCGAGTTTCTTCGCTAAAACGTTGTTGAGTTGCAGTTAAAGAATAAGGTTGTTCTGGATTAAGTTGGTCTTCTATTTGCCGGACTTTTTCTTCTAAAGAATTAAAGCGATCGCGCAATTCTACAATATCTTCACGGGGATATTTCCATTCAGTACGAATCATTGTCAACCGCGCATATAAATATTCGTAAGCACGGATAGCTGGACGCAAAATCGTTAATAACAAAGCAGCACCAGAACTAATATATCCTACAGCACTAATACCAGTGGCGGCGAGGGTATAAAGTCCAACGGCTGAAAATAAGTGTAAGGCAATGGCAACCCAGAGCGATCGCTTTGCTAACAAATTGACATATTTTAGTTGTTTTTCATCTACAGGAATGCCTTTCTCAGCAGACTGTGCTGCTTCTGCTAACACTTCTTTGGCTTGAAAATGCACATTCCAAGGTACAGTCACAATTACCAACAACCACCAAAAACTGGCACCACCAATCACCCAGTCAAGAAAGTTACCTGCGGGTATGTGCAACCATTGCAGCAATCCAAAAGCTAGTAGCACTACAACTACAATTCCTAGAACGGAACTGATCAATAAGTTGAAATACATATTACCTACCTCCGGTGAAACTATCACCTCAATCATGACTAGCTGTCTTCATTTATACGGAAATGCTTGTGATGCTTTTTCTAGTTGCACATCCTAGTTGGGGAACTTTAAGAAACCAATTATGCCGCTTGAAGTTGTTGATTGAAAACTCATAACTGATAGTTGATGACTCTCAGGGACGAACAATGACAAGAGAATATTTTTTATTTGTGTTATCAATGATTGCGACAAATAGAATATCCAAAAGCTTATTCAATAACCCTTCCGCAATCCAAAATCCAAAATCCAAAATCCAAAATTCTATCAGCCCCTTATTCAATCATATAGCTACGCCAGATACGTTGATTATCTTTACTACCTTTATCTGGAAGTAGCAAGCGCCAGGTTTTCCCTTCTTGCTGAATTTGCAGGTAAAGGTCGAATGGTTGTTGCAGTTGGGTCAACTGTCTTTTAGGTAGCTTGACAATTAAGTCATAATTGCCGCGAACACGGAAAGCTGGTAAATTTTCAATGGTTAGAGGTTGTTCTTGGGTAATTGCTAGCCGTTTGATTTCAAAACCTTGAAAGTCTAAATTTACTTGTTGGCTGAGTTGCTGTTGGGTTTGCGATAGTTGAAGTGCGATCGCTTTTTGCACTAACTCGCTAGTCGGTAGTAGTCCAATACTGCCACAAGCTGTCAATAGTACCAGCACAATTGCTGTAAAAACGAGCCGCACCATGTGATTGTCCGTTATTTTACTCTCCAGCGATAGTATAGCGGTAGATGTGTTCAATTCTCTAATCAGCTATGTCATCACAAACGATTAATCTTGATTCTCAGCTTTACGACTACCTTTTATCTACTTCTGTGCGGGAACCGGAGATCCTTTGGAGGTTGCGCCAAGAAACTGCTAGCCATCCTCGCGCCAGAATGCAGATTTCACCGGAACAAGGACAGTTTATGAGACTGTTGGTACAACTTATAGGTGCGAAAAAAACTTTGGAAGTTGGGGTATTTACTGGTTATAGTTCCCTTTCTGTAGCTTTGGCGTTACCTGCTGATGGTAAGATTGTTGCTTGTGATGTCAGTGAAGAATTTACTGCGATCGCTCGGCGATATTGGCAGCAAGCAGGGGTTGCCGATAAAATAGACTTGCGATTAGCACCAGGCTTGGAAACTTTGGATGCACTATTGGCAGATGGTCAAGCCGGGACGTTTGATTTTGCTTTTATCGATGCTGATAAAGAAAATTATGATGGCTATTACGAGCGATCGCTGCAACTATTGCGTCCGGGTGGATTGATTGCTATTGATAATGTTTTATGGTCTGGGAGAGTTGCCAATCCCCAAATTCAAGACGAAAGTACCCAAGCTATCCGTGCGCTTAACAAGAAGTTACATGATGATGAACGCGTAACCCTGTCTCTTGTGCCTATTGGAGATGGGCTGACTTTAGCACTCAAGCGGACTGAAGACAAACTGTAACTGAGTAATATAAATAGTTACTTTTGAAATTAATATAGAAAAAAAATTGAGAATCAGGTGATGTCACAAGCATGGTTCTCAATCTTTTTATTTCAGGTATTTTTGTTTGCAAGTATTATTAATTGCATGAGCTTTGTGTATTTTTGAATAAAAATGTAACTCAGGTAAGATTTTTTAAAATAGTGAATTAACTATCTTGATTAAGTGACAAATCAAGCCTATTTATGAAAAAAATCAATTGTATTCAATTCTGAATATCTGCTAACAAATGATATTTTTACAGTTATGTCAATTCATCTTCTGTGGAGCCAAGAATAAATGTATGCATATGCTCTGGCAAAAAATACGAAGAAGAGTTATCAGAGAAATTAATCAAATACCATTTGTACGATATCAAGCTGATATCGCATATCAAATAGCTGTCGAAAATCATAAAAACTACCTGCCGACTATTTCTCAAGACGACTTGAGATTAGTTGAAAAAATTCAAACTGAAGGAGTTGTAATTACTTCCTTAGATGATTTAGGTATTTTATCTAATTCACAATTTATTGACTCAGCAAAAAAGCTAATGGTAAAAATGGTTGCCAATAACTCTATTGTTAAAAATCAATTTGTTATTCATGCTACTTCCCAGCAATTGATGGAACATCCCCAAATTTTTTTGTGGGGATTAGAACAACGTTTACTGAATATAGTAGAACATTATATTGGATTACCAATAGCATATCATGGTGCATATTTTCGTAGAGATATCGCCAATAGTTTAGAAATAGGTTCTAGGCTTTGGCATATAGATCCAGAAGACCGCAAAGTATTAAAAATTATAGTTTATTTAAATAATATTGGTGAAAGCGAAGGCCCGTTTCAATATATTCCCCAACCTTTAACTGCAAAAGTAGCTCAATCTCTCAAATATACTTATGGTTACATCCGGGACAGCACTATGCAAAAAGTCATATCACCAACTAATTACAAATCATGCATAGGGAATTCTGGGACAGTAGTTTTTGCTGCTACTGGTAATATTTTCCATAGAGGCAAGCCACCTGAAACTTCAGATAGGTATACTATCTTTTTTGATTACACTTCCAGACGAAAACAAGATTTAAATTATATCAATTTTACTCTGCCCCATAAAGATTTAGTTTTACTATCTCAAAACCTTTCTGAACAACAGCAACAGTGTCTTTTTTGGCAACAAAACCTAAAATTAAATTGAAATGTTTTGTATTTGTAAATATCCTAGTGGTTGTCCTTTGTCATTAGTCATTAGTCCTTTGTAAATACTTTTGACTAATGACAGTCTTCAAAGCGTGATTGTGCAACTTGGATGCACATTAGCCTATTACTCCCCTCTCCTCGTAGGAGAGGGGTAGGGGGAGAGGTCAAAACAATTTATTGAACTCACGTAAAAATGTAGAAAGCCAGAGAGGTATTCTCTGACTTAGACATTAGTTAGGAATTGAGGTTAAAAAGGCTGCTGCAAGATAAATTGAGAATTACAACACAAAGTTGCTAGCAGTGACGTTAGTAGCAGTGATGTTATTCAAAGTTACTAAAGTACCAAAGCCTTCTGAAGTACCTGCTGAACCATCAACGTCAATTTGGACAAGAGTATTTGTTCCTGACTGTATCCATTTTACGTATCCAGCTGCGATCGCATCACTACCAACATAACCTGCATTTTCCAACAAAGATGTCAGTACAATCGCATCAGCACTCGTATTAAAGTCGGTAATTGTATCCCTATATTCGGTAAACTCTGAGTAAACAAAGTAGTCGTTACCAGCACCGCCAGTTAAGGTATCATAGCCAAACCCACCAACTAAAACATCGTCACCAGCACCACCAATTAAAGAATCGGAACCATATCCACCGTACAAGATATCATTGCCATTACCTCCATTGAGAGTATCATTATCGAAACCGCCAGAGAGTGTATCGTTACCAGCACCGGTGGTCATTGAGTCATTACCGCTATTACCTTCAACATAGGCAACCCCAACAGTTACATTAATCACGTCGTTGCCAGTGCCTGTAGATAATGCAAGACTTTCAATGTTTTGAAATATTGTGCCATTGGAAACTGTTCCATTAGTGGCACTAGTGTAGGAGACGTTTAAGTTTGTGGTGGCATAGGAAAGATCCAAATTCAGGTAGTCCACACCAGAACCACCATTAATATTATCTACTCCAGCACCATCATAAATTGAGTCATCCCCATCCCCAGCATTGATGGTGTCATTACCTAGACCACCATAGACTGTATCGTCACCTGTACCAGAAGTAATGGAGTCGTTACCATAACCGCCATTGAGTGTATCATCACCTGCACCAGAAGTAATCGCATCATTACCGTCACCACCATTAATTTCGGCATAACTCGCAGCACTCACATTGATAGTGTCGTTGGCATTACCTGTGTATAACTCTAGACCTTCAATGTTTTTAAAAGTTGTGCCATTGGAAACCGTGCCATTTGTCAGGCTGGTGTAAGTGACAGTGAGGGAGGCAATATAATTAGACAAATTTAATTCCAGGTAGTCAGAACCAGTACCACCATCAATGGTATTGACTCCTGCACCTTCATCAATATAGTCATTGCCAGCCCCAGCATTGAGAGTGTCGTTACCGTCACCACCATAGAGAGTATCGTTACCAGCACCTGTAGTAATTGAGTCGTTACCGTAACCAGCTTCTACATAGGCAACCGCAGCAGTAACATTAATACTGTCGCTGGCACTACCTGTTATCAAGCGGAGACTTTCTATTTCTTTAAAAGTCGTGCCATTGGAAACTGTACCACTGCCAGTATTTGTGTAAGTGACAGTCAAGGGGACAATGTAATTAGACAGATCCAAATTTAAGTAGTCATAGCCAGCGCCACCAGCAATGCTGTCTATTCCCGCACCGCCATAAATCGTGTCATCTCCAGCACCAGCGTTGAGGGTGTCGTTACCATCACCACCACTAAGGTTATCGTTACCTGCACCGGTGGTAATTGAGTCGTTACCATAACCGCCGCTAACAGAAGCAACCGCCGCAGTTACGTTGATAGTATCGCTGGCACTACCTGTTGTCAGGTTGAGATATTCTATTTCTTTGAAAGTCGTGCCATTGGAGACTGTACCACTGCTAGTATTTGTGTAAGTGACAGTCACGGGGACAATGTAATTAGACAAATCCAAATTTAAGTAGTCATAGCCAGCGCCACCAGCAATGCTGTCTATTCCCCCACCGCCATCAATCGTATCATCTCCAGCACCAGCGTTGAGGGTGTCGTTACCATCACCACCATTGAGGTTATCGTTACCTGCACCGGTGGTAATTGAGTCGTTACCATAACCGCCGCTAACAGAGACAACCGCAGCAGTTATATTGATACTGTCGCTGGCACTACCTGTCGTCAAGCTGAGACTTTCGATATTTTTAAATGTACTGCCATTGGAAACTGCACCATTTGTCGAGGTGGTATAGGTGACGGTGAGGGGAACAATGTAATCTGACAAATCCAAACTCAGATAGTCATAGCCAGCGCCACCATCGATGCTGTCTACTCCACCTTCACCATCATAGATATAGTCATTGCCAGCACCAGCGTTGATGGTATCATTACCATAACCGGAAAGCAGCGTACCACCATAGATCGTATCGTTACCTGCACCCGTCGTAATCGAGTCGTTACCGTAACCGCCGCGAATTTCAGCGACAGCCGCAGCAGAAACGTTGATCACGTCGCTGGCATCACCTGTATACAACTGTAAGCTTTCAATGTTTTTGAGGGTGGTGCCATTAGAAATGGTACCATTTGTGGTGTTGGTGTAGTTGACGGTGAGAGAAACAATGTAATTAGACAAGTCTAATTCTAAAAAGTCAAAACCAGCACCACCATCGATACTGTCTACTCCACCTCGACCATCATAAATATAGTCATTGCCAGCACTAGCATTGATGGTGTCATTACCATAACCGGAAAGCACGGTACCACCATAGATCGTATCGTTACCTGCACCTGTGGTAATCGAGTCATTACCGTAACCACCATAAATTTCTGCAACTGCCGCAGTCACGTTGATAATGTCGCTGGCGCTACCGGCTTCTAGTTCCAGGCTTTCAATTTCTCTAAAGTTAGTACCAGTGGAAACTGTACCATTTGTGGAGCTGGTGTAGGTAACGGTTAATGGCACAATGTAATTGGAAAAATTTAAATTGAGATAGTCATAGCCAGAACCCCCGCTAATGGTATCTACTCCTGAACCGTCATAAAGCGAGTCATTGCCAGCCCCAGCACTAAGGCTATCATTACCAGCACCGCCTGAAAGATAGTCATTACCAGCCCTAGCATTTAGGGTATCGTTACCATAACCACCATAAAGGTTGTCATCTCCAGCACCGCTGTTAAGGCTATCGTTACCATCATCCCCAGTCAAGGTATCATCGCCGATGCCAGTCGTGATAGTGTCATTACCAACACCACCATTAACAGAGGCAAAATTGGCAGCAGTCACATTAATGTTGTCGTTACCAATACCTGTTGTTAAGTACAAACGGTCAATATCCCGAAATGTTGTGCCGTTGGACACTGTGCCACTGGTAGTGCTGGTGTAAGTGACAGTTAAATTGGTAGTGGCGGAGGAAATGTCCAAATCCAAACGGTCATTACCTGTGCCAGCAACTATTGTGTCTACACCATACCCATCAGAAATGTAGTCATCACCAGCCCCACTAGTGAGGGTGTCATTGCCATTACCTCCTGCTAGATAATCGTTGCCGCCACCGGTGGTAATAGAGTCATTGCCAGCGTTGGTCTGTACATTAGCATAAGTAGCTGCACTGACATTGATTGTGTCGTTGCCAGTATAGGTTTCTACAGACAAACGTTCAATATTTTTAAAAGTTGTGCCGTTGGAGATGCTTCCCGATGCAGTGTTGGTGTAAGTGATGGTGAAGTTGTTACTATTCAAGGAAAAATCAATATCTAAACTGTCATTACCCAGCCCACCATCGATGGTGTCTACTCCTGGGGATGCTAAAATCCCACCATAGTCAATTTCGTCATCTCCATTACCGCCATTGATGACATCATTGCCATCACCGCCATCCAGGAAATCGTTACCAGCCCCAGCATTGAGGCTGTCATTACCAGCACCGCCATAGAGGGCATCGTTATCAGCACCAGCGTTGAGGGTGTCATTCCCAGCACCACCACTAAGGTTATCGTTACCATTGCCTGTGGTGATGGAATCATTGCCGCCATTGCCATATATGATGGCATTACCCGCAACAGTGACATTAATGGTGTCGTTACCGCTGCCAGTTATTAGCCTGAGACTTTCAATGTTTTTAAAGGTAGTGCCATTGGAGACTGTGCCATTTGTGGAGTTGGTGTAGGTGACACTTAAGTTGCTAGTGGCAGCGGAATTATCTAAACTCAGGTAGTCAAAGCCTTGCCCACCATCGATTTGTTCGACTCCTAAACTGCCATCGCTGGCGTAAATTGTGTCATTGCCATCACCTGCATTTAGGACATCATTACCAGCCTCGCCATAAATGCTATTGCCAAGGGTATCGTTACCAGCACCAGCGTTGAGGGTGTCATTGCCACTACCTCCATAAAGGTAATCATTACCATTGCCTGTGGTGATGGAATCATTGCCACCATTGCCATATATGATGGCATTACCCACATAAGTGACATTAATGGTGTCGTTACCGCTACCAGTTTCTAGTCTGAGACTTTCTATGTTTTTAAAGGTAGTGCCATTGGAAACTGTGCCATTTGTGGAGTTGGTGTAGGTGACACTTAAGTTGCTAGTGGCTGCGGAATTATCTAAACTCAGGTAGTCATAGCCTTGCCCACCATCGATTTGTTCAACGTTCACAGTGCCATAGCTATCACTGGCTTCAATTGAGTCATCGCCATCACCTGCATTAAAGACATCATTACCAGCATCCCCATAAATGCTATCGCCAAGGATATCATTACCAGCACCAGCGTTGAGGGTGTCATTACCACTACCTCCATAAAGGGTATCTCTACCATTGCCTGTAGTGATAGAGTCATTACCAGCATTACCAGTAATGTTTGCATTACCCACATAAGTGACATTAATGGTGTCGTTGCCGCTACCACTTACTAGTTCTAGGCTTTCGATATTTTTAAAGGTAGTGCCATTAGAAACTGTGCCATTTGTGGAGTTGGTGTAAGTGATAGTTAAGTTGCTAGTGAGATCGCCTATATCCAACTCTAGGTAGTCAAAGCCTTGCCCACCATTGATTGTTTCGACTCCCGCACTACCTACATTGATGTAAATATTGTCATCGCCATCACCACCGTTGAGGATGTCATTACCTGCACCATCAGAAAGCCTATCGTTACCGGCACCAGCGTTGAGGGTGTCATTGCCATTACCACCATCTAGGGTATCGTAACCATTACCTGTGGTGATGGAGTCATTACCAGCATTACCAGCAATGTTTGCATTACCCACATAAGTGACATTAATGGTGTCGTTGGCGGTACCACTTACTAGTTTTAGGCTTTCGATATTTTTAAAGGTAGTGCCATTAGAAACTGTGCCATTTGTGGAGTTGGTGTAAGTGATAGTTAAGTTGCTAGTGAGATCGCCTATATCCAACTCTAGGTAGTCAAAGCCTTGTCCACCATTGATTGTTTCGACTCCCGCACTACCTACATTGATGTAAATATTGTCATCGCCATCACCGCCGTTGAGGATGTCATTACCTGCACCATCAGAAAGTCTATCGTTACCGGCACCAGCGTTGAGGGTGTCATTACCATCACCACCCTCTAGGGTATCGTTACCATTGCCTGTGGTGATAGAATCATTGCCGCCGTTGGTATAAATTTCGGCATTACCTAAAGCAGTGACATTAATTGTGTCATTGCCGTTACCTGTATATAGTTCTAAACTTTCGATATTTTTGAAGGTAGAACCATTGGAGACTGTGCCATTTGCTGAGTTGGTGTAGATGAAAGTTAAATTAGTAGAGTTAAAAGTTACATCCCACTGTACATAATCAAAGCCTTGCCCACCATCGATTTGTTCGACATTCAAATTGCCATCGTTGAGGTAAATGCTATCATCGCCATCACCTGCATTTAGGACATCATTACCAGCCTCGCCATAAATGCTATTGCCAAGGGTATCGTTACCAGCACCAGCGTTGAGGGTGTCATTGCCACTACCTCCATAAAGGTTATCACTACCATTGCCTGTGGTGATGGAATCATTGCCAACATTGCCATCTATGTTGGCATTACCCACATAGGTGACATTAATGGTGTCGTTACCGCTACCAGTTTCTAGCCTGAGACTTTCAATGTTTTTAAAGGTAGTGCCATTGGAAACTGTGCCATTTGTGGAGTTGGTGTAGGTGACACTTAAGTTGCTAGTGGCTGCGGAATTATCTAAACTCAGGTAGTCAAAGCCTTGCCCACCATCGATTTGTTCGACATTCACGGTGCCATAGCTATCACTGGCTTCAATTGAGTCATCGCCATCACCACCATTTAGGGTGTCATTGCCGGTATCGCCATCAAGACTATCGTTACCAGCACCACCATTAACTGAGTCGTTACCTCCTCCAGCATAGATATAGTCATCGATAACAGTACCAGCGAGTGTATCATTGCCGGATGTACCGTAAATATAATTGACCACAGATGTTTTTCCTTTGTTAAATGTTTATGCCAGGACAAAGTGTGGCGAATGGCAAACAGAGGTTCATGTCCAATGTTCCAAGTCGCCAGGAAAGCTATCACTTCCTAGGGAGGGATAGCTTTTTGCTGACTTTCTGTGATGTAATTCCAAGTCCGATGTATGAATGTCAATTCTGTTAGCTGAACGATTGTCGTCCGCAAATGCAAGTGCTGCTCAATCAAGTTTAAGAAGCTGATGATCAGTTTCAATTTCATCATTATTGACTTCCTGAGCTTGGCTTTACTTATTTTCAGGCAATTAATGCGATCGCTTAGTAATGTAACATAAATTCTGAGATTTATCTGTGATATTACCCTTGAGGGTACTTTTCTTTGCTTGTTAGTTTCAGCACAAAATAATCCCTAAATCTTGTTACTAAATACTTTCTTAACAACTATGCTTAAAAGACAAAATAGAAATGCGATCGCTCAATTTATGATTATGTTTAAGGTTAAGTTTGGGGATAGTATTTTTCTCTATTCGTAGTGATTAGACTTCTTGCATAAATATTTTTTCGCCTCACGCAAAGTCGCATACTGCAAAGCAGAACCCGTTCGCGTAGTGTCTTTGTCAAAAGAAGGGTAGGCGCAAAGAATCAGGACTTACGCAATGGTCATGGAAAAACGAACCACAGAGGCACAGAGGACACGGAGAAATGAGAGTTTGAGAGATTTTTTGCGTAAGTCCTAAGAATAATGCTAGAAGAAAGACTTTTGTAATATCATGTCTGCGCTTATACTTATTAAAACTGAAGAACCCCACCCCCCAAAAGCTACGCTTTCGTTCCCCTCCCCGTGAACGGGGAAGGGTTGGGGGTGGGGTGTTTTTATTATGGTCAATTTACCGGACTTGATATTACTAGGTCGAATTCAGCTACACGTAGCGACGACTAAAAAACAGGGCCGTTGACCGATAACTGATAACAGTCATCAGTCAACAATGTGAAATAGCTTGTAAATTTTGATCAAATAATATCACTCTATTATCAGTTCACTACGCACAACTCCTGCACGTTCATGTTGGGCACACTCAGAACCCCTAATGGCTGGTTGATTAAGCTACCAGAATCCTTAAAATGTCCCCATAGTCTATCAAGTTGTCTATCAAAAATAGGGGCTAGGAAGAGGTTAGGAGTATACCAAAAACCCCGGCGATCGCAGCCAGGGTTAATAGAGAAGCCAGGTAGGTTATCATATGGTTACTATGGCATCCAGAAGTAACTCTTCAGTTGTGTGGTCTAAGTCGTCCCGAAGCACATCTATTTCTTCACCTGTGGATAACTCTAAGGTATAAAAGTATACCTCTGGGCTGTAATAGTCTTCTCTTTCATTACCCTCGCGGTCATAGGCTATCACTCGGCTCACCATGTCACCTGTGATTACCTGACCATCAATAGTTACTTGCCACATAAGGGGACTAATGCTCTGTGTAAGTTACAGGCAGTCATAAGCCTGTAGAATAACTTCTCTTACATGTCCACTGACAGCTACCATATCCACCACATAGGTGGTGTCAGGCTCTACAGTTACTTCAAAATACCTCGCGTCTATACCCTTGCTGCTGTAAGGTTTAGCAGATATTAACTTGGCTTCATCGATTTCTACCTTGTTACCTAAATCAGTAACTAAAATACATTTTGGTTCTTCAAATATCAACATCTTGGTTAATCCTTCTGCGATCGCCGCTATTCCATCCAATCCGGTCTGGGTACTTCTGGATGCCTTAAGTACCATTGTCTCGCCTGTTCCCGGCTATGGGCATTAACTGCTACCATTAGCCGCACTATGAAGTTTGTTAACCCCTCTGGTCTTCTTGCCCATGTTTATGTCCCTATTTATATCCCTTTCCTAAGTATTGTAGCACATCAATGGCAAACTAGAAGCCTTATAACATATAGATTTTTCCTCTCTGTCCCTATGGAAACTAGAGGAATACACAGGTGTAAAACAATACTTAAAAATAGTCTTTAGTTGCCCAATGGTAGCCTAGTACATCCCAGGTTACATTTTAGAAACCCCTGGTTACATTTAGGTTACATTAGTGTAACCTTCTGTCTCTCTCTTCTGGGGTAACATACCGAGGAATCAGGGAGGATGTGAAGGTACAAGTTACCCAAAAGTCTATTAGAGATTGAGGGTAAATAGGCAGATTACAATAAGGACTACATACAGAGGACATCAAATGTTTGTAGTTATCTTAGATGGGGTTGAGTACCATATCTCCGGGTATATTCTTACTCAGAGAGCTATCAGAAGGGCTAAGGCAGAGGCAATAGGTATGGCAGTCCAGAAAGGTCAACAGATTACCAAGGCAACTAAAATAACTGTGGAATGGACTGATAGACCCTTTGTTACCCCGGAGTTTGTATATGACCAATGGGGTATCCCAGGCAGCCAGCGCCCTGTTAGGTATCGAAGGGGGAACTAGCGATCGCTAGGGGATTTTTATGACTAGTGGGTGGTTTACTGCGGTTGATGGGTATCCTTGTCCAGCATTTACATTACCTCCCATTACCTTTATTACCTGAAACATCTTAGCGATCGCGGGTAGTTAGTTACTGATTAACCACAGCACATACAGCCTTTAACAGGTTAATAGAAGCCTTAGAATCTGCTGTGATTTCTATAAACTCATTATCAAAGGCTATTACCCACCCCGGCTTAGTCATATTATACCTAACAGGTTTAGGGTTCCTTTGGACTCTCCCCAGGTAGCACCAGTTAGTCATAGCCATATTGTCTCTGAAGTTCCCCTTAATGTCTACTACAGAGTAGTTAAAGTAGGTCATACCATCAGGATCATTATATGGCTCCAGGCTGGTATCCATAGTCAACCTTTCACCATTACTAGTTTTCCCAGGTATCCAAATAGTTCTAGCATCCACTGGCGCACTGGCTAGGACTAGGGCCAGCCCTAGCAGCCCTGAGAATATTTTGGTTAGCATAATAATCTAAGTAGTTGCAGTCACTATGCTAACACTGTTACTTAACTTGGCAATATTAGTTACTGGATCAGAGGAGTCCCTTTTGAGTCCATTTTGGTAAATCACTATAACCCTTATGTGGTAATGGTTTTAGCTGTTTGAGTCCCTTCTGAGTCCCCTTTGAGTCCCTTGAGTCCCCCCTCTGAGTCCCTTTTTGAAATGGCTGTAACCATTACTAGGCATAGATTATAGGCTTTGAGTCCCTTGAGTCCCTATTTTCACTGAAACTTTTCTGTACCTCCTGGAGTGCCTAGCCCCCCTTATAGATTGCCTTTTACCTTATCTAGAAACTTTTGAAATATTTAGGGACTCAAGGGACTCACAAGGCTGAAACAAGTCTCTATTAAGGCTTTCAAGGATTTTCAAAAGGGACTCAAACAGGGACTCAGAGTCCCTTTTTAGGGACTCAAGGGTTTATTAGGACTCAAACAGGGACTCGACAACAACTTAAAGGCTCCCCAGATGAGGAGCCGGATAACTAGTTATGGGTTGTGGGGTTAGAAGAAATCATCCATGTTATCCTCTAAACCTTCTGGGATAACTTCAGGGGTTGGCGGGAGTAAACAAGGGGTACTAATGATAACTTCAGGTTTAGCCAGAGTAGACTTAGACGCATCAGTATTCCTTATGGCGGCTGGCTTGTCCTCTGGGTAGATACCTCGAAGGTAACTTTGATAGGCTTTGAGTATTGCCTCTCTGGAGACTAACTCAGGTTTATCCTCCTCAGCCCCCATTAGGTACAGGATGGGCTTGCTAGGTTGTTTACCCCCCAGTAACCGAGGTCTACCTTCCTTATAACTTCTTTCAGTCTTCAGAATATCTTTGATATGATCCGCGACATACCGCTTCTTACTCTCGATCTCATTACCAATAACAGCCAGGATATCTGATGCCTTAACCGCCAATGAGGGGTAAGTCTGTTCTAGTACGTCCATAACCCCATCAAGCGCATCCAACCAAGGCTCTCTTGCTTTGTACTCTGACTGGTTGGCAACTACAAGATCTTCCTCATTCTTATTCAAGTAGTTGCGGTAATGGGCGATATTACCATCCTTCATCTGATTGTAGGCCCATTTATAGAACCCCCAGAAGTCATACCAGTTCTCAGTTAACCACTCTACATCAATAACCTTCTGGACATGTACAATGAATATTCTGCGATCGCCTGTGTAATCCTGAAGTAACCCCGGTGTGTTAGAAGTACCAAATAACACACAGGTTCTAGGGTAATCCTTAGCCGACCTATCATAGGGCGCTCTGTAGTTGTCATCTCTACTAGTAATAGCTTCCTTGAGGTCATCAGAGTTAGTCCCATAAAATGCGCTGTCGCATTCATCAATGTTAACAATGATCTTGCCCCTGAGTCTTTCTTGGTCTTTCTTCTCCGACTTAAGGGTTCTCATTTGCACATAGTACTTTTTACTATCTTTAGTTGATGGGTCTGTAGCCAGCGCTCTGAGAAATGATGTTTTTCTCATCCCCTTGACCGGGGACATTAAAACTAACATGTGGTCATGTTGGCAGCCTGGGGTATACGTTCTAGCCATCCCCCCGATGAACTGCACCAACCATAAAAACTGCTGCAACTCCCTACTATCCCCAGTAACAAACTCACACATCCTGTGAGGGTCAAATCCATGTTTAGTTATGAACTCTTCAGGGGTCACAGGGTAAACCTTGTCCATTAACTTAAGCCAAGGGTTGACCTTGCTGTCTCTCAGGTAGTTCCGAAGTAAAGAGATAAACTGTTCCTTATTGTTTGCCTCTAACCCTAGCGCCCTTCTATAGGTCATCCAGGAATCATGATAGAGGTCTTCAGGGTCAACCACCCGCCCTTGAGTTTCAAACTCTTTGGTCAATATGTTAAACTGGTAATCATACTGAAGCACATGAGCCGCCCACATATCAAAAATCAGGGCATCTTTGGCTAGCTTGGGGCTGTTATAATATGCAAAGTAGAGAACACTTCTGAGCTTTTGAATATAGGGTAAGATACTCTGATTAACTGATGCGGTATCCCTCAGAATAGCCTCATCTGATCTGGTGATATGCCTACCGAATCTCTCGGACTGTTCTCTTAACACCTTGTATTCCCTACCAGTAGAAGCCCAGCGCTTAATGACTGTCTTCTCCTCATCAGTTAATATTGGGGTTTCCCAGTCGATATCTTTACTTGACTGAATGTCTGTGTCTGAGCTATCATTATAGTTAAGCATTTATTTGAATCCTTGGGCATCTAGCCCTAATGTGTTTAATCCGAATAATGGTCTGTAGGGTAACTAGCTGGTAACTGGTTGCCCTCTTTGGTTTTATGCCCAGATAGTCTATGTGTGGGCTTCTAGATATTCTCTGAGTGCATCCCTCACTATCTGGGCTAGTGAGCATTCCTTCTGCGCGGCTAGGGCTTCCAGTTGGGTTTTAGTTTCTTCTTGGAAGCGCATCGAAAACTTAGCTGTGGTTTTAATCATTTCCTTTAGTCCTTATCTGTCTTACTAGTACTTTGTCAAGTCCTGGAGACTTAGGTAATCCGCTGTCCCTATCTGTCTTCTCAGAAGTACTTTGTCAATACCTAGGTCAACCTAGTTATCTGGATTACATCCCAAGACCTTCATCATCTCCAGTTCCAAGTCATCCGGGGGCACTTCCTGCGATCGCTTGATGCTCTGGTACTCCCAGTACTCCCGGTAGGTCATCTGGGTTATCAGGGCGCTCCACTCTTCACCGCATGACTTATAAGGGGGCTGAGGGACTACCCTTAACGCTTTATTTTCCAACTCTAGGACTCTTCGGACTCTGGGAAACATAGGTAGATAAGGGGTTTATAGAATCTTCCTAGTTTACTTTAGTTGTCCCTTGGTTAACCAAGTCTGCCTTAATGGCCCTCATCATGGCAGCCCTGATGTAGCTAGATTTAGACTGCCCAGTCTCATGTATCGCTTGTGTGAGTAATCTTTCTTCCTCAGAGGTCAACCAGACAACTAGCTTGATGTTTCTGTTAGTCCTTTGGTTCGCCATTGATTCCTTTGTTGTTCTCTGTACCCCCATTATAACCCAAGAAGTACCAGGTGTCACCTCTAACTGGCACATTTTAGGTAGAAACTGGCACAGGTTGGTTAACCAAGTTGCAGTAGTTGGTGTATAAAGAGGGGGGCTAGATTACCTGAGTGCCACAAGTGATAAAATGTAACTTGGCTGTTTTCCCGATGCCGAGTTCTTTACTGGTAAGTATTTGAGCGGATTAGGGGGTAGTTTTTCCCGAAGCGCACCAAATACCCCTAAAATGATATCTTCCGATGCTAAGTTCTTACCAGTAAAGGCTTTGAGCGATTTTGAGGCTATTTTCTTCCGAAGCAAAACCCCCCCATAAATACCCCATTTGGGGTAAGTTTGGATAGCTTACCCTGCTTGGCTTCCATAACACCGCTAAAATGCGGTAGTTTGGAAAGCTTCTAAAAGTTCGGATTTCGCACCTTTTAGCCTAGACCGCCCGCCAGTAAAGGCTTACCAGGAACTCCGGTTGGAGTGCCCATAAATATGCTTAGATATCAAAGGTATAAAAGAGCGCTCGGAAAAAACTAGCCTCTAAATCTGCTAAACTGGCTCCTAGTAAGACTTTGACACTCGGCATGTACCTAGATGAAGTAAAAGCCGGATTTCAAGCTTTTAGTTTTCCCTAGCGCCCTTGATATCACCATATATGGCTGAAAACCTCCATTTGGCACTCGCTCCTGCGACCGCAGAACCGGATCGAGGTTAACTATGTCACCCTTAAATACCTTACTAGGTAAGGCTTTTAGCTCTAGGCTGTCACCCTTAAAACTACTCGGATCTGAGATATTATAGGCACTCCTCATTAAAGAGGGCGCTCCTCTTAGTCTAGCATCTGTATTATTTGATACTTCTCTTACAGATGCTGTTTGAAACGGGAACTGTACAGGGAGTATCAAGGGATACTAAGGGGTCGGTCGGGAAAATAGAGGCTCAAAATCGCTCAAAGGTATACAGGGTAAGAACTTAGCATCGGGAAAAGCTAGGTTTACATGTAAAACCCCCGACGCGATCGCCGGAGGTCTGATTGGTTCGCAGTTTCAAGTATTTACTAGAAGCGCGATTAGGCTGTTTTGGAAGGTCTGAGGTTTGCAGTTTCCTATGGTTTGTACCTGTCATACCCAAAGGCAATCTTCAGATAAAAAAGGATAGCATCTGTGATTATTTTACTAACAGGTATCTTCTTTGACTCTGAATATTCTGTTACTACTTCTACCAACCAAGTTGGGAGTACAATAGTAACTTCTGACTGTTCATTCATCTGTGTAGTCTCCTTTATGCTGCGGTAATGGTAGTCTGGTCATCCCAGGCATTTAGATGAATAGCGCCGCCATTGGGGTCAAGGAAGGTAATGAAGCCTGCCATTTCACCGAGGTATTCAGCCTCGACCCCATCAACGCAGAAGGTCTGCCCGATGGCTTCAGGGTGGTTCAAGAGGTGTTTAATCATACTTTAGGTGCTTCAGTAGAAATAATGGTGGTCTTGATGTCATCGGGTGCAATAGAGTACCGGGAGCCATCAGCGGTCTTGATGAACACTGGGAAAACTGTGAACTGACCAACATAGATCATTTGCTCACCATTGACCCAGAAGGTCTTGTTGATGGCTTTGGAGGTCAGAGTGAGGAACTCAAGGGTGAAGGTCATCAAAATACCCCCAGGACAGTCGAGATGAACAAGGCATCCTCTTCAGTTAACTGAGAGATGTCTGGGGTTGGTACTGGGTTTCTCTCATAAACCACAATGTTATTGAGTAAGTTGGTAATAGTGGTAAGTCTTTCTGGTATTTCCACATCGGCTGGTAACTTGGTCTTGTCCTCATCCAGTGCCATCTTCAGCAACTCCAGGAACCATGAATGATGTCCCCAAGGTTCGCCTAGTAGCTCCACAAAGGCATCATACAGAGCGATCGCGGTTTCATATTCCTTGCCCTTCCAAATCAGACCACCATTACTGACCCGATATGTCTTGCACTCGACACCATATGTCTCATGGGTCAACAACTTGACCACTACGCGCACATAGGCTTCAAGTGTCTTCTGGGGGCCATAGGTTTCTTTCAGGCGAGTAAACAGGTTTGTGCAGTCTGTTTCGGTTAGCGCCCCGGTGTCTATTTTCCAGTCGGTGAACTTTCTCAAGAAGTCACAGACGCGCCGGGCTGACATATCGGCGAACTCTTTCTGTTCCCTCAGTTTTCTCTCTACTTCCTCAAGTTCTTTCTGTACGCGCACTTGCTCAGCCGCGAAGTACTGGGACTGTTGTTTTAGTTGTTGGAGGCTTTGGTCTGCCATGTTGTCTTTTATCCTTTCGGGTTGTACACCTATACATTGTCAACATAGTCCCCAAGGTTGACAGAGTAGGGTAAAAGGAGTACCGGACATGCAAAAGGAACGAATAAGTTTCAGGGTGGATGAAACAACCCATAAATGGTTACAAGACCTATCCACAGTCTCAGGGTTACAGGTGTCGCAAGTGGTCAGAGAAATCCTTGTGATGACCAGGATGAACTCAGGGACTCGAAAGGGCTATCAGGGATGTTTAAAGTATCTAGCAACCTTGGAGCCTTCAGAGGTGCTACAGGGTATTGATGCGCTCATAGAGGCGATAAAGGAGGTACAGAAGGATGGTTAGGAAGTGTCCAATATGCAGGCTAGACCCTGAGACTCGCCAAGAGTTTGATAGTAGGTTGGCTATGGGGATACCTGCTAGCTCTCTGGCTGAGTATTTAAAGTCTCAGGGTTGCCATGTTAGCATACAGCAGGTATACAGCCATAAGAAGCACAGTAAACCAAAGAGGTATTCGGATGCGCTCGAACTGTCAGAACACACCGAGCTAGTCCGGTACACATCCGAGGGTAGTATAAATAATGACCAAAGGCAAGAGAGGTTATTACAGGCGACCCTAGAATCTGTAGATAGCTTGTTGGGGCAGTTCAAACAGACCAATAACTTGAGGGTTGCCCGGATGCTGAAGGAGATGGGAGAGTTGGCTAGACAGTTACTCAATGATAGGCTGGACAGAGAGAAGCTACCGGAACCCAACATATCAGTTATTGTGAATATGGAGAGTCTGGAGGAGCATTTAGGGCTAGAGGAGCGATGGGAACCTGGGGAACCATTTGAGCCTTAGCCAAAATCAGCCAAATATTTCGATATTAGGTCAATATTTCGACAAAACCCTCTAAAACCTTACCAAACAAGGATTAGAGGGGTTATTTATAGGCACAAATATTCATTTTTGGCTACCCTATCTGATCACCTAAGCCATGACTCAGCCCTTTGATAACCATCTGCGATCGCTATCTGGTTGCCACTTAGTCTATCAAATAGTCTATCAAAAAGGGACTCACACCCCCTGAAAGCCACATATCACTCTATTATCAGTTCACTACGCACAACTCCTGCACGTTCATGACGAGCTAAAAGTTTAACTGTACCACCTAGAGTAGCACGTATTATCCATTCGATTTTCACCCTGTCTTTAGTTGTGTCACTCTGCCTTCTAGTGGGAGATGAAGGCTTGTAGGCACGTCCTTCTAATTGACCTAAATCTTCTATAAGTTTACCTGTTTCCAAAGTTGCACCAACAGGCAATTCAATTTCACAGATACAACCTCGCACCAGCTTTTTATCTAAGGCTTTTTGAGTTATGTAGGTAGGTAGCCAGCCTGTATTTTGTACAACTAGCCGCACTCGATACATATCATCACCCAAGCTATGAATACTGGCTTCGTAAATTTCTAAACGAGGAGAGATTAATAAATGCCACACTATCCAGTCGGGGAAGCGGGCTATTTCTTGTTCTAGAAATTCCGGGGGTGGGTTTGTCCAAGCATACATGCTATCCCAACCGCCGAGTTCGACTTGACCGAGTTGGGGATGGTCGAAGGTATACCAGTCTATATAACCCTTGCCTGCAAGTTGTTCATCGTTCCAGTGCAGTAACTTCAAATCATCTTCTAAAGGGTGTTCCCGTTGCCAGTCGGTGTATTTATAGTTAGTAATTCCAGCTTGTCGCTGAGGACTCCAAATTTCTACTGTCCAGGCAAATAAACCTTGATATTCATAAACCCAATCATCAAATGTACCTGTGATTGCATCTTTAGGGTCATAGCGAAATTCATGGAATGCAGAGATGGCTGGGTATTGGGTAAGTTCAGTGCCTTTTTCACCGATGCGCTGATAAGTGCGGAGGTCATTGACAGGAAATTCTTCATCGCTGAGGTGGGTGTAAGGGCGGATGAGAACGCCGCTGAAGGTGTGAAAAGTAATAGCGCCAGTAATATTGGCATGATTTGTAATAAACTGGACTAGCGATCGCACTTCTGTTTCCGATGAAGGATAAGATCCTGCTCCTGGTTGCTGTGATTCTTGCCGCCACAACCCTGGAAAATTACGGTTTAAGTCTAGTCCTTCTTTGGGACGTTGGATTTTAATTTCCACGCCGTCATAATTTTCTATCTTGCCTTCAGGTAGTACACGATAATATTGCCCACCAATTTCTGTTGGTTCACGACGCACTAATAAACGAGGTTCAGTAGGACAGATTTTCCAAGCACCATTATCATCGGGAATTCGTATCAATAAAATCCGGCCATCGCCATCTATATCTTCCATCACTAACCCATCGTTGCGTTCGTCATCATAGGGATAAGGACGGGTGCTAGAACGAATAAATTTTGGTTTTTCTGCAAGTGCCAATTCAGCACCATCAGGGTTGACACGAGGGCAAATGTAGAAGGTGCGGGTGTCTAAACAACGGGTGATGTCTGCATGTGTGCCGTAGCCTGTCACTAATGTTTGCAGAAGGTACAGCAATGCACTCGACGCTGCTAGTTCGGTGGCGTGGATATTGCCATCAACCCACAGGGCTGGTTTTTCTTGATGTGAACCGCTACCAAAGTTGGTGACAGTCAATAACCAAATATCACGATTTTCGTAACTCTTGCCGATACTTTCTATGTGAACTAAGTGAGGGAATTCCTGTGCATAACTGTGCAGAATGTGTGTCAGGTCTTCGTAACGGTAGTATTTATCAAACCGAACGTTTGGCATAACTGAATATCTGCTTTCAAATGGGGCTTGGAATGAATCAACAGTTTACACTATAAATCAACTGACACTACAATTGTTAAGCTCATCTTTACGTAAAATCTGTCTAACGTTCAATTTCAGAACATTTGCCTGTCAGCATCTCTTTGAGAATGATTAAATATTCAGCAAATGAAATATAGACTGTTTCATCTGGCATCAGATTTGCATAAGCAAATGGTCGGTTGTAAATTTTAGGGCTGACATGATGCAATGAATGTTCTAAGGAATGATTATGAGTGATAAATAAAAATAATCGTTCCCAAATACCAGATGGTTTCAAGTTACGACTTTTTAAATTACGCTCTTCTAATTTGCCTTCTATAATCAGGTTTCCATGTTCTATCAGTTCACTATGATGAACTGCTAAAGATCCCATCCAACAAGTAATCACATAAGGAATTACAATCTGAGCTGTAGTCACTCCCAATAGCAAATGGGAACAATAACCAGTTCCACCCCAAATAATCAGCCGCATCAGAATAGAAATTATTAGTTGTTGTTGTGAGTATTGCTTTTTCAAATGTGGCTGATGCATTATCGTATAAGTAGCTAGGATAACCGTAAATATGTTTCCTAAAAATATTTCACAGAAGTTATAAATAACTCGTAGTGAGTGATTTTTAATTTCTCCTACAGGATGAAACTCTATATCCTTGTAAGTATTTACTTGAGAATGGTGAAAAGGATGAACTATGGCAAAAATTTGGTGATCGAGAAACATCATCCAAGATAAAAGTAAGTAAAAAAACTTGTTGTGGATACTGGGTAAATATTCATGCCAGCATTCATGCATAAATACTGCTAACCAGCAAAATAAATAAACTCCTGGGAAGATCATAAAAAATAATGAAAAAATCTTCAATTGGACATATACATAGGGGACAAATAAGAGATATATGAGCCAGGCAAATGAAGCAAACAGAATTTGTATAGTTTGTTGGTTTGGAATTTGGCTTTTAGTAATATCTTTCATACTTTACTGCTCCACAGTATAACTGTTATTGAAGAGTTAAATTCTTCTAAAAAAGCTTTTAACTTTCAATCAATTAATATTCTTGCTCTCAGTTGTTGAGAATTAATTAATTTTTTCAAAATAAAAATAACAAGTCAAGTTTCATGCAACAATTTTCTAATTCAAATCGAGCAATTGAATATATTTTGCAGACATAATACTGAATGAACACATTGTCAAGTCAACAATTAAATTACAGCAAGTGAATAAGTTTTGTAGACATAATACTGATTTATCAACTTGCAAAGGATGCAATTCAATAGCTACATCACAACTTTTTCAGACATAATACTTAATTTGATATATTGCACTAATTCAGAGAAACTCTTACAAATAGAAGGATTAACATACTAAATTGACCCTAGCAGAAGGATTACTCTGCTCTTGCTGAAAGAAATGTGCATGTCTGTTGCATGACTAAGTGCAACAAAATGGATTTATTTGCTATTAGGTAAAATAAAAAACAGAGGGTATCTGGATAGCAGGGGGATAGGGGGATGAGGGGGATCTTGATACTACTTGTTCTTCCCCACCTGCCATCCTGCTTGATATGTGCTACTTGAAATAAAACAATAGCCCAATCCCTGCGATCGCTATGATCACACCAGCGATCGCTCTCCAGCTTACTTTTTCGCCCATGGAGACAGCAATAGGAATTACAAACAGTGGGCTAGTCTGTAACAGTGTGGAAGCAATTCCCGCAGATGTCAATTTAATTGCTGTCTGTTGCAACCAAATTCCTAAGTAAGTTCCACAAAAAGCAGCAAAGCAAGTTGCAAGAATTACTCGCCAAGATTGCCAGTAAGGATAATATAATGTCTTTTGCCTCAGTCTAGAAAACCATATCGATATCAGGATAATCAACACACCTGCACTTAACCGCAACAAGGCAGCCCATAAAGGTGCAACAGTACTACTGGCAAATGCTAAGCGAGAAATAACTGTGCCAGCCGCATTGGTAATTGCTGCTAATAAGCCAAAGCCGATGCCTTGCCATAGGTGCGTTGTAAAATTATCGCTGGTAGTGGGAACTCGTTCTGTGACCACCCACGCAACTCCCAAAATGGTGAGCAAAATCCCGCACCAAGCAATCATATTTAGCTGTTCACCAAGCAATATCATAGCTGCGATCGCCGTCATGGGCGGAGCTAAAGTTCCTATAAGTAAAACTCGACGCGCCCCCAAGTAATTTATAGCAGCTAGGAAAGCTGTATCACCCAAACCAATACCCACTGCACCGCTGAGAAATAGTAGACACAAAGGCTTCAGGGCAATGTTTGGCAAGAGTTCGCCACTCAGCAAGATTGTCACGAAAAGCAGCGCGATCGCAATAATCCCTTTAATCAAGTTTAGTTGTAGTGGTGGAATCCTTTGTCCTACAACTCCATACACTACCGAAGCCACAGCCCACAAACCAGCAGCAGCTAAAGCTGCTAATTCACCTTTCCCATCTGTGAGTATAAAACTTAAATAATTATTAAAAATAATATCCGCCCCTGAATTTATGCCTGAAACTCTTTAATAATACATCAAACAATTGCATAAAAATTAGCACTCAAAGCTAGCAAGTGCTAATTATTGGATAAAGTTTAATTCCTCTGACATAGACGGAAATAATACTTTTTTCAGATAGCAGTTGTATGTTTTTTAATTCATACTTTTTTTAAAAACCTAAATTTTCCGTACAACTAATTACCAATTAGGAGAACTGAGATGAAATACACTTTTGACATTATAGGCGTGTCTCCAGTTTGGCAATTTTTTACTAATCAACAAGAGAGCCTGCAAAAGCCACAACACAAAGGAGTAGAATATTTAGGAACACAGAAATGCACCCTGGATGCATTTATAGAAACTGTGGAACCAGTTCCAGCCAAATGGAATTGGAATACTGACCAAGTGATAGATACAGTAGTGCAATTTTGGATGAATAACGCCGATACTATTCGTTATTGGAAAGCACGTTTAAGTGATGCTGGTAACGATAATATATTAGTGGCAAGGCTGGCTGATATCACAGCGTTGCAAGCTGAATTTGAATCTCTGCTAGGTAAGAAGTGGTAAGCAAGTTAGTATAAATATTTTGGGCATGGGGTATTGGGAAGAATTACCAATGCTTAATGTTCTCTATAAGTAGGGTGTGTTGCCGTACAGCGCAACGCACCTCTAGAGCTACATTATAAAACCCCTCTTAATGTTAACATTAGACCTCTTGCATAAATTTTTTTATATCACGCAGAGGCGCAGAGGCGCAGAGAAGAGAGCGCAAAGAAAGACTTTTGCAAGAGGTCTATTGAATATAGGTCAATCTTGCTTGTTTTTTCCTCTTCATCTCCTGTTTTGTCAACTAGGTTTGCGACCATAACTGCTAAAAAACCTACTTTTATGAGGCAATATGCTTGTAAATTTACAACAAATTATCGTCAAACCTGGTCAACAAATGTTACTCAAGGATATTAGTTGGCAGCAGTTAGAAAATATTTTAGCAGAACTGGAAGGAAGAAGTGCTATACGCATTTCTTACAGTAATGGCTGGTTAGAAATTATGGTTCCCCTACCTGAACATGAAAAAGATAAAGAGTTAATTGGTGATTTAGTCAAAATTTTATTAGATCAACTCCAAATTGATTTTGAACCTTTCGGTTCTACAACATTGAAAAATGAGCAAATGCAGCAAGCAGTAGAACCAGATACTTCTTTTTATATTCAAAATCAAGCTGTGGTCATTGGGAAAAACCGACTTGATTTAACTGTAGACCCGCCACCAGATTTAGCAATCGAGATTGATATTACCTCCCGCACTCGATTTGAGAATTATGAAATCTTAGGAGTTCCGGAACTTTGGCGATATACACAACAAGGTTTAGAAATTTATTTGCTACAAGATGGTAAGTATATTAAATCTCAATCTAGCCCAAATTTTCCTAATATTCCAATTGTTGAATTAGTCAACGAATATGTTCAGCAATGTTTAACTATTGGTAGAAGTCAAGCTATTCGTAATTTGAGAAATTGGGTGAAAGAGAATTTATAACCATCTATAATCAGACAGCTTAATTTAGGTAGCTATCATCAGATTATCATAGGATTTAAGGCTTTTTGAGAAAGGCGATCGCTCATGACTACCGAAAACAACCCAACAGCCTTTGTGGACTGGGAACCCCCCACGCCACCTACAGATTTAATTTTTGATGATGGTGAACCCTTGGAATCAAATCGTCACCGTATTGCCATGAATGTCCTGATTCGGTCATTACAACAAGCTTGGGCTGACCGCAATAATTTCTTCACAGGCGGCAATATGTTTATTTGGGAGCAACGCGATTTTCTGAAATCGTCGTGAAACGAGCGCTCTTAAGCGGGGGAAGCTGGGGGAGCTGGGGGAGAGAAAAGAAAAAATCGTACTTTTTGCTACTAAAACTATACTAAATCCACTTAATTTCTTCTCTTCCCCAGCCTCCCCAGCCTCCCCAGCTCTGCCACCTCACTTTCCGAAGCGTTGCTCCCGTTTATTTACTACAGCAGCGCCCAAGTTCGTAATCGTGATTTTCGCGGGCCAGATTTTTTTGTAGTGCTGAATGTTGATGGTAATAACTCTAGACAAGGCTGGGTAGTTTGGGAAGAAAACGGCCGCTATCCTGATGTCATCGCCGAATTAATGTCACCATCTACCGCAGACTTTCTGGTCAAGAGTGCATTAAAGCTTTGGGAAAGACTCGTTTTTATGTTTTGCGACAACGTGGAAGCCATATTATTTTACGTCGGAATGAGCCATTTGCTGAAGTCGTTGTCCCCAATCATCAACAATTAGATAAAGGAACTTTACGAGCAATTATTAGACAGGTTGGGCTGAGTGTTGATGAGTTTATTGAGTTACTTTGAGTTGCTATTTAACGTAAGTTCCATAAACCTCTCCCCAACCCCTCTCCGACGCGGAGAGGGGCTTTGAAATTCTTGATAAAGAAGGAAAAATTAAGGTTTTTAAGCCACTCTCCTTTTAGGGGAGAGGAATGGAAGCGGGGTCTTTTAAATCTGCCGAACTCACGTCTATTTAGTTGAAGTTGCAAGGTGGAATTGGCGCAAACTCGTATTGATCAGCAGTACCAGGTTTTGGTTGAACTTTGATTAAGCAGGTGGCATTGTTTTTGCGATCGCCTGATTGTGCAAACTCAATCTTTCCTGTTGCACCATCAACTGAAAAACCCGGAGCGTGCAACACTTTTTGCAGTTCTTCACGGGTGTTGCTTTTTTGCAAACCTGCGATGATTGCCTTAGTTGCATCATAGGTTGTCGCCGTTCGCCAATTTACTGGAGCTTTCCACAGTGCATCAGCATTTTGCACAAAGGGATTATTAGGAATTGCTTGAGGAAACCAAGGTACAGCCAGTACCATACCGTTGACATCGGCTTTTCCCTCTGCTACAGTTTGTTGCGTGTACATTGTAGGACTGCTAAATAGCTGTAATCTTCCTTTACTAGCTCGTGCCACTTCTATAGCTTTATCAATTCTGTCGATATAAGGAGCCACAAACAAACCATCTGCTTTGCTGCTAATGGCTTGAGAAATCATGGCATTGGGATCAAGAACAGAGTCAGAAAGGTTGCAAGGAGTAGGATTAATATTGTAATTAGCCTGTTTTATGACTTTAGTAAACTCATCTGCAAACCATTTATTATCAGGAGATTCAGAATCAACACAAATGATAATATTGGTTTTGGCTAGAGTCTTCAATCTGTAATCAGAGAGGCTTTTTGCTAAATTGTTAGTATTAACTATACGGAATATATAGTTGCTAAGACCAGATAAACGTTGGTCAAAACTGGTAGGAGAGAGCATCACTAACTTCCCATTTTTATACTCATATGCAGCAGGTACAGCAGCTTCACTCGCGTTGTGTCCTACTACTGCTAGAATAGTTTGATCGTTGACAAACTGTTGGGCAATCTTTTGGGCTTCACTTGAATCATTATCATCATTAGCGATCGCTACCTCCAAAGCTTTGCCATTATTAATACCACCAGTGCTATTTACCTCATCTTGAGCTTGAGCCACACCGCGTAGCATCTCTTTAGCAATATTTGGGTTTGTACCAATAGGTACACTTACAGCAATTTTCAGCTTCTCTTGTTGCTGACGAGCTTTAGCATTATTTAAATAAATCAATGCTTCTGGATCTGTGCGATTAGCTACACGATATGCATTGAACTTATCAATAGCAGTCTTACAATCACCGTTGGCAAATGCTTTAACTCCAGCTTCTTTATCTGGGTTTGCATCTTTTTTTAATAAAATTTCTTCGCCTAAGCTGATTCTGTCGCCTGAAATATAATTTTCTTTAGCACAAGAGTTAACTAATGGTAGAGATATATTTCTAGCAAAAATCGCGTATATTACAGTACCGCCAATCACTACGCCAATGATACAGGCTCCCATATATTGGAGAAAATTACTATTTCGGGGGGGTGGAGGATTTACAGGAGGTGGGGAAGGCCCCTGTTCGGCAATTATCGGAGCTTCAATTAAGGCTATATTTTCGTCTGTAAATCCTAAAACTTTCTGAAAACGTTTTAATTGTTCGCGAGTACTATCACTAATAGGATACTCTCGCTGAATTTCTTTAATAAATCTTTCCTTATATCGGTTCAATTTTCTCTGATACTCTCGGTGAGGTTCTAAAACTTTGTCCTCAATAGCCACAGCTTCCTCAGAAGTTAGTCCCAGATTATGCCGTAATTCATCTAACACATCACGCCCAGCATCAGAAATCTCACCTTTACCACTTTCTACCCAAAACTCAACTTCTCGACGGTATTTGAGTTCAGGATCATCAATAGGTGCTTTGGCAAGGTTGATTTTATAACCTTCTTTAATAGCATATATTTCTGGCTTCATTGCCGGAGCAGCTTCTTGAACCTTACTTTTGGCATACTCATGCAATTCATCAACAGAAATCTTACCATCTTCATCTCGGTCTGCTGCACCAGTCTTCAGTCCCTCAACTATATAGCGGGTGTAAGTTGAAGTATCTGCTCCTGGCTGTTCAAAAGAATATTGGGTTGAAGTACTAGAAGTGAGAACAGCTCGCCCTTCTCCGCCTAATTGGTTTTTGACATCCACAAAACCATCATCTCTCGCTAACATTCCCTCAGCAAATGCACCGCTAAAACAACAATCAAGAATCACTACCTCGCGTTTAGAGCGACTGTTGTTCATAACATCATGCACAAATCTTGCTCGCACTGTTGTAGACTTAAGTAATGTTTTGCGGGTATTTTGAGTAGCAAAGTAAAGATTACCCTCTTCATCTTTAATTCCATGACCAGAGAAAAATAACAGTACGAGATCATCTCTTTGACGACCACCAAATAAAGTTTCAACGGCTTCCTCCATTTCTTGTCGTTGAGGATTTACCAGCACTTTTACTTCATCAAAACCACCAATCTCAGGGTGCTGTAAAACTTCCTGCATCGCTTCGACATCATTTATCGCAGCTGGCAATGGGATAAGACCAGGCTCATACTCGCTGACTCCAATTAGCAGGGCTACTTTTGCCATCTAGTTATTTTTCCTTGTTGATGAATTTCTCAATTACCTGCGATAAACTTTTGGGCTTGTTCAATGGCGGCGTTTAACTCTTGTTGACTGCTAGCTTTTACCTTGAGTTTCTTACCGTTTGCTTCAACTTCCAATTCAATGGTTTTGTTAGCCAAGCGATCGCTCAAAAATCCCAACAATTTCTTAAAATTGGCTATACTCACCTCAGCCTGCAACACTCCCACTAAAAAACCACCAACAGATTTGGCTCCTTCGGGTATTTCTGTAACTCCCACCAGTTCAGCATTTCCCACATCTAAGTCTCTGATTTCTCGCAGCAGATTTCGTGTTTCCCGTTCTAACTCCTCTGGTTCTAAGTCTGGATTAGAAAGAGCGATCGCTAGTTTGACGTTAGATTCAGAACTCATTTTCTACCCTTTGAGGTTTTCTAGCAGTTTACAGTCAATTAGATTACCGTAATATTTCTATTGACATCATATATGCTATGTAAAATTACTCAAATTTTTTCAAAATTTTTACAGGAATTGGTAAGATATGAAGAGTTAAGAGCGATCGTTCTGAAATAGGTTTAAAACTTGAGAGTCAGCATAAAGCTAAAAGATATTTAGTTTGCATAACTAAATTTCATAAAATTTTTGTGGCGTGGACATCTTGCCATTGGTATTACGAGTCGCAAAAATAGGTTTACGACTCAGAAACTTAATTTACGAGTCGCAAAAATAGGTTTACGACTCAGAAACTTAATTTACGAGTCGCAAAAGTTGATTTACGAGTCGCAAAACAATACTCAGCACTCAGCACTTTGCCATATCTCTTAACTCGAAGCACTGGTATAAAAACGCAAAGCAAACCGCCAAAACCAGGTAGAAACGAAAAACAGCACCAATGCCAACACTGCTGCACCTATTAACCAAGTAATCTGACCTCGCCCTAAGATGATCTCCGCTGGTATAGTAGTTAAAAACGTCACAGGTACAACAAATGTGAAGAAAAAGCGGTAAGCTGTCGGGTAAGCTGCGATGGGATATCTACCAGCTTCTAACAAACCTCGTAGCACTTCGGTAGCATTGTATATTTTCACAAACCAGATGCTAGTTGCAGCCAACATAAACCACAAGCTGTAAAGAATCACCAAGCCGAATAACAACGGCACTACACTAAATAAGTAATTACTAATTTCCAAGCCAAGGCGTTTACCCGCATATTCAATTATGCAACTACCAAAAACTATATCCGGCAGTCCCCAAGGCGAAAGAGTGTGAGTAGAAAGCCAAAACTGACTGCGAATAGGTTTGAGTAACACAAAGTCTAAAGTACCTTCTTGGACATGGCGAACAATTCGATTCAGATTTGGAGCCAGAAAAGTACTAGAAAAGCCTTGTAACAAGGTAAAAACTCCCAAAACAACCAAAGCTGCTTCCCATGACCAGCCGGCGAAAGTGTAGCCAGTGCGGTAAAACAAAAATAGTCCAAAAAGACTGCCTCCAATATTACCCAAACTGGTAAGGGTAGATATGACGAAGTTGAGGCGATATTCCATCTCCGCTGCTATAGCGGTACTCCAAAATAGCTTTAGTACTTTCCAATATCTTCGCATTTTGCACCGTGAATTGGGAATTGGGAATTGGGAATTGGGAGTGGGAATTGGGAATGGGGAATTGGGAATGGGTAAATTAACATTATTCTTCATTTTCCTCATCCCCCGGTTGGTGGGCGAAGTCGAACCACATCTCCCTCATCTCCCTAATCCTTACCACCAATAGTTCAAAAATCAAAGCGGATTACTATAGTCATTCTCATGTAAATTATTTGATAGCTGGTGGGTATGTCGATAATAAAATAGAACAGGTTTCAATATGAACAAGCGCAACTTTCGCACGATTGAAACAAATGGGGTTCGCCTGAATACGGTTGTTGAGGGTGAGGGGCCTTTGGTTATCTTACTTCATGGATGGCCTCAGTGCTGGTATCTATGGCATCATAAAATTGATCCACTTGTAGAAGCAGGCTTTCAAGTAGCTGTTCCCAATCAAAGGGGATACGATAGTAGCGATGCTCCAGAGGAAATCGAGGCTTACGACATACTCAATTTAACACTTTGCTGAATCTGGCTTACTGGTTGGTTTTTTACTACCAAGAGATAGTTTATTATTCACCGCTGGATTTATCGCATCTCAGAATTTATTAAACATTTGGATTCTGATAATTGGTGCTTTTATTTGTGCAGTTATTGGTGATAATGTTGGTTATACCACAGGCCATAAATTTGGCAGAAGATTGTTTCAAAAAGAAGACTCATGGTTATTTCATAAAAAACATGTTGTTAAAACCCAACAATTTTATCAACAGCATGGTAAAAAAACGATTGTTTTAGCAAGGTTTGTACCGATTGTGCGGACTTTTGCACCGATTGTGGCTGGACTTGGTGCTATGCATTATCGGACATTTATGTTTTACAACTTAATCGGCGGTTTAGTTTGGACATTCGGAATCACTCTGTTAGGTTTTTTCTTAGGAAAAACTCTACCAGCTGAACAAGTAGATAAATATTTGTTACCGATTATTGGATTAATTATTGTAGTTTCCCTACTACCGTCGATTATTCATCTCATTCAAGAATATCGAGGTAGCAAAAAATAAAATTCATCTCCCATTGCTCTAACTGGGATAGGGAGATGGGGAGATGGGGAGATGGGGGGATGGGGAGATGGGGAGATGGGGGAGAATAATAACTGACAAATGACAACTGACAACTTATTCTTCCTACATCCGTGCAAAAACTTTAAAACACTCCCCCCTGCTCCCCTACTCCCCTGCTCCCCTGCTCAAAAACTCCCCTGCTCAAAAACTCCCCTGCTCAAATACCCAGTCTTTGATAAACTTCTTCTAAATGCCGCAGATGTTGCTGGGGGTCAAAACATAGTTCAATCTCTGCTGGTGATAGCTTTTGGGTGACACGCGGGTCTTTACTAATCAAGTCGTGGAAATTGCCTTCTGGTTTGTTCCATGCGGCGTGAGCGCTTTCTTGAACGATCGCATAAGCTTCTTCACGGCTCAATCCCTTGTCTACCAAAGCTAGCAGCACTTTCTGGCTAAAAACTACACCGCCGTAGCAATTGAGATTGCGTTCCATGTTCTGGGGATAAACCAACAAATTTTTTACTAAGTCGATTATTTCCACCAGCATAAAGTGTGTCAAAATGCAAGCATCTGGTAAAATTACCCTTTCCACAGAACTATGGGAAATGTCACGTTCGTGCCAAAGGGCGACGTTTTCTAAAGCTGCACCCGCATGACTTCTCACAAGTCGCGCCATTCCTGTCAGCCGTTCTGAGCGAATGGGGTTACGCTTGTGCGGCATAGCGCTAGAGCCTTTTTGACCCTTAGCAAAAAATTCTTCAACTTCCAGAACGTCTGTTTTTTGTAGATTGCGAATTTCTACAGCAAAGCGTTCGATGGATGCTGCTATCAAAGCTAATTGTTGCACATAGTCGGCATGGCGATCGCGGGAAATAACTTGTGTTGAGGCTGTATCAGGTTTGAGTCCGAGTTTTTGGCAAGCGATCGCTTCCACACGTGGTTCAATATTGGCATAGGTGCCAACAGCACCAGAAATCTTACCCACAGCAATAGTATCGCCCAGAATCTTCAAGCGTTCTTGGTGACGCAACACTTCTGCCAACCAGCCAGCTAGCTTAAAACCAAAAGTAATCGGTTCAGCGTGAATGCCATGCGATCGACCAATCATCACCGTATGACGGTGTTCTTGTGCTTTGTGACGAATTGCCCCAATTAAATCTTCCAGGCGTTGCGCTATCACATCCAAACTAGCAACCAATTGCAGCGCTAAAGCTGTATCTAGTACATCCGAGCTAGTTAAACCCAGATGAATATAACGTCCAGCATCACCCACATATTCGTTGACATTTGTCAAAAAAGCGATGACATCATGACGGACTTCAGCCTCAATTTCCAGCACCCGCTTGGGGTCGAAATTTGCCTTAGCCTTAATTTCCTCAACTGCACCAGAGGGAATATAACCCAGTTCAGCTTGGGCTTCACAAACTGCAATCTCTACCTGGAGCCAGGTTTTTAATTTATAAGATTCAGTCCACAGGTTGCCCATTTCGGGCAAGGTATAACGCTCAATCAACGTTCGCGGCAGAATACAACTGTCATATTTTACAGTTTTTAGTTCATTTAGTGCATGTCAGCGATCGGGCAAATAAAACGAACTAGAGACTGGTGACAAGCTAATACCATCTTAAATTTTGGTTTAGCGCCACTTGGCAACTGATTCAAAGAGAAGTCACCTGAACGGCATTTCCATTGAGGTAAATACTGTTGCCAGATGCCCCCGTAATCACCAAATATTGAGAACCCCACAGGTTTGTATTTAAGACCAACACAAGCCGACCCTGATTTGCCACTACCGTCCAATTACCTGAGAACTGACGATTGGTCGAGTCCATAGATGGAGCGTCAGTGTCCGACTGATAAAAACCCTGAAACTGCCCATCACCGTACAGATCAACTACGTACTTGGCCCAGTAGCCACCAACATAACCATCGCTGCTAAAAGTACTCCCCGTCTCGTAGGTCAATCGTTTATTAGACAGCAGGGCGATCGCTTGTTGGGGAGAAACACTTTGAGCTACAGCTGCATTATCGCCAAAGGAAAAAGAAGTGCTGCCGCCAAAATCATTAGAGATACCGTTTCTCAGGGGAAGTACGGTAGTAGATATGGCGACCAAACTTGATACAAGAATGCGGTTTAAATTGAACATAATCAAAATTCACCTAAAGGTGTTCTTTTTATCTCAAGTTTTCCAGAAGCTTTATCAACCCTTGATTTGAGCAGTAGTAGAAGGAATACATTCTTAGGCAACTACCCCACAACCTACTTCTATTACTGTTCAAGATGTGCTAGTGAGTATGTGTTATTGGCTTTTTTCCTTTTGTCAAAAAAGATGTGATTAATGCATAGCGATCGCCAACGCTCTACTGATGCTCTAAAACAATCACAGATCGAGAATCATTAATTGGTTTGTAGATTAATGCCTCAAATGCTGAGTATTTCTTTGCAGCATACACATCTTTTGAATAACGCGACTGGTACAAGATATAAATTTCTGAATCTGTTTATTGAGACTATAAAAAATTTAAGTTACGAACACATGGCTGTTTCTATAAAAATCCTACTTGAATTTTGAAAGCATACTGAAATTCAAAGCTTTATCCAGCAATGCTTTTATCTTCAACACTTTTTATAAATTCAACAAGATTTCTACAGTAGCCAAACTCCAACTCACTCTTTTTACGGCTCACATCAGATTGCCATATCTCTTTCTACCTTAGTAGTTGCATAAAGCTGTAGATAGTTTCTGAGTGTTTATTTTTCAGATCATCAAATTATTTCTCATCATTCATCATCCTATAGGAGTATGGTTTTCATACTTGCGAGTGATTGTGGTATGATGCTGGTTGCTTTAAGACCGATTTATGAACGTTAAAGGCGACGCTTCAGCATTCAATGAGAACATCGCCTTCTGGAGTAAACATCAATCAAAACACTATGATGAGGCGATCGCCAAAACACTACTTAAGCAAAACCATATAGCCATCCTAAATCAATTGTGAAAATCTCTCTTTATTAACTCTCCGCGTTCTCTGCGCCTCTGTGGTTCAAATAAAAAATATTTTTCACAAATCAGATAGGATTGCTATATCTGTGGTTACTGTGGGTTAAATTTATCGATAACGAGAGAATTTACCTGCTTCATATTAACTATACTCGTCAAGGTTGCTATTAGCGCTTGAATATTTCTAAGGAGAAGCTTACAAATCCATAAGTATCGAAATTGCGAATACCTCGCAGCAATAAAGTAGGATTTACAAGCCATTCTGCTGCTAGAAAAAACTCTGTTTTACTCTCTATATGTTTTGGAATACTGATTGATACCCCATCTTTCAAGTGTAAACTTAGATAATTCTTATTTAAATCTTCTAGTTGTATCCATTCAGTTGATACCGCAGGTGATACTATCCAGTCAGGTGTCATCTTGGTTATTATTCCTTGCCAACCAGTAAATTGATTTGCTGGAGGTAGAATAGCTTCATTCCTTCTTTCTCCTAAGTGTTCAGAAATTATCAAAATATCTAAAGTACCGTTTTCGTTATATCTGACAACTGCACTCCTACGCCTATGTTGATGTTTAAAACCAGTCTCAAAAAAGAATACTGAGTCTGTTTTTACTTCTTGGGAACCCCATGAAAAACTATCGTGAAAATGAAGCGATTTTATCTGAGGTTTTTTATGTGGTCCATAGGTTTCTAATTTGCTTGTGCCATCAGAATAAGTAGAGTAATTCTGATGACTCATTTCACTTCCATCATCACTTAAGTGGAAGCTTCTGACACATTGATGAGAGCGAATTAATTCGCCCTCTAAATTATAAACATTCCAGGGTCCATGCCAGTCTCCAACATGATTGCAAAAATTCTCCCAGTTTTGAAGTTGGGCATGTGTTATGGTATCTGAATTCATTGTTACTTTTTGTCTACATTGCTATTGCTAAATAATAGCAATAATTATATTTGTATTCTCTTTGGGTGGTTTAAGTGCAAGCAATGCCTACACCAAGGTCAAAGCGATCGCGCAAATCAAGGGTTTTTTTTGAGCGATCGCTTCGGCATATTTAGCTGGATAAGGCAGTTTACTAACCTTTTTACATTCTGTTACATAACTAGGTTTATTGTCACCGCCTTACTTACCGCGATCGCAAATAGGAGACAAATCAGGATTAAGTTAAGCGCCTGAAACGACTAAATATCATCATTGACATTTTGTCATTTTATCAATCGTTATTAACCTTCTTCCAAGGAGTCGGGAGCAATCCCCAAGAAGGATTATTCAAAGCCATATCCATATCACGGGCGAAAATAGCAAAACCGTCATAGCCATGATACGGCCCAGAATAATCCCAAGAATGCATCTGACGAAAAGGCAAACCCATTTTTTGGAAGACGTATTTCTCTTTAACACCAGAAGCTACTAAATCAGGCTTGAGTGCTTTAATCAATTCCTCAAACTCATAAGAAGTTACATCATCATAAATGATAGTACCGTTTTCAATATAGTTAGTAGTACGTTTGTAGTCGTCATGATGAGCGAACTCATAGCCAGTAGCCACAAGCTTCATACCCAAATCGTTGAATGCAGGAATCACATGACGAGGGCGTAGTCCGCCGACCATCAGCGCCACAGTTTTGTTTTCTAAACGCGATCTATATTTAGCAATGACTGCATCTATTGTAGGTTGATACTTAGCAATTACCTTCTGAGCGTTTTCTTGAATCTTGGAGTCAAATCTAGCAGCAATCTGTTGTAAGGAATTAGCAATCTCAGTGGGGCCAAAAAAATTGTATTCTAACCAAGGAACGCCATAAGCTTCTTCCATATGACGAGTAATGTAATTCATTGAACGGTAACAGTGAATTAAATTGAGCTTCACTTGAGGTGTGAGCATCATCTCATTCAGAGTCCCATCACCTGACCATTGAGCAATTACACGCAAGCCAATCTCTTCCAAGAGGATGCGGCTAGACCAAGTATCACCACCAATGTTATAGTCACCAATAATTGCGACATCATAAGGCCCAGGTTGATAACTGATGAGTTTTCCTTGTTTTTTGGCGCGTTCAGCATAAGGAAACAACCAATCACGAACGGTGTCATTAGCAATATGATGACCGAGAGACTGAGAAACACCACGAAAGCCTTCACAACGTACAGGAATAATCGGCTTGTTAATCTCTTTACTAGACTTCTTGGCTACGGCTTCGATGTCATCTCCAATCAGACCAATAGGGCATTCAGATTGAACGGTAATACCTCGGTTAAGTGGGAAAAGTTCTTCAATTTCTTTGATAATTTTGGTAAGCTTTTTGTCACCTCCAAATACAATATCCCGTTCTTGAAAGTCAGAGGTGAAATCCATAGTACCAAAGGAATCGATTCCAGTAGTACCAATATAATAGTTACGACGACCAGACCAAGACCAGTAACCACAACCCACAGGCCCATGACTAATATGAACCATGTCTTTGATTGGGCCCCAGACTACACCCTTAGCACCAGCATAGGAACAACCACGAGCAGTCATTGTACCAGGAAGCGATTTGACGTTTGACTTAACGCCACAGTCTGATTTGCCTTGTTCGTAAACATTGAGTTGTTGATCTCGCTTTTGACGAGATTTATCTGGATAAGCTTTGATAACTTCTTCAATTAGTTGTTTTCTTTGTTGTGCAATGTCAGTTTGTTGTTCATTTGTTTGGTTAAGCATATTTCTATCTCCAAGCTATGTTGATTAGTAATTAGTGGTCAGTAAAACTGATGCTGCAAAAACAGAAAATAAGGGTCTGTGTGACAAGAGCATGGGAAGCAATAACTCTTAAAATCAGCAATTGTTTATCGAAACAATCGGGTCAAAAACCTCGCCTTTTAAGGCGAAAAGTTTTTGGAACGGGGTATAAATCCTCGTTTCAAAAACGGCCTCCTGCCTCCTGCCCCCTGCCTCCTGCCTTCGTTAATCTTTTCGTTGCTTCCTGTTCTTCGCTATATGACCATAGTCAGAAACTTCTATAGTTGAAAGCATTAACATATGTGCAGTACCTTGATGTTGTAAGATACTGACTACGGTTAGTTGCTATGATGGGCTAATAAAGCACCAAGCAGTTGAAATATTAGAAACTTCAATTAGAGATTTAGTATGGCAAACAATCTACGTTTTGCAAAACTGTTATGAGATTGTTTGTCATAGATAAATCAAAAGACTAATTTAAGTTTGATTAATAGATTTACAACTTACCTGATGTTTAGATACAGGGCTATATTTGTGAAAGTCACTGCTCAAATCTCTTATAGTTATTGAACTAGGATTCAATAAGAGAAAATTAAGCCAAATCAATTATGACAATGGCATCGCATAACCTAAGCATTGCCAACACAGTGCTAAACAATTTGGCACAATGAATACCTATTAAAATCTAAGAGTATGAGCTAAGACTGTGTAAAACAGGCTGATGCAGAGACTTTTTTAGACCTAAAGCTATGCTTAAGATAGACGCATACTCTGACTTTATCAGGTAATGAATGTCTTGGCAAGCTTAAGGAAAAAATCAACATTGCTAAGCTTGTCTAGCTGTTTTGCTGTTGGCTTTGAGGATTTAGAAGCTTTATGCTCATGAGAGTTAATACATTTGCAGCAACTATTTATTATGCTCACAGTCTCGGTTGCAACAGTTACAGATATTCCAGCGCTGATCCCACTCCTCAATTCCTTGTTCACCCAAGAAGCAGAGTTCCAGCCGGATGTAAATAAACAAACCGCAGGCTTGCAGGCAATCGTGACACAGCCTGATGTAGGAGCTATTTTAGTGGCGCGGGATCAAGACAAACTCATCGGTATGGTGAACATTCTATTTACAATTAGCACAGTTCAAGGAGGATTAGTTGCCATTTTAGAAGATATGGTAGTAGATAGTAATTATCGAGGTGCTGGTATTGGTTCAGCGCTCATTACTGGGGCGATCGCTTTTTGTCAGAATAAAGGTATATCTCGTATTACCCTCTTGACAGACGCTGACAATTATTCAGCAATTCATTTCTATGAAAAGCATGGATTTGCTAAATCACCGATGATTCCTCTAAGACGCTTCATTTAACGGTGTTTAAACAAAAATTCAGCCCATAGAAATAAAAGCCAGCGCCGTCAAGGCGCACTCTCTCACAAATCACAAGCCTTCTCGTGTAAGCGTGGAATGTATAGAACGCGCCTATAAGTTGTATGCGTTGGTGAGGCGTGACACAGCACCATAGACCCTTAAAAAGCACAATTAACTATCTATATCCTGTGACCACAAAATAATGCACAGTAATGATGTTTGTAGTAGTTAAAATTAGTAGTATTATTTACGCTCATGTTAAATAGCAGTGAGTACGAGAACATAACATGAAATCCATACAAGACAAATGGGCATTGATCACAGGTAGCAACCGAGGAATCGGGTTGGCAATAGCTCAAGGCCTACTGGCAAAAGGCTATGGAGTCATAATCACTTCACGTTCACTCGATAACGCCAAACAAGCAGCCGAGAAACTGCAAGGTAAGGTGATTTCCATTGAGTTAGATGTCACCAATGATGACTCTATCAATCAAGCAGTAGAAACGCTACACCAGAAGATTGATCACTTAGATGTTTTGATCAATAATGCAGGCGTGTATCCAGATGAGGGTGTGAATATTCTCACCATTCCCCGTGAGTTGCTTGATTCTACAATGAATGCCAATGCTTTTGGCGCAATTCGGATGGTACAGGCTTTTTTACCTTTGTTGGAAAAGACTCACAATGCTAGAGTCGTTAATGTTTCAAGCGAATTTGGAGCATTGGAAGGCTTATCTGCCGATGTACCCAGTTATTGCTTATCGAAACTAGCATTAAATGGCGCAACAATTATGCTGGCACAAGCTTTGCATGCCAAAGGGATTATTGTAAATTCTATGTGTCCGGGTTGGGTGAGAACGGATATGGGTGGGCCATCAGCACCAAGATCACCCGAACAAGGAGCCGACACTGCTATCTGGCTGGCTACTGAGGCTCCAGCCAGTGAAAGCGGCAAATTTTTGAGCGATCGCAAAGTAGTTTCTTTTTAGATGCGTTTGTCCTGCACGGAATCGCACATTGCATCTCTTGAAGACGGAGCATTGAGGTGTAACTAACTGACATAGACAGTTTTTAATTTCTGGCGCTAGAGTTAAGCTTTTTTGCCGATCTGCGGTCTAATTCACAGGACAAGTGATAATGCATCCTTGCGGCCATATCGATAGCAAGTCTTCTCGCACCCAACCAGTAACATTATTTGGGAACTTGATGCAATACCAACCATATTGCCCCACCTGTTTGTACGAATTTTCAACTGTCACCAAATCACCTGACAGCGCGTTGTGCAGAACCTCGCTTTTTAAGCTGGGAGACGAACGCACGTTAATTTTATACCCGCGATTACCCGCTATGGTTGCATAACGTTTGTTGCTCGGCTTAAAGCGAACTAAATCGCTGCGTACCCAACCGCTTAGTGTCCCTTCCAAATTTGGTTGCACATAGTACCAGTAATTGCCATCATTTCCCACCGTAATATTCAAAACCTCCACATAACTGCCGGATGGTAAGATTTCTTCTACGGGTGCTGTCAAATATGCACCTGTTCGCAGATTACTTCTACTCGTCAAGGTCGCCGGACGAGCAATTGCAGGCAATACTCCAGTCATCAATGTTCCAAAAGTCAACAATCCCGCTGTCAATCTTGTCATTAAATGCATAAATTTTCCACAAGATAGTTAATAAACAATGGATAAAATTGAATTTGCAAACACTTTCATGAAATACAAATTTTATTCATTAAACTATGTAAATTTATTTAATTCTTGTATCAATAAGAACTTTTATTTTTTTATCAGCCTGTGATCTAGATCAGTGGCTTAACACGCCCAACTCAAATGAAACTTTAGCTTTCTTAGAGGATGTTTGAAAATTTGTTGAATATTCTGATTTTATTGGTATTTGGCAAATCTTGACTTCTGATCTGTATTGGCGGCTTAATTATGAGTAGTTCATCGGGTATTGCTTTCTGAAAAAAAACAAGTAAAAATACGAGTAGATAAAACTCAAGATATTAAATATGAGATAAATTTCAGTAAATTACACATTGCTCATGAAGAACCTTGTTGATAAATACAAAAAAGCAGTATGCAATATACATATTTATCCTGTTTTTCAAGTAAATCAATCTATTTAATAATGTATTCAATAAGAAATAAAAATACTTAACTAGTTGCAATGCAGGATCATAATCTCTAATATGCATATAAATATTAATGCCAAAGTCAAGAGTACATCTTTTTTCAAAAGAAATTCAGACAAAACCGTATTTGTAGGTAACAGCAATCTGGCAATAGACGAAGTGTGAATGTGGCACTAATATTTTTTGACTATCCCCAAACAAGGCTGTAGGTTAATCCCCAATCTCTTTAACTTTATACCGAATGAACGGTAGAATTCTGAAGTTGAAGTGATGATAGCTCCCCTGGAAGCTCAGATTGCCGAGTTAGAAAAGCAGTTGCGCGATGGTCGGATTGTGCTTGACTCACGGAGTGAGTCTCTCCAATCTTTGATTTGAGGCAGCCCAAACTTCCTTCGGCTAGAGCGCCTGACTTGCCAAAGGCGATCGCTCTTCTTCAATTACTGCTTATTACACAATTCATTGATCAATAGGGAGCAATTTCATGGCCCAATCACTATGGTTATTTGGTTCCCGTGCGGACATCGTTGCCGATCACACCACAACCACAGGCAAGTACGATCTGATAGAAGCTTACTTTCCGGCCGGCACACAAACTCCTCTGCATCGCCACAACCGTTATTCCGAACAACTATACGTACTCCAAGGAGAGTTAACAGTTTGGGCAGGTGAGAACAAGGTAGTGCTAAGTACTGGTGAAAGCTTACTAATTCCTGCTGGCACACCCCACATGGCTGCTGTCCTCAAAGATCAGCCAGCTCGCGTGTTAGTCGTTGCTGCGCCAAGTGGTCTTGCTCGGCTGATTGCAGCAGTGGGTACTGTAGGTAAGGAAGAAGTACCGAATGTAGAGCTAGCTCAACGCATTACCGCCGAAGTCGGCGACGAAGTTCTTGGCCCGTCTGGAACTTGACCCTTTACACAATGCTGCGAGAACATAGCAATCCTCAAATTGCAAGTAACTGTAGTACATCAAAATCATAGGACTTACACAATTGGTATCCTGAATAAAGGTTAGAGTTGTCAGCAGTTCATAGTTAATAATCAAAAATCAAGTTACACAATTGCCAGGAGAGCCTTACCGCTCCTGGGCTATCGCTCCTCCTGGTTCTGCTCAGATCGCCTCTAAAGCCATAACCTTGCGTATGAGCCGCAGGAGCTTTAGTCAAATTTTTGACTTGAATTGCACGAGGAATATCATAGCTTGAATTTTATAGCTACTTTCTGCCTTGGTATTGCATTTATTGCTGGTGTATGGCCATAGCGTTAATTTGCTCAAAAATCACTGTTGCTGTGACTGCTGTAGTGTCACAACGCTTAACACCATCTTTGTCCAGCAACTTGAAAATGGCAATATTTACCTATTAGCTATGAATGATTCTTCACGAATAGTTGATACCAATAGTGGGGGGCGCAAGCAAAGATAAGCAAGGGAACCGAGTAAGGGAACAAACACCACTGCGAGAAATACCTGGGCATTAGGAAAACGGCGACGAGCCATATCATCACCAACAACAGTAGGAAATAATACATAAAATAGGCAAAAAGCCAAGCTCATGCCATTGATAAAGCGATCGCTTTGGAACTGCTGCATGTAATCTCCCCAATCACCGAAGGCAAAACCATAGATAAGCAAAAAAAGTGTGCTTAAAGTCAAAACAATACCGTAAAGGCGAGAATCCAGTAAATTTAAAAAAGCATCCTTTTGTCCAGAAAATTGCTGATTAGGTACGCGCAAAGCTAAATATGGCAAAAGACCAAGTACACCTGAAGCAACTGATGCAACGGCAAAAGGCCAAAACCGAATCGATTGCATCCTGCCATCAATGAACAATAAACCACTATAAATTAATAGCCAAATACCCACTAAAGAAAATAATGAAAGGATAATTGGATTAATAGCAGCCCACTGAAGAGTAAATATATTTTTTAACAGAGTTAGCGTTTCATCTAAGTGCAGGGGCGGTGCCAACAATAAAATATAGGCGATAAATCCAGCCCACAGTAACCACAATGCAAGTTTCAAATTCATAAACTTCATTTTTTTGCATGAAATTATTTCAAAGACACAATTAATTGAATATCTAGTGTCTGTCAGTTAAGGCGCTTTGATTTTATGAAGTAGGCCAGGATTTAACTATCAATTAATTAAATCCTGGCTGCATTGTAAATTATGAATCCTCTGCTCGTTGTCACTCAATGGGTAGAGCTTCTAGAGTGAGAAATAATATAATAACTATAGTATGATTGACTACTAAATATTTTAAAAACAATTGCCCCCAGCCCTTCACCCAAGCGAGGCATCAGAATGTACCACCCTTTTTCAGAGCCAAGCAGGGGAGACGGTGCGTTGGCTCACTACGTGGCTGCCTTTGCTTTGTAGCAACTACCATGGAGCAGGGGGATAGAGGTGACTGTTGAGGCGATCGCACTTGTATTCTTCAAATCAACATTACCTAGCTCAGAAGATAGACCCATTGAAAGAAAAATTAAAGCACACTGGTAAGAAGCAAATTCAACCCTTAACTCGTTGTAAAAATGTGGCTAAAATACGGTGTAGATGAAAATGGAATGTTAATCTGTATTGCAGATGTCAGTAGCGGTAAAACTTTGCTTAAGTGTCCCTATTGTCATAGTGAGCTAACCGCAAAAAAAGGCCAAGTGAAAGAGCATCATTTCGCTCATAATCAGGAAACCTGCCGCCCCGTAGCTAATAGAGAATTCCCAACTCTGCCACTCTACGATAATTTCAATATTCAGCTATCTAGCAAAGATTTAACACAGTTAAAACTTCTTTGGAAGGAGTACGGAAGCAAAAATTATCCTATCAGTTCCTACTTAGTGACCCCTGGTTTAATCAAAGCAGGGATGTTGAGAAAAAATGTATACTTAACGCCACCAGAATATGAATTTACTGATTTGGGCAAAATTCCTGTTGGAGCGCTACAATTTTCATTATTCAACGAAATTCAGTCGCCATTAATACTTCAGAAGTTGCTGAAGCTAGAACTAGCTTTTGAACACGCCAACCACAAAAACACCTCAGATTTGGCATATCGGCTTACTGATGTCAAACTATATCGCGCTCAACTCAAACGTATTTTATCCTGTACGCTTTATTTTTTAAAAATTCAAACAAATATTGGCACTTTGTACAAAATCGGAGTCACCACTAGACCTGTTCTCAAGCGAGTAGCAGAAGTTGAAACAGATTTACTTGCACACTATCAAGCTGTTGATATTAAGGTACTGGGAACTTGGTCACACCGGGGGAATATTGAATTGTATTTCAAACACCGCTATCAGGAATTTAATCATCCCATAGGCAGTTTAACTGAGTATTATCAGTTTGATATCAATAATGCGGAAATAGTGCTGCATGACCTACAACAAATGCAGCCTAAAGTACTTTCTCAAGTGGAAATAGATATTCTGGAACAGAATTCAAGCTTAATTCAAGGTGCTGTGTAATATTTTCAAAACACTCTAGCAAAATATAATAATTCACAGCAACAATATTTATGTTATCCCTGTACCTCTAAATACTCTGCCACTGCTGCCAAATCTTCCATTGCCCGATTCAGGCGATTTAGTAAAGCTTCGGCTACTTCTGGCTGAGTGGTGACAGTTTCTAGTTTTTCTCGTAGATGACGGTCTAGGGCTTCTATCCATAGTGACAATTCCGTGTGACGAATTGCTGTCAGTAGTCCCATATTTCTGAGAACAGCCAAATGAAACCCAAGTTGATTTTGTCCACCGTAGCCTAAATATCCATCCCACAATTCCAACTTTTCTGGAGTAAATTCTAAATACTGCTCAAATGTAATTCCTGCTTTTTGTAGTTGGGGTTGTGGCAGTGGAGGTTGAGAGTTAGTCATAGTAATGTTTGCAATAACTGATATTACCTTTGCTTACTACTATCAACGAGAAGAGCGCATCTATATTAAGATATAAGTGGTGAGACTCACACTTGATTATTTAACGATGGACTGAAACTCGCTTACGGGGGTCTTGCTTTCTTACCCAAACCAAAAATTTTTGCATTTGCGGTTCATGGCTAAGTTTTTCTAGAGTATTGAGTTCAAGAGCAAGTAACTTGTTATCGAATAAAGCATGAATCTGGCGATGGCAGGCAGAACAGATATTTACCGTTGGGCCTGGATCTTGTTTTTTACGTTTGGTATTTTGTCGTGGAACTAAGTGATGGACAGTTAAATCTTCCATCTCTCTTTGACATAGTTCGCATTGCTTTTGTTGGTTGTTGGACACGTTTTTTTGCTCAAACTAAATCTCCTCTTTCATTAAGATAGCTATTATTAAACATATTTTGCACGTAATCGCACTGGTAACAAAACAATGTGCGATCGCCACGACAGGCGATCGCTTCCTTGAACATCAAACAGCAACAAAAAAGCCCGGTAAACTAACCGAGGCTGAAAAAGTTTTTCTGTCGATGGGAGATACCGAAATCTAAAAATCTTAGCTAACACTAATACCAACCAAAACTAGAGTGGTGACAAGTAATGTCGCAAACACACCTTGTAAAACATATTTGCGTTGCTCCCAAATTGCAGGGTATTCAGCGTAATAAACTTTGGGTTCAGTTGGGTAGTTATTGAGAACGCCGTCTTCGTTAATGGTGGTATACATAGTTTTTTCCTTGCTTTGTTTCTTTATGTAAATAAATATAACGTTTTTGTTACAAATAGTCAACAAGGCTTGACAAAAAAAGGTTGATAGCGCTAATAAAATCCGCTTATCAGAAATGCATGAGGTAGGCGATCGCAGTCAGTATGGCCGGATCGCCTATCTCAAAAATTATTCTTAGAGGAATCGCTGGCTTTTGCTGTTGCAGTCATAGCGCACATTAGCGCGCTAATACAACCGCTTTCCTTTGTGCTTCTGGCTTGGGTGTGATTTGAGTCAAAAGCGTGGCTGCGATCGCTCTTGGACTTTTTATAACTCTGCTAGATTTTTAAAGTAGTCCTGCTGATTTATACAATCGTTTAACCATGGCTGTAATTTTTGTACCATAATCTAAATCTGCTGACCAGCGCCCTGATAGCTGATAGACTGATGGTGCAATGCCACGAGTCACAAAACGAAACCGTGGATCTACAACTTCGTTCACCAAAGGTTCTAAACTAGCGTAAGCTTTGAGGTGCTGGATATGTGCCCTCACTCCAATTCTGGCACTTTCAAAAGTTGCTGCCTCCGAACCACCACCAATTGCACCTAAGCCCGCAAAGTTATTTTGTTCAGGTCTAATATCACCACCAAAAAGTAAAAATCCAGTTTCTACACACATTTGGCAGAAGGCAATATCATAGTTGACCCCTTCTATATTGGCTTCTTCTCGATAGAGTTTTGGGATATCAGGAAATTTCACCAAAGCATTTTCATTGTTGTTTCTCAGGAATAATTGCAACTGCACTTCCGAGGTACTGCCGTTTGACATCACTTGATCTATTTGACCAGGACAAACTACTAAATTGGATCGTAAAGTGACAGTGCGAGTCCCAGCATCCCAGGAAACAGCAACATTAAAATCCCCCAATTCAACAGCTTTCACATAGACGACTTTGCGATAGGTAATACGGCGGACATTAGGGGCTGTTGACAGGTCAATCCGTAAGCGATCAACTAAATCAATAGGAATATAAGCATTACCATTAATTAGTACTCCTTGCTCTTGATAATTTTGCCCATTAATATTAATATTAATAGGCGGATAATTTGGTTCTTGGGGAAGTTGGGGATTAGGATCAATCACACGACTCCAAGATGCCAAGCCATCAGCAATTCCTAGAGCAAAATCCCGACGGCGAGTTTGTAGCAAAGCACGATCCTCTGGACTGCTGAGAAATGCCACTTGCATCACCAAGGCAGGTAGCGTTGTTTGACGACAGAATGCTAAACGACCCAATCCACTATCTGTATCTGGCTTAACTCCGCGATTTGGCAATTGGGGTACGCGGCGCAATAACCCTACTAGTAACAATTCAGCATTACTTTTGCGATCGCTATTGCTGGCAATGTAGAAGACACTAGCCCCACGTACAGAAGGACTACTAGCAGCATCAGCTTGAATTTCCAGGGCGACATCACCGCGACGACCACGAGAATTAATCCAAGCGATGGTGTCTGCTGCGCTCAAATCATCGGGAACTGCTAAAATTTCAAAACTCCGCGCCCTCAGTTCCGTGACAATTAAATCCCGTAGCAGAATCATCTCCCTAGCTTCGGTTGTACCACCTGCGATCGCACCTGGGTCAATTCTTCCTGCTTCTTTGCCTCCGTGAGCCGCTGAAATAAATATACGCCCCATCTACAGTATTTCCTCTTATAAAATTAAGCGTCAGCAATTCTATACATAGATTTGTGGCTTGGCAACAACAATATAATAACTATCAGAAGTACTTTGTCATAAATCCATTGTTATTTCTCTAAAGTTGATGGCGAGGGACTGGTGACTGGGGACTGGTGACTGGGGACTGGGGACTGGTGACTGGTAACTGGTGACTGGGGACTGGGGACTGGTGACAAATGACAACTGACAAATGACAAATGACAACTGACAACTGACAACTGACCAATATGCAAATACCCCGCTTGCACCCAGATACAATTGAGGAAGTTAAACAACGCGCTGATATTGTAGATGTCGTATCAGAACATGTACTTTTACGCAAGCGTGGAAAAGATTTTGTGGGGTTGTGTCCCTTTCATGATGAGAAAAGCCCTAGTTTTACAGTCAGCCAGACAAAGCAAATGTACTATTGCTTCGGCTGTCAAGCTGGGGGAAATGCAATCAAGTTTCTCATGGACTTGGAAAAGCGCTCTTTCACCGAGGTGGTGTTAGATTTAGCGCGGCGTCACCAAGTTCGTGTGCAAACTCTAGAACCCGAACAACGCCAAGAATTACAGCGTCAACTGTCTTTGCGTGAACAATTATATGAAGTTCTCGCTTTTACAGCACAGTTTTATCAACATGCCCTTAGACAATCTCAAGGACAAAGAGCAATTGAGTATTTGCGATCTAACCGCCGACTTGGGGAAGAAACCATTCAGCAGTTTGGTTTAGGTTATGCACCCGCAGGTTGGGAAACCCTCTATCGCTATCTGGTGGAAGATAAACACTATCCAGTACAACTAGTGGAAAAAGCAGGATTGATTAAACCGCGCAAGGAAGGGAACAGTTATTACGATGTGTTTCGCGATCGCTTGATGATTCCCATTCGTGATATCCAAGGACGCGTCATCGCCTTTGGAGGTAGAACTCTCACTGATGAGCAACCTAAATATTTAAATTCACCAGAAACCGAACTTTTTAGCAAAGGTAAAACCTTATTTGCTCTCGATCAAGCCAAAGGAGGAATTTCTCAACTAGATCAGGCGGTGGTAGTAGAAGGATATTTTGATGCGATCGCTCTCCACGCTGCTGGTATTAATAATGCTGTTGCTTCCCTCGGTACTGCCCTCAGCTTAGATCAAGTAAAGCTAGTATTACGTTACACCGAATCGAAACAGTTGGTACTCAACTTTGATGCTGATAAAGCTGGGACAAATGCTGCTGAACGAGCAATTGGGGAAATTGCTGATTTAGCATACAAAGGTGAAGTGCAACTCAAAATTCTCAACCTCCCCGATGGCAAAGATGCAGATGAATACTTGCATACTCATACGCCAGAAGACTATCAACAACTATTGGCAAATGCTCCTCTTTGGCTAGACTGGCAGATTCAACAAATTACCAAAGACCGCGACTTAAGGCAAGCAACCGATTTTCAACAAGTAACTCAGCAAATAGTTAAATTACTTAAAAATATAGCTAATACTGATACCCGTAACTATTACGTTTCTTATTGTGCAGAAATACTCAGCTTAGGGGATACCAGACTGATACCTCTACGAGTAGAAAATTTACTGACTCAGATTGCTCCCGCTGCGGCTACATACTCTAAGCCTTTACCAACTAAAAGAGAGTGGAGTAGTAGGAGTTATTCCCAGTCCCCAGTCACCAGTCCCCAGTCCCCAATCCCCAATAGCGATCGCAGTCTTTTAGAACTAGCAGAGGCTTTATTGCTACGAATTCACTTGCATTGTCCAGAACAGCGTCAAGCTATTATGGTAGCCTTAGATGAACGGGATTTAGAATTTAGCCTTTCTCACCATCGATTTTTGTGGCGGCAGATTTTAGAATCAACAGATGAGCAAGTTGATTTAATTTCAAGTCTACAAGACAGATATTTGGAATTGTCTGAGGATATAGGATTAGTTTCTCATCTGTTTCATCTCAATGAGAAAAGTAAGAAAGAAATACTTCGCACTCCGCAAGTGATTCAAGCTGCGATCGCTTGTATGGAACGCGTGTTTCGTGAAAAGCGCTATCGCCACTTTTTGGAATTATGGCAGGAAACAGATCCAGATGTAGCACCAGAAAGATGGCAATCATACTATCAAGCATTCTATGCTGAAAAATTGCGGCTTCAAGAACTAGACCGTCAGCGGCAATTTTCACTTACTGACTTACTGTGATTCGTTATTAGACGTTTTAAGCGTCTGATACCAATTCTCTAAAATGAGGCAACACATTCAAACCCCGAAAGCCATGCCATATAAGACTTTCTTAATTACGAATTACGAATTACGAATTGGTATGACAATCCCAGTCAATTCAGCCGATAGCCTCAGAATCACAACCTTTTGCCTGATTTGACTGAGTGTTTTGGGCTACAAGTCTTACTTGTTCTATATCTAAACCTAATGCTTGTGCTATCTGTTCCACAGTTGCACCTAAGCTCAGCATAAAAGGTACTGCCTCTAATTTGCCCTCAATCTTGCCTTCAATCTTGCCTTCAATCTTGCCTTCAATCTTGCCTTCTAACTTAGCTTCCTGATAAACTCTAGTTTGTTTTAACTCACTTAAGCCCAACATTTGCTCAATCTCCTCCCGGCTTGCTTTAGGAAATTTATAAATAATTATCGTCTCTATCAATTGTAAAAGTTCCCGCTGGGTAACTTCATCAGTTATTTGTTGCCTAGTGGCTTTGATCAATTCCTTGGCTTTTGTACCAACATTTGATTCTGGTTCAATTACTAACTTGACTGTCTCAATGCCAATAGACTGTTCTCCCTCTGAATCTAGTTCATCGAGATAAATACGGCTGACCCGCTGACTTGTCAGTAATTCAATGTATCTTTCTGTATCTGCTGTATCGATACTCCTGCTGGGAAAAACGACAACTCCTTGCCAATTATTAGCCAATTCGGTTTTATCCAAATAAAGGAAGATTTCTGTAAAAAAGCGTGAATAGAACTTTTTATCAACTTGGAATTGGACTTCACTCTAGTAATTCAGGGAATTGGGGATTGGGGATTGGGGATTGGGGATTGGGTAAGTCACCAATCTCGCCACACCAAGGACAGTACCACCCGGTTTCATCTTCTTCTAAACACCAATTTGGCACTGCACCGCCGCAGCAACAGCAATGTACTTTTATTTTTGGATTAAGAAAATTGTTGATGTCAGAAAAATAGCCATCATACATTAGTCAAAATTCCTTTTTTGTCACATTCTGGGGTGTCCAGTGGTCAAGCTATCGTGACCACTGGACGAGATATTAACGATTACTTGTCAGCCTAAAAAATCTGGATATTCTTTTGGGTCTTGATAATCCAAGTCACAATAGTCTTGACTTGTCCACCAATCAACACATTCGCGGGCAACACTAAAAGCAATTTCCATAGTGTTCCAGCCAGAATAGCAGTCTGGATTATCTCTGATTGAGCGGTAAATCCGAAAGCAGTAATTTTTTGAAGGTTCGTAATCGACCTCAATTCTGTAACCTTTGTAAATTTCACTAGGCACAACGATAGTCACAACTCAACACTCAGCGCTTTAACCAACTCCCGAAACAGTAACCGCGCACCAATCGCGGCTATTTTCATCCTTACCAACTTAATAGGCCTGCCGGCTGCTTTTTCAGTATCCAGTTTTTCGCCCAAAAATTTACCAATCTCATTTTTAACCCGATTGCGCCTTGGCTCGATCCGAGTGAAAACCCACTGCCACATAGCAATGCGGCACAGATCCGAACCGCCAACCACTTTGGTTTTCTTCATGTCACCAGATGCCTCCAAGCTCGGAGCTACACCCAAAGCCTTCTGAAATCTCCTCAGCGACATGTGACGTTTAGTAGGCTTTTTGGAGTTTCGCCCCTGGCGTATGCGAACTTCGGGTTTACCGTCTTCTCCCAGAAATCCCGATAGCGGATAAATTTGAGAAATCACGATCGCAGTTAAGCGATCGCCAAAACCGAAAGATCGGAAAACTTCACAGTATGGCTTAAACCTAGTATCCGATAGCCATTGGCTTAACTCACGCTCAATTGCTAATTCCTCCCGCTGGAGATGACATAAGCGCTTGGCATGATTCCTTACTGTGTCTGTAATGCCTAATCCGGCTGTGTTTTGGTATAGTCGGTCATATCTCGTGCTTTTTCTTTCTTCAGCTAACCAACCCCAAAGTAAAGGCACTTCTCCAGCATCTAACCGCTTAGAACGAATCAAAGCCACCTCTGGAAATTGCCACGCTAAGTCCTGGCGTATACGGTTAATAATTGGTGATTGTACACGGTTGAGATGAGCAAGTCTTAGCACTAGCTCCCGAACACGAACAATAGTTAGGTCACGAACTTGTACAAACCGACGCAGATCAGCATGGTAATCGAAGTAATAACAAGCCAGCGCTAGAGCGTCCGCGTCATCATCTTTATCAGGTAACGCTAAATGATGATGACGATAGCTCCGTAGTTCCTTGTGACCGACTAGGCGAACCTCAACGCCTGCGCGGGCTAGATGTGTTCCCCAAAGCTTTGAATAATTGCTTCCGGTCGGTTCCATTAATGCAATGTCCGCGTTCAGTTCCAATAGTTTGTTGATTCCAGCACTATTAGCACTGAACCTATAAAAGTGGCATTCGTAATAGAATTGACGTGGTGAATTTGGCTTTTCTGTTAGCAGACAAGCCGAAACTGAGGACTTGCTTACATCAAGTCCTAAAATTTTAATCATGTAGTTGTCCTAGTGGGTGGTGCGTTTATCCCGCGTCGAAGCCTATGAATCACCCGTAAGCCGTAAGCTTATTTCACTCTCAAGGCGATGCCGCAAGTTACAGCTTGCAGCGACACAGGGAATTACAGCACACAACCAGCACCGAGCTTACGAAGTCCAGAAAGCCATAACAGCTTGATTCAACAAAAAAGCCCTAAGTTACTGGCTGTTGTGCCGTGCGTTCTGATTTGGACTCAGATCGCGACGTGACAACAGTCACGTTTCGCCGGTGAGTCAGTCCGGCTCATCAGGCTTTCTTTTAGAAAGACTCTGAGGATAAAGCTTGTTTTTTTAAATCAGAACTTTTAGCTAATAATTCTAATAATCTTGAGGCAATAAAACACCTATCGTAATGAGGTAATCCGCTCGTAGAAAGCGCTGCCATCAAAATTTGAAACTCTGGGCGAAGACTAAATTCTATTTGCAACTCAGGAACTAGTGTTAGCATACAGCGTGCGTATGCTCGTACTTGTTTATGAGTAAGATTCTTCCCATCATCATTGTCAGCTATTCTTTCAAGGATGGTTTTTAATCCTTGTAGCTCATCTTCGCGATCTAAAGTAAGCCCAAACATTTAAGTCTCCTCGTCATACTCTTCTTCCCCTTCAAAGCAGTGGCATACATAATTGCATTCTGTGCAGATGTAGGTACCAACATAAATGCAATGCCACTCATTGCTATTACATTCTGGGCAACAAAAATTTAGTTCCACTATTATTCCCATAAGTTAAGATGTAATATTTTTGAATGCGGAATGCTCGCCCCACCTATTACTGGTGATGCCATAACGGGTGCGATTCTTTGTCAAAAACTTCGTAAGCACCTCCTATTAATTCACCATTTTCGTACTCAAATTGTTCAACCCAATATTGGCAGGGCATACCAATATTTTCTTCTGTCAAACCCTGCCATTGCCCAACTTCAGAGAAAACAGACTCTTCTGTAAAATAAGTTAAATAGCCAATCTTAAATCGGCTCTGTTGTGGATTCCACTCGACAATAACAAAGCAGTCTACATTGGGATTAGATCCGTAAATTTGATCTACGGCTTCATTAACAAGCTCGTCATCAAGTGGACACCCTGAAAGATTTGTTATTGTTAACGGCTCATCAGAAAAAGGCATGTTTGGTGGCGTACTTATGATATTTTTTACTTAGTAACGGTAATTGGGAAGCGATCGCGTTCCTGTCATCCGCGATCGCACGCCTGATTTATCCGTCGAATTCCCTCCTGAGTCGCTCTAGCAGGTCTTTCCCCTCACCGTAGCGCTGGCCGGTAAAGCCCATCACCTCAGTGACGATCGCACTATCATTTTTACCCTCGCCAAGCCGCTGAATCATCCGCCAAAGTAAGCGACTCTCATCTGAAAAAGAATCGCTAAAACCCTGGCTGTGAGCGGTTTTTCGGGTATTTTCAGCCGTTTTTTCAGGGTTGATCACGTTGTTGGGGTATGGTTGAGGTATGGTCTGACTACCGCGCAGTGTTGCGGCTTTCATCTCGCGGTATGGGGGGAGCTTCAAAGGCTGATCGTCAAGCAGACAGTGACTCTGGTCTAGTTTTAACCACTCAATGAGCTGCTCATTTTTCAGCGATTTGGCATGAGCCAAAGCCTTTTTCCCTAAGCGAATACGGTAGAAAGCGTCTGCCAAATCGCTTTTCCCCTCTAGCCCCCAAGCCGCCACTCGGTCATACTGGCTGAGTAATATAGTTGGGCGTAGTGCTTTACGACCTCTGCGGGCATGTCGTTCCAACCATTCCGCCGAGACGGTGACTTTCGTCGATACTTCGGGGTATTCTTCAACAATAGTTACCCGTTCAGAACCAGCCAAAGCGCCATCACCGCGCTCGGTTCTCAGCTTTAGTCGGTTGCTTAAATCCTCTAAGTCTTCAGCCATCCCCTGCTCAATGGCTGCCCAATCCTCACCCTTGCCTATGACCTCAAGCCCCTGCCAGTCGGTCGGCGTTCCCTCACACTCGTAGACGCGAACACGTCCCCCAATGGTATAGGCAAGGTATTGGGCGAGTGTGCTTTTCCCGGTTCCCATCTCCCCGATGATCATCACCTGTTTACCTTCAATGGCGCTGATGATATCGGTGATGATTTCGAGCGGCTCGTTCACTGGCACAGCTGACGCTTCAATGACTTGGGTTATGGGTGTGCCAGCATAGGGGAGAGCGTCGTAGACTTTTAGTAATTTCTTAGCCCCAGCTTCTACCCCATCACATAACCAAATGCCCATCCTGAAGGCATTACGGGTAATATTGATAGCGAATAAGGACACAGAAAAACATAGCCTACCTGCTCCCCAAGCACAGTAACGCCCAAGAGTCTTAGCGTTTGGAAGGTTCAACTCAACCCAGGTGTGTGCAGTAGTTGATTTTGGTGGGGCTGCAACCTTGATGTCTATCAAATCATTTGCCATACTGCACCTCGATTTTTAGGTACATTGGGCGGTCGGCTGACTTGTACAGTGCGGCGATCGCAAAAGTTAGGGAGGTGAGAGTTAGCAACAGGATTAGCATTTGGTTCATTGCTGCTGTTGCTCCTTTTCCCGTATTGCTTCCCAGTTTTGGGGGTAAATCTTTTGATTCATCAGTTTGATAGCTTTCTGAACTTCAGGCGGTTCTTGTTTCAAAAGTTCATTTATATTGATGGCAGCCTTCAACCAGGGGCTTTGCTTGTCACTCATGACTATTAACCTCTAGCTCAATTAGTGGTTTCATCCGCCAATCCTCCGGTAGATGAAGGAGTTAGAACCGTATCCTGTTTTGGCTGTTAGTTCCTCTTCTGGTGTGTTTTCGATGATGTCAGCCCAACCGGTTAAATGGTTATCGCGGATGTAGCGCTCAGCTATCGCCCCAAAGCCGGGGCGAGATGCTTCAAACTCGTCAACAACTCTTTGTTCTTTGGTTGTTAGTGTTCTAGGTTCTGTCATGGTAGATTTTGTATAGTTAGCCAGCGTTTGCAAAACAAGCTCTTGGGGGAAACTAGGGCTTGTTTTGGTTTGGATGGTTGGACAACGAAACTCGAAAACACCGACCGGAACCAACCATCATTACTTCGCGATCAGCAAGGCGTACAGCCTTGCTACGGCTGACTTTCATCATGGGGAATGAACCATCGGGGGAAAGGCTGAACATCTCGTAATTTTTTAGAGATGTCCATTCCACGGCGGTTCTGTCGGCTAATCCTGAATATTCGACATTATTCATGTCTGCGGCCGAAACGGCACTTGGCAAAGCTGGTAAGTGTCGTTTCGGCTTGTCTTTTTCCTTTGTGGCTTTCTTGTCGGTGTTAGATGTGGCTTTAGTGCCGTTATGGGTGGTTTCTAGTGCTTCCATAATGGGTGCATGAGGATATGATGCTCGGTGCATAGTCCGTGCATAGTGGGGTTTAGCTGTGGGCATAGTGGGGTTTAAGTACGACTATTGCCCGTGTTTACAAGTGTTTAACTGCCACTAATGGGCTGCTTTTACTCACTTGCAGAAGCGCTGTTACCTTGTGGGCACTGGGTTTCAGCGCTTTTTACTTCAGGCGCAGCCGTGCTGGGGGGGGGACTAAAGACGGTAACGCTGTTGACTTTTACGAAATGCCAGAAGATTTCTGCTGCTTGACCGCATAGGTGGAGCGGGTTGTTCCCCGCGGCGAAGTGGACAAAAACATCATTTCCAAGTCGTTGTGTACAGGCGATATATTCCATCCGTAGCGCTGTTTCAAGAGCTGGATCATGCTTTATGTGAAGGAAGTTAATTTTTCTTTCTGTGGAATAAGTATTGTTTGGCGCTACATGGGGGCGGAAATCTTGTTTGTATTCGGGCGCGTATTGCTCAATAACTGACATCATTTCGTTGTAGCTTGAGAGCGCTTGCTGCACTGCCATCAATGCATCAGGTAGCGTGAAATCTGGGTTACAGAAGCCAGACCCCATGAGGTGAGTGAATGCTGGGGACTGGATGACACGCTCTAGGTGTGCTTCGAGCGCTTGCAGGTCTTGGGTTAGGTCGGTGGTGTTTGTTTGGTTCATGTCAGTTGTGAGTTGTGAGTTATGAGTTGTCAGTTGTCGCTCCCTAGCAGGTCTTTGGTATTCGCTCAGTGCTTGCAGGCTGCTGTCTCTGCATGGTTTGGGAGTTGGGCATTGGGCATTGGGCATTGGTAATTGGGAATAGGGTGTGTCCGCGCAAGGTCTAGGCGCGGGTGCTTGCTCCGGTTTATTTATTGCCCTCTCGGACACTACGGCAAGGAGAGGGGGGAGCTATTTGTTAAATTAGTTGCACACGCGTACAACTGACTATAGTCTAGTAGTATGCGCGTTAAAAGTAAAGTACCATGCGTGTACAATAAGGAGTAGTAGATGGGTACAACGAATGAGAAAACCATTGCACGGTCAGCGCAAGCGAAGTTTAAACCTGACAGTATCGCCGGAGGCTGTAGAGTTACTGGAGGAGAAAGCGAAGCTGTTGGGAATCAGCAAGAGCGAGATTATAGAACGAATAGCTCGGAATCAAGTATCTTCAGCGCCGGAACAGCAGTTACTGGGGGAATGCTTGACCACCTGATAGATGAATATTGCGATCAGGTGGCAGCGAAGGAAGATGAAATACAGCGCATCAATGATGAAATAAAGCGACTGAGGTCTAGAGTTCAAGAATTTAAAGCACTTCGAGAAGAACTCAAAAAGCAAACCGAAGATAGTTAAGCCGTCCTGCCTGCGTGGGTGAGGACGGCTTTTTAATGCATTGCTACTGCACATTCCCTTTTAAGACTGCTCAGAGTTCAGTATCCTGAGTGCGCGATCGCCGTACTCTAAAAAAATACTCACCAGTAGCAACAAGGTGAGTCGTAGTTCTTTAATTGTGAAGAATATGATTTACAACAGCAAAAAGAAAAATAATCTGACGATTCAGACTACTTTTAATGCCGTCATTAAAAGCAATTGTAACACACTTGGAGGGATTTAAAAATGATAGCAATCCCTCAAACCTATATCGAAGACCCTGATTTTAATAATGATATCGACAGGCTTCCACCACAAAATATTGAAGCAGAAGAGAGCATTCTTGGTGGAATATTGATAGACCCAAATGCCCTTAGTCGGGTTAAAGATTGGTTGAAACCAGAACATTTTTATATCGGCGCACATAAAGACATTTATCAAGCTTGTATCCGGCTAGACAAGAAAGGATTACCAACAGATTTGATAGGTGTCACCAGCTACTTAACAGACCATGATTTACTGGCAAGAATTGGAGGCAGAAATAAACTTGCAACACTTATTGATAGGACGGTCAGCGCAGTAAACATTGATTCCTTGGCAAGACTAGTTATTACCAAATACCTGTGTCGGGAAGTCATCAAAAGATGCAATAGAGCTACGCAGTTAGCTTACAGTCCTGACCAAAATATTACAGAATTACTTACGTTAATCCGCAACCAAATTACAGAAATAACTGATACACCGCTAGCCCCAACAAAAGAAGAATACCAACGCCAAAGACATGATCAATTACTCTCAGCAGTGACAAACATTTATACAACATGTCCTGAGCCATCATTCAGATATTTTAGGCTCCATGAATTAGCTAAAGAACGCTCCGTTACTACAAGTTACCTCGAAAACTTATATCTAAAAAGCCTCGTGGCTAAGTGTAGCGAATTACTCACTTATGAACAATTGAAAGAACTGGCTGGCTCAACAGTTCGTGAGTGGCTGATAAATGGATTAGTGCCCAAAAGTACAACCATATTGCTTGCCGCAGATGGCGGAATTGGTAAAACAAAGTTTGCTTATGGTGTAAGCAAGGTTTTGATTCAGGGTACGCAATTCGGTAAATTTATAACCACTGGTAAAAAAAGAAAAATTCTTTATTACCAAGGTGATGAGAGTCCCGGTGACATGGTTCAGGCTTTAGAATTTCTGGGTTACTCAGAGTCAGACATCGGCAAGTACGTTAGAGCGCGATTTGGCTGGAGTGCTGAGAACATGCCAGCGCTGATTACAGACTTGCAAGAGTTTCAACCAGATTTTGTGGTAATTGACTCACTTTCAACTGCCAACAAATACTCTAGCTACCAAGAGTCTCAAATGGAATATGCTAGGCCCATCCTAGAAATGACCGGATTAGCCACTCAATATAAAACTACCTTCTTAATCATTCACCACACCAACCGCAGCGGCGATGTACGGGGTACGACTGCAATCAGAAACGCGGTCAGCGAGGTGTGGACACTAACCAAAGACAACAGTCAAACCGCCACACCTTACGACCGAATCCTAGAAATTAACAAATCGCGATCGCGGTCGTCGGGTAAGAAATATCGTCTCATGTTCACCCCCGAAGACTTGAAGTTTACTTTCCTGGGTGAGGAACTGGAGCAGGGATGCAGCGCCGCAGAGGAAGCCGCTAAGGACGGACTCCTGGAATTTTTCAACAAGAACCGAAACATTAAGTTTACCGCCAAGGAGCTAGCCCACAGGCTGGGGCGTTCAGACGGATATGTTCGTCATTGCTTGGGAGAGATAGCAGCTGACGGACTGATTAGCGTTGACCGTCGCCCAGGTCAAGCCTATCTCTATTTCTTGGCGCTAGAAGAACCCCACGATCACCCCACGATCACCCCCGATCACCCCAGCAAAATACCTGAAACGGTTGCTGAGACTGGGCTAGAGCCTGAATCGGAGCCATGTATCATGGAATACTCGATCACCCCACGATCACCTCACGATCACCCCACGATCACCCCTGACGATCACCCCATCGACCAAGACACGGCAAGCGATACAGCCGAAGGTGATCGTCTAAGTACAGAAATTTCGGAAAAATTTCCTGAACCCGACAAAGATAATTTGGATTTTGAGCATTCTGACGATCACCTTTGCCCAGAAGCTTTACCAGATAATGATTCTGGGGGTGATCGTGAGGGTGATCGTGGGGTGATCGTCGCTGATCGTGACGATCACCCCCCTGCTGCACCAGAACCTCCCCCTCTCCCCCCAAAAACGGAAATTGTAGAGGGGCAGGTTTACTGGTCGTATTCCCTATGCAAATGGGTGAAAGTCGTCAAGCGATTCCCCAGCAAGAAAAAGGCTGATGTGCATGTTGCTGGCGATCCTTTTAACAAGCCACGCCTGCTGTGGTCTGATTTGTGGCTTGAGCCGCCCCCATTGCGAATAGGGGAAGAAGTTGAAGTGATTGAGGGACAGCACAAAGGGCAACGGCTGTTAGTTAGTTCCATTAATGGCGACGATACTGTTTGGCTCAAAAAGCCGCCGAGCCGTAACGGATACTCAATTCCACTTTCAAACAATGGACAGCCCTATAAGCTACACCAGCTTAAAAGGGGGTAGCAATTATAACCCCCGCCTCTACCTGCGACAAGTATCATCTTTTTCGATGCCCAGTACCTGGGGGTTCTCCTTCACCAGTTTTTGAAACTTCCTCAACTCATCCCAAGCGCGGCTGGTGAGGTCTGGCTTCCTTGAGTGCTGGTTCGGGCGAAAATTCTTACCCCGAAACTTGATGTAGTAGTCGATAGCTTCTAAGATTACATCGGCTCTATTGACCTGTGACAGCCCAATACCGCTATCAAGTGCCCTAGCGTAAGCCATAATTTCATCCACTAGGGCAATGGGCACTCTAATGGTTTGCGTTTTGCCACTGCTCCAGGTGCTACCGCTGGTGCGGGTGCCGCTCGTCCAACCGCCTTTACTCATAAAAAGCCTGTATTGACCTGTGACAGCCCAATACTAGCATTTATAAAAAAAATGCGATCGCATTTCTAACAGGTGCGATCGCGTAAACTCAACTTGTTTTCTGCAAGACTAGTAAGTGTAACCGACACTTAACTTAACGTCAGTTAATCCTTTGGCTTCGCGTGTAAACACTTTCTCAAAATCCTCAAACTCCTGGAGTGGCAACACAATGCACCCTAGTGAGCCTGGGGCATTTGCATCCTTGTGAATCAATAGGTCAGAACGTTTAACTCCCTGTTTGGTAACAACCTCAAATGGGGAGATGGCATAACCATTGCCTTCTACGCCTTTGACATGGCGCAAATCTACAGGCTTGGTGCTGACCTTATAAAAACTGGGTGCGTCTCTCACCTCGTACAGCGGCGGAATTACCCCACCGCCTTGCTTGCTCCAATCTCCCGCCTCCTGAAACGACCCTACACCGCTGGTAGCTACCCAGCGCCCAATAATCCCCTTATCGTCGTCGAATAAGAATATCCGCCCCCGGTTCAGCTGTGGGCTGCTGTCAAGTTGCATTGCGAAAAATAGCTGTAGTCCCATAAAGGTTATTAGTTGTGAAGTGCCTTTAGTATTCCCGGTTAGAGAGTTGCGATCGCGCCCTTAACTCTGTCGATGTCAATTTCCACATATCGCCCCAAAGCCTTTAAATCACGATGTCCGGTTATCTTTTGAATCGTGTAGAGGTCGGTTCCATTTTTGTGCAACTTTGTGATGAAGCTCCGGCGGGTGGAATGAGTTGATATTCCTTTGGCATCCAGTCCGCATTTTTCTATGGCTTTACGTAAGATTTTATCGGCCCATCTCAAGCTGATATATCCTTCCCCATCGCGATCGGGGAACAGCCAAACCGAGTTAGTTTCTGGTTGGTAATTAGACAGTGAGGTGAACAGCACCTCATGCACCGGTAACTGACGAGTTTGGCGCTTACCGTCTGGTGCAGCTTTACGGGTATTGGCGCGAAAAGTAATTTCCTGACGGGGAGTGCCATCACTGTTGTAGCAATCTTCAACTTTTAGCTGTACCAATGCCCCCCATCTCTCCCCCGTGTACCAAGCCAAATCTAAAAGTAGTTTGTACTTTGGGGTATTAATTTTCTTGCGAATTTTACAATAGTCCTCGTCAGTGATCACAGATGACTGTCCATGTCGGTTATTTTTCATTTTATTCTCTTGGCTATCTGTTCCGGTTTGACCCTCCCTAATGGTTAAACCGGAATATTCTTAATTTTGGCTATCAAGAATATCTCGCTTAATCCTAGTCATAGCAAAGCTTTGATGACTTCAGTGAATGTTCTTGTTTTACATAAAAGTAGAACATTTACTGTTTTTTGAATAGCGAATACAACGGATTTATTACTTTGAATCGAATTAATCCAATGGCTGAAATTTTATTGAGTTCTGTGGCGGGAATTACGGAAACATCAACAGATGTGACTCTGGATAAAGCTTCACTAGCTTACACGGGTTACACCCCACGAGCAACCATGACCTATGAGGAATTCATTATTGCATTGGTGATCAAGGCTGGGGGAACTTTTACTGAAGCGGCACAAACGGCTGATAGTGACAGACAAATAGTTATCACTTTACCGACAGACGACGATATCAGCTTAACGGGAACTTCACCCAATCGATATGCAGAATTTGATTATCAAATAACAGCTCGCAAGCCAGCACCGACAATCACGATTTCACCCTTAGATTTCTAATGACAATAGCATCAAGAATAATTTCAAGTCTTGCTGCTGGCTGGACGCAGGGAACACTAACCACTGCAATAACCAATGCAATGGTTAGCGCTGGGTTTTCATCAGCCACTCCCTACTCAGTTAGCGGCACCAACTATTTAGCCTATAATTTTTCATCCGGTAGCGGTGCTAATGCTAGCACTGTTTATCGAATTGCAATTACTACGGGTTTCGCAGTAAGCCATCAACTCTTTAGTACTTTGAATACAGGTACTAACTCAGGAACCAATGGAAGTGGCGAGCAATTTAGCACTGCTTTTACAAGTTCTCAGCTTGTAACGTTTCACTCATTAAATGCATCTCCGGAATATCGAGCTGTGTTAATGGTGCAGGGGGGAGTTGCAATACTTTTAGGTGTATTCAATCCAACAAACAAAGCAGATGTCTGGTCTTTAGAAAGTTGGAATCATGCATTTATTTTTAGTAGTTTTACGGCTTTAGTAAGCACTTCCAACAATCCTTTTAGCAACACTGCATACACACCTAAACCATTAGGAGACAGTAACTTAGCTAGTCCGGCTACGGCTTTTAATGCCAGCACAATTAAGGGTGGATTAGATGTTTACACAAACTCCAACCAAGGCTGCTGGACACAAACTAGCGGCGACATTGCCGCCGCACCAACAAGTGGCAGAAGTCGCGGCGATACTTTTAGTGTTCCTAACGGACAAACGACTGATACCTATTTAGTTTGTGCTGTAACTAATGGTGGCTTAGTTTTAAAAATTAGCAGTTAAATGGCTGATTACCCTGGTATCTGCATTAACAATATTGCTGTTTCTATAGGGAATTTAAAATCATTAGGTTCTTTTACCGGAAACAGCAATTTATCTCAAGGTATCAACAGAAGCTTTGGAAAGATAGCTCAAAATTCAATAGTTACTAGTGGCTTAAGCAAGTCTTTGGGAAGAATTATTTATAGCCAATTTAAAAACGTCTTGCCACTTAGCAAGATTTATTTTAATAATGGATTCTCTCAAGATTCAGTCAATATCTATTTATCAAAAGCTGCTTTAGGATTGCCCGCAGGATTAAATCTAAGTTATGAAGCTTTTTTAATAGCTTTAATTATTCAATGGGCAAATAATATCGGGCTGGGAAGCGAATCGAAAGTACAAGCACAATGGTTGAGCTATGGAGACATTGATGATGGTTACATCTATTTCACAATTCAAATAAATTTTAGAAAATCTGTAACTGCGGTTAATGACTACGAAATTCAACCAGTTTATACAATTTCACCTTTGGATTTTTAATTTGATATGCCCACACATTGCAATACTGGCGACAAGCCAGTTATTAAATATCGCTTCCAAGGCGATACAAAGGATAGGGTTTTCAAGACTAAATTCGCTCCTGTAACAGTAGATATCAAAGAACAGCCAATTAATTCAGGGAGTTATGCTTCTGAAGGCATGAAAATAAACTACATCATTACAGATGGAGATAAGCCTAGGTCTGAGATTGTATTGGCTTATAGGGTAGATTATTACAATTTCTTTGGCGGGTATTGGGGATTACTAACGATACCCTGCGGAGCGACAAAACAAAACTTCCCAGCCAATCCAACCGATACTGGTAGAGGAGTGGCTATTTATCCTAACAGCATTGTTGTTGACACATCCGTAAAGTGTCCAGTAGCTGCTAACAAAAGATGCAGTATTGAAATAAAACACAAAGGAATAATTATTTTTCAAGATCAAGGTAACTGTCCCGTTACTTACAGTTTTCAATGCGGTAATTGTCCCGATAGTCAACATGAATGCGAATCAAAAATATATCCTTATTACTGCTGCAATTCATGTGCTGATACTGCCAATAAAATTAGAAATCTAGCATCAAAAATAGGTAAATCATGAGTCAATGCACAGATGTTGATGCAGCTTTAAGGCGACTTGAAAATAAAATCAATGAACAAAACAAAGCAATTGCGGATTTAAGAAAAAAGCAACAACAATGCTGTGATGGTAGTAACTCAAAAAATTTAAGCAATACCGACTTAAGGGAACTACGGTTAAGAGTCGCAGCGCTTGAAAAGACCTCCGAGGCTCTTAAATTAGGTATTGTTGGGTGTCTAGAAAATTTCGCAGATATTGAAAACACGAACAGAGAAATTACCCTTGCTTTTCAGGGAATATTTCAGATAGTAAATCCCCTGCTAGATTCGGTTTCATCTATTATGCAATTCCTGGGAGAATAATATATGGCTAATTGGAATGGTTCGCCTTTGCCTGAGCCTAGAAATATCAAGATTCCCGATAGCATTCCTCAGAATTTTAACTGGAATTCCTATATGAGTGACCCAAAAGGAAGCTTTCGCAAGTTTAGAGGAGTCAGAGAAGTTCAAAGGCTCAATTGGAAGGGGTACACAACCACTAGTAGACAAATCAAAAATGTAGTTGCTTCTTCACCCAGTAGAACATTAGTAAAACAGGCAGGGAAGAGAATTAGGCAACTGAAGCAAGTCGAGAAGACGGCTAACGAAACAAAAAAAACAGTAGACAAAGTATTGGATAAAGTACCTGGTAAGGGTAGCGCGGGAAAAGCTGCTAATGCAGGCGTGATGTTGGGTGGGTTGATTGCGATCGCCGGATTAACGGCTGCATTAATTATTAAAGAATTTAGGGATGCTTTTATTCAGGGTGTATTACTGGATAGCGATGATTATTTGAGAAGCGAAATTCAAAAAAATTTCAACAATTACATCAAACAAGCTGTAGAGATAAAAGGAATTAACAAGCGAACCAAGGATTTAGAATTAGAAAATCAACGAGTACGCGATAGAGTTTATGGGCTTGAGAAACAACAGCCATTAATCAGAGCAAATGTCAACGACGCTTTGTATGAGACGAGGCAGGGGCGAGTAATACTTGAAGGTAAAATAGCTGAAGCTAAAAAGCAAAGCAACGACGCTTTGTATGAGACGAGGCAGGGGCGAGAGAAACTGCAATCACAAATTGATAGCATTCAAAATAACATCAAAGAAACATTGTCTGGAATTACTAAAGGATTTCAGCAACAAATAAATACTACAATCGCAAATATTCAGAGGGGATTACAGCAAGCACAGGCTGATACAAAAAAAGCTAGTGCTCAAATCGATTCTCAAAATAAAACAATTAGTAATTTACAGGCAAGTAATAAATTATTAGAAACGAAAATTAATAGTATTAAACAACCTACGCCTACTGATGTTAGCGCGGTAATTAATGCAGTTAAAGCCAGTTCACTTCAAGAGATAAATAGTTTACGGTTACAAATTAACGGATTGCTGGCACAACTAACAGGGATTCAGAATGTTATCCCTACTCTTGCTAGTAATATTTCAAATGTGGCTAAAAGCGCATCAACCGCAAACGAAAAAGCTAATTCCGCTATGAACGAGGCAAGAAGTAAGGGTGTGCCTGACTTATCACCGCTACAAAAAAATCTTGATAACCAATTTAATAAATTAGTAGAGGACAACAAGAAATCTCTTGGTATTCAAGACTTAAAAATTTCGGATTTAGGAAAGAAATTTAATCAGGATTTGGAGAATTTTCAACGCCAAAGCAATTTAGATGCTAGTCAACGTTTTACAGAGTTCACTAAGCAGAATAATGAAGCATTGGGAATCAGAGATTTAAAAATCTCTGATTTGGGTAAAGATTTTGATAGAAGATTCGCTGATTTTCAAAGGCAAAGTGACTTAAGTGCTGACCAGAGGTACAAAGAATTTGTAGACCAAAATAAACGGGATTTGCAAAAGATTGGCAATGATTTGAACAAAAGTAAGTCTGACCTAAAAGACCTTGAAAAACAAATTAAGGAACAAGAGAAAGTGAATCAAGAAAGCAATAAAAAACTAGGAGGAATTGACGCAAAATTAGATTCAATTATTCCCACAATTGCAGGTATCCCCATCATTGTGGGTAAGGCTGCTGATAACGTAATTAAAAATATCCCTACACCTGGGGATATTGAGAAAGCAGCCGCTACTGGTGTTTGCCGCTCCACTCAGCCAGGTGGGTGCATGAACAAAGCGCTTAGTGATCAAAGCAACAACATTAATAACAACACAAATAATGCCGCTAATAACATTCTCCAAGGATTAGATACTGCGGGTACTGGCGCGTTAGTAGCAGGGCAGCAAGAAATACTTGGTAGATTAGGTAGTCAAATCCCTGGCGGACTGGGACGACTTATTACCCAAATAACTAGAAACCAAGCTATCAATCAAATTGCCAATTTGGTGACAATGGCAGCAGCGATACATAACTGTATTCAATTATCAGATAATGTTGCTGTCACTTTCTTTGGGATATTGGATAATATCTTTGCAATTCCCACATTGATAATTAATCCAGAAGCCGACACAATAGATACTCGTGAAGTCTTTAACGGAGCAATTGAAAATGTGATGAAATCGGTGTTTGGTGTTGAAGAATGGGCAGAAATCAAAGCGAAATGGGCGGCATTTAATAGAATTTATCAAGCTGCTGCTAATAGTGTTAATGAAATTCGTAGCATCGGCAGTAGTTTAAATGATGCTATTTCAACTACTGCAACGCTAACAGGCAGAGGTTTTAATGCATTACAGAATGATGGCATATTATCTGATTACAACTGGGAACCAACACCTGAAAATCTGCGATTGAAAGGTGGTATCTACGCAAAACTGGGTAAACTTGCTGACGGTATAACTATTGTAGGAGAAACACTAGAGGCAATCGAGTCTGTCACTTCTGAAATTCGTTCAGCAGTAGAAAGCGCAAATCAAATTAAGTCTAATACTATTGAGATGGAATCAGAAGTTAAAAAGCTTCTAGGTGATGAAACCAGAAAGCGAGATGAGGCTATCGAAGCAATCCAAGCACCAACTTTCAATTATGAGGATTTGCTATGACGGTGCGAAAATGGGCTGAGATTCGCAAAGCATTGACTCAAGGCGATTGTTACAACAAACAAGTTAGGGAATGGTTCAAGGATGCAGACGAAAACGATACTCGTCGTACTTTAAGAGATTTGTGTTTAATTGAATCTTTCGATTCAATTGCAATTGCTCAACAAAGAATTAGATTTTTTAGAGAAGAGGTGCAAAAAACTCACCTCAAGCCTACTATTATTGGACAACCTAAATATGCGGTAGATGCTGATGTTAAATATCACCCACAAATTGTTATTTATTTTGCACAAGATAAAGCTTCTATCCCAGAGAAAGAGGACGCTGTAACGGCAAGAGCTAGTTTTAGGTTGATGAATGAAACCTCGGAGAGCTTAACTAATGCTGAATTAAATTCATGGGCGAACAAAATTTATACTCGCTTTTTTGGTGCTACACCCTATCGGTTCAGAAAGGGAAAGTATATAGCTTGGTATACGCGACCTGAAGAAGGATTTCACTTGCAGGTCTACGCATACTCAAAACAAGATGGCCGCGATGTTGTTGAAGATATTGTTAGTTTCGCTGGTAAAACCTTCTCAACCAAATACCTCAAATACAGTGATCCAGAAAGATCTAATACGGAAACACCGGAAAAAATGCGAATTTTGGGTGAATTGCGTGATGAGCCGAAATGGCGTCCAAATGCTTACGTGACGGCAGCATACGCTTATGCCACGATTTGGAACGATAACAATATTAGGATGTTGGTTGACAATACAGGATTACAAGTAAATCCTGTTATCAGAAGTTAGTAACGTCTGTCAAGTATAAAGCGAGAACCCTATAGGGTTCCGGCCAAACTTCTAAGGGATTTAAAGGGCTAGAGTTGGTGAAAACTGTAACTATCACCAATCAAAATTATGGGTTTTCGAAATCTACAACGCTACGATTCGCAAAAAGCACGCTTTGACAAATACAAAGCCTGGTTAGCAATGTCGCCAGACCAACGGGCAGCAGCTTATGCAGTAATTACTGACGAAACTAGGCGAGCTAGTGCAGAAAGAGAAAAAGGTTACATTTCCCCGTTTGGTACAGCTGGCACTACGAAAGTGTTTCTTCCTGCTCGAATACTCAAAACTGGGCAAATAGGGCAAGGCTCTGGTGTAGCTGAGGTGTTGCGTGGACTGCTTGCTGGGTTTACTTTGACCACAGCAGAGTATGCTGCACTGACTACACCTATTCTTGTTGATACGCAACAATATAAGTTTGCCAAGCTAGCACTCACTACTGTTGTTCCTGGGACGGAAAAGAAAAATAGCCGTATCACTGGCGCTGCTTATAAAAAACCAGATGTGGATACTGTTAGCTCTCCGTTTGGGCAAAAAACTGGAGGGCAAGACTACGACGCGGCTATGGCTGCTATTATGGGCGAAGCAGCTTTTGCGACCTTCGTTGCAGGTAATAACGGTAAAAACCGCTTTAAGTTCACTCCCGAAGGTTGACGATGAGCAAGATAGCAGAACGCACTGGTATTATTTGGGTTCCAGACGACACTTTAGATCTGCTATCTGTGAGTGTTGATGGCGATTGCTCTGATTCTGAATTCAGAGCAATGCTTGCCATCAATCAAGCGGGTAGAGATTGGCTAACCGGGAAGATTGATATTATCGAGTATCTTGATAAGTTGGAGTATTACGGAATTCCTAATCCTTTTGAGATTTTGGATGAATTTACAAATCACGTTGATTTTGTAATTGATCACGCTTAATATGGCGCGTAATTTACAGCTAGGACTAGAAAGCAATTGGAATCTTGTATATAGCAATTCTTTTTCTGGTGTAGTCATTGTAGATGACATGGAACAGCCGTTTACTACAAAGATATTAGAAATAGCTGTACCTATAATCTTTGACAAGCCCATAATTGCAGTCAATGTTTACACTACTGTTCCTGTCGGCAGAATTTGGAAATATGCAGGATATTTGCGCCGCAGTTTAACAACTGGCTTGGGTGCCAGTTTTGTTGGTCAACCTGAAAGTTTGTTTTTGGGTAAATTCAATCTGCTAATTTTTGAGGATTTAAATATTAACTATTATGTATCTATTCAGGTTCCTAAATGGTTTACTACTGCCAATATAAGTGTCTACCAATACGAAGGGATAGACACAACAACGCTAGAAGAAGATGTACAAGCGATAAAATCAGCGCTTGGTATTTAAATGAGGTATTTATTACTTGGATATTCAAACTACCTTAGCTCTTGCTGGATTCTTACTAGCAGTTGGCAGTAATTTAATTTGGCTGCTGGTGACTTACGCGAATGGAGAGAAGAAAAAGTACGCCGCCGAGCGTGACTTTAATCATATTAAAAACAATCAACTCCAAATATCAGAGGGGATTGCAATATTCACCAAAGATTTAGATAATCGGCTAGATGATATTGACAAAAACTTAATAGAAATCAAGTCTTACATGGTAATTCATGCGAGCAATAACACTAATCGCCAGCAATGAACACAAACGAATGCATTCGGTATCGCGCCTTAGAACTAGCACAAGCCGCTAAACATCTAGCCGCAAACGTACAACAGTATCCAGAAGAACAGGATTATTTAAAAAATAGTTTTGAGGCTTTGACTATCCAGTACGAGCATTTAAAAAAGTTGTTTGGGAATAATTAGTAGTGACAAGCCCAGGTGTGCGCGATCGCAATTGCTAGCGCTAACCACATTAAGCCTATTCCCAGCCACATAATAACGATAGGAGAATTCATCATGAGAGCCAAATTTTATGTAGAAACTGTAGCTGATCATGCCAGCGGTGCCAACTCAGTACTATTGCAACCAGTTTTACAAAATAGTGAAGAGAATAAAACTTTTTGGCAAGCGACTCCTGGCGGAAAGCTTGAGATGTATATCACCAATCCCAACGCCAAAAGCTTTTTTGAGGCTGGCAAAGAATACTACATAGACATTACCCCTGTAATACCCTGTGGGGATTCAACAAAATAAATGGGTGGTGATGGTGCATTGTTCCTAGGGAGAAATACACCATCAATTCGGAAAGCGAGTTGTTTAACTTCAACTGATGAAAATTGATAGGTGTTTGCTGTTTCTGGCGGTTGGTGAATCAGTTCAAAGAAGATGCTGGGAAAGCTTTGGAACAAGCGGTAAAAAATTGTGTCTGTTTTCACACATTTTGAAAAATATAGGTTAATTGCAAAACTTTATAGCTTGTGCATCTAAGTTGCATATTTTCAGTTTTGTGCCCAAACTGTCAATACCCATCTCCATCTGCAAAAATAGTCAAATTAAATACCTCAAACTTACTTTGGCTTACATTTTCACTCCAACTGTTGTACAAATTGAGTATTAATATAGAATTAAGCTGGCTTGGACTGTCTTTGAGAATAAAGATGATCGCAATATAGCCCCCAAGCAAGTCCAAATAAACCACTTAAGGAACCTGCGATCGCAGCTGTTACACCCCATCCCAACGGCCCAGTCCAGTTAGTAATTTCCTTCAAGATTGCTGTACTTGCTTTAGTAACTATATAAGCTGTTCCTGTTGCGCCAATTGCCACTAAACCTAATTGTGCCAGTATTTCTAACAATTCCTTTTTGGATAAATCCTCCTCAAAATAGATTTTCCAAATATTGGTATACATTAAAATGTCAGAAGCTGTGACTAGCAATTGTTTAGGAATTTCTACACCTGGGGTTGGTACGGCTGAGGCTGTACCGCTACCAATGGTATATGTTGCGATCGCTACGGCTGTGTCCAATCTTTTCTTGCCTAGATTACTCATAATCTCGTCTCCTGTAACTCTTGCAGATACGGTATTAACTAGTGAGGGTTTCCTCAATGTTATCAACCCGACACAGTTACCTACCCTAACTAGGATAAATCATCTGTTTACCCGAAAATCTGCAAAATTTTCTCTGCTTTACAGAAGAAAAGTTTCGCCCTATGCTTTGTAATGTGATTAATAAAGTCCGCTAAAGCGGACATACTATAAGGGCTTATTGCTACCTGATTGGGCAATAATCAGGTAGTATTTTTATTTTCTCTATTTATAGAAAAAAATCAAGTCTTTTCAATAAAAAATTAGACATAATTCCTGAGAAAACTATATATAAATAAAAGTCCGCTGGCGCGGACTACAGACATTGGATAAGGTTAGGTTATTACAAAGAACCCCTACTATTTGTTAGAGGCTATCTTTATTTTTATTCATAAAATTTTCCAGCACAATATCCTGAAATTAAATTGTTAGACTTAAATTCAGGAGTTATGTCTGGTTATATATCTACTAAAATTACTTTCCAGATATGTAGATTTTTCTAGTCTTAAAATATTTCCACCGCAGTGATAAACTTCAGGGCATCAAAGTTCATGGAACCTCATATACCAAAAGTCATTTATGTCACCAGTTAAACAGACATAATTAAGAAAATTATGTCTATTATGTTGATGTTGCATCAATTATTTTTAAGTTACAAATAAAAAGGTGGTTCAAGAGGAAAATCCCCAGATTTGATTAAGTCTGGGGTTTTATTTTATTGGAAATTATCATGCCTAGGTTACCTGTCTTGAAAATACTTTGTGTCTTAGTGCCTTAGTGGTAAAAAAATCAACAGCTTCAAACCTCTTCTCTACACCCCTGCTCAAGATACCCCTAGAGTTTATTTCCTCGCCTGTATTACTTGCAAACTGCCGCCTGCATACAAACTTGGCTTACCTACATTAAATCCAGCTGTAGTTAACAACCCAGCCAAATCAGTTTTCAACAACTGCCAAGCCGTTTCTGTCTCAAACAACAATAAAAACAATGACACCCCAGGCCAAAATATCGGATTAGTAGGTGCGTGAAAATCCACCAGTGTAAACACTCCTCCTGGTTTCAGCACCCGATAAACCTCACTAATAATTTTTCGTAATTGCTCAGGCTGCATTTCATGGAGTGCCGCACTGGTATGCACCACATCAAACAGATTATCTGCAAACGGCATGTTTTCAGCAAAAGCTTCCACATAACTAGCTTCAGGAACATTCTGCTGTGCGCGTCGCAAAGATAATGGTGAAGCATCCAATCCTGTTACATTTTGTGAATATTTCACCAAAAATTGCGTTGATTGACCGCTGCCGCAACATAAATCTAATACCTGATTATCTGAGTGAATTGTTAAGCCTTGCAAAGCAAGTTGCCGAAAACTGGCTTCACCGCCTACACTAAGAGCCGCTAAACGTGATATGCCATCATACAACCATTGATAGCGGTAACTCCATTCGCGTAAAATTGTTGCCATTACATCTTTCCTGACTATTAACCTTTATATTTAATTAAAGATATATTGTTAACATTAGTAAAAAAATTCTGAAAAGATTGGGGGAAAGTAACTGCTATGGGTCGTGTAGGCGTCTTATTACTCAATCTGGGGGGACCTGACAAGTTAGATGATGTTGGGCCGTTTTTGTATAACCTATTTTCTGATCCGGAAATTATTCGCCTACCATTTCGCTGGTTGCAAAAACCCCTAGCTTGGTTCATTGCCTCACGGCGAACCAAAACATCTCAAGAAAACTACAAGCAAATCGGCGGCGGTTCGCCACTGCGGCGAATTACTGAGGCTCAAGGCGAAGCCTTAAAAGAACAGTTGGGTTATTTGGGGCAGGAAGCAAATATTTACGTGGGAATGCGTTATTGGCATCCTTACACTGAAGAAGCGATCGCTCTACTTACCCAAGATAACATCGAGCGCTTGGTGATACTACCACTGTATCCTCAATTTTCCATCAGTACCAGTGGTTCTAGTTTCCGGCTTTTAGAAAGACTTTGGCAACAAGACCCAAAACTTCAACGCCTGGAATACACTGTCATTCCCTCATGGTACAAACAACCAAGCTACCTTCAGTCAATGGCAGAACTCATCGCCCAGGAACTCGACCAATTTTCTAATCCTAATGAAGTTCATGTCTTCTTCAGCGCTCACGGTGTTCCCAAAAGCTATGTTGAAGAAGCTGGCGACCCCTACCAGCAAGAAATTGAGGATTGTACTGCTTTGATTATGCAAACCCTCAATCGGCCAAATTCCTATACCTTAGCTTACCAAAGTCGCGTCGGCCCAGTAGAATGGCTTCAACCTTATACTGAAGATGCGCTCAAACAACTAGGGGCACAAGGCATCAAAGATTTAGTTGTCGTACCTATCAGTTTTGTCTCAGAACATATAGAGACATTACAAGAAATTGATATTGAGTATCGAGAAATAGCTGAAGAATCAGGAATTGAAAACTTTCGTCGCGTACCTGCTCCCAACACCCATCCGGTGTTTATTAAAGCACTGGCAGACCTAGTGATTGATGCGCTCACTAAGCCCAGTCTCAAACTTGCCCAAGTTACCCAGATGAAGAAAAAAGTCAAAATGTACCCCCAAGAAAATTGGGAGTGGGGGATGACTACTAGCGCCGAAGTCTGGAATGGTCGTATTGCCATGCTGGGCTTTATTGCCCTCATCATCGAGCTGATTACCGGCCGCGGTCTATTGCATATGATAGGCCTTTTGCAATAAATCAAAGGAGTTAGGAGTTAAGAGTTAGGAGTTAGGAGTTAAGAGTTAGGAGTTAGGAGTTAAGAGTTGGGAGTTAGGAGTTAAAAGTTAGGAGTTTTATTTCTAACTGTTCACTCTTAACTCCTAACTTTTCTTCCAATACCAGTCATACCATTGCTTAGCGCTACGCACTGCGAACCAGAGCAAAATTAAAGCAATTAATCCTCCTTGTCTGGGGGCGTCAAAGGCGAAAAGCACCAAAGCAATGCACAAGGTATCTTGAAGAAAAACTGCCCACAATGGCAAGCCACGCAAGCGATAAAACCAACCAATTTGAACCAGCTGAAGTACTAAAGCTAACAAACCCCCAATTAGAGCAATTAGCCAGTTCGGTGCTGCTGTAGCTTCAGCGACTGCCAACCCCATAATTGCTCCTACCAGCGGAGACAATGATAACTGAACTAGCTGTACCACTCTTTGTCCCCATAGCTTTTTTGAGGCAAGTAATTCAACTAATGACCAACTGGTGAGGCAGCCTAACAAGACTGGCGAAGAAATGTGAGATAAAATTGGAACTTCCGACCACAAGTTACTGCCATGCAACAGTCCAATGATCAATAGCGGTATGCCTATTCTCATTCCTGCTGCCGCAGAAGCAGAGAGTGTAGCTAGGATTTCAATCATCAGCAGACTCTAAGGGCTACTAAATAAGCAGATAGTTATTATTTATACTACCCATCGTTGGTGAAAATTGCAGCATCAAAGTGAAATTTTTCAGCAATCTAGTCCATCTTGAATCTAGTGCTGTGTTCACAAAAGTACAAATAGATCTACCGTTGCCATACGTATTTTATCAAGCTAATTGCTGTAGAAACATCTTGCTTATTCGTTAGCTGATATCTTGCACCACTCTCAATTAACCCAGAGGTGGGCACTACCAACAACATAAAAATTAAGCTTTGAGCAAACGCTCTTCCAGTGCCCACCCTACAAAAATGTCAATAACGCAACTGGTGGAAGATATAAATTAGTGCTTTCTAGGTGCGATCGCTCCAATGACCCATATATTTAACTCAATAGATACTATTACTTAAGTCAAATCATAGACTTAAACTAATATTTACCATTGAAGAAAAATACATAAGAATTTATTAGAGTTAATATCGCTTAATTATCTAAATAAGCTTATTTCCTTTTGACACATATAAGGCTAATCTATATCTAACAAGATTAAGCAAAAATTAATTTGTCTGAGTTTCCATACTGAGATGACCTAAAAGGAACGCTTGTATTTTTTTACAACTGCGCCTTGTTTTGCTGCAAATTGTTTTGAGGTAAGTTCATGGCTCAATTTTTGCTTGAAACGGTTTGGCTAGTGCCTTGCTACGCCTTGATTGGCGGGCTTTTAGCCTTACCTTGGTCGCCGGGAATTATTCGACGCACGGGGCCAAGACCTGCTGGTTATGTCAATTTAATCATGACATTTTTAGCATTTGTCCATTCTACTTTGGCATTTCCAGCAAGTTGGAATCAACCACCCCATGATGTATTTATACCTTGGCTGAGTACTGCTGGTTTAAACCTCTCCATTGATTTACAAATTTCCTCAGTGAGTATAGGCGCAATGGTAGTGATTGCTGGCTTGAATTTGCTAGCACAGATTTTCGCCATTGGCTACATGGAGATGGATTGGGGTTGGGGACGGTTTTATTCTCTATTGGGCTTATTTGAAGCGGGACTTTGTGCCCTAGCCCTTTGCAATAACCTATTCTTCAGCTATGTAATTCTGGAAGTGCTGACTTTGGGAACCTACCTATTAGTTGGGTTGTGGTTTAGTCAGCCAATGGTTGTCACCGGTGCTAGAGATGCTTTCTTAACCAAGCGGGTGGGAGATTTATTCCTGCTGATGGGAGTGCTGGCAATTTGGCCCCTAGCTGGAACCTGGAATTACACAGAATTAGGTAATTGGGCAGTTACTGCTGATGTCAACCCGACACTTTTGGCACTTGTTGGTTTGGCACTGGTGGCGGGGCCCATGGGTAAGTGCGCTCAATTTCCTTTGCATCTGTGGTTAGATGAAGCGATGGAAGGGCCTGTTCCCAGTACGATTTTACGGAACTCGGTAGTAGTTGCCAGTGGTGCTTGGGTACTGATTAAATTACAACCTGTTTTGAGTCTGTCGCCCATAGTTACTTCCGCAATGGTAGCTATTGGTACAGTAACGGCAGTGGGTGCTTCCATAATTGCGATCGCTCAAATTGATATCAAACGCTGCTTATCCTATTCAGTAAGTGCCTACATGGGTTTGGTGTTTATTGCCGTAGGTACACAGCAAGATGAAGCCGCACTGTTGTTGGTACTCACCCACGCCCTGGCCTCAGCCTTGTTAGTCATGAGTACTGGCGGAATCATCTGGAACAGCATCACCCAAAACGTTAGCCAGTTAGGTGGACTGTGGTCACGCCGTCCGATGTCGGGACTAGCTTATATTGTCGGGACTTTGGGATTAATTGGTTTTCCTCCCTTGGGAAGCTTTTGGGCATTGTTGAAATTAGCTTCCGGGCTGTGGGAAATTAAACCTTGGCTGGTAGGAGTGGTAATAGCGGTCAATGCTTTAACAGCCTTCAGTTTAACAAGAGAATTCTGTCTGATTTTTGGTGGTAAACCCAAGCAAATGAGCGAGCGATCGCCAGAAGTTCACGCTCCTATGGCTTTACCAATGATGATTTTGCTGGGTTTTGTTCTACATCTGCCTTTAGTGTTACAAAGCTTATCACTTCTACCAAGTTGGGCAGATCTCAATAAAGATGTCGCCTTATTACTAATTTGGTCAACTATTTTTGGTTGCAGTATTAGCTGCGTCATTTATCTGAGTAATATCGTTCCTAAACCGATTCGTCTACCTTGGCAACCTTTGCAAGACTTAATTGCCTACGATTTTTACACACCAAAACTTTATCGTATGAGCATAGTTTTGAGTGTTGACCTGATTTCTAAATTGGCCGATATTATTGACCGCTTTGTAGTCGATGGTATTGTTAATATGGTAGGTTTAGCTTCCATTGGTAGTGGTGAAAGTCTCAAATATAGCACCTCTGGACAAACTCAGTTTTATGCTTTCACAGTTCTGCTAGGAGTTAGCGTTTTGGGAATGTTTGTTACTTGGCCATACTGGGGAAATCAGTTTTTAGACTTGATATTTTAGTTTGGCTAATAGCTCATTGTTAATAGTTCAGCAATTCACGATTTTTCTGTCAATTTTTCAAGTGTGAGGAGAATACCATGAAAAGAATTTTTTCCAGAAGAAACTTACTGAAATTAGGTGCAGGCGCAGTAGGTACAGGCATAGTAACAGCGGGAGTAAGTTCTGATTTAGTTTTTCCCCAAAAAGCAGTTGCCAAAGAGGAACTGACACCTGAAAAAGCACTGCAACAACTCGTAGAAGGGAATGAACGATTTGTCAAAAGACAACGAAAAAATCCCAATCAAACTTTTACACGTGTCATCGAAGTTGCAAAAGGTCAGAAACCTTTTGCTTCTATTCTCGGTTGTGCAGATTCGCGGGTTCCTTCAGAGATTATCTTTGACCAAGGATTTGGGGATTTATTTGTATGTCGTGTGGCTGGTAATATTGCCACGCCAGAAGAAACCGGCAGTTTGGAATTTGGCAGTTTAGTATTAGGTTCCAAAGTAATTATGGTAGTGGGACATAAAAGATGTGGTGCAGTAGACGCCACAGTCAAAGGTGCCCAAGTTCCTGGTCAAATTGCCACCTTATTGGCTGCTATTCAACCTGGTATAGAATCATCCTTAAATCAACCTGGAGACAAATTAGAAAATGCCTGTAAAGCAAACATTTTGTCACAAATACGAAAATTAAAAACATCTCCTATTCTCTCGCAGTTGGTTTCTGAGAAAAAACTCATCATTGCTGGTGGGTATTATGATCTAGATACTGGTCGTGTCACCATAGTTAGCTAGCATTTGATGAATCTAAAACAGAACGCTGAAAACTTGAAATTTACCCATTAATCAAACTGAAATTGACTATGCTCAGTGTTTTGATTTGGCTACCCATTTTGACTGCGGCTGTGATCGCAGTCTTACCTCTAAATATTCCTGCCAATCGCATTCGTTTAGGAGCATTAACCCTTTCTGGAATAATTCTTCTCTGGAATCTTTTCATCCTCTTGAAATTTGACATTAACAATCCAGGGATGCAATTACAAGAGTATCTACCTTGGAATGAAACTCTTGGTTTGAGTTATAAACTTGGGGTTGATGGAATTTCCATCTTAATGTTGATTTTAAATAGTTTGCTCACCTGGATTGCTATTTACAGCAGCAATCAGCAGATTGAACGCCCCCGGCTTTTTTATTCCTTAATTTTATTAGTAAGCGGTGGAGTTGCAGGCGCATTTTTAGCAGAAAATTTACTGCTATTTTTCCTGTTCTACGAACTCGAATTAATCCCCTTTTATCTGCTGATTTCCATTTGGGGTGGTGCAAAACGAGGCTACGCGGGAATGAAATTCCTCATATACACCGCTGTTTCCGGAGCTTTGATTCTGGCAACATTCTTAGGTGTAGTCTGGCTAACTGGTTCCTCCAGCTTTAACTATGATGCAATTTCTACCCAAGGCTTATCAACAGCACTGCAAATTATTCTCTTAATTGGAATCATACTAGGTTTTGGGATTAAAATTCCTTTAGTTCCCTTGCATACTTGGTTGCCAGACGCTTATGTAGAAGCTTCCGCCCCGATCGCAGTTCTGCTTGGTGGTGTGTTAGCAAAGCTAGGAACCTACGGCATTTTGCGGTTTGGTATGGCGTTGTTTCCCCAAGCTTGGAGTATTCTTGCCCCATCTTTGGCAATTTGGGGAGCAGTCAGTGCTATTTATGGAGCTGTAGTAGCGATCGCTCAAAAAGACATCAAGCGCATGGTAGCCTATAGTTCCATTGGACACATGGGTTACATTCTCCTCGCCACCGCCGCCAGCACCCCCTTAGCACTCGTCGGTGCAGTTGCCCAAATGTTTAGCCACGGTATTATCCTCGCCATCCTCTTCCATTTGGTGGGAGTTGTAGAAGCCAAGGTGGGAACCCGTGAACTAGACAAACTCAATGGCTTAATGAGTCCCATACGTGGTTTACCCCTCACCAGCGCCCTACTTGTTTTAGGCGGCATGGCTAGCGCGGGCATTCCCGGTATGACAGGATTTATCGCTGAATTTATCGTCTTCCAAGGCAGCTTCTCTGTTTTTCCTATCCCCACTTTATTGTGCGTAGTCGCAACTGGTTTAACTGCCGTATACTTTGTCATCCTTCTCAACCGCACCTGTTTCGGCAGACTTGACAGCAACCAAGCTTACTATCCTCAAGTACAATGGTATGAAAAAATGCCAGCCCTGATCTTGGCAGCCCTGATCATCTTCTTAGGAGTACAACCCACTTGGTTAGTGCGTTGGACAGAACCCACAACTACAGCGATCGTTGCAGCCGTTCCCCCCATCGAAAAAACTGTAACCCCCCAAGTAGCCCTCAAAGAATGATGGGGAGATAGGGGGATGGGGGGATAGGGAGAATTTAGAATTTTCCTTCTGCCTTTTGCCTTATTTTCAAGCTAGACACTCATGTGATAAATCACATAACTAGAACATAAAAATATCTCTTCCCAATCCCCATTCCCCAATCCCCATTCCCCAATCCCCAATCCCCAATCCCTAGTCTCCAAAAGAAATATGGTACAAACTCCAGATAAACTCCTAACTAAATTACCTCCTTCTAATCATGAATTCGCAGAAGTAATTCATCGTTTGGAAGCTGGCGGTTCCATGTTACCGGATACGCCAGAAAACCTCATGCAAATTATCGGTATATATAAAGCTTATGCAGTGCCGATGGATTTTTATTGGCGCGACTTGCTTTATATTGCCGAACGTGTATTTTTAGAACCGTTGCCTTTCTTTAAATATTTCTTGCCCAAAGAATATTTAGAGCGGCACAATCATTATGCAGGTGATGATGCCGATTTGCGAATTTGGCGTGGTGAAGCAACTGCCCACCCCGAACTTTTGGCATTTATGGAAAAGGGTGAAACTTTCAAAATGCCAAAGCTACTGCATCACTTGTTTCACGATCGCATCAATATGGAATTTGCTGAAGCTTGTATGCGGGCTATGCTTTGGCATCGTCACATGTACGCGCCAGTCAATCAATTTGATGCTTATTTGGATAGCGAAGAGTACAAAGCCAATGCAGACAGGGCAATCAAGGCATACTTCCAAGGCAATCCCCTGATGCTGGGACTCTACAAGCTGTTTCCAGATATGTTTTTAGAACAATGCCGCCAGATGTCTTACTACTCTAATCTGGGCTTGTTCTGGGAAGTTATGGCACCGGTTTTCTTTGAGATGTCAGACATCTATGATGAAGGTGGGTTTAAAGGTGTCCCCGATGCCATGAATTTCTTGGTGAATGGAATTTTTGCGATCGCAGGTCGTCCCATTTACCACCATGTTTATATTCGCGGCGAATGCTACGAAATTATCCCCAAATCTAAAGGCTTTACCTGGCTTTACGAGGCAGCATTACCCTACGTCGAAGCTGTGTTTTATCGTACTGCTCCTTTCCGTGGTACAAAATCTTACAATGCTCAGGCAGGTCAAGTACCTGATAAGCAAGAAGATTTCCACTATGGTATTCTCTATGCCGATGTATTTCCTGTTGGTACAGCAGGCATTCCACCAACACTATTAATGCAAGATATGTTGCATTTCTTGCCTGAATATCTTGTTGAGTATTATAAACAACATTGCCGTGGTGAAGATGATATGTTGATTCAGTTGGGAATCAGTTTCCAACGCTCAATGTACAATGTCACCTCTGCGGTAATTCAAGCTTTACGAACTGCACTGTTATATCCCTTAGAAGACCAAAATCCCAGGCATTTACAAGCTAATCGGGAATTTTTTGAAATGCAAATAAATCGTTTTTGTCGTCCTGAATATGGTATGCGTGATGCCGCTCGTTTACGAGATATTCAACAACAAGATTATCGATAATAGCTCCTCTAAAGCCCCGTCAAAGTCTAAACTAAGGTTGATCAACTGTTCCACATCAAGATTGCATATCTAATTGTCTTGACTGATGACCGATAACTGATGATAGCTATCAGTCATCGGTCAACGCCTTTCATATCAAGTATAGCCGAGACCCTCATTTTTCTGAGATATTTTTAGTCTCGGCGTTTTTTTGCACCTTTTTTGCTCATTCTCAATCAATCTTAGCGATCGCAACACCCGCCTAGTTTCTCATGTTCCATATCTAGCAAGCTTTTTGCCGTTTTTTAATCGTTGAACTCACGTCCAGTTATTGCTGATAGCAATGCAAATTTCATGTCTGCAATGGATTATATTGGCTTTACCAAAAGCGAACGTCGTTCATATATAGCTGTCGCCAGTAGTGTTAGGACATCAACAGATGATAAAACCTAGACACAAAAAGACCTTTCACCCAGTACCCAGTCCCTAGTCCCCAGTCCCTGGCTATACAGCTTTATTCAACACATTAAAGAATATGGTAGACCTAAAATAGTCAACCAGAACCGAGATTGCACAATAGTCCAGAGCTTAATATCGCATTGCTGCACTGCTGCAAAACACAATGGGAGCAACGCGAAAATGTGAGATCGTCGTGAAATGAGCGCTTGGGAGCGGGGGTAGCTGGGGTAGCTGGGGGAGAAAAGAGAAAAAATAGTCCTTTTTGCTACTTAAAATCTGAAAAATACACTTATTTTCTGCTTCTTCCCCAGCCTCCCCAGCCTCCCCAGCCCCCCCAGCTCTGCCATGTCACTTTCATCGCATTGCTCCCAACACAATTCAACAACTAGGCCCCGACTTAGTAACTAATCCCCAATTAGCAAAGAAGCCCAAGTATCGGGCGGGGTGGTAGATTACGATGATACCGTCACTAGCGATCGCATGAGAGCTTACCGCCGGGTTTTTGGTTATACCAATGTCGATCCTAGTGCAGGCGCTCGTCCTAATCCCCATGACACTCTTGTTGTGAACGGCAAATCCATCTATAAGGCTTTTGGATGTGGGGTGTGGCTCTTGTAGGTGTAGTGGCGAAGAAATTTATTTGTGTCCGCACTCATATTTACTTTTCTTGATTTTTCCCTACACCCCACACCCTATCCCCAACAAGATAGCCCAATCTAACCCCTAGTTTCTTAAGGGCTTATACCATTTCACGAAAATATTGATACAAATCACTTTTCTTGCTTCCCCAGCCTCCCCAGCTTCCCCAGCTCCCCCAGCTTGCCTAAATGTATCAACTTTAAAGTGAAACGGTATTACCATCTCCATCCCATAGGTGGATGGGTAATTCTGCCCAATTAGTTAAACATCTAACTTTTTAAATTGTACTGTTATCAATGTTTAGACTTTTCTTATAACCTACTTTTCAGCAGTATGCACGACTTTATAATTAATTTATTTAGCACAGGGTCATTTATTCCTCATGGTCACTGCTACCTGTGGAAGCCAGAGTTAGTTTGGTTGCATTTAATTTCTGATGCGATTATTGCACTTGCTTACTATTCGATTCCCTTGACGTTGTTCTACTTCGTTCGCAAGCGGCAAGATTTACCATTCAACTGGATATTTTTGCTATTCGCAGCTTTTATTGTCTTTTGTGGGACAACCCACATTGCTGAGATTTGGACACTCTGGCATCCTACCTATTGGCTATCTGGTATGCTCAAAGCTGGAACTGCAATTGTTTCATTGTTTACAGCGATAGAACTTGTACCGCTGGTGCCTCAAGCACTAGCTCTACCTAGTCCGACCCAATTGACGCAAGCAAACAAGGCATTACACGCACAAATTGAGGAACGCTTGCAAGTAGAGAATCAACTCAGAAGACTGCAAAATGAGCTTGAGCAGCGTGTCCAAGTCAGAACTGCTGAACTGATGAAAGTTAACCAGCAATTACAACAGGAAATTGATGAGCGACATCGGACGGAAGCTGCATTACGGGCCAGTCGTGAGCGGTTGATTCTAGCACAACAAGTTGGCAAAATAGGCACTTGTGAATGGAATTTACAAACCGGAGAATTGATCTGGACAGAAGAGATGGAAACCCTATTTGGGCTTGCACCTGGAAGTTTTGAGGGTAGCTATGAGCATTGGTTAAAACGATTACACCCAGATGACCGCCTTGGTGCAGATATTGCCGCCCAAAAAACTATCACACAAGGAGCCGACTTTGACACCGAATTGCGGATTATGCTTCCTGATGGCAGGATTCGCTGGGTAGCTGCTAGAGCGAAGATTTTCTACGATGAAACAGGCAAACCCGATTGTTTGATTGGGGTGAATATGGACATTACCGATCGCAAACACGCAGAAGCTGAACGAGAAAAGCTACTGAGGCGGGAACAAACTGCCCGTGAGCAAGCAGAAGCAGCAAACCGGATCAAAGATGAGTTTCTGGCCGTGTTGTCCCATGAATTGCGATCACCCCTCAATCCAATTCTGGGTTGGGCGAAGCTGTTACAAACTGGTACCCTTAACAAGCAAAAGACAAAGCACGCCCTAGCAACAATCGAGCGCAATGCTAACTTGCAAACGCAACTGATTGGAGATTTACTCGATGTCTCTCGTATCTTGCAAGGCAAGTTGAATCTCAACATTGCTTTGGTTGATTTAGCTACAACGATTCGCTCAGCAATGGAAACAGTGGATCTTGCCGCTCAAGCCAAGTCAATTCAACTGCAAGTAGTGCTGAATAAATCGGTTGGAAAGGTTGCAGGAGATTCCGCTCGGCTTGGGCAAATTATCTGGAATTTGCTGAGCAATGCTGTTAAGTTTACACCCGAAGGCGGACGGGTAGAAATTAGACTCCAGGAGTTAGAATATTATGCCCAGATTACAGTCAGCGACACGGGCAAGGGTATAAGCCCCGACTTTTTACCTTATGTGTTTGACCATTTCCGTCAGGAGGATGGCGCCACAACCCGTAAATTTGGCGGATTAGGATTAGGGTTGGCAATTGTTCGTCATTTGACAGAATTACACGGGGGTACAGTGACGGCCGAAAGTGCAGGCATTGGACAGGGAGCTACTTTTACCGTCAGGATACCACTAATGAAGGCGGCCGGATTAGAGAACCAAGCTAATCTTGATTCTTCAACGAATGAGCTTGCCACTACTTCACCGCTTTTTGGTTTTTCTATTTTAGTTGTAGATGATGATGTAGATACTCGTGATTATATCAGCTTTGTATTAGAAGAAGCTGGCGCAACTGTGATTTTAGCTGCATCCGCAGATGAAGCGCTGCAATTATTAATCCAATCAATTCCAGACATCTTACTCAGTGACATCGGGATGCCCGATATGGATGGGTACACCTTGATTAGGCAGGTGCGATCGCTGCCATCCAAACAACTACAAAAGATAAAAGCGATCGCTCTGACTGCCTACGCCGGAGACTTCAACCAGCAACAAGCGCTCTCTGCTGGATTTCAACGACATATTTCAAAACCAGTGGAGCCAGATGTATTAGTCAGGGTGATTACAAGTTTACTCAATCAAACCTAGCTTTATAGTAAACTGCGCTCGTGCTGTAGACGCTTGGTGCGGTGAGGGGGTCGCAGTCACCATAATTCGTAATTGATAAGAGCGTAACTCGTAATTACTACCCCACGGATGAATCCGGGGGCTTGTACCCTCTTGAATTACGAATTACGAATTACGAATTACGAATTACGAATTAGGTGATTAATTAAAACCAGCAGGATCGATTTCTCCACGAGTGCAACCTGCCGGAACCGTTTGACCAGCTTGCAAGAGAGTTTCAATGGGAGTGTCAGGTTGAATGTTACCTCTAAGATTAATTTGTAGCTCTACTACCATATTGTTTTTATCTTCGTCAATATCTCTTTGACATTGAACTTGAACCTTGCTTCCACCTCCATCAAAGAATGCTTCATCAAACTGATTTCGGATTTCGTTAGAGGATAGGAACTGACCAATATTTCTCACAAATAAATCACGGACTGAAGAGTTGTTCACTTGATCTAACAGTGCGATTGATTCTTGGTAATATTCTTCTGGTGAATCGCTGTAGCAAGTTCCATGTTTGTACCATTCATGTAGATGCAGATTAGAAGCAAATCCCGGCATTTTAATAGCTAGTGCATTGCGTGTTTTTGCGGTTAAATTGATTGGTGGCAACTGTGACCATTGATTATCTTTGTCAAGACGTTCGATATCCTTACTAACATTGCAATAGATATTGTTGCGCGGCTGGGGCCATAAACCGTGTAAAACTAAGTTTGTGGCATCAAACCGTTGTGCAGTTTGACTCTGGCATTCAGGCTTAGTTGGCTTTGTTTCACAAAAGGATGGTTGCCAGCTAAGAGCAAGTAAATAAGCCTGATCGCCTGTAGCAGAAGAACCTAAAAGTTGTCCGCATTGTACGGGTACCCAGCGAGTCAACGGTTCAGCGCCCTCAACCCTAAGCAAGTAATAGGATGCGTTATCTCTGTTTTTACCAACGACTGGATAGGTTTTTTGGGGAGTTAGTCGGATATTTTCTGGGTTGGTTTTGCTTCTAATTGACTCTAGAGCCTCACAAGCTTCCCCAGCAACAAATTGCTCGTTGAGGGTGATGAATGCGTATGCCGGTCTAGACCACAGGGTTAAACACAAACATAAAGAAATTGCAAGCAATAAACATTTTTTCAGCTTTTGCATGGATATTTCCTTTGTGCTGAAGGATAACTTTCTACACAGTGCAGTATCTTTGGTAATATGCAGCTTACCAAACTTGTCGCACAATCAAGCTTACAGCCTATTGCAGGTTTATGAGGTACAGTAACAACAGTTTGTAAACTGGCGATCGCTTGCCTGGTCAGAACAACTGAATCTACAACTCTATCCCTCAAAAAGTAGATAAAGTGATTATTCTGAGCAAGTCAAACATGGTAGATCCAGAAAACTTGGTATTTTTGGATAAGATAGGTGTGTTATTTAAACTTTGCCCTTAAAGGCGAGGTCTCTAGGGTTGACACGAAGCCATGCTAGAGCAGAAGCACCCACTAAGAGCGCGATCGCACAATTCAATGTCAAGTCATATTTACATGTATCAATTATTACAATATTTGTGGCGTTGTGCCTTGGTAGTTCTTCTAGCATTAACATTATATGGATGGGGTGCAAAGTCAGCACAGGCGCTGCTGAGGCAACATCATGATTCTCCAGGCGTGTTGCGCTATCACTCGCAAGTATCTATCAAGGATGAAAAAGGATACGCTTGGCAAGTACTGCTGTTCAAGCAGAATTACAACAATCCAATTAAAGAATTAAGGTTGCGCTTGGTTGGGTTTCCTGGTGTGGTTGAAGTCGCTCACCCCCAACCATTAGAAATTGAAACAGCAGGTGGAAAATTGCTTTTGGCATCGGATGCCTACGCTTTGGTTGCACCCGCCCCTAATGTGGGTGAATATGAATTAACTAATGTTCTACCCAAACTGCCAGCTACGGATGCGCTGAAACTCCATATACCAGCTAAGAACGGACAGCCATTGGTTCTCAACATACCCAACTCAGTAGTAATTGAGTGGCAATGGCTAGTGACAGAGATTGATTGATATCAAGTTTGGCTAATTACTTAGGATATAGTCGGTTTGTCTGGTAACAGGTAATAGGTAATAGGTAATGGGTAATGGGTAATGGGTGATGGGTAATGGGTAATGGGTGATGGGTGATGGGTGATGGGTAATGGGCCAGATGTGATGACTAATAGTAAAATCCAATTACCAATTACCAATTACCAATTCCCCTTCAAGTAACGCTACGAGCGTCAAACATCGCTGTTGAGATCGCCAGCCTTTGCGACTGGGTGCAACTGTTGTTAGTTGAGACCATTGGCTGATTTTTCAACTCTTGGCTGTCAGCACCATCAAAAAATAGTTATATTTTGGTTGGAGTAAAAATCAAAATAATTGTTGACTATTCTCACCATGTCCAACAGCATTCTACACTCAGAGGATTCTGCTGTTTCAGTCAGTTCCCAAACCAGAGTCACAGAAGATCTCGGTGCTGGTGGACTTGACCCAGATCGGTTTGATTGGCAAGAAGCTTGGTATCCTGTCCATTATATTGAGGATCTAGATAAATCCCGGCCAACTCGCTTCACCTTGCTAGACCAGGATATTGTCCTGTGGTGGGATAAAAATCAACAGATGTGGCGAGCATTTGTAGATCAATGCCCACATAGGTTAGTGCCACTTTCCGAGGGAAGAATAAACTCGGATGGATTGCTCGAATGTCCTTATCATGGCTGGGCGTTTTCGGGAACAGGAGAGTGCGTTAGTATTCCGCAACAAGTCGAAGGAGGAAAAGCAGAACTTTCACAGCGTGCCTGCTGCCGTTCACTACCAACCACAGTTCGTACTGGACTGTTGTTTGTTTATCCTGGTTGTTCGGAGAATGCAGCTAAAACTAAAGTTCCGGTTGTTGACATCTTGGAAGAAGAAACAGACGGTTGGATCTGCCTGAAAACATTTCGAGATTTGCCCTATGATGCCCTGACTTTGATGGAGAACGTTCTAGACACTAGTCACATACCTTACACACACCATCGCACTGTTGGTAATCGAGCAAACGTTAGTGCCGTTGAATTAGAGGTTGTGGAATCGGGGAAATGGGGATTCAAAGGAAGTTGGGCACAAGGCCCGCGTAAAGGAACCCTTGGGCGACAGGACACAACTTTCATTGCTCCAGGATTAATGTGGCACGATTTGACCTCCAAGCAGTTTGGTAGGACACTGACAGTAGTATACGCAACTCCGATTCGTAAAGGAGAATGTCGGCTATTTGCCTTATTCCCGTTCAAGTTTTCTGCAAAATTGCCTGGATTTTTGATGAAGCTGACTCCGCGTTGGTACTCCCATATCGGGCAAAATGGCGTATTAGAAGATGATCAGATTTTTCTGCATTATCAAGAACGCTATCTGGAAAAACGAGGTGGCAGTGCCAACTTTACAAAGGCATTTTATTTGCCGACCAAAGCAGATCTTTTTACCTACCAATTGCGTTCGTGGGTCAAGCAATACAGTGCTGAACCATTTCCAGGGAAGACTCTGCCACCACCACTGCAATTGGAAGCACTACTGGATAGATATCATTCCCACACGGAAAAATGCACAAGTTGTAGCACTGCCCTAACTAACTTGCAACGCTTAAAGCTAGGGGTAGCTGTGGTGGGGGTACTGAGTTGGGGGTTACTACCCATGAGTATGTTCATTTCCACACACACACACAGCATCTCTATTTCGATTTCGACCTTGGTTGTGATCATCGCTGCGGGGATTTGGTTTGGTTTGAGCAACTTAGAACGAAAATTTTACCAAGGACGGAAAGTCCCGCCTAGAAATCTGCCTGAGAAAAACTAATAGTCTGGCAAGGGAAGTTTGAAGGGTAAAGGAACGAACCACAGAGGAGGACACTTCCGTGCGGAGGTTCCCTCCGTTGAGGAAAGTGTCCGTCGCACAGAGAACACAGAGCAAGAGGAAAACAGAGATTCTAAAACTTGGCTTACCCAGCAAAGATAACTTGCCAGAGTACTAGTGGTCTGTCCCATTAATTTTGATGGGTTGGATAAATCTTTGAAAGCCTAACTCTTGCATCTTCTGTAGGAAAACGTTCATGTACCTCAAAGGTGCTGTAAGTCTCGTTAATCTACATACTTATCATACTTTTTAAGAATTTTTTTATAAAGTCATCATCATACTTTTACCATACTTTATAGACAAATTATGACTAGATTTACAGAGTAGAATTGATTTTGATAAATTTCAAAAATCGAAGTTTATTATCATGGAATCACTAATAATTCTAGTACTTTTAGGTTAGCAAGACTTAATAATTATTGCTGTATTTGTTAAAGTTACATCTAATAACAACAGATAAATTAGGCAGCAAAATTTTTAGTGATTCCCTGTTATTACTCGAACTAAAAAGGTGCAAAAATGGAAATACGTAGAGATGCTTTAGAAATTCTCCAAGAAACGAGTAGAACTTTCTACATCCCAATTATTCGCCTGCCAAGGCAGCTTCAAGAAGCTGTTGCTTCTGCATATTTATGTATGCGTGCAATTGATGAAATTGAAGACCATGCTGAACTCGATAACTCTACGAAATCTTCACTGTTACGAACAATTAGTTTAAGTCTACAAGCGATGGGTGGTGATTCATCTTCATCTATTGATAAACTTTCTTTAGTTTTAAGTGAAAACAAAGCACTTCCAGAAGTAACAACTCGTCTGGCGGAGTGGGCAATTCTCGCACCAGAAACTATTGCACCTCGTATTTGGGAAGCAACAGCGACAATGGCTGATAGAATGGCTCATTGGGCTGAGTGTGGTTGGCAAATTCATACAGAAAATGATTTGGATAGCTATACTTTTAGCGTTGCTGGCTCTGTGGGATTGTTACTTTCTGATTTGTGGGCTTGGTATGACGGAACGAAAACAAATCGTAGTCATGCTATCGGTTTTGGTCGAGGGTTACAAGCAGTAAATATTCTGCGTAATCGTTCTGAAGATATGACAAGGCAAGTTAATTTCTTTCCTAATAGTTGGAATGAGAAAAATATGCACGCCTATGCACGACGCAATCTTTCTTTAGCCGATGCGTATACCCAACCTCTGCAAAAAAGTCCAGCTAAAGATTTTTGCAAAATTCCCCTCACCTTAGCCCATGCAACACTTGATGTGTTAGTTCTGGGACAGCCCAAACTTACCCGCAATGCTGTTGTTGGAATAATTGAGCAATTAACAGCTAGTAAATAGGAAATCAAAATCTTCCAATTTTACATTATGGTCAATCAGGTCGCCAAAGGTATTATGCCAAGGTAAAAATAGGATTTACAGTATCAGTTATTCACGATGTGTAAGGATACCTAATGTAAAAATTTAATTTTGATGTGGTGTCCTTTCTATAATTAAATAAAAAAGCAGAAACTTAGAAATGATCTACATTGAATAGTAGGGTTAGATGCTCAAATTTTGACAGTTTGGATTACATACACCGTTATTAGCCTCATAGTTGATAAGTAGGAGGCAGGAAGCAGGAGGGAAAAGCCTTGTAATCACAGGGTCTTTCTGATTGACATTTGAAATTTAATTATGTCTACCTACTTAACTATGAGAAACAAACAACTATGAAAACAAGTTCAACTATTCCCATAAAATCCCCTTCAATTTTTCCTGATGTTGCTGTCATTGGTGCAGGGCCTGTTGGTTGTGTCACGGCTCTAGCTTTTGCTCATAATGGTGCCAAAGTTATTCTCTTAGAAGCACAGCCTCAAAATACTAAACGTTTAGCAGGGGAATGGTTACATCCTCCGGGTGTAGAAATTTTACAGCATTTGAATATAAAACTGGATATAAATTCATCAGACTATTTCAGTGGACAAGGCTTTGTCGTATTTCCAGATGACGGCAGCGAACCAATTAAACTCAGCTATCCTGATGGTGCTGTAGCAATTAGTTGCGAGCATAACAAACTTGTATTTGCACTGCGGGAAGTTGCAGCTTCCCATCCAAATATTCAGTTTTTGGGTGGTGCTAAAGTCATTCATATTGAAGGACAAAAACTCACTTTTGAGTATATTCAACAAAGATACAATCAGACCATTTCCGTAGGTCAAATTGTTGGTGCTGATGGTCGATCATCTTTTACGAGAAAAGCTCTTGGTATTGCCAATAACCAAATCCTTATTTCTTATATGGCAGGAGTGCTGCTAGAAGATGTAGAGTTACCTTTTGAGGGATTTGGTCATGTATTTCTGGGTGGGCCTGGCCCAGCGTTGATGTATCGTATTGGGACAAGGCAAATCCGTATCTGTTTGGATGTGCCAATTCATTCTCAAAAAAAAGTTGCTTATCTTTGGGATGCTTACAGTTCAGTATTTCCGAAAGTTTTATTACCTGCATTTCGCCAAGCTTTACAAAATAATTTAGTTGTTTGGGTAGCTAACCAATTTAGTTCTCGGACTCACTATGGTCGTCCTGGTTTGTCATTAGTAGGCGATGCTACTGGACATTTTCACCCCATGACAGCAACGGGGATGACAATGGGATTTTTGGATGGTGAATGTCTGGTGCAAAGTCGCAATTTTGCCACTTATCAGCGTCAGCGTAAACTCGGTACTTATGTACCAGAAATGTTAGCAACCACCCTCCACGAAGCATTTTCTCGTGATGATGATAGTGCAGTGGCTATCCGCAAAGCTATTTATCAGATGTGGCGACAAAATCCTAGCTACTGTGTACGCACTATGCGCTTATTATCGGGTGCAGAAGCCAATTTGTTGTCCTTCAGTGGGTCTTTTCTCAAAGGAGTGATGACGGCGATGAACTATGTTCTCATAGATGCTGCATCTAATCACCAATGGCAACATGGTACTCAAGTTTTGCAATCTTTTGGTCAATGGCTCAAATCTCCAGCCACATTAGCTTTATCACGTCTTCGCTAAGAATAAAAAAAGATGAAAACAGAACATTATTCATATTCACCATCTGCAATTTTTTCCTCCTCTGAATCTGATAGCATCAAAGCCTTGAGGCGTGGTGTGGATGCTTTGCTGCAAGCCCAAGCAGAAGATGGTGCTTGGGAAGGTGAGGTGGTATGGTGTGCGATGCTGGCTGCCCAATATGCGCTGATGTGCTACATCACTGGCACACCAATATCTGAACAACGACGAGAGATGATCAAACTACAGTTTGCCACAACTCGTTTACCTAACGGTTTGTGGGGACTACATTCTCAATCTCAGCCTTACTTGTTTGTAACCACGTTAGTATATGTTGCGGCGCGGATTTTAGGAGTTAAAAAGGATGATCCGCTATTAGTCCCTGCATGGGAATTTATCCAAGCACAAGGGGGAGTTATTGGAATTCCCAGCTGGGGTAAATTTTGGCTGGCAATGTTGAATTTGTATGATTGGCAAGGTGTAAATCCAGTCTTACCAGAAGTATGGCGTATTCCTAGTTGGCTACCGATACACCCCAAAAATTACTATTGCCATACTCGCCTGATTTATATGCCCATGGGGTTTATTTATGGTCGTAAGTTTCAAACTCCGCTTACCCCATTGCTTGAAGAATTGCGTCAGGAATTGTATGTTGGTGATTACAATGCGATACCTTCGGCACGCCTAGCGGCGATCGCCTGGAATAAAGCCAAAAATACCCTCAGAAAAGCAGAAGTTTATAACCCACCTAGTCTGATTCTCCGCATCGGCTATCAAATCAGCGCTATTTATGAACGTTGGCACTCGAAAAAGTTACGCGCCAGTGTCAGCAATGAAATGATCGAAATGATTCATTATGAACTGCGGACAACCGACTATACCAGTCTATCCCCAGTCAGTGGTTTATTAAATATCATTGCCCTATGGTTGCATGATCCTGATGATGCAGACTTGCATCAAGCGATCAATCGTATGCAAGGATGGATTTGGGAAGATAAGCAAAAAGGACTGCGAGTTACAGGCGCACGCAGCAGCACATGGGATACAGCCTTTGCCATTCAAGCTTTAACAGCAGCTAAACCCCATGTAGAAGTATCTGATAGTTTGGCTAAAGCGCAGACATTCCTAGCTACACAACAAATTCCAGAACCCTTTCCTGATTTTGACCGCTTTCATCGCATCAATCCCCAAGGAGGATTTTGCTTTGCTGGAGTTTGGCATGGCTGGCCTGTGAGTGATTGTACAGCTGAGGCATTGGTAGCACTGCTGAATGCACCTTCTACCGCCCTGAAAAATTGCGATTTGTCTAAATCTGTGCGGTTTCTCCTGCAATGTCAAAACTCAGATGGCGGTTTTGGCAGTTACGAACGGCGGAAAATAGCCTCAAAATTAGAATGGATGAATCCGGCGGAAATGTTTGCTAACTCCATGACAGAGCATTCTTACATTGAGTGTACAGCTTCATCTTTAGAGGCACTGCAAGAATTTCGCGCTCATCATCCAGAAGTGATGGCACAAGAAATTGACACAGCAATTAAGCAAGCTGGTTTATGGTTGCGTAAACAGCAACAACCCGATGGTTCATGGCTGGGTTTTTGGGGTGTGAACTTTATATATGGCACAATGTTCGGGATTCGGGGATTGTTAGCAGCAGGTGAAAGCCCCAACTCGCCAGCGATTCGTAAAGCATCTCGTTGGTTAGTTAGTAAACAAAAAGCCGATGGTGGCTGGGGAGAACATTTTCAAGGATGTTTAACAAATCAATATGTTGAACATAGCGAAAGCCAAGTCATTCAAACAGCTTGGGCAATGATGGGATTGTTAGCTGTGGGAACTAATCATTGGCAAGCGATCGCTCAAGGAGCCAATTTTCTGGTAAAAATGCAGCTAGAAAATGGTGAATGGCCTGAACAAGATTGGGCAGGAGTATTTTTCCATACCGCCTTGTTGGACTATACCCTTTATCGCAGCTATTTTCCGGTGTGGGCATTAGGAATGTATGAATCACGTCAGTTAGAAAGACTTGAATAAAAAAAAATCTCACATCACGGTCATCAGACATCATGAATAACCAAAAAAAATACAAAACAGTTCCAGGCGATCGCGGTAATTTCCTTTTGGGAAATGTATCAGAAATACAGCGTCAAGGAATTCTCCAATTTTATCTAGATTCTTGGCAGAAATTCGGTGATATATTTCGTTTCTACATCGGCCCTAAAGCTTTATATGTAGTTACTAATCCCTATTATGTGCAACACATTTTAGTAGATAGTCATCAGAGTTACGGTAAAGGTGCTGCCTATGATGGACTAAAACTTTTACTGGGAGAAGGCTTATTTACCAGTGATGGGGAATTATGGCAACGTCAAAGAAGATTAATGCAACCATTCTTTACAGAAAACAAAATTAAAAAGTTTGGTGCAGCCATGAGTGAAGCCACTCTACAAATGTTAGAACGCTGGCGGCCTTACGTCGAAAATGGTGAAGCTTTGGAAATTACTGCCGAAATGGAACGTTTGACAATGAGCATCATTGGTCAAACAATGTTGAGTGTAGATACAGGCGATCGTAATACAGAAATCGGTCAAGCATTAAAAACTGGCTTAACTTATATAGCGCAAAGAGCAACCAAACTCTTTAACGTTCCTCTATTTATTCCTACTGCTTCCAACTGTCCTTTTAAACAAGCCAGAAATTCAATTGATAAATTCATTTATAACTTGATTGCTGAACGTCGTCACGACAGTCAACAACAACCAAAAGATCTGCTTTCAGAATTATTACAAGCGCGAGATGATGAATCAGGTAAAGGTATTAGTGAGAAGCAATTACGCGATGAAATCCTAACAATTTTCGTTGCTGGTAGCGATACCACCACTACAGCACTAACCTGGACTTGGTATTTGTTATCTCAATATCCAGAGGTGAAACAAAAACTGTACGCTGAACTAGAAACAGTCTTAGGTGGACGCACACCAACAGTTGAAGATATTCCCCGCCTCAAATATACCAAAATGGTAATTTTAGAATCATTGCGGCTTTATCCTCCTGTGTGGACAATACCCCGCAGTACCGTCAAAGAAGATGTAGTTGATGGTTTTCATATTCCTGCAAATTCTACAATTTTGATTAGCCAATACATTGCACATCGTCACCCAGACTTTTGGCCAGAACCAGAAAAATTTGAGCCGGAACGTTTTACACCAGAAAATTCTAAACAACGTCCAACCTATGCTTACTTTCCTTTTGGTGGCGGACCGCGTACCTGTTTAGGAATTCACTTTTCTATGTTGGAAGCTCAGTTAATTTTAGCAACAGTAGCCCAACGTTATGAATTGAATTTAGTACCTGGTCATGTTGTGGAAGCAGAAACCGTTGCACAACTGCGTCCCAAATATGGCTTAAAGATGACTTTACAAAATCGGATTCCTTCGACATTGGTTATTAGTCAATAGTCAATGGTCAATAGTCAATGGTCATTGGTCATTGGTCATTAGTAATTTTCTCCCATTCCCCCTGCTCCCCCGCTCCCCTGCTCCGAAAGCTCCCCTTGTTTCTTCAAAGAGGAAAAATTTATGCGTTATTTATTTGAACCAGAGATTTTACATGAAACTGCTAAAAAAGGCATGGGTTTACCTAACACACAAATGTTAGAAGTTGTCAGGGCGGAATTAGCAGCAAAATATCCCGATCATATTTCTCATGAAATTAAGTGGATAATTAATAATGCTGGGGGATGTATGTATGCTGTTGCTGTTCTCCATGCTTCCCTCAGCGAATATCTAGTATTTTTTGGCTCATCAATTGGCACATCAGGACATACAGGACGACACCTGGTAGAAATTTATGATTTCGTCATTGATGGCGAATTATGGTATTTCCAAGAAGAAAACCCCCTTGTACGTGATATTCGCAAAGCTGGAGATCAATATTATTTACCAAAAGGTAAAAGTGAAGGTTTAGCTATTAAAGATTATGCTTGGGTATTGGAATATGGACGCGGGCCAATTCCCTTAATTTTACCTTTCGGATTTGCTGATGCTTTCTTTAGCACCCTAGATTTTAAATCTGTACTGCAAACTCTTTGGATTTACGGAACCATGGTGTTGAAAGAGCTAATCACTCAATTTAAAATATCCAATTTTAACTTAAAATTCAAAACTAAGAATTACAAATTAAATAAATCATAACAAACGCTAAATGTACCCATTCCCCATTCCCCATTCCCAATTCCCAATTCCCAATTACCTATTCCCCATTCCCTCATTATATGAACAACCGCTATCCTTTTTCTCCCTTTCCTAATGGTTGGTTTCGCATTGCTTATAGCAATGAATTGACTGTCAAAAAAGTTATACCATTACATTATTTTGGCAAAGATTTAGTTTTATTTCGCACAGAAGATGGTATAGCTCATGTATTTGATGCTCACTGTCCACACTTGGGCGCTCATTTAGGATATGGCGGTTGTATTAAGGGGAATAATATTCATTGTCCCTTTCATGGCTGGGGTTTTAATTCCCAAGGTAATTGTATAAATATTCCCTACACAAATAAAATTCCCCCCAAGTCGCAAATTCATGCTTGGCCAGTTCGGGAATTTAATGGCATGATCATGGTATATCACCATGCTGAGAAAAAACCTCCTACTTGGGAAATGACTTCTATTTCTAAGTGGGATGAAAATGAATGGACTCCTTTTAAAAGCCATCGTTGGAAAATTCGTATTCATCCCCAAGAAATGGCTGAGAATGCGATGGATAGCGCCCATATGACATTTTTACATCACCAAACATTCCGGGAGTTAAAGAACCCTTGTTCAGAAATAAATGGGCCGCTATTTATTCGCCGTGTATCGCCAAAATATCATTTACCTTTTGTAGGGAAATTAGGTACTGAAACAGAAGGTTTGTTAGAAGTAGCCTGCTATGGCTTAGGATGCCAAATTGCTTATTCTTCTTTGAAGGTAATAGTTGATTTAAATGCTATTAGTGTGGTGATGCCGACACCAATTGATGAAGAATATCTGGAAGTGCATATTATCATTAGTGTTAAGAAACTTTTTAATCCTATATTAACTTGGGCTTTTGCTAATAGGATAAATAAAGAAGTTGTGAGCAATATTGAGCAAGATATTCCGATTTGGGAAAATAAACTTTATCGTCCTCAGCCTTTGCTTTGTGATAGAGATGGCCCGATTATGCAATATCGTCAGTGGGCGCGTCAATTTTATTCAGATATGTCAGCTACAACTAGAGAAAAATTTAGGGTAAATATTGCATAAAAACGATAAAAAATACCAAAAATATACATTTTATTCATGGAGCTTTAATTATGAAAAAGGTGGTGGTAATAGGAGCAGGGCCAGCTGGTGCAGCGGCGGCAATGAACCTGACAAAATTTTCAGGAATTGAGGTATTGTTATTAGATAAAGCAACCTTTCCCCGTCGTAAAGTTTGTGGTAGCGGGTTATCTCCTTGGACTTTGGAATTACTAGATGAAATGGGACTCGGTGATCAAGTCCGTCAGGAAGCCTATCCCATTCGCGCTGGTATTATGGGAGGTGTCGGGGGTACAGCAGTAGAACTCAGAAGTAACTATGAAGCGGCGGTGTTGTTGCGATCGCGGTTTGATACAATACTCGCCTATCAAGCTGCACAACAGGGTGCAAAGCTGACTGAAGGTGTGCGCGTCGAGGAATTGGTGTATGAAAACGGTCGTTTAATAGGCATCAAAACCAATCAGGGAGAAATAGAAGCAGATGCGGCTATAGTTTGCAATGGTGGTACAAGTAAATTAACAACAGCCGAACGACCAGGAAACACCTTGCGATCGCTCATGGGATGGTATGAAGGTGTAGAAGATATTAACGATGCTGTAGAAATTTACTTTGACCCGATGGTAAAACCTTACTATGGATGGGTATTTCCTGAAAGTAAAAATCGCGTCAATATTGGCATTTGTTACGATGCTTCTCACGGTGAACTGAATGCTAAACAACGTTTTCAAGCATTTATTGAAAATCGTCTCGCCAACCGGTTGAAGTACGCGAGTCAAATTGATTATTTAGTGGGACATCCCATCGCCATTACCCACAAACCAACCGCCTTAGTACAGCCAGGAACTTTAATTGCAGGAGAAGCTGGAAATTTAGTAGATCCAGCCACCGCAGAAGGAATACATACAGCACTAGCCAGTGGACTATTAGCAGGTAACTTTTTGGGTTCTGTTCTAGAACGAGGTGCTGAACCTTCCCTAAAAGAACTTTCACCTTATACAAAACTCATTCAGAAAAAAATCGGCCCCAGGTTAATGGCGGGGAATCTGTTTTTACAAGCTGCGAAAACACCAATTTTGGATTTAGCGTTGCGGTTCGGTTCATTTAAATCGGTGCAAAATACTTTGCTTTGGGTTTTAGCTGGGGCTTAAATCAGGAAATAAAATATATGAAAACTTTAGTTACTGGTGCAAGTGGTCATTTAGGCGCAAACTTAGTCCGACGCTTACTTGAAGATGGTCACAATATCCGGGTGCTGTTGCGCGAAGGAAGCAATAACACCGCCGTTGATAATTTGCAAGTAGAACGCAGATATGGAGACTTGCGGGATTTTGATGCTACTTTAGCGGCTGTAGAGGGATGCGATCGCATTTATCATTGTGCTGCTAACGTCTCAACTTTAGATGGTGATGCACATTTCCACCAGGAAATCTACGACTCTAACGTTTTAGGGACAATTCACCTCTTACGTGCAGCACTGAACGCTAAAGTTACCAAAGTTATAGTTACAGGTTCCTTCAGCGCCGTCGGTCATCATCCATCCCGTCCTAGCGACGAAACCATCCCATTTTATCCATTTGGCAAACACTTACCTTATGAAGTCAGCAAAGCCTTCATGGAACAGGAATGTCTCAAAGCTTATGCTGATGGTCTTGATGTAGTAATTGCTGTTTCTTGTGCAATTCTTGGCCCCAATGACTTCAAACCCTCGCGCATGGGAAAGACACTCATAGATTTTGCACATGGTAAAATTCCCGCCTATGTCGGGGGTGGATTTGATTTTGTCGCCGCTAAAGATATTGTCGCCGGTCATATCTTAGCAATGGAAAAAGGTAGAGGCGGACAAAAGTATATTTTTAGCAGTCAATTTCTCACCATTGATGAAATCATGGCAATTTTCGAGGAAGTTACAGGCGTAGCCAAGCCGAAACTGTGCTTACCCAGTAAAGTCATGGCTGGAGTAGCTGGAATTGCAGACTTCATCTATCCCCGATTTTTCCCCAAAGCACCCCGACGTTTCACTTCTGGCGCAGTCAGGATTTTACAAATGCATCGCCATGCTGATACTAACAAAGCTCAAACTGAGTTGGGATATCAACCTACCTCTGTTAAACAAGCTATTTACGAAGCATACCAAGACTTTGTGCGTCGGGGTTTGATTGTTAAAGGTGACAGGGAACGGGGAACGGAGAACAGGGAACAGGTAATTGGTAATTGGTAATTGGTAATTGGTAATTGGGAATTGGTAATTTGTAATTTGTAATTTTGACTTATGAAACAATCTCTTTTTTCTCCTCCTAGTTTTTTGGAAGCAAAAAACCGCCGTCAAAAGGTGCGATCGGCGGGTATGAACCCGGATTACTGGTATGCTGTTGAATATGACCATGCCATTAAACCTGGTCAAGTTGTTGAAGTTAAATTCTGGAATATTTCTATTGCACTGTATCGTGGGCAAGACCGTAAACTCAGAGCTGTAGAAAATAGATGCGCTCACCGTCAACTCAAACTTTCTTTAGGTGAAGTTGATGGTTGCAATATTCGTTGTACTTATCACGGTTGGCAATATGACGACGAGGGAAAACTCGTAGATATGCCCCATGATAGCTTTGGTAATCGTTTCCCTGCTTGTAAAGTGGGGACTTATCCAGTCAAGGTGCGTTATGGATTGATTTGGATTTTCCCTGGTGATGCAACACTCGCTGATGTCAGACAAATTCCAGAGATTCCCGAATTAGAAGGTAAAAACCGATGGGCTTGTGTACCATTAGATTTTACCTGGCGGGCGCACCATTCCATGATTATCGACAACGTGAGTGATTTTTCTCATGCTTATCTGCATCGCCAATATCGCCCCTTTGTCGATGCTAAATTAACTAAATTTGAAGAAATAGGCGATCGCGTTACCCTCAGCTACGATACTCAAGTTGGTACAGGTAAAATTTCTGGTCTATTTGTTGATAGAACCAGAGTTAATACCAACTCTATGGATTTATGTTACGAATATCCTTATCAATGGTCAAATACAGGCGATAAAATTAAACATTGGTGTTTTGTCTTACCCATTGATGAGCGCACTACCCGCACATTTTTTCTATTTTATTTTGATGCGTTGAAAATTCCCTTCACCAATATAAAAATTCCTCAATGGTTAATGAAATTAGTCTTAAAAATTGCCAATCTTCTCTTAATTAAACCACTACTAAGTCAAGATGGCGTAGCAGTAGAAGCTGAACAAGAGGGATATGACAATCACTTTGAAGCCCCGATTATTGAACTCAATCCTGCTGTTCACTTGTTTCAACAATTAACAATTCGTAAGTGGGAAGAACACCTAAATAAAAAACAACATAAACAGCCAGCGAGCAAGTCAATGGTATAGCAAAGTGCCCTCGTGCTGAGTATAAAGCCAGTTACTACCCTACGGAAAGCCGCTTTGCGTCTACAAAACTTCGAGTCATCAACACTGTCCTAAACTATGCGTCTACGGCTATATCTATGACTCAATAAAGTTCAGTTAAGTACTTCTTTCTTTTCTCTGCGTCCTTGGCGTTCTTGGCGGTTCGTTCTAAGAATTTTAGCCTTAACTGAACCGTATTCATCTATAACTAATCCTTAATTTTTCTAGGCAGTTGTAGTTTTTCAAATATTGGATTTCATTATTGGGATACTTTTCATAAACCTCAGATAAAAATTACGAATTACCATGAAACTACCCGATGGCCCTAAATCTCCACCAATAATGCAAGTAATTCAGTGGATGTTCAACCCACTGGATTATTTAGAAGAAGCGGTAAACCGCTATGGTGAAATTTTCACCGGGCGCATGGGTTTAAATGGTGCGCCGATAGTATTAGTCAGTAATCCCCAAGCAATACAACAAATTTTTCAGGGAGAGTTCAAGGAGTTTGGTTTTGCTATTGAGCAAAAAAAGTTTCTCGAACCTTTAGTAGGGAAATACTCAGTAGTAATTTTAGATGGGCAGACTCATCGCCAGCATCGGCAATTATTGATGCCACCTTTTCATGGTAAAAGAATGCAAACTTACGGTCAATTAATTTGTGACATTACTGCAAAAGTCATGAATCAATTACCTCTCGATCAGCCTTTTGTGACACGCCAAGTCATGAAAAAAATATCATTAGAAGTAATGTTACAGGCTGTATTTGGTTTGCAAACTGGAGAAAGTGGAGAACATCTGAAAAAGTTGCTAATTTCTTGGTTAGATTTTTTAGGTTCGCCAATTCGGGCTAGTTTTTTATATTTCACTTTCTTGCAAAAAGATTTAGGTGCATGGAGTCCTTGGTCTTACTTCTGTCGTCTGAAACAAGACATTAAACAAGTTCTCTATCAAGAAATTAATTACCGTCGCCAAAACTATGATCCTGAACGTTCTGATATTTTAACTTTATTGCTTTCGGCACGAGATGAAAATAATCAAGGCTTGACAGATGAAGAATTACATGATGAAGTTCTGGGACTATTAATTGCTGGTCATGAAATTACAGCCGCAGCCATGACTTGGGGTTTGTATTGGATTCATCACCAGCCTCATGTCGGCGAGAAACTGTTGGCTGAACTGCACACTTTAGGAGACTTACAAGACCCAGTTAGCATCTCTCAACTTCCCTATCTGACAGCAGTTTGCCAAGAAACCCTCCGCATCTATCCTACAGCGATCGCGGCTTCTGCTCGTGTAGTCAATTCACCAGTAGATTTGAATGGCTATAAACTAGAACCCGGTACAATGGTGATGCCTTGTACTTATTTAGTGCATCATCGCCAAGACTTATACTCAAACTCTCATCAATTTCTTCCAGAGCGTTTTTTAGAAAGACAATTTTCACCTTACGAATATTTACCATTTGGTGGTGGAAACCGTCGCTGTATTGGTGCAGCCTTAAGTATGTTTGAAATGAAATTAGTACTAGCAACAATTACATCAAAATATCAGCTAGACATGGTTAGCAAACAACCTATCAAACCACAATATCAAGGCTTTTTGCTAGCTCCTACAGGTGGCGTAAAAATGCGAATAATTAGTCAACGTCAACCAGTAAAACCTCTAGCGAAATTACAGCGCATTTAATCTAAATGAGGTACACAAGGGCGGGCAGGATGCCCACCCCACAAGATTTAACATATTAAGATGTGTGCTTCATTTACTTGCAAAGTGCTGTAAGAGGATAAAACACCACACTCTTGCATTCTCTCTGCGCGACGCCACTTGCTTCAAGTCGGCATAGCCGCCCACGCAAGTGTCCTCCTCTGCGTCTCTGCGTGAAAAAAATTCTTAAAAACAAAAGCGAGTTGATATGACAATCTTAGTTACAGGTTCCAGCGGACATTTAGGTGCAAACCTAGTCCGACGCTTACTCAAAGATAATCACTCAGTGAGAGTGCTGCTACGTCAAGAAAGTAATAATAGTGCAGTTGATGGACTAGAAGTAGAAAAAGTTTACGGTGATTTGCGCGACTTATCATCTGTTTTAAAGGCGGTTAAAGGTTGCGATCGCATCTACCACACTGCTGCTAAAATCTCCACCATTTATGGTGATGCTAACTTTCAACAAGAACTTTACGACTGCAACGTTTTAGGTACACGTAATATCTTACGCGCCGCCCTAGAGACAGGTGTAAAAAGAGTTGTAGTCACCAGTTCTAGTGCAGCTTTAGGATACAAACCAGGTGAACCCAGCAACGAAAACACACCTTTTTATCCCTTCAACCCCACCTTACCCTACGAATTTACCAAAGTTTTCGTTGAACATGAAGCTTTAAAAGCCTTTGCTGATGGTTTAGATGTGGTGATTGTACAATCTTGGGCAATCATTGGCCCTAACGACTTTAAACCATCTCGTATGGGACAAATACTCTTAGATTTTGCTAACGGTAAACTACCAGCTTACACCACCGGCGGTCGAGATTGGGTAGCAACAAAAGACTTAGTGAATGCACATATCCTGGCGATGGAAAAAGGACGTTCAGGACAAACTTACACCATTAGTAGTGAGTATTTAACCTTACCAGAGATGATGGTGATTTTTGAAAAAGTCACAGGACGTAAACGCCCTATGCTTTGTCTTCCTATCGGACTAATGTCAAATATCGCCAAAGTCTTAGATATGATTATCTCCCCCATCGCTCCCAATGCACCACGCTATATCACAGCCGGCGGATTGAAATTATTAGCCACAAATCAAACAGCAGATTGTAGCAAAGCTAAAACAGAATTGGGTTATCAACCAACCTCAATTGAACAGGCTGTAATCGAAGCATATCAAGACTTTGTGCATCGGGGTTTGATTAAAAATCCCAAAGGAGTGATTTCGCTTAACCCCACACTTTCCCAGCCAACAACCACACTAGTAGGTAGCAAATGACAACCTTAGTCACAGGTGCTAGTGGTCACTTAGGTGCAAACTTAGTCCGACGCTTGTTGAAAGATGGACAAGCTGTCCGGGTTTTGTTGCGTCAAGGTAGCAATAACGCCGCCGTTGCAGATTTAGACGTAGAAAAGGTTTACGGCGACCTACGAGATTATGCATCTATTGTCGCTGCTGTCAAGGGTTGTGAGCATGTTTATCACACTGCTGCTAAAATCTCCACCCTTTATGGTTATCCCCATCTGCAACAACAACTGTACGACTGCAACGTTCTCGGTACACGCCATCTCCTACACGCAGCTATAGAGAATGGTGTTAACCGAGTTGTGGTGACTAGTTCCTGTGAAGCAATGGGGTACAAAGTCGGTGAACCTAGTAACGAAAACACCCCAGTTTATCCATTTACTTCCATATTACCCTATGCCTTAACAAAAGTTTTTGCAGAGCATGAATGTCTCAAAGCTTATGCAGATGGTCTTGATGTAGTGATTGTCCAACCTTGGCCTTATATAGGCCCTAACGATTTTAAACCTTCACGCATGGGTCAAACCTTATTAGATTTTGCCCACGGTAAATTATCAGCTTATATCCCAGGTGGACGCAGTTTTGTAGCGATGCAGGATATTGTCGAGGGGCAAATATTAGCAATGGCTAAAGGACGTGCAGGACAAAAATATACTTTCAGTACAGAATTTTTGACTCTTGAATCTCTGCTCAAACTATTTGCTAAAGTAACTGGAAAGGAACTTCCAAAACTTTGTATTCCCACAGCAATAATTACAGGTATCGCCACCGTTACCGATGCGATTTTACCCCGATTTTTCCCTCACACGCCCCAAAATTTAACTCTTGGAGCAGTCAATTTATTACGCATGAACCAAACAGCAGACTGTAGCAAAGCTCAAACCGAATTAGGGTTTAAACCCACATCAATTGAGCAGGCTGTTACTGATGCTTATCAAGATTTTGTGCATCGGGGTTTGATTATCAAAGGCAATAGGGAACAGGGAACTCTTAACAGGGAACAGGTAATTGTTAATTGGTAATTATGACAAGGGAACAGGGAATGGGCAACAGGGAACAGGTAATTGGTAATTATGACTAATGACTATTGACTAATGACTAATGAAACAATCATTCTCTCCATCTTTATCATTTCCTCATGGCTGGTTTTGCATCGGCTACAGCCATGAATTGCCACCAAAAAAAGTCAAACCAGTTTATTACTTTGGCAAACACCTTGTACTATTCCGCACAGAAAATGGCGAGGTTAAACTATTTGATGCTCACTGTCCACACTTAGGCGCTCATCTTGGATATGGCGGCAAAGTAATAGGAGAAAACATCCAATGTCCTTTTCATGGTTGGTGTTTTAATCAACATGGTGAATGTAATAATATTCCTTATACTAACAAAATACCTGCGAAAGCCAGAATTCATACTTGGACAGTCAAGGAAGTAAACGGATTAATTATGGTATATTACCATTCCCAAGGAAAACTACCTGATTGGGAAATACCAGAATTACCAGAATATACTTCTAAAAATTGGACACCATTATCACCAGCAATTCGACGTAAAAGTACTACTTTAACTCAAGAAATTGGTGAAGGTAGTATTGTGGACACTGCTCACTTTAGTTGTTTACATCCCTACACATTTCATAGTATCAAGGGTGAGGGACTAACAATTAATGGGCAGAGTTTGTCTTATAAAATGTACCCTGAATACAACTTATCTGGAGTTGCCAAAATACTCAATATAGAGGGAAAAACATCAATAGAGTTTACTTCTTATGGCTTAGGTTGCATAGTAGTACGTTCTTGTAGTCAAAGCCTGATGGAAATTAAAACACTAACAATGTTCTTGTTAACTCCAATTGATCAAAATTATATAGATTTTCATTTTCTTGTCAGTATTGAAAAAATTGTGAATCAACCTATCACTTTTTTGCTGGAACAGTTCACCAGAAACTCAGCAGTTAAAACTTTGCAAGAAGACATACAAATTTGGGAAAATAAAGTTTACCGTCCCCATCCTCTGCTTTGTGAGGGAGACGGCCCTATTGCTCAATATCGACGTTGGGCGAGTCAATTCTATGTCCAAGATTCTGCAACACTCAAAATTCCAGTTCAGCAGTCATGATTACTGCTATTCTTAGCATTCACAAAAATATGGAATCTCGGTTTCCCTTTACCTTTTTTCCCAATGGCTGGTTTCGCGTCGCCTACAGCGATGAGTTACCCATCAATAAAGTTCAACCCCTGCATTATTTTGGTCGAGATTTAGTGCTATTTCGTAGTGAAGATGGCGTTGCTCATGTTATGGATGCTCATTGTCCCCATTTAGGCGCACATCTTGGTTATGGAGGGAGTGTCAAAGGTGAAACAATTCAATGTCCTTTTCATGGTTGGTGCTTTGATAAGGAGGGACGATGTGTAGATATACCATATACTAATAAGATTCCCTCAAAAGCTCAACTTAAACCTTGGGATGTGCAGGAAGTCAATGGCCTAATTTTGGTTTGGTATCACGCCCAAAAAGAGCCACCTACATGGGAAATTCCAGAGTTAGCAGAATACAATTCATCAGAATGGACTCCTTTTCATCTTGTGGGTAAATGGAAAATCCGATCGCATATCCAAGAGATCAATGAAAATGCCGTCGATACTGCCCATTTACAGTTCATTCATCAAGTTTATTCTGCCCAAGCCGTAGCCTTTGAACAAAACGGTGCAATCTTGCGTTGGCTTTGTCATACCAAGGACAAATTAACCTCTGATACAGGTGCGATCGCTGAAGTCATCAACCAACTAAAATTTACCTACTATGGTTTAGGCTATGTTTTACAACATTTCTATCCTGGCGCACCATTCCAACCAGGTGTGATGTTTCGGCAAGAATTTATTAACTTCAATTTCAGCACCCCAATTGATCAAGACTATGTAGAAACTCACCAACTAACATCTTTTAAAAAACCAGTGAATCAAAGATATACTTCTGACTTAGAAACTAAAATGTTAGAAATACTGACCATAGAGTCAGAAAAAGACATTCCAATTTTAGAAAACAAAATATATCGTAATTCTCCCTTAATATGTAATGGTGACGGCCCAATTATGCAATATAGACGTTGGGCGAGTCAGTTCTATACCTGTCAAACACCAACTAAAGTACTGACTACAAAATAAACAAATACTAATTACTGAATATTTAAATCTTCCATAAAAAACTCTTATTCCTCTGTGCCCTCTGCGTCTTGGCGGTTCGTTTTCTTAATTAATAATCATGAAAATTTTACTCACTCAAAATCTCCTTTATTTCCCAACCCTATCAGGTGGCACCAAAGCCAATCGAGCGATCGCCCAAGGCTTTGTCAACCAAGGTCATACCTGTAGAGTAGTAGTATCCTCAACCATCCCAATTGGACTAGGCCCCAGAACAAGAAGCGAGTTTTTGCGTGAATTAGCATTACGAGGTATCAGCTTCACCCCTGCTGCTGTAGAAGTTGATGTATTTCACCTAGAAGGTGTTGATGTTCATGCAGTAGCCGATCCTGCTTTATTACCTAGTTACTTAATTGACCAGATCCGCGAATTTGATCCTGATTGGGTAATCATCTCTGAAGATACAGGACAAAGCTTATCTAAAGCAGCAATGCAAGTCTGTCCATCACGAGTTGTTCACCTAGTCCACTCAACCGCAGAATTACCTTGTGGCCCTAATGCTTTGCTACCTAGTGCTGCTGGTACAGAATTATTCAAACAAACGACGGGAATTATCACCGTTAGCCACTATCTGAAAAACTATATCCAACAATGGCTAGGATTGGATGCAACTGTCATACCATCACCTGTCTATGGTTCCGGGCCGTTTCCCAATTTTGGCAAGTTTGATCGGGGCTTTGTCACCTTAATCAATCCCTGCGCTGTCAAAGGTATTTCTATCTTTTTACAACTGGCACAAGTATTTCCTGATGTCGATTTTGCAGCAGTCTTAACTTGGGGGACAACTCCCACAGAAGTAGCAGCACTGAAGCAGTTACCCAATGTGCAAATTCTCCAACCAGTTGATGATATTGATGAAATTTTTGCTCAAACCGGTATTCTTTTAGTTCCCTCCCTTTGGGATGAAGCTTTTGGTTTGATTGTTGTGGAAGCCATGCTGCGGGGAATTCCCGTATTAGCCAGTAACGTCGGTGGATTACCAGAGGCAAAGTTAGGTGTTGATTATTTGCTTCCGGTTCAGGTGTTCCAAGGTTACAACGGAATTGTGAACAATTATCACCAGCCAATTATTGCACAACAAGATATTGAGCCTTGGCGATTGGCACTTACAGAGTTACTTTCCGACTATGGGCGATACGAACAAATCTCCGAGGAATCCCGTAAACAAGCCTTAAAATTTGTGTCGGGATTAGGAATTGCCCCCTATGAGGATTTCTTGACAAATCTGGCTGCAACCAAGCTTGCTGCTGTGGCGAGGGGGTGATTATGGAACTCAAACTCGCAGGTAAACGGGCTTTGGTGACAGGTAGTAGCAGTGGAATTGGCGCGGCGATCGCTACCACCTTAGCGCAAGAAGGGGTGACAGTGGTAATTCATGGACGCAACCGAGAACGCGCCCAAAGTGTTGCCGATAAAATTGCTACAGAGGGGGGCAAAGCGATAGTAGCGATCGCAGATTTATCTACCATAGAAGGCGCGACAGCAGTCGTTGAGCAAAGCATACAAGCTTTTGGTGGAATTGACATTTTAGTAAACAATGCAGGCGGCACAGATTGGGAATTTTCTAATTGGAAAAGCGCCTCTTTGGAGGAATGGGAAGCATTATTTCAACAGAATTTTTTCTCAGCGTTGCGGTTGATTCATGCCTTCATTCCCCACATGCAAACATTAGGCTGGGGGCGAATTATTAATATTGCCACAATTTGGGCTATCCAACCCGGACTAGGAATGCCTCACTATGCCGCAGCTAAGGCAGCTTTGGTTAATTCAACAGTTAGTTTAGCGCAGGAATTAGCACATACAGGAATTACGGTGAATACTGTTACACCCGGCCCAATTCTCACCCCTCCAGTGGAACAAAATATGCGCGATTTAGCCCTTCAGTATGATTGGAGCGATGATTGGGTTGATATTGAAAGAAATTACATTACCCAAATTTTGCCGCTGTCAGTCAATCGCATTGGTTATGGCTCAGATATTGCCAACGCTGTCGCCTTTTTAGCAAGTCCATTAGCGGATTTTATCGATGGCATAAATCTGCGAGTAGATGGTGGTTATATCAAATCAATTCATTAAATTGGAATTACATACAATGTCCCAATGTTTAAATTTAGATAAATTAATTAAACGATTGAATCAATTAAAGTTTAACTCAATAGATATCAGTCGATTGAGCCGATTTTTAGTAGTTGGCTTTGGTGGAGTTTTTGTAGATTTGGGCATGTTTTATTTACTCCATACTTCTTGGAATTTAGATTTAACTGCCAGTTCCATGTTGTCAACAGAAATAGCTATTATAAATAATTTTTACTGGAATGATGTTTGGACATTTGCAGATATATCTCAACAGCAACAATTAATTCATCAACGCTTACAAAGATTTCTCAAGTTTAATCTCATTTATCTTGTAGGGCTACTTTTAAATAGTTTGACAGTTAATTTATTATTTTATCAATTTAGTATCAATGAGTATATTGCTAAATTAGTAGCAATTATTTGTATGACTATTTGGAATTTTTACCTCAATGCCACAAAAAATTGGCAAATCATTGAAAATGATTCAGAAGTAAGTAGTCAGTAGCTTTATCACTCAAAAATCAGAAATTTTTCTGCCAAAAGTAATACAAATTCAAAATTACTAATCTCCAAGAGGATGCTTTTCAATGCATACAGCAATTATTATTCCCACGTACAACGAATGTGAAAATGTACCACTTCTAGTTGAGCATTTTAAATCATTAGATTTGAATCTAACGCTTTTGATTGTGGATGATAATAGCCCAGACGGAACAGGCGCGATCGCGGACGAATTGAGTCATATTTACCCGTGGATTCATGTGATTCATCGTTCTGGCAAATTAGGATTAGGAACTGCTTATCTAGCTGGGTTCCAATATGCTATGAAACAAGGCGCTCAGTTAATTTGCACTATGGATGCAGACTTTTCACACGATCCAAGCTACATTCCCCATTTGTTAGCAAAAAGTAATCAATATGATATTGTGATTGGTTCTAGATATGTACCTGGTGGAGGAACCAAAAATTGGCCTTGGCCACGCATCTTGCTGAGTTGGGGAGCAAACACTTTTGCGCGGTTCATGCTCAATTTAAAATCCCATGACTGTACAGCCGGGTTTCGATGCTATCACCGCTATGTCCTAGAGTCACTAGCATTAGAAAGTATTGTTTCTAATGGTTACTCATTTCTATTAGAAATCCTTTATCAATGTGAATGTCGAAGATGGCAGATTGGTGAGATACCTATTTTGTTTATAGACAGGCAATATGGCAGTTCTAAGATTTCTAAACAAGAAATATCTAAAGCTGCTAAAACTGTCTTACGTCTGTGTTTCCAAGGCAATCCTTCAAAGAACTTAGATACAGAGCGATCGCAGAAATTTTGGTGGTCAATGTTTTTCATTTTGTGTTTATTAGGCATAGGAATTTACTTAAATTTTCAGGGAGTTTAGAAAAGTGTGAAAATTAGAGGTATTAGCTTGGAATTAACAGTTAAATCAATTCACCATCAAACCTCAATGAACACAACACCGCTACTTACCAAACAAGAGCCTCCTAGATGGTTAAAAATCCTGGTCATCAGCTTACTGATATTAGGAATTTTCTTTCGTTTTGCCCATTTAGGATACAAAGTTTACTGGGTTGATGCAGCTTTTACCTCTCTGGCAATTTCCGGCCATACCGTTGACGAAGCACAACAGGAAATTATGAGTTATGAGGATGTAATTCCCATCGCCACATTGAATAAATTTCAGCAGATTAATCCTGACCGAGGTTTGAAAAGCACATTAAACTATTTAATTAACTCAGAACCCCAGCTTCCGCCATTGTATTGTGTGATAGCACGGTTTTGGGCATCGATATTTGGCGATTCTATGGCAAGATTGAGAAGTTTATCTGCTGCCATTAGTTTGTTAATGTTTCCTGCTATCTATTGGCTATGTCTAGAGTTATTTGAATCTAAATTAGTGGCGTGGCTAGCTATGGCGGTGGTAGCTGTTTCTCCCTTAGAGTTATTCTTTGCTCAAGCTGCGCGATCCTATGGTCTTTGGATGGTGATGATTTTGTTAACATCAGCGGCTTTGTGGCGATCGCTGCACAAAAATACCCCTGCTAGTTGGGCGATATATGGCTTGACATTAACATTGGGATTATATACCAATTTCCTGACTGGGTTAGTAGCGATCGCCCATGGGATATATGTGCTAATACAGCAATCCTTTCGTTTTAATCAAAAACTACGCCGTTATTTACTGAGTTCTTTCATAGCAATCTTGTTATTTCTGCCTTGGATCGTTGTCTTGCTCACCCATTTAGAAACGGCTCTATTACTAACGGGATGGACATCATTATCAATCAATACCCCCATTGACTTAATAACTATTTACCTGAATCGCATCAGTCGAGTATTTTTTGATCTTAATTTAACTTCCGAATCTCTAGATTCAGCCAAATATTTTATGGAAGGAGTACCATCGTATAATTTTTATACTATTTTTAGTGTAATGATGAGTTTAGGATTAATAATATTTTTAATATTCTTCTTTAAAGATAAAACTGTTAAAAATCAGGCTTTATTTCTCGGAGCGATCGCCTCAGTTTGTAGTCTATCTTTACTCTTAGCTGACCTGTTATTAGGTGGCAATCGCTCCATTGTTTTTCGCTATCATTTACCATTCTATCTGTGCTTGCAAATTGCAGTAGCTTATGTTTTAATTCATTATATATTTGTCGATAAAACCTGGCAAAATAAAATTGCCCAAACCCTATTAGTTGTATTAATCATCTTTGGGATTTCCTCTGACATTACCTTTTTCCAGGCTAGGGATTGGTTGCCAACCAACGGCAGAATAATTACACAAGCCACACAAGTAATTAACGAATCCATTAGTCCTTTAGTACTCTATGGAGAAAACCTGTATGAAATGGCATTATTACTTACCCTAAGTCATTCATTAGATCCCAAGGTTAGTTTACTCTCCGTCCACCCCAAGCAACCCCTGAATCTACCAACAGGCTACAGTCACATCTTCTATTGTGGCAGAGATGACAGCTTACTCCAGAAAATTCAACAAGACAACCGTTACTCCCTAAAATCTCTCAATGGTTTCGGCGATTTGTGGCAGATCAACAAAGTCCAGACCTGATATATTACCCGCAAAATTAAACAAAACTAAATTTATCCAGGAATGTTATCACCATGCCTTACACTGTCAAAGATGGCATTATTTATACTAGTGCTTGTGAAATTGCCATAGTGCAGAACTGCAATATTTCATGCCGTAGCTGTGGTCACTTATCACCGCTTTTGGAGAAAGATTGCCTTAGTCCTGAACAAGTTTTTCAGGATTTGTCTGTATTGGCTAAATACTATCATTGCGAACATGTGCGGTTACTGGGGGGAGAACCTTTACTACATCCCCAATTGCTCGATATTGTAAATGCAGTGCGTCAAACGGGAATTTGCGATCGCATTCGACTAGTTACGAATGGCTTAATCTTATGGAAAATGGCTGATCCACTTTGGGAAGCCTTAGATCAAGTTTATGTTTCAGTTTATCCTGGTCGAGCAATGACAAGCGCACACTTAGATATCTGCAAGCAGAAAGCAAAACAATACAATGTTGAGTTAGAATTTTTCAATTTTGACTATTTTCGTGAATCTTATAGCGAATTGGGAACGAATGATCAAGAACTAGTAGGGCGGATTTATAAAACTTGCCAGATGGCACAGCATTGGGGTTGTTACAACGTCTATGAAGGTTATTTTTACAAATGCCCAGAAAGTATCTTTCTCTCCCGTTTCCTCCCAAACAATCCCTCCAGTAAACCAACTGTAGATGGTATCAAAATTGAAGATTCTCCCAACTTTGCCCAAAATTTATTAGCCTATCTTGAATCCCCAACTCCATTGGCATCTTGCAAATATTGTCTAGGCACAGTTGGTAAATTATTTCCCCATGAACAGATATCCCGCAAACATTGGAGAGAACCACAACAACATCCCATTGAAGAGTTAGTTGATCTAGAATACCTGTCTCGACTAGAAAATGAAGGTTTGGATATCTTTGATTTGGGTGCAAGCTCTACCTTAATTGATGCAGAAAACTATCATATTCCTGAACCACAAACTCACGTAAGTTCTGTATAAACCTAAATAATTACCTCTCTTCTACTTGGCGTACTTGGCGTACTTGGCGGTTCGTTTTTTATAACAGGAGGCATAAATGAAAACCACATTAGAAAATAGTCTTGATATTCAAGAAACCCCAACTGTGTTTTTAGAAGAATTTGGCATCACTGTCAACAGCCAAAATCACAAATTTTTTCTCGATGCCCTGGATCTAGCTAAACCCCTATTAGATATTCCCAATACCCAATTTACAGTCATCAGTGACGACACAATCCGCGTCACTGTAGAAGCCGTCACAATTGATTTGCAAACCTATTGGGAAATCTTTATCGTACACGAAATCTTTTTTGATGGCGCGTATAATATCCTGGCTACCAAAGAAATTGTCGTCTGGGATATTGGCATGAATGTAGGTATAGCAAGTCTATACTTTGCCTCAAAAGAAAATGTTCTGGCTGTTTTTGGTTATGAGCCTTTTGAAGGTACTTATAAACGAGCAAAGCAGAATTTTGATCTCAATCCCGGACTCGCCAAAAAAATCAAACATTATCCTTATGGCATTAGTCATGCTAATGCCAACTTGACAGTAGATTACTGCTATGAGTGGCACGGTGCAAGTACGGTAAATGGAGTACCGGAGATGCTAAATGGGCGAGATGATATTGTTTCGCAGACAATCAATTTAGTCAGTGCTAATGATACTCTTGACATAATTATGGGTGAATATCCAGGAATTGATATCGTTGCAAAAATTGATTGTGAAGGGTCAGAATACGAAATTATAGAGTCACTTTATACTAGCAAAAAGCTTCGTCATTTCAAAGCCGTGTTGCTAGAGTGGCATGATCCACAAAAAAATAATTCTTTAAAACAGTGGTTTAAAGAATCAGGTTTCAGTGTGATTTTTTTCAATCCCTATCACCCTTATGGTATTGCCATGGCATACGCATTTAGGACTGAATAAATAAACGTGAGTTCGACAAGTGCTGTTTTAACCTCTCCCCCGGGGCCTCTCCTTGTAGGAGAGGGGAGTAAAACCCCTATTTTTTGTTCCTCCTCCCTCGCCTAAATGGAGAGGGAGGCCGGGAGGGAGAGGTCATCGAACTCACGTTAAATAATAGTCATTAGTCCATACCCTAAGTAGTGGCGTGGCAAGGCTAAAATGTTGCATTAACGAACCGCAGAGGCGCAGAGAACACAGAGATATTAGAGGAAATCTATTGCACTATTTTAAGCTTGCCACGCCAGTAGGGTGCGTTATGGACGCGAGTCCTAACGCACCGAAAATTTAGCAAATTCAATTTCAACTAATTAAATCATTTGTGTGTACGAGGAAAATCATATATGTCTCGGTTTTATTATCCTGCATTTCCTAATAGTTGGTTTCAAGTAGCTTGGAGTGATGAATTAGCGATTGGTGAAGTTAAACCACTGCATTACTTTGGTCGAGATTTAGTTGCTTTTCGCGGTGAAGATAATGTAGTTCATGTTCTTGATGCTCATTGTCCCCATCTAGGCGCTAATCTGGCTATGGGTGGAAAAGTTGTTGGTAATAATGTCCAGTGTCCCTTTCATGGTTGGTGCTTCGATGGTGAGGGTAAATGTACAAGCATACCCTACACTACAAAAATTCCCCACAAAGCGAAAGTTAACAACTGGCCTGTTAGGGAAACTAATGGAATTATTATGGTTTATTTTCACGCCGCTGGGAAATCTCCTAATTTTGAAATTCCAGTTATTAAAGGTGATGATGGAGAAGATTTAATTGTTCATGAAAAAATGAAATGGCGGGTGCATTGTCGTTCACGGGATTTAGTTGAAAATCTGGTTGATCCAGTACATATAAAGTTTTTACATGGTAATACAGTTATTCCAGAAGCAACTTTTGCATGGGGAGATTATTCTTTTGATATTTATACTATCGGCAAAGAAATAGTAGGAGAACAAGAAATAGAAGGGCGAACCCATTTCTCTATCTGGGGTGCAGGTTGTTTAATTTTAAATGTTTGGAGCGGAGGACAAAAGTTACCGTTTGTTACTTGTAACTACATGAGTCCTGTAGATGAAGAATATGTAGATTTTTATATGTCGTTATTAAGCGATAAAGCCGTAGATGAAACAACTAAACAAATAATAAGTTTATGTAGCGAAAAATGGAAATCAGGAGCCGAAGAAGATATTATAATATGGAATCATAAAATATGCCCCGAAAGACCTATTTTGTGTGAGGGAGATGGCCCAATCATGCAGTTTCGGCGTTGGTATTCACAATTTTTTATATCAGAATTAGTTGATAAAGATAGCTTGAATATTGCTGAGCCTGTAGCTGTATTGTGATTACTTCCTTCCCCGCAAAAATTTACCTATATCCTCTTTACCTCTGTGTTCTCTGCGCCTCTGTGAGTCCAGTCCCCGTCTTGGCTTCTGCCGAGATGGGGAACTGGCGAACCCGAAGGGTGGTTCGTAAAAAATTAAGTATTTTTATACCGGAATAGAGTAATTTAAAATGCAACACATGAATCATCCTTTTTTCCCTATTCCTGAATTTCTGATTATTACTTATGAAAACACGATATCCCTTGACATCTTTCCCTAATGGTTGGTTTCGAGTAGCTTACAGCGAAGAATTACCAGTTAAAGGAGTGCAACCACTCCATTATTTTGGTAAAAATTTAGTGCTATTCCGCACAGAAGACGGGGTTGCTCATGTTATGGATGCTCACTGCCCACATTTAGGCGCACATTTGGGACATGGGGGACGGATAATTGGTAACACTGTGCAATGTCCTTTTCATGGCTGGTGCTTTAATGGTGATGGACAATGTGTAGAAATTCCTTACACGAAAAAGATACCAGCAAAAGCACAATTGCAACCTTGGACTGTCAGGGAAATTAATGGCTTAATTATGGTCTGGTATCATAGCCAAAAAGAAGCACCTAGTTGGGAAATTCCCTTATTATCAGAATATAATTCATCAGAATGGACACCCTTTCGCACGGTTGGTAAATGGCGCATACGTTCTCATGTTCAAGACATTAATGAAAATGGCATTGATGCGGCTCATTTTCTGGCTGTACATGGAATTGACTCTGTAGATGATAGGGCTTTTTATGCCAACGATTCAATTCTCAATTGGTCTTGTCATGCCAAGATGAGTTTACCTGATGAGGATGGTAAATCAAGGGTAGAGGTAGTAAATCGACTTGATTTTACTTACTATGGTTTGGGATATCTGGTAGAAAGAATCTATCCAGGCTCAGAGTTTCAACCAGAGTTTATTAATCTGAATTTGAATACTCCGGTTGATGGTGAGTATGTTGATGATCACCTAATTATCAGCTTTAAAAAGTCTGGAAGTGGCTTTGATAATTCTGATTTAGAGGATATGATACTACAGGCGATCGCTATTGATGCAGAAAAAGATTTACCGATTTTAGAACACAAGGTTTACCAAAGTTCTCCTGTGCTGTGTGAAGACGATGGCCCAATTATGCAGTATCGACGTTGGGCAAGCCAATTTTATAGTCCCGTTCCGAGTAATAGCAAAATTCCTCAATATCAATCCTAACCATTTTTATAAACATGAATATGAAATCTCGATTTCCTTTTACATCCTTTCCTAATGGTTGGTTTCGCGTTGGTTATAGCAATGAATTAGCCATTAAAGAAGTGAAACCTCTACACTATTTCGGTCAAGATTTAGTCTTGTTTCGCACTGAAGATGGGATAGCTCATGTTATGGATGCTCACTGTCCACATTTAGGCGCACATTTAGGTTATGGTGGGTGCGTCAAAGGTGAGACAATTCAATGTCCCTTTCATGGTTGGTGCTTTAATGGCGAAGGTAATTGTGTAGAAATTCCTTACACTAAAAAGATACCCTCCAAAGCTCAGGTGAAACCTTGGTATGTGCGAGAAATTTACGGGTTAATTTTGGTGTGGTATCACCCTGAAGGAAAAGCACCAACTTGGGAAATACCAGAATTACCTGAATATAATTCCCCACAATGGACTCCCTTTCGGACAGTGGGAGTAAACAAGATTTACTCTCATGTGCAAGAAATTGCTGAAAATGTCATGGATATGGCTCATGTAGAATTCTTACATGGAGTTAGTTCTGCTAGAGGTAAGCTTGTACAGACAGAAGGTACAATGTTGCACTGGCAATGGGTTCTTAATGACTATCCAGATTCGGAAGATAAAACCTTAAACATTGAAAACTACATTGATGTTAGTTTTTATGGTTTTGGTTACTGTGTTGTCCATAGTCATCCTGGTAATGATAATCCTGGAGAGATTGTTATCGTAGCCTTGGCTACTCCCATTGATCAAGAATATGTAGAAGGTCATCAATTTTTTAGTCTCAAAAAGCTGGCTGATGCAGAAGAAACAGCTGAGTTAGAAAAGTCTGCTCTAGAGACACTTAAAAGAGAGTCATCTAAAGATAATAATATCTTTGAACACAAAGTTTACCGCACTTCTCCTCTATTGTGTGAGGGCGAAGGTCAGATTCTGAAGTTTCGACAATGGGCTGGACAATTTTATTCCAATTAGTCTTTAAGTAATTGTAAAGTACCAGTGAATCAATTATAAGACTTGTGTTCAATATGAAATCTCGATTTCCTTTTACATCCTTTCCCAATGGTTGGTTTCGTGTTGGTTATAGCAATGAATTAGCCATTAAAGAAGTTAAACCTCTACATTATTTCGGTCAAGATTTAGTCTTGTTTCGCACTGAAGACAGCATAGCTCACGTTATGGATGCTCACTGTCCCCATTTAGGCGCACACTTAGGTTATGGGGGTTGTGTTGTTGAGAATACTATTCAATGTCCTTTTCATGGTTGGCGTTTTCATGGCGAAGGACGATGTATAGACATTCCTTATACTCATAAAATACCTGCTAAAGCTTATATTAAACCTTGGTCAGTTCGCGAAATAAATGGCTTAATTATGGTGTGGTATCACGCTGAAGGTGAAGCTCCAACTTGGGAAATTCCCAAATTAAAAGAGTATAATTCACCAACATGGAGTCCATTCCGTTGTGCTGCTCAATGGCGGTTGCGCTCTCATATTCAAGAAATTCAAGAGAACCCTTTAGACACGTCTCACCTCAAGTTTATTCATGGAGCTAATACAGTCAAAGTTCTTAACTTTGAGACAGATGGTGCAAAATTACTCTGGCGTTTTAGCACAGATGAGGATACATCACTTGTAAAAGAAAGTTATGTTGAATACACTTACTACGGCTTAGGATATAACCTAGATTATTATTTTCCTGGCAAAACTGCTGACGAAAGCGAAGATTTTTTGCAAGAGATTAATATATTAACTTTGACTACTCCTATTGATGAAGAATATGTTGAAAATCATTTGCTGATCACTTTTAAAAAACTTCCTATTGAAGCTGAGAATGAGGCTTTTGAGGAAAAGCTGATGCAAACAATTTTCATAGAAACAGCCAAGGATGTACCAATTTTAGAAAATAAAATATATAGATTTTCACCTCTTTTATGTGAGGATGACGGCCCACTTATGCAATATCGACGTTGGGCGACTCAATTTTATAGTTATGTTTCTAGTAATAGCAAAATTTTGGTTAACTAATTCTCAAACTTTTCCTTAATATTGTCTAATTATCACCAATCATTTGTGAATAAAACTTTTATCCCCACTCTGTTAAAAGTTCCCCAGCTTGTGAAACCTAGTGAACAAGATACTATCGTCAATTATAAACCACGACAGTATATGCCACAGCTTGATGGTTTACGAGCATTGGCGATTTTTGCTGTTTTCATAGAACATTATCTAGAACCATCTAATCCTATTCGGACTTTCTTACCTTGGGGATGGTTAGGAGTCCGCATTTTTTTTGTGTTGAGTGGCTTTTTGATTACTGGCATTCTACTCAAATCACGCCAAGAATGTGAAGCAGGAAATATTTCTTATTGGCAAGCCTTAAAAAACTTTTTTATGCGTCGGTTCTTACGGCTGTCGCCAGTTTATTTTATTTACCTAATTGCCTCAATATTCATATTTCCAGGTAAAGGAAAATATTTGTGGGTGTTTATTTTATATGGACAAAATTGGCTTTTTGCTCTCGATCCCACGATGGTTAGTAGGGCGCATCTTTGGTCATTGGCTGTGGAAGCCCAGTTTTATCTAATAATGCCATTAATACTGATGTTTTTACCGAAGCGATCGCTCCTCCCTATAACTATCGGTTTGGTAATGACTTCACCCATCTTACGGGGTATTGGCATAGTTTATCACCTCCCAATTTTACAAGCATATCAACTACCTTTTAATAACTTTGATACCTTGGCAATGGGAGCTATTTTGGCTTTACTTCATCAATATCATTTTGAGATAGTACAGAAGTTTTTAAAGGTTGCATTATGCGTAGGAATACCCTTACTATCTGGATGCTTTATACTACTGCATTTTCCTCTTCAAGCAGAAGTACAACCAATATTAGTGTTATTCATGGATGTGGTAGTCGGTTTAGCAGGAGTAGCTATTGTTGGTTATATAGCACAGGGAGTAAAGGGTTTATTAGGAGAGATTTTGCATCATCCTTGGTTGGTTTACTCAGGACAAATTAGCTATGGGCTTTATGTGTATCATGGTGATATTCCAGAAGTGTTCTTTAACCACCTCTTACCGCTTTTGAGTCCAATTTTGCCCCCAATAACTCCGCCAATAGTACCCCCAGGTTACATAGCTGGCCCCTGGTTTTTGTTTCCTGTTTATGTAGCCATTGCATATGCGATCGCAGCATTTTCTTGGCAGTTTATAGAGCAGCCAATCCATCGCTTAAAATATCGATTTCGTTAGTAAGTGAGTTCGATGTACCTCTCCCCAACCCCTCTCCGACGCGGAGAGGGGCTTTTAAATTCTTGATAAAGAATGAAAAATTAAGGTTTTTAAGCCTCTCCCCTGAAAGGAGAGAGGTTTGGAGAGGGGTCTTTTAAATCTGTCGAACTAACGTCGTTAGTAATACCAATTCTCTAAAATCCGGCAACACATTCCAACCCCGAAACTCAGGCCATATCTGAGTACAGACGATTCGCAGAATCGTCTCTAAAATTATGAATTACGAATTACGAATTACGAATTGGCATAAGTACTATTTAACCACTTTCAATTCATAAATATTCCAAAATGGTTCACTGGAAGCAGAATATTTAAACCCCTGGATACGATTTCTCATAGCTGCTAATTCCAAAGGTTTAACCAAATAAATAAATGGTAGATACTCCAATGCTAGCCGTTGCGCTTCTGCATAGATAGCTTGACGTTTGACTTCATCAAATTCTGTAGCGCCTTGCACATAGAGATTACCAATTTTTCGTTCCCAATCTGCTACTTTTCGTCCTGTGATTGGTTGTTGTCCTCTTTGGGGTTGCTGATTATATACATGAAACCCACCTTCAGGTAAGAAAACACTAGCCATCTCATTTGGTTCTACAGGATACTTGAGAGGTACTACATGACAATCCCAATCCAAAGAGTTAGTAAGTTTGTCTATAAATAATCCCAAAGCTACAGGATTGACATCAACTTGAATACCAATTCTATTTAAATCTTGTTGAATATGTACCGCAATGCTTTCTAATATTTTTTCACTAGCAATCGTAGTTAAGGTAAACCTGACTAAATTACCCTGTTTATCTAATAGCCTACCTTGACTATTATATTTAAAGCCTGCTTTTATCAGTAATTCTTTAGCTTTTACAGGATTGTATTCATAATATTTTAAACCTGCTTGGGGAGAAAGATAATAGGGACTTTGAATAGGAAGATAGGAAGTAGCAATTTCTCCCAATCCTGCATATACGTTATTTAGCAGACTTTGACGATCAATTCCGAATGCGATCGCTTGTCTAAATGCCAAATTATTAAACCACCCAGATTTAATCGGATCAACTAAGGGTTTACCATTGCGACTACCTTGGTTGAGATTAAAACTAATATGAGAGACATACAAAGAAGCACCACCATTATAAATGGTAAAATCCCCTTTTTTCTCTTCTCGTTTCAATAGAGAGAAATAGCTCGGATCAAGACCAATATAGTCTAATCCTTGAGCGCGAAACTGAATAATAGCATTATCTGTACTATCAATAGTTTGCCAAATTATTCTATCAATATAAGGTAGAGAATTACCTTGTTGATCTTTACGCCAGTAATAAGGATTTTTACGAAAAAATATCCGCTCTCCAGGAACAAAACCTTCTATCTTATACGGGCCATTAGCAACCATTTTTTTAGAAGGAGTATCATTAGCCCAAGTTGATAAAAACAAAGATTTCCCATTTTCATCTTTTATATTGACAACTTGGCGTAAAACATGAGCAGGTAATATGGGTAGCTTTGTTGCTCTAATGAAGGGAACATAAGCTTCAGGTAGGGTGAATTTAACTTGCAGATCACCAATTTTTTCAATAGATGGAAAAGCACGATTTTTACCAATTCTCAATAAATCTTGCCCATTGGTAGGAATAGTTTTATTCAGAAAAATATCTCGGTAAGTAAACACTACATCATCTGCGGTAATTGGCTGTCCATCTGACCATTTTAATCCTGACCTCAGAGTAAAAATAATTTCTTTTTTATCTTCAGAAATCTGCCAAGATTCTGCAAGGCTAGGTTGAATTACTCCTTGATTATTTTCACTCACTAACCCTTCATGGGTATAACCTACAAGACTAGGATACTCATCGAGTGCTGGGTTAAAAGTCTTAGGATATACAGAAAGGCTAGTAATTATCTTCGAGACAAGTACAGTTTTGCTTTGAGGAGAAAGTGAGTAGTATCTAATTACTGTTATAGAAGTTATTAAAACTAGTAAAATCGCCCAAATACGAAAGCCTAGAATTTTAAATTGCTGCCAAGTTTTCATATCCCTACAATCATTTTTGCTGTTATTTGCTCATCTCCTAAACCAAATTTTTCTTCCTCTACGTTAATAGTCTCTGGGTTGACATAAGTGCCAAAAATCCTATCAAAAAAGGTAAACATACCACCTAAATTTTTACCCTGCACTTTAGTACTAGAACAATGATGGATGCAGTGAAAGCGAGGTGTGACAAAAATCCATTCCATAATTCCCATCCAAGGGTGGGATTTAACATTGACATGAGTTGTGGCACTGTAGAGTATCATGACAATCAGAGTTTCTATAGGCAGTTGTAAAAGTGGCACCCAAAGCACAGCAAACCGCAGCAAGAATAAACTCATAAAGCTGACTCTCATACCAGCTAACCACCACACCACATCAATGGAATGATGCCATTTATGAGTTAGCCACAAAAACTGATAACTATGCATTGCTCGATGAATGAGGTAGTAAGTAAAGTCTGACAATAAATAGCAAATAATTACTCTTACCCATAACGGCAGTGATAAGATACCAGTATTTGCAACTGCATCTAAAAGCATGGGGGAAAATAAAAACTGTAAACAGTAGGCGAATCCTAAAGTCAGAATAATATCAAATAAAAATCTCGCTACCCAGTTCAACAACTCTTTAGGGTATTCAGTGATATATTTAATTTCTGTCCGTGGATCGGCAATTTCCCAAAGCCAAAGTACAGCACCAAATAAAAAAATCTCTAGCCAATTTATCAGTAATTGTTTCATGGTAATAACTAGTTTACTTATAGATTTGGAATTGGCTGTTAATGCATTTTTTTGATAATTTCTGCAATTTTATCTGCCATATAAATCACTTGTTCATCTGTCATCGCCGGATAACAAGGAAGATTGATTAACTGTTCAAACCAAATTTTTTCGGTTGTGGGGCATTCTCCAAATTTATGTCCTTTCAGTCTCCATTCCGGAAGCAGATGTAGGGGAAAATATCGCAAAATAATTTGAATTCCTGCTGCTTCTAGATTGGCTGCAAATTCATCTCGATTTAAGCGAGAATCTGATTCTATAAAAAACGTATATAGATGCTGAACATGTTCATAGTCGCTCGTCCATTTCTGTACACGTATTTCTGGAATACTTGATAATTCTTGATTTAAATAAGCTGCAATATCTTTTCTTCTCTGATTAAAACTATTTAGTTTAGTTAATTGAATTCGTCCTACAGCACAGGCTGGTTCACTCAACGTTGAATTAGTTCCAGTATGACGGATAGCTGTGCATTCATGGGTGTATGAGTTTTTTTCATGCCCATAAATCCCATAAGCTAGCTTACCATAATTACCAAATTCAATGCTTTCACAGGAAACAAAATCTGCATCTGGTTCTGCTGCTCTAATTTTTTTGATGTTCTCAAACCATCTATCATTATTAAAGGTCAACATTCCTCCTTGTCCCAAGGTTGACATATTCTTGAGAGATTGGAAACTAAAACAGCCAATATGACCGATTGAGCCAGCCATTTTCCCTTGATATTTACTACCATTAGCATGGGCGCAATCTTCAATCACAATAATATTATGTTGATTGGCTAACTCCATAATTGGGTTCATATCTGCCATATACCCACCATAGTGAGTTAAGTATATAGCGCGGGTTTTGGCTGTAATCAAAGATTGAATATTATGAGGATTAATAGACAATGAATTAGGGTCAATATCACAGAATCGCACCTTTACTTCTTTATCTAGTAAGGGTAAGAGAGTTGCTTGATATGTGAAAGGAGTAGCAATAACTTCATCACCAGGTTTTAAGCCTATTAAATGTGTGGCAAATTCTAGTCCTACAGTGCAATTGGTAACGGTTAAAGCATACTTTGTGCCGATAAAATTGGCAAATTCTGTTTCAAATTGAGTACGTTCACAGCCAAAAGCCAGCGGTTCGTCACTACGAAGAAGATTTGCTACTGCTTCTATTTCTTCTTCTCCAAATAAACTTCCCTTACAGATATAAGGAACAATGTATTTCTGCATTATTGTTTATTGATATTGTACACAGCATTAATCAATATCATGTGGTGTATGATACATGATTATTGATGCTGTATTAGATGCTTTTAGATTTATTTTAGAAAGCAGAATGATTTGAGTTTAAGTTCTAGATACAACAGTATCTTCAGTGCGATCGCTCTCACTACTGGTATTAAAAGTATCCAGATTGACATCTGGATATTCATCTTCTACAAACCGCAAGCGAGGGAAACAGTAACTAATAGCGGTGGCTAGAATAACCACAAATCCCATGATTAACAAAAGTAGCCCAATACCACGACCAGCACCTACACCAATAATTTGTCCAATACTTTTTGCTAAATAACCATCAGCAACCATCAAGTGTTCAAACATTTCTGCTAAAGGCCCAAAAGATATAAAGCCTAGAGTAAGTGAGGCGATTTCAAGAGATGATTTGATCGAAAACACCCGACCTTGCATATTCAATTCCACTTTGTTTTGCAGGATAGTTTGTGACAATCCACCAATAATAGGTTGTAAGATAAAGCATAGCAACATACTAAAAATGAAATAACTCAAAGAAGATTTCCAACCAGAAACTAAAATCAATAGCCCACTGGCTAACATCGCCATCAATATTATATTGAGCTTACGCTCTAACCATCCTCCAATACTCATCAGCAAACCACCGATTAGAGTACCAATACCAAAGCAAGCTGAAACCAGACCCAGGATTTTTGTAGAAGCAAAAGTTAATACCAAAGGAGGAATTAGAATGTCAATTCCCCCCATAATATAGCTGTTAAAAGATATAGATATTGTTAATCCTAATAAGCCAGGATGAGTAATTAAATAGGTGAATCCATCAAGAGTATCTTGCCAAATAGAACTATTTTTTGCTGCTTCGTTAGTATAAGTAATTTTGGGAAAACGAATCAATAACAAACAAATTATAGCCACCGCCGTCGCGCACAAATCGATTATGATAATCCCTGGAATGTGAATTAGGGGTAACAACGCACCTGATACAGGAGGTGCAATAATTCGGGCAACGCTATTGGATATAGAACTCATGCCATTAGCCCGACTATAGTGCTGTTTTGGTACCAGTCTAGTTATGGAAGCAGCAAGGGTAGTCCATAGCAAACTAGCGAAAACTGAATGGATCAAAGCCAGGGTGTATACATGCCATACTGCTAATTGTTGAGAAATATACAAACTACCAATCACTAGGGGACTAATGCTAATTCCGAAATTGGCAATCAGTAAAATCAAACGGCGATCCCATCGGTCAATTAAAGTACCAACGAAGGGAGAAAGCAGGATCATTGGCACAGTAGAAAATACTAGGACTAAAGCAAATTGGGTGATAGAACCAGTGCTTTGATAAACCCAAATATCTATTGCAAAAGAAGTGATGCTAGAACCAGTAAAAGCGATTAATTGTCCCAACCAAACAATGATAAATAATCGCATTTCTTGCAAAACAGTCATTAGTGGTTTTGTCATAGTAGGGATGTTATTATATAAACTATATTGATACTTACAAACTTAAGTGCTGCTGTCAAGTTATTTACAGGTTGCACATATTTTTTATTTTAATTAAAAAAAACCATGACTTGTAACATCAAATGAACTGTAAGCATCCTTTTTTACTAATCTTGTTTATCCTGGTTCATAGTTGCTGATACACACTTTTTATTTATGCTTATATTCTTCCACCAGAACTTATATATCTTCGCAAAGTGGATACTCTGGAATTTTTTGTCCTTTGTTCTTCTACCCAATTCAGATTAAATATTTCTGCATAAATTTGGTTTTTTACTTTGAGTAACCCTTTTTGTATGACCACTATACCGATCAGTAGCAGTTCCTTTTGTTCTCTACTATCATCAGATTTAACTGGTAAACCTTGTAATATTTGCTGGTAAATATTCAGGATTTTATCCTTGTGTTGTCCACTATGTTCTATGCGTTCGCATATGCTTCGCAAATGTTGCGGTTCATCTTGGAATTCCCAATTTTCAATTATATACTTTTTGATCAAGTTGCTGACAAAATTAGCATCTGCTATTAATGAGCTATCTGGCAGGTGCTTTGTAGTGTTTTGAACAAAACTGGCAACCAAATCACATATTTTTTGTGTTAAAAATGGTTGTCCACTAGTCCAAAATAAAATTTCTTTTAAAATTGCCTGAGCTTGAGTATCTGTTACTTTTAATCCTTGAGTGAGAAGTAGGGATTCTTGCTGTTCAAAATCGTTAATTTCTATAGATTGACCGATATTAAAAGGACTTATATTCCTGTTTAGAATTAAATCGGATGGTATAGCTACGCCAAATACAGCAAAGGTAAGGCGCTGGTATTCTGGATTAATTGCTCTTTGGTTATAACAAAAACGAATCAGTCCAAAAAAGTCATCAGTTGGAAAATTCAAATTCAGTAAATTATCAATTTCATCTATAAATATCACCAGTCGCTCTCTAGGAAAGTGAACATAGAGTAGTTGTTCAATAAACAAATTCAATATAAAAGTTAAAGAACAATTTTCCCATTGTTGCCACCAAGCTTTTAAATTGATTTTCTCTATTAGACCAAACCCTAAACATAAATCAGCGATAATACTTCTATACCATTGCTGAGGAGTAATGTTTTTACTGCCGATATTGGTCATATCTAGGGTAACGCATTTAAATCCTTCTTGTTCTAAGCGATGTCGAATCCTAATTAATAACGAGGATTTACCTATTTGCCGTGAATTTAAAATATAACAAAATTCACCTTGCTTTAATGCTTTGTAAAGTTTTCTGTCTGCTTGCCGCTCAACATAACTGGCTGCTTCAAAACTTAGACTACCACCCACTTGGTATTGCATTGTGTTTTATTGATTAATGAAAAATGAAAACTCAAGAACAAATATTAGCAAGCTAAGAAAAGATAGGACATTTGAAAAAACTGTTGAAATTATTACTTAATTTTCAGACTGAAAAATGAGTTTTCAGAGATTTATCTATTCCTATAACTTTTCATAGTTATAAAAAAAAAGCAATACGTTGACTAAAGTACTTCAGTACAAGTTAAATAATTCATTAAGAAATGATAAGACAGATAAGACAGTTAAGACAGTTAAGCAGATAATTAACTCAAAAATTAAAGACAGTTAAGACAGTTAAGACAGTTAAGACAGTTAAGCAGATAGTTATAACTTTTAAGACAATTATTAAAGAATATTTACTAAGTATATTTATTGACAATCAACCTAGTAGTCAGCTAGAAAAATTATCACAAATTAAAACAAGGATACAATATTGGAATTTCACTAGCTGGCTAACCAACCCCTCTGTTTCAAGGAAAAGGAACAGGACTTACGCACGGACTACGATTTTACGTCCGCAGCGATCGCTCTTTTGCGTTCCCGCTTTCTTAGCGAAGTAATCCCAAAAGCTTAGTTTTTCATTGCAAGTGCGTAAATCCTAAGAGAGTAAAATGATGATTTGCTATGAACTGTTGACAGCTTTAACCTTTATTTAGTATGCCAGTTGTGTAAGTCTTCTAAGTGTAAAGTAAAATATAAATCATATAATTTACACCTGATTTGAGCTAAATTTCCATCTAGTTTAATCAGCCCCATACTTTCTAACTGATAAGCAGTGATAGCTTCTAATCGCACACTTTTATTAGTATTTAAAACTTGCTGTATCGCCAACGCTAATCGGGTTTGAGTTTGCAGTATTACTAAAAGACTCTGTAGATGGTTAGCATAAATTCCAGTTGATGTAGGAGCTGTTAATAATAATTCCTCCAAAGTCATTCCTTTAGCACTTAGATAATAAAAAGCAAGGTTCACCAAATAGGGATGTCCCCCCACCATTGACATTAGTAGCTCAGTTTGGGGGCGATCTATGCAATCAAGTCCGCATTTTACTGCTAACTCCTGAACCTGCTCACTAGTAAAATCTGGCAGCCTCATTAATAGCCCAACATTGAAGGGTGATTGATTGATATTTAGAGGTACATATATTTCTGTAGAGTAAACCAGCACAAGCTTGAGCTTTTGCCAAGTTTCTACCTGTTGGGCCAACTCATGCCAAAATCGCAGCATCGGTAGAAAGTCTTGAGCAATATTAGGATGCTGAAAAACTCTATTCAGTTCATGCAAACCTAATACTATGGGAGAATGTATGCATTTGAATAGATAAGCCTCAAAATAAATTTTACAGCTGACCTTGCAACCTATATGCTCATCCCAATAATCATCTAACTTGGGATTGAGGTTCAATTGTTTAGTAATATTGAGACAGAACCAATACAAAAATTTATCCAAGGAGGCAAAAACCGCTTCATCTGCTTCTTGAAAGTCCAAGTAAACGGTTTGATATCCTACAGCTTTAGCGTGAGCCATGATTCGGCTAAGCAGAGAAGTTTTACCCATTTGCTTGGAACCCTTAATTCTCAGAAGGCATTGAGGCTGGGTAATTTCCGCGCAAGTAATTTCTTCTATTGGGGAACGATTGATGTAAAGAAGAGAGTCTAGTGGTATGGGGCCGCCGGGATATTTGATCTGAGTTTGTGTACAGGTAGGATAATTATTTTGTAATTTTGTGATTATTTTTGTATTTACGGAACTTTGTAACTTGTGATCGCTGTTGTGCATGTACATATTCACAAGTGATGGCAAATTTTTTTTGGTAACCCTCTTTCCTGATGCCTGAGACAGATTCTCCCATAACTGAGAAGCTTTTTGTTTCAGATAAGGGACACTGTAAGTATAGTTCCGCGCCATTTCGCTATATTCATGTCCCAGTAAGGAAGAACGCAGGATTAATTGCTCAATGGGGGTAAGTTGCCGAAATAACAGATATTGTTCCGTTATTTCCAGAAATTTATCTATACTTGCATTACTCCTCAGTTGCCCAAAATGCATAAGTAAAATTATTAACAGGTTAATTTTCTCAGTAAGAGAATACAGCTTAAGCCTGATTTTAATTAAGTAATTTATAATACTTTAATAATCTCGAAAGTCTAATTTATTGCTTGCCTTGGTGACTAGAAGTCGCACGCCACTTGGTACAAGGCAAAGGCAACTACGTAGTAATACCATTTCCAAAAATATTTGCAACACATGAATCGGCTCTTTGGGGCGTACATTTGTACGCCCCTAATCATGTATCTATGAGGCGAGGTAATAGGGTGAGGTAGTGCCAGTCTTAGACGTCACTTGCTCTACTTGTGGGTTTCCAGGTCTTTAAGATAGTAGCTTATAGTTGAATTTTTGGAGTTGACCTTGAACCCAATTACCACCTCTGGCTGTACATTGAGGACAAATATCGCCATAGCCGTCGCCTTGGTCATTGCATACAATTAATCTCGCTGTAAGCATCTGAAAAGTTTGGTGGCAAATTAAACATACTTGGCTACTTTTTTCTGTATTGCATTCTATTTGAAATTGCATTTTTATTCTCCTTATTAATTACATTTAAATAAACTGTCTCAGGAATAAATACAGTTCAGTTAGTGATGTTGATTTCTTAGAGATAGTACTCATTCTTCCTTTAAAAAGTGTAAAATTAACAGCCTTTTCGCTGCTTTCTAAGGAGTGGTGGTAGGATATAATTTTAATTAAACCGTATTGTTTGAAAAATAGTGAACAGAGAAATAAATATTTTTATTTCGTTGTTTTAGGCACTTTTGCCTGTATAATTTAAACTTGAAAATACAATACTTTATTTATAATTGCTAATTATTTCAGCTAAATGATAGCTATTAGCCACCAGACAAATAGCGAAATAAGCAACTGAGCTTTTTCACAATATACCCACTCAGCCCTTGCGCCACACCCGTGTGCAGCACATTAACTTTCTGAATTACGAATTAAAAATTAAGAATTAAGTAAGTCGGTGGTAAAAAACAAAACTATCTTAAGAAAGATGAACTAGGCTAAAACCCTCTTCCCTCTTCCCTCCTGCCTCCTGCCTCCTGCCTCCTGCCTAATCCCAACTACAATTATTTACGCCGACCTACTTACCTATGTCTTCGTTGATGCCACTGCCAAGCATGGGTAATAATTTCATCCAAGTTGGGATACTGTGGATGCCAACCCAAAACTTTAATTGCTTTGTCGCTGCTGCCAACTAAAATAGGAGGGTCACCTGGTCGGCGATCGCGTTCTTCGATTTTCACTTGTTTTCCTGTTACTTTTTTGGCAGTTTCGATGACATTTCTAACTGAAAAACCGCTGCCATTTCCTAGATTAAAAACCTCGCTTTCTCCCTCTTTCAACAGATATTCCAAACCTAAAATATGTGCTTGTGCCAAGTCAGTCACATGAATATAATCCCGGATACATGTACCGTCTGGAGTCGGATAATCTGTACCGAAAATAAAAATAGTTTCGCGCTTACCAAGAGCAGTTAATAGCACTAGTGGTATGAGATGAGTTTCAGGTTCGTGGTCTTCACCTAGCAACCCATTGGGATCAGCACCCGCGGCGTTAAAATATCTGAACCTTACAGACTTGAAATTATAAGCTGTATCAAAATCAGACAATATCCGCTCTACCATCCATTTGCTAGTAGCATAAGGGCTGATTGGGTCTTGCCGATGCTCTTCAGTAAGTGGAATAAACTTAGGTACACCATAGAGAGCGCAAGTAGAAGAAAAGATAAATTTTTTGATGGACGCAGCAAGCATTGCTTCTAAAAGCGTTAGCGTGCCTGCGACATTATTATGGTAATATTTAGCTGGATTAGTAACAGATTCACCCACAGCAATATCAGCAGCAAAATGCATAACCGCAGTTATATTGTGAGTTGAAAATATCTCATCGAGAAGAGCGCGATCGCTCATATCACCAACAATCAATTTTACCTGTAAAACCTCTTCTACAAGTTCTCGATGCCCATTGGAAAGATTATCTAAAACAATTACTTCATAACCTGCATTTTTCAGGGCTAATACAGCATGGGAGCCAATATATCCTGCTCCTCCCGTTACTAAAATAGTTGACATAATTGGGGAATTGGGAATTGGGAATTGGGAATTGGGAATGGGGAATGGGGCAATACAGTTCAGTTAAGGCTAAAATTTTTTGTCAAAGTCAATTTTTTTAACGTAGACGCGAAGCGGCTTCCCGAAGGGTACCGCAGAGGCGCAGAGGAGGACACTTCCGTGCGGGGGTTCCCCCCCGCCCTTGGAAAGTGTCCGTGACACAGAGAGAAGGGAGAAATGCTTAACTGAACCGTATTGGGTCATGGGGCATTGCTTGGATGTATATTTACTCCCCTGCCCCCCTGCCCCCATTAAAATTAGGTTGCCAGACTGCTAACTCTTTTCCTCCAGGTAGCGAGAAATTGCACTGTCAAGGTGTGGCATTAATTCACCTCGATTACTACCGAGAACGCTGTAAGCTGGGCGGGGAGCTATGAAACCAAGTTCTTGCGTAGGTAGAGAAATGAGACTGCTGATACTCACGCCAGCTTTTTTCGCCGCTAGTCGTGCCAAGTCAGCCCAAGCTACAGCACCCTTGTTAGCCAAATGCCACAAGCCGTTCTCGCCATCAATCAATAAATCAAGGCTGGCATGAACAAGATCGGGTACATAAGTTGGTGAGACGATCGCATCTTCTGCGGCTACAAAAGTATTTCCAGCAGCTAATTGTCGTAGTGCGATGGTGACAAAGTTGTAATCATCCCACGGCCCAAAAAATGCACTGGTGCGAATCACCAAGGATGCAGGATAAGTCTGTAATACCAGCTTTTCTGCTAAAACTTTACTGCACCCATATACATTAAGGGGTGCAACGCTGTCAGTTTCAACATAAGGATTAGACTCAGCACCATTAAATACCAAATCTGATGAGAAAGTTAGCAACGCCACATCATGCTGAGCGCAAGCAGCAGCTAAAATCGCTGGCCCTTCGGCGTTCACCTGCAAACAAATATCAGGTTCGCGTTCTGCATCGTCCACCCGCACATATCCCGCAGCGTTCACAACTGCCCAAGGTTTTAACTCGGCAAGCACTTTGTTGACAGAAGCAGGATTGGCAATGTCCATCTCTTTGCGTGATAGCAAGCGATATGTAATGCCTCGTACTTCACACAACCGAGCAAAAGCCCTGCCTAGAGTTCCTGTGGCTCCGACGATCGCTAGGGGACGGGAGGAGGCAGGGGAGTGGGAAAGCAGAGGAGCAGGGGAAGACGAGGGACAACTGACAGCTGGGTATAATAAGCGCTCTTGCCGATGCCACCATCCTGGGGTATCGAGTACCGGGTGATTGGGTTGACGCCCACTGGCTAAGTCTCGCACCATTTTGGCGATCGCTGTCTGTCTGGGACGTGGTGAGCGCAAATCATACACCCCTGACTCGTAATATCCCGCAGAACGAGTCACTAAACTATTCCAATCGTAGCTACCCAGAAGAGACCAAGCAGTTACAGCACGAACATCTACACCTTGCTCTCGTATTTCTCGTGCTGCATTCCACACTTCATTGAGCCAGCGTAGCTGTTCCTCACGGCTACAACTGAGGTGAACTTCAGTCACAGCAATCGGCAGTTTGTAGCGTTCCCATGTCTGTTGTAGCAATGTCCGTGGCCCTGCCAAACCCTCAGCACAAACTCGCACCGCCTCCACATCTGCATACTTATCCCGCCCATTACCTCCATGCGTCCAAGCTGGATAATTTTCTAGGTTTTCATCCAAAAAGCGATCGCTTGTTAGGTAATGGTTAATGCCGATGATGTCAGGTGGACAAATATTTTTATTTTGCAAAAATATCTCAAGTTCAGCCTCACTAACTCCACAGTCGTGTAAGTAACCCCACATAGGATGAGTTGAGTTGATTCGACCGCATAATAAATCAAAACTCAACCAGCGGCGCTCGTTTTCAAATTCTGCTTGATAAGCCAGCTTGGGAGTACTGTAAATCTTGCCTAAATCCTCGGTTTGTACCAGTTGAGCGTTGGGAACGACTTCGCGGATTACTTGCATTGCAAGCGCGATCGCTCTACACTCTCCTAACAAAGCACGGGCGAAAGTTAAATCGTCCCGACCGTGAGGATACCAGTGACCGTACGTACCACTAAATCGTGCCGTTGTTAATGGCTCGTTTATGGGGGTGTAATGTGTTATCCAAGGATAGCGATCGGCAACCGCACGAGCAAACACCGCTAGTTTCTCTGGAAATTCTGGATCTACCAAGCTGGTATCACGCGGCCCGCTGCCATGATGCACTAATCCCACAATCGGACGGATGCCCAGTTGACGCAAGCGTTCCAGCCGTTCATCCGCCCACGACCAATCAGCATTCTCTAAACCGTTGGGCGCTATTCGCTCCCAAAGCACTGGATAGCGAATGGCATGTATGCCTAGTTCAGCGAATAAGTCTAAGTCATCCAAGCGTGTTGCATGACCATTGCGTTCTAACTGGTCAAAATACTCTTCACCCACACGATTAACAGTACACTCTACACCAGCCCACACTTCTAAAGGATGTTTTAATTCAGCAGTGTTGAGCGTCGAGTTGAAAGCTGAAGCCATAATTTACAACTCAAGCTGATATTTTTGATGGGTTCTTTTCGAGTTTTGTAGTGGCGTGACCGCACTAATTTTGTGCATTAACGAACCACAGAGACGCAGAGAACACAGAGATATTAGAAGAAATTTATGCACTATTTTAACTGTGTCACGCCACTACTAAATAGAGAGCCGCTCTAATTACGAATTATTTAAGCCTTGACTGCGATTTGTTTGTACACAGACAGAGCCTGAGCGACACATTGATCCATGTTGTAGTATTTGTAGGTTGCTAATCTTCCTACAAAATAGATCCCTGGAGTTTCATCTGCCAGCGCTTTATATTTCTTGTAAATTTCTTGATTTTCAGGACGCGGTACAGGATAATAAGGGTCTCCTTCAGCTTGTGGAAACTCGTAAACAATACTAGTTTTAGAGTGTTCCTGACCAGTTAAGTATTTAAACTCTGTAACACGCGTATAAAGGTGTTCATTGGGATAGTTGATCACTGGCGCTTGTTGAAACACACTGGTGTTGTGTGTCTCATGTTTGAAATCAAGCGAACGATATGGTAGCTTGCCGTAACGATAATCAAAGAATTCGTCAACGGGGCCGCTGTAAACCATCTCGCGGCAAGGTATGGCTTTTTGGATTTCCCGGTAATCGGTGTTGAGCATTACCTTGATGTTCGGATGATTGAGCATATTGTCGAACATGCGGGTGAAGCCATGGAGCGGCATTGCTTGGTAAGTATCGGTAAAATAGCGATCGTCACGATTGGTGCGTGTAGGAATTCTGGCTATTACTGATTTATCAAGTTCTGACGGGTCGAGTCCCCATTGCTTCCTGGTATAGCCCCGGAAAAACTTTTCATACAGTACTCGACCAACTTTACTTACCACCACATCCTCACTAGTGCGGATATATTCCATTGGTTCAGCAAGTGATTTATAAAACTCTTCCACCTCAAAGGAATTAAGATTCATGCCATACAGTTTGTTAATGGTGTCGAGGTTGATAGGAATAGGAACAAGTTGCCCGTCTACACTTGCAAGGACGCGATGTTCGTAAGACCGCCACTGAGTAAAGCGTGAGAGATATTCAAAGACTTCACGGGAATTGGTGTGAAAGATGTGAGGGCCGTATTTGTGTACGAGGATGCCATGCTCATCATAATGATCGTAAGCGTTACCGCCGATGTGGTTGCGCTTGTCTACAACTAATACTTTTTTACCAGACTGAGTTGCCAAACGTTCAGCAATAACGCTACCAGAAAAACCAGCACCGACGACTAAGTAATCGAAGACAAAATCTCTAGTAATAACGTTTGGTGCTTGTTTACCAACTGCACCTTTTGAGTTAGCTTTGTCTTCACCATCACGGGCTGCAATGGCAGAGTCAATCAGCTTCATCATTGATGCCCAAGTACGATCCCAAGAAATTTTTTCTAAAAAGGCATCTACTCGACTTAACCATTCTGAGGCTGGGGTGTCTTCTTGCATTGCTTGTTCTGCGGCGGTGACGAACTCAGAAACTGTGTCTGCAATTCGCACCAGTTTTGACTCACCGTAAGGACGCACCACATCTCGAATTGAAGTAGATACTACAGGTTTACCTGCGGCAAGATACTCTGGAGTTTTGGTAGGGCTAATAAAGCGTGTTGACTCATTACGCGCAAATGGCAACATTGCTAAATCCCAACCTGCTAAATATGCAGGAAGTTGTTTATAGTCTCTGCCACCGAGATAATGGATATTTTCGCGCTGTGGTAGAGTTGCTTTTTCAATTTTGACAACTGGCCCAATAATTACTAAATGCCAGTCGGGACGCGCTTCGGCAATACCAGCCAGCAGTTCGATATCCATCCGTTCATCAATTACACCAAAGAACCCAAGGCGAGGATGGGGAATATGAGCTTGATCTGCTGGTTCAGTCAGATTTCTTGCTTGGGCAAAGTGGGGAACATCTACACTGCTAGGAAAAGCATAGACATTTGGGTGCTGGTTAACTTTACTTTCGTAAAGGCTTTGCCCGCCTGTAAATACTAAGTCTGCACGATTGAATAGTTCAGCTTCGTAGTTCTTTAAAGTAGGTGATGCCCCTTTGAATGCAGACAATTCATCCATGCAATCATACACCACGGCTTGGGGTTGCAAGTGGCGGGTGAAAGCGATCGCCATTGGTGTGTAATACCAACAAATGTATTTGCTGATGTTATGCTCTGCAAAAAAACCATCAATTAATACTTGTAAATCTGCGTTTATTACTTCTTCACTTAGTCCTTCTGGTAGATGCGGCACGACCACAACTACTCCACTAGAATCTGCGTTGATGTCCAATCTTCCCAAGGATGCTTGCGAGAAAATTGGCTCTTCAATAAAGAAGACTCGCTTTCCTTGAGCGCAGCGACTTAGAAGATGTTGTGGTCTTTGATAGACAAAATTCCAACGCAAATGAGATAAACAAACTATGTCAGGTGTATCTTGAAAGGTTTCTGTTGATTGAACCTTTTTATTTGCCGAAGTTAAATTCACCAGGGATGTACCTGATGATTGCGTTTCCTCTAGCTGCGATCGCTTTCTTGCCTGCTGTTTTGGCGAAATAATATTACTGATACCGTTACTGTTGACTTTAGCTTTTTCACTTGCCATAGATGCTCTCGTTATTTAGATTATTAATTCTCACTACCAAATCGCTAATACCTTTTATTTTCAAGGCAGCACCAAACTCACTTGAAGTACAAAGCTTCCAATCTATACTGAAAGCAATTCATCAGTTGGCGTATTTTTATTTTCAAATTCTTCAATCAATACTTTGCAGAAGTAATAATAAAATACTCTTTTTTATGCCGCTGAATATCTATCGCAATAAGTATTAAATATATTATTTTTTTAATACTTAAGCATGATGATTTTATCATCACAAATAAGCCAGTTGAATAACTGAATATATTACTTATAATTTAAACTTATAAATTTGTTTGTTTAGTTTTGTATATAAATAATTTTGCAATTTTGGCAATAACTATATGAAATAAAGCTAGTTTATTTAATATATTAGTTTGTTAATTATTCTATATGTATCAGCCTAATGGAATATCTATTTAACCTACTTTCTAAGTAATTTTTCAGTCAAAAGTTTAACTACTAAACAGTTTAAATGTAATATTTAGCATATTTATTTGTAATGATTACTTTAAAAACCTCAGAAATAAAGTAATTTATTGTATTGATATTTTGTTGCAGACAAATACTATAAATTTCAACCTAGTGATATATAGCTGTCGCCAGTAGTGTTAGGACATCAACAGATGATAAAACCTAGACACAAAAATACTTTTCACCCAGCACCCAGTCCCTAGTCCCCAGCTATATATGTCTTTTCTGTCTGAGATAGGTTAAAAGCTATTTGATAATGCCTAAAATTTTCATATTAATAAACTTCACATGCTCGCTTATAGTTATGCCAATCTGTGAAGTGAAAGTTTTTAAGATTACTTTATAGTGTTAGTCAAAATTAATTAACTGCCAAAATTTTCCATACTAGTGTTTTTTAGCTACGAATTATTTATTGTTTTCAATTTAAATTTTATTTGAACAGCAACACTCAATATTCAATATTGAGTGTTGCTGTCCATGAAATAGATATTGTACGTTTTTCCTTTTAGAAAATAATTGCTAATGCAATTGCTGTAGCCAGTAGTGTTAGGACATCAACAGATAATAAAACCTAGACACAAAAAGACTTTTCACCCAGTCCCTAGTCCCCAGTCCCCAGTCCCCAGCTATAATTGCTAGTTTACCAATTTATGGAATTGTTGCCCTTGGCTAAAACATTTTTCGGCTTAATGCCCTTGTTTGGTTAGAATGTTTTGCTTCATGCATTAGCCGCGATCGCAGCTGGCTACTATAGCATCGTTATATCAGCCAAAGTGATGGGTATTAATGTATCAAAAAATCTTTAATTGCTGAGGACGGTTTGAGGTGTCCAAGTAGGGCCATTGCAAGATGGGCCATTTGCTGTCCAGATGAGCTTGTCAAAGCACATTTGTCGCATAGCCATGTTTTTTGTCCAAGCATGGTAAACAATATACTCTGTCTGCTCATCTGGGCCAACAACAATAGAGTTATGTCCTGGCCCGATGACATAGCCAGGAACCGACTTTAGCACCCTTGGCCCGGTTTCGTTATCTGCATCAGAGTAAGGCCCCATCACACTGTCAGCAACTCCATAATCCACACCGTAATTTTCTGTTTCCCAACGCCCACCACTATAAAAACAATAGTAGCGGCCCCCATGTTTGCGAACACAAGGGCCTTCTAAAGTATGCCAATCGAAAATTTTACCGTACATCAAACGATTGGCTAAGAACCTTTGCCAGTCGGATCGCGCACGTAAGACGACTTTTCCCTGACCAGCAAGCTTGGTCATGCTTTGAAGTCGGTCTACAAAAAGTGCAGTGCCGGCACGTACACCAGCTTCCATGTCTAAAAAATCACGTGCGTAAAACAGATACCACTGTCCATCGTCATCACGGAATGGGTGTGGGTCAATGGCAAAGGGACAGGAATTCGGGTCTACAAGTGGCTTACCAACATCTTCATAAGGCCCCAACGGAGTATCGCTTGTAGCCACACGCAATTGATGATTCTTATCCTCATGTCCTACAGAGTAGTAGAGGTAGAACTGTCCATCACAGTAAGCGACTTCAGGGGCCCAGAAATTATCACCAAGGGCGGGGTCTGGTCGCAATAGTGCGTTCCCAACAAAATCCCAATTCACAAAGTCGAAAGAGCGTAACACAGGAAAGACACAGAGTTTGTTATTGTATTTAACATCTGGTGTATCCGCTATTTCATCTACCATTCCTTCTGCTTCTGCTGCGCCAGTTCCGATCGCATAGTATATTCCCTCGTACTGCCAGACAAAAGGATCGGCTAGGTAGCCTTTGTAAACCGGATTAGTATAGGTTTGCATTTCAATTCCGTAAATATTGCGATCGCCAGACGTAATGCTAAAAAATCCTACAGCCCAAAAGCAGAGCAAGGGTGAAATTAAATCAAGACTGTGAAGTCTTGCCAACTCTACCACATCAGCTTAAAACTTTTTAGCTAAATTTTCAGCCAGAAACATTGACTCTAAGTCAAACTCAAATTGCGGCAAACTTGAGAAATACTAAGTGTTGTAACGGCAAAGATGAACATTCATCTTGATGCAATTCCAGAATCTTTTTAACGAGAGTCCGTTCCTTGATTAGGAAGACCAGGTGTCGTCACAGTACCCCCAGCAGCTTCAGGTTCAGCACCCTGACGAACTTCTGTACCTGATTCTTGACCAGCCATACGATATCTCTCATCAACAGGAGTATCACCTTCTTCCGTAGTTGGCACAGTTGTTTGGGTTCCAGGGTTATCTTGAGGATCATATTTAACTTCCTCTTGGCGATTATCTTGAGGAATTTCTGAGGCCATAAAAATTTTTACCTTATTTTACAGGTTGTTTTAATTAATAATAGCTTTCAGTTTTGCGAATAATTCCTATCCTCAGATAGAACTGGTTATACAACTTTTTTAAGAAAATTTTTTTGAGCAAAAATACTTCAAAATCTAATATGTTATGTCATTGTGATTACTTCGTTCCTCACAATGACTGAGATTGCTTCATCGTTGCTCGTAGCAATGACATGTTAACTAATTATGCCTATCTACTTCAACTCAGAGGTTATTTATAAAGTAAAAATCAAATTACTGTAATAGCGTGACCGGACTAAAATAGTGCATAAATTTCTTCTAATATCTCTGTGTTCTCTGCGTCTCTGTGGTTCGTTAATGCACAAAATTAGTCCGGTCGTGCTAGTAATAGCGTGGCTTGGCTCAAGTTGTGCATTAGCAACTCTTGTGGGATGGGTGTCCTCACCCGTCCGGGCGGGCTTTCTGGCCCACCCCACAAGAGCTAAATTTTATGCACTAAATTAGTCCGGTCGCGCTACTACTTAAGATTTACTTGATAAATGGTCTCTCACAATGCCAAGTACTAGTACTTGAAATTTACGTAAGTTTCAAGTTTTTCTTTGGGCAACTGTTCAACTACCTGACACCGCAGCATCTGCTTGAGTTCTATGGGTAGGCTTTCATAATAGTCTTGTTGGAGAGTCAATTCTACTTTTGGCGTGTGTAACCAATGCATAACATAGCCCATAACTACCATCGGTCTTGGCTGACTCGTCCGATTTGGTGAACCTCGGTGCAGTGCAAGAGGCGATCGAATCATTACGTCACCAGGTTGCATATAAAAAGATTCCATAGGAATTTCACCACTGGCAATTTTCTTTAATCCCTCTTCACGGGGTAATAGATGAGTACCGAGTGCCATTTGGAACGGGCCGTTGTCTCTTGTTACTTCCACTAGTGGGAAGTTGACTGCTAGAGCATAGAGAGGAGTTAGTATCTGATCACTGAACAGTGGACGAAAGTCCCGGTGGATTTCCTGATAATCCGAACCCTGGAAGGGGACATCAACCCCCAACTGAACCATTACGTATTCTTGGAAGAACACGCGCTCAAGGATACCCATAATTACTGGGTTGGCAAAAACTGAGACATTAGCAAATGGAGAAACCCAAGGTAATGTCAGATAATAACGGGCAACTTCACGAGGAGCTAGTCCACCAGCTTGATTTTGCCTGTCTCGAAATAACTTTTCAAAAGCTTCTGCCCACTCGCCAATTAATTTTTGCTCAAAAAGTCCGGGAATGACACAAATTCCGTCTTTATTCAGTTGTTGGGCGAATCTATCTAGGTCGGTAGCCGAATATTTCGCTATACCGCCTATAGTTTGAACCATCTTTTTTATCCTCTTCAATTTATTACTAGAGTCGTATTAATATCAGACCTCTAGGAGATTTTTTAATTGCTTGTCGATGGTAACGTACTATCTTTCAAATTAGTGGCTGATAACAATTATCTGTAACAAATAATTAAAATTGTTTATGCTGAATTACTTAACAAATTAACTCTTGGATGCTCCAGGCAATGAAACACTATCACCTGGCTTTGAAGGCCATCTAACAGTCAAAATAGTGCAGTCGGACTCAGCAACCCACCAATGAGGTACACCTGGACACCAAAGAACATAATCACCTTCACGAGTTAATAAAATTTCTCTATCTTCAAATTCCAGGCGAAATTGTCCATTAATGAGAATTGAAAGCGTAGCAGCTTGGTTATTTACTGCCCATTCAGTTCTACTGTCACCTGCTTTGTGAACAGCCCATTTTACCTCTAGCATTTCAGTAGAACGCGGATCGTCTTCAGGGGTGATAAAGTGACCCATGAACCATCCCCAACGATTTACACCTTCAACGGCTGCGTTTCCATAAACAACTTTAGGCTGCATGACTATAACTCCCAAGAAGGAACCAAAATTTGCCCGCTGTAACCTGCTTGGTTATATTGTTCGAGAATACGGGTTGTAATACTTCTGGCTTCACCAGCCGTAACCAAAGCTACACAAGCACCGCCAAAACCAGCACCTGTTAGCCTAGCGCCAAACACTCCCGGAGTTTTTTGCAACATATCTACTAGAGTATCCAGTGCAGGCACGGAAACTTCGTAATCGTCTCTTAAGCTGGCGTGGGATGCGTTCATTAATTCGCCAAAGCGCTGAGATGATACTCCTTGTAATACTTCCAAGACGCGGTTATTTTCTGTCACCACATGACGGGCGCGACGGCGCAGGGGTTCGGGTAATATCTCTAGAGCTTCAACAATAGTAATATCTCGCAGTGCTTTAACTCCTAGCGATCGCGCTGCTTGTTCACACTCAGCACGCCGTTGGTTATAACCACTACTTGCAAGGGTACGAGGTACACCGCTATCAATCACCACAATTTCTGCTCCGTCTGGCAAAGGCATCACACGGCGTTCTAGGGTACGGGTATCTAAAAATAAGATATGTTCAGTATCAGCCAAACTAGAAGCTATCTGATCCATGATGCCGCACTGCACACCAGCGTAGTGAATTTCTGCTTTTTGGGCAAGTTGGGCAACTTCAACATCATTAATGGGGAGATTCAGGAGTTTGCGGATCGCCCTCAGCGTTGCTACTTCTAAAGCGGCGCTGCTAGACAAACCTGAACCCATCGGTACCGACGATTTAACGTACACAAAAAGCGACGGTATTGTATACCCTGCTTGTTGCAAAACTTCGATACAGCCAAAAATATAACTGGCAAATCCAGACGGCGTATAGTTGATATCTAAAATGCTGACTTGCTCGTTGAAATTTTCTGAGTAGAAGTGATGTTGGCGATCGCTACTAAAACCTAATTGTACTGTCGTACATTGAGGAATTGCAGTCGGAAGAACAAAACCATCGTTGTAGTCTGTATGTTCGCCAAGTAAATTTACTCTTCCTGGCGCACTAGCTTCAGTTTCAGGTGGTTTATTGAATATTTGTTGGAAACTCATAAGTCCTGTTTTTTACCAAAATACTTAAATCTTTCGCCTCTATCCCTAGGCTTAATTTTTATTAAACGTACACAGAAGTCTGAAAAATAGCTTTCCTTAGTCAGAATTTTAATGGAAAACTGCAAAGTAACATCAAGATTCAATTATAACTCTGCAATCCTCTATTTTAAAACTGAATTATCTATATTTATACGTTGCTAGCCAAGTTATTATTAAAAATTCCGAAATCAAATTTCACCCTATCGTTTTTTCAAATGTATTTGCAATTACACTACAAGTTGATATTAGCTTGGTCTAATACTACAAACTTCTAATATTTGGGCTTGATATTTTTCATTTGGGTATTGTCAAACGCTTGCTATGTCTCATTTACAGTGATTAATCAGTTTCAAGCATTTGTGAATTTGTTAGAAATTAATTCTTCAGAATGATGTAGCTATTGGTAAATTTCTGGAAACATGGCAGCCAATAGCCACATGAAATGGCAAAAATAGCATATGCAATTTCAAGAAAATCAAACAACGAAAACAGAGAATAATCTTCCCTTGGCAGAGAAAGAACTTGACGAGATGAAGACCACTGAAATAGGAAAATCCGAGCCTATTACTCAGGTACAAAAAGATAGTATAATCACTGCTGAGGATTTACCTGATCCTAGATTTATTGGCTTTGCACTGGTTATCTTGACGGCTTTTTTATTTGTTGCTGCTATTTACTACGGAATTATCAATCCCTGACTGATTAACGTCAGTTAGTTTCATCATAAGTGCAATTTGATTACAGGTACAAAATCTTACCCTATTCTTTAGAAATTAGCTTAATTTTTTGTCATAATTATCATTATTTAATAATATAGCATGACTAATTGATAAAATATCACGCTGATATCTAGAGATGACTTCGTATAATAGAGGAGGTTTGAAATGTATAAAAAAATACAAATTTATTTAAAGATCATGTCCTCCTTTAGGTAGATGGAAGTGATAGCAAATAATTATTTTATTACTTCAATAGAAGCGAATTGCATCATACTGCCATTCGGATGTAAGTCCAAAAAATAAGTGTGTTTTTCCTAATAATCGGCAGCTTTTATTATTAGATAAAACTCCGATTTCAGGCTGAAAGAAAAATCATTCAATTGCAAGAAGTTGCTGGCTAAAAATAACTAAAAACTTGCATTGATATTTAAGGAGGATGTGACTAAGATACATGGCCACAAAATATCCTAAATTTAACCAGGATCTCGCCCAAGACCCGACAACACGTCGGATCTGGTATGCGATCGCCATGGGAAATGATTTTGAAAGCCATGATGGCATCACCGAAGAAAATCTCTACCAAAAGATTTTTGCTACACACTTCGGTCATGTGGCTATTATTTTCCTGTGGGCATCTAGCTTATTGTTCCACGTAGCCTGGCAAGGTAACTTTGAACAGTGGATTAAAGATCCGTTGCATATTCGCCCAATTGCTCATGCAATTTGGGATCCTCACTTTGGTAAACCTGCCATAGAAGCTTTTACTCAAGGTGGTGCAAACTATCCAGTTAATATTGCTTACTCTGGTGTTTACCATTGGTGGTACACCATTGGAATGCGGACAAACAACGACCTTTACCAGGGTTCGGTGTTCTTGCTGCTGTTGGCTGCATTGTTTTTGTTCGCTGGTTGGCTGCATTTGCAACCCAAATATCGCCCTAGCTTGGCTTGGTTTAAGAGTGCAGAACCTCGTTTGAATCACCACTTAGCAGGTTTATTTGGTGTCAGTTCTTTAGCTTGGGCCGGACACTTAATTCACGTTGCTATCCCCGAATCTCGTGGTGTTCACGTTGGTTGGAATAATTTTCTTACGACTTTGCCTCACCCAGCAGGTTTAGCACCATTCTTCACGGGTAATTGGGGTGTCTATGCTCAAAATCCAGATACAGCTGGACATATTTTTGGCACATCCCAAGGTGCAGGGACAGCAATTCTGACTTTTTTAGGTGGTTTCCATCCGCAAACAGAGTCACTGTGGTTGACTGATATGGCTCACCACCATCTAGCGATCGCAGTTATCTTTATCGTAGCTGGGCATCAGTACCGGACTAACTTCGGCATTGGTCACAGCATCAAAGAAATGCTTAACGCCAAAAATTTCTTTGGTGTCCAAACTGAAGGGCAGTTCAACCTACCACACCAAGGACTGTACGATACCTATAACAACTCACTGCACTTCCAGTTATCCATACACTTGGCAGCGCTTGGTACTGCACTATCGTTAGTAGCGCAGCATATGTACGCCATGCCTCCTTACGCCTTCATCGCTAAGGACTATACAACTCAGGCGGCGCTGTACACCCATCACCAGTATCTTGCTGGGTTCTTCTTAGTCGGTGCCTTCGCCCATGCTGGTATTTTCTGGGTACGGGATTACGACGCTGATCAAAATAAAGGCAACGTCCTCGATCGCGTTCTCAAGCACAAAGAAGCCATTATCTCTCATCTGAGTTGGGTATCCCTATTCTTAGGCTTCCATACTCTTGGGCTATACGTCCACAACGATGTTGTAGTCGCCTTCGGCACACCTGAGAAGCAAATTTTGATTGAGCCAGTGTTTGCTCAATTCATCCAATCTGCTCACGGTAAATTGCTGTATGGGATGAACACTTTACTATCTAACCCAGATAGTATTGCTCACACAGCTTGGCCAAATTATGGTAACGTTTGGCTACCAGGTTGGCTAGATGCGATTAACTCTGGTACTAACTCATTGTTCTTGACCATTGGGCCTGGTGATTTCTTAGTACACCATGCGATCGCTCTCGGTTTACATACAACTACCTTGATTTGTGTCAAGGGTGCGTTAGATGCCCGTGGTACTAAATTGATGCCCGATAAGAAAGACTTCGGTTTCACCTTCCCTTGTGATGGCCCTGGCCGTGGTGGTACTTGTCAAACTTCTTCTTGGGAACAGTCTTTCTACCTCGCTATCTTCTGGATGCTGAACCTGCTTGGTTGGGTGACGTTCTATTGGCACTGGAAACACCTAGGTATTTGGCAAGGTAACGTAGCGCAGTTCAACGAAAACTCTACATACCTGATGGGTTGGTTCCGCGATTATCTCTGGGCTAACTCCGCTCAGTTAATTAACGGTTACAACCCCTACGGCACGAATAATTTATCTGTCTGGGCTTGGATGTTCCTCTTCGGACATCTAGTTTGGGCAACCGGTTTCATGTTCCTCATTAGCTGGCGTGGCTACTGGCAAGAGTTAATTGAAACTTTAGTTTGGGCGCATGAACGTACACCGCTGGCTAACTTAGTTCATTGGAAAGATAAGCCTGTTGCTTTATCTATTGTCCAAGGTTGGTTAGTTGGTCTAACTCACTTCACTGTTGGTTACATCCTTACCTATGCAGCATTCCTCATAGCTTCAACCGCTGGGAAATTTGGGTAAAGGGGACTGGGTACTAGATAAGAGTTTTCCCAATCTCTGGTACTACAGGGTTTGTCCCGACACTCGGTAATGTAGCGGCAATCAAAGAAGATTTGCGATCGCTGCGATCGGTTGAAATCTATATAAAGCCTCTGACCTTAGCCATCATCCCCTTCTATACCATCAGGTGAGAAGGGGATTTATCTTTTTGCATGTTATACCTAATTGGGATATGTAGTATTAGTTGAGATCCCTGGAACAGTCTTGTGGTAAAGACTTTTAATCCTAAATCTAAAATCCAAAGTCTCAAATCCAAAATCTAAAATTGGTATTCCCCAATCCCTAAATTTCCAAAGGAACTGCACGCAATCTTCCTTCTACCTCAACGCTGGGAAAATTTGAATCAAACGTCAAATTCTCCAACTTTCCATCATTGAGAATCACAAAAGTATCTTCAACCTTGGCCCCTGGTAGACTCGGATTCCAAGCAAGAGCAACACCTGTTGTTAAAGTATCTTTAGTAGTGGGATTTGCCACAATTTCTCGTGCTAGATATCCTGTGGTTCCACCCTGATGATGTTCGCGGATAGCATTGGGAAATCCGTGCTGTTCGTAAGCCTGAGCCAGAGCATGATAAACTGCGTCGAGAGTGGTTCTAGATTGGCATAAATTCAATGCCACTGCTTCTATTTCACGGACATGACGATGTAATTCGCTATGTTCATCTGAAATAGCACCAAAACTCACAAATCTTGTTAAATTAGCAAACAATCCATATCCTCTAGCACAAAAGACTAGCATCGCTTGCCGTCCAATTGGTTCTGCGGTGGCTGTAGCATGACGATATAGCGGTAAGCGTCTCTCACCAGCTACTAGTGTCAGCGCTGGATGCAAACCCCTTGTCCACAATGCTTCTGCACCCGCACCAGCTAATTGATATTCAGTCCAAGTCGGTTTGGCGGCTTTTAATACTTCTGTCATGGCTTCGCTGGCTTTACGCCCGACTTGGCGATATCGTTCTAACTCAGCAGGGATTAATACTCGTTTATACGCTTGTAGAGAGGGTGGTATTGACTGCTCAACAGAAGTGGGGCGATCGCTAATAATTATCCCACCACCAGTAGCATCACGTACAAAACTCTCACGAGCCGCAGCATCTGCCCAAGGGTTGACATGCAACTTAAAGTTAGTTGGCAGTTCTTCATCTTTGAGGCGCTGTGCTTCAATCTCATCCGTCAATATCCACGCATCTTGTCCTGTGACTAACAGTTCTGCTACGCCAGTTTCAGCAGTCAGCAGCACTGTATTAGAAGCACCAGCAGTCGCCCAAGCAAACCAATCTGTACCACGTAGACGCACGCCCTCTGTTTCTGTTTCAGATAAGGTTTGTCTGATTAATTCCAGCTTCCTGGAGACTTCTTGGTTCATAGGAGAAACTCAGATAGATACAGATAATTATCAAATTTAACTATGTTCATTTGCGTCCATCTATAGTTTTAAACTTACTGCCACAGTGCAGAAGTACTAAAAATATCCAACAGCCTGAATAATTTTTGTATTGACAATGTATATACAAACGCTATACTAAATAGTAGAGAGAACAACCAAAAAGAGAATTGATTGATGGTAACGCAAAGTAAACTAGACAACTCTAACCGAGATCACGTTATCAACATCAGAGTGCATCAACATCAACGCGATCTGATTGATCGTGCTGCTGCAATTCTGGGCAAAAATCGTTCTGACTTTATATTAGATGTCATTTGCCGAGAAGCTAAAACCGTGATCACCGATAACACTTTCTTTGCCCTAGATGATGACAAATATCAACAATTTATTGAGGCCCTTGACTCACCACCTCAGGCTAATGAAAACCTGCATAAACTCTTAACTACTAAATCGCCTTGGGAATAACTGTAACATCACCGAGAACTGGAAAAATGCAGGCTCCTCAACCAATTACATCAGAACATGAACTGTCAGATTTTCAGTCTGATAATGCAGAACTCAATGATTGGCTTAAGGAGCAAGCTTTAAAAAGTGAGGGTCTATCTGCTAGAACTTATGTATTAGTAACAGAAGGTAAAGTAATAGGTTATTACTGTTTAGCTACAGCAACCGTTGCTCGTACAGTAGCGATTGGTTCTGTTAAACGTAATTCGCCAGATCCAATTCCTTGTATGCTGATTGGCAGGTTGGCGGTAGACTTACGATGGGAAAAAAGAGGCATTGGTTCTGGTTTGTTGCGTGATGCACTTTTGCGTATTTTTAACGTTGCTCAAGTTGTAGGAGTAAAAGCTGTACTAGTACATGCTAAAGATGAGAATGCTAAAAGCTTCTATTTGAAACGTGGCTTTCAAGAATCACCCATAGAGTCTTTCACTCTTATGCTTCCTGTAAAAGATATTCAAGCGAACTTTAAGTGATAAATACGATAAGGTTTTACTTGATCGCAAATAGAGGTTATTTAGCTGGAATAAATGTCATGATCACAATATATTTCTCCTTTCAAAGAAGCTTGCTTTCTAGCGTGTTCTAATAATTTTTTAAAGGTATATAGCAGGGGACTAGGGACTAGGGACTGGGGACTGGGTGAAAAGTCTTTTTGTGTCTAGGTTCTATCATCTGTTGATGTCCTAACCAGCTTGGCTGTTGCTATAAATACCAGATATGACATTTATTAAGCGAACGTGTCTACGATTTTTCGTAACCTATGCCTAAGTCCTAAAACTGATTGTTCAAGCCCCAAGTTATCTAGAGATAATTAATATTAACTAAACTATATTGAGATATGAATTCTAAATTTGAGGCGCATTCCATAAAGGATGCGCCTCTTTTGAGTCGCCTATTTACCTGCTATACGGAAATTGGCATTTGCAGATTTACACTCACAGCCTGTAATTCCTTTGCCTTCTCTTCTGGTAAAGCATCATTAGCAAACATCCCTGCTGCTAATTCGGTTCCCGCCAAATACTTCAACCTTTCACTTGTCCGATATGGTGGGTAAAACTGCGCGTGCAAATGTGCTTCGGGATGTGCTAAGCCGTCAGTCGGTGCGCCAAACCAAGCCATTAAGTAAGGAAACGGACGATTCCACAAGCCGTCATATTTGAGAGTGACAGTTTTTAACGCCTTAGCAAGTCCCCACCGTTGTGCTGGAGTCAGTTCCATGAAACTGCTAACTGGTTCTTTTGGTGCAATCCAAACTTCATAGGGATAACGCGCACATACTGGGACGAAGGCGATCGCGTCTTCATCTTGATAAATAATTCGTTGGTTGTCTACAATCTCTTGTTGAATCAAATCTTGCAGCAAACCCCGCTGATGTTCCTGATAATACTGCTGTTGCATTGCCAACATGCGTGCTGGTACAGGCGGTACAAAAGGATAGGCGTAGATTTGTCCGTGGGGATGGTGCAAAGTTACGCCCACTTCTACACCTTTATTTTCAAATGGTAGCACGTACTGAATTTGTGGATTTTCTCCCAATACACGGGTGCGATCGCCCCATACTTCCAATAGCAAATCCAGGTGTTTTAACTCCAGGGAACTGAGGGAAGCTGTAGCATCTTGGGTAAAAACTACTACCTCACATGCTCCATTAGCAGGTAAGGTTTCTACGATGCTAATTGGGGCATTGTGGGCTGTTGGTGTCATCGAGGGAAAACGATTATCGAACACCGCCACATCATATCTACCTTGAGGCAGTTCTGTAGGAAACTCAGGGTTACTGGTGGGTGCGAGGGGGTTATATTCTGGGGGCGGCATAAAAGTCCGCCCTTGGCGATGACTGGCGTAAGCTACCCATTCGCCGCGTAAAGGATGCCAGCGCAGGTGGGGATTTGCCTGCACTGGTTCGTTACTAGGGCTAGTAGCAGTTATATCTGCTGCTATTGGATAGCGACTGTATAACGTCAATTGACGGCCATCTGGCTTTAACAACTTGTGGGAGTACATAATCCTTGTCCTGAAAGGGTTGCAGCACGAATCTTTTCAAGAGGAAATTTCGGCGTGCGATCGGCGTACAACAACCCGTTAGCTTCTTGAAATGTATCCGTGAATTGTGTGTAACAAAATCCACTGAACAACTCAATATCATTAATAGTTTCGAGGAGAGCAGCGTATTTCATTTCTAACTCGGAGATATTCCAGCAGCGCTCATATCCCCAAGCTTTGTTAGCATCGGGGTGAGTTTCAGGGGCATAAGCAATACCACCGAATTCGGTTAGCATGATCGGCTGTCCCTGATGTGGATAGTTGTCTAGCGTTAGAATGCGTCCTCCGGGACGCTTACGATCCAATAAATCGGATACCTTCACTTCTGGCCCATACCGATGAGCTAAATGCTTCGGTTGGGTGTCGTAGTCATGAATAGCAAGAATATCAGTATCCGTACTTTCCCAGCCATCGTTGCCAATCACTGGGCGAGTTGGATCGAGAGTTTTAGTCAAGTGGTACATTGCCAAAACGTAGTTCCTGTGAGCCGCCGTCTCAACTAGATTCGGAACTCCCCAGGATTCATTAAAGGGCACCCAAGCAACAATACACGGATGGTTTACATCTCTCTTGATCGCCTCAGTCCACTCACGGGTCATGCGTTCTACTGCTTTAGGTGTAAAGCGGTAGGCACTGGGCATCTCCTCCCATACTAACAGTCCCAAAACATCAGCCCAATACAAAAAGCGGGGGTCTTCAATTTTTTGGTGCTTGCGTACTCCGTTGAAACCCATGGCTTTGGCGAGTTCCACGTCTCGACGTAATGCTTGATCATCAGGAGGAGTCATTAGGGACTCTGGCCAGTAACCTTGGTCGAGAACTAGCCGCAAATAATAAGGACGACCGTTAAGCATAAAGCGATCGCGCTGTATACTTACAGTCCGTATTGCTGTGTAAGATTTGATTTGATCTAACAGTTGGTCTTTGTACCACAATTGAATATCAGCATCAATCAGCGTTGGCTTTTCCGGACTCCAAAGTAATTCATTACGGTAATCATCAATTCCCGGATCGGAAAGGGCAATCCGGCGAGTAATCTCTTGGTTGAATACTTCGTATGTATCGTTTGCGAGTACAGTATTGCCAACAGTGAGTTTCACCTTTATTTGTATACCCGCAGGCGCGTCACCAGCGATCGCAGCGTAACAACCGATTTCCCACCGCTCATAGTCAGGAGTCCAACGAATGTGATCTATATAGGTTTTACCTACACGTTCAACCCAAACTGTCTGCCAAATACCACTGGTGCGCGGATACCAAATACTGTGCGGTTCCAACTGCCAATCTTGCTTACCACGCGGTTTTGCTAGGTCGTGTGGATCGTCTTGCGCCCACACTGTCACCTTTGTTGTACCACTGTCATTCAAGGCAGGGGTAATATCAATGGTGAAAGGTGTGTGTCCCCCTTCATGTTCAGCCATGTATTGGTCGTTCACCCACACACGAGCGCGGTAGTCAACTGCGCCGAAATGTAATAGTAACCTACCTTCCCCAGGTAGGGTTTCAAATTCCTGCTCGTACCAACAGTTTGGGTGAAAACCTGTATCAGCAATACCACTTTTGGTAGATTCCGGAGCAAACGGAACTTCTATATGATGAGTCCATTGGCTAAGGTCACTGGGTCGAAAGCAGTGCCCCTCGTCATCAAATGCAAACTTCCACAGACCATTGAGACTTTGCCAATGTGTTAGTGATGGGGTTCCTCGAGAGCATCGCTGCATTTGTGGTCGTGGATATGCTAAGTATCCTAAGTCACAAGCACACCTGTCATTGCTATTAACGGACAATTCAGCCTGACGATGAGCTATATCCAACAAGGTCATTAAAGTCACTTCCTTATCTGTGATGGAATAAATTATTTTTGTTTTATGAGTTTAGACACAGTAGCCTGTCTCATAACTCCAGGATTTTTACTTTTTTTATTCATTCATATATTTAAGACATTTTTCCATAGACATATCAGACCATTTATGCTTGCATCAATGGCCAACATAGGCGAACTTGATTACCCCCTCCTGTTCAGGGTAACTAATCGAGGGCTGTGCCCCGGCTCGTGACATTATGACACAGATAAAAAATTTTTTGGCTACTTATATTTCCAACATAGCATTATTTTTTGATTGATATTTATGATCAAATCTTGTCTAGAAATTGTTCATTTAGAGGCAGATTGAGTATAGTTAAAAAACTGCTTATGAGCCATTATTGACGAGGTAACGCTATCAAAATAACTACAAAACGTTTTTATTGCTGAAAATTAGCACAAATTAACAAGTTTTGTGAAAATAAAACTTAGTCGCGTTCGCATCTTTTGTTAAATTAGCTACTAGTATATTAGAGTTGTCCGCCAATCCACTAAGCATATATAACTATAGGACGTTTCGTCATTAAGGTGTAAGCTTTGGTCTTACTGTGTTCCGAAGAAGATAGCGATCGCAGTGAAGCTGGGTAATGGGTGAGATGTGATGACTAATAGTAAAATCCAATTACCAATTACCAATTCCCAAGTACCAATTACCAATTCCCAATTCCACAGGTATCATAAGTGTTTAAGCGGACATAATATCAATCATTCCCCTCAGTGATCAGACATTCAGTGGTAGGGGCGCACAGCTAGCTGTGCGCCCCTACAAAAAATCTATATGTATAGCAGTCGCCAGTAGTGTTAGGACATCAACAGATAATAAAACCTAGACACAAAAAGACTTTTCACCCAGTCACCAGTCCCCAGTCCCTAGTCCCTAGCTATATCAGAATTTTCGTGAAATAGTATCAGTTCGTGATATTGGGAGTTTGCCAGACACTCAAAAAGCGTAGCGTCTCACGCCACTTAACAGCAGTCCACTCAAGTCGGCAACTCCCTCACAAATTGCTAATTGCTATTAATTACACTAGTGTTGCGTAAGATTTATTAGTTGCTGTTGTTGCCAAAACAGTATGTAACTCATCTTGCAAACGTCGGAAGAAGGTTTCTTGGACATGAGCAAATTTGGCAACTCCTTTCCCAGCCCAAGCAATTATTTGCTCTTCAGGCACAGAGGTATATTGGACGGCTAAATTTAAAGCATTGATAGCTTCATCTGAATGATCTGCTTCTACACCAACTGTGTTATCGGTACCGTGAATTACTATCCAATACCAAGGACTGACACTACATTCTGGAAATTTCACTTTATTGCTTTTGATAAATTGACCAAAGTGATCGCTACGTTGCTTTGAAAAAATCACGTTATTTATAATACTGAACTCATGCCCACCAATTGTTTCTGTTGCTGCGTGAAATCCCATTGCCTCTATCAAGCTGGACAGATTTGTCGGATCAGCATCATAGCCTGCTTCTACTTGCAGTAGGATGTCATTTAACCATGTACCTAACGAAGCTATCTGGTGTATTTCTTGAGTTGATAAATCAGCATACTGAGCCAATTTATCCAGTAAGGCATAGGACAAGGTACGGTGAGAAACTCCCGTTCTTGGATCACGAAATTCTTCAATTGATGCTGCAAATACTTTAGCGGCAACATCCATTGAACGCTCACCACACTCTAAAGTAGAACAACCTGTTTCTTGAAACAACAAACTAGAGCCAATCTTACTAGCTAGAGCAGGCACTACATAACTGTACGTTCTGCTATAACGTACAAACCTCTGCATAAACCAGTAGAGAGTTCTGGAATTAGTGATTGCATCTTTACAAGTATTCTCCATCAAACTATCTATACGAGCAATATCAATCCAAGGTAGAAAATCTTGTAGTGTAATCATGAGTTTATTTATAATGACTAGTCGTTGTTGTTGCTATGTAAACAGTTCAAACAGTATTAGTAAGCTGTAGATTACCCAAGGATGCACATACGAAATTACGTGCTGATTTTAGGTAAAACATGCACAATAAACAATAGCTGAAAAGTTTTATCCAGCAGTTATATGAGGATAAATATTAGCATTTATTAATTTGAGGTGAAATTTCTGTGAGTATCTTACCTTTAATTCATATGTTGACACAAGATTAAATTCAAAACTTCATAAATTAGTAGTCTGATCGCATCAGATTTTGCAGCAACCGTAGATACCCCTAAAAAGGAAATCAGTAGTACAATTTTCCTCAAAAATGTTTAAATCTCGTTCTTAAGAGGTGTCATACTATCAGCTAAAAGTCTATATATGTATTCAATAATCAGTAATTTTATCTGACAAAACAAGTAAGTTCTAGTTATCATCAAACTAAAATTTACCGCAATATTACAGTTGTAGCCTCATTTTCACAGGGCAATTACTTTATGAAACTTTAATTTATCGAAACAATAGGGTCTAAAACCTCGCCTTTTAAGGCGAATGGCACGCTTGAAAACGTGAAACCTCGTCTGGGCTATCTTGTTGGGGGTGGCGCAACGGGTGTAGTGTTAATAACCATTCATTTGTTAGAGGTGAAACAGAGGTTACTTCTTCAAAGTTCCCTACACCCCTTGCACCAGTAATATCAAGGATTTCTGCTTAACGAGCGTGCCATTCGGGTAGCGGCGGTAAACTCGTGGGTCGTTCTGCTTTGTGAGGTGTGGAAAGATTGAGAATCAGTCGGCGTGGAAGGTATAGCTGGGGACTGGGGACTAGGGACTGGGTACTGGGTGAAAAGTCTTTGTCTTGAAAAGTTCAGATCGGCGGAAGCCGCCGCTCCGACTTTTCGCTTTGTGTCTAGGTTTTACCATCTGTTGATGTCCTAACACTACTGGCGACAGCTATAGTATCAAATCTTTCGCACTCCTGACTAGTCTTAAGTCCAGTATCAATTAGAGCGCTAATGTCGTAGAACCAAAACCATTTTCAAGCACGTCAACCACCACGAATAGATTACCAATATTCTCGTCAAGGGGTGTGTAATTTATTTGTCTTTTATGCTCCTTACTACGCCTGGAGGCGTGTAGAAGTTACACAGTACTGAACCAAACAAGACGCAAGCTCATCAAATGAAAGCCTTAGTAGTACTTTGCCACATTAATTTTGACATGTAGAACTGACGCGCTCAATATCTAGACAAAGGGACAAAAACAATAATTATACCTGTCATAATCTCTGTGGTGGACTACTACTAATAGAGACTATTATGTTCCCGGACGAGAGCGAATATGATCAGGTATATGATGGCGATCGCCTAATATTTCTAACAAAGGGCCATTAACGTCAAATTTAACCATACTTACTGACGCAACCAAAATATTCACCCGATAGCGATAGCGCCCCAAATCAATACCCAGTAAACTGCAAAGCAGAATCCGAATCGTGGCTTTATGAGAAACTACTAAAACATTACCTTGGGGATGTTTTTCTTGAATTTCAGCAATTACGGGCATAGAACGGTTAGCAATATCTACCGCGGTTTCTCCACCTAATGGTGCATTCCAAGCGGGTTCTGTCAACCATTTTACATAGTTTTCTGGGTAATTGTTTTGGACAAACGATTTACTCTTAGTTTCCCAAGTACCGTAACTACCTTCTCTAAGTCCGTCACGTAACTGCATAACCATACCGATAGCATCACAAAATGGTTTGGCAGTTGCAACTGTGCGCTTCATTGGGCTAACATAAACAGCCTCCCACTTCAATTTTTGATAAACATCGGCAAAACTCTCTGCCATTTGCATCCCTTCAGAGGTCAGTTCCGCATCAGTTTCACCGCAGAAGTTACCACTTTGACTAAAAGTAGTTTCTCCATGCCGCAGTAAATATAAATTGAGTGTCATAGCTTGTATCAAGATTGGAATCAAGGAGTTTGTGCCTAAATAAAATACCATCAATCTCGCAATCTTTTATGTGACACCAGGACAAAGTAATCAACCAAAAAAGTCAATCAACCACAAACTTTTGAAATTGAAGACAAAAGTAGCGGTTTCAGCTAGTACTAAGTATTGAATCGGTTATGGATACCATTTTTTATGATGATACTTAAATGCATAAGCTTTTGGTTGCATATCCCTACGCGATCGCAAAAAAGATATGCAGCCATGACCGATGGTCTTGAGCAGTAAGCGACAAACTGAAATAACACCCAGGATTTTTGCGCTCATCAATACAATAGTAGGAATCAGGGGAGTCTGAACTGGAGGGGTAACCGGGAGCAACGCGCAAAGAGCGTGAGATCATCGTGAAATGAGCGCTTGGGAGCGGGGGTAGCTGGGGTAGCTGGGGGAGAAAAGAGAAAATATAGTCCTTTTTGCTACTTAAAATATGATAAATACACTTAATTTATTCCTCTTCCCCAGCCTCCCCAGCTCCCCCAGCTCTGCCATCTCACAAAATCGCGTTGCTCCCCGGTAACCCCATAGAAGGCTCTCAGCCTGCTCTCATCTTTTGAGCTAGTGGTGCTGTTAGTTTTGCGATCGCTGGATTGTGAGAGCATTTGGGACAAATGGCATTTTTACTACCATGTGGGCTAATCCAAAATTTTTTTACAACCAATTGCCAACAAGAACATAAGGTGCCCAGAAATATGGACGATTTTCTTTAGCTAAAATTGCAAGTTGAGAACGTTGCAAGGCTTCAGCTTTACTGACTCCAGCATCCAACTGTCGATATAATTCACCCATAAAATCGCTGGTAGATTCATCGTCTACTGTCCACAAAGTTGCAATGGTACTGCGTGCGCCAGCCCGTACCGCTACTCCAGCCAATCCTAAAGCAGCTCGTTTGTCTCCAGTGGCAGTTTTGCAAGCACTAAGGACGAGTAATTCTATAGTTTCTGGTCGGCTTTCACCCCTGGCTCGTAGTAAAGTATCTAAATCTTGAACATTCAATAGTTCATTCCAGGTAAGAATATAGGTTTGTTCGGAATCTGAACTAAACTGTCCGTGAGTAGCAAGATGCACTATTGAAAAAGCATGAGATTGAATCTGCTTTTGCAAATTATTTTTCGTAAATTTTTGATTCAAAAGTTCTTCACTTGCTTTAACTTCAGACTGGACTTTTTTTAATTCCTGTGTCACATTTGAGAGTTCAGGAAAGGTTTTACCTTCAATAAAGCGTTCTTGTTCAATTCCAGCGATTAAAGCATTTAACTGTACTTTTTGCCAAGGTTTAGGATCAACAAGTTGCAAACCAGGTGCTAAAGAAATAGCATACTTCTCTACCAGATATTTCTGCTGTCGTCGGTCATAGAGAATCGCCATTGGGATATTCCGCAAAGAACCATCTAGTACAAATACTAAAGATTTGATGCCTGCACTTGCTAAATTTGATTCATTAGGTCTAATTAACCAATCATATAACTGTTGTGAGTGTTCTTTAACATCAAGCTCACGACTGGCAATAGGTAAATCTTTTTGTAGTTGTTCTACAGTCTTTTCTATAACATCTTGAGATACCTTAGTAGTGTTGTGGTAAATTGTATCTTTCCCTGGAAACTTGGTGATAATTTCTAATCGATTATCTAAAATAATTGGATAGATAATAGCTGTAAATTTTTCCTTCTCGACTAATTCGTCAATGTCCACTTTTGGACGTAAACAGGGTGAACGAAAAAAGTTATCTAATTCTGCAAGCTGGAGAGATTCAAGTACCTGACGAACTTGAATGAGGTTATTTACTTTTTGATCCGAAACTTCAGATTGCAGCAGTAAATCAACATACTGCCGATAAACTGGTTCTATACTCTCGCGGAAAGAAAATTGTACGTCGGGATTAATCGCAACTAAATCGTTGCGGAGGGACTTGAGGGCGTTATATGCTCGACTGTAAGCTGCTGTTGCTGCTGGGATATCAGATTGCTTTTGAAGTATTCGTCCCATTTGCCAATGCCATTGATAAGCGATGTCTTGAGCATCAATAGATTCAGCTTTGAACAAAGCTTGCTGTGTGAGGTTTTTGGCATCAGATAACTGTCCGATTTTTTCGTACAGTTCGCCAAGTGTACCAAGGGCATAAGATTCAGTTCGTTCATCTTTCAAACTCTGAGCTACTTGCACAGCTGGCGCTAGTATTTGAGCAACATCTTTTGGCTGAACAGAGTTTTGGATCATTTTGCTCAGACTTTGGGCAAAGTTAATCCGGTAGTTCACAGCAGTCCGACTTGGAGGTAAACTGTCTATTTGTGACTGAATTTGCGGCAATAATGCTTTGGTTGTATTAAATTCTTTTTGTTCTACCAATAATCTCAATAAATTTAGTTGAGCCTGGAGATGTACAGTAGATGTTGCAGATACAATTTGTGCTGCTTGTTGATAGTATTGAATTGCATTCTTAGTGTAATCCTTGGCGTTTTTTAAATTACCCAAACTAACTTGAGCGTATGATTGAGCGCGGGCTGTATTACCTAAACTCAGTAAAGCATTACTTTGAGCGATCGCATCTCCTACTTTCCTAGCAATAGAATAACTTTCTTCTAGAGTTTTCTCTGAATTCCTTAAATAACCCAAGCTTCGCCAGACATTCGCTAAACCATTCAATACTGTGGCTTTTAAAGCAGAATCTGGTTGTTTTTTGAGCATTTCTTGAACTGAGGTTAAGGTTTTATCTGCAAGCAGATAATTTCCTAAAGCTTGCATTGCTTGGGCTTGATTAATGTGATTGCGAAGCAGTGCTGATGTATCATCTAATTGTTGATAAATTTTAGCCGCTTCTTGCCAAGTACCCAAGGCTGCTTCAGTTTTTCCCCGTCTTAATTCCAGCCCTCCTTGAACATCTAAAGCTTGGGCAAGAAGTTGCCATTGTTCTTGGGAGGAAGCCGAATTTTTCAGAGTTTGTAATACTTTAATACTTTGGGCGATCGCTTCAGTTGCCTCTTGCCATTGTCCTAGCTGTTGGTAGGCTAAAGAAAGATTGCTCAAAGCCACAGCTTCATTCAATGTATCATGATTAGCTTTAAATTCATCTGCGGCTTTTTTTAACAGTTGTACAGCCTCGATGAACTGTCCAGCTTCATAAAATGTTTGACTTTGCTCAACTAAGATAGAAGTCTCCATGCTGTTAGTCGTTGTTGTTGCTAAAACAGGAGAAAATAGGATATTTGAATTTTGACCTTGGATATTAGATTCTCTAAATCCTGTCCTTGAATAATTATATAAATCAAAAAACAGCGATAAGAATATGCAAAAAAATGCAGTCAACAATACTAGTAGTAAATACTTGGAAAACTTCATAAAAATTCCTGAAAACTGATTTTTGGATAAAATATAAACCTTTTAGTTAATTATTGTATAAACGTTGTCAAATTTGCTTAAGCTCTGCAACTCTGCGTGAGCTTAAAACGGAGTATATTGTACAAAAAAATACAAACCATTTTCTTGCCATGTATTGCTTTGAGTATCAACAGAAACTAAAGGAATTCCCCACTCAATAGCAGCATTAAAGTTATTACCTTGTAACCAACGTAAGCCCAAACCAACAGAAGCTAGGGTATTAGTATCATTCTCATCCCTACTCGACGAATTATTCCAAGCGGTGCCAACATCAACAAATGGAGAAACTTGCAGAACTCCATTCCACTCAGACACACGCAAAATCGGTAATCGCAGTTCAGCAGAAGCAAGAGCGCCATTATCGGTTAAAAGTAAATCTTGGCGATACCCCCGAACACTATTGGTACCACCTAAACCAAATTGTTCTGAAGCTAAAAGTGTTGTAGAAGCCAGTTGTACATCGCCACGAATTAACAGTAGGGTATCAGGAGCTAACAGGCGTACCCATTGCGCTTGTCCCCGCCAAGCGAAAAAGCGGCTATCAGGCTCGGTATCATTAATTGTGGCATTAAATGCACCAATTCCCAAGCTCAACTCAGAGCGAGCAGCAATCACTTCTTGGCTATTGCGAGAAGTCCATTCTTGAAAGAATCTCAACGCAGAAACACGAGTGTTTCCGTTTGCATCAGCCCCTGGTGAAAGTAGAAAAAGGGGAACCTGATTCTCTTCTAGCACAGAGGAGGAAATATCACTTTCTCTGCGAGAAGCAGTTATTCCAAGGGCGAATTCTTCGTTGGGAGTTTGTACTAGTGGCTGGCGGAATGTGAGTTCGTAATATTGGGAAGCTAATTCAATATTTAGTGCATTAAAAGGACGTTCAATAATATCGGCTGATGTTTTACCATAGCTGAAAGTGAGAGTGCCGTTGCGGGGATTGAGAGGCAAGCTGTAGCTTACATCTATAGTATTACTACCATCAGTATTGCTGTATGCTAACGATATACTATCTCCTAGCCCTAGTAAGTTGGCTTCGTTAACTTGTAGTTGCCGTCGGAAACTACCAACACTAGGGGAACGACCATTGTCCAGTATTATTTGTGTATTGAATGTATCTGCCTCTGTCACCTTGATAGCCAGCACACTAGCACCGATACGCGAGCCAGCAAATAGTTCAGCCGACAAATTTTGAATTAAAGGATTGAGCTGCAATATTTGCAGAGACTCTAATAAACGTTTTTGATTCAAAGGGGTGGATGCGCCATTAGCTATACGAGTGCGAATATAATTTGGATTGAGTCGCCTTGTTCCAGTTACTTGGATATTTTCTAATTTGCCTTCGATTACTTGGATTTGGACAACACCATCTGTGAGAGTTTGTTCAGGAATATAAGCTCCAGAAGTAATGTATCCCTGTTGAGTGTACAGTTCGGTAATTTTAAAACGAGCTTCTAATAATTGTGCAAAAGTAATGGGTTTGTTGGTAAATTCAGCAAGTACCTCAGCCAATTTTTTTTGGCTGAATACTGTACTACCAATCACTTCAAACTGCCTAACAGTGAAAATTTGTGATACTTCAGGGAGTGGTTCATCTGGTGTGGGTGGTGGTTGAGAAGGTTGCAATAATTCCGATGGAGGGGGTAGTTGTGGTGGAGAGGGTGGTATTGTTGGTGTTCTGGAAGGTGGTTGGACATCCTGCGGCGGCGGAAGTGGCACAAGCGAGGGAGAATTGGTTTGAGGTATTTGTGCCTTGCTAGGCATAATTGTCAGACTGTTGAACAACATCAGCAAGCAGGACGCGGCAAAAGTATGAGTAACTTTAGCTACCATGACATTGGATTGGGTTCTGTCTGGAACTATGAGGAGTAAGGGCGGATGAATTAGCACTGAGGACTATTTGTCCAAAAGAGTTTAGCGTCGCACCTGTGGCTTCAACAATGGGTTTGGGAGTGGAGGTAATTGGTTTAACGGTGACAGGTGGGAGGGAACGGTTGTTGTTACTAGGTTTAACAGACACCCAATCTATTTGGGTTGCATCAGGAGTAAGAATGTCTTTAGGATTAGAGGGTAAGCCGCCACGTCCAGCAATGACAAACTTGCTTTGAGCATAACCTGGACTATAACAGCCTTGGGCTAATTCGGTATCAACTGGTATTGTTGGCAATTCAACTAAGCCACTATTAGGGTCTATTTCGGGTGTATTTAGTTCCACAGAACCATTGAATTCAGGACTTGCCCCAGTGGCGGTAATATCACTTGTGCGATCGGATGCCACATCTCGAAACTGTGTACCAAAAATACCACCTTTGGCATTGATTCGCACATTTCCGCCAAGGAAGTTAGCAGAATTAGCACTGATATCGCTATTTTCAAAAGCGATCAAAAAATCGGTGTCAATGTTGATGTCGCCACCGATGACATTTTCTCCTGTTGCGTTGGTGAAGATGTTGCTATTGCGACTTATTATTAAATTTTCTGAGTTAATGTTAATTGTTGCTTGCTCCCTATTGGGGTCAACTTTATTGCTGCGTGTATTGGCACTGAGTAAGGCGTTGTTGTTTAAACGAATAGAGCGAGCATCTACTATTAAGTTGCCAGCGGTTCCTGCTCCCAAACTGTTTACAGCTAGCCCTGCTCCATCTTGCAATAGCAAGGTATTAGTTTTAATTGTCAAATTACCCGCATCCCCTGTTGAATCTGGCTGTGCAGAAGCAAACAAGCCGCTGGCATAGCCATCGGCACTTCTACCAATAATTTGTATATCTTGAGCATCAACGGTCAAATTTCCCCCCTTGCCCGAACCAAATGTACCAACACTTACCTGTGCCCCATCTCGCACTAACAAGGTATTAGTATTAATCGTCAAATTACCAGCATCCCCTGAGTTTTGCTCTGCGGAAACACCTAAGCTACTAGCAAACTGACTATCAGTGCTTGTACCAATAATTTGTATATCTTGGGCATAAATGGTCAAATTTCCCCCCTTGCCCGAACCAAATGTAGCAGCACCTACTTGTGCCCCATCTCGCACTAATAAAGTATTAGTATTAATCGTCAAATTACCTGCGTCCCCTGTTGAGTTTGGCTCTGCGGAAGCTAACAAGGCACTAGCAAACTGATTGTTGGCACTTCTACCAATTAGTTGTATGTCTTGGGCATCAACGGTCAAATTTCCCCCCTTGCCCGAACCAAATGTAAGAGCATCTACTTGTGCCCCATCTTGTACTAACAAGATATTAGTTTTAATTGTCAAACTACCCGCATCTTCTGCTGATTTTGCTGCTGTAGACGTAAACAATCCACTAGGGAACTGACCATTGACACCGATAACAGCACCAATCAGTTGTATAACTTGGGCATCAACGGTCAAATTACCCCCCTTGCCCGAACCATATATACTAACATCCACCTTAGCCCCATCTCGCACTAATAAGGTATTAGTATTAATCGTCAAATTACCTGCATCCCCTGTTGAATTTGTCTGTGCGGAAGCACTCAATTCACTACGAATCTGACTATCGGCACTTACACCAATAATTTGTATATCTTGGGCATTAACGGTCAAATTACCCCCCTTGCCCGAATCATATGTAGCAGCACTCACTCTTGCCCCATCTCGCACTAATAAGGTATTGGTATTAATCGTCAAATTACCCGCATCCCCTGTTGAGTTGGTCTGTGCGGAAGCACTCAATTCACTAAGAATCTGACTATCGGCACTTACACCAATAATTTGTATATCTTGGGCATTAACGGTCAAATTTCCCGCCTTGCCCGAACCATATGTAGCTGCACTCACTCTTGCCCCATCTTTGACTAACAAGGTATTAGTATTAATCGTCAAATTACCCGCATCCCCTGTTGAATTTGTCTCTGCGGAAGCAAACAAGCCGCTGGCATAGCCATCAGCACTTCTACCAATAATTTGTATATCTTGGGCATCAACTGTCAAATTACCCCCCTTGCCCGAACCAAATGTACCAACACCCACCTGTGCGCCACTCTCAACTTGCAACCTGTTAGCGCTGAGATTGACATCTCCGCCTTGACCGTTTGCTTCTGCTACCACCTGATTAGTAATTAAACCCCCATTGTTGAGGTTTATTGTGCCAGTTGCATGAACCTCAATATTTCCCGCCTTACTATTTTCAAAACCCAGTCCAGCATCTATCCCCATATACAATAAACTGCCTGTAGTCATCTCTAAATTCCGAGCATTAACCGCGATGCTTCCACTATCATCAGCAAGCACATATATAAAGGCACCATTACTTAGTGCTACATCACTTCTTTCTACACTATCGGGAAAACTCAAACTCAGATTATTACTATCCCTATTCAATCCAACTGTTCCTATACCTGCTAACCCACCTAATTCTACTCGTCCACCAAAAACAAACAATCCTCCACCATTCATATTGATATCACCGCCTACCAACAGCAAACTCTTGCCATCTGGTACACCTAAACCTATTGAGTTATTTTGGATAGAAGCGGTTTTGATTTGATTAAATAACAATGCTGTTGGATTGACACTCAGCAGTGATGAAGAACTTTCTGGATTTAAGGCACTAAAAAAACCGCGATCGCCAAATCCAATTGCATCAGCTGTAGTTGCTACAAAAGAACCACCAATATCCAGCCTTGCACCCTGGCCAAAAATAATTCCGTTGGGATTTATCAAGAATAAGTTAGCTGTACCTAAGCTGCGAATTATCCCATCAATGTTAGAACCCGAACTACCCGTGACTCGGCTAATAATATTTTGAATATCCGCAGCATTATTAAAGAAAGCAGTACCGTTAGTAGGCACAGAAAACTCCCCAAAGCTGTGGAATAAATTACTTCCTGCTTGCGTTCCTCCATTGATATTGAAGGTGTTGCCATCTCTTGTAACGCTGGAATTATTAGGTAAGGTAGTATCCGGGGTAATTTGGGCAAAAACGCGCTCTTGTAAAGAAGTAATAAATACACCCGCTACCACAAAAGAACTACACCAAAACCGCCAATCTTGTGTTCTTTTTAACATAACACCCTCCCAATAAATTAGAAACTCCACTGTGTAACTAGTCTGATTTTTCTAAGTTGTAATGTTGTAAAATTGGCTCTTTAGCAAGGTCTTGCAAGCCAACAGCATTTAATAAGTCAATCCAATCTTTATTAATGGTTGCGTTCTGTGGATTGGCACGCCGCAGTTGACCTAAATTAGTTACGGCATCATACCAAATATTATTAGCACTATAAACAATGTATTCTCTTGGTTTTGCTGCCTTCAATTGATTATCAACAACTTGAGTCAGTACCTGCTTTTGCACATACCCATCTACATAAAAATTGTCAGATGTTTTTTGGGGGTCGCCACAATAAATATGAAAGTACCAGTGATATGTTTGATCGGATTTTAACGAGTATTGCGGCTGTGATGGCAAAGTTATACTAATCACACCGGATTTTCCAGACAGGGTAAGAGGTGTTCGGTAGACATTCTGCACATCTCTATTATTCTGTGACAGAAGTAACACGAACTCTGCTGAACGTGCGCTCTCAGGTAGTTCAGGAACATAAAACCAATAAGTTGGATTGTCTGCAACTGTTGACCCCAAGACTGATTTCTCTTGATCACCAGGTACTAAAGCAGCAAGACGTGTGAGGGAGCTAGGACACTCAGGATTTCGCCCAGCTCCTGCTCTGCGGCGACCTGTGGGTGCGCCATTCCTCGGTAATGTCGGTCGCTGGAAGGATGGAACGCGGGAATTATTAATAGTGTTTTGAATAGAATTAGGAAGTTGTGCCTGTACTGAGTGGGAGTAATTTGTCGTACTTAAAAATAGTAGAGTAACTATGCAAGCACGTTGAATCAGTTGGATAAATAACTTTTTGCTCATGATTGAAAATTCTATTACCTTCTCTTGCCAAGGTAGAAACCTTTAAACCACAAAACTATAGACACTTGGGTAGCTAATAACGCTAATGCTGAGGGAATGAGTGGCACCCATCCAGCCAGTATAAAAATGCCAAAACATAATCCAAATAGTGTTAAAAGTGTTACTATAACTGCTAGCCCAAGGTGCAATGGTTTTGAAAAGCACCAAGCTGTAATACCTCCTAGCAATGACCATCCCCATATCCAAAGTGCTTCGACCCATCCAGACCACCACCACAACAAAGGTCTGTGGTCTAAAACTGCACTGATAATTTGACTTAGCATCTGTGCTTGTATGAATACCCCTGGTATTTGCTTTTGATTTGGTTTTGCATTAGCACTGAAGGGTGTTTTCCAATAATCATTAGTATTAGTGGGAGCAGAAAGACCAATCATGACAATACGGTCTTTGAGTAATTCAACTGTTTCTAATGGGATTTTTTCATCTAGCACATCTCTCAATGTGACTTGTTCAGCAATTTTGCCAACAAAGGGAAGAGAACGATAATTTAATAACACTTGATAACCAGATGCATCAATTTTTTGATAACCGCTAGTGTGTTCCTTTAATTGGTTAAATACAACATTATCAATCTGCAAATAGCCTTCTTTCGTAATATCTGATGTTTTACCTTCTTTATCTAAATAATGAAGTGCTAGTTGTAGGCTAAAAGCATATTCTGAAGTACATAAAGATTTTGGGGGAGGAGTCAAGTGTAAAAGCTGGCGACGAGCAATATCTTCTTCGTCTGCAACAAAATCACTAAAGCTCAAGCGTTCTTTTAGAACACCAGAAGGCGAAGGAATACCATCAGTTTCACCATCATTATCAGTAGTAGCAACTTTGCAAACAAAGAATAGACGATTATCCTGCTCAAAACGAGTAGCTAATTTTGGATATTTTGGATTTACGATTCCATCACGATAAATGTCTAAACCGATAGTTCGTGGTTGATACTTATCTAGTTTTTCTAATAGTTGAGCAAGTGCTTGGTCAGATAACGACCATCGCATTTCCATTCCTTTGTTAATTTGGTATTGAATATCTCTTTCATCAATCGTGATAATTAATAGACGCTGATCTGGTCTTTCGGTAACAACTTGCGATCGCAATTGCATAAAATGGTCAAAAGCCTTTAATTCCGAAGTTTGCAGATAGCCCCAATATCGCACCCCCATGACCAAGCTTGTTGCCAAGAAGCTTACCAGCAAGATTGTCAAAACACTCTTGGTAGTGATCTTTTTTTGGTAAATCTGCCAAGTCATTGGTGCTTCCAAGGGATTTTGGCAAATTATTGGCAACCAAGTTGCACAGGGATATTCATCTTCTATTCCTTCGAGTCTTTTTCTGGCCTCGCGCTGCGCTGAATATAAAGACCGTCCGCTAGAAAATTCTGTTAAAAAATGTCTGAAAAATTCCTGTGCTACCAAGTCTGGAACTGGTTCACGCATCACAATGACTTGGGGTATATGCAAATCCTCTAAAGCTTCCGCTAGACCTAAGCCATCACAGGAGTTAAAAATTGCCAAGCGCAATCCGTTTTCTATTGCATTTTTGAGTCCATATTTTAATTTATCTAGAGTGATTGTCGTAGTTTTATTGATTTGCAATACTCCTGTCTTTTGAGTATAGCTATGTCCAGCAAAAAACAGAATATTCCAACCTTTGCCCCAAAGTTCGTTACTTAATTCTTTACGTTGTGGTTCAATTAAAAAAGTTATTTTAGCTTGATTTGATAGTTTTTCTAAAAATCGTTTATCCTCACTAATATCAATTCCTTTACTATTTCCAAAAATCGCTAAAATATTAATTTCTTTTTCTTTCGCATATATTCTATTTAGCCGTTGTGATTCTAAAGAACTAAGTGCTACTTCAGCATTGGGATAATCCTCAAAAAAGTTCCACAAATGCCAAGGTAGTCGCCTTAATAAATTATCACTAGTTGCAATGATCAAGCAAATTTCTTCATTCGGGTTTAATTGGGTGCGTAATTTTTGGTCAATTTTACGAAACTGCTCGCAGTTTAGCCAAACATTAATTTTAGATGATAAGTGTTGACACAAATTGTTAAATTCAACTTCCGAAACATTTGTGACATCATTATCTTCAATTTCAAGACGTACACTCCAACTATATTGACGGTAGAGAGCCGAGTATAGTATTTGCCAATTTCTATAGAGTTGAGGAAGTTCTGGCGCTGCTGGTAAACTTCCATGAAATTCCATTGCACGCGAATTATTGGCAAACCCAATTTGAACTGTAACATCAGGAAAGCCTTTGTGCAAATCTCCATTACCTAAATTCAAGACAACTAGCTTACTCATTACCCTCTAACAAAAAGTGAAAGTGTCAGATGACAAAAGCCTCCTTGATAATCAAATTAACATCAGATACCTGGATATCAAACCTTTCTCCAGAATACCCTCGAAATCGTTTTAATTGAATATAGTTATTATTACTTATTGATACAAATTATTGAATAATCTCTCCTGAATCTGATAGTAAATTCAGTCTTAGGTTAGATGGCAAATAATTTGTATCATCCTTTGGATGTAGTTTTACTAGTATTTATACTTTTTGTTCATTATAAGGTGCGATCGCTACTATTAACACTAGTGCTTCATTCCCATTCGTAGCCCCAAATCTAATATTTTCGCTCTTGCCACGCTATTTTCACTAGAAGATGAAAGATTTATTAAAGCAAACTTTTTATCATCTATTCTTAAGAAGAAATAGATCTGCAACGTCAAATAAAGCTCGTTTGAAACGATGCCAACTATCACCTTCTTGTAGAGCAGTATCAATCTGCAACCATTTCAAGCAACTGTAAACAGCATAAACTGCTAGTGTATTCAAATATATTTGTTTACCCTCCCACCTTGCGCCAGAAAGCCCGTAGCCAAATCGTCTTAGGTACAGAAAACCAAAGCTTTCTCGTTGTAACTTTTCGCGGTGTCCAAGTGCTTAAAACTACTCAAGCCACTCCTCAAGCTTGGCAAGAGTATTAAGCGAATCAGGACTTACGCATAGGTCATGGAAAATCGAACCACAGAGAAGCCAGTGCGCATGGAGCGCACTGGCTCATCTGCGTGAGACAGATTCATACTTTCACTCAGCAACGCCAATCAAAAGTAGGGGTGCGGACAAATCTAAAAAAAGTATTAAGGAGGTACCCAGGTAAAGATGGGTAAAAAATGGGTAGTTCTCCCCTATCTTTAAGTGAGCGATTGAGCGATGATTATTTATATAGAAAAGCGCTGGCACAAGTTTTAGGCTGGCATTTAATAAACCGCATATAAATCAAAGCCCTGAAAAAATTCAGGGCTTTTTAATTTGGAAGCTCTGTGTTCAGTCAAAAATATACAAACTGAACAAGGCACAAAACAGTTAATAATGAGATGACTGTGGCTTTTCTCAGAGGATGTTTTAAAAGTCAAATTGAGTCAAAAATTATGCTAGTCGTCTGACCATGATACGAATCATCGCTATATATATAAAAGTCTCCGAAGTTTTGGGTAGCCTTTCATAATCTTTACTTAAACGGCGACACCAATTGAGCCATCCAAAAGTTCTTTCGACAACCCAACGCTTTGGTAAATGGACAAAACCTTTTTTCTCCAATGGTCGAAGAACAATTTCTACAATCCACCGAAACATATCCATCACCCAATGCATAAATTCTTCGCCTCGGTATCCTCCGTCCATCCAAATGATGTTTAACCTTTTGACGTGATTGCCTGTATTGTGAACTCGTTTGAGGACTTTTTTCGCTCCTTCACGTTCTGGAACACTTGCAGACGTTACCAAGACCCGCAAAACTAGCCCTAACAAATCTACACTTAGATGTCGCTTGCGCCCATGTATCTTTTTTCCTGCGTCATAGCCGACATCAACAGTAATCATCGTTGCTGTTTCTACTGATTGACTATCAACCGCCGCTTCTGATGGACTCTTATCACGTCCTGAGTCTACCCTTACCCACCGATAGAGTTGGTCATGAACCTTCAACCATGTACCATCTTTTCCCCATCTCCAAAAATAACCATAAACCGTTGACCACGCCGGAAAATCTCCTGGCAAACCTCGCCATGTACAACCTTCGCACAGAACATAGAGAATTGCATTCACGATCGCAAATAATGCTAATTTTCGGGGACGACCCCCTGGTTTTGATTCTGGGAATAGGTCTGCAATTAATTCCCATTGTTCCCATGTCAGATTACTACGGTATGCTTTAGTCATTCGCTCACAGGGTGCTGGTTTCTACAAATTTCAGCATACGCCTTGTGAGCTTTCTTACAATACCCCCTACTTTTAAAACATCCTCTCAGGTTGAATTGATCTGACTGTTGGCTTAATCACAACAGCGCGGAGTGTTTTGATTTAGTGGCGATGAAACAGAGTATCTAGATAAACTTGAGCAACACGGCGATCGCCATTTGCATTTTGCAATAGAAAAAGTGAGACTGCCGCTGTTAATACGCGGTTTTCATCCCAATCCGGATGTTGTTGTAAGTAGTCCTTGAGACAGTCATGGAGGGATGAGGGAATTTGTGTGAGGATACTAACTGTTGCGTTCATGGGTTTTGCTTCAAGCAAGCAAATTAATCAGGACAAATAGCACAAAGTGAGGCAGTTTTAAGCTGTTTCACATCGTCCTTCGGCTAGTGAACAAGGTGTACTAATACTTGAGTAAGTTTATACAGTTGCTCCTAGAAGTTCGAGGGACTATAAAGGCTAGTCGAATTATTGTGCAATCAGAGGGGGTGGGTTTGTCAATGCTACGAAATGTTAAAGATAACTATAGAAAAAATAAATATTTACGGCATAATCAGGGTTACAACCAGTTTTTTGTTACATTCCTAAACCAAAACTAAGTAAGTAACATTGCTTGTCCCTATAAGGATAAAATCCCCAGTCATGCAACGAAAGCTTATTAGTTTGTAGGGCCGTTGTGGAAAACTCATGAAATACCTGTGGAAAACCTGTGGAATCAATGAGGAAAAGTTCAGCCAATAATAAGATTTACAAACAGTTCAAATCCGTCAACTCTGTTTTTAGAATCAGCTGAATTTTCAGCACTCAACAACAACGCCGAAATTTCCGGGCAGATTCAAGCGACTGCATGTATACAGCCGACAAGAAATTAATACCAATTCCTAATTCGTAATTGGGGAGACGATTCGGCGAATCGTCTGTACTTCATATATGGTATTGGTTTTGGGGTTTGAATGTGTTGCTGGATTTTAGAGAATTGGTATAATATAAACATCAAATCCTCTAGATCTGATATTTTGTACTGAACCAATATCCCGCCAAGAAATTTATTTCTTGGCTAAGAACTACTGTCCACTTAACTGGACTAAAACTCTTAACCAGTCGTCTTTAGACGACTTTAGCTATAAGCCTAAAAATTTATTCCTAGGCGGCTTTTGTAACTGGTGCAAGATATCAGTCTAGAGTAGTTCTTGGATTAGCGAACTGTTCTATCTGATTTTTCCAAGTTAACTGCATCAAGATATTTATCAACCATCTCTGGTGTTAGCAATTCCAACATTACACGGTTTTCAATCCAAAATTATACAATATTAAAAGCACCACGGCTACAGGGGAGTACACGCCATCCTTCCCTTTTAATTATCATAAATAAGGTGACTTATATTTACTTGTCTTAATAATACAAGAATTACAAAAAGTTTTTAAATTGTTGTTGCGCTAATTTCTATAAAACATGAGTCACGCTTCGGTTAATTTCTTATTTCCAGACGGCAGTCAAATGTATGGCGAGTACGACGGCACTGCCGATGTGATGATGCCTGAAGCTTTCCATACATTAGAGGAAATGGAGACTAAATGGAGAAATCATGACTGGAGCAAGAAATGTAATCAGCCAGATAAATGCTTAAAAGAATTATGCACCGTAGTCAATCATTATTACGGAAGCGGCTGCGAGTGGAAAGGCGAAGTTTGCAAAACTTGTGGATTGTATTTTGGGCCCGCTAATGATTGGGATAGGGAATGAGCTTTTGAAGCGATTGCTCTTCATCATTTAGCGTTATTAACATCTTCTTTTAATTCTTGCATCGAATCATTGTGACTTGAACCCATAAAATGAAAACCTACTTTGCGAAGCATATCTTGAGCTAAAAGCTCGTTTTATGATTCAAGTCAACAATCTGAGTCAGCTCAGAACAAACCCAGTCTAAGTGTGATCCTGTCATGAAAAAACCGAATCATAACGCTTTCACTAAGTTGGTATTTTTCTTTGCTTTGCTGCTTGTGCTCAGCGGTACAGTAATTGCCTGCCTCAACCCACTGGCTTCCCCAATCCCCGATTATTTCCCCCTCCGCGTTGGTGATTGGTGGCAGTACCAAACCGTCGATGTGGAAGGGTCTGTTTACGGACCTGTCACTTCCAAATATAAGTTGAGCGTGGTGAGTCAGGAGAGACAAACCGATGGCACGCTCCTGTACATAATTGGAACACCGTCTATTGATAAGCCAGGTGAACTATTCTGGCGAGAATGGTACTCTAAACCTGCTGGTCAAGTGCTTGCTCATCGCAATGAATATCCCCAATGGTCGAAAGAGAATCGAGGTTTTTCGTTTGAGCCGCCACGCATTGTACTCAAAAATCCCCTACAACCAGGGGATTCTTGGGTGTGGGTGGGCAAGGGATTTTTTGGGGCACCCACTTATGAATCGAGTAAGGTTGTCGCCAGCGAAACTGTGGTTGTTCCGGCAGGTAAGTTTCTAGCCATGAAAGTTGAAATGCTGGGAGGAACGCTGATTCCGAATCAAAAAACTATCTCCTGGTATGCCAGTGGGGTTGGGTTGGTGAAGTCAGAGGAATATTCCAACTACAAAAGTTCTAGACCTGCCGCCCGCACCACGGAACTCCAGGATTACAGCTTTAGAACCAAAACCTAGTCCTGTTTGGCATCACCATGCCAATTTGGGAAAATTGTACGCTAAGAAAAATTCAAAGCTACGACCGAGCAGAGATGTTGCGCGGTATTGCCTTTCTTAATTCCTCTCTACAACTGGCTTTCAGGTAGAAAGTATAGACTCTTTCTCCCCCAGCTTTCCAAAACGATTGATTATTTTTTATTTGGAAGTCTCTAAGCAGTTAGAGCAACTGAAGCGATCGCATTTGACTGCTGTGTCAGAGAAACTGTGGAACTTGAATTATCACCTGGTTGTCATGTCTGTGGTTGAAGCGATCAACAAAGCTGTCAAACCATTCATTTAAGGAGAATTTCACTGAGGTGGCTTTATGAAATGGAAACTACTATGCCACTGGATGACTTTGAAAAACAAGCCCCAATCATATCGCATGATTTGGGTTGGATGGGTGGCAATTGCACTTATCTTAACTGGCTGCGAGGAAGTAATTGAGTATTTACCCCCCTTGCCAAGAATCGAAGTTCCATCAAGTAAACCGCAAAAGCCGCCTATTCGTCCCGAATCAGCCAAAACTGCCCAAATGGAAGCAGCAGTACGCCAAGGGATTAACCAAGTGCGGCAAAAAAACAAACTACAGCCATTACAAAACAACGAAAAACTAGCACAAGTTGCCCGTAACTACAGCCGACAGATGGCGCAAAAAAACTTTTTTAGCCACACTGGTGCTGATGGTAGCACCTTGCAAGACAGAATCCATGCTGGTGGTATTTCTTATTGGATAGTAGGAGAGAATTTGTTTAAAAGTCGGAACGTTCCTCAACCTGTACCAGCTGCTATCGAAGGTTGGATGCAAAGTCCTGGACACCGAGAGAATATTCTCCGTCCTGTGTTTAGAGAAACGGGTGTAGGTGTGTGGCGAGTTGGCAACACATACTATATCACGCAGTTGTTTCTGCGGCGTTAGAAAGCTATTGACCCTATAGAGGAAAAAGTAACAGGACTTACCAACTTGCACCCATATTTTCTGCTATGGCAGTCAATAGTCAAAAATCAGGGTTTTTTGGACTGCAAAAGTAAAACCTCGCCTTGTGAAGGAGACGAGGCCAAAAAAATCTCCATGAATATGCTGTTAATTTACAGCTTTTAGCAGTTTTAAAGATGTCCCCTTGGATAGATAAAACAGCAACAAGACAGTTGCCAAGCATGAAATAACACTGCGACTATTCCACACAGCCTTAATCCTGGCGCTTAACAGCCCCTAGTTCAAGTTAGGCTAACAAACTTTAACTTTTATCCAAACAGCGATCGCTTTTCAAAATTTTTCGCTTTTTTGCATAAAGCACAGAACTAATGCTGAATAGTACTATATACCAAACCCTTTATGTGTAAACCAAGGGACAACAACCTAAAAGTCCCTTATATCAACTCTATAACTCAAAACTGCTCTGGTTATCTTCTGGAGCAGTTTTTAACAATTATGTCCGGCTGTAAATTACCTGATACCAATTTGAAGTGGGGACTGGGTACTAGGTACTGGGTACTGGGAAAAGTTTTTTAAAATTTGGTAAAGGGTAAAGAGCAACCACCATAATTTTTCAATTTTACACCCAATCCCCAATCCCTAATCCCTAGTCCCTTTTACGCCAGAAATTGCCCAAAAGCTAAAATCAGCAACGCCTCAACAGCAGTTTACGATCTATGTCCAAAACGGGATTTGGTACAATGCGCTGACAACTTTAGCACAACTACGTCAGCAAAATCCCCAAGATGCAGCACTCAAGATAGAGTGGAAAAATTTGCTCAGCAGCATCCACTTAGATGATGTGGCAGACAAACCAATTCTTTTAGAAAAGCCTTAGTAGAAATTGGTGTATTGTTTCTCTCCAATTTCAGACTTTTTATCCCAAAAATTACTCCTTTACTCAACCAGACATCATCTGTAAGTATGAAGCTTTTAATTTTATGCTCTGCTTCAATGTAACTGCATTGAGTAAAATCAACCCATGAAAACTGACCCAAGTATTACTATAGATAACAATCTGCCTAAAATTGAGCCTCAAAAAAATAGATGGGCAACACTTGCAACCATACTTTTAGTTTTAATCATTATTGTTAGTTTCTTCGCTTATAAATTAGAAATTGTTTTAGGTAAAACTCCCAGCCTAGACAAAACTTTTACACCCATAACACAAGCTGCACCCCAGGAAATAGGCTCTTATGATGTGTTGGGGTACGCCATTAATAAAGAACAAGCTACACAGTTATTGCAAACAGAAACAGGAAGCCAACAACTATCAAGAGAAAATGGCGCGTTTCCTGTCACAGAAGAAACATTAAAATTAGGACGAGACGCTTTTTATTCAGAAACTTTTGGCAATGAAATCTTCCAAACCGATGTAGTAGGAGCGCTGAATGGCCCGATTAATATGATAACCGTGGGTCAGGCGATCGCAAAACTGGGAGGTAAGCACACAACTAATTTGCAAATCCCTATCAATGAAGATGTAACAATCGGCGGACGCACTTTCAAAGCAGGCACATTATTGAATACAGGCTTAGACGTACCCGCCAATTCTCTTGTCCCCTTGGGTATGCGTGCCAGTCTGACTCAAGGTAAGCTGAGATTTGGCATTACCTGCGCTTTATGTCACGCCACACTCGACAGAAAAACTGGACGCATCTTAGAAGGCGCACCAAACAACGACCTTGATACCGGTTTGGTTCTGGCATTCGCCACCAATTCCGCAGCTATGTTTCGCCAAACAGATGTAAATCCTACACAAATTGCAGCAGGAGAGCATACTTACATTAATGCTGATGGTGAAGAATCCCGCTTACCAGATGCCAAAGCTGTAGAAGATGCAGTTGATGCTAAACTATTGACTTGGCCGCCAGGTAGCTTTGATTCTACTGGCACTCTAGTAAACAATCCCTCACAAATCCCCTCGTCTTATACTTTTGATGCCTGGCCTTATGGTTGGAGTGGTCATTCTGCGGTTGGTTGGTTTCACGGTTTGACTACCTTAAATAGCAACGTCCACGCCACCAACTCAGACGCAACAAATGGTGCTGATGCTAGTCAAGCCACATTAGGTATTGACAAAGAAACCTATTTAGGCGTAATTCTGCAAAATGCTGCCAATCCAGCCTTTAGATTACCCGAAGGCGCAAAACCATCAGAATTTTTTGACAAAATCGATCCCACCCCAGGAGAACCTGCAATTAACGAAGTGATTCGGATGCCTGGATATCCCAAAGGTTCGCCGTTTATGTTAGATGGGTTAATGGCATCTTCCCCAGGCTACCCCGTTGGCGACCAATTAAATGGAATGTCTGCTTGGCAAAATACTCTCGCACCACCACCGGTTCAAATTAGTGATACTGCTTCTTTAGAAAAAGGCGCGGCTGTATTTACTCGCGCTGGCTGTATAGACTGTCATAGTGGACGCTACTTTACTAATCATGATGTGATTGCTCAAAATGAGATTGGAACTCAACCATCACGCGCTCCCACATTAGCAGCATTCGCTCTTAACTTTACCAAAGCTCAAACCTATCCCAACAGCGTCTCTGTTCCCTTAGCATCTAATGTTGCAGTGTTAGATGTGCCTACAGATATCACACCACAGAAAGCACAACAGTTAGCTTTTGGTATCAACAATCCAGCCGGCGGTTATAAAGTACCAAGTTTAATTGGTTTATATTTAACAGCGCCTTATTTACATGATGGCGGTGTGGCTGCTAGTGCTGAAGCACTCAAGCAAGATGAACAGGACGGACACTTTGTAGTGGCAAAACCGCAAGAGTTGGGGATGGCTGGTACATTAAAGCAAAATATTTTACCCGACCCAGAAGCCAGTTTACGAGTGCTAGTTGACCGCAACCTTCGTGAAGCGACAGTTGCAGCTAACCAAGCTCATCCAGATTTGCAACAGTCCAATGTTGATGGTACAGGACATGCTTATTGGGTAGATCAAAAAGCAGGCTTCACTACTCAAGAACAGACAGATTTAATCCAATTCCTCCTCAGTTTAGATGATCAGCCAGAGGTTTTACCTGATTCACGTTAACTAAAAACAGCAAGGGGAAGGGGAAGGAAATATCACTTTTAACGCCATTCCCTACTCCCCACTCCCTACTCCCTACTCCCAAACATGGAAAGAGAAATTAGAGATTCAGATGGCATCACATGGACTTGCATTCAAGCATTTTCAGGTCTTTCTGATATTGCAGAAGCTGAAGATGCAGCTCAAGTCAAAGACCAACCAAATACCTATTGGGTTGTTTGTACCCCCAGTGGCGGCGCGCAGTCTGTGCGGCTAAAGCTAAAAGACAAATGGCAAGAAAATTACTCTGACGAGGAGTTACTTCAGGAAATAAAAAGCCAGCAGTAATGAGCTAAAAATCACGGATGACTGACATTATGACTAACACAGTAATAATCACAGGCGCATCTCAAGGTATTGGCAAAGCCACAGCATTATTATTTGCGCGTTATAAATATAATGTTGTTTTGGCAGCTCGCCAACTCGATCGCTTGGAAGCTACCGCCGCCGAAATACGCAAACTGGGACAAGAAGCGATCGCTATTTCTGTTGATGTCAAAGATCCATTACAAGTAAAACTTCTGATTCAAAAGGCAATAGATCACTTTGATCATATAGATGTATTAATTAATAATGCAGGCATATTTGGCTTGGGGTCTGTGGAAGATTTTAGCTTAGATGATTGGCATCAAATAATTGATACCAATTTGTGGGGCTACATCCATACTATTTATGCTATTCTGCCCCATTTTTTAGAGCGTGGCAAAGGAACCATTGTCAATGTTAGTTCTATTGGTGGAATAGAACCAATTCCTTACCAAATTCCTTATACAACTAGCAAGTACGCCATCACTGGGTTAACAAAATCGCTACATGCAGAGTTATCACCTAAAGGTATTCAAGTTAGCGGTATTTATCCTAGTTTCATTCGTACCCAACTCATGGAACGGGCAATTTTTCGTGGTCAAGATGAGGAAACAGCTGAAGCGCGTTCTGAATTGGTAAGTAAAGCAGTTGAAACTCCTATACTAGAAAAGCCGGAAGATGTAGCCAAATCAATCTGGAGTGCAGTTAAAGATCAACGTTCTGAAGTCCTTGTAGGTACAACAAAAGTTTGGCAAGCAATTTATAACTTATCTCCAAGTCTGATGAAGTCACTTTTCCGACGCGCTTTTAGTATGGAATAAGGTAATAGCAGTCAATAGTCAATAGTCAATAGTCAAAAATTAACGTTTTTTGGACTCTTGACAATTGACCATTGACAACCCACACGAAAAAAATATGACACTTACGTAAGTCTTCACTGCATGAAAATTTACATTTTTACTTTGTTGTCGAGCCTCGATAAATTCGCTCCATTTGCTGTGGAGAAAGCACTGTCATGGGAAACCCTGTATGTGTAGAAATAGGATTCATCTGGGATAATTCAAACTCCTGTTGTTGAGTTTTAGCGACAGATATTTTCCTAGTGTTAGCTGTTTCATCTATCTCCGATGGGAGAAGCTGATTTAGAGGCAAGACATAGGCGTGTTTTTGTGGGTCGTATGCCAAAACTTCTCCTGTCTCGATTTGATAAATCCAAGCATAAATACTAAGTTTTCCTTGGTGAAGCTTAGAGTGAATCACCGGATAAGTGCGTAAATTTTCGATTTGGGTGAGTACATTCTCAGCAATAATTATTTCTAAGAGTTCTTCACCTTCGTAATGGCTATAATTGTCTTTCACTAACCGTCTGGTTGCCTCTGCATACTTGAGCCAGTCATGTACAAGGGGCATTTCTACCCGCAAGCTGTCTAACTTCATTAAGCCTTTCATCGCACCACAATGGGAGTGACCACAGACAATAATTTGTTGAATGTCTAATGCTTGAACAGCATATTCAATTGTTGCCCCTTCACCGCCATTAGTCGCACCAAATGGTGGAATAATATTGCCTGCATTGCGAATAACAAACAATTCACCTAATCCGGCTTGTGTAATCAAGTTTGGATCGATACGGGAATCTGAACAAGTAATAAATAATACTCTGGGTTTTTGACCATGAGAAAGTTGTTCAAATAGTTCTTCATTAGCAGGAAAGTAACTACTTTTAAATTCGCGCAAACCTTTAATCAATTTTTTCATAGCTACCCAGATAAATAAGTAATGCTTGAATTTTTGGCGAAAAATTGGGTACTCAGATTCAGAAAGCAAGAATGTGCAAAAGCAACAATTAGTTTATATCATTGAGTGTTACTTAGTTTCATCTGAGTGATTTCAAAATGGTGAGACACTATATAACCAAAGTTTTTGATTCAATTAGGTTCACAATATCTATCAACAGATTGGCTCAATTTATCGACTTGTGCCATTGTACCACCGAGTTAGTCAAAAGGTAAAATTTATTCTGGTGTTATTTCAACAGTTTTGCCAAACTACCCTCTATGGTTGCAGTTATAATCTCAAATCAATCTGCAATTGGTAATAAACTACAGAGGAAAGTCTCAAGGGATGAATTAGATAGTTCATATCATGTCCGGCAAATCACCCTTAATATGTCAATAGCGAGTGAAACGAAGTGAAACGAGGCAATTCGCTTGCTTTTTTGGGATTGCTTCCCTAAGAAAGCGGTAAAACTAAGAGCGAACGATCGCTGCGGACGGTTATTCAAAAGGAGATGATATAACAACATTTTTCATGAATAAATTACTGAATAAAATTCAAAGTTCTAATTTGAAATAATAATGCTAATTGCGGTAAAATATTGCTTATATTAAAGCTGTCTAATATAAAGTTTGCCGAACCGGAATTTGGATGGTAAACTCAATTCCTGTTCCTGGTGTTGGCTGGCAGTAAATTTTGCCACCGTGTTTTTGGGTAATAATCTGATAGCTGATAGAAAGTCCTAATCCAGTACCTTTGCCAATGGGTTTGGTAGTGAAAAAAGGCTCAAATAGTTGAGAAAAAATATGTTCTTCAATTCCAGGGCCATTATCAGCAATGCTGATAGCAACCGCTTGGTTTTGTAGGTGTTCAGTGCGAATAGTGATGATGCTAGGATTTGCTCGCATATCTTCAAGGCAGCGCTGTTGATCCCGCTGTTCTAAGGCATCAATGGCATTGCTGAGAAGATTCATAAATACCTGATTGAGTTGGCTAGGATAACATTCGACATCGGGCAATTGTTCATAATGTCGTATGATTTGAATGCCAAGATGCCCAGGTCTTGGTTTGAGACGATGTTGCAAGATTAACAGAGTACTTTCGATTCCTTCGTGCAAATTTACTACTTGAGTTCCTAATTCATCCAAGCGAGAAAAGTTACGTAGTGAAACAACGAGTTGCCGGATACGTTCACTCCCCAATTTTAATGAATTCATGATCTTGGGCAAATCTGCTTGTAAATAGTCTATATCCACTTCGTCCATCCAGTCTTGAATTTGGGGATGAGGTTGGGGATGGCATTGGTGATACAACTGAATAAAATTCAGCAAATTTTCGATGTGTTCTTTGGCTGGGGCAAGATTCGAGTAGATAAAAGTCACGGGATTGTTGATTTCATGTGCTACACCCGCCATCATTTGACCGAGTGAAGACATTTTTTCACTTTGCACTAAATGCACCTGTGCCTGCTTGAGGTTGTCTAATGCTTGGGAAAGTTGGGTGGCGTGTTGTTGTAAAGATTTTTGGGAGTCGCGTAGTTGCAGGTGTACGCGGATACGGGCTAAGGCTTCTTCATGTTGGATGGGCTTGGTAATGTAATCTACTGCACCCAAACTCAGCCCTTTGACTTTATCTACTGAGTCCGAAAGGGCGGTCATAAAAATTACAGGAATGTCGTGAGTGGTGGAATCGGCTTTGAGGCGCTGGCAGGTTTCAAAGCCGTCGATTCCTGGCATCATCACATCCAAAAGAATGATATCAGGATGGTAAGATTGAACACGTTGTAGGGCGACTTCTCCACTTTTAGCGATCGCCACCCGATAACCAATCTCACTCAAAACATCGAATAAAACTTGAATATTAGTAGGGTTATCATCCACTACCAAAATAGTTCCTTTTGTAGCTGTAACATCAATGACCATACTTGAACTCCTAAAAATATGATGAATAAAAAATATTAAATATGCGGTGCTAATAAGTTGAGAATGGCTTCATCATCAAAACTCTGACTCAGTTCCAGCAATTTATTGGCAAAGGGTGTGTACTGAGGATTGAGTTGCTTGAGGCGTTTGGCTTCTTGCTGGATGTCGCTCATAAAGCCATCTTGGGCTGCTTGGTAAAGCGTGGCTAGTTCCTGTGGTGATGGTACTACCAGTTCCGGCGAATTGAAAACCTCCGCAGATACTTCCGCTGCTTGGGGTATGGTTTCGTAAATCCATTGCAACTCTAGGTGGCGTTGTAATTCCCCTAGCAACCCTGTGAATTCTAGGGGCTTAGGAAAAAAGCTACTGCAACCCGCGTCAAGAGCCTCTTGCATATCTACTTGAGACAAGCTGGCAGGAGAAGCAATAATTGGTGTGACTGCAAAATCTGGCAACTGACGCAGGCGACGAGTCATTTCCAACCCATCCATGTGTGACATCATCACATCGGTAATGATCAAATCCGGGCGCATCTGGAGGGCTAAATCCAGTCCGGCCTGTCCATCATCGGCTTGGGCCAGTTTGAAGCCTAAAGGTACTAGCATTCCCATGACAACAGCGCGGTTTTCTTGGCGATCGTCAATTACTAAGATTTTGCGCCGTTCGCCCTGGTAGCCAACCACCTTTTGATTATTACTTGCAGGCTGGGCAAGCCAATCAGCAGCAGGCACATCCACCTCAAAGTAGAAGTTGCTGCCTTTGCCGAGTGTGCTGTTAACCTGAATGGAACTACCCATCATTTGCACAATTTGTTGGCTGATGGCTAATCCTAGCCCTGTGCCTTCGCTGTTGCGATCGCGTTTTCCAGCCTGTTCAAAGGGTAAAAAGATGGATTGCAATTTTTCTGTTGGGATGCCAATGCCGGTATCTTCTACCTGGAAGCGAATTCTAGTTGATGGAGTTTGGGCTGTTTGTTCATTTACTACTGCCTCAACTGTGAAGGTGACACTGCCAAAATCGGTAAACTTGACTGCATTGCCTAGTAGATTCAGTAACACTTGCCGCAGCCGTTTGTCATCCGCATGAACGGCTGCGGGCAGTTTGCTGGGGTGGTAATGGAAGGCAATACCCTTTTGTTCGGCTTTGATGCGGCAAATTTCTACTGTGGTGGTGAGGAAGTTGGCGAAGTGGAAATCCTGGGGATAGAGATCCATCTTCTGCACTTCTAACTTTGAGAGATCCAGAATGTCATTGATTAAGGTTAGCAAGTGAGAACCACACTGGTAAATTACGCCTAATCCTTTTTGCTGCTTGGGCGTGGTAGCGGGATCACGCTGGAGGATTTGAGCATAGCCGAGAATGCCGTTGAGTGGAGTCCGCAGTTCGTGGTTCATGTTGGCGAGAAATTCGCTTTTAGTACGATTGGCGGCTTCTGCGGCTTCCTTTGCCCGTAATATTTGTAGTTCTGCGTACTTGCGATCGCTAATATCGTGGCAGACGATAACTCCTCCTTTCAAGACACCACTCGCATCTTTGAGAGGTGTGCCACTGACTGTCACCCACATCCCATCTGGGGCTTTGTGGTGACGGGTAAACATCTCTACATTATGTATCTGTTCACCCCGAAGAGTCCTGACCAGAGGAAGCTGCTCAATAGGGAACAAAGTTACTTGGTCAGCTTGATATAAACCATATTGCTGTGACCATTCTTCCTGCTGAGCATCTGTAATCCCGCTGCCAAACATCTGCTCGGCGGCGGGGTTACAAATCAGCAATCGACCGTTTTCACCGGCAACAATCACGCCATCGCTCATACTATTGAGGATCAGTTGCATCAAAGTAGTTTGTTCTTGAAGCGTCTGGTTACTTTGCTGGAGGTCGGTTTCTGCATGATTCCGTTTTCGGGTTTCTCTGTCAATCTGATTGTAAATCCACAGAATAATTGCCAAGTTAAGGACAATGCCTGTCAAAAACATCACTATCGCCTGGATAGCAGTGCTGGTGGCGGCAAGTTGTTTTTGCCGCAACCCGACGGTTTCGATGGCTTCTATCTGCTGTATCAACAAAGTTGCTTCGTTGAGCAGTCGCGTTGGTGTTTGGTCAATGGCAGCATCTAACCCCTTGGTTTGCCTCAGTTCAATGCCTTGGCGCAGTTGGCTCAGACGACGAATCGTGAATGCTTTGAGTTTTTCTGTCTGCGCTTGTTGGCTGGGATTATTTTGCAGCAAGGTTTGCAATCGCCGTATTTCTTGATCAACATCGATCATTCTCAGTCCAAAGACGCTGAAAGCATCTTTGTTGCCTGTTAGCAGATATTGCCGCTGCATATTTTCAGTGTCTTTCAAAGCACTGTCCAATGATTTGAGACTACGCAGTATTTCTAAATGTTGATTAATTTGGCGGTTGGTTTCTAACGTCCGGTTCGCACTCCAGAATGCTACACCACTCACTGTCAAGGCGAAGAAGGTGGCTGCTGCTAATCCTCCAGCAACAGTTTTGAGAAAGTTTGATGATTGCTTCATAGTTACGTCGTCTTGTCTAAATTCCTTCTACCTATGACACCACAGGGCGTAGTCCAAACTTTTGAAATACTGCTTTTGCCCGTTCACTGCTTAAAAAGTCCAGGTAAGTTTGCATTTCTTGAGCATGGGTAGAGGTTTTGACAACGGCGCCACCAGAGCAAATCGGTTCATAGAGGTCTGTTGATGCTGTGGCTAATACCTTGACTTTGGTAGAACTTTTGGCTTCTGAGAGGAAGGTGATCCCCACCTGCGCCTCTTTTAGCTCGACGGCTCTTAACACTTCCCGCACGTCTACCTGTGTCACGACTGCTTTTGAATCCACGACCTGAGCAATACCTAACCGGGTTAGAATAGCGCTGGTATATCTGCCAACAGCCAGACCTTTGCTGCCTATTACCACAGTTTTGATCTGCTGGCTCGCTAACTCCCGGAAATCAGAAAGCTGCACGGGAGAATCCGTAGGAGCAATGACGACGATATCCGTAGTCACAAGTTGACTGCGGCTTGCAGGCAGAATTAACCCTTTGGCTTGCAGGTCATCTAGTTGCGGTATATCTACTAATAAAATCCCATCAAAGGGTTCTCCCTGCTCGATTGCCGCTTTTGCTACCCAGTTTCCCGCAAAGGTATAATTTAGTACGATATTCGGGTGTTCTTGTTGATAAAGTATATCAATCTCCTCCACGGCACCGCGCATCATGCCTGCCGCTACAAGATTTAAGGTAACCACCTGAGCCAAAGGGGTAGAACAACTTCCCAACCACAACACAAAAATCAACGATATCAAGCACAATGCCATCCACCGCAAGTGTTTCATACTAGGTTCCTGAAGACGATTTGCTGTATAGTATTCCCACGTAGGGAAACTGTCTAACAGCAAATTGAGGCAGATATAGCAGTGCGATGCAGAAGTTGATGATGCTGCTATTTTAAAGGAGCGATCGCCCCACCGCCGCTCTACCAGTCAAAAGTCGTTGTGCTTGTCGTCATCGCTATGAGTCTGACACGAGGATAGATACTTGCGGTTTCAGAGTTGTGTGTAATTGCTAAAGTAAACTACCCACTTTTTAAATCAGCTGTTAAACGAGTGTTGAATAACACGAGTGAGTATAACCTTTCTCAAGCCAGAGGTTATGTTGTACCCGAATCTTTTACACATGGTAGTTCATCTCAGCGGGTTAGCTGGTTTCAGCAAGGTTTCCAAACTGGTGAACCTCAGCAATGTAATACTTTTGCCAAGGCAAATCCATAATGCTTTGTAGCCCAATGTGATAGCTTTTTGTTGACAAGCTGATTTTTGGCGATCGCTATTTTTAATTACATAAATCAAAGGTGAAAGTCCACAAACTTGGGAATTTTCCAGAGGTTCTATGTTTCCATCAAAGAAGCCTCTGGTAATGTTGGACGCAAACAAAGATATATTAACCTCAGTTCGGGTTAAGAAGATTTTATCGAACCACCCTCCGGGTGACGCTCGCAAGCTCGCTAACGCTACGCTAACGCCAGTTCCCCATCTGGCAACAAGCCCTTCGGGTTCGGCAGTCCCCCAGACGCTCGTTCGCCTTTGGCGTCTCCCCTTGGGAGAAGACTCGCGCTTCGCTGCGCTAACGCCGGGAACCGCTCCTGTCGGGGGCTGCCTCACCAAGACGGGGACTGGACTCACAGAGGCACAGAGATCACAGAGTTATGAGAGTTTGAGAGATATTTTGCGTCAGTTTTAGGAGTTTCAGCCAATGATAGAATCATGGTTTGGGCTTATCCCGAACTCAGGTTGGTATAATAACAACGTCCTTGATCATTGCTTGTCTAATCACATCTGTGAAAAGTTTTAACCATTTGAGGAGACGGTTTGTTCAATTTGCTTAGATTGTTTGGCTAATCTTCTTCCCCAAGGTTTTAATACTGAAATTGCAACTATAATTAGTAGACAAGTTGTTTGAAGTAAACCACCAATAATTCCACCTTGTTGAGCGAATAAATACGCTGGATTTTGTAATGCTTGTAGCCGTTGAGCTTGGGAAATTGCAGCCATTGTATTCAGCCAAGGGCCCAGCCAAATTGTTCCTGTGGCAATCAAGGTCATAGTTGCAACCCATTTGACGATGACCCAATAATGCTTTGTAAATCCCCAAATAGTTAGCCAACAAAGCAACCCACCTGTCAGCAGTGACAGCATGGCACTGGGAATAATTACCCAATCATCCATAAATTTCAGCATTAAGTTGATACCATAGAGTGCGTCTTTGTCGGGGAGATTTCTTTTGATAATGGCGATCGCCACTATACAAAGTGCTGTACCTAGCCAAATTCCGCCAAAGGCAACATGAAACGACAATAACCAGTTCTTTGCTTTGACACCCAACTTTTTCATCAAGTTCACCCTGAAATTCTAATTAGGTTATTCTTTCGCCAAAATTCTGCATTAAATAAATTAGTTGCCTTATAATTAGGCGACTAATTTAATATAGCACGAAGCCCAAGTTCGTAAATATTTTCCGGGAGTAACTATGGTTCAAGCATTGCTGGGATACCCGCTTGTAATTTTTGCAGAAGTTCAATTAGAGTTTTCTTTTCTTCAGATGTCAGCTGCGCCATCAATCCAGTTGTGCGACAAAAATGGTCAGGCAACATCTTAGACATGAGTTGGTGTGCTTTTTCTGTAAGATGAACAGTTAACATGCGGCGATCGCTGAGGCTGGGTTGTCGTTGTATTAATCCGTCTCGCTCTAGTCCATCCAACAGTCCTGTAATGGTAGCACGGGTGACTCCCGAACGCTCTGCACATTCAGAGGGGGTTAATCCTTGCTCATTTGCTTGGGATAGTTGCATCAATAGGGTAAATTTGCCCATTGACAGACCGTAGCGAGCAAAATGGGTTTCTAGAGCAACTTGCACATCTACGGTTGTACGCAAAAATGCCAAACAAGTTTCTACAGAAGCAACATCTAGCTCTTGATAACGTTGAGCAAGATTTTCTAATGTAGAACGATTGACAACACGATCAACAAACGAACGCAAAATAGCCACAGTCTTAATTATCTCATTAGGCGACTAACTATACATTAGCTAATTTCTATGCAGCTTTAAATATACCCAAATTCGGCGCAAGATGGGATGCGAGACCTTAGCCAAGGTAAGCACAAATATTCACATTAGTCAAATAATTTGCTTAACTGTCTTAACTGTCTTAACTGTCTCAAAAATTTGCTTAACTGTCTTAACTGTCCTTGAATTTCCGCTATAAAGTTGAGAAAATACTAAATCGTTAATTAATAAAACAAAGAAATATCGAGAGTAAAAAGGTATAGATTCTGAGAAATGTATCTAACTCACAACTTTGTTGATCTGAGATTATTTCTGAAGCTGTAGTTTTTGCTCTCAATGGGGTAACACAAACATTCAAGGATTGAAAACAATGACAACTGCAACTCAAACAACTAATATTACAGATTTAGTGGTTAACAGCAAAAAGAATTGCTACCACCTCTTTTCGCAACGTATGACTGAGATTCAAAACACAGGAGTCAGCACAGAAATTAAACCAGGGATTCACGTTATTAGAATTCGGAAAGGTTCTTTTGACTATATCAACGCTGATGCTCAGAAGGGTGAACCCATAGTCATGCTCTGGATTTATGGTGGTAAGTTCAAGAATCTCAAAACTAATGTAGAGGTTCCAGCAGGCTGGTCAACTTTGAATGGTTATGACGATACCCTGACCTTGGCAGTATCAGAAACCTCGACACTTTGTGCCTTCTTTTTTGATGTTGAAATTGGTGATAATGATGGTGATGTGACAGTTTCAGTAATTAAAGTTGGTGAACTTGACGATTTAATTTAAGTTTTCACTTTCTCAACTCTAAAAGATAGTCATTTATTTCTGACTCCTGAATTCTTCTTCAACAAAATATGCCATTTAGGGGTGTGAAAAGGTAGGGTATTAACTGCCTCTTCATACCCCTTAAAACTAGAAAACAGTTGAGACATTTTTGTAGGGTGGCACTGCTAATGGTTCATTCAAACCTTGATTTTTATGTTGTTGGCAGTGCCCACCGGTTAATTGAAAATGGTGTAAGTAAGTCGGTGGGAAAAAACAAAACTATGTTAATAGAGATGAACTAGGCTAAAACCCTCTTCCCTCCTGCCCTTTGGGTGAGGCTCGTACCGACGCTCGTTCCGACCCTCCTTCGTCGCTAACGCTTCGCACTTCGCCACTTGACTATCTGGCAACAAGCCCTCCGGGTACTCTTCTCCTTCAAAGAAGGCGTTCTTGAAGGGTAGCACGTGGCGTCCAAGACGGCGACTCACTCACCAAGACGGCAAGTGGACTCACCTCCTGCCTCCTATGCGAAAATTGGTCTAAATTCCAACGCTGAGCTTACAATCAATGGTAGACTATTGCAACCTTGACCCGTCTGACAATCGCTTAGAGAACTGAGTTTGCCCTAAGAGCGATTGTCACCTAAATTACTACGGATTTAGAACAGGCAATGTCTCACTTGGACAATTGTTGTTGTTTTGAAAATTTGCAAGCACAATACTTGACATAATCCCAAATATTTTATGTTTAATAGAGAAAATATATTAAATGAATGAGGCTAGAAAGAGCATCAATGCCCAGCAAGATAATTGATGTCCGAGAGTACACAGTAAGAGCGCACAAGCGGGAAATTCATACTCGCATTTTCAACTTTGTGTGTAAGCAGTGTGAGCAGCCAACCAGCCGCGAGACTTATGGCCCCCGACCGTTGTACTGTGAGCAATGCCGCGCTCCTCAACCGCCCAAAAAATCAGTAGTTCCTCTCAAGAAAAGAAAACCCAGAGCTATGACTTACGACAGTGGCAAAGGCATCGCGGGTTAATTTGTTACGATGAAAAAATGGAGACGATCGCCGCCAATTTTGACTCTTGTGCAAAGCGCGATCGCTCCAACTGTTGACTGCAACAGCCTAAAATCAATCATTTTTGTGAACAATTCTGCGTTGAATCTCTAAGGGATTCTGCTAACTGCTGAAAATATTGGTACTATGCATCAGTATAATCCCTAAGCTGCTATTCTAGAAGCTCACAAAATTTCAAATAATCCACTCGCCAGTAAAATGAGTGCCATCGCATTAACAAACTTAAAAGCTATTTAGCCCCATTAAATGCTGACTGTTGAGGGCTTGCCATTATGGTTGTACTTATTTGGGCGATCGGTCACTTTACTTTAGTTTATTCTCACAGTGATAAAGGTTTTTGAAACTTGATAAACACTCAATTGCAACTACAACCTTTCCCCGAAACCTTCATTAAACCAATGTTGGAATTACGAGACTACTATGCTCAGCAAGTAGAACAGTATGAAAAGTTACATCGACAGGCTTTAGAGAATCTGAATCATGTGAAAGCCTTGTTATCCAACTGGTCTTCTAGCACAGATGCAACTGCTAACTTCTCAGGGGAGGATAGCCGTTGTCTCACAGAAAACTTGACGACTGCAAAGGGCGATAACATTAGCCAGTTGTCACTCAATTTGGTAAAACCTACCGATTCTCAAGTTCTACAATTTATCGATGTAGAAAGCGAGGATTCAAACAGCACCTATGCTGATCAACAGCTGCAAAAGCCTGTCAAGGAAACCCAAATCGAAACTTCATCTAAATTGCTGTTGCACTCAGAAGTTCCGATGTTGCCGGAATATCATTCGCTAACGCGCACCGAAGCTATTCAACAAGTATTACAAAAACACCTAGGAACTGTGTGTCACATCGATTTTATCGTGCGATCGCTTTATGGTGAGTTAGAGCCAGATTCATTCAAAGTAGTTAAAGGCAGAGTTCAATCAACACTGACTCATGGCAAACAAACCAATAAATGGTCACTCGTTCCTGGTCAACCTGGGTGTTATACTCTGGTTTTAAGTTTAGTCAATTCTACTTCTGGTGGTTCTTCTAAGAAAGGGAGTAACAAAAATAGACTTCCTTCACCACAGGCACAAACTAATATTGTCCCAATGCTTGAGCCTTATAAAGGACAATTTTTGATTGATGCTCTCACCTCTTTGTTACAAAAGAGTCCAGGTAAAATTTTCAATGTTGCAGAAGTTATCCAAGCACTCTATGGAGAACTAAATGCTGAACAACTTCGAGAAATTAAACCAAAAGTCCTCAATGAATTATCGCGCGGTCATCGCATTGGGCGATTCTCTAGAGTGCCTAAAGAAATAGGACTTTACACTTGGGACTCGAAGTTGCTACAACAAAAAGGCCCTAGTTAGCACTCTAGCTAACAATTCAAATCACCAAATTTTCAACTAATATTAAGTAGTAGCGTGTCTAGACTAAAGTTGTGCATTAGCTTTTCTCTTGTGGGATGGGCCAGAAAGCCCGTCCTAACTGGCGGACAAGATGTCCGCCCCACAAGACAATTATTGCAACATTTTAGCCAGTACACGCCACTACTGGATACAATTTAAGCTTTACTTTATCAATCATCTCTAAGTGGATAATTGCAGTTTATTAATCCTACCAGTTTTTTGGCTTTTAACTCGGCTTGTGAGCTGCAATTCGTGTACAACTGGCAGACGTTCTTGTTGATAACCTGCTAATGCTTCTATTATAGTTGCCGAAGACTTTAAATATTTCGATAACAACACTGCATCTTGAAGTCCGCTACTCATCCCTTGAGCGCGACTTGGACTTTTCGCATGTGCTGCATCTCCTAAAAGTACCACGTTCTTTGATACTATTTGCGGTAATGGGTCAAGATCGTAGGAATATCGACAAACTATATTTTCTGGTGGAGTAATTTCAATTGTCCGACGCATTGCTGAGGGAAGTTTCTGCAATTCCTGTTGGGGAATTTGGCAGTTTTTCGGTATCAAGTTACCTTGCTCATCTTCTGGTTGGTTATACTCAATAAAAAAGCCCCAATGCAAACGTCCATTGCCGATATCAAAAGCATTGGCATAGATACCACGAGCGCGAATGTAAACAATAAAATAACCATCGGGACAAACTTCCGTACTGGGTAGAACACCTCGCCACACAAGATCACCTAAATAGGATGGTTTGATTTCAGGTACTACGAAATTCCGCACTTGAGAATTTAAGCCATCTGCACCTACTAACAAATCTCCTTCCCATTGCGTGCCATTACGAAATTTAGCTATGACCCGATCCTCTGTAGAGGATATCGAATCTAAATAGTGATTTAAATATAAAGATTCAACAGGAACTCGACGTAGTAAAGCCTCGGCAATATGTTCTCGATGAATTGTCAGATTGGGGAAAATATCTTTAGTTTCTGTCTCTTCCACAGATTCAGAATTGACTACTTGACCCAATAAACTACGAAACTCATAAGTACGGACTTTTACCCCAGCTTGGATGACTTCATCACACAATTGTTGACTGTGAAATGAGAGAGCCTCCAAGCCACTGCGAATTAACAAAATACCGCAACCTTCAACCCTGACTTGAGGTGCGCGTTCAAATATAAAAACCTCAAAACCCTGATTTTTTAAAAGAATAGCTAAATATAATCCAGTCGTACCAGCACCAACAATCCCTATTTTTTTCGGTGTTGAAACCATAATTACCCCTAATTTAAACGGTATCGTGTATCTTGCAGATAACAAGATACATATACTCAATGAACAAGATAGTATATTATAATACCTTTAACCAAATTAGCACAGTGCTTTGTTTTCGGCTTGGTTTCGTAGTTAAAGAGAATAACGAATTTCTGCTCTTTCTGTGTATTTAGTATAAAAAAAACATTAAATTAAAATTATCCTGATCAATGCATCCATTCCAGATGCCAGAAAATGCGATCGCAGCCAATATCGTTCGGATAATAAATTTATCCGTGAAGTAGTCTTCATGAAGGGTGTGGGGTGTGGCGCAACGGGTGTAGGGAGACGGCGTTGAACGAGCCTTCTTACCCAGCAAATACGCATCCGCTCCCAATATCCAGTCCCTTTTACTAATTCTGTTTTTGTTCAGTGATGGAAGTAGTTTTTGAGTTAGATGTAATGATACTAATGCTACCGTCAGCTTCCATATATGCGAACTTCACCTCAGCCAAAAATTCTACACCTTGCTGACGTAACTTGCTCATCAACTCATCTTCTGTGATTAGCTCCTGTTGCAGATGCCGTTCAATTAACCGACCATTTTTTACCAGCAACAGCGGTGGGGGATTAAGGAAGCGTAACTTAGGAAATTTGTAACCTAACCAGTTAAGAAAATAGCTCCAAAAAATAACAGTTCCTACTAAAATACCTCCTTCAGTAATCGATGTATAATTACTAGCCATTGCATTTTGGGCAGCTTCAGCAAATAGTACAACCACAAGCAAATCAGTAATTCCTAGGGTTCCTATTTGTCGGCTAGGTAATAATCGTAATACCGAAAACAGTGCCAGGTAGACCAGCGACCCACGTATAATTAATTCCAAAATGCTAATACTAGGAACAAAAATTCCCCGCCAATCGATAAACAACCATTTCTCCATGAGCGCTGATTTTACTCTTGTCAGTTGTCAGTTGTCAGTTGTCATTTGTCATTTGTTATTCTCCCTCATCTCCCCCATCCCCCTATCTCCCCTGCTCCCCTGTGCCCCTGCTCCCGCGGCTCTTTTCCCTGACAGGCATAGCATTCTTATTTGGGGTGATGCCGCTGCCGTATCTTCTAGCGTAAACTTGGGTAAACTCCGCACCAAAAAAAAGAATTTGAGCAGCATAGTAAACCCAAGCTAAGATAACTACCAGTGAACCAGCAGCACCATAGGCTGAACCAAAACTGCTGTTACCTAAATATTGTCCTAACAAAAATCTACCGATAGAAAACAATACTGAGGTGATAATAGCTCCAATTGCAACATCACTCCAAGTGATTTTGACATCGGGTAGTACTTTAAAAATGAGTGCGAACAGCACCGTGGTGATAGCAAAAGAAAGAAGAAAACTGACTAGCTGCCAAAGGAAATCAACACCCGGTAGCAAGTTACTAAAATATGTGACCAATGCTGATAGTACTGCACTAATTACTAAGGATACCAAAAGTAAAAAGCCAATACCTAGCACCATCGCAAACGATAAAAAGCGTTGACGGATTATGTTAATAAAACCTCGTCCTGGTTTTGGCTTGACTTCCCAAATCGTGTTTAGGGAATCTTGCAATTCTGTAAATAAACCAGTTGCACCCAATAATAAAAGTAGAATACTAATAATAGAGGCTATAGTGCCTGTTTGTGGTTTGTTGGCATTTTTGATGGCTGTTTCGATAAAAATTGCACCATCCGTACCAACTAAACCTTTAATTTGTCGAAAAATTTCACCTCTTGCTGCTTCCTCTCCAAATACGGCTCCTGCGATCGCAATTACGATAATTAGCAAAGGTGCAATAGAAAAAACTGTGTAATAAGCTAATGCTGCTGCTAACCGTGAGGCTTTATCCTCATTCCATTCTTTAAAAGTTTCTTGAAACAACCTCCAAATAGCTCGCCGAGTCATCTCATCAGTCTCCTTATCGCAGGTAGTAGTTTTCTTCCTGCTATATTTGATACTGATTTTCTTGATCATCACATCTTCCTAAAGGTTTTTGCCAAGAATCCTTGAGGAGGAATTCACTGAAAATTGGGAATTGGGAATGGGGAATGGGGAATTGGGAATTGGGAATGGGGAATGGGGAATGGGGAATTGTTATTAGTTATTTCTCCCCCGCTCCCCATCTCCTCCTGCTCCCCTTAGTCTTTTAAATCACAGCTTCATCACGCTGGCAATCAAAGACAACCATGAAGGAAGCGTTGGGTGTCCTTTGGCGTAGATGCTGCATGTAACCATCTGCATCAGAGCGACTACGAAAACGAGCAATAATTTCCCGTTGTGCATCAGGAAGTAAACGCGCAACTGCCCAAGAATGAAGGCGCTCTTTGTAGGCTATCGCCTGATTTTCTGAGTTTGAAGCTTTGTAATCAGTATTTTGTGGCATGATTATGTTATCCGTATTAACTTTCTCGTAAGGCGTTACTGATTCTCCTGGCAGGGATGCACTAACGCCTTTTTTAGTATGCTGCCACCTTGTTATTCGATTATTAAAAAATTGTCAATAGTTAGTGCTACATTTCAAACAAACATGCGTTGCAATTTCCAGTTAGCTACACACCTCAAAGCCTTAATTAGCAACTAACAAAGGCAAAAGAAACCCAAATTAAAAAATTTGGCAATTCTTAAACTTAATTGTTTGTATCAGTAAGCACAAGTATAAATAGTATGGGCGATCGGCTTTACACCCATACAAAATTTAGATAATTCGTGATGTTTCATAAGATACAAAAATATTTAAAATTTTGTATAAAAAATCAACCATCTGCAAGACAAATAGAACTAATTATAAAGAAATTCATATTGCTCAACCAAAAATTATATAACAGCTAAAATATTTATGAGGAGCTACTTCAAGTTTGATGAAATATAACAGCATTGAACAACTACTCAGAAATAATCAGACCTGGGTTGCAGAAAAACTGGCTATAGACCCGAATTACTTTGAAGAATTATCTACCGGACAAACACCACCTTTTCTCTACATCGGGTGTTCTGATAGTCGTCTGCCCTTGACAAACTTTACTCGTACAGAACCAGGAGAATTATTTGTACATCGAAATATTGCTAATCAAGTTTCTCTGACAGATATTAACTTTTTAGCTGTTTTAGAATACGCTATTTTGCATCTTGAGGTGAAACATATTATTATTTGTGGTCACTACGATTGCGGAGGAATTAAGGCAGCTTTAGAATGGAGAACCATCGGAATTATTGATAACTGGGTAAACCCGATTCGGGAACTATATCTACAAAGGCGAGAAGAAATTGATGCTTTGCCAACAAGAGAAGAACGTCTGAATCGTTTGGCGGAAATAAATGTTGTGGCGCAAGTGAAAAACCTTTACCAAACTTCTATGATGCGTCAGGCACTCTATCAAAGAAAAGCGCCAATTGTTCATGGCTGGGTGCTGGATATCCGCAGTGGGTTAATTAAAGATTTGAATGTCTCAACTGTGCAATGGGAATTACACCCATGCCCCTTGCTTTTGGAGTTGCGACTCTATTCAATGTTAAAAAATGAGAATTCGTAAAGACTAACATAGATACAGCAGAGCATCGCATCTTAGGGAACTCTAACAGTAAATTATCCTGCTTGAGATTGTTGACTGTTGACTGATGACTGATAACTAATGACAGTATCAGCCATCACAATAATATATACAACTTTTATGTGAAATAGCTGATAATTGTCTTGATTTTTCTCATTAACCATCTCAAAAGGTGCGAGACATGTCAAATATACAACATGAATCCTGCGCTGTGGAAAAGGCAATTTTAAAACGCTTTAATCGTCAATCTCTACTCTCCAACGACAATTCAAAATGGAGCGGTATCCGGTTCCAATTCACTCATAGTAAGAGTGCAAGTGCATTGCCAGAGGAGATTGTCTTTCCAGAGAATGCAATTCATATTTATACAGATATACCATCTGGGTACGTTGTTGAAGCACGAATTAATGGACAGTTGCAAAAAAGCTTAGTGGTTACTGGTCATAGTCTAATCATTCCACGCGGCACAGCTTATTGGCAATCAGACAACCACAAAAGCAAAGGTATTACTTTAGGTTTGAATTCCAGTTTTCTTGCTCAGACTCTCTCAGAATCGATTGACCTAAGTTGTCTGGAATTGCATCCTCAATTTCCGACCTTTGACCCGCTAATTTATCAAATTGGGCTGCTACTGAAAGCTGAACTAGAACAGAATCGACATTCTAGCCGCTTATATGCAGAATCTGCTGCGACGTTTCTCGCTACCCATCTTTTCCATCATTACGCCCAAGGCAGACAAAAAGAGCAAATTACATCAAATGGCTTGCCTAAGTATAAATTAAAACAAGTTATCGATTACATCCATGCTAACCTAGACAGTGATCTTGGCTTGACTGAATTAGCCGTTTTGGCTCAGATGAGTCTGTCCCACTTCTCTCGATTATTCAAACAATCAACGGGATACTCACCCCATCAGTTTGTGATCAAGTGCCGAGTCGATCGCGCCGTAGAACTCCTGCTCAAAAGTAACTTGTCAATTGCGGATATCACTTACAAAGTCGGCTTTGCCAATCAGGGGCATTTAACCAGTCATTTTAAGCGCTTGGTTGGAGTTACGCCTAAAGCTGTTCGGGAAAACAGCAGAAACCTGTAAAAAAAGCAAAAACTTGTAAGACTAAATTAAAGTGCGATCGCTATTTTGGAAGTCAGGACACGCCGCAAAGTGTCCTACAACTGACAAAAAGCCTCCAAGGAAAGATATTCTGATGACAACAAAATTTACTGGTGGTTGTTTGTGCGGATCTGTCCGCTACGAATGTTCAGCCAAACCTATCGCAACGGGAAATTGCCACTGTCGTGATTGTCAACGGGCGACAGGAAGTGCTTATGCCTCTGCGCTTCTCGTACCCCAAAGTGCAGTCACCATCACTGGAGAAGTGAAATACTATAACGTAATTGGTGATAGCGGCGGTCTTGTTGGTCGAGGCTTTTGCCCAAACTGCGGTTCCCGATTATTTAGTAAACCCCCGATTCCTGAGTTGATGGGCATTTTGGCAGGAAGTCTTGATGACCCCAGCTGGTTCCAACCGGCAATGGACTTATACACAGCCAGCGCCCAGCCGTGGGATTATATGAATCCGGATCTACCCAAATTCGCCAAGATGCCGTTGATGGAACAAAATAGCGCATCAGATACTAGCGAACAACTCAAAACCTAATACCATTTTGGATTTTGGATTTTAGATTTTAGATTTTAGATTGTGAAAAAGTTAGTGGCTAAGCTTTTGGGCAATCCATCTGTCGCCATGATTTTTCAAATTGGTATAGCAAAGTGCGCTGGTGCTGTAGACGCTTGGTGCAGCTTCCCGCAGGGTCGTGGGGGCCCTGACTTCCCCATCGCCCCTGCTTTGAAAGTTCCCCATCTCCTTCACCTGGTTAAGGTAAAACTTCTGGCTCAGATTCTCTTACTGATAAGTTTACAGGGTTTAACTTGTTAGCAGATGCTTCTATAACTTGTGGCTGTGTGGTGGTTTTTTCCGTCCCAGTCATGATGTTTTTGTGCCCTGCCAAAGTATCGCGCTGGTTGATGAGATAGATACTAACTAAAGTCAAACAGACTCCCAGCCATTGCAAGGGACTGAGAACTTCTGAGAGTAAGATATTGCCAAATAGTAGAGCAAAAACGGGCGTCAAGAAGGTAAGAGAACTGAGACTAGTGAGACTCCCAGTAGAGGCAAAGTAGAAAAATAACCCATAAGCGATCGCACTACCAAACACTGTGGCATAACTCAAAGCCAGCCAATCAGAGGGTACAAGATTCTGCCACTGTTGAGATTCGACAACCGATGAAATTCCCCATAACGGCAATCCACCTAAAATCATGTGCCATCCCGTAGCTGTGACTGCATCCACATGACGAGTAACAAACCGAATTAACACTGTTCCCACTGCCATAGAAAGCGCTGCTAACAGCATTAACCACTCGCCACTGGCAAACAAATTTTGCCAATTACCGATTGTGACATCTACACCTGAGTCAAAAAAATGGAAAATCCACTCATCCGGTAAGCCAATCAAACTAATCCCCGTGACACCAAATCCTAGCCCCAGCCATCCCCAAAAACCAATGTGTTCCTGAAATAACCACAACGACAGCAAGGCCACAGCCAACGGTTGGGAGTCAATCATCACAGACCCTAACCCAGCACTAGTTCTAACTAACCCCTCTGCCAAAAAGCCTTGAAACAGCGTCCCATCTACCAACGCAAATAAAGCAATCCACAGCCATGCTGTCCAACCTTTCGGCTGGGGTCTACCCATGAGTGCTGCTGTAATCAAAATTAATACCCCAGCTGGTAGCAAACGCACACCTGCCATGAATAGCGGTGTGGTGTGGGGTATTACTCCTTTCATTGCCACCATTGCTGTACCCCACAGGAAAAATGGGGCGATTAGTAGCAGGGGGGCGAAGGGAAATCGAAATGCACTGAGTTTCAGTTGCATGGGTTTGCTGATGCCTTTGTTTAACAAGAGCAGAGATTGCTTTAACTAATTTTACCGAATTGTGTCTTTTTGTAAATGAAAGGATACTTGTTAACGCGAGTTCGATGAGTACTGTTATGACCTCTCCTACAAGGAGAGGGGAGTCAAACCTTGATTTTTTCGTTGTGTCCTCTCTCTCCTAAAAGGCGTTAGCGTTAGCGTTAGCGTTAGCGTCAGCGGTAGCGAGTCTACGAGCGTCAGCGGTAGCGAGTCTACGAGCGTCAGCGGTAGCGAGTCTACGAGCGTCAGCGGTAGCTAGTCTACGTAAGATGTGTACCTCATTTAGTTGCAAAGTGCTGTATTACTCCCCTCTCCTCGTAGGAGAGGGGTCGGGGGAGAGGTCAAGCGCTTCGCGCAATTCGTAATTTATAATTCGTAATTCGTAATTATTACCCCACGGATGAATCCGCTTGCTCTGAATAATGAATAAAATTTCTTTTTTTTCATCAATGAATTGAGGAGCCACTGCGGCCAAGAGGGCTTTGCCTAAGTGGAGCAAGTGGCGTGAGCTTGTACCCTGAATTAATTAATAATTAATTAGTAATTTATGAATTTCTAATTACGAATTACGAATTACGAATTACGAATTAGTAATTATTTGGTCATAACAATCTTTCACCTTATTGAATGAGGATGATTGCTTCTTGGACTTTGATGGCAAGAGCTTTTTGAAGTCCTTGTTCTACTTTTCCAATCAGTTTGTCAAAGGCTTGTTGATTGGCTGTTAGTTGTTCTCCAAGAACTTTCTCTAACTCAGGCTTGATTTGCTCGCACATATCATCGATTTTTCTGTCGCTCATAAAACTTGAACGAATCCAACTAGGTATATCTAAATTTGTCTTGATTGTTTCTTGGACAGTTTTACGATTTAGCTCCATTCCTGCTGCCATCACTGAAGCGCCGTATACTAATGCAATTGGCCAAGTCAGGTGTCCAGTTAATATCAAAGTGATGATGCTAGCTAAAGTACCTCCACCGATTACTACATTGATAATAAATCCTACTGTGTCAGCCAGAATAGCATCTCCAATTCGTAGTTCTGGGTTGACAAAAGTTGGCTCTATGCTGTCTTCAAATCTTAAACTGCTTCTGGGTATTTGGAATTTTCGACATATGGGGTCAGTGACTGCGGCTAAGTCGGGTTGAATTTTATGGTTAAACCAACTGATGCATTGTTTGTTAATTATCTGCTGGGAGCGATCGCCAACCAGCCAATTCTCTGCCCGACTTTTCATAGATGTTTCCAAATCGGCTAAGGTGCGGATTTTGTTTTTCTGCCAGTCTTTTACCCCTGGTCTAACTGCATTTTCTAATAAACCATCTGCTAGTGGCTTAATCAAAGATTCAATTAACTCTGGGATATGTCTCTCAATCAGTTGTTTCAGCTTTTGTGAATCCAATAGTTCGTTCACTTCTTTTTTGAAGGCAGCAGCACGCAGATCCCATCGTCCTACTCGCGCTAAACCCAAGGCAATACACCGTTCTGGTTCCGGATCGGGGCGAAGTAAAGTTTCTGGTTCGCTAAAGATTTCTTGGCAAACAAGGTGGGTAAACTTCATCCGGGATGCACCACCAGTCATCAGTACAAATTTTGGTACAATGCTCAGTTGTTCTAGTTTTTCTTTTGCCTCACTGACAGAGTGACGAAACGACTCCAGCCAACTTTTTTGCCCTAGTTCAGCTAAAGGTTGATTTAATATTTCCTCAATCATCAATTTGTTGACTTGGGGAATAAAATAAATTTGTTCGTTAATCGATTCAAAACCACGGGCAAAAGATTGAGGATCACTGTATAACTGTTCATTAGAAAAGTAATCTTCTTTGGCTTTGCGACAGGCAAGTTCACAACGGGCTTGGTGATGGGGATATTCTAGAAATACTTTTTTGAGTAAGGATGATTGCTCATGATTGGCGAGAGTACGCTCAAAAATAGCTTTGTCAATTAGGGATGCTCCTAAAGTGTTACTGCCAAAATCTATGGGCACTTCAGATAAACTTTTAACCAGAGTAAAATCTGTGGTGGATGAGCCAATATCGATAATTAGTACTGAGGAACGCAGTTTTTCATACTCTAGTTTGCCAGCTTCCTTAGCTTGCATAAAAGCAGCCCGCGATTCAGGTACAACATTAAGTTGAGGAATGCCAGCTTCTTGTAGTAGTTTTTGGTATGCTTCGCGATCGCTAATTGACCATCCTGAAGGGCAACCAACATAAAAGTAGCTATTTTCTTCCCCTTCTATTTGTCTAGTTTCTTTCAGTTGGCGGTAGTAAGTAGCTAGAAAAGTGCAAATTGTTTTTCTGTAGTTTGGGTCGTTATTTGGTTTTTGCTTGAAAGAGATGATTAATTGGCTAACACCGGCTTGAATTAAAGCTTGTTCTCCCACAAGATAACCAAGTTGGGGATGCCAACCAAGGGCTGTAATTTGGTTCTTCTTGTGATTAATCTCAAGCATTTGAGGGGGTTCGATGCTTTCAACTATAGCTTTAGCTACAGCCGTTTCACCATGCCCCAAATCAAAACCGATTGTTTCTAAAATTTCCATACTTTTATTGTCTATTATTCTCTAGCCTCTAAATAGGCTGGTTCAATTACCCGACCGCGTGTGAGCAAGCGATCGCCTTTCAATAAGGCGGGTGTGATGGTAACATAATCTTTGCTGGATGGATCAATACTTGGCTCGAAGTCAAAATACTCACGATAGCTGTGCGATTCTTGCGGTTGGTAAATTTGAGCGCGAATTCCTTGGGACATTAAAATCTGCGGTAAAAGTTTTACCAGTTCACCTGCCATTTGGGGTTTATTCAAAAATGATGCACCCATGAGCCTTTGCAGAAAATTCAATAATTCTGGTAGTTCTTCTATAGTGCGATCGCTTTCTATTTTGTTTCCTTCTTCAAATCTAGCGACTGCCAGGTCGATAGTGTTAAGTGCATCGCCAAGATTATCTAAAAAAACTTTGCTATCAACTCTTAAGACAGGTTGGGGTATTTCTAATGGTTCAACAGAAGTTGCATTGCTTTTGTCAAGTTGCAGTACAACTTCTAGCCCTAAAAGCAGGGAGGTCAGCAATATAGCCATCCAGGCATTTGGTGTAGTTTTGGTTAAAGAAAATAATGAACCTAAAATGCCCAGATAAATCAATACCTTCAGTACTTTCAGGATTAATCTGTTAAGGGAAAACTGTGTCGCTGGATTAATAATTTGCTTTTGTTCAGTGCGAGTAATTTGCACAAAGCTAGCCGCTGCAAGAGTGGCAATGGACTGTCGTAGCATATCCAAAAAGAAGGAAGCTAGACGTACTTGAACGATGTTTAATTCGCTAATATAATTTTTTTCTAGATGATCAAGCCGATTTTGAACCAGTTTTACTACTTGCTCGATGCTGCTGGCGTTGTCAATCTCTGTCTGGAGTTGGTGGCGTTCTTCACTAAACAATAAATTAATTTTCTTCATCGCGTTGGCTAAGGCTTTTACTTTATTAATAACAAAATGATTTTTAGCATTAGTAATTAAAATAATCCCTGTTTAAGTTGAAAACGTAGTTTTTTGTAATTTAGCGTCAAGCTTAGAACTCAAGCTACGATTAAATAATACATCCTAATCAAAAGCTATTGGTTTCAAAATCGGCGGGGTTTGGTTACAGGACTTACGCACAGGTAACGGAAAATCGAACCACAGAGGCGCAGAGGACACGGAGAAATAAGAGTTTGAGAGGTTTTTTGCGTAAGTCCTAAGTGAAAAATTGTGCTACTAAACAGTTTAGTTTGCCTTTGGTGATTGTTCAAAGCCTGGAAAGGTAAAAGCCTGTTTGCGATTATTACTCGCAAACAGGCTTAACTTTATTTTCTGGTTTTTAACTAAGCTTGCTCCCAGAGTTCACGTACTTGATCAGGCAACCAGCTAGCAATTTCCTGAATTCGTTCTTGGGAGAGTTCGTCTTTAGTGGCAGAAAATACCGCTTGAACTGCCTGCTCCCGCTCAACTGTTGCTGGCTTTCCGCCTTCATTTGCAACTCGGAACAAGAAGCGATCAGAATCGATCTTGAAGATGCCAGGGCCTTGCCAAGGTGGACGAACCCGGCTCAAAAATCCCACTATTGGATTGGTGTCTTTCCAAAGGTCGGCGACCTCGAACTGGAGTGCTTTTTCTTCAGTAGGTACAGCTTCCGTATGCAGTTCTGCTGCAACGCGATCGCTAGCTTCGGTCGTCATTAAGTCACGCATGACGCGAAACACCACTTCGGTAAAGTCTCTTGCATCATACAAATCTGCAAATCCGGCTTTAACCATGACCTTTTCCAAGAACGAGCGATGTTCATCGGCGATCGCTGTTCGAGAATCTTCAATTTCCGTTGGGTCAATTTCTGGAATGTTTGTTCTGAATGTTTGATCGGGCATTGTTCTTTCTTGTAGTTCTTAATCTTGAGCTTTTATCAAAACAGCAATATTGCTGTAATTCGTCAAAACGAATGCATGAGTTCTCTACAAAGCGTGCAAATGTATCTTGCTTCTCCAAAGGTGTATACATAGCACCAAATTGATAATTTAGTGCTGAATAATTTGTAGTGGGTGTTTTTCCCCACAAAGAGTGATTATGAAAAATCTATTCAAAATCGCTCATTTTGTTCAATCTTACTTATGTAAGATCGCACAAATCAAAAACCCTTAGTATCATCCAAAAGTTCGAGATACCATCTATTCAAAAGTTAGAAATTCAGCGAATCAAGCATCTACACTCGAAAAAAATTCCCACCCAACCCCACAGCCAGTTTCCAGAGCGCGGTCAACCCGCTTTCAAAACTGAACTCACCATTTCATCAATATTTCGGTTGATTCAGATCTTGCACCTACCCCATCTCCCACCAAGCAATTTATTTCTTGCCTGAAAGCTGAAGTAAGCTAAAGCTGATTAAAAATAAATTCCAGTCCGTTTTAACGGACTTTAGCTATAAGCCTTGAACTTAAGTTCAAGGCGTACTCATACCATTTCACGAAAAATCTGATACAAATTTTTTCACCCCTGCTCCCCTGCTCCCTATTTGTATCAAAATTAAAGTGAAATGGTATTAGGGGGAGTGCAAGCTCTGAATTTAGGGGTCTAACTCAAAATCAGGCGTCAAATTTTGTTACCCGTTGTCTATTTTCTCTCTCAAATAGAGTTGAAACCATTTACACTATGTTGTTAACTCGGCTTCCACATCTGGCTCTAGTTTAGCTTTAGCATTCTGAAATTCTTCAGCCAATTCGGTTAGCTGTTTATTACTCATACACTCGCGTACCGCATTAAAAATTTCATTTTCCTCTTCTTCTACATGATCCTCAACTGCTTGTTTTAATTCACGAATTTTTTCTAAAAACTCGGAATCAGTCGGTTTGAGCGCTTTAATTTCTTCTAAAATCACTGCAACTTCTTCGTGTTCTGCTTCTGCATCTTCAATATATTCTTCAGTCTCTTCATACTCTCTCAAGGCAGAGTAGAAGACTAACTCTTCAGTTCTGGCATGTAAATTCAATGCTTTATAAATTTGTTGAAAGCATTCAGATCTTTTATTAACCTTTGCTTTTTCTAGTTCTTGAAAAAGTTGCTCTACTTGACGGTGTTCTGTCTCAAGTAATGTCAAAATATCTGTTGATTTAGTTTTAGCCATTTTTGTTCTCCTGAACTAATTAATGGTTTTTCAATCACTAAATTTAGAAGTTGACCCTACTTCTTTTGTACATTTTCTATAACCTGTTAAATAAATACCTCATTCTTTTAGTCAGCTTTAGTTTCGACTTCAGGAATATTCATGTTCTTCTCTACTGACTAAAACTCATTACCTGAGTATGATTGATGCTAAACTCTCTCACGAAAAGGAACTAATACCAATTCGTAATTCGCCCAAAACTTTTCAAACATCACCCTTAGCCCTAGCCGATGACGCATGAGCCAGGACGTAGAATGCTTACTCCAGTCAGTGCAGATAGTCAAGCGCCGTGCGTACCGCCCCGCTTCGCTAAGGTGTTCCGATAGAGTCAGAAATTAGAGATACATACAACAAACAATTGATCAAAGAACTCATTATTGGTTTAAAGCGATTAGATAAGCAGGACAAACGAATCTAAAGTATTCTTAATCACGATCAAAATTAACAACCAATGAAAAAATCAGTAATTCTCGTTTGATTTCTTTTCAAAGCTTTAAAGCGATACCTTCAACAAGCTACAGAGCGTCTAAGCCCAAGTCTTTGTCAATAAGCATAGCTTGATGCAATTAATCTGGGCTTTTTTGAGAATAGGATTTCTTTGTTGACAAGATACAGCCTCACTGCTGGGGTTTCTTACTTTTAAAAATGAGCTGTTTAACAACTTCGCTAACAGTGTCTTTGCCAGTTCTCTGCCAAATAAGAGCTTGAGCCAATCAATAGCAGTGCTTATCCCACAAAAATTGTCATAAAGCAACTGATGCATCAACTGAATTTAGAAAATATATCCTAAGACTGATAACAATCAGAAAATTTTAATCTAGTAGTATGATAGACAACTAGCTAGGAAAAGACTTATTATCCTAAGCAGTACAGTTGAAATTAAGTGATTACAAATAATTGAAAATTCCAAAAAGCCTTACAATACAACATAAGTTGTTGAGCAGTGAAGATTTCAACATAAAAGCATTGCATTATTAATGGAGTAAGTGTAATGTTGTTAAATTGGTTTTAAATAAAAGCAAATAACAAAAAGTTGCCTTTAACTTAATGATAATATATATTTATTGGTAGCTAAAGTATATTTATTTTAACAAACACAAAATTTTCCAAAATAAATAGTATACTTATCTAGAATTCAAGAGTTACTAAATAAAGTAAATGGATCTAGCTACTATAAAAAAGCTTAGATAAAAAGATGCTTGATAGTTAATCATAACTCTTCCCTGCTATGTTCAGTAAACAATTTTTGAGTATGAAAAAAATTTTGGTGATTGAATCTGAAGTAGGAGCCAAAAATTTTTTTCTAGAATGCCTTGAAACAGGAGGTTTCTATTCCATATATGCTGAAAATGGACTCACTGGTATTCAACAGGCAAAAGCAGAATTACCTGATTTAATCATAAGTGAAATTTCGCTTCCTCAGCTTGATGGTTACAGAGTCTTAAGCATATTGCGCCAAAACCTTTCTACAGCAATGATCCCTTTAATTTTTGTGACTACAAAAGTAGCTCGTGCTGAGATTCGTAAAGGTATGGAATTAGGAGCGGATGATTATCTGACTAAACCTTGTACAGCAAAGGAATTACTCAGCGCGATCGCAGCTTGCTTGGCAAAACGAAACCTTCTGCAACACTGTTACGCTAGTTGCTCTTTTTCACAGTTCCAACCATTTACAGAATCATTACTTGCAGAAACCATAAAGCAGATAAATTTTCAGTTTACATTTCCATCTAACTCTTTGTTGACTAAAGTCTTTAATTTTATTGAAGCTAATTATCACCAACAAATTACCCTCAGTGATGTGGCGATCGCAGTTGGCTACTCGTCAACTTATCTCACAGATCTAGTGCGTCGTCAAACAGGACAAACTGTCCAAACCTGGATTATTGAGTACCGAATGACAGCAGCTCGTAGCTTGTTATTGAATACTGACGAAACAATAGAGACAATTGCTGCAAGGATAGGCTATCAAAATGTGGCTCATTTCTTCCGTCAGTTTCGCCAACATCACGGAATAACACCCCAAACTTGGAGAACAGAAAATCGTAACCAACAAAGTAGAAACAACAACGAAAGAATTGCTAGCCTGATCGAAGGATAAGTGATAGCCAATTACTCCTAAATAATGTAAAAATTAGCACTAGAAACAAGTACATAAATTTGTTTCTCAAATACACAACAACGCTCCAAAGGTGAACAATGGAGCATCGTCAATCACAAAGTAGAAACAAAAACGAAAGAATTGTTACCCTTTCCGAAGGATAAGTGATAGAAAACAATTCTGAAATCCTGTAAAACTTAGCACTGTAAGCATTACACAGAGCGTTAACTCAAATGCTGAAAGTGAAAGTAAGTGGCTGGTTCAACTGTTTGAACCAGGAAAACTTCTGAAATCCCGATAAATCCTTTTATTTTACAGGGATAACCGTACTGTAATGCCATAGGGGTGCATTGTATGAGTACCTATTCTCAGTCTTGGCTAACTGAATACCATTTCTCAACATTAGTTGAATTGTTGAGTTATAGGGCAAGCACTCAATCTGAACAAAAAGCTTACACTTTTTTACAAACTAGTGAAACAGAAGCAGAATCGCTGACTTATGAAGCAATACAATTGCAAGCACAGGCGATCGCAGCTAGCCTCCAAACTCTAAATATCTGTGGTGAAAGAGCTTTGTTACTCTATCAACCAGGGTTAGATTTTATTACTGCCTTCTTTGGATGTCTATATGCTGGCGTTGTTGCTGTTCCCGCCTATCCACCCAGGCGAAATCAAAGTCTTTCTAGATTACAAGCGATCGCTCAAGATGCTCAAGCAAAGGTAGTACTAACCTCCACAAAATTGCTCTCCAACCTCCTATCTAGTTCCAATCAAGAAGGTCTAGAACTCGCTGGATTGCATTGGTTAGCTACCGATGGATTGAGTACAGAGTTAGCACAAGCTTGGCAGCCACCAGAACTAAACAGCAACACTTTAGCATTCCTGCAATACACATCCGGCTCCACAGGCACACCAAAGGGTGTAATGATCACTCATGGTAATTTGCTGCATAACGAGCAGATGATCCAAAAAGCCTTCGGACATACACAAGAAACTATTGTTGTGGGTTGGTTGCCTGTTTTTCATGACATGGGACTCATTGGAAATGTCTTGCAGCCTCTATATTTAGGGGTTCCTTGCATTCTCATGTCTCCAGTAGATTTTCTGCAAAAGCCAATTCGTTGGTTACAAACCATATCAGAGTATAAAGCTACAACTAGTGGCGGCCCAAACTTTGCTTATGATGTTTGCATTCGTAAAGTCACACCCGAACAACTCAAGAGTCTTGATCTCAGTAGTTGGGAGGTTGCTTTCACCGGTGCTGAACCTGTCCGTGCAGAGACTTTAGAGCAGTTTGCTTCTATTTTTGCGCCTTGTGGCTTCCGCAAAGAAGCATTTTACCCCTGCTATGGTATGGCAGAAACCACCCTCATAGTGACTGGAGGTGAGAAAACAGCTTTACCAATCACTTGCAATGTAGAAAAAGCAGCATTAGAGCAAAATCGAATTGTCAAACGCCATTCGACTCAGGGAGATACACAAACGATTGTAGGTTGTGGAGGTAGCCCTTTAGATCAACAAGTCGTGATTGTTGATCCCCAATCCTTAACTCTATGTACTTCCGAGCAAGTTGGCGAAATTTGGGTATCTGGGCCGAGTGTTGCTCAAGGTTATTGGAATCAAATAGAGCAGACAAAAGAAACTTTCAATGCATATTTAGCAGATACAGGTAAAGGCCCATTTCTTCGCACTGGAGACTTAGGATTTTTGCAAGATGGAGAATTATTCATCACAGGGCGACTCAAAGATGTAATTATCATCAGAGGGCAAAATCATTATCCACAAGACATTGAATTGACCGTAGAAAAAAGCCATCCATCTCTGCGGCCTGGTTGTGGAGCAGCATTTGTGATTGATTTCAAAAACTCTGAACGATTAGTTATTGTTCAAGAGGTAGAACGGAGTTATTTACGAAAACTAAACGTTCAAGAAGTCGTCGGACAAATTAGACAAACAGTAGTCGCACAGCACGCCCTAGAAGTTTTCAGTATCGTACTCGTCAAGACTGGAAGTATCCCCAAAACCTCCAGTGGTAAGATTCGCCGTCGAGCCTGTAAAGATGCGTTTCTTGCTGGAACCTTAGATGTGGTAGAGGATTGGAGTGAAAATCCTCAAAATAAAGCAAAGTTTATTCATTTACAAGCTGATCTTGATTCTATGTTAGAAAAACTAACAGCTGTTAGACAGTCATAATTGAAGAATTCAGCTATTCTGAATTCAGGAGTCAGAATGCAATCAGTGGCGGGTCTGAATCCCCAACTGATTGAAGACCACCAAATTGAAAATTTGGTGGGGGTCTTAAACCCCCTTATTCATCCACCAGTCGCACAGAATTCAATTTCTTATTCTGGCTCCTGATGACTGATGACGGATGACTGTGAACAGTAAAACGTTTTTTATTCGGAAGTTTCTAAACACACAAAAACCAGTCTTTAACCTTCCCCTTCCCCTTCCCCTTCCAACTTCCCCTTCCACTAAAATGCAGAGCCTTGAAATGAACACCATGTCTACAATTTCACAAATACCTAATCTCATACCCACAGCAGCCGAAATTCAAGCTTGGACAGTTTCCTATTTAGCTAACTTGCTAGAAGTTGCTCCCGAAGAAGTTGATGTGACTATTCCTTTTGATCGCTATGGTTTAGATTCTTTAGCAGCAGTTAGTTTAACAGGTGACTTACAAGATTGGTTAGGATATGACGTTGATCCAACCCTACTTTACGATTACCCAACCATCGAAGGACTCGTTAATTATTTAAGTACCAGTTTGAATTAAAGACTTGAAATTCTCGACTTATTTGTTGATTATTTGAAAATGTGTGTTGAGGAGCAAATCATGACTACGACTAATGTATTGAATGAGAAAAACAAAGATTTTACTCTGTTTGGGGACAAACATAAAAAACATTTTCAAGTCATCGAAAAAACATATCAGAACAACATAGAATCTGATTATACTGATAAAATTGAAGCTTTGGGCAAAGACTTTGATTATAGCAGTAACAGTAATCATTTCTGGGGCGATCGCGAACTTTCCACCCTATATGGCACTCCTCTTTACCAGCAAGCTTCTCATGCACAAAAGCTAGCTCTCAACCACCTTTACTGGGTAGGGCAGTATCAACATACTGCATCCGCAGAAGCAAACACCATGCTCTACAATCAAATTACATCCGGTGTTTTTGCTCACGTTGGAGGGTATGAAACTCTATGTCAAGAACTAGACTTTGAAACGACTCAAGAACGCCATCACATCAATACTTTCCATAAAATTGGTTATAAGACGAAAATTGCTTTATTGGGCAAAGAATCCTTTGGTAATCCTCTGCATAAAAAGTTAAATAACCAAACTCAAAATAATCTGCTAGATAAATTTCAAAAGTTTCCCAATCAAGAAGAAATCCAGGATTTTACCTTTCGCTTGATCACCAAATTGATGCATCAAGGCAAGGAAAACTACTATTCTGAGTACTTGAAGCATAAAAGCGACTCAATTCCCACAACAACAGGTGGACTGGCTGGGATAACTGCGTCTCCATCCGTATTTAAATACTTAAGTTTAAATTGGGGAAGTTCTCCCTTTTTAGCAGCCCAGTATTACTCGGTGCGGATGGTTGCAAATATGTCATTAAAAACATATGAGTACCACTACTACAAACAGTTTAGGGATCTGGATAGAAAAGGTGAGTTTGTCCCAACTCCCATTGCTGTATCCTATTATCACTTGTTGGATGAATCTTTCCATACCACAATGTCTCAGACTATTGCCCAAGAGGTATATAAGGATTTTCCGAAGCCAACAATGTATGAGAAACTTCTATCTAATGTAGTTATCTTGTTGTTACAACGAGGGCTTTTGAGTGGGCTTTCTGCTGCGTTACCCGCCACATTCCGGGATGATGTCAATTTCATGCCTTCTTATTATCGTCTTTTGACATCACCTCTATTTAATAAAATGTCTCAGGAAGATGCACTTCATTGGATGGAAAAGTGTTTGTGTGAAGAACACGAAGGTTTTCATGTCAATCTCAAATATCAGCAAACTCTCTTGAATGATTTGAGGCGCTTTTTTGGGCATCTGGAATATTTGTGGCCAGTTAATCGGGAAATGCGCTTGATGGCTGAAGGTGGTTCGATAGAGAAGGCAATTAAACGCAATCAAATAGCCTTTCAGCAGTTTGCTAGTTCTGTTACTGCTTAGTGGTTTGTTGCACAATGTTTGAAGGGTAAAAAACGAACCGCCAAGGCGCAGAGAACGCAGAGGAAGAGGAAAAGAGAGTTTCTAAAACTTGGTTTACCAGCAAAGTTGATGTCACAAAATATTAGTACTCTGTCAAGGCAATTTTGAAAGGTAAAGTAACGAACTGCAAAGGGCGCAAAGAGCGCGAAGAACATCTTTTTTGCAGCAATACATAAGTGTTGAGGGCTTATTAGTGGAACCCATAGCTATTGTTGGTATTGGCTGTCGCTTTCCTGGCGCTAATAGTCCAGAGGCTTTCTGGCATCTTTTACGTAATGGCATTGATGCGATATCGGAAGTTCCTAAAGAACGATGGGATGTAGATAGTTTCTATGATCCCGAACCTGCTACGCCTGGCAAAATGAGTACTCGTTATGGTGGATTTATCGAAGGAGTAGATAGTTTTGATCCAGGCTTTTTCGGGATTTCACCCCGTGAGGCTGAACGCATAGATCCCCAGCAGAGGCTAGTTCTCAAAGTTGCTTGGGAGGCTTTGGAAAATGCAGCAATAGCGCCTTCTAATCTTTCTGGGAGTCAAACAGGAGTGTTTATTGGAATTGGCAATTATGATTATGGGATTGTCATTTCTAAGGATTTAGACCGCATTAATGCCTACGATGGTACGGGTAATACCCTTGGTGTGGCTGCAAATCGCCTGTCTTATCTGCTGAATCTGCGAGGGCCAAGTTTGGCGATTGAAACATCCTGTTCTTCGTCTTTAGTGGCGATACATTTAGCTTGTCGCAGTCTGCAAAATGCCGAGTCCGATTTATGCTTGGTGGGAGCAGTTAGTTTAATGTTGTCGCCACAACAAACTATTATTTACTCCCAAGCTCGGATGATGGCATCTGATGGTCGTTGTAAGACCTTTGATGCGAGTGCTGATGGTTATGTTCGGGGTGAAGGATGTGGGATGGTTGTACTCAAGCGTTTGGGTGATGCTATTAGAGATGGCGATCGCATTCAAGCTATCATCCGAGGTACGGCAGTTAATCAAGATGGTTTGAGTAATGGCTTAACTGCTCCTAATGGCCCTTCCCAACAGGCTGTGATTCGCCAAGCTTTAGAGAATGCAGGTGTTGAGCCAGCGCAAATCAGCTATGTTGAAGCACACGGAACTGGTACATCTTTAGGAGATCCCATTGAAGTCAGGTCTTTAAAAACTGTACTAATGCAAGGACGCAGTGCTGATCAGCCTTGTTTGATTGGCTCGGTGAAAACAAATATCGGTCATTTGGAAGCCGCAGCTGGTATGGCTAGTTTACTCAAAGTAGTACTAGCACTACAACATAAACAAATTCCGCCACACCTGCATCTCAAACAGTTGAATCCATACATTTCCTTAGCTGGGACACCTTTGGCTATCCCTACAGAACTTCAGCCTTGGACTGTAAATACAGGAAATCGTTTGGCTGGTATTAGTTCTTTTGGTTTCGGGGGTACTAATGCTCACATCATTGTCGAGGAAGTAGGGACTGGGGACTGGGGACTGGGGACTGGGGACTGGGGACTAGGGACTGGGGACTGGGGACTAGGGACTGGGGACTGGGGACTGGGAAAGAGTTTTCCCAATACCCAATCCCCAATACCCAATCCCCAATCCCCACCAGTTGAACGTCCTCTGCACTTGTTGAGTCTGTCTGCAAAAAGTGAGCAGGCTTTGCAAGATTTGGTTCGGCGCTATGAGGCTTTTTTGAGAACCCATTCGGAATTATCTTTGGCTGATATTTGCTTTACTGCTAGTACGGGGCGAAGCTCCTTTGGAGCCGCTTCGCTAACGCATTTTGATCACCGCTTGGCTATGACTGCTCAATCTGTCGAGCAATTACAACAGCAGTTGAGTGCTTTCGTCGCTGGACAGCAGCCTCGTGAATTAGTCACTGGTCAGGTTATTAACCGTAAACAACCAAAAACAGCCTTTTTGTTTACCGGACAGGGTTCCCAGTATGTGGAAATGGGGCGCGAGTTGTACGAAACACAGCCCACTTTCCGTCAAATTTTACAGCAGTGTGATGAAATTCTGCGGTTTTATCTTGACAAATCACTGTTAGATGTGCTTTATCCCAGTCATCATCATACAGATGGTTTACTAGACGAAACAGCCTATACTCAGCCAGCCCTATTTGCTTTGGAATATGCCTTATGCAAACTCTGGCAGTCTTGGGGTATTGCGCCTTCTGTAGCTATGGGGCATAGTGTTGGGGAATATGTCGCTGCTTGTGTAGCAGGGGTATTCAGCCTAGAAGACGGATTAAAGTTGATTGCTGCGCGGGGACGGCTGATGCAAACCCTACCTGCAAATGGCATGATGGCAGCAGTTATGGCTAGTCCAGAACAAATAGCAGAACATATTGCAGGGTACGAGGGTAATATTGCGATCGCTGCTATTAATGGCCCCCGGAGTGTGGTAATTTCTGGTGAACGGCAAGCGGTAGAAACATTGTGCCAATCACTAGCACAAAATGGAGTCAAGACAAAACCATTAACAGTGTCTCATGCCTTCCACTCTCCACTCATGACACCCATGATTGAGGAGTTTGCAGCAGTTGCCAACACCATTAACTACTCTCTTCCCCAAATTAAGTTAGTTTCTAACGTTACTGGCAAACTCATCAGCCAAGAAATTGCTAGCCCTGAGTACTGGTGTAATCATGTCCTGCAACCGGTATTATTTGCTCAAGGAATGCAGACTTTGCAAGAGCAAAAGTGTGATGTGTTATTAGAAATTGGCCCCAAGCCAATTTTGTTAGGTATGGGCAAACAGTGCTTGTCTGATGCTGAAATCAAACAACTGGTATGGTTGCCCAGTTTACGCCCAGGACAATCTGATTGGCAGCAATTACTCCAGAGTTTGGCACAAATATATGTACAAGGGGCGGCAATAGACTGGAAAGGATTTGACCAAGATTACATCCGGCAGCGTGTTCTATTACCTACATATCCCTTTCAAGAACAACGCTATTGGGTGGAACTTGGAGACAATCAGTCTGCAAAAAAGGCAGTGATTTCTCTGAATACTGTACAAACTCCCATGTTGCATCTGCTACAGCAAGGAGAAATTCAACAGCTAACAGAACAAGTTACTAAAACCGCAAATTTATCTACTGACGAACAACAATTTTTACCAAAGTTGTTAGAAGTCTTGGCAAAGCAGCACAAGCAGCAATCAATCGCCGCCTCAATTCAAGATTGGTTTTATAGTATTGAGTGGCAACCCAAAGCAAGACAGATCACAGCAGTTGACAAAAAGCCACAAATCGGTACTTGGTTGATTCTGGCTGACATAGGAGGAGTGGGACAAACTCTTGCTGAACACCTGCAAAAACAAGGTAATTTTTGTACTTTGGTTTATGCAGGAGAGTCTTATCAATCAAAGGAAAATTCTACCTGGGTGATCAATCCTGCAAGTACAGCAGATTATCAACGTTTGCTAAATGAAATTAGGGCAACTAGTCAAAGTCAGTTACAAGGTGTAATTCACCTGTGGAATTTAGATACAGCGACATCTAAGTTAACAGTAGCAGAGTTAGAAAAGTCTCAGGTGTTGGGATGTGGGAGTGTCTTGTCTCTGGTGCAGGCTTTGACTCAAGAAAGTCAAAGGAACTGGGGACTAGGGACTAGGGACTGGGGACTAGGAAAGAGTTTTTCTAATACCCAGTACCCAGTACCCAATCCCCAATCCCCAATCCCCAATTCCCAATGCCCAATTCCCAATTCCCAATCCCCAATCCCCCGTCTGTGGTTAGTGACACGAGTCGCACAGCCAGTAGAAACTTCACCAGAAGTTACCCAAGCACCGCTATGGGGGATGGGTAAAGTAGTGGCGCTGGAGTATCCAGAACTCTTTGGTGGGATGGTGGATTTATCTCTTGAGCCAACATCAGAGGAAATATCCTTACTATTGTCAGAGATTGCAGATACTCAAGGAGAAGACCATTTTGTATATCGTGGTAAACGGCGTTATGTAGCTCGTTTGGTACGAAAACAACTACCACCCACCACAGAAAGTTGCTCAATATCCCCAGATAGCACTTACCTCATTACCGGTGGATTGGGGGCGTTAGGGCTAAAGGTAGCAGAGTGGTTGGTAGAACAGGGAGCTAGACAACTGGTGCTGACTGGACGTAAACAGCCAACTGCCCAAGCACAAACAGCGATCGCTCACTTAGAAAATATGGGAGCTAAAGTGCTGGCAGCCCAAGCAGATGTCACCCAAGAGCAAGATTTATTGCACTTATTAGAGCAAGTGCGAGCAACAATGCCACCTTTACGTGGTATCATCCATGCAGCGGGAGTTGTTGGTTATGAAACATTGCCATCTCTGCAATGGCGATCGCTAGAAGCAGTACTACGTCCCAAAGTTATCGGCACTTGGCTTTTACACCAATTCACCCAGAATATCCAACTCGACTTTTTTGTGGTCTTCTCTTCCATAGCTTCGGTATGGGGTTCTAGAGGACAAGCCCATTACGCTGCTGCCAACGCTTTCTTAGATAGTTTCGCTCACTATCGTTCCTCGCAGGGAATGCCTACTTTAAGTGTGAATTGGGGGCCGTGGGCTGGTGGCGGTATGGCTTCAAAGGAAGCACAAAGTTGGTTGTCTCGTACAGGAATTAGTGTCTTGCAGCCAGAACAGGCACTGACTGCTTTAGGTTTGCTGCTAGGCTCAAATACCGTGCAGGCAACTGTAGCTCAAGTAGATTGGAAGTTGTTCAAGGGGTTATATGAGGCGCGAGGACAGCGAACTTTACTTGAGGCAGTGCAAGCATCACCTAACAACCCGCAGGAGACAACTGTTGCATCAGCACTGGTGACAGAGTTGCAAGCAGCTCCAGTTAGTGATGCAAAAGCCATGTTAACTACTTATCTCCAGTCAGAAGTCGGTAAGGTGCTTGGTTTATCTGCGTCACAGTTACCCAACCCAGAGCAAGGCTTTTTTGAGATGGGTATGGATTCGCTCATGGCAATTGATTTAAAATCTCGGCTGGATAAAAGCCTGGGGACAACATTACCCTCAACAATTACATTTGAGTGTCCCACAATTGCCGATTTAGTGAAATATTTAGGTCGAGAAATTTTAGGCTGGGAGACTAACAATGTCACAAGTTCGTCAGATGCACAACGAACTGCAACAGTCGCAGAAATTCAGCAACTTACAACAGAAGCACTTGAAGCTTTAATTGCAGAAGAATTGGCAGGGTTAGAATCTTTACTGCAAATAAGGTAAAGGGGACTGGGGACTGGGGACTGGGGACTGGGGACTAGGGACTGGGAAAGAGTCTTCCCAATGCCCAATGCCCAATGCCCTATGCCCTATGCCCAATTCCCAATACAGCAATTACGAATTACGAATTACGAATTACGAATTATTTTGACATGGGTGAGCATTCTCTAAAGGTAGACCAGTTAAATTCATCACAGCGCTTGCTGTTAACATTAAGGGAAGCACGCGCTAAACTGGAAGCGGTGGAGCGCTCTAAAGCAGAGCCGATCGCTATTATTGGCACGGCTTGTCGATTCCCTGGTGGGGCTAACGATCCAGAAGCATTTTGGCAACTACTGATCAATGGGGTAGATGCGATCGCTCAAATCCCAAGCGATCGCTGGGATGTTGATGCTTACTATGACCCCAATCCTGAGACTCCAGGCAAAATGTATACTCGCTACGGGGGATTTTTGCCGCAAGTAGATCAGTTTGATGCTCAATTCTTCGGTATCTCTCCCCGCGAAGCTGTAAAACTTGATCCCCAGCAGCGTTTGTTATTAGAGGTGACTTGGGAAGCTTTAGAGAATGCAGGTTTAGTTAAAAACGAGCAAGCAGCAAGCCAAACGGGGGTTTTTGTCGGAGTCACCACAAATGACTACGCACGGTTGTTGACAGCTTACGGGGATCTCAACCAAATCGATGCTTATTACCTGACAGGTAATCCTCTCAATGCCATCGCTGGGCGTTTGTCATACACTTTGGGTCTACAAGGGCCTTGTATGGCAATCGATACAGCTTGTTCGTCTTCTTTAGTAGCTGTTCACATGGCTTGTCAAAGTCTGCGAAATCAAGAATGCACCCATGCTTTAGCAGGTGGAGTTAACCTGATTCTCTCACCAGAAAACAATGTGGCACTTTCCAAAGCCAAAATGCTTTCTATTGATGGACGCTGCAAAACCTTCGATGCTTCGGCAGATGGTATCGTCAGAGGTGAGGGCTGTGGGATTATAGTCCTCAAGCGCCTCAGTGATGCGATCGCAGATGGCGATCATATCCTCGCTTTAATTCGGGGATCTGCTGTGAATCAAGATGGTGCTAGTAGTGGTTTTACCGTTCCCAATAAAGCAGCGCAAGAAGTTTTGCTGCGTCAAGCCTTGACCAGGGCAAGGGTTGAACCAACAGAGGTAGACTATATAGAAGCTCATGGCACAGGTACACCTTTGGGAGATCCCATTGAAATTAGAGCATTGGCGGCTGTGTTTGGTGAAGGGCGATCGCTCGAAAATCCCCTCAAAGTTGGTTCGGTAAAAACCAATATTGGACACCTAGAATCAGCTGCTGGAATTGCCGGTTTAATTAAAGTGATATTATCTCTGCAAAACCAGCAGATTCCACCGCAATTACACTTACAACAGCTAAATCCTTATGTTAATTGGCATGAATTGCCGATATCTGTAACCACAAGTCCAACAGCTTGGTTGACTGGAGAAAAACCGCGAATTGCTGGAGTTAGTGCTTTTGGGGCTAGCGGTACTAATGCTCATGTCGTGTTAGAAGAAGCACCTCAAAGGGACTGGGGACTAGGGACTAGGGACTGGGGACTAGGGACTAGGGACTGGGGACTAGGGACTAGGGACTGGGGACTAGGGACTGGGGACTGGGGACTAGGGACTGGGGACTGGGGACTAGGGACTAGGGACTGGGGACTAGGGACTGGGGACTGGGGACTAGGAAAGAGTTTTCCTAATACCCAATCCCCAATCCCCAATACCCAATCCCCAATCCCCAATCCCCAATCCCCAATCCCCAATACCCAATCCCCAATACCCAATCCCCAATCCCCAATCCCCAATACCCAATCCCCAATACCTAATACCCAATCCCCAATACCCAATCCCCAATCCCCAATACCCAGTACCCAGTCCCGTCCTTTACATCTGCTGACTTTATCGGCAAAGACACAATCAGCTTTAGAGGAATTAGCTAGTCGCTATCAACAACATTTGAGTGCTAATCCCATAGCTTTAGAAGATATTTGTTTTAGTGCCAATACTGGGCGCGGTGATTTTAAACATCGATTAGCTGTTGTGGCATCTTCAACAACAGAAGCTTCGCAAAAGTTGGCTGATTTTGCTCAAGGAAAAGAAACTTCAGGAGTAATTTGCGATCGCCTCGTCGGCGCAACTCCTGCAAAAGTGGCTTTTCTGTTCACCGGTCAAGGTTCACAGTATGTAGACATGGGGCGACAACTCTATGAACAAGAGCCGACTTTCCGTGCAGCACTCGAACTGTGCGATGAAATCTTGCGTCCTTATCTGCCAAACTCCCTACTAGAAATACTGTACCCCCAACAAACAGAAAATTTATCCTTTCCCCCTTCCCCTTCCCCTTTAGACGAAACAGCCTATACCCAACCCGCTTTATTTGCCTTAGAATACGCCCTCTTCCAATTATGGAAATCCTGGGGAATAGAGCCATCGGTAGTCATGGGGCATAGTGTCGGTGAATACGTTGCTGCTTGCGTAGCCGGAGTTTTTAGTTTAGAAGATGCTTTAAAACTGATTGCTACGCGGGGACGTTTAATGCAGGCTTTGCCTCAAGATGGGGCAATGGTTGCGATATTAGCAGATCCACAGCAGGTGATGACTGCAATCGAACCTTTTACCCAAGAGGTATCAATTGCTGCATTTAACGGCCCTAAAAGTGTAGTAATTTCTGGTAAACGGGAAGCTATCAATTCAGTTTGCGGTGTTCTGGCTGTTCTGGAAACTCAACAGGCAAAAACAAAAGCCTTACAAGTTTCTCACGCTTTCCACTCGCCTCTCATGGAGCCTATGCTGGCGGAATTTCGGCAAGTAGCCAGTGAGATTTCCTTTTCTACTCCGCAATTGAAACTGATTTCCAATCTGACTGGAGAACTAGCGACAGAGGAAATAGCTACTCCTGAATATTGGTGTCGTCATATTCTCAGCCCTGTGCAATTCGCCGCTAGCATGAAAACGCTGTTACAGGACTATGAAGTATTTCTAGAAATCGGTGCTAAACCTACTTTGTTGGGAATGGGTCGCCAGTGTGTGCTAGAGGAGGGACAACAAGTTTGGCTTCCTAGTCTGCGTCCTGGACTGGAAGATTGGCAACAACTCCTGCAAAGTTTAGGAGAATTGTATGTCCGAGGAGTAGCTGTCAACTGGAAGAATTTTGATCGGGACTATCAGCGCCGTCGGGTATGTTTACCAACTTATCCATTTCAACGTGAGCGGTTTTGGTTTGAAACGGTGGATAAAGTTCCATTACCGAAAATCCCCAATTCACAACCACAGAGTAAAAATACAAATGATTGGTTATACCAAATTGCTTGGCAATCTCAAACCCTGAATCTTAACCGCCAATTAAAAGCAGAAAAACTAGGTAGTTGGTTAATCTTTGCTGATGAAGGTGGTATGGGGCTAAAGCTAGCTGATCTGCTAGAGGAACAGGGACAAAATTGTACCATCGTTACTGCTGGGACAAAGTACAAAAAATTAAAACAAGAGCATTATCAAATTGACCCGTCGAATCCAGAAGATTTTCAACGCTTGCTAGAGAATATAGGGCAATATCAACCGCCTAATCAAGGTGTTGTCTACTTGTGGAGTTTAGATCAAGTATCTCAGGAACAACACTGTTGTGGCGTGCTGTATCTATTACAAGCTATGGCTAAAACTGCATGGTCTGAATCACCTCGATTATGGTTGGTGACTCAGGTAGCTCAAGCAGTAGACACATTAAAACCACTGCAAATACAACAGTCTGCTTTGTGGGGTTTAGGACGGGTAATTGCTTTGGAGCATCCAGAATTCCGTTGTTCCCGTTTGGATTTAGATTTATCCGCAGCACAAAATCAAGTGTCAAATCTATTGACAGAATTGCTGGCAGATGATATAGAAGACCAAGTAGCATATCGTGGAGGCGATCGCTATGTCGCCCGTTTGGTACAGCATACTTACAGCACATCTGCAACTAAGCAAACAAAGGCACTACGTAAAAATAACAGCTATCTGATCACTGGCGGTTTAGGGGCATTGGGATTAAAGGTAGCTCAGTGGCTCGTGCAGCAAGGAGCGCAGCATCTTGTGCTGACAGGAAGGCGTGGTGCTTCCCCAGCAGTGCAAGAGGAAATTAACAAGTTAGAACAAGCGGGAGTGCAAATACTTGTTGTTACAGCTGATGTCTCAAACCAAGACGATGTTAGTAGGCTGTTGGCAGAGGTGAAAAACTCCATGCCTTCCTTACGGGGTATTTTCCATGCGGCTGGGGTGTTGCAAGATGGAATGCTGCTAGGGCAAACTCAGGCAAGTTTTAGCAAGGTGATGGCTGCCAAAGTAGCCGGAGCATGGAATTTACATACATTAACTCAAGATTTAAAGTTAGACTTTTTCGTTTGCTTCTCATCAGTATCTGCCTTACTTGGTTCTCCTGGACAAGGAAATTATGCTGCTGCAAATGCCTTCATGGATGCACTGGCGCATCACCGCCGCGCATTAGGATTACCAGCAGTCAGCATCAACTGGGGCCCTTGGAAAGATGCTGGTATGGCAGATACTTTAAGTCGAGAACAAGCACGTTGGGCAGAGCAAGGTATAAGTACAATTCCCTTAGAGCCAGGATTGCAGATATTGGAGGATATTTTAAATCAGGATGTTGCTCAAGTAGGTGTCTTACCGATAGATTGGTCTAAGTTCTTGGGACAACTGCCACAAAATTTAGAGTTTCCCTTCCTTGAGGTATTTGCTGCACAGGTAGAACCAGCAAAATCTGAGTTTCTCCAGCAACTAGAAAAAGCTGCGGCTAAAGAAAAGCGATCGCTCTTATTAACTCACATCCGCTCTTTAATTGCCAAAGTCCTAAATTTGAAATCACCCGAACAGATAGATCCCTACCAAGGTTTTACTGATTTGGGTATGGATTCGCTCATGGCTGTGGAATTTAAAAATCGTCTACAAACTAGTTTAGAGCGTTCAATTCCTGCATCCTTAGTTTTTGACTATCCCACAGTCACAGCGTTAGTTGACTATTTAGCTGGGGAAATGTGGGAAAGGGAAACCGAAGCCATAGAAAACACAATTGCTGAGCAAATTATTTTGGATTCTAATTTTGACGATTTATCAGATAGCGAGGCTGAAGCTTTGCTACTTAGCAAGTTGGAAACGATGAAGTATTAAAAACGAACCACAAAGGACACAAAGGACACAAAGAAAAGAAGCTTTGAGAGAATTTTTGCATAAGTCCTGGGTACGAGCAAAACTTTTAATCTAAAATCCAAAATTGAATTGAAGGTGATGAAGATAAAAACGAACCGCAAAGGGCACAAAGAACACAAAGGAAAGAGGCTTTGAGAGAGTTTTTGCATTAGTCCTGGGTACGAGCAAAACTTTTAATCTAAAATCCAAAATCTAAAATCCAAAATTGTATGAGTAATTCCGTTCAAGCACAGTCTCCATCTCCAATCAAGCAGGCGCTGCGAGCTATAGAAGTTCTAGAAGCCAAGCTTGAGGCGCTCAAGTATGCCCAACGTGAACCAATTGCCATAATTGGCACAGGTTGCCGATTTCCAGGTGGCGCAGAAAATCCAGAGGCGTTTTGGCGGCTGTTGCGCGACGGCGTTGACGCTATTACTGAGGTGCCTGCTGACCGATGGGATGTGAAAAAATACTATGATCCACAACCAGATATTCCTGGCAAAGTGTGTACCCGTGAAGGGGGATTTTTGCAAGGAGTCGATGCTTTTAACCCTGAGTTTTTCGGGATTTCAGCGCGGGAAGCAGTCAGCATAGATCCGCAGCAACGGCTTTTGCTGGAGGTAAGCTGGGAAGCTTTAGAGAATGCTAGTCAAGTACCAGACAATTTACATAACAGTTCCACAGGGGTATTTATTGGCATTTATTTAAATGACTACAGCAAACTGATGTCATCAGTAGGAGATGTATCGCAAATTGATGCTTTTTCTGCGGTTGGTAATTCTTTAAGTGTAGCTGCTGGGCGTTTGTCATATTTTTTCGGGCTAAAAGGCCCCAGCATGGCTATTGATACTTCTTGTTCTTCTTCATTGGTATCAGTACATTTGGCTTGTCAGAGTTTGCGCTTGAAAGAGTGCAATTTGGCTTTAGCTGGCGGAGTTGGTTTAAATCTGATGCCAGACACCAGTATTGCTTTGTCTAGTACACGAATGCTTAACCCTGATGGGCGTTGCAAAACTTTTGATGCTGCTGCTAATGGTTTTGTGAAAGGAGAAGGCTGTGGTGTAGTTGTTCTCAAGCGTCTCTCAGATGCTTTGGCTGATGGGGATAATATTTTAGCTGTGATTCGGGGTTCTGCTGTTAATCATAATGGTCGCAGTAGTAGCTTAATTTCCCCCAACGGACTATCTCAGCAAGCTGTGATTCGCCAAGCCTTAGAGAATGGCGGCGTGCAGCCAGCCGATATTGACTATGTAGAAGTTCAAGGTACAAGCACATCTGTAGGCGAACCGATAGAGGTGGCGGCTTTAGAGGCAGTGTATGGCAAGAACCGCCCCCAAGACAAACCCTTAGTTATTGGTTCGGTGAAAACCAACATTGGACACTTAGAACCAGCTTCTGGTATTGCTAGCCTGATTAAGGTGGTGTTGGCTCTGCAACATGGGGAAATTCCCGCACATTTGCACTTCAAACAGCCTAATCCTCACATTAAGTGGAATGAATTACCGTTGAAAGTTGCTGCACAGCGTATGTCTTGGCCGATAACAGAAAAACGGCGACTGGCGGGAGTAAGTGCTTTTGGTTTTAGTGGTACTAACGCTCACGTAATTCTAGAAGAAGCACCAATTTCCCAGCCAGTGGAGAAAAAAATAGAGCGTCCACTGCACCTATTAGCTTTATCAGCCAAGACAGATGAGGCACTTTTTCAATTAGCGGAACGCTATGAGAAGCACTTAGCCAATAATCCAGACTTAGCCATAGGAGATATTTGTTTTACAGCTAATAGTGGGCGATCGCATTTTCAGCATCGCTTGAGTGTGGTAGCATCTTCATCTAGCGAACTCTACGAAAAGTTAGCAGCTTTCAGAACTCAGCAGCACCCACTAGGATTATTCCAGGGAAAAGCGAAAGATTCTCCCAAAATAGCCTTTATTTTCCCCGATAAAGCTTCAGAATATATCGAAATGGGTCGTCAACTCTACGAAACCCAACCAAAATTTCGCCAAGCTTGCGATCGCTGTGATGAAATATTACGTCCTTATCTGCAAAAGCCGTTACTAGAATTACTGTACCCCGAACATTCATCCCTTCCCCTTCCCCCTTCCCCTTCAAATCAACCTACTTACAGCCAACTCGCCTTATTTACTCTTGAATATGCCTTATTTGAGTTATGGAAATCTTGGGGAATAGAACCAAGTGCAGTCATGGGTTACGGAGTCGGAGAATATGTTGCAGCCTGTGTAGCTGGAGTTTTGAGCTTGGAAGATAGCTTAAAGTTGGTAGTTGAACGGGGACGCTTGATGCAAGCACTACCCGAAGATGTGGAAGTATTCGCCTTTGAAAACCAAGTAATTCTCAAGGAAGTAACCTACTGTCAACCGCAAATTACTTTAATTTCTCATTCGGCTGGTGAAATAGCCTCCCCTTCATATTGGGTTCGTCAAGTCCAACAACCTGTGAATTTTACTAAAAGCATAGATACTTTAACTCAACAAGGTTACGAAATATTTGTGGAAATTGGGACACCAACTTTAGTAGAACTAGGTCGTAATTACCTACCTGATAGAATTTGGCTTTCTACTTTGCATCCAGATAAAAATGATTGGCAACAGATTCTTGAGACTTTGGCATCTTTATATATACGTGGAATAAAAGTAGACTGGTTAGGTTTTGACCAAGACTATTCGCGTCAATGTGTGGAATTGCCGACTTATCCTTGGCAACGAAAACGCTACTGGTTTGAGCCTAATAATGGACATAAAAAAACTGAGATTTTTAATCAAGCAAATCATCAACAACTGATTGAGCAGTTAGAAAAAACCGGAGAACTTTCAAAAGAAGAATTGAATTTGCTGCCTAAATTGCTTAGTTTATTAACAAAGCAACCTCAGCAATTAGAATTTATTAGCACAACTCAACCACAGCAACCAGCGGTAGAGATTAACATCAAAGCTTTGACAGCAGCAGATATTCAAACTTGGCTGACTAACCAAATAGCCAAAGATTTGGGAGTCAAACCCCATGATATAGATATTCGAGTACCTTTCGCCAGTTATGGTCTTGATTCAGTACTAGCGATCGCGATCGCTAGCGCCGGCAAACAATATCTAGGAATTGATATGTCTCCACTTCTCTTAGTGCATTATCCCACCATCGAATCACTCTCACAGCACCTAGCTAAAGAACTAGAAGCCTGTGATTCAGAAATATTTGAAATTTGATTATCAAACCAATACAGTTCAGTTAAGCATTTCTTTCTTTTCTCTGCGCCCTTGGCGTCCTTGGTGAGTCCACTTGCCGTCTTGGCGCCTCGCGTCGATGGCAAAGTGGCGTTAGCGCAGCGGTAGCGAGCTTGCGAGCGTCACCCGAAGGGCGGTTCGTTTAATAAATTAATAGTTCATCTTCATGGATAAACCGTATTAACTGAACGTATTTAATTATCAATTTCGTTTCCAAAAAATATAACTAAATGGTCACTGTGAATCTATGAACGTATCCGAACTGTTAGATAACTTAACTCAACAAGGCGTTCAACTGTGGACAGATAATGGTAAACTCAAAGTTAACTCACCAAAAGGGTTAATAACAGCAGAACTACGCACAGAATTAGCTAAATACAAAACAGAAATTCTCGCTTTTCTGCAAAAAGGTAACAACATAGCAAATGATAGCTTAACTGAAACTCAAGACCTCAGCTTACAAACAATTGGACGTTTAATAGGAGGATTCTGCCATAAAATTACAGGCTTTAACCCTCCCATTATTGAGCCAAAGGTGATGGCTAAAAAGCTAAAAGTTACCTTTAGACCTTTGCCAAATGAATACAAACAAGCAGCAATTTTAAAATTCAGGGAAGAATTAGAAAATAAGCTGCGAACCAATGGAGTTCAAATTGTACCTTGGAAAGAAGCAACTAAAGAAGTACAATACGACATTACTATCCCTTTTACCAAGTGGAAAAAAACCATTACTACAAATGTTGTCAAAGCAGGTGTTAGTGCTGTAGTTGATGTTGAAAAACATCCTTCTTTACTTGGTAAAGCCAAGACAGTTGTAGTAGAGTTACTCTATAAATTATATTCTCGCTTTATTTTACAAAATCGCCCTCTATCTGCTTCTAAAATTATGCAGTTTATCAGTTGGGCAGAAGAAAATATCCAACCACTAGAAGACCCAACCAATACTCAAGTTATCGTTTTAACCAAACTGAATCAAGAGTTTGTTAATCCAAATATCCCTTATCAAAAGAAAATACCTATTGGTGTAAATACCCTTATCAAAACATTTTCAGAAATCGTAATTGGAGTTTCTGAAAATCAAATTTCCATTTTAAACATGAATCTTTCTGATTCAGTATTTCCGGCATCATCAATTGATGAATTTGTTTCTAACTCCTTAATTCCAAAAATTTATGTACCAATTCTGCCATTATCTCTTAGCCGATTTGAGATTGGTGAGTATGAGCCAAAAGCATCTATCTATGCAAATAAACTCGTCAGATTAGGTAAAGAGTTAACATCAACAGGTTTACTACCTTCTGGTTTTAAAATTGACGATGTGATTAAAAGAAAGTCACACCGGGATATTGTAGACTGGATGGCAAATGGTAGAACAGGCGTATCTTATGGTTTTGTTGCCTATGCTGAACCACCCCAATATATAGGCGCTGTAGAAATATCTGAAAGCGAATGGGAAAGTCTTTCTCCTATCGAAGGATTTAGTCGTAATGAACTGCGTCAAAATGAAATTGGTAGGAGATATATCAAAACCAAGATTAGAGAACAAAACGTATTTAAGCAAGTACCAGATATTTGGGTTGTTAGTTCTCGTTCAGGCGCGAATAAAACAAATCTAAATTTAGAAACTGACGTACTGAGGCTAGGATTGCAAGATAGGCTATTGCTGCAATTGCCAAAAGATATCAATCTAGCGATGAGTGATATCAAACCATCTTACGATATCTATGTCATGGTAGCGATCGCTCTTGCTGCTGCATTGTACGCACCAGACTTGATTAAAAATGGTACACCAATGGTTCATTTCCACGGTTATCCATCAACCCAGTGGTTTCAACCAAATAACGAGTATTGCACTGGTGTAAACAATCCCTCCGTTCCTTGTGGAACCTATGAATCAGGAGTTTTCAATTTCCTCGGTATACAGAATTTAGTCAACAAATATGGCAACAATATTGTCTTAGCCAGTCTGATTGAGCCAGATCATGGCACAAATATCATCGCCTCTGACTGGGAGTACTTACTTACCAGAATCAAAACAGGAGTTGAACAAGGACAAATAGACTTGGGTGGCAAACATTTTTCTTCCCTCAAAGAAAACATTGCTGTTAGCTGAAATAGGTTGCTACTGATCAATGAGGATGTTAAGCAATCATGACAAATATTGCAGGTCAGACGATACTTTTAACAGGTGCTTCACGCGGGATTGGAGCCTTTATTGCTCGTGCTTTAGCAAAAGAAAAAGCAACTGTAGTTGGTGTAGCGCGATCGCAACAGGGACTGGATCAATTATCTACCGAAGTCAAAGCTTTAGGAGGTCATTGGTTAGGCATTAAATATGACCTCAGCAATGTAGAAGACTTACCAAGCCTCGTTCAACAAATCAATCGCCTTGCAGGCCCCATTGACATTTTAATTAACAACGCCGGGATAGAAATCTACAAAAACTTTCAAGATTACTCTACCTCAGAACTACAGTCAGTATTAACAATTAACCTACTGTCTGGAATGGAATTAACTCGATTGTTACTACCAACAATGTTACACCAAAAGAGAGGTCACATTATTAATATTGCCTCCCTCTCTGGCAAAAAAGGCAATGCCTATAACAGCATTTATTGCGCTAGTAAAGCTGGTTTACTCATGTGGAGTGACTCACTCAGACAAGAATTGGTAAGTACTGGTGTGGATGTTTCAGTGATTTGTCCAGGTTATGTCTGTGAATCTGGAATGTTTGCCGATACAGGCATATCCGCGCCAAATTTAGCAGGTACATCCAAGCCAACAGATGTATCTCAGGCAGTCATCCAAGCTATTAAGCAAAATCAAGCAGAAGTAATTGTCAATCAAGATGCATTTACCGCAGGTTTTACAAAGTTACTATTAGCGCTTTGGCAATTATCCCCGCGATTTGGAGATAAATTTTATCAGATAATTGGAGTCACTAAGCTCAACCACAAACGGGCTATCAATCAAATGCCTGTTGCGTTTAAAAGTAGTGAAAGCACAACAATGGTAAGCTCTGATTTGTAAGAAAGAATTTTTTAATCGAACCACAGAGGCACAGAGAACACAGAGATAGTAATCTTCTCTTCCTCCGCGCTCTCTGCGCGACGCCACTTGCTTCAAGTCGGCAAAGCCGCCCAACGCAGTGGCTCCTCTGTGGTTCGTTTTTTGCACAAACCTCATGAAAAAAGCGATGAAAAAAGTATATCTAATGATTTATGATGCAGGTGCAGGCCATCGCAGCACTGCTAATGCTTTGCAAAAAGTTATCGAACAGCGCAAATTGCCTTGGGAAGTTCATATAGTCGAAGCTTTTAAAGAAATTCTTCATACATCTGCTTCCCAGGACTTTTACAATAAGTTCGTTCTCCAAAAAACCTGGGCAAAAATTATTAATGAACCTTTATTAGTTCCTTCATTCAAACTACAAATCCGTCTTTATCATTCTGCTTGGTTAGCACGTCTGAAAAAATATTGGCAGCAGCATCAGCCTGATATGGTAGTTTCAGTCCAGCCATATATTAATCGAGTGCTTTGTGAAAGTTTGCAAGCAGCATTACCAGGTGTTCCTTTCGTCACGTTTATAACTGATCATGCCGATTGTCCGCCCCATTTTTGGATTGAGCCACAGGAGCAATTCTTAATTTGTCCTACTCAAAAGGCGGTTGAACAAGCAAAAAACTTTGGTTATACACAAGAGCAAATTTTCCGCACATCAGGAGTTATAATTCAGCCTCGTTTCTATGAACCGGTGACTGTAGATCGCCGTGCTGAAAGGCAACGTTTAGGGCTAGATCCAGATTTGCCCACCGCTTTAATTACTTTTGGTAGCCAAGGATCAAATGTGATGCTAGAAATTGCTGATTCTTTGGAAAAATCACAGTTAAACCTACAACTAATTTTCATTTGTGGACGTAATGAAGAACTAGCAGTAACCTTGCGCCGTCAACAAAGCCGTTTGCCAAGGTTTGTAGAAACCTTTACGAGTGAAATCCCTTACTATATGCATCTATCTGATTTCTTCATTGGTAAATCTGGTTCTGTGGGTGTTAGTGAAGCCGTGGCTATGAACTTACCAGTGATTACAGATTGCAATGCCTTAAGCCTATTTCAAGAAAGACCTTCGGCTGAGTGGATTGCAGATAATGAAATTGGAATTGTAGTCCGCAATTTTCGAGAGATTAACCAAGCTGTAGCAAAGCTAATTCAACCAGAAACTCTGGCTCGTTACCGTGCAAATGCTGCTGCAATTAATAATAAAGCAGTGTTTGAAGTTGTCGATATTTTATCAGGAATCTTAGAACAAGCCCAAACAAACCAAGAACGCGATCGCACTCCTAAACTTCGTTACGCATAAAACTGACACAATTCCTAGAATGCAGGCACACCAAGCAACTCCCAATCCAAAATCTAAAATCTAAAATCCAAAATGGTATGAGGAGCAAAATAAATGATATTTGATTGGCTAATCGTCGGTGCAGGATACTCAGCCTGTGTCATCGCAGAACGCATTGCAACTCAATTAGGGCAGAGAGTACTAATTGTAGAACAGCGAGATCATATTGGCGGGAATGCTTATGATTACTACAATGAACACGGTATTTTAGTTCATAAATACGGCCCACACATCTTTCATACGAAGTCTCAAAAAGTCTGGAATTATCTTTCTCAATTTACAGAATGGAGACACTACTATCACCATGTCCTAGGAGTAGTTGAAGGTAAGAAAGTCCCTATTCCTTTTAATCTCAATTCTCTTTATGCCCTTTTTCCTCCACGGTACACAGAAAAGCTAGAAAACTTACTTCTAGAAAACTTTGGTTTTGGGGTTAAAGTACCAATTTTAAAACTACGTGAAAGTGCCAGCGGTGACTTAAGCTTTTTAGCTGAATACATCTATGAAAATGTCTTTCTCCGCTACACCATCAAACAATGGGATGTGAAACCAGAGGAACTTGATAAGGGAGTAACCGGACGTGTTCCAGTCTACATCAGTCGGGATAATCGTTACTTTCAAGACCCTTACCAAGCTATGCCTAAGCTTGGTTATACCGAAATGTTCCGTCGAATGCTGGCTCATCCTAACATTAAGGTACTTTTGAATACAGATTATCGAGAAGTTATTAACGGTGTTAAGTTTAACCGCATACTCCATACTGGGCCGATTGATACTTTCTTTGATTACATGTATGGTGAGTTGCCTTATCGTAGTCTGCGCTTTCAATTTGAGACTTTAGATCAAGAATCTTATCAAGAGGTTGGTACAGTTAATTATCCCAACGACTATGACATCACTCGCATCACTGAACAAAAGTATTTGTCGGGACAAACTTCTCCTAAAACTACCTTAGTGATGGAATATCCTCAAGCTTATGTACCAGGGAAAAACGATCCTTATTATCCCATCCTCAATGACCAGAACCGCGATCGCCTGAATCTTTATCTCAAAGAAGCCGAAAAACTCAACGGTACAGTCCTATTTGCAGGACGACTTGGAGACTACAAGTACTATGACATGGATCATGCAGTGCTGCGGGCCCTTGGTTTGTTTGAGAAAGAGATAGCAAATTCAACCTATGAAAGACAAGTTGTTCTTGCAGGATGACAAAATGAAAACTTTGCAATCATCGCCATATCCCAAAAAAGAGTTTTTGATTAATGTCCTTACCTCCCAAGGTGGTGGTGGACATTATGCTATGTATAATGCACTACGGGCTGTTGTTGAACAACAACAATTACCTTGGCGTTTTACTGTCACTGATATAGACGAAATAGCCGATAACTTGGCAAATCAAAAAAAGATAGTCAGTGCTTACAAACTATTGGGCTTTTCTGGACATGACTTGTATAACCTGATGCTGAAAAGCGGCTGGACATGGCTTTGGCCGTTGAAGATGCGCCTTAATAAACTACTTGTCAAACTCAATCACGATGTCGGTGTCAAATTTTTTGCAGAATATTGGCGTGAGCAACAGCCAGACCTAGTAGTTTCCGTAGTTCCTTTGTATAACAAAGGGCTGTGGGAAAGTGTGCAGCAGGCAAAACCAGGCACTCCTGTAGTAACTATTATTGGAGATTACGCTGATTTTCCACCCGCGTTTTGGATAGAACCAAAAACAGGAAATTATCTAGTTTGTGGAACTGAAAAAACAGTAGAACAAGCTCGTTTTATGGGAGTAAAAGAAGAGCTAATCATCAAAACTTCCGGCACAATTGTTCACCCTCGTTTTTATGAACCAATTGTTTGCGATCGCCGCGCTGAAAGGCAACGTTTGGGTTTAGATCCAGACTGTCTCACAGGACTTGTATTATTTGGTGCTTATGGTTCCAAAGTAATGCTAGAAATTGCCGAGCGTCTAGAGCGTTTTCAACAAAAGCTACAACTGATTTTTATTTGCGGACGCAATGAAGAGTTGGCTACAGCTTTACGTGAAAGCCAAGGTCTACAAAAAAGATTTGTCACAGCCTTTACTAAAGACATTCCTTACTACATGCATCTTTCCGACTTTTTAATTAATAAACCAGGTGCTTGTAGTATCAGCGAAGCTTTAGTAATGAATCTACCAATGATTATGGAACGTAATATTTCCACACTCATCCACGAACGATACAACGCAGACTGTGTTGAACAAAAAGAAGTAGGTTTGGTTGTTCGTAATTTTCGCAATATTGATCAGGCAGTTAAAAAGTTTCTTCAGCCGGAAAATTTTGCTCGCTACCGTGCCAATGTTGCTGCTGTAAACAATCGAGCCGTGTTTGAAATTTCTGATAACTTGCAAAAAATTCTTGCCAATAGCTACAAGACAACAGAGACAGCATCACTTGAGTATAGGTAGTCAACAAGAAGGGTGTGGGGTGTAGGGAAAATTAGTATTTGCTTTCTTCCCACCACTAAAAACCACAAAATCTGGCAACAAATTTAAACCATAAACCTAGATCAAATCTAGTTTTCTTAATTACGAATTACGAATTACGAATTACGAATTACCAATTGGTATTACAGGCATGAATCGAGGTCGTGTTAAAGCTATCACACTGGTAGCCATGTGTTTTGCCCTCTTCATGGCTTATCTTGACGACACCGTTGTGAATATAGCCCTTCCCAAAATTCAGATCAGTCTGGATGCTGGTGTGTCAGGATTGCAGTGGGTTCTCAATGCCTATACGCTGGCTGCGGCTAGTTTAGTGCTGACAAGCGGGACATTAGGCGATATTTATGGGCGCAGGCGAGTCTTCCTTACAGGACTGGTGATTTTCACCATCGCCTCTGTGGTTTGTGGTTTTGCTCCCAATCTCAGTATTTTGATTGCTGGGCGGACTCTCCAAGGAATCGGTGCTGCTGCTTTGATACCGGGTTCTCTCTCTATTCTCACTGATACTTACTCTGAGCCAAAACAGAAAGCTCAAGCCATCGGTATCTGGTCTGGGGTGTCGGGAATAGCTCTGGTTGCTGGGCCTGTGCTTGGCGGGGTGCTAGTGGATACTCTGGGATGGCAGAGTGTGTTTTTTCTCAATGTACCCTTTGGCGCGATCGCTTTTTGGGTGACTTCCCGTTTTGTCAAGGACAGTAAAAACCCTAAGAATCAGCGTCTTGATCTGCCAGGTTTATTACTCAGTATCATGCTGCTGGCTGCGCTCACCTATGGGCTGACTCAAGGTAATGCTGGTGCATGGCGATCGCCGCTCATTGTCTGTTTGCTAGCAGTAGCCGCACTTAGCTTTGTGGGTTTTTTGCTGATTGAGTCCCGCAGCAGCCACCCAATGCTGCCCTTAGACTTGTTTAAACAGCCAAGGTTTGCTGTAGCCAATTTCGTCTCACTATTAGTATTCTTCACCCTCGTCAGCTTACTGTTTCTTTTCAGCCTGTTCTTACAGCAAGTGCAAGGATACTCGGCGGCGGCGGCGGGTATACGCTTTTTGCCGATGAATGCGGCTTTCATCATTGCATCCCTTGTTTCTGGGTGGTTCGTTGCTCTTTTAGGGCCGCGCTTTGCCATCACAACAGGATTGGTATTAGCAGGGGTGGCAACATTTTCGTTCCGAGGAATCAGTGCTGATACAGAATATGCAGCAATTGTCTGGAACCTTGTTGTCTCCGGTTTCGGTGGTGGCTTAGCAATAGCGCCTTTGGTAGGATTAGCGATGAACTCTGCACCCTCAAGCCAAGCCGGAATCGCCTCAGCAGTCAACGACATGAGTAACCGACTTGGCAGTGTTTTAGGAATTGCCATTCAAGGCACAATTCTCACACAACAGTTAACTTCAGACTTGGTGCGATCGCTTTCTGCTTGGAATCTACCTTCAAACCTCCAAGATCAGCTAATTGCAGATGCTTTGCACGGTGGAATTAAAATTTCCAATCATCTCCCAGCCAACATTTCTCAGCTTGCTTTGCATCAAGCCATTAATAATGCCTTCGTTTCAGGTTTACACACAGCTGTACTCATCGCCAGTGTTGCCTTACTCACTGGGGCATTTTTGATTGTTTTGTTTGTTCAGCCAACTGTTAACAAACCCATCAATAATTACCTGATTTCTGTAAAAAGCAAAAGATAAATAGCCATCATGAACCAAACGGCTGCCCTTGTCTTAGTGCCTTTGCGGTTAATTTTCTACCACAAAGACACGAAGGCACAAAGTATTTTCAAGTCAGTTCAGCCTAATTGAACATAAAAATCTCAATTCTTGAAACAAAGGACTTAAAAAAATGAGTGATTTTAAACTCAACATCTCACTTTATACACCTGCTAGCGATATAGTTATCGGAGGAAATTCAAGTTTTGAAGCTCTTTTTGGTCGTGGTGGCAATGATACTTTTTACGGCGACCTGGGAAATGGCAGCACTAATATTGATTTTTGGTTTGGTGATGTATTTGACAACTCTCCAGAAGAATACGAGGTTGTGCTTGGGATTCAAGAAGGGAATCCATTACTCATTCTAGAAAAGGATATTCCATCCGTAGGAGGAGACAGATATATTCTGGGAGATGAAACTCAACCTTACTATGCAAATACTGACACTGCGGATAAGCTACTGACTACAAACTTTCTTGGTTTGAATGAGTACGTCGTCATTTATGATTTTGGCACCTCTGAAGATGTCATCCGTCTCAACGGTAATGAGGCAGACTATCGAATAGTACCAATTAACGGATTAAAGGTTGAAGGAGTCGATCAACTTTTTTATGGTAAGGCTATCTTTTCAGTGCAGCAGGGATATCCTGACCTCATTGCTTATGTGATTTCCAAACCTGAAGAAGTTTTAGATTTCAAAGGGGAATATTTCCAATTTGTAGGCGAAAAGCCAAAAAAAAAACCCGAACAAAAGTTGATTAACCAGTTAGGAACTACCGCTGTTGAGCTAGGTCTTGCTACTGCCGCAGATCCTTCGGGCAATTATTATGCCACAGGATATACTACTGGCCCCTTAGCAGGAAACCATAATGGTTCTACAGATATCTGGATAGTCAAATTTAACAATAATGGTAATCAATTATGGGCTAAGCAGTTTGGTACTGCCGGTTCTGATAATCCTTATTCTATTGTCACAGACAAAGATGGTAACTTCTATGTAGCAGGAGACACGGGGGGTAGTTTATTTTCAACTAAGCAATCATCCGAGCTTGATATTTGGGTGGCTAAGTATGACAGCAATGGCAATTTGTTGTGGGGTAAGCAGTTTGGAACTGATGTCACTGCTGGTTATTCTAATAGCTCGTTTGGTCTTGATGTAGATGAAGGGGGTAATGTCTATTTATCGGGTTTATCAATTAAAGAAAATACAAGAAGAGACATTTTCAATTTTTCCATTCAAGATGATTCTTGGATTACTAAGTTAGATAGTAATGGCAACCAGGAGTGGTTTACACAAATTGGCAAGAATACGCCCCTGGGGAATTTTGTTTTTGATGAAACTTATGATGTGGCTGTGGATAAAAATGGTAACACCTACGCTACTGGATGGACTCAAGGTTTAATCAAAGAGTCAGACCCATCTCGAAATCTTTTGAAGTACGATGCTTGGCTGGCAAAGGTGAACCCCGCCGGTGAGGTAGAGTGGATTCAACAATTTGGTAGTACAGATGAGGGTCTTGAAGCTGGATGGACTGTTGACACTGATAGCCTTGGCAATATTTATGTTACTGGTTGGACTTCAGGTAGTTTAGGTACAGCAAATAAGGATAAAACAGGGTCTAACGATATCTGGCTGAGTAAGTTTAGCCCTGATGGAACTCAATTGTGGACTAAACAGTTTGGCTCTGAAGGTGATGATGGTACTTACTTAGCTGACATAGTAATCGATTCCCAAGACAATATTTTCTTGACAGGATATTCCAACGAGGATTCAAGCGCAGATACTTATAAGCAGACTGTTAATGCCTTTGTCGCCAAGTTTGACACCAATGGTAACAATAAATGGGTTCAAGAATTTGGCAGTAAATATAACCTGACTTACGCTACAGGTGTGACAACAGATAATAATGGCAAGCTTTTTGTGACTGGATATACTGATAGCTTGTTGGGTGATACTTCTACTGAATCTACTAATTCGACTGTGGACGCCTGGGTAGCTACCCTTGATACAAACAAGGGAAATGTGCAAAACTTCATCGGCGATTCTAACGATGTCATTGGCATTACCGATCCTACTGCAATTTTTACTGTTGATATCAGTAGTACTTTCGTTACTGATGAGCTTTTACCCAGTGGCGATAATTTGATTAACCCCAATGAAGGAATCAGTACGAGCAGTTCCTTCAGCTATGGTCAAATCACTTCTAACCTGGGTAATATATTTGACCCTGTAAATCAAAACTCTTTTACTTCAGTTTTGTCTCAAGGAGTTAGTACTGGTAATGCTTCCTTTCTCAGTAGTGATGATTTGAACTTTTTGCAAGGTTAAATTGTAGGTGTAAGTAGTATGCAATACTACTGCACCTTTATTTTCTGATAGTCCTAAATAGATAATGCTGTTTTGGTTTAAGGTACTTCCAGAAAATAAATTATTCAATTTGGAGAGCGAAGACGATGAATAGACTCTTTCTACCCCAGCTTCCCCAGCCTCCCCAGCCTCCCCAGCTTGCACAGAGCGATGGGATATTTATTTAGTTGGAAGTCCCTTAAAACCATGACACGAGGAAACAGAGAACACACTTTTATAACTATTATTGAGGGATACAATTTCACAGGTAAGAAAGGCTGCTGACATCTGTGCAGTTAGAATCAACTAAGTAAGTCGGTGGAAATCAACCAAACTATATTACGAAACGTAAATAGGCTCTTATTCCCTTACAAATGACAAAGAACAAATGACGAATGACAGCCCTAGCCAGTTATCTTTAATTGCACCGCCTTACTTACTTCTATCGTTCCTATTCAGGATTACCCAAAACTTAGAGCAGCTTCAAAGGTACAAGTGATAGTTTTCTTTAATTCTGCTGCTGATCTTCATCTGTATTTTGATTTTCTACGTTAGGAGGCTCTTCAGCAATCTCATAACTATCTCTTTGTTTTACGTAATTTTCACAAAAATTGTGCCATACTTCACCGTATTGGCTTTCTAAAAAAAGGTCGATTATGCGTACAAGCTCAGAATAGTCATATCCATTGAGGCGCATATTACTCCTTGTAAAAATTGAATATTTTTGTAGCAAGGTAAAATCAAGCGATTGGACTTAAAGTAGCTCAGTTCAAACAGAGTTTGTATCAAGCACAAAGTAGCTCAACCTTGCCTGAGCAATAACCGCTGAATTAGATGAAGGCGTAGCAAACTACTAAAAATAATTTCAATAATTTGCTATAAATAGCATAAGACCTATTTAGGTATATGGTCTATAATACTAAACAATAGCAAAAATTATTGCTGTGTAAACAATACCTTTGCTAACGTCTTTGCTTTGGGTGTCATCAACCCGATATTTACCCCAAAAAGCTGGTTGTACTATTGTCGAACTCACGTTTAGTTAATAAAGTGGGTAACCTGAGTAAATAACACACCCAGATGAATCCATGCTCATGTTACTCTTCAACGTTGGGAATGAACGGTACGCGATCGCCACTTGTGAGGTTGTCGAAGTTATACCGCTAGTTTTGCTGAAAACTTTGCCACACAAGCCAGAACACATCGCTGGTGTATTTAACTATCGTGGACGCATCATACCAGTAATCGATTTATGCCAGTTGATGCAGGGTAAACCCTGCGGCGATAACTTGAGTACGCGGATTATATTAGTTAACTATTGTGGGCATAATCATACTAAGCATATTTTAGGCTTAATGGCAGAACAGGTTGTTGAAACATTGCACAAGTCTGAAAGTGAGTTTGTTGATTCTAACATTGAGATAGATGCAGCGCCATATTTGGGCAAGATGATATTAGATAATCAAGGTATGATTCAGTGCATCCGTATTGAATACTTGTTATCACAAGCCGAGCAAGTTAATCTCTTGCCAGAAAGACTTGTAAACACAGCAATTTAGATTGGTCTGAAGACCACACAAATGGCGCAATCTGTCATCGAAGCTTTACTGAGAAGCAAAATTGGTTTAGATGTCAACTCAATTGGTTCTAGTGCGATCGCCAGTGCTATTTATCAACGAATGGCAGATTGTGCTATCACCCAGATGTCCAGCTATTTGGGACATTTGCAGGATTCTCCCCAAGAATGGGACGCACTGATTGACAGTGTGATTGTTCCAGAAACTTGGTTTTTTCGTGAGCCAGAATCGTTTGCATTTCTCAAACTTTATGTATTATCAGAATGGTTGCCAAAGAAACCCCAAGGTGTACTGCGGGTTTTGAGTGTACCCTGCGCCACAGGTGAAGAACCATATTCCATTGCGATCGCACTATTAGAAGCAGGATTAACATCTGCTCAATTTCACATTGATGCTGTTGATATTAGCAAACAATGCTTATTGAAAGCCCAACGAGCAACTTACGATAATTACTCATTTCGCGGTAATAATCTTTCCTTGCAAAAGCGCTATTTTCAATCAACAAAGTCAGGATATCGCCTGCATGACAAGATAAAAAGCATGGTAAATTTTATCAACGGTAATTTAGCTGTTCCTGATTTTTTTATTAATACACAGGCTTATGATGTAGTTTTTTGCCGTAACTTATTGATTTACTTTGATAGGGCCACTAAACAACAAACTATTCGCTCCTTAGAAAGGTTACTAGTCGAAGGGGGTTTATTATTTGTCGCCCATGCTGAAGCTGCATTACTCATGAAAACCCAGTTTGTCTTAGTGCATCAATCTTCAGCCGTTGCCTATAAAAATTTGAGTAACCATCAAAAGTTCGTTGAGAAAACTGATACTATTCCTAGCAGTTATAAATCAACAATACATCCTCAGTTAGCAACACAAAACCGCTACAACTTTCGCATCAAAGACAGGGCGGAAGTTTCTCAAGAGAAACCGATAGCTGCAAACAATATTAACACAGACTTATTAGAGCTAGCTAAAACTGCTGCTAATCAAGGTCGCTTAGATGAAGCAGTGCAACTATGCAACGACTATCTCAATCAAAATCAAATGAATGCTGAAGCTTATGCTCTACTCGGTGAGGTGCAGCAAGCGATGGGACACAATGAGCAAGCAGCACAATCTTTTCGTAAAGCAATTTACCTACAACCTAATCACGAAGCAGCACTAACCCATCTGGCTTTACTCAAGGAACAGCAGGGAGATGTTGATAGTGCTAGTCTGCTTTGGCGACGTGTCTACCGATTGCAGCGTCAGAAAGATGATGGTGTAGAGTTGGAATAAATAAACCGATCCGCACGGGAGCAACGCTTCGGAAAGTGAGATGGCAGAGCTGGGGGGGCTGGGGAGGCTGGGGAGGCTGGGGAAGAGAAGAAATTAAGTGGATTTAGTATAGTTTTAGTAGCAAAAAGTACGATTTTTTCTTTTTTCTCCCCCAGCTCCCCCAGCTCCCCCCGCTTAAGAGCGCTCGTTTCACGACGATTTCAGAAAATCGCGTTGCTCCCATCCGCACTAATATACTAAATACAGCAGATTGTAAATCAGTCAAATACAGAGCTTAAAGATTAAAGCCATATGCATATCATATTTTATGTGTAAATTGGCTGTCTATTAATATTTTTTTACTTTTATGATTACCTTAATAAAGCTTATTAAATTTTTCAACTAGTAATTGTTAATTTGGTTCCTAATTTGGGAATTTTAGGGACTGAAGGCTTTTTGCCTTTGATAAAAGTCTACAACATTATATCTAATACCAATTTGGAATTTTTTATTTTGAATTCAACAGGTCGCGGCGTTCCTCCCCCACTAACATAAATGTATAGTGGGGGACAGCAGATGCTCCACTTGGGCAAAGCCCAAGACCGCACTGCTTCAGGAACGCCGCTGTTGGTACTGGGGACTGGGGACTGGGAAAGTTTTTAAAATTTGGTGGTGGGTTATGAGCAACCACCATAATTTTTCAATTTCACACCCAATCGCCAATCCCTAATACCCAATCCCCAGTCCCTTTTACAATCTTTTGGGATTGGCTATTTTAAGTATTAACATCAATACTAAGTAGGGCGGTGCAATGTGTGGCAGATGTGAGCAATATCAGTACACAGATTGGGCAAATTATCCAGCAAGTGCAGGATTTAAACCCACGTTTTGCATCTATGAACAAGGGGATGGAAATTCAGTCAGTAGGAGCGCAACAAATTAGTGATGCGATGGTGTTGTTGAGTAGTACCTCAGTACAAATTGCTGATTCGCTGCGGGAAATTAATAATGCGATCGCTCAACTCAATCAAATTGCTCGTGGCTTACGTCAAGAGGTTTCTGTCTTCAAAGTTAACAACACTATTGTTGAACCTACTCTATCGTAATTTCAAAATAATCATCCTCAACTACGGTTGTCAATTTTCCTCTTTAAAGGCTATTAATATCTAATTCACATAAATTCAGTTTTGATGGTAGATTAACCTCGCAATTTTAGCCCTTATTTCATACTTTCTATTTCCATCAAGCAAAAATAAACTAGAAAAATCTATGCAAAAAGGTATCAAAATTAATCAATTTGTCATCGGTGGATGTGCAATTATCGTTGCATTAACAGGTGTTACCAGCTATATTTCTAACTCAATTAATAATTCTCTGATAGAGTCTAATGGCTGGGTTAATCATACTTATGCAGTCAAAGCACAGTTAAAAGAGCTTGAAAATATTTTAGTTGATGCTGAAACTGGACAACGAGGTTTTATCATTACAAAACAAGAAAGATATTTAGAGCCATTTAATTCAGCGGAACCCAGGTTAAAAGATAGCTTTTTAGAAATAAAAAATCAAGTTTTTGACAATTCAGATCAAGTTAAAAGACTTGGTGCAATTGAAAATTTAAGCCAAGCCAAAATAGAAGAATTGGAAGCAACTATAAACATGAAGAGAGTTGGTAAAGAAAAAGAGTTATTAGCTCTGATTCTTTCAGATAAAGGCAAAAAAATCATGGATGAAATCAGAGTAAAAATGAATGAAATGTTGGAGGTAGAAGACAAAAGTTTAGAAGAAAGACAAAAGCAAGCTAATCAAATTCAAAGTTTTGCAGTCTTTGTGAGTTGGGGAAATTTCTTCTGTATTGTGATTGTGACAGTTGCCGTTTCTTTAGGGATTATTCTGATTCCCAGTCGGGCGTTAGCTCGTGCTTTGCAGACTGCATTTAATTTAGCAGACCGAGTTTCTGCGGGGGATTTGACTAGTAATGTTGAAATCTCCGCCAATGACGAGATTGGTAAGTTAATGGCTGCACTCAAAACGATGACGCAGAAGCTAAGTACTTTAATTCGTCAAGTACAAGGTTCAGGCATTCAAGTCACAACCTCAGCCACACAGATAGCAGCTTCTGGCAAACAATTAGAGACGACAATCTCTGAACAAGTAGCTTCTACAAATCAAGTCACAGCCACAGCCAAAGAAATTGCCGCCACCTCCAGAGAACTAGTAAATACAATGGAACAAGTGGTCACAATGTCGCAAGCCACAACAACAGCCGCCAACGTCAGCCAAAAAGATTTGATGCGAATGGAAGCAAGTATGCGACAGTTAGCAGAAGCAACCAATAGCATCGCTGCGAGGTTGGGAATCATCAGTGAAAAAGCTAACAATATTAATAATATTGTCCTGACAATTACTAAAGTAGCCGACCAAACGAATTTGCTGTCATTGAATGCAGCTATCGAAGCCGAAAAAGCAGGGGAATATGGCTTAGGCTTTGCCGTAGTTGCCAGAGAAATTCGCAGATTAGCAGACCAAACCGCAGTCGCCACCCTCGACATAGAACAGATGGTCAAACAGATGCAATCTTCCGTGTCTACAGGGGTGATGGAGATGGACAAATTTGCAGCTGAAGTTGGGCGGAGTGTGGCAGATGTGAGCAATATCAGTACACAGATTGGGCAAATTATCCAGCAAGTGCAGGATTTGAATCCCCATTTTGCATCTGTGAACAAGGGAATGGAAACCCAGTCAGTAGGAGCGCAACAAATTAGTGATGCGATGGTGTTGTTGAGTAGTACCTCAGTACAAACTGCTGATTCGCTGCGGGAAATTAATAATGCGATCGCTCAACTCAATCAAGTTGCTCGTGGCTTACGTCAAGAAGTTTCTGTTTTCAAAGTCAAGAGTGATGATGTTTCATCTTTAACCCCAGCCGATGTAGCTGCTTAGTGCAGGGGAGAAGGGGTGCAGGGGAGAGAATAACAAATGACAAATAACAAATGACAAATGACCATTGACTCTTGACTTATGACCACTACATCTTTGCCATCTCAGGTTGAGCGTTGTTGGAATGTGATTGGTATTGAAGGCGATCGCTCTTGTTCGCAACTATCTACACATGCTCATTGCCGCAATTGTCCGTTTTATTCGGTGGCTGGTCGCTATTTACTGGAACGGACGACACCAGAGCAATATCGCCATGAGTGGACGCAATTAATTGCGGAATCTAAAACCGAGAAAAATCCGCAAATGCCTACCTACGGCGTCGCCACAACAGAAACTTTGACAGTTGTGATTTTTCGTTTGCAACGGGAATGGCTGGCGCTTCCCGCTCAAGTCTTTAAAGAAACGACTTTTCCCACTGTGATTCATACTTTACCCCATCGTCACAACCAAGTCTTACGGGGATTAATCAATATTCGCGGTGAATTGCTGTTGTGTGTTTCCTTAAACCACTTGTTGAATATCCATAAGAGCGATACTCCCCCACAAGTGCTGACTCCAGTGGTGCATTCGCGGATGGTTGTGATCGAAAAGGCTGGTAACGCTTGGGTCTTTCCCGTAGATGAACTTGATGGTATACACCGATTTCATCGTCGGGAATTGCGCGATGCTTCTAGGAACATGACTCAAGCAACCCAAACCTACACTAAAGGGTTATTCTCTTGGCAAAAAGCTAATTTCCAGTCATCGCAGACTGTCAGCTATTTGGATGACGAACTATTATTTACCACTTTGGCGAGGAAGGCGCAGTAATGATAGGAGACTCCGATCTCAGCCAGCTTTCTTTGTTGGATTTATTCAACATGGAAGTTAAAACTCAGGTTGTGGTGCTGAACAATTGTTTATTAGCGCTGGAAACAAACCCTGACCCCAAATCAGAATTGGCAGCTTTAATGCGGGCAGCTCATTGTATTAAGGGCGCAGCTAGAATTGTCCAAATTGAGCCAGCTGTCACCCTAGCCCATGTGATGGAAGATTGTTTTAGTGCGGCTCAAGCTGGAACAGTCAGTTTAACTGCCGATTGCGTTGATGTGTTGTTGCAAGCAGTAGATATGCTGCAACATATAGCCGAGAACCCGAATCTGCAATCAGGAAACAATAGTAATATTCAATCGTTGGTGAATGCGATCGCGAATATTTCAACTTCTGTAACTATCCCGGCTATTGTTTCAGAAGTCAATATCTTGCAGCTAACACCGCAGATAGAATCTGTGCAACCGGAAATCGCCTCTATTTCACCATCCCCAGTTGCAGAATTAGTTACTACCCAAAACCGGACAGTACGAGTGAGTACAGATAATCTCAATCGCTTGATGGGTTTGGCGGGAGAAAGCATAGTCGCAACTAAGTGGTTAGAACCATTTACAGACTCATTTTTGAAAGTCAGAGCCAATCAAGTAGAGTTATCTAACCTAGTGGCTAAGTTACAGGAACTATTGAGCGATCGCCCACTTGATAAACACATTAAAGAACATTTGAATGCGCTACATCAAAAAACCAGCGAATGTAGTCAGTTGATTAGCGATCGGCAAAACGAATTAGAATCGTTTTCTCAGCGTTCTGGAAATCTTGCCCATCGCTTATATCGGGAAGTAATTGCAACACGAATGTGTTCCTTTGGTGAGGGCGGACAAGGATTTCCGCGCATGGTACGCGACCTCTCCCGGCAATTGGGTAAACGCGTGAAGCTGGAAATTAAGGGTAAGTATACCTTGGTAGACCGGGATATTCTCGAACGTTTGGAAGCCCCCTTAACTCATATCCTCCGAAATGCCATTGATCACGGTATAGAATCTCCCCAAGAACGAACAGCCGCAGGCAAACCAGAAGAAGGCACTATTGTAATTGAAGTTGTCCATCGCGCTGGCATGTTATTTATTACTATTTCTGATGATGGCAGGGGAATTGATGTAGAGTTTTTGCGTCAAGAAGTCGTCAGAAAACAAATGACGAACGCAGAAATGGCAGCTCAACTGACTGAATCTGAGTTAATGGAGTTTTTATTATTACCTGGATTTTCTACCACGCAAACTGTGACGGAACTTTCCGGTCGGGGTGTGGGTCTAGATATCGTCCACAGCACAGTGCGGGAAGTTGGGGGAACACTGCGGGCAGTTTCTCAACCGGGACAAGGTATGAGTTTTTACTTGCAGTTACCCCTTACCCTATCGGTAGTTCGTACATTGTTAGTCGAGATTGCTGGCGAACCCTACGCCTTTGGGTTGACAAAGATTGAGCAAGTGCTGATGTTATCCAAGTCAGAGATTGCTGTTTCAGAAAATCGCCCGTTTTTCTTGCTGGACAATCAACCTGTGGAGTTGATTTCAGCGCGTCAAGTTTTGGAGTTACTCTCACCTGCGGTAAATCCAGAGTTGTTACCGGTGATTGTAATTAGCGATCGCCTCAACCATTATGGATTAGTGGTTGACCGATTCATCGGCGAACACAGTTTGGTTGTCCGTCCTTTAGATTCCCGCCTCGGCAAAGTCCCCAATATTAGCGCCGCCGCCCTGATGGATGATGGTTCTCCAGTGTTGATTGTCGATGTCGAAGATTTAGTACGTTCTATTGCCAAGGTGTTTTCTAGCGGGCAACTGAGTCAGGTGAATCAGTCGGCGCGTCAGATATTGACCAAAACCTATAAGCGTGTGTTAGTTGTTGATGATTCAATTACTGTCCGCGAAATGGAACGCAAACTTTTAGAAAATAACAGTTATAAAGTTGATGTCGCAGTCAATGGGATTGATGGTTGGAATGCAGTCCGTAGCAGTGATTATGATTTGGTAATTACAGATATTGATATGCCACGGATGAATGGCTTTGAACTCACCAGCCAAATCAAAGCCCATGCTAAGTTGAAACAAATACCCGTGATTATCGTTTCCTACAAAGACCGCGAAGAAGACCGAATTCAAGGGTTAGAAGCAGGTGCAGACTACTATCTCACCAAAAGCAGCTTTCATGATGACACTTTGTTAAGGGCGGTAATTGACTTAATTGGTGAGGGTTAATCCATGAGAATTGCCATTGTCAACGATATGGGGATGGTGGTAGAAGCACTGCGGCGGATTCTAGCCACAATACCAGACTACGATTTGGCTTGGGTTGCCTACGATGGTGAAGAAGCTGTCAGCAAATGTGCAGTTGATACCCCTGATTTAATATTGATGGATGTTTTAATGCCGTGCATGGATGGAGTGGAAGCTACACGGCAAATTATGAGCCAATCGCCTTGTGCAATTATGATGGTGACTGCCAGTGTTAATCGGTATGCTGGCAATATTTTGGAAGCCATGACCTATGGTGCTTTGGATGCTATCAATACACCTGCTGAGGGTAGTGTAGATCTACTCAAGAAAATTGGCACGATCGCCAAATTAATCAATGCATCTTCCCAAGGACGAACAGTCAAAAAACCCAGAATTTATCAAAAAACTTTACCACCACTAATTGTCATTGGTGCTTCCACTGGTGGCCCCCAGACATTGGTTAAAATTCTCTCACAATTTCCCCAAGATTTTCCCGCTGCTGTAGTGATTGTTCAGCATTTAGATGCTCAGTTTGCTCCAGGTTTTGCGGTTTGGTTGAATGAACAAATTCCTATGTCGTTAGAAATAGCAAATACAGGTTCTACACCACAACCAGGAAAAATTCTTTTAGCTGGTACAAATCATCATCTCGTCATGGGTTCTAACTTGAGTTTTGACTATGATGAACAACCATCAAATTGTGCTTATCGTCCATCGATTGATGTTTTATTCAAGACTGTGGCAAATCATTGGACTGGAAAAGGAATTGGGGTGTTACTTACAGGTATGGGAAGAGATGGCGCTCAAGGTTTAAAACTCTTACGGGAAGCAGGATGGCACACCATTGCCCAAAACCGCGAAACTTGTGCTGTGTATGGTATGCCTAAAGCTGCGGTGGAATTAAAAGCCGCCGTGGAAGTCTTACCAGTTGATGCGATCGCTCCTGTTTGTACCAAGATATTACGGATGTCGGTAAATCGGCCTATATAAAATAATTTTAAATACCGTAAAATTACTGCTGTTTTATTATTAATAAATAACAAAATTTGATTTAAATTTTTATTTAAATCAAATTTTTTTTATTAAAGTATTTAATCTTGTTTATTTACGATATGTAAACATATTTACATTTGTATGTATTAGGTTATAATCAACCTAATCAAATAACATATTTATAAATATTCTCATTTCAAAATATTTAGTAAGAATAACATGATAAAACCAGTCAGCCCTATCTCTCAAGTCCATCAAACAGAAATGTTATTACCTCACTTGAGTATGCAATTAACATCATCAGAAGGTGTAAATGAAGTAAAGATTCACACAGAAACAGTGAAGATTCTGTTAATTGATGACCAGATAATAATTGGTGAAGCAATCAGTAGAATTATTGCTAAGGAAACAGATATTGATTTTAAATATATAAGCGATTCAACTGAAGCTATTCAAAAAACGATCGCCCTTGAGCCAACGGTGATTCTTTTAGATTTAATCATGCCAGATATGGATGGCTTAATGCTGCTGCGTTGGTTTCGTTCTCATCCATCAACTCGTGATATTCCCATCATTATGTTATCGAGTAAAGAAGAATCAAGACTAAAAGCAGAAGCCTTTGGTGAGGGAGCAAATGACTACTTAATTAAATTACCGGATGCTGTTGAGTTAATTGCCCGCATCCGCTATCATTCCAGGGCTTACAATAATCTCAAGGCACTCTCGACTGCAACTGCAACCGCGAAACTACAAGCACAGCAACTAGAACATACTGTACGTCAATTGCAAACAACTCAAGTGCAGTTAATTCAAACTGAAAAAATGTCTAGTTTAGGCAGAATGGTTGCAGGTTTAGCCCACGAAATAAATAATCCTATCAATTTTATTCATGGTAATTTTAATTATATCCAGGAACATATTCATACTCTTTTAAAATTGATAGAATTTTACCAAAAAGAGTATCCCGAAGCTCAAAAAATTATTCAAGATGAAATTGGTGAAATTGACCTAGATTTTCTCATAGATGACTTTCAAAAAATTCTTTTATCTATGAAATTAGGAACTGACAGAATTCAGGAAATTGTGCTTTCTTTAAAAAATTTTTCCCGCCTTGATCAATCTGATAAAAAAATAGTCAATATTCATGAAGGAATTGAAAGTACGCTATTCCTGCTCAATCATCGTTTTAAACAAAAAATAGAAATAATTAAAGAATATGCTAATCTTCCACTAGTGGAATGTTACCCAGCGCAATTAAATCAAGTATTTATTAATATTATTAATAATGCTATAGATAGTTTATTAGAGACGGAAAACTCTCACAAACAAAAACAAATTGTTATTAAAACTGAAGCTGTGGATGTAGAATATATCCGAATTCAAATTATAGATAATGGTTCTGGAATTATTACAGAAATACAAAATAAAATATTTGACCCTTTTTTTACAACTAAACCTGTGAATAAAGGTACAGGCTTAGGTTTAGCAATTAGCTATCAAATTATTGAAAAACATCATGGCAGTATATACGTAAAATCTGAACCGGGTAATGGATCAGAATTTATTATCGAAATTCCAGTTAAAGTCAATAGTTAATATCAAGTTCGTTTAAACACTTATTATATCGTGGGGGTTGGTAATGGGTAATGGGTAATGGGTGATGACTAATAGTAAAATCCAATTCCCCTTCGGGTGACGCTCCTTCGTCGCTAACGCTACGAAGATCGCCAGTCGCTCATGGGGGACTCGGGGCCCCCACGACCGAAGGGAGTGGGGATTGGGGGAGAACCCCCAAGACCGCGCTGGCTCACCAATTCCCAATTCCCAATTCCCCTTTTCCCTTTCCCCCTAATCCCCAACACCAGCGGACATGATATGAGTGTTGATCACCAATATAGTAGCCATTGACCATTGTGATATACGCCGTGACCTTGCAGAGTTATGCGTTCATCACCGGGATGAACTTGAGCGATCGCAGCAATTTGGTGCAATGAATGTCCGCAATGTATTACAATATCACCCACCGCGTAAGCATGAAAACTTTTATTTCTAAAGCGTTTCATCACTTCCACATCGCCTAAATAATTAGGATCACGACCATTAATATATTCGTCATAAGTTAAATCCCAAACATTCAGCCCGCCACCCAAATGAGGCAGTTTGATTGGCAAAGTAAAAGAAATTGTCTGTTGAAAATCAATCTGTTCTTGGTCTTGCCAATGGAGATTTTGGTATTGTAGGTCAAAATGCACTGATGCTGTTGGTTTAGTAAAAATTGCCGATGTTTCCCAAATATGAAATCCAGGTAAGGCAAAATTTGCATGATAATTAACTGGTGCTTGTAGTTGTTTTTCTAAAGAATTTTTAACTAATTCATAAAGCCAACCAAAATGTGCTTTTAACAACGAGTTATATTGTTTAGCCCTCGTGTAATAATCACCGCTCAATTCAGGTAAATTTAAAAAATCTAAATAAGATGCTGTTCCTAATGTGAAAAAACTAACTGGCTCTTGACCTCTAGCAATCCAATTTTCTCGGAAGTTTTGAATATTTGAATAAACGTTAGCACATTGTTGTTCTGTCAATATAGCATCTTTAATAATTTCAGGAAGTTTCCCCAACCCATTAGAATCATCTTGTGAATTTCCCTTACTGCTTTGCATTACTGTAAGGCTTCTGTGAACTGTTTCCTGAACCTTAACTGCTTGCAGTAATGCTAAAAGTGAATCAGTAATTTTTCCTTCGGCTCTAATATCATAGCCATCATATCCCGGCATTGGATTCGCTTCTAAACACCAGTATTGATTATCTTCTGTTACCTTAAAATCCCAGCCAGCAAATTGTAAGCCAAAGGCAGCAGTAGCTTGAATAATTTGTGTAGTTAAAGATTCAGGTAATTGCCAAGGATAATATTTTGCTTCTTGATAAGAACGGCGATAATCTATCTGAGGACAATTAATAATTTCTGCGTGAACCTGATCTCCAACTACATGGGCGCGGACATCTGCACCAGCTACATATCTTTGCAAATGTACTGGCCCTTGGGATGGGTGAAAATCTAGAAATTCTTCTGCTTGGACTAAGCGACTATCAGCACGAATACCCGATGCAGGTTTGACGATTGTTTGACCAACACTTGCAAAAGTTGCCAAAAGTTCTGGATCAGAACTGGTGATGCTGGGAGGAACATTAAAACCCCAAGATTGCAAAGAATATTCATGCAATGGTTTAGAAGAATTATCTGTACGACCACCAGGACGATTAATTACTACGCCAGGAATATGTTCTAACCAAACACAAAGAGCAGCTAACAAACTCCGCCAACGCATCGCCACAACCATGTCTGATTGCACACTAGAAAGGTCAATAATCCGGCAATAATAAGCAGCGTGGGGATCTAATGGATATTTTTTGTCACCCACACTTAGCCAACTCATGCCATCATCAGGAAGTGCTAACCGCCAGTCTCCTGAAACAATAACCTCTCTGAGGTTGATTGCTTGTAACTCAACACCGCGCTGGGCTGTTTGACGGATGAAATGACGAAAAGTTCGGTCAGAGTCAATTCCAATGGCGTAAATCATGAGAATAAAACCTCCAAAAGTGCGGGAGCAAAGGCAGGCCAAACAAATTGAATTTGTTCCATTAAAGGAAAAGAATCGATACGAGCAATAGTTGCAGTTTCTAAGTTTTCGGAAATACTCCAGGTGACAGTACCGAATGTCAAGTCTAAATTTCTCATCAGGAAAATACTTTGTTGTTCTAGCTCTAAATGTTCTAGGGAAACAGTAGTGGAACGCCAAGCTTTATCTTCTAAAACAACAACAATTTCATAACCAGGGTCAATATCTGCCCAACGTCCTCGATAAGGCCCTTCTCCTTGGGGTGTATTGGGGTAAGCTGTGGTGTTATATGTAACTAAATCTTGGACATACCATTGTTGATTAAGTTTGGGAGTGTGCGGTGGTAAAATTTGGGAAGAAAATATTTCAATATCGTTTTCCACACAGCCTGCACGCACTGCTGTTAATACAGAGGAATATGAGGTTTTTCCCCAAATACTATGAGGTGTAGGGCGATTAATCACTGGGGATTTGTTAAGTGTAGCAGCTGCCCATAAAGTTGAGAGACATTCACCGTAGATAAATGAATCATCAAAACTGGTTCTGATAGTAGATGGTGGTTGAATTCTGAGTAATATTGGAATGTCAGGGGTGACAAAAACTTGTCCATCTTCCATGCCAATGGAGAATAAGCGAGCCGCATCACAGACATTAAAAATATCAGCAGTGTAGCCAGTTTGCTGCACTAAATCGAGAATTTCGGTACAAAAACGATCGCTGCGATCGCCTACAATTATTAAGTCCATTGTCTTAAATTATTTACTAGAAAAGTCAGAGGCAAAAAGCAGTTCACGCAAGTATGGCTGTCAGGTTAGGAAAGAGGCTGCTATCCTGAATTCAGGAAGCAGTCCTCATCAATCAAGTTTCACAGCTCAAGATGAAAGATATCTTTTCTCTTCATCCCCTTCCAGGTACTAGAAACACTGCCCTGTCTTCTACTTAGAAAATGGGGTTATTGCCTTTGAGCAAAGATTTAGAACGGATATTCTGTAATTGTGCAGGTAGAAGTAATCTATCGGCTGGCAAAATTAACTGGTCTTTAGAGTTGAAAAGTCCGCCGCAGGGATTATCACAAGCTTCTTTATTATCGGAACCTTTATCAGAAGCATCCTTGCCTTTATCAGATGCTTCTTTACCAGTACCGCCATCGGTATCAAGAACTGGTGATTTATGCAAATCCAATAAAGTATCACGCCGAAAAACGTCTTGAATAAAAGGCTGTTTTTGACGGAGATTGACTTGACCTGGTGCAGCTTCTTGGGCTTTGACTCCAGCTATACTAGACAGCATCATAGTAGGAACACTAAGAGTCAGCATCAACAAAAACCGAGCCGACAATATAGTTTTGATATTCATAATTTTGCAAACCTCATTGGTTAACAAACTGGTTAGCTAGCTTGATATCAGCGATTTTCAAGCTGTTATTGTCCAATAGGTTTGACTTTGTTAGTTTATGCAGTCTGTCAAAAAAAGATGTGACGTATGGGGTAATTAGTGTTTGCTTTCTTCCCACCACTAATTAAATGTGAGTTCGACAAGTGCTGTTTTGACCTCTCCCCCGGCCCCTCTCCTACAAGGAGAGGGGAGTAAAACCGTGATTTTTTTGTTCCTCCTCCTCGCCTTTTAAGTAAAAGAGGCGATCGCTTCATTGCCTTTGGGGGTGGCGTAAAATAACTGTATTGAGTCATGCATATAAATTGCGATCGCTATGACTGCAACCACCAAGAAACTAACTTTTGCAGAGTATCTTAAGTATAATGATGGCACGGATACTCAATACGAATTGGTAGATGGAGAATTAATCCCCATGAGTCTTGGCACTGGCAAACATGGTGGTATCTCCAAGTTTTTAGAACGAAGCTTTGATGACGAAAGCGCCAAAATGGGTAAGACTTGGACAGCACAAAAGTTTTCTGTGGGAGTGCGATCTCCACGGGGGGGACGCTGGGACACCTCACGAGTGCCAGATGTAGTAGTATTGCCAACAGAGCAATGGGAAGCACTTGCCAATCGAGAAGCTGTGATTGAACTCAACGAAACTCCTCCCATATTAGTAGTAGAGGTGGTCAGCGAATCTACACAAACCACAGACTACCGCAGCAAACGTTCTGAGTATGCCGTCTTAGAAATTCCTGAATACTGGATTGTTGACCCCATTCTAGAGGTGGTAACAGTATGCACCTTAGTAGAAGGTTTCTATGATGCTATTGCATTCCGAGGGCAAGAACGCATCATCTCTTCCACTTTCCCACAGTTGGATTTGAGTGCCGAACAAGTCTTAGCAGGACGCAAGTAATTCGTAATTCGTAATTCGTAATTCGTAATTCGTAATTCGTAATTCGTAATTGTACAGACGATTCGGCGAATCGTCTGTACTCAGATATGGTATGGCTTTCGGGGTTTAAATGTGTTGCCTCATTTAAAAAATAGTATTAATAGTCACTGTCAGCTACGCAAATCCCCTTGCATTTAATCCCGTTCGTCGCAGTGCGCTGACAATGAGAACATAGAACTTTTTCGTTTTCTGTCTCTTGATTTATCTTTATACTAGTGCTTGCTGTCAGAAAGTCTTTTTCGGTCTGGAGGTTTACATTCATAAGAATAAAGGAATTTTTTGCAGTTTAAATTTTACAAGTCATAAAGATAACGGTTATCGGTGAAGCACAATCTAATAATTTCATTGCCACCGAACGTCTTAAATTTCTTGGTTATATCTATATATTAAGTAAAATTGCGCTCTATTAAGAAATATAGCAAATTATTGCAGTTATTCTAAATAGTCAGCGATCCAATTAAAAAAATGCCTACTTAACAAAACCTTAATTTCTGGTCGTTCCTGGGCTGGTAGATTTATTGTGTTTGGTTGAGCAGAAAGTAGGAGATTAAGTCAAATCAAGCCAACATTTGTGCTTTTTACAACTGACTTTCCTGAAGTTTGCCAACTGTATTTACATCTCAGTAGAGGTAAATATGGAACTTATGGATTGCGATCGCCTGTTAGCAAATCGGTGCAGACGGCGCAGTTTCTTGTGGGGTGCCGGATTTTTAGCGGGGTTAACCATAACTAGCCAATCGCGTTTAGTATTGGCTAAATCAAGGTTTTCTGGATATCCGTTTAGTCTTGGTGTTGCCTCTGGTGATCCTTTACCGGATGGTGTTGTCATCTGGACGCGGCTGGCTCCTGACCCTCTCAATGGCGGTGGAATGCCACTGGTAAATGTCCCAGTGCGGTGGCAAGTTGCTGTTGATGAAAATATGAGGCGGGTTGTACGTCGAGGGACAACACTGGCGACACCAGAGTTAGCACATTCAGTACACGTTGATGTCCGTGGACTAGACCCTGACCGTTGGTACTGGTATCAATTTCAAGTAAGTAATGAAGTTAGCCCCATTGGACGAACTCGCACAGCACCAGCATTTTATGACTCTATTCCACAACTGAATTTTGCTTTTGTCTCCTGTCAGGACTGGCAAAACGGTTACTATACAGCTTATCGGCATTTGGCTGAGGAAAACCTTGATTTTGTGGTTCATCTGGGTGACTACATCTACGAATACGGGCCAGAATCTGGTGGGCCACGCCAGCATAATAGTCCAGAAATTATTACCCTTGCCGATTATCGCAACCGCCATGCCCTCTACAAGACTGACTCAAATCTGCAAGCTGCTCATGCTGCCTTTCCTTGGATAGTCACTTGGGACGATCATGAAGTTGAAAATAACTATGCCAACTTGATACCCGAAGAAAACCAAAGCCAACAAGCCTTTGTGACTCGGCGAGCCAATGCTTACCAAGCATACTACGAACATATGCCGCTGCGTCTGGTTTCGCCGCCATATGGGAATAATTTCCAGATATATCGGCGGTTCTCTTTTGGCGATTTGGCACAGTTGAATGTATTAGATACTAGACAGTACCGCACTGACCAACCCTGTGATGACGGACTCAAGCCCCGTTGTAGCGAAGCGTTGGATGCAAATGCGACTATGACAGGTACAGAGCAAGAGCGTTGGTTATTTGATGGGTTAGGGCGATCGCGATCGCGTTGGAATGTGATTGCTCAACAGACAATGCTGGCCCAGTACAACTTAAACAGCAGTCCAGACTTAGGTATCTTTAATATGGATCAGTGGGATGGCTATGTGGCTGCACGTAATCGACTCCTAAGTTTTTTCGACCAGGGTCAAATCTCTAATCCAGTGGTGATTAGCGGAGACATCCATTCTAGTTGGGTACACGACCTGAAGCTTGATTTTGATAACCCCAACTCAGCAGCAGTGGGTACTGAGTTTGTCGGAACCTCAATTTCCTCTGACTTTCCGACTCAATTTATTGCTGCTGTTCAAGCTTCCTTGGGCAATAATCCCCATACGAAATTCTTTGACGGTGCCTGGCGCGGATACGTCCGGTGCAACCTTACCCCAGAACGTTGGCAAAGTGATTACCGCGTTGTCTCAAGCATTGTTGACTTGAATGCCTCTGTCACAACCCTAGCTTCATTTGTCGTCCAAAACGGACAACCAGGGGCATATTTAACGTGATATCATGTCCGCTTAAACACTTATCATATAGCGGCGGTTGGTAATTGGTAATTGGTAATTGCTAATGGCAGAAAGTAATTACTTATTCGTTATTACTCATTACTGACTAAACCAAGCAGATCGTAAGTAATTAGCCGGACTTGATATGATACCAAGTTGCATTCAGACATAGTAGCTTAGGGAGCAAGAAAGCTCCCCTGCTCCCCTGCTCCCCTGCTCTTTGAAAGCTCACCAAAGCAATTGATGATTTTTTTATTTGCAAGTCCCTTGGCTTTACCAGTTGCGCCAGCCACCTTTGGGCGAGGCGTCACTAGTATCCTTCAATCCATGACCTTGTAATAAGGATTGATATTCTGTGCTGCTTGCCCAACGGTCAATTTCTCGCGCCCGCAATACTGGAACGGGATGAGTTAATTCGGCTGTGCGGGCTGCTTTCACCATTTCACCCAGTTCACTCTTGCTGATATCATCGTAAGCACGGGCTTGGGCGACGAAGGCATCGAGGTTAAGTTGGGGTGCTAAGGTGGGTGAACCGCCAGCCAACTTCATCAATACCGACATCACAACTTTGGGATTTTGGGTGGCTAATAAAGCGGCGCGATCGCAGGTAAACTCAGCACAGCGTACCCATTCTAAAAGTTGTACTTGTATAGCTTGGGCAAGAATAGTTCCAACATTGGGTACTATTGCTGCTGCTAAAACTAATATATTCACAGGTGTCAAGTAAACACTGTGATCGCATTTGAGATGTCCTAGTTCATGGGCAATCACTGCCTGTATTTCCTCTGGTGTGAGGATATCAATCAACGAGGTATGCAACACAACAAAAGGTTGTTTACCCCGCATCGCAAAGGTATAAGCATTAGGAACAGGATGCTGCCGGACATACAACTGGGGAGGCTCAATATCTAGAATTTTGCAGGCTTCTAACAATAGCTTGTGTAAATCAGGCAGTTGGTTTTCACCCACCAGAATACTGGAGGCAATATTTTCCACATAAAAAACCTGCTCTACCATTGGCCCGAGCCAATTCCGCACCATCAAGTCTAAACCTGGTATTTGCTTGAGCGATTTGGTAGCTTCTAAGTCTAAGGGATGACGAAATGCGTCAGCTTTTAAACCAATTAGCGGCGTTTTGAAGAAAGACATGGTGTAGCAAACTGGAAAAACGAAATATCAACAGCCTCCCACAGTTAGTATAACGATAAGCAGGGGGGCAGGGGAGCAGGGGGGATGGGGAGATGAGGGGGATGAGGGGGATGGGGGGATGAGGGAGATGAGGGAGATGAGGGGGATGAGGGAGAATAACTAGTTACTATTTCCCCAGTCCCCAGTCCCCAGTCCCCAGTCCCCAGTCCCCAGTCCCCAGTCCCCAGTCCCCAGTCCCCAGTCCCCAGTCTCCAGTCCCCAGTCCCCAGTCCCCAGTCTCCAGTCCCCATTCCCCATTCCCTTATTTAACAATCGCCGATGGCGAAGCACTGGTATTAGGAGCCAATTGTGCATCTGCTGGTGCGCCCACACGCAGGATTTTAGCTCCTAATTGCTGTAACTTCATATCCAGGCGATCGTAACCCCGATCAAGGTGGTGCAATCCCTGAATTGTGGTTTTTCCTTGGGCTGCTAGTCCTGCTAAAACTAGGGCTGCTGATGCCCGTAAGTCTGTACCTAATACTGGTGCGCCAGATAATAAGGGTACTCCCCTAACAAAGGCGGTGTTGCCTTTAACGCGAATGTCTGCTCCTAAGCGATTCAACTCGGAAGCATGACGTAAGCGGTTTTCAAACACAGATTCATTAATTAAGCTGTCACCTTCGGCTAAAGTCAGCAAAGCCATGAATGGCGCTTGCATGTCTGTGGGAAAGCCTGGATGCGGTAAGGTTTCAATATCTGCTGCTTTGAGAGTTGACGCTGGGAGAACGCGTAAAGTATCAGACCCTTCCTCAATGATTGTGACTCCAATTTCCCGCAGCTTGGCAATCACTGGGATTAAATGGTCTGGTTGTACTGGCGATAAAGTCAGTTCTGAACGGGTGATGGCTCCAGCTACTAAAAATGTTCCTGTTTCAATGCGATCGGGAATAATGCTGTAGTCAACAGAATGTAACTTGGGAACGCCAACAATAGTAATCGTACTAGAGCCTGCACCTTGAATTTTGGCTCCCATAGCGTTACAGAAATTTGCCAGATCCACTACTTCCGGCTCTCGTGCAGCATTTTCGATGATGGTTTCGCCATCGGCTAGGGTAGCAGCCATCATCAAGGTTTCTGTTGCTCCCACGCTGGCAATATCCAGGTAAATTCTGGCTCCTTTTAATCTTTTACTACTACCTGGGACATAGGCATTACAGATGCCATGTTCAATCTGCACTTCTGCTCCCATTGCTTGCAGTCCTCGGACATGCAAATCAACCGGTCTGGCTCCAATGGCACAACCACCTGGTAAAGGCATTTGTGCCACACCTAGCCTTGCCAAAATTGAACCAATGGCAAAAAAACTTGCCCGCAGTTGGGTAACTAGTTCGTAGGGAGCTTTTGATGTGGTAATTTCCCTGGCATTAATGTCTAAAATGTCGCCTTGTCGTGTGAGGCGAACACCCAAAGCTGATAAAACCTGACCCATTCTGTCTACATCCGCTAATAAAGGAACATTGCGGATGCGACAATCTCCCGAACACAGCAAGGCTCCAGCCATAATCACCAGTGCTGAATTTTTTGCCCCGCTGATTTTCACATGACCTTGCAAAGGATGCCCACCCCATATTTGCAAGACTGAGGAGTCTGCTTCAGGAGCCAGTTTGGCATCTGGTAAGCTGTTAGAAGGATTAATAAGGCTACCTCCAAAAAGAATACATAATTTATCGGTTAAAGTTGGTTTTGATTCTACAGTAAAGAATTGGTTTGTCTACAATTTTGACGCTACATTTAGTGTCAAGAAAAAATTTTTTTGCGGAAATTTAATAGTGAAAGCAAGCAGCAGTAAGTATTATGGACATTTTAAAATTCCAGTGAAGAACTTTTGATTATACTGCCATAGCAGCAGTAAATACTCAGTAAAAACACGATTATCTGCCTGCTGTATTTAAGAGTTGGGTTAAGGAAACTCAACCACTACTAATAATTCCCAATTTTTTATCCATAATTTCGATCAACACTCTTGAAGCTCGCCCTTGACAAACATCAAGAATTAAGCAATAATAATAAATTGTGGATAAACATCCATGCCAGCGGAACTGGCGGAATTGGCAGACGCGCTAGATTCAGGTTCTAGTGCCGCAAGGCTTCCGGGTTCAAGTCCCGGGTTCCGCATATCAATTTTGGATCTTAGATTTCCGATTTGGGATGATTCTAAAATCCGTCTTGAAAAGCTTTGATGGTCGGAAACCTCCGCTCAAACTTTTCGCAAAATCTCAAATCTAAAATCGTGTTGACTAGTTTACAAAATCCTTTAATCAAGCAAATCCGTAAATTGCACTCTACCAAGGAGCGGCATAAAGAACAGCTGTTTTTACTGGAGGGGACGCACCTGTTAGAGGAAGCTTGTGCAGTGAATTACCCACTAGTTGTAGTGTGTTGTACTCCCACTTGGCAAGCCGCTCATGCTTCACTGTGGGAAGAAGCTTGTAGTCGCTGCCAACGGGCAGAAATTGTGAGTGAGGAAGTTTTGAGTGCGATCGCGACTACAGTCCAACCAGACGGTGTAGTGGCAACAGCAAAACGCAGCGATCGCTCTTCTCAAGTGCCGTTTAATGGTATAGTACTAGCCTTGGAAACTATACAAGATCCTGGAAACGTAGGTACAATCATTCGTACTGCTGCTGCTGCTGGTGCATCGGGTTTATGGTTGAGTGAAGATAGTGTAGATTTAGATAATCCCAAAGTCCTACGCGCTTCTGCTGGGCAGTGGTTCCGCCTGACAATGGCAGTTAGTCAAGATTTAAAAGCGACAGTGCAACTTTGTCAGCAGCAGAATATGCAGGTAGTAGCAACTTTACCCACTGCAAGTTTAACTTACTGGGAAATAGATTGGCGAAAACCCAGTTTGATTTTATTGGGCAATGAAGGTGCTGGTTTATCGGCAGAATTAGCCACAATGGCAGATCAACAAGTGAAAATTCCCCTGAGTCCGGGAGTAGAGTCTTTAAATGTGGCGATCGCAGCTGCTTTAATGTTGTATGAAGCACAGCGGCAAAAGGTCAAAAGTTAAGAGTTGGGAGTTGGGAGTTAACACTCAGCAACGCCACTTAAGTCAGTTGGTGGAAATAAACCAAACTATGTTACGAAGCCAGTCTGACACCACTTGCAAAGATACGGGGGGAACTAGCAAGGGCGCAGTAGCCCCTACTGTCGGTAAACCCTGACTGTGCGGCTGACTCCTTTGTTGAGTGCGTCTGGCGTCCGGCTTAGCCGACTTGGGCTTTCCTGGCGTTGAGCGTAGGTTTGCGACCATCAGAACTTTGTAACAGAGGACTTTTGACAAATGACAAATGACAAATGACAGCCCTAGCCAGTTATCTTTAATTGCACCGCCCTACTCAGTGCTTTTATTTTGCTCTTTCTTCCAAATATTTTTCAATATCAGCAACTGCATCTTCAAAAGCCTCTAAATCAATAGCTGAAAAATCTTGATCAAGTTCGACTTCACTGGTACTAGTATGTAATTTTGGTGTATCTTCATCCTCTGTCGAACTTTCTTGTAGGATATCCTTCAATTGGTCGAGAGATTCTTGAAACTCCTCATCAGCGGCACGGCGCTGTGGTTGCTGACTTTGCTCCATAATGTTGACTAGAAAATCCTGATTTAGTGGCGTAATCTTGCTTGCAGTTCTTGCAGCTGGAAATTGTGCATATATCACATTGTAGTTGCAGCTATGTGCGGTTAACTGGTTCTACTGTATCAAATTTACACAGTAAAAAGCTTAACGACAAAGTAGTATACAAATCTCAAAATTTTTGTAAGTGCTGAAATTAAGGAAGAACGGCAGTCCGACGCCACTTGCGGGACTCGCGGGGAATCCCTACGGACAGTTCGCTCAAGTCGGGAAACCCTGAGAGTGCGACTGTCCTTTGCAACGCAGTGGCTCCTCTAGTCAGGAAACCCTGAGAGTGCGGTTGACTCCCTTAGACCCTGGTAGTTCACCAACCCAAAATTGCCACGTGAGGGCAAGCTGGGGGAGCTGGGGGAGCGGGGGGAGCAGGGGGAGCAGGGGGAGTGAAAACCCTGCTAAAAAAACTCTCTTCCCCCCCCAGCCTCCCCAGTTCACCACCATGCAAAGTTGGTGTGACAGAGTACTAGTTTTGGTCACAACTCTTGCTCTTCTTCATAGAACCAAGTTTCTAACAAAAGTGTTAAGCCAATCAGCCAGAGAAAGCAAAAAATCGAAAACCAGAATATTCCTATCATTGCTATTACCTCCAACAAAGCTTATTATTTACATCGCTCTTTTAAGCTAGTATTTCCAGAGAATCTTTTTACTTTTCTATTAGGTGCGACAAAGAATAATTCTTCACATCTCTTAATAAAGACTCTCTCAGCAAACGGTACGAAAAATATCTCAACTAAGACTAAATAGCAGTGTGAGATGAATGATAAAACAGTATTTTTTTATTATTTGAGCCAGTCAAATAAATTATTACTCATAATATCCAGAATCACTACTGGAATTAATAAAAATAAATCATGATACCTAAGCAGGGGCAAGCCAATGTTCCTGATGATAAATCTATTATGTTGATATAAATAGGCAGCTATTGAGCAGGGAAGAAAGAATTTATATCAAGTTCGGCTAATTACTTACGATATAGTCGGTTTGCCTGGTATAGGTAATGGGTGAATGCAACTTGGTATCAACATAACTTGTTTGAGTCTGAACTGCTCACAAGAGCGACTCTGCGCTAGACTAGAGACATTGGGATAAAAATCTCTGGCAGTAAGTTCGATGGACTACTAATTTTCACCACTCCAGCGAAAATGTCTCAAGAGCATAACGAACAACTCCAAATTGAGCAGCTAGCTAGTTTGAAACCGAAACACTTCGCTGATTTAATCAGAGCTGCACAGTTAATTTTTGATCCGGCTGCGGGACTCTCAGGAAGACATGTAGAAGTTGACTGGCAAGAGTTCGGTATTCCTCGTGACGTGGAACAAAATCTGAAATCACTTGGTCAGCAATATCGATATGCATCTCCTCATGTTCCTGGTGATATTATTTGGGGTCAATTGACTCCTGAAGCTCGTATCTGGTTTCTCAATCATAAAGATGAATTGTGGCAGTTTGAGGAGATTTTTCCGGCGTTGGACGAAGACTAAGCTTTCTGTGCTATCTGCTAATTCAAAAACTTGCTAGGGGTACAACAATTGTTGTACCCCTACTATTTTTCATTCTTGTTGGGAAGACCCCATGGGGAACGTAGTGGAGCTTGGGGATGATAACCAAGGTAGGGTCTGGTGAAAATATTGCTGAGGATAGTTTTAATAGACAACACAAAATTGAGAGCATACATTGAACTGCTGATCTGAGTGCGATGTGATTCAGAACTTATTCTTGTTCATTGAAATGCTTAAGGATGCTGTAGATGGTTGCCCAATTCAAAGAATTAGATGCTCAGCAATGGGTGAAAACTCGTTCTTCCCTTGATCCTAGCCAATCCACATTCGTGATCTGGACAGGTAAAATTCACAGCTTTATTCCTGATGAGGAGAAAAAACTTTTGTTCAAGATGGTGGGGTTGAGCATTAGTAGGTGTATTCCCATAGCAGAAGGTAGTTGGTATTTTACTTCTAGGGAACTGACTTACTACCTCAATCCTCAAACAGGTGAGATTCTACGAAAATGGGAAAATCCTTGGACAGGGGAAATACTACCAGTAATACATGTTGCCAATAATCCTGTGCAGGGTAAGTTTAAAGGTAAATTTCCTGCACAAGTAGAGGGAGATACTACAACTTTCGTTTTTGATATTTTTCCTACATATCCTAATCCACTGGCAGAAGATCCACAGTTTGCCGAATACAGTCCCCAAGCAACTTATCAGGCAGCGGAATTGTTTAAACTAGCAGTGCCAACCGCAGATTTATTAAACTCAGAACTGCCTTCAGTTTCTCATCTCCGACTGAGTTGGGATCGCATTGGTCAGTGGCTTCCCTGGATGAAAATGGGCGATCGCCCCGGTAACCTTATTTATAGTGCCGCTGGAAGTAAAGTAGGTAGTTTCACAGAATTGCCGCAGTTGCTACAAGATGAAATCAATAATCGCATTCCTTTATATAAGCAAGCTCCAAAAACTTATCTAGATGGGGAAGATATGACCTCTTGGTTGTACTTCCAAAAGCACTTTCAGGCTTACTTGGCTGGGGAAATCTTTCCACTTCCGGAAGCAGAGGAAGTGTAAGTTAGCAGGGGAGATGAGGGAGCAGGGGAGATGGGGAGCAGGGGGGATGGGGAGATGGGG
>NZ_AP018288.1:3166723-3243018 GCF_002368335.1 Nostoc sp. NIES-4103 | reverse complement strand
GGATGAGGGAGATGAGGGAGATGAGGGAGTAGGGGAGCAGGGGGGATGGGGAGAAAATTACAACTGACAACTGACAACTGACAACTGACTACTGACCACTGACAACTGACAATTATAATTTCCGCATATTTTTGCTGATGGGGTCAAAACCTCTAGAAAAGCGGGTGCTTTCATCATAATAAGCACCAGTTAGATCGGCTCCATACAATTTGGCATTGTTGAGTTTGGCTCCCCGGAGATTTGCTTCATTCAGTTTCACACCACTCAAATTTGCTCTGGTTAAATTTGCTTTGGCTAAGTTAGTTCTACTCAAGTCTGCTCCCCAGAGTTTGGCTCTGGCTAGGTTTGCTCCGCTCAAGTCTGCTCCCCATAAATTGATTCCAGGTAAGTAGGCTCCAATCAGCCTCACCCTACTTAAGTTAGCTGCTGGAAAATATTTCTCCCCGGCGGCGTAAAGTTTTTTCAGTTGTTCAGCATCCATGCGTTGTGTTGACCTTGTTCAGCAATACAGAAGTAATCTGTTCCCATTCCTGGTTTAGTGTTCCTAGAAATTCTGGTTGCTGGCTGCGTCGATACCAGTAACGAGCATTGCTCAAATCGCCCTCTTTGCGGTGTAAGTAGGCATGAACCCAGGCGCTATCCAGATCGCTGGCATCTTGAACTATTTCATGAGCTTTGCTCCAATCACCTTGCTTGTCATACCACAAAGCTTGCAGTGCTTTTGGTAGCGTCTGGGGACATGAGTGCTGTTTTTCAATAAATCGTTGAAATTCTTCTGTATTCATGATTGCCACTCAACAAGTGTAAACCTCTAATTCCACGATACTCTCTGGACTGCTTGTTAGTGATGTCATTGTTTTAGGTATTGCTACTAGTGAGGCGATCGCACTAAGGGACTTCCAATTAAAAAAATATCCCATCGCTTTGGTCAGCAGGGGGAGCAGGGGAAGCAAGGGGAGCAGGGGAGGAAGAATTTCACAATCGTCTTTGCTCTCAGAATTGAATAATTTAATTTTTGTAAGTCCCTAATACCGAATGAGTACAGTCATCAGTCAACAACTTCAACCAGAATAATTTATTTATTGCTAAATCCCTTGTATTCTTACTCACATCTCTATTTAATACTGATACCTTCTTTAAGGAAGAGTAGTTGATAAAATAATACCTTCGTTAGCTAGAAGTAAGAGGAATTATATCTTTTTAGGATAACGTTACAAATCTGATAGTTTTGCCACATAAAACTTACTGTTAGAGAACTAAAGAAGATTCTCTGGGTAACAATCATTATCTGTTCACGTTTTTGATAAAAACACAACTCTAGCACCTCTACAAATTTGTATTTGGAGGCTATGACATGACTAACACAATCAATGGCGATCGCAACACTGGAACTAGTGACGACCTCTACGACCTGATTAGCGTCCTTTACCACGCTTTGGAAGGAGCTGCAACTTATGAGATTTACTACCAAGATGCACAAGAACAGGGAGATACAGAATTAAGCGAGTTTTTCTGTGAGATTCAACAGCAAGAATGCCAAAGGGCAGAACGGGCCAAGGAACTGCTGGGACATCGTTTGGCTTTAACCGTCCGTAGTTAAGGTGTAAAGGAAAATTTCTCCCAAAATTGAGAGAAATTTTGCAATTGACGAAATTAGCTTCTTATTGCTTCTTGAGAGAAATAACCTCAAACTCGAAATTAGCAATCAGACGGTTATCAATGTAAACCTGTATTCTATGTTTACCACCTGGATCGCCAGGAGCGATCGTCCAAAAGTTCTCGATTACTCCATCAGAAGTTGATTGTGTGCGCTTAGTTACAGCTTGAAGACCGTCTGCTGAGAGGGAGAAGTTTTCACCATCATCTGTAGCCCAGGTTTCGGGGGTTTTTGGCAATCGTAGAACTTCTCGCCATGTTACTTTACCTTTGTAGTCTTTAAGTTGTATACGCCACCCATATTTGCCACCTTGGTTTAGTAGCACTCTGCTAGTAGGAGTAAACTTACCTTCGCCATTGGAGTCAATTCTCAGCACCCCAAACTCAGCTTTACTAACAGTAATTGGTTTAGTATTGCTTGCCTGAGAGATTGACCCAGAAGATGCCGTACCATTATCTGGTAAAGCCACATTAGCGTTGATTGGCTCAGAAGCTATGACCCCATATATCAACCAGGAAGAAGTGAGTACAACTATCGCAGCCCAAATTCTCATTAGCAAAATTGTTTGGTCAGTTACTGGTACTTATTCCACTATTTTGACTTACCTTCCGGGTTGAAGAATGAAAGGGCGCAGTCTTGCGCCCCTACTATGATTTTGGAATTGCAAGTTAATAGGTAAAAGGGACTGGGGATTGGGTATTAGGGATTGGGGATTGGGTGTGAAATTGAAAAATTATGGTGGTTGCTCATAACCCACCACCAAATTTTAAAAACTTTCCCAGTCCCCAGTCCCTAGTACCAACAGCGGCGTTCCTGAAGCAGTGCGGTCTTGGGCTTTGCCCAAGTGGAGCATCTGCTGTCCCCCACTAACATAAATGTATAGTGGGGGACTCCGACGCTCGCAAGCTCGCTAACGCTACGCTAACGCCGCGACCTGTTAAATTTTAAATACAAGGTAGACTAAATAAAAATAAGTTTCTCGTATTAAAAATTCTATCTGGCTGTGGAAACTACGATAGCGGGTAGTAGGTGTAGGAGATGGATATGCATCCATTCCTAGGTCTTTTGCCATTAACACGGCTCGCTTCATGTGTAATGGATCGCTGACAATGAGAAACTTGTTTAATTGGTTAGTAGATGCCACTTCTAGAGCATTTTTAAGGTTCTGGTGAGTTGTGCGAGATTGAGTTTCAATGAGAATATCAGTTGCTTTTACTTGTTGTGCCATAGCATAGTGTTTGCCAGCTATGGCTTCAGCTGGTTCATTGCTGTCGCCAACTCCACCAGTAAAAATAATGGTGCGAATCTTTCCATTTTTATACAGATTAATTGCGTGATTAATGCGTTCTTTGAAAACAGGAGATGGTTCTTTTCCCCAAACTGCCGCTCCCAGAACAATTGCCGCTTCTGCTTTGATATTATTAGTCTTGCTGCCGTAAAAATAGATACTTGATGCTGTGGATGCGATCGCTAGCAATAAGGCAGAAAAAAAAGCGATGGAAGCCAGAATTAGCCATTGTTTTTGGATTTTGTGAATAGTCATTAGTCAATAGTCAGTTGTCATTAGTCAGTTGTTATTTCTCCCATCTCCCCTGCTCCCCTGCTCCCCTGCTCCCTATCAGCTTTCTACCAAAGTCCAGAAGTAGCCATCGGGTGCGATGAAGGAAAAACTTTTCTCTCTAAACTCGTTTTCTATAATGTTTGTAAACTTTTGCACTGGACTTGCTTTGATGCGATCGCAATAAGTCTGTATTCCCCGCACGCGGTAAGTGTAAAGTGACATACCCAAGCTACCCGGTTGTGATGCCTCAAACCGTGATTCTAAGTTGATAGCATCTGGAAACCGAATGATATAAAGTCTGCCACTGCGTGCAGCCATCAGGTCATCTTTGGAAGAACGGGGGTCATCAAAGGCAGTGACGATATACTTTTCACCTGGTTTGAGGTCAAAAATATCTCTACCTGCTGGTGAAGCTTCATAGATAGTCTCAACATCATCACGTACACGTAGCAAACCCAAAACTTCTTCATAAAACTTCAGGCTATCTTTGCTGTCATCTTGAACGATTATGCCCATGTGAGTAAACTGACTAGTCTTGAAAGCTGCACTGTTGTTGATTTGTCCGTAATGGGGCAGTGTATAACCAAATCTTTGAAATAAAACTTGGCGAGTTAACGGTTGCAGTAACAGCATTTCTCGCACGCCAACTGTTGAATCAATAAAAGGACGGCTTTTCCTTTCTTTGTTGTAGATCTGTTCCCAATAAGGATTGGTGTATCTAATATTCCAACCAGCGGCTTTAGCGTCTTCTGCATGATTTAAAATATTGATGACATCGGTTGTTAAGGTGGTTGCCCAGCGATTGCCCTTCACTTTCATTGATGCCAATCCCAATCCTTGATTTGTGGGGTTTTGCCAAACCATCAACCGAATTAAACCATGATCTGCATTTTGATGGTAAAGACGAATCGAACGTAAAAAAGAATTCACTCCATATAATTGATAAGCTACATCTGGGGATAATTCACCTACTTGACCAATGCGATAACCGTATTGTTCCCAATATTGAATTGCAAAAATTGGGTCTGGGATACCAATACATACTTCATAGATTCCTTCAATAGCAGTTTTTTGCCCTTGAATCATAGAAATTTGGAATTTTAGATTTGAGATTTGGGATTAGCTATTGACTATAACGGACTAGTAAATAAAAATAAAGGTTTTACATATAGCTAGGGACTAGGGACTGGGGACTAGGGACTGGGTGAAAAGTCTTTTTGTGTCTAAGTTTTATCATCTGTTGATGTCCTAACACTACTGGCGACAGCTATAAATAGTAGAGTTTTTTTGTAATTTTAGGGAATTTTTGGTTGGAAAATTTCAACCTATTAACCGTGATGATAGATAATGTCATAAGTTTATTTAATCTCAATAAACTCCTACTTGGAACTAGAAAATTATGGAGGATGGCACTTTGAATCAGAGTAGCGCAATTTGCTATATATAAAATTAAATAATAACATTTGATATTTGTGAACTACAATATTTTAGCCTTTTAGGAAAATCAAACAATCGAAACCTGACAATTTTCACTAATTAAATATTTTGGCTATATTTTGCTACTTATATTGTTAGTATAAATGGTGCAACACAAGTATCTTTTTTTCCAGCATTTTTTAAATTTATACCATCAAGGTTATAATAACTTATTTGATACACAATTGAGAGCGATCGCAGCATTTTTGGTTACATTTTTAGTATATATAAGACCAAAGATAATTCATAACAAAAGATACATTTATTTCTGATGAATTGATACTTTCAGCAGTGATAAACACAATCTTTGTAAGATATAGCTGATAAATCATACAAATTAATAGTTTTGAATGTTCGTAATTATGCTTTGATTAATTCGGGTATTTTGTCTAGTTAAAATATTTTTTAAATTGGTGTAAATGCAATCTTTAAAAGATTTAAACCAATCAAAAGACAGATGAAATTAATTAATAATGAACTTAAATTATGAAATACAAAACAAAGGGCGTCACAACTTGAGGGTGCAGCTACTCCAAAGAGCAACCTATATGAACACAGAGTAAAAATCATGATTTTTACTCTGTATTTTATTTACATAGCAATCTGCTTTGATTTGATGAACTTATACCATTTGCAAAAATATTTGCAACACATGAATCGCCTGTAGGGGCGTACAGCTATCATTGGTGTCAACTTAAGTTCAAACGTCGACCCCACAAGCGTTTTACCCCACCCCCAACCCCTCCCCTTGGTAAGGGGAGGGGCGGTTTTGGCTTTAGACAAAACCGGGGTGGGGTGACGCGGATCGTGATGGTAAACGAATAAATTCATTCATCAAGTCTTCACAAGGGTTTCACGTTAAATTGACACTAATGTACAGCGAACAGGAAAAATCGAGGGTTTGCTTCCAAAAAGAAGATACAATAAACAAATTGCCCTCCAAACCTGATTAGTTCTCATATGGAAACAGACGGGAAACTGTTATGACACTAGCAGCGATCGCAACACCCATAAAGGAATCACCCCTGTTGTTTGAGGGAGTGACCTGGAGAGAATTCAAAGCAGTTGAGCAGTTGCTAGACCGCCCAGGATATCGGCTGTCTTTCCTGGATGGAATTTTGGAGATCCGAAGAATGTCAGGACAAGCACACGAAACCGTTAAAAAGAGAATTGCTGCATTGTTGGAACTTTACCTGCTGATGGCAGGGTTTGACTTTACTCCAACTGGCTCAATGACCTTAGAAAGTGAAGCGGGTGCTGTGAAACGAGAAGCGGATGAATCCTATAAACTTGCTCCTGGTCGAGTACGTCCTGACTTGGCAATTGAGGTGGTGTTGACCAGTGGCGGAATTAACAAACTGGAAGCATACAAGCGGCTGTTAATTCCTGAACTGTGGTTCTGGGAAGATGGTGTTTTAGAAGTTTATCATCTGCGCTCTGTTGGCAATGGACTTGACTATGAAAGGGTTTCCAGTAGTAAGGAGGTCAAAGGCATCGATTTGGATTTGTTGTTACGTTGCATTAATATGGTGAATCATGTTGCAGCTATCAAGACTTTTCAAAAGGCACTTGCTCAAATAGCTGGTGATCTGGTTTAGTTGGTTAAATCATGTCCGTATCCTAACTTGATATAAAATACAAAAAAGCCTCCTAATTATTAGGAGGCTTGTAATAGTTAGCAAAAACAACTTGTCAACCTACACCACAACAACAGCGATCGCTCCTCCTAATGCGGCGAAAATAGCTGAGACGATGGCTGTCGCAAATAACCACCAAGCTGCTGTAGCTGCGGCTTTGCGGGTTTCTTCAGCTTGCCGCTGTGCTTGGTGCTTCACTTCTTCTAGGCGGCGTTGTGCTTCGTGTTGTAGGCGTTCTGCACGTTGCAGGACTGTGTTACGGGCGCGTTCAACTTGGTCAATGATGCGGTTGGCATCTTCTTCGGAGATATCCTCACGGGAACTCATAATTGCGACTAAGGTGTCGCGGTTAAAGGAAGACAAGCGATCGCGCAATGCGTCAAATCCTGCTTGGGGATCGTCAAACAATTGGCGCACATCGTGCTTAATTCCATCATAGTTGAGTTCTGGGCGATCCAAGGAGTTGAGATAGTAGCGGATGCGCTCAAAAACCCCATCGATGACATCTTGAATTTTTCTTTGGATACTCCGCACTTGTTCCACAAACTGCTCGCGTACCGATATGATATTATCGGCAATTCTTGCTGCTTCTTCGTCTGTAATATCTTCCCGAATTTTCAGCAAAGCGATAATTGTCGAACGGTCAAAATGAGACAAGCGATCGCTCAAACTCTCAATGCCGACTCGCGGATCATGCAACAATAATTGCACATCGCGTTTGATACTTGCTGGGTTGAGTTCTTCTTTGCCTGTTTGCCGTAAGTACTCTTCCAAATAAGCTTGGAAATTCTTTACTCTTTGCTGGGTGCGGGTGGCGAGGCGACGCGGCGCACGCACAATATTACGAATGGAAGTCTGCACAGAGTCAATCACCTCATTGACTTGCTGTTCACTCAAATCCTGACGTTGGCTGAGCAATTTCACCAAAGTATCCCTGTCTACTTGGGATAAGCGACGGCGTAGTGCGATCGCTCCTTCTTTGGGGTTTTCAAACAGTCGGTTAAAATCTCGTTGAATTCCTTCAGGGTTGAGTTCTGTTTTGCCAGTATTCCGCAAGTAATCTGCGATTGTTGTCGTCACTGTGTCGTATTGTTCCTTAGCTTTGTCTCTTAAAGCTAGGGGTGCATGGCGGACACTGTGCCAAGATTCTTCAACGCTATCAATGATTTGATTAACTTGTTGTTCGCTCAAATCTTGCCGCTGACTCAGTAATTGTACTAAGGTATCGCGGTCAAAGCGAGACAAGCGGGCGCGAATAGCGGAAATTCCAGCTTGGGGATCTTCCAGCAATCTCTTGAGATCGGCGCGGATGGCATCAGGGTTTAATTCTGCTTTGCCGGTGTTACGCAGATATGACTCTACATTCAACCACAAAGTTTCTGCTTGATATTTTGCCTGGTCTGCCAGATTTTTGGATTCGATTAAAGCGCGATCGCGTTGTTTTTCTACTTCATTGAGAATACTTTCGGCTTCATATGTCTGAATATCGATACGTTGTAGCAGTATCCTGCGGAATTGTTCGCGGTCAAATTGTGCGAGTCGCCGTGAGAGGGTTTCATAATCTGCGTCTGGGTCTGCCAACAAAGGTTTCAAATCCCGTTCAATGCCTTCGGGTGTTAAATCTGTCTTGGCTGTCACCAGCAGATAACTTTCTACTCGCCGTTGCAGGTCTTGTACTATCTCTCTTTCTTCTTCAGCAGTGACCGTTACTAGCACTGATTGACGGACAGCTTCTAGTTGATCTGCAATGTGCTGAATTTGTGCTTGGGTCAATAGTCCCCGTTCTTGCAGGATTTTGACAAAATCGTTGCGCGAAAGTCGATTTAGTTCTCTACGTACTGTACCTGGGTCTGCTGCTGGGTCGTAGATCACATCACGAAATTCTTGGGCAATTCTTTCTGGACTCAGTTGCCAAGCAAAGGTGTTGTGCAGGTAATTTTCCACATCGGCGTGGATGGGGCTATAGGGTTGTGATGGTGTGGGTAACCCTAGTTTATCGGCTTGTTCTGTGGCTTTGTCTTTGGCGGTGGCAAGCGATCGCAATATTTTTTCCACATCCAAATCTGACAAGTCTGTTCTGCCCAACACAATGCCAGTCAGGGCGGTGATTCCTGAAGAGAGTGTGCGCTGAATTGGCCCGGGAGTAGCTTCTTGGGCTGCTTTTTGGTCTGCTTCTTTGGAGGAACGGGTTTCCGCAATTAGCTGGTCTAGCTTGGCGTTGAGTTCATCTGTCTTGGTTTGTCCTGGCGGTAGTGATTTGAGATAGTCAATCAATTCGCCTAAGCGGTCTTGGGTGGGTTTTTGCTGACTTAGTACTTGCTGCCATACATTATATAGTGTGTCGGCAATGCGGCTAACGTCTCGTTTAGAAAGGTCGGTGCGGCTGCTGACTAACTCGATAAACTTTTGGCGGTCGATGTTACGTAGGTCTGGACTACCTGCGATCGCTTGCAGTTGGGGGTCATTGAGTAATCTTTCAAACTCACTCCTGATCCTGGATAGGTCTAGTTCTGGGGGACGCAGCCTATCTAGATAATCTTCGATGTTCTCCCGCAGACTTACCGGGTCAATAGCACTACCTAATTCCCGACGCACGGCGGCGGCGGCGGCTTCAGCGGTGGCTACTACTTGCTGATTCACAGCTTTTGCGCCGAGTGCAGCGGTGGCTGTACCCATAATTGCCTGAAAGCCAGATGTTGCGGTGTTGACTACTGAACCAACCAAAGAACCCACTGTGGTGGAACTCACCCACATGAGTAGCAAAAAGTAAGCACCCCAAATTACTAACCCTAAAATCGCTCCCAGCCTGGGGTCAAAAATCACCAAGCTTAATTTTACTGCTAAGAAAGAAGCGATTAATAAGGCGATCGTCACAGTGACTAATGTCCAAATACCCACTGCGGTGCCGATTTTACGAATCGTACCTCCAAAACTTCCGGCTTCCCCACTATCTGAATCTGATGGACGCCCCAAGTAGGAAATACCGGCTGCAACTGAGAGGTTAGTCAATACTAATTGGAAAGCAAAAGCTAGAATCACCCCGGAGATTAAAGCGACAAAAAAACGTGGCCCGGAAGTGAGAACTGATGCCTCCGCTGGTGATACATCTGGAACGCCTATTTGATTCTGTGCCAACCATAATAGTGGCTTGTAGAGTCCCAGCATGATTTCTGTACATTGAAACATTGTATTTCCTTGTTCTAACTTTAAGTTTGGGGAATTAAGAATTTATTGATGAGAAGCAACTCTGTATATATCTCTGTATCTATGGCAATACCTAACTCTTGTAGCTTACAGAATCGTGGAATTTAGACGCTTTCAGCATCTCTCTAAAGTTTGAAAACTATATCTAGCGATAGATAGAACTTTGATTATCTCACGAAATAATTTGTTATCTAATTCACTGTTGATGATGTAGTGAAAAAGCTTACTATTTACTTAATATTCGCCTGTTATTTTAATGGCTTAATCACAGTTAATTTATATCTTTAATTTATAGTTTACTCACAATTCATTTATCAAAGCTTTACATTTATTTACAAGTACTAACTTTTTTTATCACCTCCTCAAGGCGGATTTGTCAGCACCGACAAGTTCATGATAATCGTCCACAAGAAGTGCCTGTATATTGTGCCTAGAGGCGGAAAGCAACTGACTGATAAATAGCTAACTTAAAGTTAAGTAACAAATTGTTCAGGATAAAAAATGGAATCTCGCTTATTCACAGATTTGCCAGCAATTTCCCGAGAATACAAAGGTAGCGATCGCAATGGTTGTTTTGCCATAATTGGCTTTCTTGCTGATCGACTTTGGGATTTAGTTGACGATAGCGTAGTTCGAGATATTTCCCGCCTGATTAGTTACTAGAAAATCGAGTATTTAAAAATTAGGTTGATTCTGGAGGAAAAAACAATGGAAACTCGTGAAACTCGTCCATCTACTGATCTACCAACTGTTGCTACAGCTTACAATGGTCGCGATCGCAATGAATTTCTGTTTGGCTGGACACCCCAAGCTGAAATCTGGAATGGTCGTTTTGCCATGATTGGTTTTATAGCTTACTTACTTTGGGATTTAGTTGGCTATAGCGTAGTTCGTGATATTTTGCACTTGATTCGTTACTAGAAAAGTCAACAAAAACTTTGCTGACTGTTAACAGTTATCAGGAGCCAGTGCGTTGCGCGGGTTTCCCGCGTTGAAGCAACTGGCGTTCATTAGTCAACAGTCAGCAACTTCCATCGCAATAATTTTTTTGTTGAAGTTTCCTGAGAATTCACCTTAATTTAGGAGTAAAAACAATGGCAACCCGTGAAACTCGTCCATCCACTGATTTACCAGCTGTTGCACCAGAATACAATGGTGTAGACCGTAATGCTTTTCTTTTTGGCTGGACACCCCAAGCCGAAATTTGGAACGGTCGTTTTGCAATGATTGGCTTTATAGCCTATTTACTTTGGGATTTAGCTGGCTATAGTGTAGTTCGTGATGTTTTGCACTTGATTGGTTACTAGAGGATCGATTCAGTAATCAAAAACCTAACCCCCCTTCCCTTCAAGGGAAGAGGGGCTAAACTCCCCTCTCCTCGTAGGAGAGGGGTAGGGGGAGAGGTTCTTCCAAGATTACTGAATTGGTGTTCTAGAAAAGTAAACAAAAACTTGACTGACTGTTAACAGTCATCAGCTAACTAACTGGTCTTGGCAGGCGGAACCAAAATCTGGAACCGCCTGTTTGACGTGGGGAATACCCAATTTCACCTCCCCAGCGTTCAACTGTAATTCGGCAAAAATATAGACCTAATCCAACTCTGCCTGATTTATCTTTGCCTTGAGAAAACTTTTGAAATAAAGTATTTACCATCTTTGGTGCTACACCGCCTCCCTGATCATCTACAGCTAAAAGAATATACTCCCCATCTGGTTGTAAATCAATTACCACAGTAGATTCTGGCGGACTATGGCGATAAGCATTTTCCACCAAATTTGAAATTACCCTATCTAAACGCAATTTCTCTCCCACAACTTTCCAGTCTCCTTGCATGTCAATGTTAGCAGCAAGCTGCAACTGCTTCTTGTGAAGTACAAAAGTAGGCTTGAAAAGCGAAATTACTTCTTGTGCAGAACTTAAGATATTTGGTGCATTCTCAATATCCACTGTGAAAGCTTCCATTGATAACGCCTCAGCAGAAAATACATCCAATATGTTCTTAATTAGCATTTCTTGCTGAATAGATTGCTTTCTTGCAAGTTCTAAAAAATCTTTTCCTTTAGGAGTCAAATTTTCAAACTCCAACAGAGCTAAACAGCAATTGATAGCACTTAATTGTCCCGCTAAATCATGGACGATACAATGTATTAATACATCTTTTTTTTGACTATCCTTGATTAATTGCTGATAATCTAATTTGTTTTCTCTAGCTTTTTGGAGAATATATTGCTTGCTGGTGAATTCGTCTTCTAATAATTCAATTAATAAGATTTTTTTCACACCCATGCAAATTGCATAAGCTTCAAATTGGTATTCTTTACCAGTTAAATCTAATTCACTCCATAAACCTGAACTCAGCTTGATATCTTGATTACTCTGCCAAAACTCTTCTGCATTCACAAGAAAATTTCCTAAAAAAGGAAACTCTTCTGGTGATATTACTATATGCATACCCGATGTAAATTTTTCATATAAAAAGCGATTAAACCAATTGGGTGCAGTTCCAGCAATTCTGAATAAGCCATTATTAACTCGCTCTAAAACTAAAATATTCAGGGTAGCAAATAGATCAGATATTATAGAGTTATTCATAAGTTACAACTGCCATAATTAATCTTAGCTTTTGGTCACTGATTTGAGATTTTAGTTAATTTCTCTTGTAATAAGCTGCAATCATTTGTAATTTGTTGAATGAGTGATAGTTGCTTTTCATTCCAAGTACTATCTAATAACAATACCCAGTCTCCCTCGTCTGAGGGAAAGATATGGATATCTGTACAAATTCCGTACTCTGTTTTTATCAAAGGTAAAAATAGGGGAATATCATCTAAAGGCAGTAAACCTTCCAAGAAAAAAACTTGCTCACCTACATTCTCTCCTTTGCGGAGGTTAGTAATTCCAAATTCTGCCAGCTTACCGCCCCAAGCTAAAAGACTACCATCTTTGTTAACTAACAGATAGGCAAGTGAACGTGCTTCTTGGAGGAAATTTACAATATAGTGAATTACAGGAGCAGGGATATCTACCATTTACCCATCCAATATTTTTTTTGCAATAGTTTGGAAAACTTCTTCTACACCTAGTCCATTTTTAGCACTGGTTTTCATCACAGTCCAACCCTTCTGAGTTACAGCATCTATTTCTGTAGCTTCAATTTCCCATTCTTCTGTCATATCCCATTTGTTAAGTACTAAGATGAAGGGAACTTGACCAAGGGTATTTTCTACTCTTGTTTGCAAATCAAAAGCTTTTTCAAGAGTATTGTTTCGAGTACCATCAACAACTAATAAATAAGCAGATGAACCCCGTAAGTAAGACATGCGTACTTTTTGAAATTCGTCTTCTCCATGAATATCCCAAAGGATCAGATTTAGTTTTTTTGCTTGAATATCTATAGTTTTTTTATCAATTTTTACACCTACTGTAGTATAATATTTATCTGAGAAAATACTATTAACAAACCGTGCTACTAAACTAGTTTTGCCTGTGGCAAATGCACCTACCATACAAATTTTTTTCTGGATCATACAGCGTTTTTCCTAGTCTCCATTCCCTATTCCTTACTCCCTTTTAATTAGTGGTGTCAGTTACGATTACTTGAAAAGATACTCTCCGATTAGCTGTTTTGGCTTTTGGTGTCAATTCTGGCTGCAAAGGTAGTTTAGAACCAACACCTACAACTTTCAATTTACTGGTATCGATGCCTTGATATTTTAAATAAGATAGGATTTTTTCTGCACGATTTTGGCTGAGAAGCATATTTTTCTGTTCTGTTCCCGCTGCATTGGTGTGCCCTATTATTTCTACTCGTACATTTTTATCTAGATACTTGGCACTATCCAAAAGCTTTTGGATATTTAATACTAACTGAGGCAGTTTAATAGCTTCACCAGGGGCAAACTCTGCTGTGCCTTCTGAAAAAAATAATTTTTCTTGTTCAATTTGTTTAATATATCTTTGTAAGTGCTGTAGTTCAATGTCTACAATATTTTTGTCTTGAAATTGAGTAATTCCTGGAATAAATCGCCATAACTTACGAGCTTCTAAAATCCATTGACGAGGTGCATAACCTGTGGCATGGAGATTACCATTGTTATCCAATTGAAAAGATACAGTTTTAGGTGGTTGCAACAAAGCATTAACTCTTTTTATAGTCAATTCCGGTTCTAAAGATAAGTAAGGTTTCCACTGGCTAATGACTGTTTTCGGATTGAGATTTGCTTGTTGTATCAAACTATTGGGATCTACTGCTAATGGGTCGCGCATTCCCATAATGAAATGTTTTCCATTGTGCTGCTTGGTGTTAATCACAATAATTCCAGGTTGAGAGTTGAGTTTTTCCACATAGGCTTGCCATCGGAGATGTTCTCGAATAGTAAAAAAGCTCCAAATACCACATGCGATCGCTATTGTACCTAAGCAAGACCATGTATAAGTATAATTATTTTTCTGGTAAGCAGGTTTATACTGAACTGCTAGACAGGCTTCTAAATAAGGTATGCTTGCTTTAAATGGTTCTGTTTCTCCTGCAAAAGCCTTAATTTCTTCCCTGAGCTTGAGATGAATTTTTTCTATGGCGTCTTGAAAAACTAACCTTAATTCTTGGGGCGGGTTTCCCCTGATACTACCTGCTATAATTGCTTGCGGCCCTTCTTCAACCAAAATGGTGAGTTCTCCAAACCGCAAACATTTTAATGCATCTTCTTTTCCGATGCTGAACGAATCTCTGACAAAATCACCAATAGCTGTCAACATGGCAGAAACTAAATCTGGATCTTGAGTAGCTATCTGTTTAACCATCACATGTTGCAGCAATAATCCAGTTTTTTTATGAATTAGAAATACTTGTTCTACTCGGTAAATTAACGTCCGCAACAGCACAATTTCTGCAAATGATTTACCCGTGCGTCGCGCTTCTAACCTCCACTTAAAACTTTCAACTGACAAGCTATTTTCCAAGGTTTGATTCAGAGATTGCATCATCTGCTCAAGCGCTGTGGAAATCGCCTTGCGTGTGGCTGGGCCAATGATCGGAAAAAACGCTTCTGAAAGTACATTTTCGTCTTGTTTAACAGAAGTTTGAATGGCTTCTTCCACAGTTGGTACTAATGCTTCAACCAGTTGTTTATCTTGTTTTGACCGCATAATTAAAGCTTCTGGAAGCAGGCGGCTGATATCTTCTGGTTGAATTTGAGGATTATTTAATCGCTCATAGAGTTTGTTAAGTTCGGTTGGCTCAATTCCAAAAAGCAAACTGCGAAGTGTAGTGAGTTCATCGTTAAGTTGTGGTTCTTTGTTACTCGAAGATTGACTGTTGCTATTTGTAGCTTCAGGAGGTACTTTCGGTTTTTGATTTAAGGAATCACTCATTGCCAAAATCCCCAATTGGGGATGGAGAGCAGGGGGGATGGGGAGATGAGGGAACTAGGAGAATAACTACTGACAAATGACAACTGACAACTAACTACTAACTATTTTCCCCATTCAGACGAATGGCTAAATCTGTAAATAGAGCTGCAAGCTTAGAACGATCTATTTTGTCCCTACGCAGCTCTTCAGCTTCCCGTTCCAGCAAAGCTAATATTTCCTCGTATTTTTGCTGAATATCATCTTGTAGGCTTTTAGATTGGTTGAGAATCTGATCGTGTAAATTCCGCTGGCTATTAGTAGTTTGTTCTTCTAATTGGACAAATTTTTTGTCTAAAGTTATGCTTATATTTTTTTGCTCTTCACTCAATGCTTGCACAGCAGTGGCACGTTCTGTTTGTTCGTTTTTTAGCCGTTCTGCTAAAGCATCAACTTCTTTTTTGATGTAATTCTCTAAATTATCTAAACGTTTTCTTGTCTCATCTCGTATGTTAGTAAATTCTTTTACTAGCCGTTCTTCTAAACGCGTAAACCTTTTGTCTACCTCCCGTATTTGATTTCCAAAAAGTAAGTCTCTAACTTTATCTAAGTTGCCACTTTCACTAATGCTATTATTACTAAATTGACTTGCTCCCCCTTTTGCTAGTTCTCCCGAATTACTATTGATATATTCTTCAGGCGGGTTCATAACTTTAATCCTTTTCGAGGCTAAAATTTGGTTTTACTTTTATTTTTAATATCCCATTTGGAGTTAGGATACTATTTTGCATTTAAGCATATATTAATATTTTAACAAGCATCGGTATTAATTTAAAGTAAAGGAGTCAGTAGGCGAGAAACTCTCACGGCTAACTTGAACCAAAAAGGTTTTCTATGGTATTCAGATAAATCAACAGCAACACAAGCACCTAAATCAGCCTTTAACATTTTTTCTACACTTTGGACAAAGCCAGGCTCAGCAACAAAGCCCATTACTTCAAAGTTGAGGGTGAAAGAGCGATTATCTAAGTTAACAGTTCCTACCCCTGCCATATCTTGATCGATGAGTATGATTTTCTGGTGCATGAAACCATTTTTATAACGATATAGCTTGATACCAATTGCCTCCATTTCGGTATAGTAAGAGAAAGAACATAGATAAACAAGTAAGTGATCGGGTCGGTTTGGTAGGATAATTCGCACATCTACACCCCGCATTGCAGCCAGTTTTAAGGCTGACAATGTTGATTCGTCTGGCACAAAGTAAGGACTAGCAATCCACAGGAGAGTCTTAGCTTGATTAATCACATTGACGAAAAAAAGCCTACAAGCTGGTAGCTGATCTGCGGGGCCTGTAGGAAGTACTAATGCGGTTTGGTTAATTTCTTGATTAGGTTTGACTTGCCAGTTAACTTCAAGAACTTTGCGAGTTGCCCAATACCAATCTCGTATAAATGAGTTTTGCAGGGTTTTGACTGTGGGCCCTTGGAGTATCATATGGGTGTCGCGCCAAGGACTCAAGCGGCGATTTTTTCCTAAGTATTCATCGCCAATATTTAGACCACCTACAAATCCTATTTCACCATCTACCACAATAATTTTGCGATGGTTGCGGAAATTGAGTTGGAAACGATTACCTTTACCTTTAGTGGTGTTGAATGCACTAACTTGAATACCATATTGTTGTAGAGATTTGATATATGAGCGGGATAGTTTTTTTGAACCAATTTCATCATAGAGAAAGTAGATTCTGATTGCTTGCTTGGCTCTAGCAATCAATGCTTCTTTAAACTTGTTGCCTATTTGGTCATCATTAATAGTATAAGATTGCAACAAAATATAATCTTTTGCCGATGCGATCGCGCTCAACATCGCTTCATAGGTCTGCTGACCATCAATTAGTAATTCAGCAGCATTACCACAGGTGAAAGGAATGCCTGTAAAAGCCTCAGCCAGTGGTTGCAGCTGCGCCAATTTATCTGGTGGTGCAACTTTAAATTCAGCGAGTTCATGGTAAGTATGGCGAACGAGTTTGTAGTGTTGTGCATAAACTGAACGCAGGGTTTCAGCATATCCGTGAAATCTAGTCCTTCCTAGAATCCAATACAACGGAATAGCCAGCCAAGGAAAAGTCACTAGAGATATACTCCAAGCGATCGCTCCAGTAGAAGAACGCACATTCATCACTGCATGAGCTGCATGTACAATTCCCAAGGCATGAACAATAACTGTAGCTGTGCTAAAAATAGCTAAAATTCCACTATCTACAAGCATCTTAATTTTTTCAGGTATCGATATAAGAAAATTCTGCCAGTAATGGTTTGTGATCGGATGAGCAAATTTGGTCTAGTACTTTAGCACTGGCTTTGTTTTCACTCAATTCTCGGTAAAATATCCTATCTAGGGGAGATGACAATAGGAAGCGTTTAATTTTGCGCCTTTCATGGGGTGCAAAAGTTACTGGTATTAACCCCAGTCGAGTTACTACTTTATCCAAAATAACTGCTCTTTTTCGGTTCCAAGTATTAAAGTCTCCTGAAAATATTAGGGGGCCATGATGTGCAGACAACGCCAATTCTAATTCATGTAACTGTAGTTCAAATTTATTTAAATCTACAAAATTAATTAAATGGCTATTGATTGCTAAAAGAGTTACTTGATGATGAGATAGCGAATATTCAGTGATCAAGGAAATTTTAGGAGTTTTAATAATAGGTTCATGATGCCTAGTTATTAAAACTTTTTTAGTTAACGGACTGATTGTAGATGCTGTGAATATTCCTGAATAACTCTGATGATGTACATCAATAAAGTTAGGAGCAAAATTCCAATTCATCCCTATCCATTCTCCTAATTTTTCTTTTTCTAATTTTAAACGAAATTCTTGTAAAAATATTAGATGTGGTTGGTATTCTTCAATAATGGTTAAAAAATCTTTTAACCAAATCTGATTATAATTATTTTTAGCAATATTCCAGTTAAGTACTTTAATGGAGTTACTATTTAATTCTCTTTGAGGCAAATAGCTGCTATCAATTGTAGATTCTTGTGAGCTAATGAATCGGTAGGATGGAACAAATTTTTTGGCGAAAGTATCTACGTGTTGTTTAATATTAGGCATTACTAATAGTTATCTATTTTTTTCTAGCTTAACGCTATTAGATAATTAGAAGGTGGGAGGGAGGAGTTAGCAGTTAACAGTTATCTTCCTCATCTCCTGCATTCCTCATTCCCCACTTACAGTATTAGCTGGATATGAAAAGTTTACGGCCAATAATAGCTTGATATAAAACTGGACTTTTACTATGCAAAACAAATTTACTATTTTTCTCAAATTCCTGCTAGGCATAGAATATGGCAAGTGATCTGAAAACCTGTAGCCCTGTATAATTCCCAGCCAGCACAGAAAGCTGTAAATTAAATAGAGTGAGCGATCGCACCTAGGTACTCCTCTTGGCGCGATCGCAAGCAAACATCTAGCATTTATATAGCTACTGAGTTTGGATCAGCACCATCAAGCCATTGCGCGAAAAACTTTTTTAAGTTATTCAACGATATGAGCTGGGTAAACTTTAAATTAAAGATGATTTTTAGAATTTGAGATTATTTTAGACATTTCCGTTTAAAATCTTTTTCATTCTCTTTTATTTACATCATTTAACTCTATTTTTTACTAGTCAATCAGGATGTATAAATAGGGACGACTAAGCTATGAATGCCATCCGTATCGGAGATAAAGATGAGTAGTTTGGCTACAATAAATACAATTAGACTAAAAATACACGGTTTGTTGATGAAAACTCAGTATTTATTTATTTACCAGGTTAACGAGCGTCAAAATTAGGTTATTATTACTCAATTTATAATACATGAATTCTAAAAATTTGAAACGTAAACGTGGTGTTGTACTGACTGCTAGAGGTTTGCAAAAACTTCAAGAAGCAAAGCGGATGTCAGAAGCAAATGACAATTATGGAAATAGCTACACGCTGGAAGAGATGAGTACACTTACAGGGTTATATTCCAGTACTATCTCTAAAGTTATAAATCGTGAAGGAGGAGTTGATAAAAAAACTCTCGAAAAGCTCTTTTTAGTTTTTAACTCAGAATTAGATAAAACTGATTATTTAAACTCAACTACTCGGGTTGACTGGGGAAATGCTACCCCTAGTCCAGTTTTTTATGGACGTAAAGACGAACTGAGTACTTTAGAGCAATGGATTTTGAATGACCGTTGCCAAGTAGTGGCATTATTAGGAATGGGTGGTATTGGTAAAACAGCATTGTCTGTGAAAATTGCCCAACAAATTCAAGAAGACTTTGAATATGTCATCTGGCGATCGCTACGAGAAGCTCCACCTGTTAAAACTATTATTGCAAACTTAATCCAAGTTCTATCTGATGAGCAGGAAATAGAAAGCAATTTATCAGAAATATTATGTGAGAGAATATCACGATTAATTCATTACTTACAAAATTCTCGTTGTCTATTGTTACTTGATAATGTGGAGTCAGTTTTCCGTGGTGGTAGTCGGGCGGGACAATATCGAGAAGGATATGAAGGATATGGTGAGCTTTTTAAACAGTTAGGAGAAGCATCTCACAGTAGCTGTATTATATTAACTAGTCGAGAAAAACCCAAAGAAGTAGCATTAATTGAAGGAAAAGAAGCACCTGTTCGCTCGTTAGTACTGAGTGGCCTGAAGGTGCAAGAAGCACAGGAAATTTTGAGAATTAAAGGAATAACTGCGGCAGAGAATGAATGGAAATTACTCATTGATCTTTATGCAGGTAATCCATTAGCTTTGAAAATAGTTGCTACAACTATTCAAGATATATTTGATGGTAATGTCACTCAATTTTTGCAAGAAAGTACATCTGTATTTGGAGACATACGCGATATTTTAGATCAACAGTTTGAGCGTTTGTCAGATTTAGAAAAAGAAATCATTTATTGGCTGGCAATTAATCATGAGCCAGTTACTTTAGCACAGTTGCGACAAGACATTATATTACCTAGGTCAACTCAGAAATTACTGGAGTCTCTAGAATCTTTAGTGCGGCGATCGCTAATAGAGAAAAGTACAGCAACTTTCACCTTACAACCTGTAGTTATGGAGTATGTAACTCAGGTATTTATTGAGCAGATTTGTGAAGAAATTGTCACTAATCATATCGAGCTTTTTAATTGCCATCCTTTAATGAAGGCAACTGCTAAAGACTATATAAGAGAAGCTCAAATTAGCCTCATTATCCGACCAGTAATAGATGGGTTGCTCACTGTTTTCAAAAGCAAAAAAGGTATCGAAAAGCAATTTACGAAAATTCTTGCAAGGCTGCAAGAAGAATCTCCACTAGAACCAGGGTATACAGTTGGAAATATTTTGAATTTGTTGTGTCAACTTCAGATTAATTTAAAGGACTATGATTTTTCTAATTTAACTGTTTGGCAAGCAGACTTACAGAATGTCAAACTGCACAATGTTAATTTCCAAAACGCCAATTTAGCTAAGTCTGTTTTTGCTGAAACTTTTGGTGGTATTTTATCTGTAGCCTTTAGCCCTGATGGTAAACTGTTGGCTATGGGTGATACCAATGGTGAGATTCGATTGTACCAAGTTTCCGATTGGAAACAGCTTCTCACCTGTAAGGGACATACTAGTTGGGTTCTATCACTAGCCTTTAGTCCTGATGGTAGTATCCTTGCTAGCAGTACTACTGACTATGCTGTGAAGCTGTGGGATGTTAACACAGGTCAATGCCTACAAACTTTGTACGGACATGAGCATGAAGTTTGGTCAGTTGCTTTTAGTCCTGATAATCATACATTAGTAAGTGGCAGCGATGACCAGACTCTTAAGTTATGGAGTGTGTGTACTGGTCAATGTCTCTTAACTTTCCGAGGACACACAAGTTGGGTACTCTCAGTTGCCTTCACTAAAGACGGACAAATGCTAGTGAGTGGTAGTGATGACCAGACTCTTAAGTTATGGAATATTAACACAGGTGAATGCCTCAAAACCTTTCAAGGACATTGTGATGGGATACGGTCAATTGCTGTCAGCCCTGATGGTAATATGCTGGCAAGTGGCAGTGAGGATCAGACTATTAAGCTGTGGGATATTAACACAGGTGAATGCCTCACAACTTTTCAAGGACATTCCAATGAAATTTATTCAGTTGCCTTTAGTCCACAAGGAGATCTCCTAGCTAGTGGCAGTTTTGACCAGACCATCAGGCTGTGGAGTGTTAGTACATATGAATGCCTCAAAACATTGCACGGACATTCCAGTTGGGTATTTTCGATCTGCTTTAGCCCACAGGAGGATCTCCTAGTCAGTGGCAGTTACGACCAAACAGTCAGACTATGGGATGTTCGCACAGGTCAATGCCTCAAAACCCTCCAGGGATATAGTAATCAAGTACTGTCAATCGCCTTTAGTCCCAATGGACAGACATTAGCAAGTGGTAGTCATGATTCTTCGGTAAGGTTGTGGGATGTCAATACCGATGAATGCTTGAAAACGTTCCAAGGGCATGTTGCTGCGGTTCGGTCAGTTGCTTTTAGTCCAAATGGGCAGACACTAGTTAGTGGCAGTCATGACTCTTCGATAAACTTGTGGGATGTCGATACGGGGCAATGCTTAAAAACATTGCATGGACATGGTGCTGCTGTTTGGTCAGTTGCCTTCAGCCCAAATGGGCAAATATTGGTTAGTGGCAGTGAAGATCAAACAGTGAGGTTGTGGAATGTCAGTACAGGGAAGTGCCTAAAAATATTGCAGGGACATGGTGCTGCTGTTTGGTCAGTTGCCTTCAATCCTCAAGGAACAATGCTAGCAAGTGGTTCTTTGGATCAGACTATTAAATTATGGAATGTCAGCACAGGTGAGTGCAAAAAAACACTACAAGGGCATAATAGTTGGGTTTTATCCGTTGCCTTCAGTTCAGATGGTGAACTACTTGCAAGTAGCAGTTATGATGGAACGATCAAGTTATGGCGTGTTAGCACTGGTGAATGCTACAGAATTTTGCAGGCAAGTACAGGTTGGTTAAAGGCAGTTGCCTTTAGTCCAGATGGCCAGACACTAGCTAGTTGCAGTGAAGATAACACAGTTAATCTGTGGGATGTTAGTACGGGTGAATGTTTCAGAAATATACAAGGACATACAGGCAGGCTTTGGTCAATTGCCTTTAGTCCTGATCATCAGATTCTGGCCAGTAGTGGTGATGATGAGACAATTCGACTATGGAATATAGCAACGGGTGAGTGCTTCAAAATTTGGCAAGCTGAGAAACCATATGTGGGCATGAATATTATGGGAGTTACTGGTTTAACTACAGCTACTATTGCAACACTGAAATTGTTGGGGGCTGTGACTGATAAAAAACAGCTTATTAATGCCCTAAAAACTTTGTTTGAAACATCTAGTCAATAAATCGAAGACTTTTTTGTGATGTATAGCCGTAGACACATAGGTTAGGACAATGTTCATTGCTCAAAGCCTTGAAACAAGTGCCTTGCGACTCAGCAACGCCACATGCGCTCGTCTGTCGGCAAAGCGCCCACGATAGCGGGTTCGCCGTTAGGCGTTCTCGTTCCCAAGAAAGAGGGTTCCCGCTTTCTTAGAGTAGCCGCACCAAGCGTCTACAGCACTTTGCCATACGACTATTAATTCCTGACTATCTAGCTATTACCATAGTAAAACTGAAACAGGCTTTGAAGCTGCTTTAGCTTTTTAATTTACATAGGCTAGATAATCAGGAATATTGCAGGTTTCAGCTTAAAACTATCAAATGGATAGTTCAGCTGAATCTAAAAACCAACTACTTCTACGTCGTTAGGCAATCCTTGTGCAAATTCAGCGGTGATTAAACTTTCCAGATCCTCAATTTCGGTTTCATTCAATAGCTCAAAATTAGTGTCAAATACATCAAAATTAGTTTTGACTTTATTGGTATGCTCTTGTCTTAAAGAATTTTGCTCGATAGCGTTATTGAGTGCGGTCATTGTTTTATTCTCCTGAGCTTTGTTTTAGTAAAATATGGTCATGAACTACCCCATGCATTCATGCATAAGGTTCCAACTCACTGCATGAGTTTCGTTTATCCTCAATAGTGACAACTCCCCATGAGCTATTGGATTACGGAAAATCCACTCTATCCCACACTTAAGTAGGAGACTTTGAACTAGTCGCAGTTTGAGCGGATTGATTAATGTTCCTCTTTATCAAACCTTCCGCAAGGATTGTTCCATGCAAAACTAGGCAATCTAGTTGCTTGATAAAGATGACTCGGAACATTTTCTACTCGGTTAACCAGCAGAAACTTTAATTGATTTAAGGGCTACCCCGCCGCAGAAAAATCGGTGTGACACCTTAAATAATCTGCCTCAAGTCATTCATTTGCTAGATTGACAGTGAATAAGCAGATTCTAGTTGCACAGATCTAGATAACTCCAGTGGTTTCAATATACGCTCTAGTTCTTCGTCTGAAATGTAGTCTTTTTTGGGTGGACTAAACCGTAATAGTGCCGTTTCATAACATGCCCTGGCTACACAGGTACACTCTTGTGGGCTAAGCTGTGCAACTATCTTAACAATATCTTCTACATGCCCGACTTCGGGGCCAATATTACTGTGTACGCGTAGCCAACGTGTAGCATGAATACCTGGTGGTAGCAAAGCTTCCACTTTCTTGATGTATTCCTCACCTACAAATGTCCCTAAACGTTCGCTTGCGTAACAAAACCCAATACAATCAATTGGATTCGCCCTTTGCACAATTTGAGTAAATAGATCTACGTAATCCAGCATACTTGTTGGAACAAGAGCTTCTACTACAGCAAGAGCATCATATCCCATCGACTGAATATCGAGCAGGGCCAGTCGCTCATGGCCTGCCTCTTCTCTAGCTTTCTGTGCAGCCCACTCTGCCAAATCCCAGCGACCCAATGCACGAAAGCGTTGTGCGGCTTGTTCCATCAGTGGGGTAGTATGGCGACTGGAATGGTAAACACCTGCAAGCCGCCATACCCAACGTGTAAAAGTCAAATTTGGTGGTTTGCTTTCCGACTTAACTGCGTGCCAAGCAAGTACCATTGCCCGATCTAAAAATTTCCTCGTTTTAATCAACGTGGCGGCATTAATCACTTTTTCGCCCAAGGAATCTATGTTTTCCCCTAGGTCAGGTTGATGCATCCCAGCGCTGTTAGCAGTACCTACCACTTCTTTGCCAAGCACAATACATGGTGATTCAGTCGCAATTGGAAAGTTATTATGCATAGTTTATTTTGCACCCACGTATTTCCATCATCTTGACAGCCGCTTTTGCATCTAATTTTTAGATGCAAAAGCTCTGTTGTGAGATAAATTTTGGATAAATCTCACTTTGTTATGCTGTATTGAACTTTCTAGCCTTCAACTCAATGTTTTAGTCAGTTAATTGAGACACACATTAAAAAAACTTTTACTTGGTCATAATCTTAACATAACAACGAGTATTTAATAATAAAAAAATATAAAGTAATAAAGCTAATTTACTAATACCGCATTTCTTAATATTTCTTAGCAGATGGTGCATATTACTTTAGTTGAAATTTCAAATAGTATCAATATAATTATCTAATTTCTGAATATGCAAATTTTTCTACAAAGGTATAAGTATAAACTCAGACGGCAGAAGGAATAAAATAACTATTCATGTGTTTAGTTGTAAACTTTACTTGAAGTAGTTTTGCACTAAGTAAATTAGAAAAAAACATTTATTTGTTACACAATTAAACTGCCTTCAGACTGTTAAAATGCTGTCATTGTTACATATGGTTAATTTTGTTAAAATCTAATTACTAGAAATACTGACAGTACCCTTAAGAGAATTTGCAGATCTGTGTATTTAAGATAGTATAAATTTGACTTATATAGTTCTATGTATTGAGTACTGAAGCGATCGCCTCAACCCCACAAGTTATCATGAGCAATATAGCGTTGCATTTAAATTCAATACACTGCCTATATTTAAATGGGGCATTGGGGAGCCACTGCGGTGAGGCAGTAGGTCTTGGGGTCTCACGCCACTCCCCTCAAGTCGGGAGACCCGCCCACGGGGGTGGCTCCCCAAGTGGAGCAAGTGGCGTCATTGGGCATTGGGCATGGTGTATTAGTTATTCTCCCCAGCTCCCCATCTCCCCCCACTCCCCCACTCCCCCATCTCCCCCGATCCCCTCTAGCCTGTTGACCCTCACAAAGGATTATGACTATCGAACGAGTTCCCCAAAAACACTATCCCAAAGCTGAGATTAGGCGGCGAGGCATGGCATTAGGGCTTGATTTCCTCGGTGTCTGGTTAATCAGTTCTCTATTGGGAAGCAATAGTATCGGTATTCAATTTACTCAAATCCTCGTTTTTGTCATAGGTTGGCTGGTTTTGCGGGTGCTAGTGGTCTACAACAATCAAGGGCAAAGCTTAGGGCGTTGGGCGTTCGATTTGAAGATCCTGGAAGTCGAGGACGGCCAAGTAGTGGGCAGGATTCCAGAATTGCAGGCACTGCTAAAACGAGAAGCTATAATTTGCTTTGGCGCACTTTTGGTTTCAATTGCCCTAAACAACATCCGTGCCAATCCCACTGCTATACTGCTATTACTTCCTCTGGCAATTGACTGTGGTAACGCTTTATCCGATACTCAGTTGCGGCAAGCTTTGCATGACCGCTATGCTGGAACTTTCATAGTTTCGTCGCGTCGTGGCTACTCGCTGGATCTAAAAGTCAAGCGATTAGTTGAAAAAATACGGCGAAATATGAGAAGATAGTCATTTGTGTTAATTCTCCTCAGGCTGAGAGCGTTTGTAAGATTATGGCTAAAAGTAAAGGTGTCCGCATAATAGTGACACTAGAATGTACCGAGTGTCGTACAAATCCAGACAAGCGATCCCCTGGTGTTTCACGGTATACCAGCACTAAGAATCGTCGCAACACCACGAATCGGCTAGAACTGAAAAAGTTCTGTACCCACTGCAATAAACATACCGTTCACAAGGAAATCAAGTAAAGATGAGCTATTACCGTCGTCGCCTGTCTCCAATCAAGCCCGGAGAGCCAATAGATTATAAAGATGTTGACTTGTTGCGTAAGTTTATCACCGAGCGGGGTAAGATACTACCGCGTCGGATTACTGGGCTGACATGTCAGCAACAACGAGACTTAACATTAGCAATTAAGCGGGCGCGAATTGTGGCTTTATTGCCCTTTATCAATGCGGAAGGCTAAATCAATTTTAGATTTAGGATTTTAGATTTTGGATTATCTGAAGAAGCTGTGTTTAAATGACATTGGCTTTGTTTTTGTGAGTCCAAAATCTCAAATCTGAGTGATAAAGTGTAAAATTGGTTACTAAATAAAAATTTTTGGATTCAGGATTTCATACCAGTTCATTAGAATCCAAAATCACGCCAGTTCGACGCCACTTGCGGGACTTGGGGAGAATCCCCAAGGGCGCAGTGGCTCATCAAGCCGGGAAACCCTTCCTGTGCGACTGGCTCCCAAATCTAAAATCTAAAATTACTAGAGTGCGAGAGTTGTGGAGAAGGGGACGCTAGTTGAATTTAGGGTTCAAGGCGATCGCCGTCTGGGTGTGGTAGATCGCCCAGACGGGAAAACCCGCTGGTTTGTGGTAGACGAACGTGGTCAATCCCACAGCCTCGCGCCTAGACAAATTACTTATACAGTGGCAGGGCAAACCTACAAGCCCTCTGAAATCACCAGTTTCTTAGAGCAGATCAAGCCTTACCTAGACCCATCAAGCTTAGAGGTAGCATGGGAATTACTAGTAGAAGACGCCCAAACAGTCACACCTGCTGAAATGGCAAATCTGCTGTTTTCTGAATCAGAACCAGCGCCAAGTTATGCCGCCCATTGCTTGTTATCAGACGACAAACTCTATTTCAAGCAAAAAGGAGACGCTTACGAACCGCGAACAGCAGCTCAAGTGGCAGAACGTAAGCACCAAATAGAAGTAGAAACCCTCAAAGCTAGGGGACAACAAGAATTTTTAGCTCGCGTAGAGCAAGCGCTCACTGGTGAAACAGTAGAATGGCAGCGCCACGATCGCCAGCGTTTGGAAGGGCTAGAAAAATACGCGACTTTACTGGCAGATATTGTACGGGTAGGGCTAAACTATGAATCTCTAGCTCGTGCCTATCCTCCTAGTGCCCCAGTCTTAGAAACTATGACCATGCTGGGGCGTGCCGCAACCCCCCAAGGAGCTTTTCAATTATTGATAGACTTGGGTTGGTGGAATGCTCACGAGAACTTGTTCCTGCGTCGTGCTTCAATTCCAGTTCAGTTTCCTAGCAAGGTAGTAGAAGTGGCGCAACAGCGTTTGGATTTCCCTCCAACTGACTTAGATGCAAATCGCCTCGATTTGACTCATCTGAAAGTCTATACAATTGATGATGAAAGCACCACTGAGATAGACGATGGTCTTAGCTGGGAATCCCTCCCGGATGGGCGGGAGCAGCTTTGGGTACACATCGCCGATCCGACTCGCTGGTTAATACCAGAAGATGATTTAGATCTTGAAGCCAGAAAGCGGGGAAGTACAGTTTATTTACCTACGGGGATGATTCCCATGTTCCCGGAAGTACTGGCAACTGGGCCCATGAGTTTGGTGCAGGGGCAAATTTGTTGTGCCCTCAGTTTTGGAGTTATTTTAAATACAACTGGGGCAGTAGAAGATTACTGCATTCGTACCAGCTTCATCAAACCCACTTATCGCCTCACCTACGAAGATGTAGATGAGATGCTGGAATTAGGAGTACAAGCAGAACCAGAAATAGAAGCGATCGCTAATTGGGCACAACGGCGGAAATCTTGGCGCTACAACCAAGGTGCAATCAGCATCAACATGCCAGAGGCGATGATCAAAGTCAAAGGCGACGATATCAGCATTGACATTTTAGATGATTCTCCCTCGCGGCAACTGGTAGCAGAAATGATGATTCTTGCTGGTGAAGTCGCTGCCCGTTATGGTCAAGTTAATAACATACCTTTGCCTTTTCGTGGTCAGCCGCAGCCAGAATTACCCCCAGAAGAAGAATTGCTTCTGTTACCAGCCGGATTCGTGCGTGCTTGTGCCATGCGTCGCTGTATGCCTAAGAGTGAAATGAGCATCACGCCTGTACGTCATGCTGGTTTAGGATTAGATACCTACACTCAAGCAACTTCTCCCATCCGTCGCTATAGTGATTTACTCACTCACTTTCAACTTAAAGCCCACCTGCGGGGTGAAGTTCTGCCTTTTTCCGCAGAACAACTCAAAGAAGTAATGATGACCGTCACAAGTACCACCCAAGAAGTGACGATGGTAGAACGGCAAACTAATAGATATTGGGCATTAGAGTATTTACGCCGTTATCCAGAGCAAGTTTGGCATGTCACAGTTTTAATGTGGTTGCGAGAAGACAGCAATTTAGCATTGATTCTCTTAGAAGATTTGGGCTTACAGTTACCCATGTCCTTTAGACGCACAGTCAGATTAGGTGAACAAATATTAGTAAAAGTTAGCCACGCCGACCCACAAAAAGATTCTATTCAATTCCAAGAAATAATTTATCAAGAAGCTCACACAGCTACGAATTAGGTATAGTAATCCTAATTTAATTTATAAATACTGGTTAAGATTCCCGACTTATCCTACAAGTCGGGAATCTTTTTGTTCACCAATGATTTAGGTTTGCTACATACACAAGAACATAAAGGACGGGTGGGGACACCCCGAAGTTTGCTCAACGGGGGGGAACCCCCGCACGCAACTTCTCTCCATCCCACAAGAAAATTTGGGATATTTTTGATCATGGTAGTCCCCAAGTCCTATAATAGCTTTCAAGAAAGTAGGAAACTTTAGATTTCCGCACCTGGTTTTGGTTGAGTACCTAATGGTGAAACATAATCTCGGAAAAGATTCATTTGTTTCTCAAAAGGTAATTGTTTGATTTTCTCTAACAAGGTGTCAGCTTCTTTTGAAAGCTGATAATCATCAGGCACAGGAATGACGCTACCGCTATCCATACCTTGAGCTAAACGATACCAAAATAGTAACTTTGTGGTATCACTCAAAGAGCCATATTCACGGCTAATTTGTGAATCAACTTTATTAATTAAGTCACGCTGAACTTGTAATTGTTGTTCGTGAGATAGTTGTTGAACTTGATTGAACAAACCTTCTGCAATTTCTGGTGAAACAGTGCTAGCACCTGGGGCTGCTGGTGTAATGGATTCCCCCATTTCTTCGTAAATAAACCAGAACAAAGCCAGCTGTTGGTCTACATCCAATCTTTGCCACGCTTGGACACATTCGCGAATACTTGGATCGCTGGTTTGGGTATAAGTCATAAAAAACTTTGTTGCTATTAATTGAATTTCAATAACAACCGTAACAAACGTATCTTCGGTGTTTAACCTTACTGAAGACAGAGGTATCCAAACCAGAGAGAGTAATTATGACCAGTAAAAACTGGGTAAAATATATGCCAAAATTCTCAAAATTTATATTGGTGATTATCGGTCAATAGACAGATTGCAATAAACCCCTTTGGGGTTGGAAATTGAAAATTGGCCATCATACATAAAAGTTGGTGGGGGACAGCAGATGCTCCACTTGGGTAAAGCCCAAGACCGCACTGCTTCAGGAACGCCGCTTTGGTACTGGGGACTGGGAAAAAGTTTTTTAAAATTTGGTGGTGGGTAATGAGCAACCACCATAATATGAGCGATTTGGCACCCAATCCCTAATCCCCAGTCCCCAGTCCCTTTTACCAGCTAGCTTTCACTGTGGTTCCTCTTAGTTTTGACAAGCCAGATGGAGAGTAAAGCGATCGCTACTCCTGCCAAAATAAAACAAGGAGCATAGCCGTAATTATCCACAATTAGGCCGAAGACCGCAGCGCCGATTCCCTGGCCCATAAAAAAGCTGAAGGCAAACAGCGAGACTGCAACTCCTCTAGCTTGGGGTGCTAACTCGGTGGCTTGGGTCTGGAGGGTACTATGAATCATATAAAAGCCTAATCCCATTAAAATGGTCAAGGGAATAAATAATACCCAGTTCTGAAATAATGCGATCGCTAAAAAACCAAAACACAACAACCACCCTCCAACTCTAATCAGACCAATTTCACCCAGCCTTCGCACCAACCATTTCACGGAGTAAGTATAAATTAGTCCACCAAATCCAAAACCACTAAGCATAAAGCCGATCGCTAAATAGGGTAGGCTATATTGGTCTCGAAGAAATGCACCGACGTAAGCATATCCTCCAAAAGCGCAAAAGCCTTCGATAAATACCGCTAAAATTACGATACGAGCAGTAGGCTCGGTGATCAGTTGGTAGTAAGGCTGAAACATTTGCCAACTCAGCCGACCTCTTTGACGATTTCCATCTCTGTGATGGCGCGTTCCCCTCCACAACAAGCCAGCAACGACCAAGGAAGTTATGCCAAATAGCAGAAATATGTCGCGCCAACTAATATATTCCCCAAAAATGCCTCCCAAACTGCCGCCAAGGATTTGACCAAGCATCAAGGCACTTAAATACTTTCCAATCGCCGCTTGGCGTTCTTCGTAAGGAAAGTTATCACCAATATAAGCTAGGGTGACTGGTATTATACCAGCAGCAGCCACACCTGTCAAGAATCGTAGTAAGGTTAGTAAAACGATATTGGAGACAAAAGCACAAATTGCTGTACCGATGGCAAATGCTGCTAATGCTGCCGTAATTACCTTCAGTTTGCCGATGCGATCGGCTAGTGGGCCGTACACTAGCTGAAACAGTCCATAGGGAATTGTATAGGCTGAGATAATCACCGCAGCACTGCCAACACTGACTTGGAACTCTTCAGCAATGATGTATAGCAGTGGGTCAATTACCCGTGCATCAGCAATGACCATAAAGGCAGCAGCGCCTAAAAGTCCCAATGAAGCAGGCGTTTTGCCAGGTTGAACCGTTGTGAACTTACCCACCAAGTTCTCCTGTTGTTGAAGTCTTTACATTTTTTCACAGTTCAACGATTTTATGGCAACTATCCTAGTAGGGTGAATTGGCTAATTTAGTGCATAAGTATAACTCTTGTGGGATGGGCGTCTCGCCCGTCCTAACTGGCGGACAAGATGTCCGCCCCACAAGACAATTATTGCAACATTTTAGCCTTGACGCGCTACTAGTGGCGTGACCAAACTAATTTAGTGCATAAATTTTTTCTAATATCTCTGTGTTCTCTGCGCCTGGTGCGGTTCGTTAATCCACTATTTTAGCCTTGTCACGCCACTAGTACAGTTCAACGCTGAATTGTTTTTGCAGATTGGTTAAATAATAACTCCCGCGACTTTTCCATATCTAGCGTCTGATTTTTGAATGCTTCTGCCTTCTCATACGCGCGAATTGTTGCTGGACGCGCTTTAATTGTTTCAAAGTGGCGCTTCAGGTTGGGAAAATCTTCTAGCTTTTGGCTTTGGCGTTCATAGGGGACAATCCAAGGATAAGCAGCAATGTCCGCGATGGAATAATCACCAGCTAGAAACTCTCTATCTGCTAGTCGCTTATCTAGCACCGCGTATAAGCGTCCTGTCTCATTCACATAGCGGTTAATGGCATAGTCAATTTTTTCGGGTGCATAGTTGCTAAAGTGGTGGTTTTGTCCTGCCATTGGCCCCAAACCTGCCATTTGCCAGAATAACCACTGAAGAACTTCAGCGCGTAAGCGCAAATCTTGCGGTATCAATTTTCCGGTTTTTTCTGCCAAATACAGTAAGATTGCACCAGACTCAAAAACTGAAATCGGCCCACCTTTGGTAGCTGGTTCATGGTCAACTATTGCCGGGATGCGATTATTGGGAGAAATCTGGAGAAATTCCGGCTGAAACTGTTCTCCAGCACCAATATTTACAGGAATAATTTTGTAAGGTAAGCCGACTTCTTCTAGGAATATGGTGATTTTATGACCGTTTGGAGTTGTCCAATAGTAAAGGTCAATCATAGTTTATTTCTCCAACAGTGTTTAATCCAGTGGAAACACGGTTAACTTGGTGATGCGCGTTCAGGCGATCGCTATAGGTTTCCGAACTATTGATAAAATTTAGGTAGATACGGGAGCAAAAGTGCGATCGCGATTTAGAACCCCTTCATCTCCCCTATCTAAAAATGCTCAACCCAAGGTCTTAATTCAACTTCCCATGTCCAAGCACTGCGGGGTTGACGTAGTATGCTCAGGTAAGTTTGAGCGATCGCATCCGGATCAAGAGTACTATCAGGTTTGTCTGCTGGATCTGGGCGTACTGCTGAACGAATAGCACCATCAATGACGAAATGCGCTACATGAATATTCTTTGGTGCTAGTTCACGGGCAATACTTTGAGCCAAACCACGTAGTGCAAACTTACCCATAGCAAAGGGTGCAGACTGAGGATAACCTTTCACACTGGCTGAGGCTCCGGTAAAAAAGATAGCACCATTCCCCTGCTGCAACATCCTTTTTGCAGCAGCTTGAGCAACCAAAAAGCCACCGTAAGCAGTTATATCTAGAGTTTTTGCTACCTCGGTTGGGTCTAAATCCACAAGGGGGCCTCGCACTCGGTAACTGGGATTGTAAACGACAATATTCACTGAACCCAGTTTATTGTCAACATCATTAAATAACTGCTGCACTTCGTCTGGTTTTGAGACATCAGCTGCAAAACTGACCGCTCCAATTTCACTACTAAGTTGAGTGAGTTTCTCAATTTGGCGAGCTGCTAAAGCTACACTAATTCCCTCTTTCACAAACAAGCGAGCTAAAGAAGCACTAAGTCCACTACCTGCTCCGACAATTAAAGCTGTTGTTGGCATGGATTTAATTTTTACATGGGGAATGGGGAATGGGGAACTCGGGGCCCCCTCTGGGGATAAGGGGCAATGGGGAATAGGGAATGGGGAATGGGGCATTGATGAGATGAGGAAGTTCAAGCTTTTCAAGTCGAAGTTTGAGGTTTTGAGGCTGAAACTTAAACCTCTGAGTTTTAAACTTCAAGTGCTAAGCTTCCCTCATCTCCCTCATCTCCCCCATCTCCCTCATCACCCCATCTCCCTCATCCCCTCATCTCAGAACTAACCCTGATATGGATTACCGATTCTGTCAACAGATACGTTGTAGGAAAATGGCAAGCGACCAGGATTCAAGCGTGGTTCTGATGCATAGCCAACGGGAACCAAAACGGCGATCGCTAAATCTGGATTATCGGCTGCACCAATCACTTCTTTGACTTTTTCTTCAATCCAGCCGTTCATAAAGCAAGTAGATAACCCCAAACTTTCTGCTGCTAATACTAAATGGGTGGCTGCAATTATGGCATCTTTGATGGCGTACTCCCGTCGTTTATCTCCTAGCGCTGTTTGGAATTGGGGAATGGCACTTTCAAAATACTTGACAGTCTTTTCATTCCATGCACCTGTCTGGAGTCCTTGCTCAAAAATTGGGGTCAAGTCTTTTTCACCTACTGTAGGATCGGCAGCAAAGACAAATGTAACCGGTGCTTGGACTATTTGCTGTTGATTCCAAGATGCTGCTGCAAGTGCTGCCTTTTGAGCTTCATCTTGAACAAGAACAATTTGCCAATCCTGGATATTAAAACTGCTGGGTGCAGCCACAGTCAACTCAACCAATTGCTTAAGTAGTTCTGGGGCGATGGGGTCTGTTTTAAAAGTTTTGATGGAACGTCGCTGAGCGATCGCACTGGGTACATCTAAAGGTTGAGTTTGGGTGATAGCACTCATGAGATTCTCCTAATTTAATTTGAATTTGACGAGCCAGGAATTCTATCAAACTGAGATAATTAAGCTAAACACATATTCATTGCATAATTATTCGTGTTCACGTAGCGTCTTTGAAAAAAGCAGGTCTTTGATCGATTACTGATGACAATCATCAGTCAACACAATTAAATATGCAATCTTGATGTAGAACAGCTTAGTATTGCTTGAAATTCCTCAAACAGCCTTGCAATAAAGATTGTAAAGCCAAAATCCAATTTACGCTGACAGCACTTTTTTGGTGCAACCCAAAATCCAAAGTTGGTATTAGGAAATCCCTACTTGTTCGCTAGCAGTTGACCAAAATGGATAGTCTGTATATCCTTTTTCCCCACCACCATAAAAAGTTGATTGGTCTGGCTGATTGAGCGGTGCATTAACAGCCAAGCGCTGGGGTAAATCGGGATTAGATATAAATAGAGTACCAAAGGCAACCAAATCTGCTGCTTTGTTTGCTAGGACAGTATTAGCTTTTTCATCGGTATAACCGCCATTGACTATAATTGTACCTGTATAGCGATCGCGCAAATGACTGGTTGGCACGACTGTTGTACCATGTCTGATGTCTGCGTCTATCGCTTCAAAAATATGTAGGTAGGCTAAATCAAACTGGTTCAGTGCTTGGGCTACATAACCAAAGGTTTCCAATGGATTGGAGTCACGCATGTCGTTAAACGTTCCACTAGGAGAAAGGCGTACTCCCACTTGTTTAGCACCCCACACACTAGTTACTGCCTCTGTCACCTCTAATAGCAGTCGGGCGCGATTCTCAATACTGCCTCCATACTTATCTGTGCGCTGATTAGTGCCATCCCGGAGAAATTGGTCAAGTAAATAACCATTGGCACTGTGAATTTCCACCCCATCAAAGCCAGCCGCTAGGGCATTGGCTGCGCCTTGACGGTACTGTTCTACAATTGCTGGTATTTCCGAAGTTTCTAATGGACGGGGAGTCACAAAGGGTTTTGGCCCTTCATAGGTTGAAGCCTCACCTTTAGGAGTAATAGCAGAAGGCGCTACAGGTAATTCTCCATTGGGTTGCAAATCCGGGTGAGAAATTCTGCCTACATGCCATAGTTGCAGAAAGATTCGCCCTCCCTGTTGATGTACAGCATCAGTCACCAACTTCCAACCAGCTACCTGTTCTTGTGAATGAATTCCTGGTGTTTGAGGATACCCTTGTCCAGTAGGAGCAACCTGAGTCGCTTCAGAAATGATTAGTCCAGCGGAAGCCCGTTGAGCATAGTAGGTGGCATTCAGTTGGTGTGGCACATTTCCCTGCCCTGCCCTGTTTCGGGTTAAGGGAGCCATCACTATACGGTTGGGTAGTTCCAAGTTCCCCAATTGATAGGGAGAAAATAAGTTGATATCAGTACTCATGGTTACATCTTTAAATAGAGTATATGGAATTGGGAATTGGGAATTGGGAATTGGGAATTGGTGAGCCAGCGCGGCCAAGAGGGGGTTTCCCCCATGAGCGACTGGCGATCTTCGTAGCGTTAGCGACGAAGGAGCGTCACCCGAAGGGGAATTGGGAATTGGGAAAAACTATTGCCCCTGCTCCCCATCCCCCCTGCTCCCCATCTCCCTATCTCCCCATCCCCCCTGCCTCTCTACTAACTTTCTTGAATATGCTGTGCTAGAGTCTTAGTCAAGGTGGTTTTCGGTACTGCACCCACGACTGTATCGACTTGTCTCCCTCCTTTAAATACCATCAGCGTGGGAATACTGCGAATTCCATAATGGCTGGCAATTGTGGGATTTTGATCTGTGTTCAGCTTCACCACTTTCACCTGTCCTTCGTATTCAGCAGCAACTTCATCTACAACCGGAGCCACCATCCGACAAGGGCCGCACCAAGGCGCCCAAAAGTCTACTAATACTGGAATTTCACTTTCTAGGACTTCTGGTTTAAATGTGGCTTCTGTGACATTTGTAATGGATGACATAATTGCCTTCCTGATTTAATTCTATTGTTCGATAATATCGAATAATTAAAATATAGTCGATTTTAAGAGATAATGCAAATATGAGATTCTTATATCATCCAGACCGAAAAAACATTTCTTTACCGGGAGTGCTATATGCGTTAGGCGACCCAGTAAGGCTAGAGATAGTACGCTTGCTAGCGACTAAGGGTGAGCAGTGCTGTGCTGAGTTTGATTTTGCGATCGCCAAGTCTACCATGTCCAATCACTTCAAGATTTTACGGGAGTCGGGGGTAGTCTTGACTCATAAAGAAGGGACACAACACATTAATCAGTTGCGACGTGAAGATTTAGAGGCGCTGTTTCCAGGGTTGTTAGATGCGGTGTTGCGATCGGCTCAACCATTGATGATATGTAATCAGTCAAAAGTTCCTGTCAAAGTAGTGCAAAGACAGAGCGATAGGTAAGTATTTTTCTGAAAATTACCGCATTAATACGTAAAACAGCAATTTGTTTTATGGTGAATTGGAATCTGTTTCATGATGAATAATCACTTGCAGCAAATTATTGAATACAAACAAAAGCCCTGCAACTACTGAAACAAGCATTAAACCAGAAAGGGCAGCAAAGGGAGAGACAATAAACAACAGTAAAAATGCAAACATTAAAATTGATACAAGCGTCTTATTCATCTTTTCTCACCTATTTTAGTTTCCAGTCTTAAACTTAACTACTCTCTTCCCACTCTAAGAGTATCTAACTAGATTAAACCTCCTGCAAAAGTCTCTATTTTTAAATCTTTCTCTGCACGACGGACACTTTCGCGGCTGTTGGGAAACCATGCGCGGCTGTCGCTAGAGGGCGATCGGGCGGCGGCGTCATTAGAGAATGCCATGAATGTTTTAGCCCAATGGTTTAGGCACAGTCACGCTACCCATGCTTTGGATGAAGGTGTTCCGGTGCATTTAGTTTAGGCTACTCTTGGGTATACAAGTTTGGATACTACGAGTAAATATCTGCACGCAAGCCCTGATAGCAGTTTTGGGGAGGTTTTAGTTAAGCGATGGTCTGAGCCATTTTAAATTTTATCAAACAGAATAGAGGCGTCAGTCGCCAGAATAAGAAATTGAATTCTGTGCGAAGCCGCGGATGAATAAACGGGTTTAAAACCCTCTCCAAATCTATGATTTGGTGAGTCCAGTTCCCGTCTTGGCTCTGCCGAGATGGGAAACTGGCGAACCCGTGAGGGAGGTCTTAAATCAGTCGCGGGTCACCAATCCCCGACGAAGAGTGATTCTGACTCCTGAATTCTGACTCCTGAATTCTTCTTCAAAAAAAACACTTCCACTAAATAGGACAAAAATTAAAAGATGTAAAATATACTACCAATAAAAAATATAAAAATTAAAGCGAAAAGGTATTTTCACACATACTACACTGGGTAATGAAAAGAGCAGAAAAGAAAAAATCGAGCAGCACCATTAGCCCAATTTTTTGCAGTTGCTAGCATGTGCCAATAGGAGCGAGTGAGCAACTATTGCCAACCTCAAATCTTGAAATCGGTTCATTCAAGCCCCATACGAGCGAATTTCCCCATGTAGCTGAATGCGTTCAACTAACGGGACTTAAACATTTTTGACCATAAACAAGCCTCAACCCAATTAGCTAGAAACGCTTATTGGCAAGGTAGGAGGTAATTTCAAAACATGTGCAACCACTGCAATTAACTTGCTGGGGTCAATGGGTTTAGATAAATGCTGTTGAAATCCGACGGAAAGGGCTTGTAGGCGGTCTTCTTCGCGGGAATATGCAGTTAAAGCGATCGCTGGTATATGTCCTCCTTTTTCCGGTTCTAAGGAGCGTAATTTCGCAATCAGGGTGTAACCGTCTTGCTCTGACATACCGATGTCGCTAATCAAAATATCCGGTTTTAATTGTTCTAGAACTGCTAGTGCAGCATCCACTGATCCTACAGCAGTGGCGATCGCTCCATATTCCTCAAACATAAAGGCGAGAAAGTTACGGCTATCAATTTCATCGTCCACAACTAACACTTTTAATCCAGTCAGAGGAGCTGATTTATCACCCAAGGAGGAAATAGGAGAATTTTCTTGCCCTACTGCTTCATTACTCTTGCTCGTCTGGTTTTCTTGTGGCATTAGTGGTAATCTTACCGTAAAGGTTGCTCCTTGTCCTTGTCCTGGACTTTCTGCCACAATTGTGCCTCCATGGAGTTCCACTAGATGACGAACGATCGCTAGTCCTAGTCCCAATCCGTTGTGCGCGCGTGTTGTGGTACTGTCTGCTTGGCGAAAACGTTCAAATACTTTCGGCAAAAAGTCAGGGCCGATGCCAATACCTGTATCAATCACTTGGATTTGCACGTAGGATGATGTATGGAAGCAAAGGGGCACAGAAGCAGAGGTAACTTGAATTTCCCTAAGAGCCAATTCTTTTCTTTCCAGCCGAACTTCGACATCACCACCTTTAGGCGTGAACTTAATAGCATTAGTGAGCAAATTCCAGACTACTTGCTGCAAACGAGCTGGATCGCCACAGATTGAGCCTAAGTTAGTATCAAAGATGGTCTGTATGCGAATACCTTTCGTATCTGTTAGGGGACGCACTGCTTCTAGGGCGGCCTCGACTACAGTCACCGGATTGACAGCAGATAAATTCAGCCGTAGCTGACCTCGGATGATCCGTGATACGTCCAATATATCTTCAATGAGTTGCACTTGGGAGGTAGCATTACGTTCAATGGCATCCAAAGCTTTGGCGGTGGCTGTTTCGTCCAGTTTTTTGGAGCGGAGTATTTTTGACCAACCCAACATTGAGGTCAACGGTGTGCGGAGTTCGTGGGAGAGAACCGCAAGAAACTCATCTTTCATGCGATTTGCTGCTTCTGCTTCTTGTCTTGCGGTTTGTTCTCGAATCACCTGAGCGCGAATTTCTTCGGCTTGCTTGCGTTCGGTAATATCTTCGAGGGTGCCTACATATCCCAGTAATTCACCATGAGCAGATAACATTGGTGATGAGCGCACTTCTACCCAACGCAGACTACCGTCAGGGTTTTGAAAGCGAAAATCTTCTGAGTACTCGCAACTTTCACGAATGTGGTTAGACCAAGTGGCGATCGCTCGTTCTCGGTCTTCTGGATGTACTGATTCTAGCCACTTCTTTTGTAAACTTTCGGCTGCACTCAACCCACAAATTGCTTGATAACGGGGATTAGTATACTTACAACGTCCTTCGGTATCTATTTCAAAAATGCCCACAGGGGAGCAGGTACTTAAGGAACGAAAGCGCTCTTCACTTTGCTTGAGTTCAGCATTGACTGCTGCGAGTTGGGCTGCTTGTCGCTGGACTGCTTGTGTTTTTTTAAACAGTTCGACAAATACTGTGACTTTAGAAGTTAAAATATTCGGGTCTATGGGCTTGAGCAGATAATCAACTGCACCCAAGGCATAGCCTTTGAACAACATTTGATCGCTAGTGCTAAAGGCAGTCAGAAAGATAATGGGAGTGTGACGTGATCGCCCCCGACTGCGAATCATGGTGGCAGTTTCAAAGCCATCCATTCCTGGCATTTGCACATCCAGCAAAATTACTGCAAAATCCTGATGCAATAAGCACCTCAAAGCTTCTTCTCCGGAAGTGGCTCTGACTAGCTTTTCTCCCAGCCGCTCCAAAATAGCCTCTAGTGCCAGTAAATTTTCCAGTTTATCATCCACCAGGAGGATGTTTACTTTGGGTTCCGGCTGCATGAGTTCATTTCCGTATAGAGTGACAAAGGTTGACTAGCAAAGGAGCAATTTCTGAAAGTGATAAAATCCAGTCTACTGCAACAGCGGAAATTGCGGCTTGTGGCATAATGTAGCTTTCAGCCGTGGCAGGCTCCTGTACTATAGTAATTCCTCCTCGTGCTTTCACTTTCTTTAGACCTTGCATACCATCTTGGTTAGCCCCCGTCAAGATTACACCTATGACTTGTTCGGCATAAACATCGGCAGCTGATTCAAACAGCACATCGATGGAAGGTCGAGCATAACAAACTGGCTCATCAATAGACAAATCAAAATAACCTGGTTCTACCAACAAGTGATAATCTGCTGGTGCCACGTAGATTTGTCCTGGTAATATTTCGTCTTTGTCTTCCACCTCTCGAATTGGTAAACATGTGTGCTCTTGTAATAATCCTACTAGGGTTTTGTCTGAGTCTTTGTGGCGGTGTTGCACGATCGCGATCGGCACTAGGAAGTCTTGTGGTAAATCTACTAATACATTTTTCAGTGCTGAAAAGCCTCCTAAAGAAGTCCCGATAACTACAATTTTAAAGGACACTAGTTTAGCCTCCGGTATAGCTTTTCACCTTTGGCCATTTCTTCATAATATTTTTCATAAGGAGAAAATCTAATTGATTCTTGTCGTCCTAGACCCAAAATCCCAAATGTGCATAAACTGTTATAAAATAGCGCATGTACTCGCTTTTGTAATGTCTGATTAAAATATATTAAGACGTTACGACAAAGAATGACATTGAACTCATTAAAAGAACTGTCAGTTGCCAAATTATGCTGGGCGAAAATCACATTTTCCCTCAGAGATGCTCGAAAAATAGCATTGTCATAAGCAGCTGTGTAGTATTCAGAGAAAGATTGCGCTCCACCGGCTTTTAAGTAAAGCTGAGTATATTCTTGCATTAGTCTCAGGGGAAAAATACCAGTTTTGGCATTTTGTAACACCTTTTCATTACTGTCGGTGGCATATATTCGACATCGGTGGTAAAGTTTTTCTTCTTGTAACAAAATTGCCATTGAATAGACTTCTTCTCCAGTTGAGCATCCAGCGTGCCAAATGCGAATAAAAGGATAAGTTCGCAGCAATGGAATTACTTGCTGTCTAAAGGCAAGATAAAAGCTGGGGTCACGAAACATGGATGTGACATTCACTGTCAAACCGAGCAAAAATCTCTCTAAATAGGGTTGATCGTGCAGTAACCTTTCTTGTAATGCAGAAATACTGGCTAACTTCTCCGATCGCATAAAGCTTTGAATTCGGCGTTTGAGCGAAGATAGAGCATAATTGCGGAAGTCGTATCCGTAGTATTGGTAAATCCCCTCCAATAGCAACTGAATTTCGATATCCTCCAACTTGGGTTTGGGCAGATTCATAATAAAACTTAAAAGATGATGCACAGCCAACTAGTCATACTAATTCGTAATTCATAATTAAGACATCTAGAATAAGGCTTGATACAGGCTGCTTCTAATACTTTACCCTGTTCTTTTTCCTTTTTGAGTGATAGTTGATTGCTCAAAACCTTGTAGACGCAAAATGGTGAGCCAGCGCGATCTTGGGGAGCCAGTGCGGTCTTGGGGTTTCCCCCAACGGGAGAGGCAGTGACGCTCCGGCGTCGAAGATCGCTCTTGCTAACGGAATCGGCAAAAACCGCGCCTGTCTCCGACTGCCTCACCAAGTGGAGCATCTGGCGTGGTTTCTACACCAGTTCCACTCAATGAGGGAACCTTTGCACGCAACTGGCTGTTGTTGACACGGGGATATATGTCAGTTGTTTAAGTAGTGGTTCTGATATTTTCACTAGTAACAAGTGATGCAAACCAAGCTTTCCAAAACTTGGCAGCTTGCAGCTCTAAGGTGGCGGCATAATTAGCTGTATCTTGGCGTAATTTACCAACGCTAACACCAGGAGTTCCAGCTATCTCGCAAGCATGGCCAATAAACCAACGCTCTAGACCTAAAGCAGTGACTTCTGGATGGAACTGTAATGCTAGACAAGATTTACCCCAGGAAAATGCTTGATTTTGATACTTGCTAGTAGAGGCAAGTAAAGTAGCATTTATGGGTAAATCAAAGGTATCTCCATGCCAGTGCAGTACAGATGTATGTTCTGGTGCTAAGTAAGCTAGAGGTGAATGCATACCAGCATTACTCAGTTCTAAAGATCCCCAGCCTATCTCCTTTTCTTTGCCAGGATATACTCTGGCTCCAAGGGTACGTGCTATCAGTTGGGCACCTAAACATATTCCTAATGTAGGTAAATCCGATGCCAGACGACGTTCTAATAAACGTATCTCATCAATTATAAAGGGATAATCCTGCTCATCATAAGCACCGATAGGCCCCCCCAGTATGACGAGCAAATCGGGAATCAGAGGATCAATTTCGGCCAGACTATCAAGTCCTGCTTCTACATAGGTAACTTTATAGTCTTCTTGCTTGAGAACGTGAGCCAAGCTTCCGAGATCTTCAAATGCTAAGTGCCTAATTACTATGGCATTTTTCATGCTTATCACCTTAATCAATCAACTAATTTATGGTTTTTTATATAAATCATCACCTAGATTTTAGGAATAGATTTTGATATTTTATGGAGTTCACCAATAAAATAATAGATGATTTTTAACATTACCTGGAATTTACTCTTAGTGCAAAGCAATTCAAGAATATAGTAATCGGCTTTGATTTTTGAACTTATTTGCACAAGGCAGGGAGTAGGGAGTAGGGAATGGTGAATCAGCCTTTTCGAGTTATAGGGAGTTTTTTCAAAAATCAAATAGGAATCCTATATCTAACGAGGAGAAAGCGGTTGCTGTCAGCAACCGCTTTCTCCTCCTGATCAATGTCTGAGTGCATACTGCCCAAAGAACTTAACTAAAAGGTTTGGTTATCCTCAACCCTATCTATACCAAACCTTTGCAGCTCAAAATTCTCAGGATTTTGATATATGGTCTGATCTTGATGAGTTTGACCAAGCGATGTCTAACGACAAGCCGCCAATAGCGTCTACGCTCAAATCACCTCTAAAGTAATTCGTAATCGGCAAAAGCTTGCTGGATAGAAAGCATCGAAAAGACATCAGAGGACTCAAACATTTTTAACGTGGGTTTTGCTGCTTGTTTCACCTCTGCTGCAACTTCTTGCGGCAGATAAACTTCTTCTAGAATTGCTTTTGCCTCTTCTTTATTGAACCCTAGATGTCTGAGAAGATTGTACTCATACTGACGATCTGGGGTCAAAAATGCCCAAACGAGTTGTGGCAGTAATTGACCGATTTTTTCTTGTTCGTCAGGTGAGAGATGATGCCACAGTATAGGAAACAAGTGACGAAAATAAACGCTATGCAAACTTTCATCGACAGCATGATCGTTAATCACATCACGCACAACTGGTGCCACTCGTGGGTCAGATGGTACATCCTTGAGAACTTTTGTGACTAAGGTTTCAGAAATACTGACAAAAAAGAGCTTTATCAGGTTGGGTGAGATGCGAGTTTGATTTTCTAAGATCAGTCTATCTAAAGTACGTTCAAATTGTGGTTGTCCAATTACAGAATGGTCAAGATTGAAAGTTTCTTTTACCTTCTTTGACAAATTTTCAACAAAAAGTGCGTGGCCACCTTCATCACAATAAATCCGTAAAGCATCGTTCTTCTGTTCAGTAGTCAAAGAAATAGGTGCTTTTCCTTGAGCTAATGCACTGCATACGGGATTGACATGATTTAATTCCAATAAAGTAGTGAACTGTAGATGAGCTAGTAGCCGATAAGCAAGCACAGTCATCCAACGATTGGGATCTGTCGCGATTGCCTGATGCGAGGCGAGTGGTACTAATTCTGGAGAAAATGGTAGCCCAGAAATTGAATCCTGTTGCATAGGTTTGCTGCGAATCCAACTGAATTCATCCCAATGTTTGAATGGAGTACGATAAGCTTTGTTAATTACTTGGTTAACGCTAGAAAAATTAGATACTGTAAACAAAGAAGAAGGCATAGGGTTTTGTAAGGAAACACACAAAAATCAGGTTTAAATGAAATTTCTTATCAGCAAAGGCAAAGCTCTGCAAAGCTCTGCAAAGCTCGAAATTCCAACTAATTCTACTTATACCTTGCACTTACGATTGGGCACAAGTGGTTGCTTTCCATAACTTCTGTGGACGTACTACAAAAATGGCAACTCTCATGCAGTGGGTTGTGGCTGAACGCTATTGCTAGTAACAGTTTTGAGTATGGGTTGTTGGCAAAACAGCTTTATCAGTAAAGTTGCTAAATCATCAAATGTGGAGATGTTCGCTATCTTTAGATATTTGCTTCAGTTGTGGGAAAAATACTCGACATTGACTATTGTGAATATCTTGTGAATGTTTCCAAAAACCTCACGAATAATTTAAATAATGTTGATGTTATTTATGGTATTGCCAAGAATTTACAATCTCTACTTTAATTCCTGATGAAACATTTGAGCGGCGTAGAACGTATCATTAATAATTAATTACTGGACTTTAGACTAAAACAGAGCGATCGGTAAATAATGGGGCTGCAAAAAGTGAAGGGATGCCTGTAAGAACAAGCACCCCAGTAACGGAAGATGAAAGAAGCACTACCAACCTTCACGACTCCGTTATGGATGTTTTTGCACAATTGAGAGAATTTCGTCAAGCAGCATACCAATGTTTGTGTAGAGCAAAGGATGCAACTTTTGAATTGATGGATGCAATATTGCTGACACGCAACGCTTACAGTTTGGCAGATTTATCAATGTGTCCGGTGTTTCGCCGTCAATGGCCAAGTATCTATGAAGCAATACAGGATACCAGACCGCAGCGCCATAAGTTAATGCGACTGTATATTAAAAACATCCCAAAACAAGAACGTATCATCCTAGCAGGAGACCATACAGTATGGTCAAGACCAGATGCTCCGACTCTGCGAGAAAGAACATACGAGCATTATACTACTGGTGGAAGAGGTGGTCGTCCCATTACCCTTGGATACGGATACAGTACCATAGCCTGGATACCCGAAACTGAAGGCAGTTGGGCATTACCACTAAGACATGAGCGAATAACAAGTTGGGAAAATCCCATAGATAAAGCCGTTTGGCAGCTAAAACAAGTGTGTCAGGATTTACCATCTCGACCAATCACATTATGGGACATCGAATACGGATGTGCGCCTTTTGTGAATAAAACTGCTGACATTAAGGCAGATAAACTGATGCGGTTGCGTTCTAATTTGTGCTTATGGGGAGAACCACCAAAATACTCAGGCAAGGGGAAACCACGAGTACACGGTGATAAGTTTAAACTTAATGATGACAGTACTTGGTCTGTTCCAGAACAAACTATTGAACTTGAAGATACCAAACTGGGTAGGGTAAGGATTCGCCTGTGGACGAAAAAGCATTTTCGTCTTTCCCCACACCATCCGATGTCAATTATACTAGTGGAAAGACTACAAAAGGATGGCTCACCACGAGTCAACAAACCAATGTGGTTGGCTTTTGTGGGTGAGGAAATGCCATCTCTATGTAAGGTTTGGAAACTGTACCTGCGCCGTTTTGCAGTTGATCATTGGTATCGGTTTATTAAACAACGTTTGCATTGGACGCTACCAAAGCTTTCTACTCCCCAACAATGTGACCGATGGAGTGATCTGATGCCACTAATGACCTGGGAGTTATGGCTGGCTCGTGATATCGTTAGTGACAATCCCCTCCCCTGGCAAAAACAGATGTCTGTGCTTACTCCTGGACGGGTTGCACAAGCTATGCCTGGGATTTTGCTCAGGGTTTCTACTCCTGCCCAAGCGCCAAAACCACGAGGTAAATCTCCTGGCTGGAAGACCGGACAACACAGACAACGTAGAACTCGCTATCCTATCGTCAAAAAGCGTACTTCATCCTCACGTAAAGTACAGCCAAAAACCGCCTGATTTTTCATTTTTTGAAATTTTTACTTTGCTTCTTTTACACTCAGCTTAAGTGAGTCATTTTGTGCTTTTAGTCTAAAGTACAGTAATTAAGATCAAGATGCTTATACTGTTCAAAATTATGCCGCCCCGTGAAGTAGTCCCCAGTTCAATAAGCTACTTCATACTAAGTTGCGTTCAAAAATAATATTTAGACATAGGGAAGTAACATCAAATTAAGGGTTTGGGCCCTTACTGGGGCTTTTTTGGCATGGGGCAAAAAAATCCCAATGACGCCACTTGCTACCCAATACCAAAAAAGCCCTATTCCCGACCTCAACAAATAATCTAGCTGAGTAAGTCCTAATTCAGATAATGATCAGGCGATCGCATCAACAAGTAAAATGGCAACAGTTGATGCGATCGCCTGGGCAAATTAGATATTATCTAGCGCCGTCTGCTACCAAAACCAGTTGAACGACGGACTGGAGAACGTCCTCCACTACCAAAACTAGGAGTGCGTTGGGTTGTACTGGATCTACCCGAAGGTCTGAGTTCACTAGCACCATAACCAGAACCACTGGGGCGGTTACCTGTAGTAGTACGCGGTGTGGTGCGTATAGTTGAACCGCTAGGAGATGACCTTCTAATCACACCCGTAGTGCGGAAAGCAGTACGATTTCTCACGGCTGCGGGTGGTGCATTATAGCGACTCCGGTATCTGTCAACAGCTTGGTCATAGCTGCTACCATATCCACCAAAGCCAGTTAGCACGCCTCCTGGCTGATAAACAGGCGGCACATAGTATTGGGGTCTGAATAACATATTACCGATCGCTTGACCTGCTATGCTACCAGCTACCGCCCCAGCAAATGGTGTCCAAAAGCTACTTTCTTGACGGACTACAACAGTTTGCGGTTGTCCTGTTTGGGGATTGGTTTGTGTCTCGGTGACGTTGTGGACATACTCAATTTTGAAGTCTTCCGGCACATACAAAACTGGCTGTCCGTTTTCCACCTTCAAATAAGTTTTCTTACCTTGTTTGATTTCATCATCAGTCAATCTTGCCATTTGCAACTTTTCAGTGGCAAAGTTTGGGGGTGTATTGTTGAGTAACAATAGCTGATACTCCCCAGTTGCATCATCGTATGTCGCTTGTTGCACTTGATACTCACCATCACTCAACTTGGTGGCAGCAGAGGTTTGGCTTACGTTCCTGCCGGTGGGGGTAGTTTGGTTTCCTCCCCCGCAGGCGACAGTTGTCAAGCACAAACTCAGCGCTAAAAAAACGACTGTAAACTTACGCAGTACGTTCATGATCATTGCACTATTTCCTTATCTTTGAGCTTAACAAGTTATTAATGCGGCTAGCAGTACGGACAACCCAACAAATTACAAAGGTATCAGTTCTGGATAATATTGCAACAGTTGATCGTTGGTGAGTTCATCGCCTAACTGTGCTGGCGAGAAATGCACTTGGATAGCTCGTAATTTGTGGTTGTAGTGCAAATTGATTAAGGCTTTTAAACCTTCCTTCAGTGCTTGAATGTTAGAAAGGTCAGTTTCCAACTCTGGCACTTCTCCTTCATAAGCCACTGTAATCATTACCACTACATTACGTGTTACAGGTATGGAAAAAGGTTCATTCACTCCAGAGTCATAACCCGAATCGAAGTCCGCACCGTAGCGTTCCGCAGAGTCGCTAAATAACTGATTGACGTAAGCTCCGGCTTCACCTTCATTCCAAAATACATCACCTTCATTGGCAGCAGAAAGCCAGTATTCATCGGATCGCAACAGAGTTTCACACAGGTCTACCAATCCTTCACCCAAAACTTGCAAGTCGCCATCAGCATCAATTGCATCCCTTGCACCACGATTTAATACTCCCAAAATTGGTGCTACCTCAGACCCAGCTAAATGTAGAAATAAGCGAAAGACAACATAGCGAGTCCGGCCAATCATCTTGTTAAAAAAATCGGGCATTTGTTTCCTCCAGGATTTTATTCCTAGTTTCACATACTCAGGGCAGGGGGATGGGAAGGGGAAGGTAGGAGGGGAAGGGGAAGGGGAAGGGGAAGGGGAAGCAGGGGGAGAAAACTTTTAACTCCTAACTCCTAACTCCGCACTCCTAACTCCGCGCTACTGACTGACATAGTGAAAACTTTTGATGAAATCTACAACCATGTTTAGCGAAGGCAATATAGACATAGCAGATTCACTGGACATCTCAGCTAAAAATCCTACATCGAATTCAGAGGGATTAATAAATCGTTTACCAAAGTTCGGATTGTAATGCACAATTATAGTTTGAGCGCTGGAATTGGTTAATATTGTCTGGGTAGGTACTCTAAAGAAATTTAATTTGGCTGCTAATTCCAGATTTTTTTTCATTTGTCTAATAGTCTTGGCTTGATTAATAGCTTCCTGAATTAGAGTCATTAATTGCTTCAGCCGATGGGGTGTTTTTTCACCAAGGTGAGGCAGATTTTGTTTTGCCAACATTTCTATTACTGTTGTAATATTTTTTTGGGTGTTAGCAGCATCTTTAAAGGGAAGAATGGCAATGCAAGCTGTAGGTAATAAAGCTTCGTCGCTATCTAATCGAAAAGTGAAAACAGTCCGGCGACGACCAATTTCCATGCTAGGAGGTTGTTTGAGCGCTCGATATTCTTGAGCAATTTGGAAATAAGCACCAGCGAGGGCAAAGTTGGCTTCGTGTTCTAGGGGTGCATCGACGATGATCCGGATTGTTGGTGGGGTTTCATTGAAAAAGTCTCGTGGGTCTTCCGACTCAAACTTTTGGATGATGGAGCGATCGCCATTAGGACTGAGATCAACCCACTCACAAATCAAGCCTTCGGTTTTTAAACCAAACCGCGAGGTAGAATAGAGTTTTGCCCCTGTTAAAATCGCCCCTGTTAAATCAGCACCTATCCACTCTGCTTTAATTAAGGTTGCTTGGGTTAAATCGGCATGTACTAAACTGGCATTTGTTAAGTTTGCATTGCTCAAGTCTGCGCCCATTAAATTAGCGCCACTTAATTTTGCCCCGCTTAAATCAGCCCAACGAAGATTTGCCCCGCTTAAATCAGCCCAACGGAGATTTGCCCCGCTTAAATCTGCGCTGTTGAGGTTAGCATGACTGAGATTTGCCTGTTTGAGTTCAGCTTCTCGCAAATTCACACCATTGAGATCTGTACGACTCAAATCGGTGGCGTTTAAATTAGCCATCTCCAACTTAGCTCCCGCTAGGGAACTCCCTCTGAAAATCGCTTCATTCAAGTTGGCACTGCGGAGATTCGCGTGGCGTAGTGTCGCTTCTCGCAAGTCGGCACCGCTGAGATTAGCCTTAAACAAGTCAGCGCGGCTGAGATCGGCGCGAATTAACTCAGCACGAACTAGTGAGGCTTGTCGCAGTTGAGCGCGACTGAGATCGGCTCGAATCAAATTAGCTACATTCAGGTTAGAATTGTTCAGGTTGGCGCTATCAAGATTCACACCACTTAGTCTGGCTACATTCAGATTGGCAGAACTCAAGTTAGCTGCGCTGAGATTTGCCCCACTCAAGTTGACTACATTTAGGTTAGCTGCGCTGAGATTCACGCCACTGAGTTTTGCACCACTCAAGTTAGCTTCACAAAGGTCAACACCACTAAAGTCTATGACACCTGCTGCGTATTGTTCCAGGAATTCCTCTACAGTCATGGATGTTACCTCTTATACCAATTCTGATTTTAGATTTTGCGAAAAGTTGCGTGCGGTGAGGGGGTCGCAGTCTTGGCGGTTCCCGTCGGTTGCGTTAGCGTTAGCGGTAGCGACGCAGGAGCGTCACCCCCGAACCCGAAGGGGGGTCTCCCCCCATCCCCAGAGGGGGCCCCGAAGCCCCCCGCCCTTGCAAACTTTTCAAGACGGATTTTAGATTTTAGATTGGAAATCCTGAATGGATAGCCAATTTCATAGATTTAAGAGAATACAACCTATCTCAATTTGGTATTAGATGCCAACTTGAAGTAAATACATATAAATAAAAGTTTGTACTCAGTTCGTACTGATATAGTTTCCTATTACTTCTCTTTTTCCCCATTGCCTAGTCAGGATAAAGTGAAAATACTTAAAAAATAAACTGTCAAAATCAAAAATGAAAATTGGTATTTTAGGACTGGGATTAATAGGTGGTTCCTTGGGTTATGACTTGCGATCGCAAGGTCATCATGTCTTGGGAGTCAGTCGCCGCCAATCCACCTGTCAAAAAGCGATCGCCCTAGGTAGCGTTGATCAAGCATCTGTTGACATGAGCCTCTTAGCATCCGCAGATGTTGTATTTATTTGTACCCCCATCGGGCTGATTGTTCCCCAATTTCAGCAGTTGATTTCGCATCTATCTGCCGCTACAATCATCACCGATGTAGCTTCAGTAAAAACACCGGTAGTCAAAGCACTGGCTCCTCTTTGGCGGAATTTTATTGGTGGTCATCCAATGGCAGGAACAGCGGATAGTGGTATAGAAGCTGCACAACGGGATTTATTTCTGGGTAGACCTTACGTATTAACACCAGACAAAACAACACCAACGAGTATAATTTCAGTTGTGGAAGAAATTGTGCGATCGCTTGGGGCTAATATCTACCATTGTCAACCAGAGCAACACGACCGCGCTGTTAGTTTGATTTCCCATTTACCTGTGATGGTAAGTGCTGCTTTGATTGCTGCTTGCATGCGTGAAACAGACCCCGACGTTTTACAATTAGCCCAAAACCTAGCTAGTTCAGGTTTTCGAGATACCAGTCGCGTAGGTGGTGGAAATCCTGAGTTGGGATTGATGATGGCGCAGTATAATCGCCAAGCATTGCTGGGGTCTTTGCAAGAATATCGCCACAACCTCGACGAATTGATTAACTTAATTGAGCAGGAAAATTGGACAGTTTTAGAGGCTAAGTTACAGTCAACCCAACAGGCGCGACCTAATTTTGTGGAATAGTCAGTTGTCAGTTGTCAGTTGTCAGTTGTGAGGCAGTGCGTTGGGCGGCTTTGCCGACTTGAAGCAACTGCCGAACCCGAAGGGTCATTTGTCAGTTATTATTCTCCCTTATCCCCCTCATCTCCCTCATCTCCCTCATCTTCCTCATCTCCCCTATCTCCCCCATCCCCCATCCCCCCATAACCCCCTGACCCCTCATCCCATTTTTCGATCGCACAGCTTAAAATAAGAAAAACGATCGCGGTAATTACTGCGATCGCGACGAATTAACTATAAGTTCAATAATACTACGGATAAATACTGATTACCCTATCCGCCCATAGGGGGTTTTTTGTGTACCTTAAATATGCGTATTGAGGCTTTGATAGCTAAATCAGCCGAATCAAGATGTATTTGGGGTAATGTTATTTTCCAGTTGAAATTAGGAAATACTGCAACTCAGTATTTTATTTTACCAAGTTGCAGTGAAGCAAATTCAAAATCCGGCTAGGGTTCTGCCCTTAAAGTACACGCACTGTGGTAATGCGTCTAGCCCTTATGCAACTACACTTCAAAAAACTACACAATGCAAATTTCGCAGGTAGCGTCAACAGCTAGTACCATTGGTTCCATAAAGGCAGAACGAGAGCGAGAAAAGTTGACTGCTGACCGTCATCAGTCAACACAAATATATGCAACTTTGATTTAGACTGCTTCTGTGTTCTTTTCTCCAGTACGAATCCGAACAACTTGCTCAACAGGTGAAATGAAAATTTTGCCGTCGCCAATTTCGCCTGTACGCGCAGCAGCAATAATTTTGTCCACTACCATATCAACTTGGCTGTCCTCAACAACGATTTCCACTTTCAGCTTTTGCAGAAACTCAACGGTGTACTCAGAACCACGATAGCGTTCAGTTTGACCTTTCTGCCGTCCGAACCCCCGGACTTCAGAAACTGTCATGCCTACAATACCAGCGTTCACCAAAGCAATTTTTACCTCATCAAGTTTAAATGGGCGGATAATTGCTTCTACTTTTTTCATCTTCCTGACTCCTTAGTTCTAATAGGTTCGTTTATCTATCTAACCAGATCCACTGTCTGACACTTTCACCATTTGCACTATTTCAAATAGATATGTAAGAATTGCAACTTTTTTTAAAGTGTATACGCCCAAATTAGCAATTCTGACATTAGCAGTGGCAAGGATTGATCAATCCTTGAGATTCTGATTATGAAACATTGTTGTGTAGTGAAGGTTTTTGTATGTAGTTTTGTAACTTAAAAGACAAATTTCATTTATTGAAACAGTGATTTTGGATAAATTACACCAAAAATGCATGTATCAACTAACGACTCTGATATTCAAATAGGGGACGCACAATCAAATAACCAGCAGCAAAAGCGGTAAGCATAATTAACAAGATAGTGAAGGCTAACCACCAACCGTTGAATTCCTTTGCCTGTGCCTGTGTGGTAGGATAATAGCCAACTTCCTGTTCTTCAATGAGGACTGTTTGTGGCATTGGGGCATTTATGTCCACTGTAGGCACAGAGAAGTCAGAACGATGACTTTTGCTGTTCGACACTTGAGAAACCGTAGGTTGACGCGAACGAGAAAACTGCTGACGTGGATGTGTATCAGCCGCTGGATGGTTATTTAGACTTTTCCCATCAAAAGAAGAATTTTGAGCTTGGTGAGAACCAGGTGTAGCATCAAAACCTACCAATTTTTGCAGGTGTAAAAAAGACTGAACCACTTTGCTAACCTCGTGGCGGAGTAGTTGGTTTTCTTGCACCAGTTGTTGGTTTTTGGCAGTCAGTGCATCTAACTTTGCCTGTGTTGCTTGTAACTCTGCTGCCAATTCCCGGTAAACGTACATTGGTACAGAGGGGGGGTAGGTTTGAGATGTTGGTTTTGCAGGATTGCTGTGAACAGAACCTGTGGTTGTTCGCATTGTTGATTTGGTATAAAAAATAGAGGTAATCAGGTCATACAGAGAGACTAGAAATTTCTAGTCATCCCTGAAACTATGCCCAAGAATAATAGAAAAATGCCGAGAGAGCAAAGATTTTTTCTTTACATTTGGAATAAAGTTAGTGGTGAGCCAGCGCGGTCTTGGGGGTTCTCCCCCAATCCCCACTCCCTTTCGGTCGTGGGGGCCCCGAGTCCCCCATGAGCGACTGGCGAACCCCGAAGGGGTCAGTGGTCAGTGGTTAGTGGTGACTAGCAACTGACAACTGACAACTGACCAAAAAGTTAATTTTGTAACAATGGAAAAAAGTGTCCCACAGGGCCTTGCCCTTTGCCAATATCTAAGGCGTAAGAAAGTGCAGTGGTGACATATTCCTTTGCCTGTTGTACTGCTGGCCACAAGTCATTTCCCATGGCCAGATTAGCAGCGATCGCAGCTGATAGTGTACAACCAGTACCATGAGTGTTTTTGGTTTCTACTTGCCTTGTGGTCAAGATTTCCAGCTTTTCGCCATCAAACCAGACATCAACACCACGTAAATTTCCTTGCATTCCTCCACCTTTAACTAAAACAGCCTTCGCCCCCAAATTTTCATGAATAGTTTGAGCAGCTTTGCCCATATCATCTAAAGAATTAATTTGTAAACCGCTCAAAATTTGTGCTTCATAACGATTTGGTGTGACGATAGCCGCCTTGGGAATCAAATTTTCGCGCAGAGTCTTCACAGCTTCATCATCAATCAATTGTGCCCCGGTGCGTGATACCATCACTGGGTCAACCACTAAGTTATCGATTTGTAAAGCTTCTACTTGCTGGGCGACAGCAGAGATAATTTCTTGGTTGAGTAACATTCCGGTTTTCGCAGCTTGTACGCCGATATCTTCAACCACTGCTTGAATTTGCGTCACAACTGCCTCCACTGGCATAGCATCAACCCGCGCCACCCCCAAAGTGTTCTGTGCCGTGACACAGGTGATAGCGCTAGTACCGTGAACACAATGAAAGGCAAAAGTGCGTAAATCAGCTTGAATTCCCGCACCACCACCACTATCTGAACCAGCAATGGTTAAAGCAACAGGCACACTGGATATTGTTTCAGCGTTCATAAATTTGGAGGGAGTGGGGAGTAGGGAGTGGGGAACTCGGGGCCCCCTTTGGGGATAAGGGGCGATGGGGAACAAGTTATTTTCATTTCGTAGAGACGTTGCATGGCAAAGTTTCTACTTCAATTCGTTGACTTTTGCAGCCAAAGGATTTGTTTGTGGATTTTGTGGTCGTTCTTGTAGCACAACCGTCAGATAAGGTTGAAGCTTGGCTGCATCAACCCAACCAGAGTAATATTTTACACTAGTTGATTTTGCCGAAAGCTGAAGTAATTCTAAATCGCCACGCATAGTATTCCAATTAATAGGCGCATCCGGTGACAGTTGACCAGAACCAATGCCTCGTGGCCCGCCGCCGACTAAATTCAGGGAGACTTCATCCAATCCTCGCACAAAGCGAGCCTCCTGCGGAGGAGCTGCGCTAACGCCATTCCAATGCCACTGAAAACCAGGCCAATAAACAGGTGGTTTTCCTGGTGATAAAGACCGCTTAAACTCATAAATACTTGCACCTTCATTCACCTCCACCTTAAAGCCTTGAGAATATCTCACCTCATAGCGTCCCTGGAGAGTTTGGAAATTTGTAGGACTCCACCACAACACCTCTACAACCTCACTGTTATTACCAGACAAAGATACAGCAGGAGTTTTATTAGTCAATGCACTGTAAAGTGGTAATCCATCTGATGGCAGCTTAGCCATTACTGCAAATCGCCAGCAAGACCAATCACGATTATCAATAGTTTGCCACTTCACTCGACAAACGCCGTTACCAGTACCGATCCATAGTTGGTCGTTTTCCAACTTGAGTTTATCAGGAATTGCCCCCACCAAAGGACTATTATCAACAGTGTAAGCAGTCAAAGAACCCGAATTAGGATTTTGGGAATTAGGACGGTAAGCAACCAATCCTTTAGCAGGAATATAAAGATTGCCTTCTCCACTCACATTAGTACCCATCCAAAAAGTAGGATTCTTTCTATCACCAGTGATTGCTAAATCAGTAATTTGTGTAGACCAGAGTTCCTCTGGTTGAATGAGGGTAAATTTATCAGTCTGCGGGTCATAACTGACAATAGTAGCAATACCATTGTTACCTTCACCTTGTTCAAAAGCAACCGACCACCAGATGCGATTATCATAAATTACAGCAGAAGTAATACGGGGAAAACCTAATTGACTTCCTACTGCCGAATAACCAGCTTTAACCGCTGCATCTTGCAAATCTTTGAGAGTATATAAAGTTTTTTGCTGAGTTTTCTTACTATGAGGATTAACTAACTCAAAGACAACTTTATCCTTTGCGGGTTCCGGTTCATTAGCTCTTGATATATTACCATTTTCACCTAAAGAAAACTTCGGTTCTCTCAAAACCCGATACTGATAGGTTTTGCCTTGAAAATCGATATTTTTGAACTTAGGATTAACCGTTTCCTGTGCAAATGCTACATAGTTACTTTGCGGCTGTAACTCCTTGGGTAGAGTTCCTGGTTGCACCGTCCAAGAATTGTCACCGCGACAGAAAACAAAATCCTGCTTTAAACTCTGAAACCGAACCGTATCTGCATCTGTTACAATATTGCGAATGTGGAAATCAAACCTATCATAAAAGCTTTCATTCTTCTTCACAGCAGGTAAAGAAACAACCGTAGCCTTTGGACAATTTTTAGCTTGTGGTTTAACATTATTATTTGCTTGCGAAGAATCATTCAAGCCGGAAACACAAGCATTGAGCAGTAAAGCAACTCCAAAAAAAGGAATAAAATTTTTCATTACCAACTACACTCTTAAAAAAGAGCCTCAATATTTTTAATTCATAAAAATCACTACAAATGCTCCAAAGACAATTCCTAAATTTATTAAATTTATTGCATAAATATTTTTTAATTCACGCAGAGGAGCAGAGAAAGAATTAAAAATCGAGCCTTTTACAAGAGTCTATTGAGATAACTTTTAGGACTTACGCAAAAAACCTCTCAAACTCTCATTCCTCTGTGTCCTCTGCGTCTGGAGTGGTTCGTTTTTCCATGACCCGTTGCGTAAGTCCTGACTTTATAAAACTCTTTCTTCTCTTGGCGTACTTGGCGTGCTTGGCGGTTCGTAAATAAATACTTATCCACAACACAAATAGAATTGCTATATCAAGCAAAAACTTAAGGCATAATTAATAAAACTTGCCAAAGTAGAGCTAGCCCACACCACACTCTAACCCTACTAATAATAACTAATGACTACCGACTACTGATTTTGTTCCAACTGTAAATTTTGCAATGCTCCCTGCAAATACTTACCCCATTCCGCTGCCAAAGGAATTTCTGTAAACGGAACGCGCACAGAATTAGCACCTTCACTCAATAAAAACTCTAACTCAATAGTCCGACCTTTTTCAGGCAGCCTTTCTAATTCTATTGCTTTACCATCTATCAACAGCCTGACTTCTTGAACATCAACTAGAGAAAAAGTTTCTAGTTTTATTGGGCCTTTTGGTGTGGGTTTACCCCAAGTTATATTGTTACCTTTTTGACCCAATACAGCATAAATATCATACTTAGCTCTTTCAAATTGTTCCGCCCAAGCACGATAAGCCTCGACTTTTTGATACTCCTTCGAGCCTTGCCAAGCCAACCAGAAAAACATTGCTAACAAAGGCAACCACAAAAGACCACGTTCCATTGTTTAAACTATCCTGAATCTGAGTAAAAATTGTGTAACTAAAGTGCAAAATACATCCACATGGAGACGGATATAAGTTATCGTAGTGAGCAAACTGGCAAATAGCGGTGATGAGTTAATATGAGAAGACTTATATTATTGTGCTTGTTTGTCATTGGGTTAGTAACTGCTGTGTTTGGCTACCTGAATTTTCAGGGGCTAGCAGCTAAAGGTGAGTTTGACACGATTTTGCTTGATTTTCGGGAAGATATTCCAAGAGAATTAGTAAAGCAGGATTTACAAGCGATCGCAGGGCAATACAACGTTATACCCCAATTAGACAACAAATTTTCAGCGCAGGACAATGTTTATATTATCAAAGGCGATCGCCAGCGACTGAAAGAATTACAAAAATCTCAATTTGCCAAAGCAACCGAATTCATCGAACCAAATTACATCTACAGGATAATTCCCCAGCCAAGTGAAGCCGTTGGGCTAACAACAATTTTAAAATCTTCAGATGGTGAGCAAGTCACCCCCTCATTAACTGGCCCTAATGACCAGTATTACAGCAAACAGTGGAACTTGCACCAAATTGGTGTTGAAGGAGCGTGGAGTCAAACCAAAGGTAGCGGCATCACCGTTGCTGTAATTGATTCAGGTATCACTCGTGTACGCGACTTAGAACAGACGAAATTCGTCAAAGGCTATGATTTTGTTAACGACCGTGAAGAGGCCACAGATGACAACGGACACGGTACTCATGTAGCTGGTACTGTTGCTCAATCGACCAATAACAACTATGGTGTAGCTGGCATTGCTTACGAAGCCAGTCTCATGCCGCTAAAAGTACTCAGTGCCAATGGCGGTGGTACCGTTGCTGATATTGCCGAAGCCATTAAATTTGCTGCTGATAACGGTGCAGATGTGATTAATATGAGCTTGGGTGGTGGCGGTGATAGCCAATTAATCAAGCAAGCAATAGAACATGCCCATAGAAAAGGTGTAGTCATAATTGCCGCTGCCGGCAATCAAAACGCCAATGGTGCAAGCTATCCAGCACGTTATCCCCACGTTATCGGCGTTTCTGCACTCGGCCCAGATGGCGAAAAAGCAAGTTATTCTAACTTTGGTGCTGGGGTTGATATCTCCGCCCCTGGTGGTAGTAAAGCTGGTACCATTCTCCAAGAAAGCATCGACGAAAACGGCGAAGTTGCATTTGTGGGGCTTGAAGGTACTAGCATGGCTTCCCCTCACGTTGCTGGTGTGGCAGCTTTAATTAAAGCCAGTGGTATCAAAGATCCAGATGAAGTATTAAAAGTCCTCAAGCAATCAGCAAGAGTTATCCAAGATGATGGTTTTAACTATTATGGTGCTGGACAACTCAATGCCGAAGCAGCAGTTAAACTTGCTACTCAGGGGCAAATTACTTTCCAAGATTTCTTTCGCTGGTTACGCGATAATGGCTATCTTAACCCAGGTTTTTGGATTGATGGCGGCGCGATCGCACTTTTACCCAAACTTTTCATGGTATTGGGTTCCTATTTGTTAGCTTGGTTTTTACGAGTTTACTTTCCCTTCACTTGGAGTTGGTCTTTATCCAGTGGCTTAATAGCTGGCAGTTCTGGATTATTCTTCCTCAAAGGAATTTATATCTTTGACCTTCCCCAGTGGCCTATGAGAGTTTTGGGCAGTTCCATTCCCGAACTCGGCAACACCATACAGGGCACAAATGCTTTTAATCCCCTATTTGCCAGTGTCTTGATTCCCCTTGTTTTAATAGCATTATTACTAGGACATCCTAGTTGGAAATGGTTTGCCATTGGTTCTACCCTAGGTGTTGCAGCTTGCTTGACAGTCAGTGCAATTTACGACCCAGCAGTTTGGGGTTTAGGAAGTGGTAACTTAGCTAGGTTCTTCCTCATCATCAATGCCCTACTTTGTTATGGGCTGGCTAGATTAGCATTAAAAAACGAAAATAAACCAGCATAGAAGGGGACTGGGGACTGGGGACTAGGTACTGGGGACTAGGAAATTTCTACTCCCTATTCCTAACTCCTAACTCCCTACTCCTAACTCCCTACTCCTAACTCCCTACTCCCTACTCCCCACTTAATTATGAGCATCACAGTTACAGGCACTATCGAACGTCGTCAAATTGGCACTGGCGCTTGGGCGTTAGTCACAGATGAGGGTGTTACCTACGAAATCCTCAAAGGTGCAGACAAAAGCTTACTCAAAGCCGGACAAAAAGCAAAAGTCAAAGGACAGGTACGCGAAGATATCATGACAATTGCCATGATAGGCCCTGTCCTAGAAGTCAAATCTTTCGAGGTGATTAATTCTGATTAGAGTTAGGAATTAGGAGTTATGAGTTAGGAGTTATGAGTTAGGAGTTATTTTTCCCCATCTCCCTCATCTCCCTCATCTCCCCAGCCTGAACCATCAAGCACTAGCGGTTGAATTCAGAACCTCTTGTAAACGGCTTCTAAACTCTCCTTTGGGATGACCACCTTTGACTTCACCTATAATTTTAAATTCTCCCTCTGGAGAATCACACAGAATATAAGTGGGCCATCCCATGTCTGATTTATCAGGATATTGAGTTAACAAAATTTTACGATACTTGCGGTAAGTAGCTGTATCTTGCATTTTCACATCAATAAATTGCAAACCCAGCTCTTCAGCCACCTTTTGGTCATAAAAAGACATTTTGTGGCAGATGCCGCACTCTTGAGAAGAGAACTTAATGACAGCTAAACTCATCTGGTTCTGTGCCTCTCTGCATATTTAGCGGTATATATTAGCATAGCTCTACGGAGCCTACCATATTATCTAGAAGACTAACAATTTACATAAAGCATTTAAACCTATAAACCTCAAACCCATAGAAAAAAATTAAGAATTTCAGCAAATAAGTACCTGGCTGCAACTCAAGTCAAGTGTGTTCTTGGTTGACCAAAGAGCGTAAAGAGCTTTCATCACAAGGACTAGAGCTATTATTTTTTGGGAGTCAGAACTTCTAGATGGACTATCTAGTTCATCAGGAAATGAAAATTATCTGGAAACCAACATAGAAAGTTAAACAATATTAATGATATGATGTGCTAACTTCCAACTTTTAGGCAGTAGAAGTCTTACAGGGTGTCTAGCGATCGCAAAAAAAGCAATATCCTTAAATAATTCGTTATTTGGCTAATGCTGCGAGTTAAAGCATCTAAACTGATGTCATACGCACCAAGAGTAACCTGAAAACCCTATAGGGATAAGGATGCTTGCTAGGATTCAAAGCAATGGGTCAACAAGCGGTGACACAAAAAGAAATGGCACAGCATATACGCTAGAATATTTTACTAAACTTGCGCTAGAATATTGCCCTAAGCCAATATCCGCAGCGACAGCAGACAGATAACAGATTTTCCACAAAAATCCCCCAGAGGGTGTTAGCCAGCCAGGGGAGTTAGTTATCAGGGTGCATCTACCAATTAATTGTTCTAACTTGAAACACAATCCTCCGGATTAATTTGTACAAATTGAAGTGGTTTTTTTCTGAATAAAAAAAATCCCTCAAAGCTGGCAGCCAACCAGAGGAGTTAGTTATCAGGGTGCATTTACTAACAATCTGTCGTAGGATTAAACAGTATGTTCCGGATAAAATTGTCACAAATAAACTTGCTGTTTTCTCAGCACAAAAAAATCCCCCGGTGGTGGCAACCGACTAGGAGAGTTAATTATTAGGGTAAGTTTATCAGTAATTACTTTGTTTGAGACTCAATGAGTAAATTTCGGGTAAGATTGTTGTAAACAGGGTTGCTGTTTACCCAGCATCAAAAATCTGTTAGTGAGTGTCAAGTAACCAGAGAAATCATTATCAGGTACATCTACCAATCAATATTCGCTATTTCACCAGCAGCCTCCGGATAAATCTTTTATAATCGTGGTTGTCAGTGATACCAAAAAAAATCCCCCAGCCAGTGTTAGCCAGCCAGGGGAGTTAGTTATCAGGGTGCATCTACCAATTAATTGTTCGCATCTAAAACAGCATCTTCCGGACAAATCTCTAATGGTGATACCAAAAAAAATCCCCCAGCCAGTGTTAGCCAGCCAGGGGAGTTAGTTATCAGGGTGCATCTACCAATTAATTGTTCGCATCTAAAACAGCATCTTCCGGACAAATCTCTAATCCCGAAAAAAATCCCCCAGCCAGTGTTAGCCAGCCAGGGGAGTTAATTATCAGGGTGCATCTACCAATTAATTGTTCGCATCTAAAACAGCATCTTCCGGATAAATCTCTAATGGTGATAGCGAAAAAAATCCCCCAGCCAGTGTTAGCCAGCCAGGGGAGTTAGTTATCAGGGTGCATCTACCAATTAATTGTTCGCATCTAAAACAGCATCTTCCGGATAAATCTCTAATGGTGATAGCGAAAAAAATCCCCCAGCCAGTGTTAGCCAGCCAGGGGAGTTAGTTATCAGGGTGCATCTACCAATTAATTGTTCGCATCTAAAACAGCATCTTCCGGATAAATCTCTAATGGTGATAGCGAAAAAAATTCCCCAGCCAGTGTTAGCCAGCCAGGGGAGTTAGTTATCAGGGTGCATCTACCAATTAATTGTTCGCATCTAAAACAGCATCTTCCGGATAAATTTCGATATCACGTTTGCTTGATTATTTATACCTGAAACAGATATCTTGTAGGGGCGTACAGCTGTACGCCCCTACAGTTAATCCATGTGTCGCAAAGATTATTTCAAATATAGCTGTCGCCAGTAGTGTTAGGACATCAGCAGATGATAAAACCCAGACACGAAAAGACTTTTCACCCAGTCACCAGTCCCCAGTCCCTAGTCCCTAGCTATATCATGTCCTTTGGTTATTACTTGCGATATGTCCGCAGCGATCGCAACGAAGTGAAGCAATCACAAAATCTCCGCGATCGCTTCCCTACTGTGCATTCCTCTCAGCCTGAAACGCTTAAGAGCGCAGTTGAGCTACCATCAAAGCAGGATTCCAATATGCGCGAGTCGTTTGAATCTTGTTAGCTTCGTTAATCTCGAAAATTGTGATTCCCTCGAAGGTTACTGATTTGCCACTCTTACTGAGTCCGTGCATTGTCCACTTGACTGCTGCTTCATTACCAGCAACGAAGATATGCTCAGTTATCGGTTCCAGTTTTTCAAAGACTGCTTGCAATTGCCCGATAAACTGATGGAATCCTTCATGAATTTTTGTTGGTGGTTCGCCAACCGGATCATAACTAACAGCATCTTCAGCAAAGTTCTCTACCCAGCCTTCTGCATTCATGGCTGCAATGTTGGCAAAGTAGGCGGCGACTATTGTTTCAATAACTTCTGGATGGTTGGTCACAAGCTTTTTTGCTCACTAACTATGCATGGTCTAGGATTATACAGCAGGGGACTGGGGACTGGGTACTGGGTACTGGGTGAAAAGTCTTTGTCTTGAAAAGTTCAGATCGGCGGAAGCGGCCGATCTGAACTTTTCGCTTTGTGTCTAGGTTTTATCATCTGTTGATGTCTTAACCGCCTTGGCTATTGCTATACAGCCAATCATCAAACTCTGATTGACTCACCTGTGCCAAACTTAACGATTCGTGCAGAAATAGTTCATTTTTAATATCTAAAGCGCGGTTGCCTTCCATGGCACTGCGAGCTTGAATTACTTGGGTACGTTGTATGCGACTATTGTCGTAGTTAGTAAGGGCATCTTCCAGGCTAGAGCTATGAGCAAGGTACTGAGAGAGTTCCCAGGCATCCTCAAAAGCTGTATTGGCTCCCTGTCCGATCGCTGGTACCATTGGATGAGCAGCATCACCTAAAAGCGTTGCCCTACCTTGACTCCATTTTGGCAAAGGTGGTCTGTCATATATCAGTCGTTCTACAATTTCTTCGGCATCCGTTGCTTCAATAATTGCCTGTACCGGTTCTGCAAAGTCTGCAAATAGTTGTTGGACTCTTGACTTCACCTCAGCAGCATTTGAAGATAGAGTTTTGTCAGGTGATAGCGCTCCAGCACTCCAAAATATGTATCCTTGACTCTGGTCAATAACTAAGAAATATTTGCCTGTAAATGTGCTGATTAATGTTGTTTCAAGAGCAGCTAACAGTTCATGGCTGAACTTGATCGCAGCACGCCAAGACAGGCGGCCAGCATAACGAGGTTCACCCTCACCAGTTAGTTGCTGTCTGACCTGGGAATTTAACCCATCAGCCCCGATGAGTAAGTCTGCCTCTACTATCTTGCCACCTGCAAAATATACTTTGATTTTGCTGTCACTTTGCTCAAAGCCGGTGTAGTAATGATTGAGGTGAATAACATCGCTTGGCAATCTTGAGGCAAGAATTTCTTGCAAGCGTGACCATCCAATTTGTAACAATGGCTGTCCGTATTTCTCCATAAAAGTGATTGAATTTTTTCCAATCATTTCTCCGGTGCTTTTTTTCAAGTTAATTTTGCGGATCTGGCTACCCGAACGTTTCAAAGCGTCAGTTATACCTGGGGCGATCGCTTCTAAACTATTCAAGCCGTTGGGATGTAGCGACAGCCCAGCACCCACTGGTCGCAAAGCATGGGCTTTTTCATAAACTTGGGCATCAATGCCATGTTTTCGCAAAGCGATCGCTGCTGCTAACCCGCCAGGCCCAGCACCAACAATAGCAACTTTCTTGACAACTGGAGCAAATTGACTTTGATAGTTTCCAAGCATAAATTATCAAGTTCAAAGTTAGTTTAGAATTTGTCAAAGGGACTGGGAACTGGTGATTGGGGACTGGGTATTGGGCAATACAGTTAAAACATCCTCTTAGGGCAACCAAAACTATCTCTAGTTTAGAGAAGCATTTGTCTGTATCATCATCTTTTTGGAGGTTTTTTTCGGCTCAAATTTAGATAACTACTCCCCACTTCCGATTTATTCAGAACTTACGCACAAACTACGATTTTATGTCATTACGAGCAAAGCGTTGTAATCGCAAAAGCTGAGTTTTTCGTCACGGGTGCGTAAGTCCTATTTATTCTCAAATTGCCTATGAAATACTTCAGAAACCAATAGTTCAAAATTGCCAAAAACGTTATATTTTGCTGTTAGGCGCTTAAAAGTAGTTGGGGATACAAATCTCCCGGCTACAATTTGAAATTCCTGACCAATTTCCAAATTTTCAGGAGTATTGACAACTACACCATCAGGTAAGAAGACAGTTTTATTGATAGCTTTTGTCGGGTCTAAGATGAGTTCTGGAATAGGTTCAGTATCGGAGATTTTTAAATCAGGGGCCATGTACTGTTTTTTTCCTATCCACTGACCATCTATTTCTTTCACCTCAGAACCAGGAGGTTCTACAGTAAAGCTACCTAAATGTTCACGAATGTGAGTAATCCTTTCTGTCTCGTGATTTTCTGCATAAATAATGGCGACGCTAGTCCGCCAATGATTGTATAGGAAAAATAACTCAACTCCGAATTTTTTTTCTGGTTCCAATGTTTTACTTAACCAAGCACTCGCACCTTCACTAAAAGACAGCGCCCTCATAGAAGGAATAGAACTATGAACTAAACCATCAGGTTGGTTACAAGTTTGCTTTTCCAGTTGCCAGCTTTTTTCTTCTGTACTGCCATCAGAGTAAATGTAATTATTTTTATGAAAAATTAATGTTTTATCTTCATTGGTGCGAAAGCTTCTCACACATTGAAAGCTATTGATAACTTCTTGGCTTAGGGAATATAGAGTCCAGGTTCCATACCAAGCAGTATCTTCAAGAGTGTAATTCCCAAATAAATTTGTCCAGTTTTGCTCTTGTAGATTCATGATATTCAATTCTTAAATTTGATAGTTTGCTTGAATTAGATCAAATTAGTGGCGTGTGTAGGAACGTTCAAACTGAATTTTAAGTTTCTGGGCACCAAATGCCAAACCAACAGACGCAATAACAGCTATAACTATGGCTATTTTCAACTGAGGATTATCTGTGAGTATGGCTAAAGATGCTAGTGCGATCGCTACTCCTATAAAGATTTGTTTGAACTGATTTGTTACCTGATAAGCTCGGTTGCAAGAATTACAAATTTGTGTGTGTTGTAAGAATCGGTCTAAGGATGCAGCATTTTGATTACATTCGCCCATGCCAACATTTTTGGCAGAAGCATAACCTTGATAAAATGGCAAAGATTTACCAAATTTATCTAACCATTTGCGATATTCAAGTACCAACACGTCAGACGTTTTCAGCGGTAAATAGACTTCTTTTAAGCTTTTTCCCAAACGTTCAATTTGTGCTTTCTGTTCCACAACAAGTTGCAAATCTCCTTCCAAGATTTTGTTTCGCACCATGATGTGATCTACCCAAACAGGTAAATATTTGAGTTTCCAGGTGAAAAAATTACCATAATTTATTAGAAGAATTCGGCATCTATCCTTGCCAAGAGGGATAGAATACAAAGCTACGCCACCCAGCCAACCTCGTTTTTCAAACTTAACTTTATAAAGAATTAAGTTAGGAGCAATGAAATCTAACTCACTCCAAAATTGTTGAGGTGTTCGTAATCTCTTATACCGTCCGCGAATTCCTGCTATTGAGCTTTCGATGACTTCCATTTCCAGCGGTTGAGCGTCGTTGCGATTGCCCATAATGCCATCATGGCTAATAGGAATGTGAGCAGGGTCGATAACATTTTCTATAAAATAAGTTTGGTCATAAGGTAGATCACGCATGTAATCTGTGCTGAAAAATCCTGGTTTTTCCAAGTCTGTTAAAGTGGGAATTAATTCAAGAGCAGCAGTTTCATTTTCTCCCGCCCAAACCCAAATAATACCTTGGTGTTCTACAACTTTAAAAGACGATACACAAGCATTGACAGGAATTTTGGCATCAGCAGGTAACTGAGGAATGTGCAGACATTGACCATCACTACCGAACTGCCAACCGTGGTATAAGCACTCAATTTTACCATCAATTAGTTGTCCATCGGAGAGTCTAGCAGCACGGTGTGGGCAACGATCTGTTAAACAAACAAGTTTTCCTTGTTGATTTTTGAATAATACAAAAGGTTCTTCATACAATGAGAAAGTATAAGGTTGGTGTTTTGGCAAGTCTTGAACAAAACACACAGGATACCAACATTGTCGCCAGTTAAATTCTTGCTTTGCTTCAGGTGTTTCAAAGATAGAAGTTGGTGTTCTATTTATTTCTAATGTCATAATTCACTCTGGTTAATTATTACTCTTTATCTCTAATTTTCTAGATAAAATAGTATTTATAAATATATTTTTAAAACCTTTTATTGCAAGCTAAATACTTCTGAAGTTAATAGGGTGAAGACTCCAGAACTATTGTATTCAGCAGTGAGACGTTTATACTTGTTTTCTGTAAACAGCTTAGCCGCTACTATTGTAAATGCCTCTCCTACTTGCACTTTTTCCGGAATATTCACAACGACACTATCAGGTAAAAAGAAAGTTTTATTCTTACCTTCAGTTGGGTCGAAAATTAATTCAGAAATTTCTTCTGAAGCTGAAATTTTTAAATCTGCGGTTATGGATTCTTTAATACCAATCCAATTTCCTGACAAATGAGTGATTTCTGGGGCTGTATGGATTTCGGGAAAGCTGCCTAAATGTTCGCGTAGATGTAAAATTTTTTCTAAATTACCGTTTTCAGCATATATACTACCTATGCTACTATTCCAATCTTCATGCTTTAAAAATAACTCAACTGAGAAGCTACGTCCTGATTCGAGTTGTTTTGGAACCCAAGCGCTGGCACCATAATCTGTAAGTGCTAATGCCCTTTTAGATGGGTCTGCTGGATGCAATAAGCCATCAGGTAGGTTACAAGTTTCCTTCTCAATTTGCCATTGCCTATCTGGAATACTGTTATCGGGTGATGGAAACTGATTGATGTGAGTAATTATTGTGAAATCAGCGTTTGCTACCAAAGTCCTAATACCTTGGGAGGACTTAAGGACTTCTTTTTCTGGGGAGTAGACACTCCACACACCGTACATAGAAGTGGGTTCTGTGGTGAGGAATCCAAATAATTTTTGCCAGTGTTTTTCTTGGATATTCGTCATTTGATTTACCTAATGTAGCGATCGCATCAGCTACTAATTTTCAATCAAAACGGTTACAGCTGCGATCGCTATCAACATTTCGTCATTTTTGTCGTTCAGAGATTCAATAGCTCGTCCTTGCACCACCATACCCCCAAATTCTACGATGAGAGTTTTTTTGCCAAAAGGTAGCACAGCTAATACTTCCTCTTCTCTAACTTGTTCTGGATAAGGTACTGCTACTTGGACTTCCACAATCATCTCATTGGGGTCACTCAAGCCTGCGACTTCCCAAACACCAGGTAAAGCATTGTGAGCAATGGCATTACGTACAGCTCTTGCTGCTGCTACCGTCGGTTCTTGTCCATGTTGATCTATTCCCATCCCCATTTCAATAATTAAGCGTTTACGCCCCACTGCTACCTCCTAAAAATCTTTCTTTTTCACTTTATCTTTCAATACAGCTACAGCATACTCTCTTTAAGAAGGATTATTAACTCTGTGGGTAGATTCTGAAAACAAGGCATAGGGAATCTATGAGGTGTAATGTATTTTTCTTAGTGTCTTAGTGCCTTAGTGGTTAAAAAATTGACTTGTGAACCACCCTTCGGGTTCGGCAGTTACTCCACTTGGGGAGCCACTGCGTTGGACGGGTTTCCCGGCAGCCGCGCAAGTGGCGTGAAACCCCAAGACCGTACTGCCTCACTAAGACACAAAGACACGAAGGGAAAAAGCCCAAAATTCGGTAAATTTTTGGAATATTTTTACCCACCTTGAAACAGCTAGAGGCGTGGAGTTAGTACGAGTAAATATATTACCCTTGACAAACACCAATGTAGAGAATGTGAGGGTAAACTTTCATCATGAATATCCAGCGCCGCCAATTTCTCGCAACCTGTGGACTAGCTACTTTATCCACTCAGATTCCACTACTGGCTGCTCAAGGCAAGTTGTCCCCGAATACCATTATAAAACCGCCGCGTTTGCAAGTTGGTGATACTGTAGGATTAATTGCTCCTGCGGGTATTGTTGAACCTAAAGATATCGAAGTAGTTCAGGAATATTTGACAGAGTTAGGATTAAAAGTCAAGCTTGGGGCGCATATTTTAGACCGTTATGGCTATTTAGCAGGTAAAGATGCCGATCGCGCTCTTGATATCAATACCATGTTTAGCGATCGCTCTGTGAAAGCGATTATTGCTATGCGTGGTGGTTGGGGTTGTAATCGGATTTTACCGCTACTCGATTATCCTCTGATTCGTTCCCATCCGAAAATCTTAATGGGATATAGCGATATTACTTCTTTATTGTTAGCAATTAATGCCCGCAGTCGGATTATCACTTTTCACGGCCCCGTCGCCATATCTACTTGGAGTCCATTTGTATTAGATTATCTCCAGCGCATCTTATTTAATAGAGAAGCGGCGACAATGGAAAATATTAAGTCTGGTGAAGTGCGAGTAGAAGCGATCGCACCGGGAAAGGCAAAGGGTAAACTTGTGGGTGGTAATTTGTCAGTGCTATCAGCCATGGTAGGTTCACCTTACTTACCTTCCTGGTACCAAAGTATTTTATTTGTAGAAGATACCAATGAAGATGTTTATCGAGTAGATAGGATGCTGACTCAGTTAAAAAATACTGGCATACTTAACCAAATTGCCGGTTTTATTTTTGGGCAATGTACTGATTGTAGTCTTGGGGATGAACCATCATTTACCTTAATGCAAGTATTGCAAGACCACATTCTACCTTTGGGTATTCCCGCCTGGTATGGTTCCATGATAGGGCATCTGAAAGATAAATTTATTTTGCCAATTGGTGTAGAAGTGGAAATAGATGCCGAAGCTGGGACAATCAAGTTGTTAGAAGCCGCCGTTAGTTGAAATAATCACTGACTCATTTACCTTCCCCTTCCCCTTAAATTCAGTGCTTATACCGAGTTATAACTACTGAGATGACGAGTAGAAATATATGCAATCTTATACTTTTAACGCAGATGTTTATTAAAATAGGCGGTATGGTAGGAGCGATCGCTATTTTGTTGAGTAGTAATGTAGCGATCGCCCAAGATACAGACAGATACATCACAGTAGGGCATGATAAGTTAGGAAACAGCATAGCTTTAGACAAAGCAACTATTATCGGCACCACATACAAGCTTTATGGCATGTATAAAGATGGCATATTCGAGACGACATTCCATGCATTGTGCCAAGAATCACGGCTATTTCTCAATCACATAGCCATTTACGGGTCAGAAGGACAGCTACTTCAAGAAGATAATAAAAAAGGAGAAATACCTTTTGTTGTCACTTCTTCACCAGGTAAAGCAATGCAAATTGTTTGTCAACAAATTGGTGCGCCTAGTCGGTAGATGAGGGAGATGGGGGGATGGGGGAGATGAGTGAGACAAATCAATTAAAAATATCTCATTGAAACGGTCATCAGTCATCAGCAAATGTAGTAGCGCAACCGGACTAATTTAGTGCATAAATTTCTTCTAACATCTCTGTGTTCTCTGCGCCTCTGCGGTTCGTTAATCCAACATTTTAGTTGTGCCACGCCACTACAGCATAACGCACCATGAACAATTCAAGGTGCGTTGTCGCCAAGCGCCGCACCCTACATCTTAATTACGAATTACGAATTACGAATTACGAATTACTACTTGCGTGTATAACGATGTTTCACCCCAACAGGGAAATATTCTGCATCGCCAGTAGGGGCTAATGCGACGTGTGGCGTTTGGTATTCTGGAGGAACGTAGTTAGCAAATTCACTGTTGAGGCGCAACAGTTGCGAGAGAATCGAAGCTGTGATGGTTTGTTGCTTATCTTCGCTAGCTTCTACGCCTGGTGCTAACTCCACAACCACAGATAAAGATTTATTCTTATCAGCATCTTCCCTTACCTGCAACACGAACTTACCCGTCACCCATTCTTGAATGATTGGTTGTTCTAATCCCACAGTCACATTTTCAGGATAGATATTTGCCCCAAAGTAGGAAACCGTAAAGTTAGAACGTCCGAAAACATAGACGAACGGTAGGGAATGAATACCTCTGGGAGAGTGCTGAGTTTGAGAATGGAGTTTTTCAACTGGATTAAATCCCCATTCTGCCAAGAACTGAAGCATGGCATCATTAGTTATGATGCCGCCAGTATCTAAGATGTCATAACGTACCAAGGGAATGCCATTGTCACCAGAAAATAACAATGAGCCATTGTGAACTTCAAAAAAGCGCCCTATGGGGTCATATTGTACCAACGTGGGTAAACGCGATTCTCCAAATAAAGCTCTAGCAGCATCTGGATGTTCTGCCAAAAAACGGCGAATGCAGATACTTAAGGGTGTTTCATTGCCTAATACACCTGCATCCGCAGTACCGTAGAGTGATACAAAATCGTAGCAGGAATTTGTTGAGCCAACCCTTTCACCAACTAAACTCCGCCATTCTTCGCTAATTACCTCTCCCGCCATCACTAACTTCAGGTGATATTGTTGCCACTCTACACCACGGGCAATGCCAGTATCAATTACATCTTTTAAAAATGGTGGGTATCCCAACAATACAACTTGCTCGAAAGCTAAACCAAGTTCTTGTACAACCCGTAAAATTTCATCTTTGTTGTTACCGGGAGTAATTACGGTGATAGGATAACCTTTGCTAGCAAGATAGCGACAGCAATTGGTAGTAAACATCCCGCCTACCCAAGTGCCTAAAGTGAAACAAATCACTGCTAAGGTGCGTCTGGTGTCTGCGTAAAAACTATCGTGAAAAATCTGCTCAAAACGTCTAGCGATTTGCAATTCATCTGTGAAGAAACGGGGCCAAAATGTTGGTTTACCTGTGGAACCGGAAGAAGCGGCTATCATATCGCACGCTTGCAACTGTCCATAGCGGCACAAGTCAGGCAAAGGATAACGGGATATATAATTTTCTTTAGCGATCGCTGGTAAGTTCTGAAAATCCTCAAAGGTTTGGATGGCACTAGGATCAATGTTGTGTTCTGCTAAAAAAGCCTTATAAGCGGGTACATTTGCAGCCACATCACCAAATAAAGCTAATACTGCTGATTGGCTGGAAGTGTTGAGATGCCGTTGTAGTATTGTTTCTAAAGGGGTAGATATAAAATCTTCAAATGCCTTAATCGCCCGTTGGCTTTGTGATTTGTAGTTAGTCATTGGTCAATAGTCAATAGTCAATAGTCAATAGTCATTAGTCATTAGTCATTTGTCATTAGTCATTTGTCAATAGTTTTTCTTCCCCAATCCCCAGTCCCCAATCCCCAGTCCCCAATCCCCAATCCCCAGTCCCCAATCCCCAATCCCCAATCCCCAGTCCCCAGTCCCCAATCCCCAATCCCCAATCCCCAATGTCCGTAATTAGAGCTGTATTTGTGGTAGTAACTTAATAAAACATAATTCATCCTTCAGCACCATGCAGGTTTATTGCAGTAAACAACACGCGAATAATAACAGTAATCGTTTTTGTACCCACTGTGGTGAACCATTGCCTCTTGCTGTGGGACAGGTTGTCAATCATCGCTATCGAATTATACGCCAACTCGGACAGGGCGGCTTTGGACGCACTTATTTGGCGGAGGATGGAGATCAATCTCATCAAACTTGTGTGCTGAAGGAGTTTGCACCCCAAGTTCAACAACACCAAGATTTACAAAAAGCTAAGGAGTTGTTCGAGAGAGAAGCAAGTGTCCTCAAAAAACTCCAACATCCCCAAATTCCCCGTTTTCACGCCTCGCTGCAAGTGAAAATAGGCAGTAAAGATTTTTTCTTGTTAGCTCAAGATTATATTGATGGTGATAATTATTCCCAGTTATTAGAAAAGCGTCAAAGTCAGGGTAAAACTTTTAGCGAAGAAGAAGTTAGAAGTTTATTGCAAAAGATTTTACCAGTGTTATCCTACATCCACTCACAAGATGTAGTTCACCGCGATATCTCTCCCGATAATTTGATTTTACGAAGTTCGGATCAAATGCCGGTGTTAATTGACTTTGGCGGTGTTAAGCAATTACCTGCTTCTCAAGGTTTCTGGTTTACGAAGTTAGCTGTTAATCACACTCTTTTGGGTAAAAAAGGCTACGCACCCGAAGAACAACTACGGCATGGTAAAGTATTTTTTAGTAGCGATTTCTACTCTTTGGCTGTCACTGTATTAGTATTACTCACAGGCAAAGAACCGCAAAAACTGTACGACAGCTATCAAGGAATTTGGTATTGGGGAAAGGAAATCAATGTCAGCATCACCCTAGAAAATGTGTTAAAAAAGATGCTGGCTTATAAACCAAGCGATCGCTACCAAACAGCTGATCAAATCCTCAAAGATTTACCGTCGCCAACTACCACTCAAGCACCAAGCACCAATGTCACCAAGATTAAAACAATGGTAGTTGCCCCTGGACGCAAACGCGCTCAGACCGTCATCAGTAAAATACACAGTAAAACCCAATTAGTAGCTCAATCTATACCTTTGCCAATTTGGATTCGCCCTTTTGCTGTGAGTCTTGGGGGAACTGCTTTGGTTGTCTTAGTTGGCGCAGGAACATGGGCAGCAGTGAATGCAGTCATTACCGGGGTAACATCAATCAAAGTTCCATCAATTTCCTTACCCCAAATTCCAGAGTTACCAAATCCTCTTAGTAAACCAGCAAGTGATCAAAAGCGTCAGGACAACACCCAAATTATCAGCCGCCGCCAACAACTAGAAATTCCCGAAGTATTTTTTATACAGTTTGTGGATAATTTATTTTATACTAAAAATCCTGAACTACGGGGACGGAGCTTGACATCTAAGTCAGAAGATGCTGGTTTACGAGATGAATGGTCTAGTATCGCTAGTGACTTGTTGAATAAACTAGAACAAGCTAACCTCAGTACAGCAGCGCGTCAGAAATTAGGCAGGTATAGTGAAAAAGATTACGCAAATTGGAGACAGCAAGCGCGAGCAGGACAATTAGGGAATTATACAATTAGTCAACTTAATAAAGACACAAATCAAAAATTCGATCAGTTGTTTCCAGGTCAGCGGCGTGGGAAACTGAATCAACAGACTTTCGGTCAAATTTGGTATGCGATCGCTGCCGATAAAGTTAGTAAAGTAAAATCTGGCACATAATTGGAAAGTGGGGGATGAGGGGGATGAGGAGGATGAGGAGGATGAGGGAGATAAGGAGGATGAGGGAGAAATAACTCCTAACTCCTAACTCCTAACTCCTAACTCCTAACTCCTAACTCCTAACTCCTAACTCCTAACTCCTAATTAAATGACTAAATTATATTGTTCTAAAGGTCACGAAAATTCCCCAGATAGCCGTTTTTGTCTCCAGTGTGGTGAAAAGTTGTCGGGTGCGCCTGTAAGTTATGGTATCCAACCAGGGCTAACTTTGGGCGATCGCTATGTAATTGTACGTCAACTCGGCCAAGGAGGTTTTGGACGTACTTATTTAGCCGAAGATATCAACCGCTTCCGCGAATCTTGTGTTTTAAAGGAATTTTCCCCCCAAGTTCAAACTGCCTACGTTGTCCAAAAAGCCGCAGAACTTTTTGAGAGAGAAGCAAGTGTTCTGTATAAACTACAACATCCGCAAATTCCCCGCTTTAGAGAACTGTTACGCATCAATTTAGACGGCAAAGAATACCTATTTTTGGTGCAAGATTATGTAGAAGGGCAAACTTATAATTCTTTATTAAATGACCGCAAACAGCAGGGTTTAAGGTTTACAGAGACAGAAGTACGCCAGCTGTTACAGCAAATTTTGCCAGTTTTAGAATATATCCATTCACAAAATGTAATTCATCGGGATATCTCACCAGATAACTTAATTTTACGCACTATTGATCAACTACCAATATTAATTGATTTTGGCGGTGTTAAACAAGTAGTGGCAACTGTCGCCTCCCAATATTACCAACCTGGTGTAGTGGCTTCTCCCCCAGCAGCAACCTTATTAGGTAAAGTAGGATTTGCCCCTCCAGAACAAATGCAAACTGGGTTGGTATCCCCTCACAGTGATTTGTATGCTTTGGCAGCAACAGCCCTAGTTTTATTAACAGGCAAACAGCCGCAAGAATTAATTGATACCTATACCCTGACTTGGCAATGGCGACGAGAAATTACTCTGAGTCCACTTTTGGGACAGGTATTAGATAAAATGCTATCTTCTAGACCAGGCGATCGCTATCAGTCAGCTCGTCAAGTCCTAGAAGCACTCAACCCAGTACCAGTTAGCTATCCGCCAACTCAACCCCCTCAGTCTCCTATCCCCACCCCAGATCGCACATCTGCTACCGTCGCCGTCTCTCCCCCACCTCCCCCATCTCCCCCATCCCCCTCATCCCCCTCATCCCCCCCATCTCCCCCACCTCCAATCTGGTGGACACCAACAAAAACTTTCGTAGCAGCACTGGCGGTAGTGACTACAGCCGGATTAGTTTGGTGGGGAGTAAATAGTGGACAACGAAATGTGGGAGAGAACCCAGCACCAACATCTAGCCCTACCCCAACTAAGAATCAGCCAGTTGATCCTTTAGCGCAATATTCACCAGCAGAACGGCAGCGTAAACAAAGATTAAGCGATCGCCGTCAACAGTTGGGTATTGATGAGACATTCTACGTTAACTTGGTGAATCAATTCTTCTGGGAAAAAAATCCCAGTTTGCAGGGACGTACTCTCAGTGATGGCCCCGAAGATGAAAGTTTACGGGCAGAATGGGATAAAACAGCTGGATCATTACTCGAAAAGCTGTCATCACTCAGTGGTAGGGCGCGTCGGCAACTCGGTACTTATACTACAGCAGAGCGCGATCGCTGGAAAGTCGAAGTCAACCAAATCAACGTTGGTAGTCGTTCTTTGTTTGATTTAGGTGATGCTGCCTTCTTCAGTGTTTTTCCTGAACAACGAAGTAAAAAATTTATCGATAAACCCATTGGACAAGTTTGGTATGGCTTTGTTAACGATAAATTCAACGCCATCCTTTCTAAAAGTGCTTTCCAGAAAGTTGTCTTTGATCCTGGTGCTACAAGCAAAACAGTTAGCGGTACTCTCCAGCCTGGCGATGGTAAAGTTTTCATCGCTGGACTTGCCAAAGAACAATCTATGGAATTGAAGCTACAAGCAAATTCTCAAGTTTTGTTTTCAGTCTATTCACCTTCTGGTAAAATCACCTTTTTGGAAGATTCCAAGCAGCGTAGTTTGTCAACTAAATTACCAGAAAATGGATTTTATGAATTTGTCGTAGTTTCCACAGCATCAAAACCAGTAGATTATCAACTGAGTCTCACAGTAGAAAATCCCACTCCTCCCCCATCGCCAACACCTACAACTACACCCACAGAAACTACCACACCTGAACCTACGCCCACATCTACACCAACTCCTACAGAAGCCACTACACCTGAGCCTACACCAACGCAGACTGATTCTAGCGAGGGAGCAGGGGAGCAGGGGAACTGAGGAGCAGGGGAACTGAGGGAATACTCAGGACTCAGCACTACTCAAGGCTTTTTGCTGTTGATAACGCTGTTTAAACAGCTGTTGCTGTTTTTTATGGTCTACAATTGGGTCAGGATAGCCAAGCCCATGACGCTCCAAAGGTGAAATTTTACCAGTAACTAAATATTCTGTATCCAAAGACCGCAATTGCGGCACCCATTGCCGGATATATTCAGCTTCAGCATCGAATTTTTGTGCTTGACTGGCTGGGTTGAAAATCCGCACGGGTTTGGGATCCATACCACTAGAAGCACTCCATTGCCAGCCACCATTATTAGCAGATAAATCTCCGTCAATTAACTTCTGCATAAAATATTTTTCTCCCAATTGGGGATTAATCAGCAAGTCTTTGGTGAGGAAACTAGCAACAATCATCCGACAGCGGTTGTGCATCCAGCCGCTTTCATTTAACTGGCGCATGGCTGCATCCACGATAGGATACCCAGTTCTCCCCTCGCACCAAGCTTGGAAATGTTCTGCGTTGGTTTCCCAAGGAAAGTTTTTGAAGGCGTCGCGGTAAGCACCCTCAGCTAATTCTGGAAAATGATACATTGCATGTTGGTAAAATTCCCGCCAGGCTATTTCCTGTTGCCATGTGCGGATACCTGCTGCTGCTTCGTCACTGCGGCTATTTTCTAGCACCTCGATTGTAGCTTGCCATACAGTCCGAATGCCAATTACACCAAATTTCAGAGCTGCACTCAGTTTTGAGGTACCATCTACTGCGGGAAAATTGCGCTGTTCTTGGTATTCAGTAATTGCTTTAGTAGTAAATTCTTCCAGTCTTGTTTGCGCGGCCGCTTCTCCTGGTGGAATAATTAATCCTCCATCCCAGATAAATCCTAAATCTTTAGCTGTTGGTAATTTAATCACTCCTGCTTTTAATGCTGTTTCTTGTTCTGTTTGTGTCAATCCCTCGGCATTTTGTAGAGTTTCTACTGGTTTAGCTTTGGCTTTGCTATACCAGTTTTTCCAGAAAGGAGTGTAAACTGTGTAAGGTTGATTACTACCAGAGCGTATTTCTTCTGGTGCATGGAGAATTTGATCCCAGTTGTGGGTAAGAGACTCAATGCTTTTTTCTTTCAGGGAATTGATGATAGTGCGATCGCGTTCTTGTGAATACGGTTCTACATCCCAATTCCAAAACACAGCCTTGGCTTGCAAAGCCGTTGCTAAAGCTGGTATTGCTTCCACAGGATTAGCATGAAGTATTAACAATTGACTGCCAGCTTCCGCATATCGCTGTTGTAGTTCCTGCAAACAGCCAATCATGTAAGTAACTCTCACAGGGGCAACATCATCTCGTTCCAGAATATTAGGATCAAGACAAAACACCCCCACCACCTTTGGACTTTGCCGTCTTGCCGCAGCCAATCCTGTATTATCAGAAATACGTAAATCGCGGCGATGCCAAAATAGAATTAAGTCAGACATTCTATACCAAAAATATTAGTTCGCTTGTACTAGATTAGAGCTAAGTGATACCCATAAGCATCATTCTGCCAATAAATTTATAAGAGGCAAGAGGCAGAAGGCAGAAGGCAGGAGGCAGGAGGCAGGAGGCAGAAGGCAGAAGGCAGGAGGCAGGAGGCAGAAGGCAGAAGGCAGAAGTTATTTCCCCCCATGCCCCTCATCCCCCCATCCCCCTCATCTCCCTCATCCCCTCATCCCCCTCATCT
>NZ_AP018288.1:3130904-3166698 GCF_002368335.1 Nostoc sp. NIES-4103 | reverse complement strand
CCCCCTCATCCCCCCATCTCCCCATCCCCCACTCCCCTGCTCCCAAAATCCCCAGTAACTCTATCGGAGAAAGTGGCTTGTTGAGTGAAAGTTGAGTATACTTTTCTTAATAGTGAATTAGTCTTTCTGTCATGCCTACCCTACTATTAGACGACGGTACAATTGAGAGCGATTTAAGTGAGATAGCTCGTGAACTCGCTCCTGTTGGCGTCTACGTGAAACACTATGACCCAGGAACATCGCTACTTTTTCCCAATCTACTAGAACAGGAAGTTTTGACTGATTCAGAGAAGCGCTACATTGTAGACCTGCACAACGGTGTCTTTGAATTTCTCCAACAAGAAAATGGCTCTTTGTGGTGTGACTTGCTGAATGTGCATCCAGGTTCACCCAATCTCCAAATGTTGATAGATGCTTACAGCCGTTACCATACTCATAGCGCTTCTGAGCCGCTTTACATCTTGGCAGGAGAAATGATATTTGGATTCGTTAGACCCGACGGCAGCCAGATACAGCTTTTAGTTCAGTCCCAAGACTATATTTACATCCCAGCAGGAGTAGAACATTGGTGTAGTCCTACGGCATCATTGTATTTTAAAGCGGTACGCTATTTCACAACGGCAGACGGCTGGATACCCAACTATACAGGCACTCCATTGAGTGATTCTCTCAACAAGCCACGCTAATTCTTAATTTCAAATTCATTTAATTTTGCGTAAAAGCTTCAAACTCTCTCCCCTGCACCGGAAGCACTCCTGCTCAAGAGCGTTCTTAATGTACAAATTAATTGCACGACAGGTTACTATTTACTATCCCAAATCAGTTCTATACGCTCTTGGGCTTTTTGGAGAGCCGCTTCTGTAGACTCACCCAATAATGTAGCTTCAATGGCTCGACCAAGACTGTCAGAAAGACGACTAGCCCCAGCAAGAATCGGTCGAGCGCGTGCTACAGTAGTCTGATCCAAAAACACTTTTAATACTGGTTTTTTGCTGAGAAATTGTTGATAAGCTTCACTTTGGGCAGCTTTCAAATTAACTGGCAAAAAACCCGTGCCAATACTCCATTCTTCTTGAAATTCCTCACTCAAAACAAACTCCAAAAACTTGAGTGCAGCTTGTTCTTTTGCTGGCGTTGTCTTCATCACAAACATCGCTCCCGTAGCTGTCACCGTTGCTTTTCCGACACTTGCAGGCATTGGAAATACCCCATAATCAACGTTAGACTTCATGATATAAGTCCAAGGGCCTGTGATTTGCATAGCAACCCGACCTGTAATAAAAGCGTCTTCTTCATAACCACGTTCGGGAGGAGAAAGGGTTGCTGAACCATCTGTCATCAGGTCTTTCCAGAACTGCAAAGCAGTAATAGCCCCCTTATTCATCAAATTCGGTTTATTATCTGTCACTACCTGGCCCCCAGCACTCAATAAAAAAGGGAACCAACTAAAAACAGTCCATTCTTGCTTTCCTAAAGGTAGTAATATTCCATACTGTTCGGGTTTTCCATCACCATTGCGGTCAATAGTCAACTTTTTAGCAACTTGCCTTAATTCTTCCCAAGTCTTAGGCGTTTCTGTGATTCCCGCAGCTTGGAAAAGCTTCGGTCGGTAAAAAATACCGAGATTGGCTGTGTATAAGGGAATTGACCAAGTATGATCGTTTAAGCTCAATTCATCGAATAAACTGGGAATAATTTCTGACTTCAACGGTAATTTGTCTAGCCAATCATCTAAAGGTCGAATTGCCCCTAATTCTGCGAACTGACCTGTAATTTGTGGATCGTATGACAGAATATCTGGAGGTGCATTGCCCACAACTGCTGTTAATAATTTCGGTAATTGGGGTTGACCGATGAAGATGGAATCTACGTGAATATCAGGATGAGTTCGATTAAATTTGTCTACTAGTTTATTAAACACATCCCGATTAGGAGGGGGATTGATTGTTTGCCATAAGCTTAAATGAATTACTCCGTCATTCTTCTGTGCTGTTGCCTGACAACCAGACAAAAATATTAGACATATACCCAGAATAATTAAGATAAATAAAAGCTGCCAAGTAGATTTAATCAACTTGCCATAAAAATTCTGAATTGGGGATTGTAAAAAGGTAAAGTTCATACTAAATATTTAACCAATTGCATCATCTGAAGGATGAAATTAAAACTTTATAGATAAGTATGGTAATTAGGAATAATTACGCTACAAACTTATTACTACGTATTTCGGTTTATATATTTGTTCTATTTTTAGGTGATTGAATACCTATCACTTCACTATTCTTAAACTAAACCATAGTTTAGCCAATTTGATAATGGTTAAATTGCTCTCCTCTCAAATATTCCAACTTATGTAAAGCTTTCTGGCGACCTTCCCAATAACCGTAGTCATCCATCAGGATTATACCATTTGGAAGAATGCTGTCATAGAACATATTTAAGATGTTGTATCCCAAATATTGAACATACACCTGATATATGGTAATTTTACACATAACAACAGCAGATTTGTAGTCAGTTTTGTAACCTGACTCTGAGGTAAGAGCGCTCTATAGCTTCGACCCACACTACAGTATCAGCTTAGTATCTTACAGAAGAGCTATTCACATACTCTTCTATGTTCAGCCTTTATTTATAGGCTTGCTGAATAACTAGTTATCACTCAACAAGGACAGTAGTAAACATGGACTTCCAAAATAAGGCTTTTCAAACTAGCCTGACTGACAATATTGACTATCCTGAATTTTGTTTGAAAGCCAGTTTGGATTATTCCATATTCAAAGATTTCCGTCGCAACGAAATATATAGGATTGCATTAGAACACGACTCTTTCGAGCAAGGTTTAGAGTATCTGGAAGCGACCAAGCAGTCTTCGTCTAATGTATTAAGTAAGATTAATGAATTTCTCAAAAATGATCACATTGGCAATCCTGAAGTTTTTGATTACGAGGGTATTGGTACAATAGCAGCACCTACCCTGCGATACATAAAAATTTTGTCAGATTTAGAATCTGAATTCGGCACTCTAGACAACTTAAATATATGTGAAATCGGAGTTGGCTATGGAGGACTGTGCAGAATTATCAATAGTTACTTTAAGGTAAAAAGCTATACGTTGGTTGACCTAAAACCAGTACTAATGCTAGCTCAAAGGTATCTAGACCATTACCCGTTAAATACGACGCTGATCTATAAAACAATGAATGAGTTATCCAAAGAGAATTATGACCTTGTGATCAGCAATTATGCCTTTACGGAGATCAGACGAGATGTACAAGATATTTATCTAGAAAAAGTGCTTCTTTCTGCCACAAAAGGCTATATTACATACAATGAAATCAATCCAGAAGATTTTCATTCTTATACAAAAGAAGAGTTGATTAAGCTCATGCCCCAAATCAGAGTAAAACCAGAAGTTGGCATATTACACCCTAAAGATTGCACTTTAGTCTGGTAGTGAAATTTCCCCCATTTACCCAAAGTCAATAAAACTTCAAGTGATTTTTAACTGCCCAATGCATCACACAAAAATTTAAGTAATAAGTAGCTAAATTCTGAAAAACGTAAAATAGAGTAATTGTGATTACTTATTCTCACTGCGTTTCGTACCCTACGCGAAGGTGTTCCGCCTAAATAATGATATTTCACGTTTAATTAGGTTGAGCTACTTATTTTCTTAAATGTGTTGGGCATTTATTCTTTAACCCTTCTTAAACCACACCGCGGTGTAGTCAATTAGATGAAGTTTAAATTGTTCCCCTCTCAAACGTTCAAAATCATGTAAAGCTTTCTTGCAACCGTCCCAATAACCGTAGTCATCCACCTGAATTAGACCATTAGGAACAACGCTGTCATAAAGTGTATTAAAGATGTCCATCGTTGATTCATACCAGTCTCCATCGGCGTGTAGTAAGGCAATATTACCGATCTCTGATTTATATTGAAGCAATGTTTCAGCAAATAAACCTTTAACAGGTACAACAATATCTGCAACATTCAAGAATTGGCAAATTGTCTTTATATTTTCTGCAATTGGAGCTTTTAAAGTGCCAACTCCAAATCCTGTGAGATTTGCGGGTATTCCATTGGATATATCAACTTCAGTTGGATCGGGCATTCCTTCAAAAGTATCACAGGCATAAAGTAAGCGTGGGCGACGGCTGTAGCGCTTGATTACGAATGCTAAAAGTGCTGCTGCTCCCCCTTTATAACTTCCACATTCAACAAAGTTTCCGGGAATATCTTCTATACAAACTTTCTTGGCTAGAGAGTAGAGTGAAAATAAACGTGCTTCACCTAATAAGGTATAGGGTCTGATAGCCTTAACAACTTCTAGGAATTCGTTGACTAAATCAGCTGATAAATTACTTACAAAATAGTTTTGCAAATGCTCTGGTAAATTCCAATTAACTTTGGGATCAGGCTGATGTTGAACTGGCTCAATATTCCCCCGCCAAGCAACTCCCATAATTTGCATGGTTTGATAGATCATTGTATTCCACCCTTTTTGCTTCAAGTAATCTAAGCCTTGAGCAACATCAGGAGAATTTAAATCATGAAATAAAATTAAAGCATCTGTCTGTGCCAATTGTTCGCAGATGATCGCATCATTGAGTGGGCTTGGAGCATCATGAGAGCCATCAATGAAAAAGAACGACCACTTACGTTGTAATTGTTGTGCTAATTCTTCTACTTTTTGTGGGCTATAACCGATGACTAGATTAACTAAATCCCTAACACCTGCACATTGCAAAGAATTACTTACAGTTTCATAAATATCTTCTTCGGCTAATATAGGGTCAATGACATCTAATTCCACTCCTGCTAAAGCTATATGACAGGCAGACCAACCACACCAGCAGCCAATTTCTAAAGCTTTTTTACCTCTAAATTTGAGGGCAGTATTATAAAGAATATGAGCTTCATCTCGATTCAGAAATCCAACATATGTATCTCTTTTATCTACATACCAATTATGCCGAATTTCGTGCCTGAGATAAGGCCAATTAGAAACGCTGGTATCTACCACAATCATATTAGGGAAACATTTATCTGGTTTGATGATTTCTAATCCAGGCCCAACATAATCTCCATCTGCTAATAATTCTCGATCAATAAATTCTACTGTTTCTTTATTCATATTCTGTTGCCTAAAATTTCCTGTTTATATATACAAGAGGGCATCACTCGTCATGTGTGAATACACAAACGACTAATATCAATAAATTAATATTAAAGTAGTTTTCTTAATAAAAATTTTGAAATTCATCAATAATCTGAATATAGTTCTTCATCAGGTTACTAAAATCAAAATTTTCTTTGGCATATTCTACAATTTCTTGCCGATAGTTTTGATTTTTTTCAATCATCTCGGTAATTGTTTCACTAATTATTGTTTGATTTTCGGCAGTAGCACTAGTTAAAATGTTATCTGGTAAAACTCTAATGAATTCTTTGGTGTGTAAATTAGCACTAGCTGATTTTGAAACGACAACACATAAACCTGCTGCTAAAGCCTCAAGTACTACAAGTGGTGCAATCTCTCCATCACTAATTAAAACCAAACAACTATAATTTGTGAGATTGGCATAAACTTGTTCTAAACTCCAGATACCTAAATATTTTGTTGTGGTTCCTTCTGTAAAATCAGGGTCATCTAAAGGCCCAACCAAATCTAGATCTAACTTTCCATCTATTGCTTTTGCCAGTAATCTTTGTTGTTTTCTTGGTTGAATCCAACCTAAACAAACGGCTTTATTATTTCCTTTTTCATGAAAGTGAAATTTCTGAGTATCAATACCGTTAGGTTGAATTTTCAGATATCCAGAATAGCCTTTTTGTTGAAAAAATTCTGCTGTAGGACGAGAAGGCGCAATTATACCAGGCACATTTATGTAAGGTTTAAATGCTTCTTTAAAGTTTTCATCCCATCTATCTTCTTTCAATAAATAACCATAGTGGGATGTAAAACAGTATTTTTGCTTGAGTTTTTGATTTAACTCAGCAACAAAGTTATAGGCATGTGAATGCACGAAATCATAATTATTATCATTTAAATACTTGATAGTTTCATGAACGTTTTTATTATTTAAAATATCAACTTGATGTCCTAGTTCTTCTAAATGTTTTTTGTATCCATGCATTAAAGTATAAATAGAATTTGATAAGGGTGGTTCAGGCATATAACCCCAACCAACAAAAGCAATTTTCATCATCAACCTCTATTACTGAACTGGGAATTTTAACGAAAACTATTGTATATTTAACTATTTTGTTAAACGCTCAATATCAAGCATTTCAAAGTATACTGTAAAAGATTCTAAAATATACCTCTTGCATCAATGTTTTTTTGGCTCATACAGACGAGTCACTGCTTTGGGGAGACGCCGCCGTGGTACAGTATGTCGTGAAGTAAAAGCCACGCTCTAAAAGCCCTATCTATTGCCAGATATGCAACATGTCCCAATCTACACCAAAGTTACGACCACGCCGTTGTCAACAAAAAGCAGTTAAAACATAACATGAATACGCAAATTACCCAAGCGATCGCCCAAAATTTCCTTGTTTTGATATCCTACAATACACTGGAAGTAGCCGCTACATGAGACTTTAGCCACAAGGCAAGGTTTTGAAATTCTGTCGTTTTTCCACAATAACCACTTATTTCTGAGGAAATATGATGATATAGAATGATTTATTACCACTTGGTAAATAAGTTTAAATAAATATTAAATTTAAGTTTACAATATATTTAGTATCCGTTTAAGATAATGCCTTATTGATAAAAATAAATCAATTTTATGACTAAAATTTCATTTCCAGCCTTTTTAAGCAGCTACTCGAAAGATTCATTTTACTTAAAGCAACATCTACAAGAATATTTGCATTTAGATTCAAAAACCCTAGATCTGAAATTAGAAACTGGTCAGAAACAATTAGCCGAGTTAGGTCACAAAGATTTTGATTGGGAAAAAGCAGCAGCTTTTTATCGTGACAAGGTAGGAGAACTTTACTTATTTGAGTTGGGAGCATGGCATCTTGGAAGTTATGACTACATTGGCGAGACGCTGCTATTAATTGCAGATCATGCTCAAGGTCGGGTGTTAGATTTTGGTGGGGGTATTGGAACTCATACCATTGGCGCTGCTCTTTGCCCTGAAGTTGAACAAGTAGTCTACTGTGATATTAATTCTATTAGTCGTGATTTTGTTCGTCATCGAGTCGAACAGATGGGGCTGAGCCATAAAATTATTGTTTGTGAAGAAATACCTCCAACAGAGACTTTCGATACAATCGTTTCCTTTGATGTTTTAGAACATTTACCAGACCCCAGTCAGCAGCTGCTACAATTCCATGAAATTCTCCAACCTGAAGGTAAAATTATTCTCAACTGGTATTTTTATAAAGGTGCTAATCAAGAGTTTCCTTTTCACATGGATGACCCTGAAATAGTTAACACCTTCTTCAAAACAATTCAAAGCAAATTCTTAGAAGTTTTTCACCCTTACTTCATAACAACTCGTTGCTACCGTAAATGGAGTTGAACTGGGGACTGGGGAACTCGGGGCCCCCTGGAGGGGATAAGGGGCAATGGGGACTGGAAGAAGGATTTGTATCAGTAATTGAGTGAAATGGTATAACTAACGTAGATTCTCAGTAAATATATCATCTACCAGCACATAAGGCGCGATCGCTTTCTGTCACCCTTCGATTAGTCTGCAAATAATCTTGTAGCCAAGTGCAACCGCGTGTGAGTAAATTTTCTAGCTTTAAATCAGCTAAATAGCGAAAAATTACTGTACCGTTGCCGCTACCCGCCGCCAACATCTGACCATCAGGACTAAAGCTAACACTGGTTAACTCTTCGTTATCACCTTTCAACACAATCAACAAAGTTCCTTGTTGATTCCAAAGCCTGATTTTGTCATCACTGCTAGCTGCCAAAGTCTTGCCATCAGGACTAAAACTCACCCCGATGAAACTATCGCCATCCCCCTTAAGAGTTTTGAGTAGGCGACCGTCCCGACTCCAAATTTTCACCGTACTATCAATACTAACTGAGGCAAGAGTTTGACCATCAGGCGACCAAGCAACACCATTCACCCGGCGTTTATGACCCTTTAAACTGTATATTAATTTACTGTTAATATCCCAAATTTTCACTGTATTGTCGTCACTAGCTGAAGCTACCAACTTACTGTCATTGTTGAAGCTGACCCAATTAACTGCATCTTGATGACCTCGTAAAGTGTGTAGCAGTTGACCATTGCGACTCCAAAGCCTCACCGTTGCATCTTTACTCGCTGAAGCAACGGTTTGACCATCAGCCGCCCAAGCCACACCCAAGACTGTATCATTATGACCTTGCAAGGTGTGCAGCAGTTTACCGTCGCTACTCCAAAGCTTCACCGTTTTATCTTTACTCGCTGAAGCAATTTCTCGACCATCAGGGCTATAACTGACACCCCAAACTTGCTTTTTATGCCCAATGAAAGTGCGGAGTAATTTACCATAACGAGTTAAAATTTTGACAGTATTGTCTTGACTCGCTGCTGCTAAGGTGCGTCCATCTGGGCTAAAACTAATGCTAGTAATCCAATCATTGTTATCGTTTTTGGGGTTGCGTAGCAGTACATCGTCCCAACGCCAGAGTTTGATAGTTTTGTCTCGACTCGCAGATATCAGGGTACGACCGTCAGAGCTAAAATTCACACTATTTACCCAATTATTATGTCCTTTGAGTGTGCCCAGCAGCACACCATCAGTACTCCAAAGTTTGATTGTCTCGTCGATGCTCGCTGAAGCAATAGTATGACCATCCGGCGACCAAGCTACACCAGTGACTGCCGCAGTATGACTTGACAATTTTGTCAGCAGCTTTCCTTGTGGGTTCCACAGTTTGATAGTATTATCTAAACTAGCGGTAGCAATAATTTGACCATCAGGCAACCAAGCTATACTTTTGATCGCATCGTCGTGTCCTTGCCAGGTTTTGAGTAATTTACCGTCTGGACTCCACAGCTTGATGGTGTTGTCAGCACTTCCTGACGCTATGGTTTGACCGTCAGCCGACCATACTACACTCAAGACTGCGCCATTATGCCCTTCTAAAGTTTTGAGTAATTTACCGTCTGGACTCCACAACTTGATGGTTTTGTCAGTACTTCCCGAAGCAATAATTTGACTATCAGGGCTGAAACTGACACTATTTACCACAGCTTTATGACCTAGTAAGGTAGCAAGCAGTTGATCTTTCCAACTCCAAAGTTTTACGGTGTTGTCTTGACTAGCAGATGCAATAATTTGACCATCGGGGCTGAAACTGACACTATTTACCACATCTTCATGCCCTGACAAAGTTCTGAACTCGCTACCATCGGGATACCAGAGTTTAATTGTGCTGTCTGCACTAGCAGAGGCAATTAAAGAGCGATCGGGACTAAATGTAGCACTATTTACTCCATACAGATGCCCTTCTAAGCGATTATACTCTCTGGCCCCGAACACTGCCTGGTATAGTGCTGTCTGTACCTGCTCTCTGGTACTAGCATCTACCCAGACTGCCTGTTGCAATTTTCTCCCTGCCTTTAAACCTTCTTTTAAAGCATCGATACCTTTTTGCGAAGTAAACAGTACTTCACTCGATACACTCAAGGTTTTAATCTCACTATCTAATGCTGTGACTATAGATACACTTAAGCCCAATATAGCTATTAATGAAGCAGCTAGTGCTATTCTTAAAGCCCGATTTAGACGAGTTTCACTCAGCCTTCTCAGTTTTCTTTCTTCTTCCAACTGCGTTATTAATAATTTCAATCGCGGTTCTTGTTGTTGGCGGATAAATAAAGCCAAGTAGTCATGTACTAGTTGATAACGATCAGCAGGATTTTCTGGTAACAAAACCACCAAACCGGATTTAATAAAAATCTCTAAAATTAAATCTAAATTGTTGGCGTTGAAAACTTGATTATTGTTAATTTTTAATACCTTATTTTTCAGAAATCTATCTTTGAATGAAGCAAAAAGCTTAGTATAGTTTCTTTTTTTGAAAATAGTTGGAAGATTATTTGAAAGGAAAACTTTAATCAACAAAATATATTGCTGCAAATCTCGTTCTAATTCTACACGAGTCTTTAATGGACGAGTTCCTTGTTCATCTGTGAGAAAATATAATAACAATTCTGCAAGTTGCTGATTCTCAGCGCCACAGTCATTAACCACTTCTGCTAAATAGCGTTTAGCTAATTCTTCTTTAGTACCGCTTTGCTGATACTCTGCCAAAGTTGTGATATTCTCAGTTTGCAGTTGCGCTCCTACTACCTGCAATTCAATAGGACGTACTTCACCTATTTCTGCTGCTAAATCCTTCACTAGTTGATCAATTAAAGCAGGTTCTAGATGAAAACTAGTAGTTTCAGTTAAACGCTGGATGATTGACTTAGCATCAGTAGGTGAAAAATTCCCTAACTCGTAGAGGACATTACTGCTAAGAATATCTTTACCAATAATCGTCATACTAGGTAAACGATTGCACTCTAGTAAGTAATGCAAGTAATCAACCCGCAGCGACAGAAGAACCTTCAATGAAAGAATATTGAGGCACTCACCCAGAAATTCAAAAAACTGCTGTCTTTGCTTTGGTTGAGTATAAACAAAGAAAAACTCTTCAAACTGGTCAAAAATCAGCACTGTCCGTAGGTTATGCTGCTCGTTTTCTTGCAGTTGATAAATTAATGAGCTAAAGTCAGCAGATGTTGGAATTTCTGAAGTGGAATCCTCAAGTTCTAAAGATTCCTCATTCCTAACTCTACCCTTTTCTTGCAATGCCTTTTGTATTAGTTTTCCTAGTTCTTCTATCCAGTTAGTGTAAACACGCATTGTTATAGGTAGATAGTCTTGAATACCTATATTTTTATTCTTCAATGCAGGAACTAATCCTGCATTTACTAATGAAGTTTTGCCTACACCTGAGTGTCCATGAATGACTATCAGTTTATGATCGTGTCGTCCCAGCCGTTCAACTAATCGCTCAATATCAAATAACCGACCTGATGCAGCAATTTCGGGAGCAATGTTTTCTTGAATTCCTGTTTTGCTAGGGATTAACTGAGTCTGTTTTGTTGACTGCAATCTACCTGCACCGACAAATGCCCGTAAACCAAACTGTTGTTCAATTGACCTTTGTTGTTGTTTTGTTTCATAAGCTTTGAGATATTCTTTTCTCTCAAAATAGAGCCGCTGCAAGTAACTGAGAATATTCAAGTGAAGCTGTAAATTTTCTAAGGGACTGCCAACATTTCTTGCAGCTTCTAAGTTTTGAATTGCCTCTTGGGGTGAACCTAATTGATATTGAGACTGTGCCAAAATAAATTTGTACAAGCTTAAATCATCTAAAATAACAATTTCTTGTGGTAATAACTCTGAGATATCTGTTAAGTCAGCGCTCTGTAGAGAAACTAAAACTTCTTGTGCTTTTTGTGCTAAATGTTTAGCTTCACTCCAACGCTTCTGAGCCAGTGCCACCTCAGCTAAAAAACCGTAATCTTTTGCCAATTCTCTGGGCTGATTGTTAGACTGATGTACCTTTAAAGCTTGCATTGCTAGATTTTCGAGTTGTTCCCACTCTTGTAAATCTCGTAGAATATTACCAAATTTAACTATGGAACTAGCAATTAAATCTAAATTTCCGAATCGGGTTAAAAAGTAAATATATTCTTGCGTATATTGCCGAGTAGCTTGCCAATCAAAGTAACTATTATCTTGATTTTTACAAGCTTTTAAATAATAACAGTAAGCTATCTCTGCAAGAATCTTTCCTTGCTTTTCCAAATGACCGAGTTGTTGCCAGAGTACCCTAGCTTTTTGATAATACTCTAAGGCGATATCTATTTTATTATTAGTTTGTTTGACTAAGCCTAATAGAGATGCTAGATTAGCTTCTACTTCTTTGAGGTTAGCTGGTAAATCTTTTTGTGCTGCTTCTAGCTCTGTCTCTAAGGTTGAATATCTATCTACACTGAAGATGAAATTACCACTAAAATACTGATCAGCAAGCTGTTGAATAAATTGGGTTAAATCATTGGAAGCGATCGCAAAACTTTTGGTAGTTGCCCAACTCTCCAAATCGGGAGCTATCTGCATGATAGAGGAGTGAATTTCATCATTAATCCACAAGACTATCGGCAAAGACAAGTTCTTGCGAAATTCTTCGCGGACTTGATTAGCATTGATGAACATCTGTGGTAAATTACGCAATGATTCCCAGCCTACAATCATGAGAGCTTGGACATCATCCCCAATTTGTTCACGAATTGCACTATAAAGGGTTCTTTCAGATTCTTTGAGTTGTAAAACCTGAATTTGAATTTGGCAAATTTCACGTAACCTTTCTATGAGCCGCAAGCGTAGATCGCTATAATTGCACCGCGCCAAAATGAGTTTAAACTGACCAACTGATGCTTCCAGCGCCCAAGCTAGCTGTCGGAGCGATCGCTCGTTATTGACAATTTCATCTTCTGGCTGGTACTGTGTACTCATAGAATTTCACCTTTTGAGATGGTGAACTGCTCCTTCAACTACTTAACTCTGCTGCTTCTGCTAAAATCGGGTTGATATCAAACCAGGATTCACCACCATCTCGATACTCAAATACAAATCTACTGCGAATTAGCTTTTGGTATCCTTGGTCATCGCTGACTTTCTTTTTGCGCTTAACATAACGCAGTAATTCCCACTCTTCATCTGAAATTGGTAAACTCATTTCATGACGGCGATCGCGAATCACTTGCTCTAAGGTGTTACGTGAAAGAGGTAGTGTCATTTCTTCCTGAATCCAGGTATTCAGCAACCTTAACAAATCTCGCACATGACCACCACTTGATTGACATAGGCGTTCTAGGGATGCTGCACTATCAAAAATTTCACTAATTTTACTCAAACGCTCTTGTGGTTGCTGTTCAGGAAAGGCTCTTGCCAATACCATCTGCTGTATCAATGCCATTCCCTGTTGATGTACACTACCATCAGGCCATTGCACTGGAACCATTGGTAACACTTTTGGGTCTTCTGGAAATCGCTGGGTCAAAGTCCCATAATCATTGGAGAACTTCAGCGCCAAAGGCATTGTAAACACCAAATGGCAATTCAGCTTTGTCAAAAACTCGCCTTGATCCACAAATAGGTATTCCTGTTGCGGACGACCCCAAGGCTTAATGCGGTTATCTATGCGGTCAAGGTTATCTACAATTACGACCAATCCCTTTTTACCTTGCTGTTTCAGTTGAGCGATCGCTGGTTCTAAAAGTTCTCGATTAATTGCTTCGAGTAGTCTAGTTTTCTGTGGCCCTAGATACTGATTGATTTTTTCCCGCAGCGTTGGGTCAGTTTTGGTCTTAGCTGTGATTTCCCCAATCCCGATAGCCAAAGAGAATTTATCCTTGTCAGTAGACAAACCAATATCGCCAACAGGTGTCTTGAATTTTCCTCCTGTCACTTCCGAGTTGAGAATCCTCAATGCACCTTGCACCAATTCATTGAACTTGCTTGGTTCTTCTAGTTTAATTTTCTTTAGGTTCTGACTCACACGACGGGCGATCGCTAACAGCACATCTGCAATATCCACGTCTGTCATTTCTAAGTCTTCGCTGGATTCAAAATATACTACATGGAAGTCCAGCGCTTCGAGTTCTACTTGTAGTCTTAAGAGTTCTGTGGATTTTCCACAGCCGATGTGACCAGTGAATAAAGTACAAGTTGGTTCATCCGGCTTGAAATATGTAATTTTCTGCTTTACCTTGTCGATAATATTCCCGCCCCGTACCCCAGAAAAGTCAATGTAGTACTTTTTATCAGAAGCCTGGCTGACAAATAAAGTCCGGCTTGGATCAGTTACCTGAAAGAATTCTCGTAGATCTATGGTCATAAAGATTGTATTGTATTTTTCCTATATGTCCTAGATATGCTTGTTTTCAGAATAAAGTTAGTTACACGATTTGTAGTAACTTTTCCAGGGAAATTTTTAGTTTTGTGACCAATCAGCTTTATCTGGTCAACCAAACTGCGATCGCTCTCAACTAAGGAGCATATTTCTTTCTTGGTTAGGACTTACGCAAAAAACCTCTCAAACTCTCATTTCTCCGTGAACTCTGTGTCTGGAGTGGTTCGTTTTTCCATGACTTGTGCGTAAGTCCTGTTGGTATTAGCTGATGTCCAATATCCCCTGATCCGCATCTAATGTCACCTGGACACCCACTGGTAAGGCAGCATTGGGGATATCATGACCAAAGGGCAAATCAGAGACTATAGGAATACCCAAATCGCCCAAGCGATCGCGCAAAACTTCCTCTACAGTAAAACTAGGAATGTTCTGTGGCGCTTCGCAGCGATAAAAGCTTCCCAAAGCAATACCTCGCAGTTTTTGCAAAGCACCACTCAAACGCCACTGTGTTAACATCCTGTCAATACGGTACGGTGCTTCTGTGACATCCTCCAAAGCCAGAATTACACCATCTAAATTCGGTAGTATGGGTGTTGCTAAAAGATGGGTAGCCACCGTAAGATTACCTGGTAATAACATGCCATTAGCAATACCGCCCCCCCAACCGCAACCTTTCAAAGGAGTTAAAGGACGACCTTCCACCAAATCGAATAATCGTTGCATTGACCAATCTGGCTCATCTGCTAAAGTAGTCAACACCGGAGCGTGAACGCTGGCAATCCCCGCTGTGTAAAGGCTCCATAACAAAGCAGTGATGTCTGAAAAACCAATCAGCCATTTTGGGGATGTGGAGTTTGTCTGCCAATTCCAATTTTCTAAAATGCGGGTGCTGCCGAAACCGCCTCTAGCACAAAGGATACCGCGACAATGTGGATCTTGCCATGCTGCTGCTAGTTGCTGAGTGCGGTCTTCATCTTTTCCAGCTAAATATCCCCATCTGTCATCTATCTTAGGGAAGATTTCTACTTGATAACCACGCGATCGCCAAATTTCCACACTCTGCCCCAACGCCTCAAATTCTCGCAAAGCACCGCTAGGGGCAATTACTCGCAGCAAGTCACCAGGTTGCAGGGGTGGGGGTAAGATTTTGGATTGCATTAATTAAACAAGTCAGGATTTATATCAAGTTCGGCTAATTACTTACGATATAAATGGGGAATGGGGAATGGGGAATGGGGAATGGGTAATGGGTAATGGGTAATGGGTAATGGGGAATGGGTAATGGGTAATGGGTAATGGGTGATAGGTGATGACTAATAGTGAAATCCAATTCCCAATTCCCAATTCCCAATTCCCAATCCCCAATTACCAATTCCCAATCCCCAATTCCCAATTCCCAATTCCCAATTCCACAGATATCATAAGTGTTTAAACGGACATGATGTTAGTAATTATTTTTTACCACTAGTTATTACCAGTTATCCATTACTCATCCATGAATATTTAGAATCTTGTAGAACCAGTTTTCAAAGCGATCGCCCAGCGCCAAGAGAGAAAATTCTGTTTGGGCTTGCTGGCGACAGGTTTTACGGTCGATTTGCAATAGACGTGCGATCGCATCGATCAAGCCAGGAACGCTATCTGGTTCTACCAAAAAGCCTGTTTTGCCATCTTGGATAATTTCTGCGGGCCCACCCCGACGATAGGAAATCACCGGCACTCCGCAAGCTAGGCTTTCAATTGCCACATTGCCAAAAGCTTCTACCCAACGAGGTGTCATGAGTAATGCTTGACACTCACGTATTACCTGTTGCATTTCATGGGTTGATAAAAATCCTAAATATTCCCAAGGTGCATTTGGGTAATTTTGTTGAATTTTTTGCCAGTATAATTCATCCTGGATTTTACCCATAATCTTTAGGGGAATGTTTGTGCTTTGTGATGCTGCTAGTGCATCCTCTAAACCTTTTTCTGGGGCAATTCTACCTACCCAAGCCAACTGTTGTTTTGGTTCGCTGCAAAAATCATACAGTGAGACATCAATACCGTTACTGAGAATCGGACACTGCTGTTCTAAAGCAAAAGTGTCTGCTTGGGTTTGAGTATGGAAGCCAATTGTATGAGGAAACTGCTTTGCTACTTGCTTGATAATTTGGTCTTGGGCGTTACTCAGTGAACCCATACTGACTAAGTGAGCGATCGCCCGATGGAAAAAAGGTGTGAGGTAGAATGGTAACCAATCATAAGCAAAATTCACAATCAAGTCATAGTCAGCCTGAACCTGACGAGCATAATCCCACATATTCGCCAGCAGGGAGTTTTCTGGCATGGTAATTGGGGCTGTGCGTTCCTGACTTTGGGCAATAATTTGTAAATTGCCAGGAATTTGCACCAAGGGCATATCATGCCAAGTGGAACCAAAAGGAGCAACAATTTGTAGTTGATGACCTCGCCGAATCATTTCTTGGGCGATGTTATACAAAGTCAATTCCACACCGCCGCCGAGTCCACTACCTAACGGGCCAACGGGAGTGGAAACAAAAAGTAATTTCAGAGTTTTGGCAGAAGCAGTCAAAGGTTTTGTGTTATTGGCTAATTTATTGTTTGATGCAAATCTTGGGTGAAAGACAAGCAGGACTTACGCAGTTCACAGCCATCAATCATCAGCTTCAACTAGGATAATTTAACTGTTGTCACTTTGGCATAGCTGCGATCGCCTACCAAAATAAGCAACTGCAACCAAGGTCACACTAGCTCTAATATTGCCAGACACTTGGTGGCATTAGTCGAGAAAAGGGCAAGGGGGAAGGGTGAAAAAAGTGGAATTTTCCTTTTACCCTTCATTTTTGTCCTTTCCCTACAAAACTGCCTTTTGCAAGAGGTCTAGTGATGTAGGATATACGGCAATTGGATTAGGCTAAGCTTTTTGTTGTCCCAGGAATTAATATATTGTATTATTGGAGACTATTATCAGGCTATTTGCTTGTGCTAATCATTGTATTTGATACCAATGAACAGCAAAAGACAAAAAAGCTTAAGTTCCTCTTCAAAATCAATATCTTCACTGGTAAAGATATTCACAAATTTGCAAATATCTAGCTTAATAATCCATAAATTCAGAGTAGGATGCGATGACTACATCTGAGAAAACCTTAACAAAAGTTTGAGATAGAGAGATTCTATCTCAAGCCTTTGTCCAAAACCCCGTACAAAGTTGGTAATATCCCAGTATAATTTTTACATTGTTGGTATCACATGAGTAAAAGTTTAACCGTTCAGCAAATTCATCTTGATTTGGAATTAGATGAGGCCGAGAGGCTGGAAAAACACTGTAATCAGACAAGAAAAACCGAAACTGATGTGATTCACGAACTGATTCGCAAACTACCTGATTACCCGGATTGTTTACCAACAGGCTTAGAGAAACAGTACAGCGGTTAAGTTAAGTTTCCCCAACCGCTTGTTTTGGAATTACTGCTGAAGACGTGTCAACTGGAAGAGACCGGATTAATTCCCTAATTGTATCGGTTGCAGGTCTTCCTGTTTTTGAACAATACTGTTCAAGCTTCTCCACCTCGCTTGATGTGAGATTTACGGTCAGTCGCTTAACAGCCCATTTTTTATTCATGATTCATTTTCCTCCTTGATATATTGGTCTTTGTAGAAAGAAATTTTACCCCCGTTTGAAGAATTAGTGGTAACTTTACCCAAAAAGTTCTTTGCTTTGCGGGGGTAAGTTCATTTTCTCCTACTTTCTGAAATCGTTTTTGATAAAGTTGTGAATCACACCCTTCATCATAAATAGACTAAAAATCACCTTTTTCGTGCCCGTGTAGGCTTTATTTTTAAGTAACTTAATATAGCATCAAGCACTTAAACTGTTGATGCAACAGTAGAAATCACATGATTTCATTCAAGAAATCATGAAGACATAACATTAATGTTGGTTTACAAGAAAAATATACCAAGAGTTAGCACTAGTTTTGACCATGCGATCGCCTATCTAACCCTGCTGTATAGTCCCAGGGTATCGCGTTAATGGTCAAAATTGCATCTTTTCTTCTTCGGATACTGATTTAGACTTATTCATTATTTTTTTTTATTATTTTAAAAATTAAGAATATTTGCTTCTATCGTTGTTCAGCCGTACATTCAAGTCATCAGGTTAAAAACAAACTGAAATGACGCAAACAGGTGTAACGTGAATCCAGCAAAAACACTATCAAACACTGTTGATGCAAAACTAATTCCAAAGCTTCATTCAAACTCACAAAACACCTCCACTGAAAAATTAACTCGCGGGGAGCGTCTTGCTGATAAATTAGCAGCACAAGTTGGTTCTTGGGGATTTCTCATTGGACAAAGCGCTGTTTTAGCAGGATGGGTTGGTCTGAATGCTATACCTGGAGTTCCCCATTGGGATGAGTCACCCTTCATGATGCTCAATTTAGTGTTTTCATTTGCTTCAGCCTACACAGCCCCAGTCGTCTTAATGAGTCAGAATCGCCAGTCTGATACTGACCGCCGAAACGCCGAAATTGACCATCAAGTGAATCTCAAAGCAGGACAAAATATTGAACTGCTTCATGAAAAATTGGATGACTTACATACTCAACAGCTAAAGCAATTGTCTCAAATTGTTAAAGAGCAGCAGCAAGTTCTCAATGAGCTAAAAATAATTTTAGTGTCTACTTCTCAAGAGACTAAAGACGTTACAGTAAGTGTATTGCCAGAACTCTACGTCCAAACTCACAGCAAATTCCTTCAAGAAACTTCCAACGAGCAACTTTTACCCTTGACCAACCAAATGTAGACAATAACAAAATTGTTGAGAAACTGATTGGTCGATAAAAGTCAGACCAAAACAGGTGTAGCATTCATGAAACTTTTCCAAATTATTCTAGTGGTCTTAATGCTTTTAGTCAACTTAGTAATTGCTTCCCCCTCTTGGGCAGATAGACCTCTTGACTTGATTAACAATTTTGAAGTTGGACAAAAAGTCATTTGGCTTTACAAGCCTCGTGCAGATTCTGCCGATGTCCAAAAAATTCCTGCCGAAATAGTCAAGCTAGGCTCAAAGCAAGTACAAATCAAGGTGTACAGACCCAACAAAGAAGTTATCAATCGTTGGGTAAATCGAAACAGGCTGGAAAGTTTACATCAGGTTAAAAAGCCACTACCCTAAGATACACCTAACCGAAGCTCAATCTGCGTTCAATCCTGAAACGGAACAGATCATGACTGCTTACTGAGCAAAGATTTCAAAGTCTTTGCACAATTGCGCCCTGCCGTGTTGTAGTGCTAATAAGCTAATGTACCAAAAATTTTCTGAAACCCCTTGATATTATTTGTAGTATAATGTAGTATATACGTGAGTCAAAAACAATTGAATAATACTAAGCCATTGGAAATTAGTTCTGAAATATCTGATGATTAATAGCTTTTTCTGGCTGCATAATTGAGATTCTTGAATCAAGAAAGGTTAGTAACGCAGCCAGCACAGATTTACTTGTTATGTAATGGTGAAGGATAAATCCATGAAAGTTACAACTGGGCTAACTGCTGCAAATATTGTTGCTTTTAATCAGCTGATATCCAAAAGTCGTACAGATCAAACAGTCACTCATAACAATGATCAGCTAACGATTAACACAGCCATCAACTCTCACACTTTACGTAATGATTTCGCAGAGGTTGGTTACCTCAAATCTTTTGATACTGCTTTTATTGCTTATCAAATGATGGGTCTTAGTGAATGAATAAATAAGCCGATTATCTAAGTGCATTGACTGTTTTATGGGCGTAAAACCTTACGTCCCTACTGTTAACAGTGAACACTGAGCCGCTTTGGTCTTAGCTGAAACAAACTCTTGTTGAGGGAGTTCCAGAAATTAAATTATTCAATTTTGAGAGTAAAAACGATTATAAAATTCCTCCCCGCGATGGAAGATTTTTTGATGTGGAAGTGTCTTAGCTTACTAACCTTGTCGCATGATTTACCAAATAGCGATCGCTATTTGATAAGTATAAGTATATCAAAATAATACTTACTCCCGCAATCGCTCTGATTACTTAAAAATATTGAATATGACTACAATTAATGAAAATTAAAATGTTATTGATGAGCCAAAAAAAGGATTTTTATATTATCTCTATAACTGTTAAAAATTTGGCGCAATAAAATAGAAAATAATTCATTTTATGGTTGACACATAATATTTTCATCGTTAGACTTTTAAAGTCCTCCAGTATTGGAAGGTCGTAAATGAGTAGTTTTTCCGGCAAAGTGGCTCTTGTTACAGGTGGTGCCTCTGGCTTGGGGCAAGGTTTGTGTGAAGAGCTTTCGCGGCGCGGTGCTAAAGTCATACTGACTGACATCAATGCAGAGGCTGCGCTAACGCTGGCGAAGCGTTTGCAGCAAGCAGGGGGAAATGTAGAAGCTGCTACCTTAGATGTGACATGCCCACAGCGTGTTGCAGAGGTTATCGGTACAGTTATAGATAGCTACGGCTGTATCGACTATGTATTCAATAACGCTGGTGTTGCGGTGGGTGGGGAATTTCAGGAACTCGATACAGCTATATGGCAGCGTACTGTAGATATCAATCTGCTTGGTGTGGTGCATGTCATGTACACAGCTTACAAACAGATGATAAAGCAGCGTAGCGGTCACATTGTCAATATTGCTTCAATGTATGGTTTGATGCCTGGTCTGTTGTGTTCGCCCTACGTGGCAACCAAACATGCCTTGACTGGTTTAACTCAGTCGGTGGCAGTAGAAGCAAAAAATCTTGGTATCAAGCTAACGCTTGTCTGTCCGGGCTATATTGATACCAATATTTTCAAAAGTGGTGCATACGGCGAAAGCCTCGATGCAGAAAACATTAAAAGCCGCATTCCTTTAAAGTTTCTCGATGTACCGACCGCTGTCAACAACATACTGCGCGGAGTAGAACGTAAGCAATCAATCGTAGCATTTCCTAGCTATGTGCATATATTGTGGTGGATACACCGCCTGAGTCCGCAGTTATCATTGCTGATCAATAATTTCATTTTACATAAACAGCGCCAGCGTTATGGCTCTCTATAGCTGTCGCCAGTAGTGTTAGGACATCAACAGATGATAAAACCTAGACACGAAAAGACTTTTCACCCAGTCACCAGTCCCCAGTCCCTAGTCCCTAGCTATAATTTAAAGTGAGTTCGATGAACCTCTCCCCAACCCCTCTGTCTTGAAAAGTTCTGATGGTCGGAAACCTCCGCTCAGACTTTTCGCTCCGACGCAAAGAGGGGCTTTAACATGTTTAAATGGAATCAGTAAACCGGATGGAAGAATGTTCTAAATAATCTTTGCTTAATTATTAAACCAGTGAAAGAATTGACTTTTTTCTATTTCTTGGATTCTGCGGTTTTACAGTAACAATATTGATATCACGAAGTACAGTACTGTTTAGGGAATTAAATTTGATTCATAATGCCGCTAATTGAGTTACATCTGTTGGTAACTCAAAATTAATACAGCACATTTCACTTGAGTGAGGTACAAAAGGGGCGGGCAGGATGCCCAACGCCACATGCGCGGCTGTCGGGAAACCCGCCCAACGCAGTGGCTCCCCCACAAGATTTACCATATTTTAAAATGTGTACTTCATTTACTTGCAAAGTGCTGTAATTACTTTAGTAGGAATACTGGGAAACACAAGGACTAATCATCAAACATAGACAATCAGCAGTTTTCAAACTTGTCCGCTGTTCCCTACCATATTTTTCGGGAATTGATATCTATTCTGATGAAGGAACTTTTAGAAAACAGCAATCTGAAATAATTTTTCCGGAGAATATAATTATTTGCACTTATACAAAAGCAAAAGCTACATAATAAACCTTGACAGCATTGATTATGGGACAGAATGCAACAACAAATGCAAACTCTTTCTTGGTTTGTGGGCTTGGCAATTTAGGGCAGTATTGCGTATCGGTGCTGAAAGAGTTTGGCGCTAAGGTAAATGCAATTGACATTGCAGATATTCAAAAATGGGAAATTCCTGATTTACCAGACTTAGTAGAAAAATTGGTGATTGGTGACTGCCGTCAACTCAAGATATTAGAACAGGGAGGAATTCGGCAGTGTCGAGCAATTCTAATTGTCACAAGTGATGAACGAGTTAACATTGCAGCGGCATTTGCGGCGCGATCGCTTAACCCAAATGTGCGTCTGGTGATTCGTTCAGCCCAAGAAAATCTCAATGAGCTACTCAGTGAAAACTTGGGTAACTTTGTCGCCTTTGAAGCCACGCAATTGCCAGCCAAAAGCTTTGCACTGGCAGCTTTGAGTAGTGAAACTAGGGGATTTTTCACTCTAGAAAATCGGTTTTTGCGAGTGGTGAGAATGCATATCGACGTTTCCCATCGTTGGAACTCTCGCCGCCAAGTTGATGAAATCAATAATGCTAACAGACGCATTCTCGCCCACACCAGAGCAGGAAAACCCTTACCAAAAGCATTCTATCAATGGCAACCAGATGCGCGAATCCTGCCAGGAGACATCATTGCTTATATTGAGGCCAAGGAAAATTTAGTCACTCACTCAGCACGACCTGTTAAAAGTATCAGGCAATTCTGGGTAACTCTAATTACTGAAATCAAGTGGCAAAATTTGCAACAAAGGCTAAGGCAGCTTTGGGAGGAAAGCAGCCAAACCCGTCGTGTTGCCTTTGTTGGCGGCGTTTTCATGGTCAGCCTGTTTTTATGTGGAACGCTGCTGTACAAATTGCAATATCCCAACATCAGCTGGCAAAATGCCCTCAATGTCGCTTTAGTTCTCAGCCTCGGTGGCTACGACAACCTTTTTGGAGAATTACAACTATCCTTTGCGATTCCCTGGTGGTTGCATTTGTTCAGTATCAGCTTGACTGTAGCAGGAACAATTTTTGTCGGCATTCTCTATGCCATTATGACTGAACGCGTCTTAGCTGCCAGATTTCAGTTCTCCAGGCGTCGTCCCCCGGTTCCCAAAGCAGACCATGTAGTACTGATTGGTTTGGGGAGAGTCGGTCAACGAGTAGCACAACTGCTGCAAGAATTAAAACAACCATTAGTAGGGGTTCATCTCACTGAATTAGAACCAGGTGTCTTATCCCAGATGCCTTTAATGGTGGGAAATATCAGAAATGCTCTCAGCAGAGTCAATATTACCACCGCCAAAAGCGTAATTATTGTCACCGACGATGAAGTGGCAAACCTAGAAATTGGATTGAGGGCACATGCTGCTAATCCTACAGCCAACTTAGTAATTCGTACCTTCGACCCGCGTTTTAGCGAAAATGTGGCGAGGCTATTGCCTTATGCGAGAGTTTTGGGTGCTTATGCACTGGCGGCAGAAGCCTTTGCAGCAGCGGCATTTGGTGAAAATATTCTCAACTTGTTTAGCTTAAATAAGCAAACTACATTAGTAACTGAATATCAAATTGAAACAGACGATACCCTCAACGGTAAATTATTGGCGGAGATTGCTTATGGTTATGGAGTAGTACCAATTCTTCACGCCAAAGTCGGTCATCAAAGCCCTAAGTTTATGCCCTCTGATGATATCACACTGGCTGTAGGCGATCGCTTAGTGGTTTTGGCAACAATTGAAGGACTGCAACGGGTGGAACGGGGAACTATCACAACTGGTCAATGGTTTGTGCGCGTAGAAAAAGCTAATTCATCACAAGCAGCATTTGAAGGAGCAGCAGTAATCTCGCGGGTTTCTGGCTGTGATATGCAACTGGCAAGAACACTGATGAATCAATTACCCGCAACGCTACAGCATCCCCTGTACAAACACCAAGCACATCGTTTAGTCAGCGAATTGAGTAAATCTCAAGTTATTGCTCATATTATGAAGTCACCATGAATACTAGATGGGGAGATGGGGGAGATGAGGGAGATGGGGGAGATGAGGGAGATGAGGGAGATGAGGGAGATGGGGGAGATATGAAGGAGATGGGGAGATGGGGGAGATGAGGGAGATGGAGAGAAAAAACTAATAACAATGCCCAATTCCCAATTTCCAATTCCCTTGTATGTAAAATTTTTTATACCATATGACCATTATACTGAATCTATCGTTAGACCCCACACATAGATGGGCATACTGACTTCAGAGAAGTCAATGTCTGAGATGGAGTCAGTCGAATGGACGCAGCAGTGGATTTGAAAATTGCAATTCCTGGATACCATCTGGTTGAGCAACTGCATTGCGGTTCTAAGACAGTGGTTTATCGGGCGGTGCGGGAGGCGGATCAGCAGGCGGTGGTGCTGAAACTGCTAGTGCGGGAGTGTCGAACTTGCAGGGAACTGTTGCAGTTTCGCAACCAATATGCGATCGCTAAAAGCTTAAAGATTCCAGGAATTGTTCATTTTTACAGCTTGCAGCCATACCACAACAAGTATGCCCTGGTGATGGAGGATTTTGGTGGCATTTTCTTGAAACAACATGCCCAAAAACAATCACAGGCGGTGCAGAAACTCAATTTTAAACCCTTAGAATCGCTGACAACGATTAATCCCCCAGCCATTGATCAATCTTCTCCAACTCAGAGCAAAAGCAGCAATAGCATTTGCGATAGCCTCGATTTCGCCTCTGTTCTCAAAGCTGCTCAAGTCCTCTCAAGTACAATTCAGTTAGAGGAATTAATCACTAAACTGAGCAAAATTATTCTCGAAAATTCTGGGGCAGAAACTTGTGTGCTGCTGTTGCCTTTTAATGATGAATGGCAAATCAGTGCGATCGCTAGTTTCAGCGCACAGGATAATACTTTCATCGTTCAACGGCAAGTCCAACCTTTAGCACAAAGCACAGTTGTCCCCACCAAGCTGATTCACTATGTCAAAGACAACCTCGATTCTGTTGTGATTGAGGATGGTAAAACTAATATTTCAGGCATCATTGGTGAATATTTCCTCCAGCACCAGCCCAAAAATGTGCTGTGTATGCCAATTATCAATCAAAATCATTTAGTAGCCATTGTTTATCTGGAAAAGGGCGCTACAAAAGGGGCATTTACTCGCGATCGCCTGGAAATTCTTAACTTGCTTTGTACTCATGCAGCTATTTCCCTAGCAAATGCTCGTCTCTATCAACAGTTGCAAACCTACGCCCAACAGCTAGAACAATCTTTAGAAAAACTCCGTGCTAGTGAAGGCCGCTTTCAAAAGCTTGCTGATAGGGTTCCAGGGATAATTTACCAAGTTTGCATTACTCCCGACGGTTCATTTGTTGTGTCTTATGTCAGTTCTGGCTGCTACAACCTCTACGAATTGACGCCAGAGGAAATAATCGCAGGAAGGCAGAACCTCCGGTTAATGGAACATCCCGATGATGTTGCAGGCATTGATCAGGCGATAATGCACTCTATCCAAACCATGACGCCATTTGTTCACCAATGGCGAATTATCACACCATCGGGCATTGTCAAATGGGTGCAAGCGGCATCTCGCCCGGAGCGGCAAGCAGATGGTTCAACGGTTTGGGATGGTTTAATTATAGATATTAGCGATCGCAAACTTGCTGAAGCTGCTCTTCTACATTCTGAAGCCGAACTACGCCAGAAATCGCAACAAGTAGAGCAAACTTTAAAAGAACTCCAAACCATGCAACTACAACTAGTGCAGAATGAGAAAATGTCTGCTTTAGGAAATTTGGTTGCAGGAGTTGCTCACGAAATTAATAATCCGGTTGGCTTCATTGCCGGAAATCTTCAGCCTGCTAAAGACTATGTTAATGATTTATTCGGATTGATTGATTTGTATCAACAGAAACTGCCCAATCCCGATGATGACATTGCAGACGAAATTGCAGCCATTGATTTAGAGTATGTGCGGGAAGATTTGCCGAAGTTAATTGACTCAATGAAACTTGGGATTGAAAGAATTGGCAGCATCAGCACAAGTCTACGAACTTTTTCTAGAGCTGATCTAGATTACAAAGTTCTGTTCAATATTCATGAGGGAATTGAAAGTACAATTTTGATTCTCAAACACCGCTTGAAAGCAAATGAAAATCATCCCACAATTGAAGTTTTAAAAGAGTATGGAAAATTACCATCCATTGAGTGTTTTCCTGGTCAATTGAATCAGGTGTTTATGAATCTGCTGGCCAATGCAATTGATGCTTTAGAAGAATCTAACCAAGGGCGTACATTTGAGCAGATACAAGCCAATCCCAATCAGATTACGATTGTGACATCGATGCCGGATCAAGATCATGTCAGGATTGCTATTGCTGATAATGGCATAGGTATGACTGAGGAAGTCAAACAACGTATCTTTGGTCATTTATTTACTACTAAAGCAGTCGGTAAAGGTACTGGGTTAGGATTGGCGATCGCTCATCAGATTATCGTAGAAAAACATGGTGGCACAATCAGCGTTGATTCGGTTCCACAACAGGGGACAAAGTTTATCATCACGATTCCAGTTAAAGCTAGAGTCGAAAATTCCCATATCCCAACAGAGGCAGAAGAGGTGTTTCATGTCCCCAATTAGCCTCAGAAAGATTCTTCACAAACAAGAGTTGTCATCTCTAGTTGAGGATTTGGTGGGTATGCTCAACATTGCCATTGATGTTGAGGAGGTAGACGGTAGAAAACTGCTTAGCATTGGCCAGCAAACAGCAAACAACCGATATCCTGTGAAGATATCAACACAAGTCATCGGTTGGGTTATTGGAGAAGAACAAGCAACCATATTGGCGAATTTGCTCTCGTTGCTGGCAAAACAGGAAGCGGAAAAGAAGGAACTGGCTAAAGAATTGCTAGAACGATATCAGGAAATTGATTTATTTGAGGATATCTTAACTCAACTGACAACGAGTTTAGATAAGCGAGAAATTGCGACTCTGGTGCTTCAAGAAATCAGTCAATTGATTTTTTCATCTGCGGGCATGATTTTGCTTTTGAATGCAGATGCAACTGCATTTGAAGTTATAGCCGAATTTGGCAAGTTTTTTGACAGCGATCGCCCAAAACCAGGTAAGGGGATTATTGGCAACATTGTCGAATCCAACCGCGCAGAATTGGTTAATGATGTCCAGGCCGATCCTCGCTTTGACGGACAGAAAACTATTAGAGCTTTAGTTTGTGCGCCGTTGCGGGCAAAACAGCGGGTAGTAGGAGCCATCGCTATTGGTGCCCATCAAACCGAAGTTTACACAGCCGAACACCTCAAACTTGTTACCATCTTTGCCTCACAAACAGCGATCGCCATTGAAAAAGCTTTACTTTACGAGCAAAGCTGTCAAGCAACTGCCCAATTTAAAGCCCAAACACAGCGGCTTCAGCAAGCCCTCGATGATTTGCAACTAGCTCAAGCACAGTTAATTCAAAGTGAAAAAATGTCCAGTTTAGGACAACTAATCGCCGGAGTCGCTCACGAAATCAACAATCCGGTGAACTTCATTTGTGGAAATTTAAAGTACGTTGCAGAATACACCCAAGACCTGCTAAATCTACTGAGGAGATATCAGGAGTTCTTACCCGTTGCTCCAGAACAACTGCAATTAGAGTTAGAGTCTATAGATTGGGAATTTCTCCAGGAGGATCTCCCTAAACTACTAGAATCAATGAAACTTGGCACCGATCGGATTGTAGAAATTGTGCGATCGCTGAAAAATTTCTCCCGCCATGACGAAGCCGAAATGAAAACTGTGAATATCCACGATGGCATCAACGGTACACTCATGATTCTGCGTCATCGTCTCAAAGCCTCTCCCCATCATCCCGATATTGAAGTCGTTAAAGAATACGCAGAACTTCCCTCAGTTGAATGCTATCCAGGACAGTTGAATCAGGTATTTATGAATATCCTGGCAAATGCCATTGATGCCATAGAAGAGTCATCAGTCATCAGTCAACAGTCAACCGTCAACAGTCATCAGTCATCAGTCAACAATGGACTTTTACCTAAACCCCAAATCTGGATTTGCACTGAACTTTTCCATGAACAGTGGATTGTGATTCGCATTGCTGATAATGGCTTAGGCATGAGTGAGGATGTGATTCGGCGCATTTACGATCCCTTTTTCACCACAAAAGAAGTGGGTAAGGGAACGGGTTTAGGCATGGCAATCAGTCACCAAATTGTGGTAGAGAAGCATCGAGGAATTCTCAAGTGTCGTTCCAGACCAGGTGAAGGAACAGAATTTTGGATTCAGATTCCCTTGAATTGTTCAACAAGCAATGCTGCTCTCAGGCACAGTCCCGCCATCGCTCGACAAAATTTGCCTACCAAGTCAACACTTACTGCTGATGCAAGCGGTTTCATCTGTTCAGCTACTCCCAAGCTGCGATCGAGTAACCTGCTGTCCCAGCATGTGCAACTGATCCAACGACTAAACCTGCAAAATCCTAACATTGGCAATTCATCCCCTGACCAGTTTTACCAGATGCTGCAACGCAACCCTATTTCATTAAAGCTTTACGCCAGATTATTGTCCCGATTCTACAGTTCTAATTCTGTTTTGCTACCCCAGCAAAGAAATATCAACTCCCTTCAAGACGGGGAACGGGCAACGGGCAACAGTAAAGAGGAATGGGGCATGGGGCATTAGTTGAATGGCACGCTTGTTTAGTTTTATCTGTTGAGGCAAGCTGGGGGAGACAAAAATATAGATATATTTTCGCAGTGTAAAGTAATAAAAAATACTCTTTTCTCCCCCAGCCTCCCCAGCCTCCCCAGCTTTTCGAGCGTGACATTCGGCATTAGTTATTTCTCCCTCCCCCCTATTCCCTGTTCCCTGTTCCCTTTTAACAATGTCTAATTCAACGGTTTCCTTAGACACGACCACATATCAAGCCATGACTCAGGAGTTGACTTCTTTGCGCTCCTCAGTAGCTGATTTAAGAGCCAAATTAGCAGCACAGTCCCCAAACCAACCCCCTATTCTGTGTGAGAATCAGCACTACAATCGCCAACAATTTGAACAATGTCCCGTTGGTCTAGCCCTGTGCCGCATGGATGGGACGCTGATAGACATCAATGCCGCCTATGCTGCTATTTTGGGTCGTACCGTCGAGGAAACCCTTAACCTCACATACCAAGAACTGACACCTCAAAAGTATGCCACTGCCGATCAAGCTTTAGTAGAGAACCTGATCCAGACTGGTCGCTATGGGCCCTATGAAAAAGAGTACATCCACAAAGATGGGCATCTAGTCCCGGTCAGACTGTCCGGATTGATCATTGAGAAGGATGGAGAGCGTCTGATCTGGTCGAGCGCCGAGGATATTAGCGATTTGCGACTTGCTCAACAAGAACGTGAAAATTCTGAAAAAATTTTGAAACAGAGCGAAGCACGATACCGTTCTCTGGTGAAAACTAACACGCAAATTATCTGGGTCAGTACACCAGAAGGAATTTGTTTTGAACTGGAAGACTGGATTGCTTATACAGGTCAAAGTCGAGCTGAAGCTGAAAACGGGGGCTGGATTCATGCTGTTCATCCCGACGATCATGCCCATACCACAGAAGTCTGGAGTGCTGTTGTGGCAAACCTGAGCCAATATCAAATTGAATACCGAATCCGTGGCAAGGATGGCAACTATCGCTACTTTTGGGTTTGGGGTGCCCCAGTCATAGAAGAAGACGGCACCGTTCGTGAGTGGATTGGTACCTGCACCGATATTCACGATCGCAAGCTGGCAGAAGCCGAAAATCAACGTCTCAAAGAACGATATTGCACTTTAGTGACTGCTACCTCACAAATCGTTTGGGGGGCGACTCCAGAAGGACGAGGGATTGGCAGTGAAATGCTTACCTGGATGGCGTATACAGGTCAGACTGAAGAGGAAGTTGCAGGTTGGGGCTGGATTGATGTGATTCACCCCGATGATCGTGCCCATTCCTTTGACGCCTGGAGTACGGCTGTGGCTAACCGAGGTATCTATGAAACCGAGTATCGCATACGTGGCAAGGATGGTAACTACCGCCACTTCTCGGTGTGTGGTGTCCCAGTTTTGGAAGCAGACGGCAGCATCCGGGAGTGGATTGGTACCTGCACTGATATTCACGATCGCAAGCTGGCGGAAGCTGAGAATCAACGCTTAATGGACATGTTGAATCACTCTAGCGATGCCATTATCGTGCGCGACATTCACAACCATATCTCATACTGGAATCAAGGGGCGGAAAGACTCTACGGTTGGACTCGTCAGCAAGCACTTCTACAGTATATGCCTACATTTGTACAAAGAACTTTTCCCAGACCGCTAGCAGAAATTCAAGCAGCATTTTTACAGCAAGGCAGTTGGGAAGGAGAACTGCAACATATCACCCATGATGGTAGACATATGACTGTCCAAAGCCGTTGGACTTTGCAACGCGACTCTTCTGGTCAACCCTGCGCCGCCCTGGAAATCAATACTGATATTACTGCCCGCAAGCAAGTGGAAATTGCACTGCGGCAATTAAATGAACAACTGGAAGCCAGAGTTGCAGAACGCACGGCTGCCTTACAAAATACTCTAGCAGAAGCCCAAGGTTTAAATGCTATTTTGGATAATTTGGCGGATGGGCTGTTGGTGACGGACACCACCGGACACATTACTCACTTCAATCCTGCCTTTTTAGCTATGTATGCATTGACAGCCAACGACTTAAACAGTCAAAATTACCAAAAACTGCCAATGCTAGGTTTAGCAGACCTGATTTCACGAACCCAGTCTCATCCCCAAGAAGTGTTCACTGCACAAGTGGAATTGGCAAAGGAACGCACTGGTCAAGCAGTTGCCACTACCATTTTCAAAAAGACCACTGCCAACGAACCAACTGTCTGTTTTGGTTCGGCGCTACTAATTCGAGATATAACGGCAGAAAAGGAAATCGATAAGATGAAGACTGATTTCATCTCCACCGTTTCCCACGAGTTACGGACTCCCCTGACTTCTGTCCTCGGTTTTGCTTCAATTATTAAAGATAAGCTCACTAGCGATGTTTTCCCCTTTCTTTCCCCAGAAGACCGCAAACTTCAAAAAACCATCAAGCGGGTGGATGATAACCTGAACATTATCGTTGCAGAAGCAGAAAGACTTACCGCCCTGATTAATGATGTTTTGGATATTGCCAAGATGGAAGCCGGCAAAGTCGAATGGCAGATGCAGCCTTTTGACCCTACAGAATTACTTGATTGGGCAGCCAATTCCACAGCAGCATTGTTTGAAACTAATGGCTTAGAATTGCTGACAGAAATTGCACCCACACTGCCCCAAATGGTAGGCGATCGCAATCGTCTATTGCAAGTCCTAATCAACCTCATTTCTAATGCGGTTAAGTTCACTCAAACAGGTTCTGTTACTTGCCGTGTCAAACAACATCATGAGGGTATTTGCATTAGCGTCATCGATACGGGCATTGGCATTGCGCCTCTTGACCAGCCCAAGGTGTTCGAGAAATTCCGCCAGGTAGGTGACACTCTCACCGACAAACCCAAAGGTACAGGGTTAGGACTGCCCATCTGCAAACAAATTATTGAGCATCACGGTGGCAGAATTTGGGTGGAAAGCGAACTAGGCAAAGGTAGCACATTTTCGTTTATAATTCCCACTTTTGAAAGTCAAAATAAAACAACTACCAAATTCAATTTAGATGTACTGGTCAAACAGATTAAAGAACACGTTATCACCACATCGATTACCAAAAATCAAAACCGTAAAACCATTCTTGTTGTCGATGATGATGTCAACATTCGTGAACTACTTCGTCAACAACTGGAAACCGAAGGCTACAATGTCCGGGAAGCCAAAGACGGCATGGATGCAATTCAGCAGAGTAAAACAACTCGTCCTGACCTGATTATCTTAGATGTCATGATGCCCCAAATCAACGGCTTCGACGTGGCAGCAGTCCTCAAAAATGATCCCTACACTGCCGATATTCCCATCATTATTTTGTCCATTGTCGAAGATAAAGAACGGGGCTGGCACATCGGCATCGATGGCTATCTTACCAAACCCATCGATACAGAGAAACTCATTCACGAAATTGGGTCACTGCTTTCTCAAGGCACTTCTAGTAAAAAGGTGATGGTTGTAGATCAAAATGCATCCACCTTAAAAATTTTATCTGATGTACTACAAACTCAGGGATATAGTGTCATTGAAGCCTCCAACCCACAAGAATGCATCCATAAAGCCCTATCAGCCAAACCTGACATGATTATTATTGATTCCCTCCTCTCTCAACAAGCCGACCTAGTGAAAACCCTACGGTTTGAAAAAGAGTTAGAGAATGTATTCTTCATTATGTTATGCGATCGCTAGTTGTGGGGACTGGGTACTGGGTACTGGGTAATAGGTAATGGGTAATGGGTAATAGGTAATAGGTCATGGATGATGGGTCAGATGTGATGACTAATAGTAAAATCCAATTCCCAATTCCCAATTCCCCTTCGGGTGACGCTCCTTCGTCGCTAACGCTACGAAGATCGCCAGTCGCTCATGGGGGACTCGGGGCCCCCACGACCGAAAGGGAGTGGGGATTGGGGGCTTGGGGCCCCCTTTGGGGTTGGGGGAGGAACCCCCAAGACCGCGCTGGCTCACCTATTCCCAATTCACAATTCACAATTCCCAATCCCCAAGTAGGAGACTTTATGATTCAGAAAATTTTGATTGTTGACGACGAACCTAATATCGTGATTTTGATGGAACAAGCTCTAGAAGCACTAGAAGATCAGGGGGTTGAACTACTAACTGCCAGAAATGGTGAAGAAGCCCTCGCAACTATTAAAACCGAAAAACCAAACTTGGTTTTTCTTGATGTGATGATGCCTAAAATGAGTGGTTTGGAAGTTTGCTATACAGTTAAACACGACTTACAAATGACTGATATATACATTGTAATGTTGACAGCAAAAGGGCAGGAATTTGATAAACAAAAGGGAGTTGATTTTGGTGCAGATTTGTATCTGACTAAACCATTTCGCCCCAAGGAAGTACTAGAGAAATCAATGCAGGTGTTGGGATTATCAGGGATATCTTAATGTAATTCGTAATTCCTAGTTCGTAGTTCGTAATTAAGCATGAAGATTTTAACGCAATACAGTTCAGTTAAGCATTTCTCTCTTCTCTCTGCGTTCTCTGCGCCTCTGCGGTAGCCTGCGGCAAGCCGCTTACGCGTCTACGTAAAAAAATTGACTTTGGCAAATAATTTTAGCCTTAACTGAACCGTATTGGATTTTAACGACCATGAAGAACTACGCCATGCTCTAATGTTTGCTTGAGCATTACGAAAAATAATTGGACTAGAGAATGAGCCTATAATCTTAGCAAGAAATAGTAAATTAAGCCGACTGGAACATTGTCCGGAAGATGTTGATCAAGGAGTTGATGTCTTTACCATAAAATAAGTTAGGCGTTGCCTTTTTATGTTCTCATTATGCAAGTGAAAAATCACGAGCCAAAATGATAAATGAACGCATGAAAGATTCATCGTCAAAACCCCCGGTCATATCCATTCGGAACTCTGTCAGACCTTCTTCGCTAGCAGGTCTAGCATCAAAGCTCACAATCGTATTATTTAAACAGAAGTTAGCTTCAGGACATGAAAAACACTTCACCTCATCAAAGGTTAAGTATGCGGGTTGATAACGTCGCTCTGGCTCGAAAATATTGGGGTTGTTAGCATCAATTAGAAGTGCATAATTGCAAAGAAACGTCATTTGATCACAAATCATATCTATTTCGATACGTTCGATAACGCTATCACCTAAATAAACACGACTAAAACGATTTACAACTTCCGAGGTATTCTGTGAACTATTATTCATTTCATCCTCCTCTTTGGATTTGAGATTTTAGATTGAGATAGGAAATTTCAGCCTTTAAGCTGGAAATTTTGACTTCTAAGCATTCCCCATCTTCCCATGCCTCATCCCCTTTACCAAAATCTGTAAAATTACAGTATAATTTCGCAGGCTAGTATAAAATCTTGTTGTCATGTCAATGCGTGAGGTTATGGGGATTTTCACACACTATCGCCGCTGGGTACTCCTAATCCTTTGTGTGGTTACAGTTGTTGTGGGGTGTACAAGATTTATTCAGCAAGAAAATCAGCAAGCGACACAACACAATGTGGTGATTTTTGTTGCCGATGGGTTGCGTCCAACTTCAATTAATGCCACTGACACCCCAACTTTGCAAGAAATTCGAGACAAGGGAGTAAACTTTGTCAACAGTCACTCTCTATTTCCTACTTTTACCACGGCTAATGCTTCAGCGATCGCTACTGGGCACTATTTAGGTGATACTGGTGACTTTAGCAATACTATTAAAGTTAATGCTCCAGTCAAAAGTGCCAAAAACAGCTTAGTTCCGTTCTTAGAAAACAATGCTGTTCTCCAGGAAGTTAACAAACAATTTGGTGCTAACTATCTCAATGAAACCAGTCTGATCGCAACTGCAAAAAAAGCCGGTTTCAGTACTGCGGCGGTGGGAAAAATCGGCCCAGTTTTGATTCAAGATGTCACCCAGGAAAATGGCGAACCGACTATCCTCTTTGATGATGCTACAGGGACACCAACAGGAATTCCCCTCAGTTCAGAAATCACCGCACTACTTACCAAAAATTCCCTACCACTGGCGACACCATCACGCGGGGAAAATGGTAAAGCCGGTGACAGCAAAACCCCAGGTACAAAAGTGGCGAACTTAGCACAACAGCAATATTTTGCTGATGTCACAACCAAGGTCATCTTGCCATTATTCCAGCAACAACAAAAACCGTTTGTGTTAGTTTACTGGTCGCGTGACCCTGATGGGACACAGCACAACCACGGTGATAGCCTTAATCAACTTGTTCCTGGCATTAACGGCCCTACTGTGCAAGCAGCGCGGCAAAATACTGACAAGAATTTAGCACAAATTCGCACTGCTTTGAAACAATTGGGTTTAGAAACGACTACAGATATATTTGTGACTGCTGACCACGGTTTTTCAACTTTGAGTAAGGAAAGCAAAACCAGTTATGCAGCAACACTAACTTATGCAGATGTGCCAAAGGGATTTTTACCGCCTGGTTTTGTAGCTATAGATTTAGCCCATGACTTAAAACTGTCTTTGTTTGACCCTGATGCCCAAGATACCCCTGTTAATCCAATTCAGGGACAATATTCTAAAAACGGTGTGATTGGCAAAGACGCTAATAAACCCGATATTATTGTTGCAGCCAATGGTGGTTCTGATTTGCTTTACTTGGTGAATGCTGCCAATAACAAAGCTTATGCTCAAAAGATTATCGATTCCCTGCTGAAACAGGATTATGTCAGTGGCTTATTTGTAGATGATACTTTGGGTGCAATTCCCGGTACATTACCTTTGAGTAGCGTTTACCTACGTGGAACAGCACGAACTCCCATACCATCAATTGTGGTTAACTTTCGCTCCTTTGATACAGGTTGCGGTAATCCTACAGCCTGCGGCGTAGATGTGGCTGATACAGGCTTGCAGCAGGGTCAAGGAATACATGGTAGTTTCAGTCGTGCTGATACTTACAATACGATGGCTGCGATCGGCCCTGACTTTAAGCAGGGATATCAAGACTTAACTCCGGTGAGTAATGCAGATGTAGCACCAACTCTAGCGAAAGTCTTAAATTTAAATCTACCTGCTCAAGGTAAGTTAGTAGGTCGGGTGATGAGTGAAGCTTTGATTGGTGGCCCTGATAGTATTAAATCTAATTCTCAAACCCTAACATCTCAACCTGCTGCCAATGGCTTAAAGACTATTTTAAAGTATCAAACAATAGAAGCAACTCGCTACTTTGATAGTGCAGGATTTTCAGGCCGTACCCTTGGGTTGTGAAGAGATGGGGGGAATGGGGACT
>NZ_AP018288.1:3051098-3130262 GCF_002368335.1 Nostoc sp. NIES-4103 | reverse complement strand
TGGGGACTGGGGACTGGGGAACTCGGGGCCCCCACGACCGGAGGGAGTGGGGATTAGGGGCAATGGGGACTGGGGACTGGGGAAAAATTTTCTCCCTCATCTCCCTCATCCCCCTCATCCCCCTCATCTCCCCTTGCTTCCTTCGTCAGGGGAAATTGCGCCTATTTTGTTCGGTTCTACCACTGTCGCCAGTAGACAAATGACTATAACCTCATAACTATAGGGAAACGCTTAATGTAAATGCTGTAAGTCGCTGTTCGTTCAAGGGGTGAAGTCCTGTGTACCAATGGATATTGCCAAGTCTAAGTGAAATTTTAGCTGAAAGTGAATCAACTGTGGCTGAATGTTCACCAACCAAAGCAGAGCGGCAGTGGCGGGTCAGTTTAGGAGCTACAGAACGTCTGCTCATCAATTCTTTAACTACTGCTGTATCTGACGGTTCGCAGGGATTAGTTTTAGCTGCACCTGCACCCCTATTTAGTCAGCCAATGCTGACTCAAAGCTTACAGACAGTCACTTTTACGGCAAAGCCCTTTAATCCTTTGGCACTGATGCCATTTCAGATGCCAGATGCGATCGCGATCGCAGATGAACAAGTCACTCCCCATGAATCGGTACTACCTTTACTACCTGCTGATCCGTTGGCAACCGAGCAGTTTTGCCTGGTGTTCACAGATCAGTTTAGATTAGTACTAGTTTTGGCAGAACACAAAAACGGCAATAAAACGTTTTCATTTTCCTTTGAACCAGAGGTAGTACAGCAGGCGTGGCGATCGCTAGGTGCGCGTGTAATATTAACTAATCCAGATTTATTTGGCGAATTGGATGCATTGGTAGAAAAGTATTCCCCAGTTGCACCAGATTACCGCACTGTCATTCAGTTTAGCCAGTTGTTACTTCAGCAATTCACAGAACCGATAGAGGAGACGGAGTTACGGGGACAGGAAGACACGGCCAAAGAGGAAACATGCACACGCCAACACTCAGATACAGCTAATTTTCTCCCCTCTCCTCACCGTCCCGATGTAGAATTACTCCAGGCTTTTGCTCATGAAGTCCGCACTCCCTTGACAACTATTCGCACCATGACTCGCCTGCTGCTAAAGCGACGAGATTTGCCTGCAAATGTGATCACCCGTTTAGAGATTATCGATCATGAGTGTACTGAGCAAATTGACCGTATGGAATTGCTGTTTAAAGCAGCAGAACTAGAGACTAGTACATCGGTAAAATCTGCAAACACTCAACTAACACCGATGTGTTTAGATCAAATTTTGCAGCAGAGTATTCCTCGTTGGCAACAAGCAGCAAATCGGCGGAACTTGACTTTAGATGTGGTGTTACCCCAGCAATTACCCACAGTGGTGAGTAATCCGAATATGCTGGATCGGGTACTGACTGGTTTGATGGAGAATTTTACCCGCAGTTTACCTGCTGGCAGTTGTATTCAAGTACAAGTTATTCCTGCTGGGGATCAACTAAAGTTACAATTACTACCTCAATTTCAATGTGAAGATGCAAGCAAAGCCGCCACACCCGCACCACCAATTCGCAAAGCCCTAGGGCAATTACTGATGTTCCAACCGGAAACAGGTACAATTAGTCTCAATATTGCTGCAACTAAGCATTTGTTTCAGGCGATCGGTGGTAAATTAATTGTGCGCCAGCGTCCACATTATGGCGAAGTTTTGACTATTTTCTTGCCCTTGGAAGTTAGTAATAAGCAAAAGTTAGGAGTTAGGAGTTGAGCAGGGGAGCAGGGGAGATGAGGGAGATGAGGGAGATGAGGGAGAAAATTTTTCCCCAGTACCCAGTCCCCATTGCCCCTAATCCCCACTCCCTTACGGTCGTGGGGGCCCAGAGTTCCCCAGTCCCCAGTTTACACAACTGGTGTACTCGGCAACTGCAATGTAAAACTAGAACCTTCATCAGGCCTACTCTTGACAGATATAGAACCACCACAACGCCACAGCAACCGCTTCACGATTGTTAACCCCAAACCAGCGCCACCAATATCTTCTGTTAATCCTGAACGCACACGATAAAAGCAGTCAAAGATTTTAGGTATTTCGCTTTCAGCAATGCCAATACCAGTGTCACGGAATTCTAATTGGACATAATTACCCACAACACGCGCTCTTACCCATACTCGACCACCATTAGGGGTAAACTTAATACTATTGTGCAGCAGATTAATTACTATCTGCTTGATTCTACCAGTTACACACCAAACAGCTGGCAGTTCACTAGGGACAGTGTAGGCTAACATAATACCTTTTTCTTGGGCTACAGGCTGGTAGGTACTGACTACCCCAGGTACAATATCTGATAAGCGTACCAACTCTAAGGTTGTCTTTTCCAAATTATGCTCTAAATCTATCAGATCCAATAAACCTGTAATCAGGGTATTTTGGCGATCGCACTCGTTATTGAGCATCTGCAAGTAACGTTGTCGCTGTGGTGGCTTGAGAGTGGGAGAATTCAACAGCGAGAGTGCCGTTTTCATGTGGGTTAAGGGTGTACGCAGTTCTTGACACACATTGTTCAAGTATTGATCTTTGAGTTGCTCTTTGTCGTGCAGCTTTTGATTTTGCTGTTGCAGCTTGGCAACGCGTTCAGTTCTCTTTTGACGATTAATTTCATCCTGTCGCTGGAGTTGTTTTGTCAACAACTGACTGATTAATGCTGGTTCTGATACTGCTGGGTAAGTAAAATCACTTAATATAATTGCTGAAGATTCTGGTGCTATTGCCTGTTTAATCTTATCTAACACTGGCTGAATCACTCTTGGTTCTGTTGAAGTGATCGCCAGCAAAGATGGAGTTTTACTAACATTCCCCTTTCCCAAGACACGAGTTTTGCTTTTTTTGGGCGGTCGATGTGCCAAAATTAAACTACAAAACTGCGGCGACAGCACTATCAGAAAATATTCCCGATGTAGTTGCCTGTGTGGTAATAGCTGCACCCAGCTATGAGGCGATGTTGAAGGAGTGATTTCTGCTCCTGGTTCCTTCCTCTTTCCAATCTGACAAGTATAAATACTAGCAGACGCACCCACTGAAGATTGATAACGCAACAATTCAGCGTGCCAGATTTTTCCTGGTGGTAGCTTAACCCATAAAGTTGCTGCGATTTGCTGCTCAATCAGTAAGTCGATTTGTGACCTGACCAAAGATAGCAGAGTCGCAGGATTAACGTGCAATGGTTGAGGAGGCGCTTCCACTCGCAAAGCTAGCTGATAAATGGACACATCCTGACGCTGAGTATCATTCATGAGTTAAGCACAACAAAAATATGGGGACTGGGTACTGGGGACTGGGGACTAGGGACTAGGGACTGGGTACTGGGGACTGGGGACTGGGGAAAAATTTTCTTCCTCATCCCCCTCATCTCCCCCATCTCCCCATCTCCCCTGCTCCCCATCTTCCCAATCCCTAGTCTCTAATCCCTAGTCTTTCTTGTAAAGCATCCCGTGCGTGTTCTCGGTCGTCAAAGTGGATTTTTTCTGTACCGAGAATTTGGTAGTCTTCATGTCCTTTACCAGCAAGTAACACTCCATCCCCTGGTTGTGCTTGTAATATAGCAGTACGTATGGCGGTGGCGCGATCGCCTATGACTGTTGGGTTTGCTGTTGGGGGGATTCCTGCCAAAATATCTTGTAAAATTCTTTCTGGGTCTTCAGTACGCGGATTGTCTGAGGTCACCACCGCCGCATCAGCTAAGTCAGCGGCTATTTTCCCCATTTTTGGGCGCTTAGTGCGATCGCGATCGCCGCCACACCCAAACACACAAATCATTTTACCAGGTATAAACGGACGTGCAGCCTTAAGTAAATTCTCTAAACTATCCGGGGTATGAGCATAATCCACAATTACGCTGATATCTTGCCCAGAAGTAATTTGCACTCGTTCCATCCGTCCCGGAACCCCTGGAAACTCAGGTATCACAGATGCCACCAAATTTAAATCTACCCCTAAATGTAAAACTGCTCCTACCGCCGCTAGCAAATTTTCTAAGTTGTATTGACCAACCAAAGGCGAACGAAAAGCTACATCACCCTTTGGCGTATGCAACGTACCACTAACCCCATTCGGCTCATAATTCAGGTCACTCATCCACAAATCAGCGCTGTTGTGGTTAACACTGTAACTCCAAACTTGTTCGCCATTCAACCTTGCAATTAATCGCTGTCCGTAGGCATCATCAGCATTAATTATCGCTCGTCCCTTGAGATAATCAGGGCTAAATAACAACGCTTTGGCAGCAAAATAATCTTCCATGTCGGTGTGATAGTCCAAGTGGTCTTGGGTGAGATTGCTGAACACTGCAACCTCAAACTGACAACCCAAAACTCGACCTTGGGCTAAAGCGTGAGAACTCACTTCCATCACCCCAAACTCACAACCAGCATCCACCGCTTGGGCGAGTTGCTGTTGCAGTTCCACAGCAAACGGCGTAGTGTAGGCAGCAGTTTGTTCAAAACCAGCCCAACGAGTGTAAAGAGTTCCCATCAAAGCCGTAGATAAATTGGCTTTATTGAGCAAAAATTCAATTAGATGCGTAGTAGTAGTTTTACCATTAGTACCAGTTACACCCACCATTTTCAGCTTTTGCCCAGGATAACCATAAAAAGCAGATGCGATCTGGGCGCAGGCTTGATTCATGTTGTTAGCACTGACAACAGCCTCCGATGTTGGGGGATTTTTTTGGATAGCTTCAGGAGAAACGATCGCCCCCACTGCACCGGATGCGATCGCACTTGGCCAAAATTCTCCCCCATCTACCCGCGTTCCGGGCATCCCAATGAACAAATCTCCCACACCGCAAGCATGGGAATTGGTCTTTAAACCCTGAACTTCTGCATCCTCAATATTAGGAGGCAATTGTTCCACACCGTCTACCACCGCTAGTAATTCCCGCAATTTCATCTTGTGAACCTCGTCACACACTATCCTTGCGCCTATTCTGCATTATTTTTTTTATTCTTGGATATATACTTACACAGCATTTGCTCCAACTGTTGCACAGTAGCACGAGGAGAAGGACGCGGCAAAGGTTCCTCAATTATCTCTTCCTTTGCGTCCTCTGCGCCTTGGCGGTTCGATAAATAAAGAACAGGCACTTCATACTGATATGCCTGATACCAATCTTCACGAATTGTAATATCTCGAATTTCCAACTCGAAACTGAGATTTTGGATTTGTTCTAGCTTTTCCTGCAAACCTTCACACAAATGACATCCAGGTTTACTGTATAAAATTAATCGCATTTGCTTCAACCAATTTTAGCGATCGCATCTCTACAAGTTATGATAGGCCCAAATGACAATTGATCAGTGAATACGGTTTAGTTAAGGCTGAAACTATTTGCCAAAGTTACTTTTTTTAACGAACCGCAGAGACGCAGAGAACACAGAGAGAAGAAATAAACGTAGGCTTACGCTGCATTATGTCTATGGCTAACGCACCATCCGAAGTTTTGGTGAGTTACTATATCCACTTGTCATAAAATAATAGGGCTGCTATATTACCATTTTTAGCACCATTTTGATATAGATTTTTCTATTATTCGTCATAGTGATATTTACAAGAGAGAATAATTAACTAATCTTCTTCTACTTTATAAACTAATCTGTGTTCATCTGTAATGCGCCTAGACTAGTAACCTTGTAATTCATATTTTAACGGCTCTGGCTTCCCTATCCCTGAAAATGGCTCTCTCTGTATATCTCTAATCAGTTCTAATATTTTTTTGAATATTTTCTTGTCTTCTGTTGCCCACAGGGCTAGTTGGTCAAAAGCTTCTGGTTCAAAGGCAACTTTTTTCATATTCATCTAAATCTACATAAATTAAGTTTCCTTTCTCTACATTTTCCACAGCTTTGAGCAAATGCTTTTTATTAGATTCTGATTTTAAAAGATAGGTAGTTTCATCTTCTTCTGTCGGTGGTTCAATTAACACAATCACTTCTACAACTGTTCCTTCTGGTAATTCTGTTGCAGAAAGTTCAATTTTCCCATTTTTCACGACAATAGCCTTTTGTTTAATTCCAGTAAGCATAATTACTTTTATCTCCTATTTTAACTGGATATTTATATACACGTAATTGTATTAGCTTTGAATACTCAAGTTTCTCATTCACTTTCATCAAGACCTTGATGAATATATATACCATTGGTATGTATAAATCTAAGTAATGCAAAACGCATTATTCTTTCTAAACCAATGTAACTTGGTATTCTTTTAAAAATTGCTTTTAACTCTTTATCAGTAACATTAGGTTCCAAACCAGGCCTAGGAACTTCATTTATACTTTTATACCTTTGTTCTATATATGCTTTAAAACTTTGACCTGTATGAACATATTTACTTCTAATATCATAAGCTGCTTTTATATTCTTGTCGATAAATTCTTCTTGAAGCTTTGTATTTTCATCATCACTTTCTGTTTGAGCAAAAAAAGTCTTGTTTAGCAGTCTTATTATAGTTAAAGTAAATTTTTTCTTTACTTGATATAATCTATTTTTAAGTTGCTTAATATCACTATCTTGAGCTAAACAAGCCAATCTCATAAATATTTCTTTTAAATTATCATCATAAATTTCATTTTCAGTATAGTCATAAAAATTTGATAATATTTCTCCACAAGTAATTAAATTAAGATATGCTTGTTCTATATCCTGCTCCATTATTTGAAGTGAGTTAAGATAAAACTTGCCAGCAGCTAAAAAGTATCTTTGTAATTTTTCATACTGATCATTACGAGTTAATATAAATTTTATTATTGACTTGCAATTATTAAGTATAAGTGGAATTTCCAAATCTTTTCTAGGATAATTATTATTGATACCAATATAGTAGTTAGAACTAGGAAATATAGGTTCAACATTTGGCATCCAAAAAAGTCCACAGCTTTCTAATATTCCATGATTATCAAATCTCTTACCATAATAAATAGCAAGAGCGATAGATAAAATATCACTAACATATGAATTATCAGGAATAATTATTTGTTGATCTGGTTCAGGTAGAAAATTAAAAACGCAAACATAATAATATCTACTGATATGGTTCTGATTAAACTCATTTAGTCTCTGTATAGTATGTAAAGCTTCATTTCTCATACTTGGGTATGATGGTGCAATAAGTAATTCACCATCTTCATATTCACCACTGAATTTAGCTGGTGATGAAATTAAACATTTATGAACGTTTGGATGTGATCTTAACTGTAAATTATCCATATTTAAGGGTACAACTTTAAAAAATTAAAGGAAAACTAATTAATCTACAATTTAGCATTCTTTTCATTCTCTCCTCTGCGTTCTCTGCGCCTCTGAGTGAGATAAAAAAGGCGAACCTTTTGTGTTCGCCCTAAACATAATTTTATAGTGTTGCTCGATTCAACCCTAAAACCTAAATCTTCGCTTCTTCCTTCACCAACTTATCCCAACCCAAATCTTTCAAATTATTATTCCGGCGTAGCGGACGAGTCACCAACTCTAGAATGTCACGCGCATTGGTAAAACCGTGAATTTGAGCAAAAGTGAACTCCACAGACCACTTAGTATTAATACCGCGTGCTTCCAATGGGTTAGCATGAGCCATACCAGTAATTACCAAGTCTGGTTTTAGCTGATAAATTCGCTGAACTTGGTTGTAATTATCTGGCTTTTCTACAATCTTTGGCAATGGTACACCCATTTCTTTGCAAGTCTTCTCTAATAGCGCCAACTCAGCAGCTTGATAGCGCTTATCCATGTAGGGAATACCGATTTCGTGAACTATCATCCCACAACGCACCAAGAACCTTGCTTGGGAAATTTCCAGCAAGTTATCCCCCATGAAGAATACAGATTTACCGCGAATTAATTTCACGTAATCTTCCAAACTTTCCCAAATTTGGGCTTCGCGTTCATCCAAACCTTTGGGAGTAATACCGAACACTGAACAGATTTTTTCTATCCAGGCGCGGGTACCATCGGGGCCAATGGGGAAGGGTGCGCCTATTAACTTGCACTTACGTCGACGCATCAAGGTAGTAGCAGTGCGGCTGAGGAAGGGGTTGACACCAGCGACATAATACCCTTCTTCGATTACTGGTAGTTCTGTGAAGCGTTTGGCGGGTAGCCAACCAGATACTTTGATACCTTGTTTCTTCAATTCCAAGGTTAACTGTGTAACTACGGGATCGGGAAGGGAACCGAAGAGAACCAAGGGAGGATGATCTACATACTCAGATTCTTCTTGAGCGACTTCTTCTTTCTTCTTACCAAAATTGAGCAGCTTTTGAATGGCGTTGCGTTCGTTTTTGTCTGTTTCCGCCACAGGGGCCTGATCAGGACAACGATTAGCCATTGCTGCTAATACGGTGTCTTCCCCTTGGGTGAAGGCGTAATCTAAACCGTTAGCACGCGCTACAACGATGGGAATACCAATTTCCGATTCTAACTTGGGTGCTAAGCCTTCCAAGTCTGTTTTGATGATTTCGGTGGTGCAGGTGCCAATCCAGACGATGACACTAGGATTGCGATCGCGTTTTATTTGCAGACACAAACGCTTCAACTCTTCGTAATCATTCAGTTGTGCCGAAATATCGCCTTCTTCCAACTCTGCCATTGCATAGCGGGGTTCAGCAAAAATCATCACTCCCATGGCGTTTTGCAGGAAGTAGCCACAAGTCTTGGTGCCAATCACTAAAAAGAAGCTGTCTTCAATTTTTTGGTATAACCACGCCACACAGCTAATGGGGCAAAAGGTGTGGTAATTTCCAGTTTCGCACTCAAAGTTTAAAGCTTCTGGTTGTTGAGCAACAGTCATTTTGGTTTTTTCTCCCCTTGATTTTTTAAGTTAGGAGTCATGATTTAATAGTTATGAGTTAATAGTTATGAGTTAAATCGCATGTAAATTAAGTGTTGAAGCCCTTGTAATTTTGTTGATAATTCCAAAAGTCTAATTTGGGAAAATTTTCCAAACTTTTACAGGATATGAGGCATGTTTAATTCACATCAGCCGCGAGTTATGAGTTTTTATTATCAACTTTTAACTCCTAACTCCTCACTTTTCTTAACTCCTAACTCCTAACTCCTAACTCCTCACTTTTCTTAACTCCTAACTTAGTAATTAACTGTTGGGGAAGAGACGGGCAATTTCCGATTCATCAAAAACGCCGGCTGGCAGTTCTTCCCCTAGAAAATCGTTATTTTCTTCAGCCTTTTGCAAAGATGTTTCATCACCCCAGACATCTGACAATACCTCGCTAAAGGCATTCTCATCTACTGTATTCAGTTCATCAGCTATTTGCTCTTCGGGTTTTTCTTCGGTTGCAGCTGCTTCAAAGGAAATATCGCCAAAATCATCTGCTTCTAAGCTGGATGCTGGTTCGGATTCCTCTTGGGGAATGTATCCGTTGGCTGAGGAAATATCATCCAGTTCATTTTGGCTTTCCTCCACTGCAAACTCTTGAACCTCTGCTGTTTCCTCCAAGTCGTTGGAAGGGGAAACCGCTAAAGTTTCATCTTCTGAACTGTCTTCCCCAACAACATCTACATCTACATCCGTATCCGTTTCTGCTGGGGGAATAAAACTGTTGCCAAGGGCGATGTCTGGGTCAAAATGCAATTCCAACACTTCAATTAAAGTATCAGCGTCGGCATTCAATTTAGAAAAAGGCAACATTAACTGTGCCAGCTTCGGTTCCAGCGCGTTGACAACGCCCAGGATGAGGTAAGAAGATGGTCGCTTCCCGCCATCAGGGGTGTACACCGATTCCGTCTTCATGTGCAGGAGAATCCAGTCACGATTGACTTGGAAAAATTGCAACCACTTTTGTCTAATTGAATCTGTAAAGCTATTAAAGAAAGCCATATGTCCCCTCATCCTGAGAACGAGATGATGTTATACAATCATCAAGTCTAGTTCCTCTTCTGAATTAGGAACCTGGGGTTTACCCGGATTTAGATAAAAATCGGACAACAAAGAGAACAATTCGCGATCTGGGGCATCGTTGGGCACAACTCCTTCGGGACGCGCCAAAATTTGGTCGGCGATGTTGAGATAATAATCGCAAACGTAATTCAAAGATGGGTCAGATTCTGCCATTTCAAACAAAGTTTTACCTTTGACGCGGGAAACACGGATATCTTCAATTAGCGGTAAGACTTCCAAAACTGGCATGGGTACAGCTTCTACGTATTTCTCGATCAAGTCGCGCTTGGATGTACGGTTGCCAATTAAACCAGCTAGTCGTAGGGGATGAGTCCGCGCTTTCTCACGTACTGAAGCTGCAATGCGATTGGCAGCAAACAAGGCATCGAAGCCATTGTCAGTTACAATCAAGCAGTAATCTGCGTAGTTGAGTGGCGCTGCAAAACCACCGCAAACAACGTCGCCTAGAACGTCAAATAAAATTACATCATATTCATCAAACGCATTCAGTTCTTTCAGTAATTTTACGGTTTCACCAACTACGTAGCCGCCACATCCCGCACCCGCAGGGGGGCCACCTGCTTCTACACAATCAACACCGCCGTAGCCTTTGTAGATTACATCTTCCGGCCAGACATCTTCGTAATGATAATCCTTTTCTTGCAGGGTATCGATAATTGTCGGAATTAAAAACCCAGTTAGGGTGAAGGTGCTGTCGTGTTTGGGGTCACAACCAATTTGCAAGACTTTTTTGCCGCGTTTGGCTAGGGCGACAGATATGTTACAGCTCGTTGTGGATTTACCGATACCACCTTTTCCATAAACTGCTAGTTTCACTTTTGTTTGCCTCTTATCGTTTTTTGTCAAACTCGTGGCTTCAACTTTTGCCTTCACCCTCCGGGTTTTCAAGTTTCGACTCGACGGGAAACGCCAAGACTTGAACTTGCTCACCTAGCCTCTGATGGCGATGTGTGAGGTATGTGAGTGTCATTATTGTCGAGATGAGATGGAAAATAAAGGGGGCTGAAATTTCAAAACTAACGCTATCAGTATTTTTAGGAAATAATTTAGTTATTTATGAAAATTTAATCTTACATAATCTGTTTTATTGCTTTATAAGCAATAATTTTGTTTTTTAAAAAACTCATTTACTAAAAAAAGTAACAATAGACAAATTGATAGATTAGCTTTCCACATATGGTTTTCATAGGTTTGGCTAATTGTTATACAAACTCAAATCGAGAAAGATGGGCTAGGTTTCAACTTGACAGGGGATATGGGCAATCCTAAGCTGGGAATAGCCCTGTAAGTTTGCCCAATTGGCTGTTTTTGGTAGTTAAATCACATTTGCCAAGAATATCTAATAGTTTTTGTGGTGCGATCGCAGTTGATTGTGTAAAAAATTATTAATGTTTGAAGAGGCTGGAAAAATCAATAATCACCGTTGGCTGTTGACTGATGACTGTTTCGCTTATGATTTTCCAACTAGGGCGGCGACGCAAAGTGCAAAATATGAAAGAAACACTTTCTTCCCCCACTCCCTAACGCCACATGCTCCACTTGGTGAGGGAGTTGCCGTCTTGGCGCTTTGCGTCGATGGCAAACTCCCGAACCCGAAGGGGGAGACCCCTCTTGGCCGCAGTGGCTCCTCCCTACTCCCTACTCCCCACTTTCTGTGTTTCTTGAGAGGGTAAATCAGCTGAGATTGCCTCGATTTCCTGTAAGGTTTGCCAACCAGCTTGCCACTGGGAGCCGTCTTGTAATAACTTGGCGTTGATCCAGAAGCGGACTTTGGGGTCGCAGGCGGCGACCATTTCGGCATACACCCACTTACCCTGATTTTTGCGGTTAACTACTTGGAAGTGTCTCCAACCGTCTACTTTTTGCTGTGCTGTCCACTTAGAACCAACTAGGTAGGGAAATTTTTGTTTTTTAGTCATTGGTCATTTGTCATTAGTCATTTGTCAGGGATTTTTTTGCTTGTTCCCTTACCTTAAAGTCTTATGGGACAAAGTTTTCTGTATCCATTATGCGACAGTGGCGCGATCGCCTGCATCATCTCACTCAGTCCGTTAGGACGAGTGATGAGATGAATTGCTGTTCAAGCTAAAGTTAATTAAAAACTGTGGGAGTCCAGCTTCCGTGCAATCCATAAGGGATATGGTGCTTGAGATGCAGTCGCGCGATCGCTCCTTGGTTTAAATCCCGACCGTCTAAAATCACTACATCGGATTGATGGTGACTGGAATCATACACCAACGCTAACACCCAACCGTGATCTTCTCCTTTTGCGTCAGGGTGGGGGACAAAAATCGGTTCGCCGACAAAGCCGTGGGGGGCTGCACTCCAGATTTGTTGCTCACCTGTGGTTAGATCTAACTTAGCAATGGCTTGGAGAGGAGCAGTTCCTGTGGGTCTTTCAGCCACTCCCATGTAGACATAGCGGTAAGGGCGTCCGACATGATGGGGATGGACTGCGGGGAACTCACAGCAACGCTCCAATAATTGCTGCTGTTGTACTGTCGAATCAGCTAGATTCAGGGTAAACCGAAAAAGTTGCCCTGGAGGGACGGTATTAAAATCTATATCCCGGTAATCAGTTCCGGGTTCTACTTTATTTAAAGGCTCAGACTCATAGGCAATAGAATCGACGTAGATGCGATCGCCTTGCTCAAAGGCATTCACATGATGATATGTAAACCCTGCTTGAGTTTCCAAGACTTGCATTGGTTGCTTGCCATGGCGCGGAATTACTAAAATGCGAGTCGGTGAGTTGGGTTTAGGCTTGAGGCAACGAGCTGCACCTTTTAATCCCAAGAAGAAGGGAATAGGATTAAAGGTCATAGGATTTTGGACAAAGATACAGTAGTTGGGTGTAATCACCAAGTCGTGCATAAAGGCAAAACCTGGGACGATGTGAGAGTAACTACGCTGCAATTTTCCGGTTGGATCTTGTTCATGAATCGTGATTTTGCAGTTAAGAATACCCAGCTTAATCACAAAACTCACCAAACAAGGGGCACCGCCATCTTGGTTGCAATTTGGGTCAATCCGATAGTGTGTTTTAGATACATCTCCCTTTGCCCAAATGCCATCTCGATCGTCTTTTCCTAAAGTTTCTAAAGTTTTTGGGTCTAACCGATAATGTTCAGCTGCGTCCCACATGGCTAAGAGTTTACCTCCCCAGTAAACCACATGGGTGTTAGCGATATTTTTGAGTTTAATATTAAAAGCGTTTGCCCACAAACCTCCAGGCTTTTGCGTGCCAAAAACGCCGCGATAAAGTATTTTTTCTGATTGCTGTTCTTTGAGGTAACCTTCAGTACGGACAAAGCGGTTGCAAAAATGAACACGACCTTGATCAAAAGCGATCGCACATACCATACCATCACCATCAAAGGGGTGATGCAGTCGCTGACCATTGATATCGAATAAAGCCGGCCCGTTGCGAAACAATGTACCATTTAGTGCTGGCGGAATTTCTCCTTCAATATCCTCAATCCAATAATCATATTCATTCGGTTGGGATTCATACCACCCTTTCCATCTTTCGCGATCAAAAGACAACAAAGATTTCGGTTCTTGTTCTGTTGCGATCATTCTTGATTTCCTAAGTTATTTATAGGACTTACGCAATTGTCATATTTTTTGTCGCCAAAATTGCCCAAAGTCAACAGTCAAAAGTCCAAAAACTTTGACTTTTGACTGTTGACTATTGACTCTTGACACGAAGATATGTGCCAGTTGCGTAAGTCCTGACCGTATAAGTTGTTTCACGGGCAGTAATACTACTACTCTACAAAGACGTGAAGACCGATCCAGCTAATTGTACCGCTATCCTTACAATGTCCATATAAGAACAAAGCTGACTCTTGTTCTGCTTGCTAAGTGATTCGTTCCTCATCAGCCTATGCAACCTACTAATCCTAACCAATTTACAGAGAAAGCCTGGGAAGCGATCGCCCACACCCCAGATATTGCTAAACAGTACCAACAACAGCAGATAGAAAGCGAACACTTGATGAAAGCATTGTTGGAACAAGAAGGTTTAGCTAGCAGTATTTTCACAAAAGCGGGCGTGAACTTGCAAAAAGTCAGCGATCGCACCGACCAATTTCTTCAACGTCAGCCCAAAGTCTCAGGTAACAGCACTTCAGTATACCTAGGACGCAGCTTAGATACACTTTTAGACCGAGCAGACAAATACCGTCAAGACTTTAAAGACGAATTTATTTCTATAGAACACTTATTGCTGGGTTACGCTAAAGATGACCGCTTTGGCAAAGGTTTATTCACTGAATTTGGGTTAGACGAAGGCAAGCTTAAAAATATTATTAAACAAGTTCGGGGGAGCCAAAAAGTGACCGACCAAAATCCAGAAGGCAAATATGAAGCACTGGAAAAATACGGGCGTGACCTCACCGAAGCCGCCCGCAAAGGTCAATTAGATCCAGTCATCGGGCGGGATGATGAAATTCGTCGTACCATTCAAATTCTCTCTCGGCGCACCAAGAATAACCCAGTGCTAATTGGTGAACCAGGTGTGGGTAAAACTGCGATCGCTGAAGGACTAGCACAGCGTATCGTCGCTGGTGATGTACCCCAATCCCTCAAAGACCGTAAACTCATTGCTTTAGATATGGGTGCTTTGATTGCTGGGGCAAAATTCCGGGGAGAATTTGAAGAACGCCTCAAAGCAGTATTAAAAGAAGTTACTGAATCCGGCGGCAATATAGTTTTATTTATTGATGAAATTCACACTGTTGTCGGTGCGGGTGCGACTCAAGGCGCAATGGATGCGGGTAACTTGTTAAAACCGATGTTGGCGCGGGGCGAATTGCGTTGTATCGGGGCGACAACTTTAGATGAATACCGCAAGTATATTGAAAAAGATGCGGCTCTGGAAAGACGTTTCCAACAAGTTTATGTAGGTCAGCCCAGTGTCGAAGATACAATTTCCATTTTACGCGGGTTGAGAGAACGTTATGAAAACCACCACAGTGTCACGATTTCTGATAGTGCTTTAGTGGCAGCTGCGACATTATCTAGTCGTTATATTTCTGACCGTTTCTTACCAGATAAAGCCATTGACTTAGTAGACGAAGCCGCTGCTAGGCTGAAAATGGAGATTACCTCCAAACCAGAAGAACTTGACGAAATCGATCGCAAGATTTTGCAATTGCAAATGGAGAAATTGTCTTTGCAAAAAGAAAGCGATGTCGCTTCTCGTGAACGTCTAGAAAGACTAGAAAAAGAAATTGCTGACCTTCAAGAAGAACAAAGAACGCTAAACGCTCAATGGGAATCTGAAAAAGGTATAATCGACAAAATTTCGTCAGTAAAAAAAGAACTTGAACGGGTTAACCAGGAGATTCAACAAGCAGAACGTAACTACGAACTTGAAAAGGCTGCGAAGTTGAAATATGGGACTTTAACCGATTTACACCGGCAATTGGAAGCTGTAGAACACGAATTAGCAAATGCCCAAAGAAGTGGAAAATCACTATTGCGGGAGGAAGTCACCGAAGCTGACATTGCGGAAGTTATTTCTAAATGGACGGGGATTCCTATTAGTAAATTGGTGGAATCCGAGAAAGAAAAACTGCTGCATTTAGAAGATGAATTACACCGTCGCGTCGTGGGACAAAGTGAAGCAGTCACAGCTGTAGCCGATGCAATTCAGCGATCGCGTGCTGGACTTGCTGATCCGAATCGTCCCATTGCTAGCTTTATTTTCCTAGGCCCTACAGGTGTGGGTAAAACCGAGTTAGCCAAAGCGTTAGCGTCCTACATGTTCGACACCGAAGATGCCTTAGTGCGAATTGATATGTCCGAATATATGGAAAAACACGCTGTTTCTCGGTTAATTGGCGCGCCTCCGGGATACGTGGGTTACGAAGAAGGCGGACAACTCACAGAAGCCATTCGCCGCCGTCCTTATGCTGTGATTCTCTTCGACGAAATCGAGAAAGCACACCCTGACGTGTTTAATATTTTCCTGCAAATTCTCGATGATGGTCGCGTCACCGATGCCCAAGGTCATACAGTGGACTTTAAGAACGCCATTATTATTATGACCAGTAACATCGGTTCGCAGTATATTCTCGATGTTGCAGGGGATAACGCCCATTACGACGAAATGCGCCGTCGGGTGATGGAAGCGATGCGGAATAGTTTCCGTCCAGAATTCCTCAACCGGATTGATGAAATTATCATCTTCCACGGCTTGAATAAGCTGGAATTGCGCCACATTGTGCAGTTGCAAGTCGAGAGATTGCGCCAAAGATTGAGCGATCGCAAGATATCTCTAAGATTATCTGATGCTGCTCTTGACTTTTTGGCAGAAGTAGGGTATGACCCAGTGTTTGGGGCGCGTCCACTGAAGCGGGCAATTCAGCGGGAGTTAGAAACGCAGATTGCTAAAGCTATCTTGCGTGGTGAATTTAATGATGGCGACACCATTTTTGTTGATGTACAGAATGAGCGTCTTTCTTTTAGTCGCTTACCTGTTGAGGTGTTTAGCAGTTAATTTAGGATTATCTCACGCCAAGACGCAAAGGCGCAGAGAGCGTCTTGGCGTTTTGGTGTGAAAACAGAAAAATTTGAGATGCAGTTATGCACAAGGTGTAAATTATAAATTGCTGTGAAGGTTATTGAATTCTCACACGAACATGCACAACCAATTACACTGTTTGAAAGTGTATCTGCTTCCAGTGTGCATATTGGTGATGGTGTCGGTGAGGCTCATGTGTACTGCATTTACTTTGAGCCTAATAGTGTGATTGGCAGACATCAAGCAGGATATGGTCAATTATTCCTGGTGATGAGTGGCGAAGGTTGGGTATCTGGTGAAGATGATTGTCGCGTGAAACTAACAGCAGGTCAAGGTGCTTACTTTGAGCGAGGAGAATTTCACTCAAGTTGAGCTTAATTCGACCCCCCTATAGTCCCCCCTTATACCATTTCACGAAATCAGCCATGCAAATGATTTTTCTTTCTCCCCCAGCTTCCCCAGCTTCCCCAGCTTCCCCAGCTTGTCTAAATGCATCAATTTTAAAGTGAAACGGTATTAGTAAGGGGGGACGGCGTAGCCGGGGGTAATTATTAAGCGCATTGTTACAGAGAATTGGCATTAGATTTTACCTAAAATCAAAATTATTGATACTTTTTAAACAACCTCTGACATTGCTTAAGTATGATGGGGTCTGCACTGTAATCTTAGAGGATGTCTGAGAAGTATTGTTATTAACATCAAAACTTTAAAAACCTAACCCCCCTAGCCCCCCTTCCCTACAAGGGAATGGGGGTTTCAAAGCCTCTCTCCGTTTCGGGGAGAGGTTTGGAGAGGGGTTCTTAGTATAATCTTCGACTTTTCAGACATCCTCTTAATTTTCAAGAAAAACCTGCCTGTAATCTTAACTTATACCAGAATTACAAGGCAGGTTGAAAATAACTAGAAAAATGGATGGATGCAATCTTTAACTAACTGGAATAGGTTGACCGCTAGACAGAATCAAAGGAAAATTATGGACATTAGGAGCGTGCATTGCACTGATACCAAGATTAGCACGATTGAGTATATCAGCGTGGGTTCTAATGACTGCACCCCGACTATCTAAGATGGAATGATTAAAGTTCAAACCATTGATATTAAATGCCATTGAACATACACCCATTGCTGCAAACCAAATACCTACCGTTGGTAATGCTGCTAATAAGAAATGGAAAGCACGATGATTTTTGCTAGCAAACGTAGGAATCAACAATCGTCCTAAGAAACCATAGTGTCCTGTTAAGTAATTGTATGTGACTTTTTGCTGACCTAACTTATATCCGGCATTGATTGTTTCATTTTCATCAGTATTCCCAATGAGCGTTGAAGTCACCAAAGAACCATGCAAAGAACTCAACAGTGCGCCGCCAAATACACCTGCTACACCTAACATATGAAACGGGTGCATCAGGATATTGTGATCCCCTTGGAAAGCTAACATAAAGTGGAAAGTTCCAGCAATTCCCAAAGGTAAACCATCAGAAAAACTGCCTTGACCAATGGGATAAACTAGCAAAACCGACGTAGCGGCGATGACGGGTGCAGAATAGGCAATAGCTATCCAAGGACGCGTTCCCAAACGATAACTAAGTTCCCATAATTGCCCTAAATAGCACCAAATACCAATGAGAAAATGCAGCACAATCAACTGATATGGCCCACCATTATAGAGCCATTCATCTATTGATGCGGCATCCCAAATAGGATAAAAGTGCAAACCAATAGCAGCAGAGGTCGGTACAACTGCGGCTGTAATCAAGTTATTGCCATCCATCAGTGAACCCATGATTGGCTCACGTATGCCATCCATATCTACACTGGGGGCAGCAATAAAAGCCAAAATAAAACAAATGGTGGCAGCTAGTAAGGTGGGAATCATCAACACACCAAACCAGCCGATATAAATCCGATTTTCTGTGCTAGTAATCCACCTACAAAAACTATCCCATAAATCAAAAAAATTAAATTCTTTTTGACGTTGAACAATGGTACTCATGGTATGTAACTCCTAGATAATTCCAAGTTACAAATTTTCTAACTACTTTTGGTAGGAGTTGTCTAATTGTTTTTGCTCACCAAAATAAATGCTTTCTTTGGGTGATATTTTGCAGTAAATTTCCATCAATAGATAGACATCAAGAAAATTATTTTGGCTATAATTTATGCACCAAAAGATTATTTAACGTTGTTGAATAATGTCTATCTCAAGTAGTTATTTCAGATGTTATGGTTTTGCCGCTCTAGTTACCTTCATTCTAGAAAAAATATCAGCAACCCTGAAGCAATTAGTTAAATATCTTTGCAATCTTGGCTAAGAGGATGTTTTGAAAGTCGAAAAGTATACTAAGAACCCCGCTTCCATTCCTCTCTCCGTTTCGGGGAGAGGCTTTGAATTCCCCCTTTCCGCGTCGGAAAGGGGGTCAGGGGGTTAGGTCTTGGATGACTTTGATGTTTCGCATAATACTTTTCAAACATCCTCTTAAGAATCTCCGCCGTTTTACGGCGTGAGAGTGTCATACTTAAATTTTAGTCAGGCTGAAAAATTAATTGTATTGTATGTATAGTTACGCTTATATCTTTAATACTGTGTTTTGATTATGTCTAGTGATGCAATTATTCAACCTGAATTATTAGATAACAAAACCGAGAAGCAGTACAACGCTCGTCAGATTCTCAGTGTACAAGAATTAAATACTTTCAACGATCGCTCTAACTCCAAAGGACTAATTCATTTAATTGGACATCTGGCTATCATCGGATGTAGTGGCTACCTGTGGGCGACAAACTGGGGCAATTGGTTTGTCGCAATACCAGCACTGCTACTCTACGGCTTTGGTTTGGCTGCAATGTTTGCACCGATGCACGAAGGCGTTCACAGAACTCCTTTTGCTAACAATAATTTAAATGATGCTGTGGCTTGGTGTGCGGGATTACTCTCTTTTTACAACAGCACATTCTATCGTCATTACCACAAATGGCATCATCTTTATACTAGAGTACCTAGTAAAGACCCTGAACTCACCGACCTCACCCCGCACAACTTGGGGGAATATTTGTTAGTACTTAGCGGTTTACTTTGGTGGGTGGACAAGATACGTGGACATATCCGCATTGCACTGGGTCAAGTTGAGGATTATCCATTTATACCAGAGACAGCGCGAGTGGAAGTGATACGCTCGACTCGCTGGCAATTAGGTGTTTATGCAGGGGCGATCGCAGTTTCCATGGCAGTAAATCAGCCTTGGTTTATACTTTACTGGCTGCTACCGTTGTTTGTAGGTCAACCGATTCTGCGTTTTATTTTACTGGCAGAACACACGGGTTGTTCTCTTGACGCTAACCTGCTGACAAATACCCGCGTCACCTTGACGCTTTGGCCTTTGCAGTTTCTCATGTGGAATATGTCATTTCATGCAGTACACCATTTGTACCCATCAATTCCATTCCACACACTACCAAAAGCCTATGAACAGTTGAGTTCACACTTTACCCACGTTGATCCTGGCTACATCAAAGTCAACCGCGATATTCTAGCTCAATTGGGACAGTTAGAAGGTTAAGGAGATGGGGAATAGAGCTGTTTATTCGTAACAGCACTGATACTGTTTTATGATCGCAATCGGTTTGTTCTAGCCGTACCCCCTGCTGTAAAGTGCGTAGACGCTTGCGGCTTGTCGTTAGACATCGCATTTGCAGTAGATGCCAAACTATTGTGACTCTGACTCAACAGATCCTAAAATCTTCAGCGTTTGCCGTTGTGCTGGTGTTAAACCTGTAACGCCAGTAATATTCATGCCTTCGTAAAGGCGATCGGCTCTGAGTGTTCTGATACACTCACCTGTAGCCACATCCCATAACTTGATCGTCTCATCTTGGCTACTACTGACTAGCAGCAAACCATCCGGACTGAAGCTAACCGAGTATACCTTACTACTATGACCTTGCAAAACTTTAAGGCACTTACCAGAAGTAACATTCCACAATCGAATTTCTGAATCAAAACCACCACTGACAAGGGTAGTCCCATCTGGACTAAAATTTACTGAGTACACTGCATTGTTATGACCATTCAATACTGTTAGTACTTCGCCTGTCTTCACATCCCATAATCGAATTTCTGAATCAAAACTGCTACTAGCCAGGATATGACTATTAGGACTAAAATTTACTGAAAGTACCGTGCTACTGTGTCCATGCAAAGTTTTTAAAGCTGCACCAGAATGTACATCCCATAATCGCACTGTGGAATCAAAACTACCACTAGCAAGTGTTGTACCATCTGGACTGAAGCTTAATGAGAGTACTGCACTACTGTGACCGTGTAATATTTTTGGATTTCTACCAAAACGTATATCCCATAACCACACTGTGGAGTCAAAACTACCACTAGCAAGTGTTGTCCCATTTGGGCTGAAACTGATTGAGTCTACTCCACTGCTACAGTGCAAAATTTTTAAACATACACCAGAATGTACATCCCACAACCGTACTGTGGAGTCAGAACTACCACTAGCAAGTGTTGCCCCATCCGGACTGAAACTGATTGAATCTACTTCACTGCTATGACCGCGCAAAGTTTTTAAATTTACGCCAGAATGTACATTCCACAACCGTACTGTAGAGTCAAAACTACTACTTGCTATAGTACTACCATCTGGACTAAAGCTGACTGAGTGTATTGCACGGCTGTGACCATATAAGGTTTTTAAAGCTACACCAGAATGTGCATCCCATAAGCGGACTGTGGAATCTAAACTGCTGCTGGCTAAGATTCTACCATTGGGGCTAAAACTGACTGAATTTACTGCACTAGTATGACCATGCAAAGTTTTTAAAACGACACCAGATTGTACATCCCACAACCGCACAGTTTGATCCATACTAGCACTAGCTAAGATCCTACCATTGGGGCTAAAGCTGACTGAATTTATTACACTAGTATGACCATGCAAAGTTTTTAAAACGACACCAGATTGCACATCCCATAACCGTAGTGTAGAGTCATAACCACCACTAGCAATGGTACTACCATTAGGACTAAAGGTAATTGAGTATATTTCCCTGTTGTGACCGTATAAAGTTTTTAAAGCTACACCAGACTGCACATCCCATAATCGTACTGTGGAGTCATAACCGCCACTAGCAATAGTACTGCCATCAGGACTAAAGCTGACTGAAATTACCCTAGTGCTATGACCGTGTAAAGTTTTTAAAGCGTCACCAGATTGTACGTCCCATAATCGTACTGTGGAGTCATAACCGCCACTAGCAATGGTACTGCTATCGGAACTGAAGCTGACCGAATATACACCACTGTTATGACCGTGTAAAGTTTTTAAAGCGACACCAGATTGCACATCCCATAACCGTAGTGTAGAGTCAAAACTACTGGTGATGAGAGTACTGCTATCCGGACTGAAACTGACTGAATATACCCAACTAGTATGCCCTACAAGAGTAGCAATTAATCGTGATATAACAAGTATTTTACCATCGTCCACTTGCCACAAGTGAATTTGCCCATCCTCATCACCACATGCTAGTAGTTTGCCATCTGGACTAAATGCTATGGATATTACATTACTAAACTTTTCTGCAAACACAGATTTCTCGAAATTAGCACCACTAAAATTGACACCGAGCAAATTTACTTGTCGTAAATCTGCTTGCCAAATATTTAAATAAGAAAAGTCATAGTTAGTTAAATCAATCTGAAATTGAGCGAATAAATTAATTAAATTACCTCCCCCATATCCAGTAGAGGTGACGAATTCGGTACGCAGTTTATCTAAAATTAGATTTAGTTGTTTATTAATATTTTGTTTTGAAAGAAATTGACAGTTGACACGCTCGGCAATCGGTTTTAAAATAAAGCGAATTTGGCTTTGTTTAATGTAGTCTTTAGCTGTAGCTTTAATTAAAGCGTAATTCGTCAGTAACTCTATTTTAAGATTAGTTATCTCTTTACTTACCTGCTCAATTAATCGTTCTGTCATGTACTCCATAATGACAGGTTGTTGTGTAAAGCCATTACTAGTTTTTTCAATGAGCGAGCGCCGCAAAAGCGATTCCACAGCCTCTAATAAATTGTTTAATGATAATGGTGCTACAATATCTTCTTTCAATTCAGATATAGAAGTCGGTTCACGATTAATCGCCAGCCAGTACATTATCTGCTGTTCTAATTCTGATAAGCGATTAGTCTGCTGTTCTAAAAGCAAGCGAATGCCATTAAAAACTGCTGTTCCTTGTGCTAAAAATTCACCAATATTCCCAGCAAATATCTCTTGAATAGAAGTAGCAACTATCTTTAACGCTAAAGGATTACCTCTATAGCAATCATTTAATTTTTTACTTTCATCATTCGCTGCTAAAAGCCCCTTATTTTTGAGAATATTCTCTGTTTCTATTACATTTAAACCTGTGAGTTGATATGAGCGTACTGGCTCTATTTCTCCTTCGAGTGCGGCAATTTCTGCGGGTTTCTCACGAGAAGTTAGCACCATGCAGCTTGTATGAGGTGTTTCTCCTACAAGTCTCAGGAGTTCTCCATAATCTGCATATCCTTCTCGATATTTTCCCACGTACTCACCGCTTTCTAAAATTGCCTCGGCATTATCTAAAATAATTAGGCAACGAGAGGAACGTAAATAAGTAAGTAAGCGTGATAATCTACCACTGATAGTTTCTGGTAAATTTGTTTCTTGTTGATTAGACAAAAATAAAATCAAATCTGCCAAGATATCTTTAACTGGTGGAGCGTTGCGGAGACTTCGCCAGATGAGAAACTCAAATTGTTCTTGGATTTGTTGTGCCAGTTTTACAGATAGAGCAGTTTTGCCAATTCCTCCCATACCTAAGAGTGCTACGAGTCGAACGCGATCGCCTACAATCCATTGTTGTAAAGTTGCTAGTTCTGCTGTACGTCCGTAGAACGCGGAAACATCTATCGCTTCACCCCAGTCTCTATGAGTGTTGACAAGCTTAACTTCGGATTTTACGGAAACAGGTTCTTGGGGCATTGCGTCCCCTAAATCTGCGATCGCTTGCCAGTCAAGAGCCAATTTTACACATATTTCTTGAAAATTTGCATAATCTATGGCTTTGCCCGTAAAAAATTTGCTGACAGTTGCTAAAGCCAGTCCTAAATCTTGAGAAAAGCTTTTTTGGCTGGGATAGCCATTGCGTTTCAGAGCTAGTTTGACCTTTTCAAGATAATCAAGGCGAACTTTGAGCGATCGCGACATAGATGAATGTATACGCAAAAATACTTAGGACTCATCTTAGCCTAAGTTAGTCGCAAGTTAGTATCAAGTCATAATTTTTTCAGTATTGAACTCAGTATTTAACCAGTTTTAATGAATTTATCGAGCAGGAGAGGTCTTTCTGAACTCTCATCTGCAAGACCAAAAAGATCATCCCAAAAACTTCGGATAAACTCTGATTCTTTCATGAGCTTACAAATTGTTCGCTCTACTGACAGCAAATAAGGAGATACTAAAATGGCAGATTCATGGAGAAAAATAGGTAACGGTGGTAAATCATTTGTCATTAACAGCTTAAATCAAGTTTTTAAACTAAATGAAAGTGAACAAGTTTCTCTCTTCAATGCTAAATCTAATTCTTGGGAGCAATTAGGTGATACTAAAACCAGTAAAATTGCTTGTAATGGCGGACGTGTATATAGAATAGGAGAATATTGGCATATTAATTTTAGAAACGGAAACACTTACTATCATTGGCAACCTTGGGAACCAGTTTATGGAGCATCTGAGGTAAACGACTGCGTAGACATTTTTCCCTGTGGTAGTAGTATATTATATGCAACTTTAGGAGATGGTAACATTTACAAACACAATGATTATCCAGGAAGTTGGGAATTAATAGGAACTCCTGGCAAAAAATTTGTTTGTGACGGTTACCATTTATATGGTCTAACCCCTGATAGTAGCGCTATATTTCGTTACGATGGGAAGCCTAAATCTTGGACAAAAATTAGTGATGCCGCTACAGATATTATTGCTCGTGGTGGATTGTTATGCAAAATTCAACCTGACACTGGGGATATCTTTAAATTTGACGGACAACCTAATGCTTGGACAAAGATAGGAAATCCTGGCAAAATGTTTGCTATTGATGATCAAGGCAATTTATATGGTTTAACTCCAAATAAAGATTCTGTTTGGCAGTTTAACAACAAATCAAAGTCTTGGATAAAAATAGGTGGCGCAGCAGGTAGAATTTTTGCTGGTGGTACTTCGCTATGTGCCACCAGTCCAGATGAAAAAGAAGTTTGGATGTTTCAAATAAAAGAAGAAAATATCGAATTTGAAACGGGATTGAAAATATAAAATTGGAACCTGGTATCTAAACTAGTTCCTAAAGCGAAACTATGGAATAAATAAACTAAAAACTTGATGAATAAGCAAACTTATTTATCAAGTTTTTACCCTAGGCACCTACCTGATTTTTTACAGGGTGAGGAAAAGTCAGAGGTGTGGTATGTAGAATATTCAGGCAATTTTAATGAATTTATTGAGCAGGAGATGTCTTTCTGAACTTTAATCTGCAAGGTCAAAACCTCTAACTCTTATTTTTTTCAGCTATTCCTGCAAGCAAATTATTACTACCTCAAACAATAAAGGAAGCTATGTCTACATCTACTATATCTATCAGCAATCACAATACTACCAAATACATTCACGGTTACACTACAGATGAACAAGACCGCCTCATCAAACAAAGCAATTTTTTAGAGCCTTACATTTATAGCAATGTTGATTTTTCTAATTGTCATCACATTATTGAAGTAGGTTGTGGAGTAGGAGCGCAAATACAACTCCTATTAAATCGCTGGCCGCATTTAAAAATTACTGGTGTTGATATTTCCCAAGCACAAATTCATCGTGCTAGTGAATTTCTCAAGCCATATATTGAAGCAGGACGAGTATCTCTGTATGTTAGCCATGATGGAGAACTTCCTTTACCCGATGAATGTTTCGATGGTGCATTGATCTGTTTTGTTCTAGAACATGCACACAATCCGCTAAATGTTCTCAAACAAATAAAAAGAGTAATGAAATCAGGTAGTAGTCTCTATTGCACAGAAGCGTTTAATGCTGGCGTACATACCTATCCTACTTGTCTAGCTTTTCAAACTTACTGGGAAATATTCAATCGTTACCAAAAGGAGTTGAAAGGAGATCCAGATGTAGGACTAAAACTTTCTAACTTGGCATTGAAAGCTGGTTTTTCTGAAGTTAATGCTAACTGTGTTCCTATTTACTTGGATGACAGAGTGAAAGATACTTCACGACGGATAAATTTAATTGATTGGTTTATTGAAGCTATATTGAGCGTTGCCCCAGCCTTGATTGCTCAAGACAAAATTACACCTTATCTAATAGAAGAAATGAAACAAGAATTATCCTGGCTAAAACACAATCAAGACACTGTTTTTGTTTATCCATTTCAGCAAATAAAAGCTGTGAAGTAAGCAGAATTAGCAACCAAACTAGTAACCAATATTCCATTTAACTCAAAAAAGGACAAATCCAATGACCACATACAACGCTGAAGTACAAAATACCAACACAGGTACACAAGAACATTGTTCTGCTGATCCAGACCAATTGTTAACTATTGGTCGTGCTATTAATCAACAAATCCGAGTGAAATTTGACAACAAAAAATATGCAATTTATACAGTTAGAAACACTCCCCAAGAAACCCCAGATAATATTGTGCGTGTAACCCAAGAAGGAGCATCACGATTAGGACAATCTAACTTTCCCTTCAACGTGACGATAGATTCTCAAGTAGTTAATACAACCTACAACGATGCGGATGCACAAAAATATAAAGAGTTTGTTGAACGATTAACAGACAATGGAACTCACAATAAACTAATAGCCATTGCTCCTCATGGTGGCGTAATTGAAATCCAAACTGACAAACAAGCAGAACGTGTTGCTTCTCAACTAGCTAATAAAGGTGTGTCTTTTTGGCTTTGTAAAGGTTGGGGCGATAGTACTATTGGAGCGTATGATCGCTGGCACATCACATCTACTGATATTAATGAAGAATCATTTCCACTACTCAAGACTATTATTAATCGTGGATTTACTCACGCTGTAGCTTTTCATGGTTTTACGAGAAATAACATTCTCATTGGTGGTCGTGCTAGTGACCAACTCAAGCAACAAATTAAGACGGCAATTGAGAATGCTATTGTCGGTTCTGGTATCAGTGTAGATATTGCTTCTGCAAAGAGTGCTTATGGCGGGGATGCTGCCGAAAATATTGTGAATAGATTGTCTAATGGCAATGGTATTCAAATTGAGCAGTGTTATGAGGCGCGAAATCCCGACAAGCAATATTGGGAGAAAATAGCTGATGCCGTTGCTTCTGTTTACCAATCTTTAATTTAAGAGGTTGTTTGAAAAGTGGTTGACTGTGATTTGAATTACGTTTTTACCCCCCTTAGTTTCCCTGCCTTATAAACTACGGCGGGAGCAACGCGATTTTGTGAGGTGGTAAAGCTGGGGGGGCTGGGGAGGCTGGGGAGGCTGGGGAAGAGAAAGAAATTAAGTGTAATCATTAAATTTTGAGTATTAAAAAGTACTGGTTTTTCTCTTTTCTCCCCCAGCTACCCCAGCTACCCCCGCTTCCCCAGCTCATTTCACGAAATCAGCCATGCAAATGATTTTTCTTTCTCCCCCAGCTTCCCCAGCTTCCCCAGCTTGTCTAAATGCATCAATTTTAAAGTGAAACGGTATTAGGGACTCAATTTTGATCACTTGGACGACAAAATAAGGGTTTTAGACTGTCAAAACTAACGACAGAATCAAGGTTTGAGTTTATTCCGAACTCAGGTTACTTACTCAAAATTAAATCTGGCATTTCTTTTTCTACTGTCCGCAGAGGTTTATATAAATAACCACTAATTGTGACTATAACAGTAATTATTCCTAGGACTATAAATAATAAGCCAATGCCACGCCCGTTTCCAACACCGATAATTTTGCCGACACTGCCTGCAAGTAGACCGTCACTAGCCAACAGTGGCTCAAATACATAGTCAGCTAGCGGCCCAGCCAAAAGATAAGCCAGTGGAAAGGATGACCACGCAATCATCCGGCGCACAGCAAAGACGCGTCCTTGAATCTCTGGCGCTACTTTACTTTGCCAAATTGCTTGGCTACAAGCAGTAATAATTGGCACACTAAAAAAAACGCCAAAGGCAGCGATCGCAATTAATGGTATGGAAGGACGCAACCCTAACAAGATGATGGCAACTCCTTGGAGGAGTCCAAAGCAGAACATCCCATAGACGCGCTTCTTGGGGCCTCCCCATACACTCATGACAATACTGCCGATGAACATACCACTACCACCAGTGGACAGGACATTACCAAGTATTGCGGGTGAAGTAAAAGCCAAGAGCATTGGGGTCACTAATACAGTACCCATTCCCAAGACAAAATTGCCGAGGGCAAAAAACAGTAATAGCGCTAGCAGTCCTGGGTGATCAAAAATGTAAGTCCAACCATAGATAGTCTCTTCCAACAGTGAAGCTTTCTTTGCACGGTCTTCAATGGTATTTTTAACTTCGGGAAACTGGATAAACAACAACGTCACTATGGCCAAGACGTAAGAAGCAAAATCAATTAAAAGCACGCCTTGAATTTGTAGCGTCAACACCAGTAAACCAGCTAGTGCTGGGGCAAAAACTCGTGCAGATGCTTCTCCAATTTGTACCATGCCGCTGGCGCGGCCTAGATGCCGTTTGGGCACAAGCAACGTGATAGCCGCAGAAGCAGCGAGATACTGCAAGGTACTGCAAACCGAAATTATGGACATGCCAATATAAATATGCCAGACGTTCAGCTTATCGGCTAACGATAGCAGTGCTAGAAAAAAAGTAGCTAGACCTCCACCGCAGCTACTTAGTATCATTATCCAGCGTCGTTCAGCCCGGTCTACGAAAGCGCCAGCGATGGGGGATAGTAATATTCCAGGCAATGCAGTAAACAAAGAAACCAGCCCCAGCAGTGTTGTGGATGCTGTTTGTTGGTAAACCCAAACACCTAACGCAAAGCCAGTAAGTCCTGAGCCGAACAGTGAGATGATCTGTCCCAACCAAATAATGATGAATACCTGTAGTTTCGGGATTGTAGTAGTTTTTGCCATGCGTTCATTTTGTAATTAACGTAGTGTTAAATACTATTACTAATTAAGTATTGTAATTCAAATAAATATTTTGTTTTTTGAAATACATGTACAAAACTTACCATAAATAGTAAAAAGTAGAATAATTGCCAGAAAATCAAAGATAAAACTGGAATGAGCAATTTAGTCAGTACATTATTCAAAAAATTAGAGAAATTCCTCCTTCCTAAATTTTCACAGTTGGTTTCTAAGTACTCATCACTGGGAGACTCTATTTTTTTTGAAACAAGTCAGTTTCCTTGGGCTTATGAGTTAGAAGCGAATTGGAAAGTTATTCGCCAAGAGCTTGACAAGGTAATGGAATATACAGATACGTTGCCAAACTTTGACGATATTTCTCCTCAACAGCGGCGTATCGCTGGCGACAATATGTGGAAAACGTATTTTTTCTATGGATATGGTTTTCAGTCTAAAAAGAACTGCGATCGCTGTCCCGAAACTACTAAATTACTTCAGACAATTCCGGGAATGAAGCTAGCATTTTTTTCCATTCTCGCACCCGGAAAACATATTCCAGAACACCGTGGCTCACTCAAAGGAGTAATTCGCTATCATCTGGCCTTAAAAGTACCAGAACCTCGGACAGCTTGTAGAATTCGCATATGTGATCAAATAGCCTATTGGGAAGAGGGTAAAAGCTTAATTTTTGATGACACCTTTCCTCACGAAGTCTGGAATGATACTAATGATTACAGAGTTGTGTTGTTTGTTGATGTTGCTAGACCCTTACAATTTCCTTTATCCCTAGTTAACGGTTTATTATTTTATCTAATTGCGATATCTCCAATTGTTCATACTGCTAAAGGTAATCAAGAAAAATGGGAAGAAAAATTTGAAGCGCTGATGAGGTAGTAGGGAAGATGGGGGGATGGGGGGGATGAGGGAGAAATTCTTTCCTCAATGGCCAATTCCCAATTCCCAATTCCCAATTCCCAATTCCCAATTCCCAATTCTCAATTCCCAATTCCCAATTCATTATGAAAATGAAAATTCGTTTCGCTACGGAAGGCGATGTTGAGCAGATACAAGCCATCAAATCACAGTTAATTGTGCCTGCAACAATTACAGACATGAACCGTGGAGGGTTCTTACGAGAGCCAAATCGGGATGAGTATCTGTTTTTTATCAAAAACGCACATGTGATAGTGCTAGAAGACCTCCGGCGTGATATCATTGCTGGGTTTGTCATTGGGATTCCCGATGCGATGCTGCGTCGAACTCCTATATGGGAACAAAGAAAAAGCGTTCAATGGCTTGAGCCAAATACCCTAGAGTTGTTGGAACAGTCTAAAATTTGTTATTTTGAGCAGATAGGAGTTCTACCAGATACAGCTTACAAAATATATGCTCCTGCTTTAGCTTTAGCTTTGCTCAAAATTCTATTTGATAAACACCAATTTTTATTGGCAACAATAGTTAATGAACCTGTACAGAACTTAGCTTCACTAGCTTTAATGGAAAGTCTTTATGTACGACAACTGGGTAGTATTGAGCGAGAATATCCCCAAGTAGGTCGATATATCTTAGGTCTTTACTGTATTGAGCAATCTGTTTTTAGGCGGCGTGTTGAAGATCCTGTTACGCGTCCACGACTAGCTGTGAAAATACTGAATATGGTAGATAGTTTGACGGAAAAGTCAGGGAATTTTGTTGATTGATGACTGATTTTTCTTTCTCTCGGCGCTCTCTGTGCCTCTGTGGTTAAAAAGTCATTTATCGAACCACAGAGGAGGACACTTCCGTGCGGAGGTTCCCCCCGTTGAGGAAAGTGTCCGTCGCGCAGAGGACACAGAGATAAGAGGTGAAAAAGGATTTTTTGACTTACATTAGTATCCACATTGAAAGGGCTAATTCCACCATACACTACTGACATTCCAATACTTGTAATGCATCAAGACAGCGTTTTAATTGTACTGATAAATCTTGAACGTGAGGTTTTGTCAGTATGGTGTAATGATTGCCTGGGACGCTATAAATATCTACGGAATTTGTAGTTAATTTATCCCAACTAAAGGCAGCAATATGCAAATTATCAGATAAGATTTCGCTAGCTTGCAAAAGGGTGATTCGCTGAGAATAGACTTGTGGAATATAACTTTGCAATGCTTGAAGATTCGCTTTGAATACTTCAATTAATGGGTGAATATGCTTCTCCTCAATATCTTCTGGTAGGATACCGTTTAGTTTTGCCTGCTCTAAAATATAGTTTAGTTGCTCATCAAGGGTCAACTGCTGAAAAGTATCATTTGATATTTCCAGATTTTTGCCAAAACGACCTGCTAAATCTATGGCAAAGTAGTTTAATAAGGCAGTTTTATCAATTTTATCAAGGCTATTTTTCTCACCATAATTAGGTATTCTACTGTCTATTAAAACTAACAGGGCTACTGTTTCGCCTTGTCTTTGTAGCTGTTGTGCCATTTCAAAAGCTACAACTCCTCCCATTGACCAACCGCCTAAAAGGTAAGGCCCAGATGGTTGAACTAGACGTAGTGCTTTGATATATTCATCTGCCATGTCTGCAATTCGAGTTAATGGCTGATGTTGTCCGTCTAAACCTTTGGCTTGCAGTCCATAAAAAGGTTGATCTAAACCCAAATTACGCGCTAATTCAAAGTAGCTGAGGACATTACCGCCAATGGGATGGACGCAAAAGAATGGTTGTTTGGTACCGTGAGGCTGAATTGGCACTAAGGAAGACCAATTATTTAAATTTGGTTGCTGACGGAGAATAGTTGCTAATTGCTCGATTGTCCCTTTTTGGAAGAGGGTAGTTAGGGGTAAACTTTGTCTAAATTGCTTTTGAATTTCAGCCATCAAGCTAACGGCTAAAAGTGAGTGTCCTCCCAGGTCAAAAAAGTTATCTTTGATTCCCACAGATGTAGTTTTGAGAACTTTTTCCCAAATTTGCGTTAGTTGCAGTTCCACAGCATCACGAGGTGCAATAATCGCATTTTCATCTGCAAAAGTAGCTTGTTCAACTGTGGGTAAAGCTGCAAAATTCACTTTGCCATTTGGTGTAATTGGTATGCTATCCAAAATGACGAAGGTGTTAGGCACCATGTAGTCAGGTAGCTTTGACTTCAAGAAGCGGCGAAGTTTGCTGTTTGTGGGGACTTGCTGTTGATGAGGGACGATATATGCTACAAGGCGCTTATCGCCTAAAATATCTTCTTTGGCAATAACTACCGCCTGCTGTACCTGCGGATATTGGTTCAATACAGCTTCTATCTCTCCTAATTCAATGCGGAAGCCGCGTATTTTTACCTGGTTATCAATTCTCCCCAGGTATTCAATATTGCCATCTTTCAAGTAACGGGCTAAATCTCCAGTTTTGTAAAGTCGAGTTATTTTATTTTCGCCAAAGTTATGAGTAATAAATCGTTCAGATGTGAGTTGAGGCTGGTGTAAATAGCCTCTGGCTAAGCCTGCGCCACCAATGTACAGTTCACCAGGTACTCCCACGGGAACAGGTTGCAGGTGTTCATCTAGGATATAAATTTGTGTGTTGGGTAGGGGACGACCCAAGGGAAGGAACTGTGTATAATATTCGGTTGGTCTAGATTCAACGGTATAAGTTAGTATGCCTACTGTAGCTTCAGTTGGGCCGTAATGATTGAAAATTTGACAAGTGGGTGCATAGCTTTGAATTTGCTCAATTAAATCCCAACTTGTAGCTTCACCACCTAGTATAAGGCGTTGGCGGGGTGCGATCGCTTGCCCTTGACCTGATGTTAACAAAGCAGCAAAGTGCGAAGGAACTATCTTCAGGCAATCGATGGGATACTGTTGGCAATATTCTGCAAAGGCATTGGCATCTGTTGCCCTTTCTTTTGATATGATATGCAGACTGCCACCGCTACACAGGCAAGGGAATATGGCAGTATTTCCTAAGTCTGCGGCAAAAGTGGAAGCGATCGCAAAGTTACCCCCATCAGTCAGCTGTAGTTTTTCTCGAATGCCATATATATAGTTAAGCAGTTGCCCATGTTCAACGGCTACACCTTTGGGTTTTCCGGTGGAACCAGAAGTGAATATCACATATATTAAGTTGTCGGCTGTCACCTGACTGTGGGGATTATTTTCGCTTTCAGTAGTAATTCTCTCCCAGTCTCTATCGAAGTAGATGACTTGCGTTTTCTCTTCTAAACCAGACTCAATTAATTCTGTCACTGTCAGCAGCACCGACACTTGGGCATCTTCTAACATTGCAAGCAAACGCTGTTGCGGGTATGCTGGATCGAGGGGAACATAAGCGCCGCCTGCTTTCAAAACAGCTAGCAATCCTATTACCATCTCTAAGGAACGCTCTACACAAATTCCCACGAGTACTTCTGATTTTACACCCAGTCTCTGCAAGTAATGAGCTAACTGATTGGCGCGGCTGTTCAACTCCCTATAAGTTAGTTGTTTTCCTTCAAACACCACTGCTACAGCATTGGGGGTACGTTCCACTTGTTGTTCAAATAGTTGGTGAATGCATAAATCTTGGGGGTACTCTACATCAGTATCATTCCATTCCACCAATAATTGTTGCTGTTCTGCTGCTGTCAGCAAAGGTAATTCACAAACGCGCTGTTCTGGATTTGCAATTATACTTTCTAACAGGGTTGCAAAATGCCCTGTCATGCGAGTAATGGTGGCAGCATCAAACAAATCGGTGTTGTATTCCCATATTCCTAACAAACCATTTTCCGTGTTTTCCACAGATAAAGTTAAGTCAAATTTGGCTGTTTGGCTTTCTGTTGGTAATGTAGTCAGAGTTAAACCTGACAATTCCTTTGCAGGCATGGGAGTATTTTGCATTACAAACAACACTTGAAACAGCGGCGTATAACTTAAATTTCGCTCTGGCTGCAACGCTTCCACCAATAACTCAAAGGGTACATCTTGATGGGCATAGGCTCCTAAAGTTACTTCCCTGACTCGCTTGAGTAATTCGCTAAAGCTGGGGTTGCTCGAAAAATCGGTGCGTAGGACGAGAGTATTGACAAAAAAGCCAATTAATGGTTCTATGTCTGCATGATTGCGGTTAGCGATGGGCGTACCCACTAAAATGTCAGTTTGGTTACTGTAGCGGTAAAGTAATGTTTGAAAGGCTGCTAGCAGGGTCATGAACAGAGTAACCCCTGTCTGCTGACTTAATATAGTTAGTTCCTCACCTAACTTTCTCGGCAGTACAAAGGTATGATGCGCCCCGCGAAAGGTTTTGACAGCAGGTCTTGGGCGGTCAGTTGGTAATGGTAATAAGGCGGGTGCGTCGGCGAGTTGTTTTTGCCAGTAAGCTAGTTGAGGGTCAAGTACATCTTTTTGTAACCATTGCCGTTGCCAAACTGCAAAGTCGGCGTATTGAATGGGTAAAGTTGGTAGTGGCGAGGGTAATTGCTGGTTGAATGCTTGGTAGAGTGCTGCTAATTCTTGGGCGAGTATTCCTATTGACCAACCGTCACAAACTATGTGGTGTATTACGAGGAGTAAGATGTGGTCTGTCTGGGATAGTTTTAGTAAGGTAGCGCGGACTAGGGGGTCACAGGTGAGGTTGAAGGGGCGTTGAATTTCTTGGGTTGCTAGTTGTTGGGCTTGTGGGTGTTGTATGGAATGAGTTTGATCACCCAGAGGCGCAGAGGAGGACACTTCCGTGGGCGGGTTTCCCGACTTGAGGAAAGTGTCCGTCGCGCAGAGAGGATGAGGAGTTTCATCGGTTGTTTGTGCAAGGTTTTTTTCTGGTTGCGATCGCAGTTCTAAAAGTTGTACATTTAAGTTCTGGTTGGGGTGAATTATTTGTATGGGTTGACTGTCTACTGTAATAAAGTTGGTGCGTAGGACTTCGTGTCGCTGAATGATTTCGTTGAGGCTTTGTTCTAAGGCGGCTTGGTTAAGTTGACCTTCCAGGCGTACCATGATGGGGATGTTGTAAAAAGCACTGTCTGGTTGTAGGGCGTTGAGGAACCACAAGCGCTGCTGGGCAAAGGATAGGGGGAGATTTTGATTTCTGGCGATCGCAACTAGTGGCGGTATAGTTTGTTCTTGCTTCTGTGCTGATTCTACAGTTTTAGCCAGTCCTGCAATAGTGGGATTTTCAAACAAGCTGCGTAATGGTATTTCCACCGCCCAAGCTGTTCGCATTCGTGATATTACTTGTGTTGCGAGTAAGGAATGTCCGCCCAATTCAAAGAAGTTATCATGGATGCCTATTTGCTCAATTCCTAAGACTTCAGTCCAAATTAAAGCTAGTATCTCTTCTTGGGGTGTACGTGGAGCTATTTTATTATTTTCTCCTGCAATACCTGCAATTTCTGGCGCTGGTAAAGCTTTTCGGTCAACTTTGCCATTTGGTGATATTGGCAAGCCATCCAGCAGCACGAAGTAAGCAGGTATCATATATTCTGGTAGTTTCTGCTTCAGAAAACTACGCAAATCGCTAATTGCTGATGTTATTTTCTCCAGCAAAACCACATAAGCCACCAACCGCTTATCGCCGGGAACATCTTCTCTAGCAATAACTGCTGTCTGAAATACAGCGGGGTGTTGACTGAGTACCGCTTCAATTTCTCCTAATTCAATGCGGAAACCGCGAATTTTTAACTGGTTATCCAGGCGGCTGAGATATTCAATATTACCATCTGTTAAATAGCGTGCCGAGTCCCCAGTTTTGTACAGGCGGCTTTCTCCCGCCTCCTGAAACGGGTTAGCAATAAACCGTTGTGCAGTCAATTCTGGGCGGTTGAGATAACCCCGTGCGATACCATCACCACCAATGTATAATTCACCTTTGACTCCAATGGGGACAGGTTGTAAATGAGTGTCCAAAATATAGAATTGGGTGTTAGGCAGGGGACGACCAACAGGTACAATGCCATCAATGGAAAGATTAAAGAGTGAATCTTCAAATCTAGAATTAGTGATCGAGCATTCTGTCACACCATAAGAGTTAATTACATGAGTTTCAACATCCTCAAATAATTGTTGCAGTTCTTGATATTCATGTAGATACCAAATATCAGAACCCACTACAACATATTTGACAAAATCAAGGGATTGCTGACTTAATTTTATATATAGCATTAAGCCCCGTAATAGGGCAGGATTTAAAGCTATGATGTCAACTTGTTCCCGATAAATTAATTGATAAAGCTTTTCTATATCTAAAACGATTTCCAAAGGGCAAAGAAGTAACTTCGCCCCAGAAGAAAGAGCAACAATTAAATTACCTAAGAAGAAATCGGAGGCAAAACTCGCTAATTGAATAACACAGTTAACATCAATTTTAAAGCAATGATAAGCATTAGCTAAACCGCTATGGGTGTTCATCACTCCTTTGGGTTTACCTGTAGAACCGGATGTGTAAATTACATAAGCTAGGTTTTCTCCAGTAACTCTACAAACAGGATTTTCTTGACTTTGTTGAGCAATAATATCCCATTGCGAATCTAAACAAACGATTTTCGCTTGCGTTTGGGGAATTTTTTCTAATAGCTTTTCTTGAGTCAGTAATACTTCCGGCTGTGCATCATTGAGTAAGAAAGCTTGACGTTCTTGGGGATAAGCAGGATCTAAAGGTACATATGCACCACCAGCTTTCATAATTCCCAAAATTCCTACTATCATTTGTAGGGAATAGTCCATGCAAATTCCTACAAGTTTCTCTGGTTCTACGCCTAAAGTTTGTAGGTGATGTGCTAACTGGTTGGCTTGCTGGTTCAGTTCACGGTAAGTAAGTTTTTCGTCTCCCAACACCACTGCTATTGCATTGGGTGTTTGTTCTACTTGCGCTTCAAATAATTGCTGAATATATACATCTTTGGGATAATCTAAATGAGTGTTATTCCACTCCACTAATAAAAGATGCTGTTCTTCTTTACTCAATAAAGGTAATTGAGAAACATTTTGTGTAGGATTGGCTATAATACTCTCTAATAAAGTTTGAAAATTACCCGCCATTCTGGCAATGCTGACGCTATCAAAAAGGTCGGTGTTATATTGCCAGGTGGCTCTTAGTGAGTCTTCTTTTTCAACTATTGTTAAAGTTAAATCGAATCTAGCCGTCTTTTGTTCAATGGGGATAACTTCTAAGTTGAATTCCTGCTGTTCTACTGCAAATAAAACTTGGAAAAGCGGCGAGTAACTAGAGTCTCGCACTGGTTGCAGTCTTTCAACTAAAATTGGGAAGGGAAAATCTTGATGCTCTTGCGCCAATATCACCTTTTGACGCACTTGAGCAAGAAATTTTGTAAATGGGGAATTGCTAGAAAGCTGCGATCGCAAGACTATATAATTCACAAAGTTACCCACAATCTCTGCAAATTCAGCTTTGCGAGTTGTGGGAGAACCAACTACAATGTCTTCTTGATTTGAATACCGATAAAGCAGGATTTGAAAAGCTGCCAACAGAAGTGTGTAAAGCGTGACATTTTCACTTTCAGCTAAGACTTTTAATTGTTGGCAAAGTTGTTTATCCAGCTTGAGGGTATGTGAGGCACCGCAATAAGTTTGAATTGGCGGTCGAGGTTTGCCTAAAAGATTCAGTACAGGTAATTCCCCAGACAATTCTTGTTGCCAATATGACCAAAGTTTCTCACCTGCTGCACCCGCAAACTTGTCATTTTGCAAATGTATATAATCTTGAAATTCTAAATTCAAGGGCGTTAGAGATGGTTGCACACCTGCTTTTTGAGCAGCGTACACTATGCCCAATTCGTTTATAAGTAGCTTGAGAGAGAATAAATCAGCTATTAGTTGGTGAGCTACTACCAGTATAATATGTTCTTGCGGTGATTGAGTAAATAAAATTACTCGCCAACAGTTTTGCTCTATCTTGAAAGGACGGTGAGCTTCTTCAACTAAACGGAGGGTATACTCCTGCTGAAAGCAGATTTTGGTTGACTCGTGGACTTGGGGAATTAGTTGACCTTCTAAGGTGGTGAAGGTGGTACGCAATAGTGAATGCCGCTTTGCTAATGTGTTAAAAGCGACTTGCAATGCGGGAATGTCTAAATCTATTTGTAATTTTACTGCGATCGCAATATTATGAACTGCGCTTGTTGGTATTAGCTGATGTAAAAACCACTGTGCAGCTTGACTGTAGGAAAGAGATGCAGACATATTTGCAAGGAAGATGGGGGGATGGGGGAGATGAGGGGGATGAGGGGGATGAGGGAGATGAGAAGGATGGGGGAGAGAAGGGTTAAAAGTTAAATTCTTTACCTATTCCCCAGTCCCCAGTCCCCAGTCCCCAGTCCCCATTCTCATTTTGCAGATGTTACACTTACTTGAGTCGCTGCTTTTTGAGCTAAATATTCAGCTAGTTGTGCTTCTATTTGGTTGCGAACAATTTGCCGATATTCGATAAAATGCTCGCTGTAAGCACACATTTTCATGTAATGATCCCAAACGGCTGGGTTGTTTTTGATAATACTAAATAAGTGATGCCAGAATTTCCAGCGGGTTTTACGTTTGAAACCTTGTCGCCACATAACTATTAATAACGCCCGTAATTCTATCCAACTAGGCATTTTAAAGGGTGCTTTGAATTTAGGCGCGCCCATCTTTAAAAAACAGCGATAGCTACGCTCTAAATAACATTCTGGATCGTACAATTCCCAAAATGCCTCAATATATTCGCTGACGATTTCTTCTATGGGTCGAGTGGGAATAAAATTTACTACAGTGGTTTGGTTGATGTTACCATCTTTACTAACTAACCGCCCTTCTTTTTCTAACCGATGCCAAAGGGCGGTGTTGGGTAAGGCTTGCAACATGGTGAAAAAGGCTTCGGGGATCGCTGTTTGTTTGACAAACTCGATAATTCGCGCCCCAGCCCCAGATTTTTCGCCGTCAAAGCCGACAATAAACCCAGCCATGGGACACAACCCCGCCCTGGTAATGATGTCTACAGCCTCAACCAAAGGATTCCGCATATTTTGGAATTTCTTGGTGAGATGCAAACTGTCTTCGTCTGGTGTTTCAATTCCCATAAATACGGAGTTGAAGTTGCACTCGACCATCATTTCTAATAATTCGGGGTCTTGCGCCAAGTCAACTGAAGCTTCGGTGGCGAAGTTAAAGGGATATTGATGCTCTGCTTGCCAAACTTCTAACTCTTTTAGTAGCAGTTTGACGTTGCGCTTATTGCCAATAAAGTTGTCGTCTACCATGAAGATGCCGCCACGCCAGCCTAAATTGTAGAGACAATCTAATTCTGCAATTAGTTGGGCTGGGGTTTTGGTACGGGGTTTGCGACCATAGAGGACGATAATATCACAAAATTCGCACTGAAAGGGACACCCGCGCGAAAATTGGATAGACATTGAGCCGTAAGCGTCCATTTCTAGTAGGTCGAAGCGAGGTATGGGGGTGGTGGTGACATCGGGCTTTTCACCATCAGCCCGGAAAATGCCGCTGCGATCGCCTTTTTCTATCGCTTTTATAAACATGGGCAAGGTGATTTCCCCTTCATCCAAAATCATAAAATCCACACCGGCAGCTTTCACTTCTTCTGGTAAAGATGTGGGATAAGGGCCGCCCACAGCTACCAATTTGCCGCGCTGCTTGGCTGCTTGAATTTGGTCGAGGAAATCTTGCTTTTGCACAATCATGGCTGAGATAATCACTATCTCAGCCCATTGCCACTCTGCTTCTGTGACAGGGCGAATATTTCGGTCTACAACTTTGAATTCCCACTCTTGAGGTAAGATAGCCGCCACGGTAACTAAGCCCAAGGGTGGTTGTAAGACTTTGCGATTAAATAATTCTAAAGTTTTTTCGTAAGACCAAAAAGTTTTGGGAAATTCGGGATAAATCAGTAAAGCTCGCATTTAATTCAGGCCTGATTAAAGATGAGAGAAAATTTAATAGTTATACCAATTCGTAATTCGTAATTCGTAATTCGTAATTGTAGAGAAGATTCGGTGAATCGTCTCTACTCATATATGGCAATGCTTTCGGGGTTTGAATGTGTTGCCTCATTTTAGAGAATTGGTATTGTAAATATTAGGCATTAATAACTGTTATTTATCTGTGCGTACTCTGCGTCTTAGCGGTTTAAAAGGAATTTATTTAACCACAGAGGCACAGAGAACACAGAGTTAAGAGGTTAAAAAAGGAGTTTTTTGACTAAATATTTAATTGCACACAGTTAGTTATTAATCTTCAAATATCTGCTTTAAATAATCATTCATAAACACCCCAGTAGGATCTAATTTCCGCCGGATAGAGTGAAACTCATCCCACATAGGATACAGTTGACGTAGTTCCTTTGCTGTGCGGGTATGGAGTTTACCCCAATGTGGTCTGCCTTGATGGTTCCGAAAAATCGCTTCTACTCCCTCAAAGTAGGTTTTGTAGGGCATTCCTTTGTACATGTGAACGGCGATAAAGGCGCTGTCACGCCCATAGGCGGGACTTAAATATATGTCATCACCTTTTACACAACGGTACTCCACTGGGAAGTGTACGGCGATGTTTTTGCGGGTGACAAATTCTTTAATTTCTCGCAGACAGTCTGGCCCTTGCTCTTTTGGGACTGCATACTCCATCTCATAAAATCGCACTAGACGAGGTGTAGGGAAAATTTGGTAACTGTAATTTGTGGTTTCTCCTTGGGAAACTAATTCCGCTGATAATTTGCTGACGCTTTTACACATGGATGGTAAGAAGCGACAAAGTTCGCACAATACCCAAAAAACACCGTTTTCTAAAATTACATCGTTTAATATGTGTTCGATGCGGGAGGATTTAATCGCTGCATCTGTTAAATCTTGCGTTTTAATTAATACTTGTTCTGTATGGGGAAACCACCAAAATTCGTAGTGTCTGTGTTGGTCTGCATTTGACTCAAGTTCATTTAAGCAGGTTGTTAAGTTGGTGCCGCGCCTAACTTCCCGCAGGCGATAGGTAGGCTTTAGCTTCATGCGAATTTTGGCAAGGATACCCAAAGAACCAAGTGATACTTGCGCGGCTTTGAAAATCTCTGGGTTGTGATTTGCAGAACATTCTAGAATGTTGCCGTCGGCTGTAACTAGTGTGAAACCTACAGCTTGGGTTGACATGATGCCTAAGTTTGTGCCTGTCCCATGGGTACCTGTGGCGATCGCACCAGCCAATGACTGAGAATCGATATCACCCTGGTTTTCTAGTCCCAAACCGTAGTCTGCCAATAATTTACCCAAGGTATAAATTTTAGTGGCAGCTAGTACGCTGGCTGTTTCACCCTCAACAAGTTCCACACCTTGTAGCTGCTCAAGAGATATCATCGTACTGTTAGTAGCCGCCACAGGAGTAAAGGAGTGTCCACTACCAACTACACGCAGTGAACGCCCAGATGCTACATGGGAGTGGACAATCTCGGCAAGTTCTTCAATACTGGTTGGCTGTAAGAATTGCTGCGGTTGGCACCTAACTAATTCTGACCAGTTTTTCCAGGTTTTGCTCATAACTAGCCCCCATGAACTGCGTGTAATGGATGAAAACCCTTGGTGTCTTGGTGCCTTGGTGGTTTAAGATTTACACCAAGACACCAAGACAAGGGCAGCCGTGTGGGCGGGTTTCCCGACTTGAACGGACTGCCCGCACAAAGATTATACCTTCACTCCATAGTCAGGACAAATTCTGGCTAATTCTTGAGCGATCGCATCTATGGTCAAACGAATTTGTTTTTCGCTATGAGTGCAATTGATGAAGAAGCGTAGACGCGCGGCGTTCTCTGCTACTGAGGGGTAAATCATTGGTTGGACGTTGATCCCACGTTCAAAAAGTACTTGTGAAAGTTGGACGCATTGTGAGGAATTGCCGACAATTACCGGGATTACAGGTGAGTTTTTACACAGTCCTGTATCTATGTTGTGTTTTTGGGCTAGTTTTAAAAATAGTTGGGCGCGATCGTGCAGTTTGGCTACTCGCTGTGGTTCGGCTTTGAGTACTTGAATGGCACTCAAGGCGGCGGCGGCGTTTGCTGGTGTGATGCCAACGCTATACAAAAAGCCGGGAGCTGTATATTTCAGGTATTCAACTAATGCTTTGCTACCTGCAATATAACCACCACAACTTGCAAAGGATTTGCTTAAGGTACCCATCCACAAATCGACATCTTGGGGATCAATGCCGAAATACTCACCTATGCCGCGGCCGTGTTTTCCTAGCACACCGATGGAGTGGGCTTCATCTACCATCAGGAATACTTTGTGGCGCTTCTTGATTTCGATAAACTGGGGTAGTTCGGGGATGTCGCCATCGACGCTGTACACGCCTTCTATGGCTACTAACACTCTTTGGAATTCGCCTCGGCGATCGCTGAGTATTTGATCGAGTATCTGCCAGTTGTTGTGTGGGAAGGGTAGAGTCTTAGCGCCAGATAGTGAGCAACCTTCTAAAATACTGTTGTGGATGAGTGAGTCGTACAATATCAGGTCTTTCGGACCAAATAAATGACCAATGGTGGTGACATTGGTGGCGTGTCCACTGACATAAACGATACAGTCCTCAGCGCCTACAAGTTGCGCTATTTCTTTTTCTAACTCTTGGTGCAATGGCTTTTCGCCTGATACCACACGACTTGCTGATACAGAAGTGCCGTAGCGGGCGATCGCTTCCATAGCTGCACTATTTACCACAGGATCGCCAGACATGCCTAAGTAGTTGTAGCTGGAGTAGTTAATGAGTTCTTGCCCATTAATTATCGCTGTATCATCTGATAGTTTTTCATTGACTTTGAAATACGGGTTTCCCCCCATCAATTTTATTTCTTCAAGTCGCTGTTTGAGATTGCGATATTCTGGATAAAAATCGAAATTATAGTATTCAGGCGGTATTTCGTTGTTATTGGCAGGTGCGATCGCTTGAATCTTGTCGTCTGGATATTTAATCCTGCCATTGCTCATCGCTTTTGATGTCACTTCATTTATACTAAGTGAGTTAGTTGCAGGGGGAATCTCAATTTCTGGGGCTAGATGCTCAGCCAGGGTGGCAATGGTGGGATAGTCCCAGGTGCTATTGGCAGAAAGTTCGCGTCCTAACCAATTACCTAAATCACTCACCAACTTGATGCCGGTGACTGAATCTAGACCATATTCAGCAAAGGACTTGTCAATGTCAATAGCATCCAACTCTACTGCTAATTCGTTGGCTATCCATTTTATTAACCAATTTTGAATCGATTCAGCAGTGTAAGGAGAAATTTGCCAATTTGCTGCCAAACCTTTACCATTCAAACTGACAGTTTCTTGAGAGTGTCTGCTCTGAGTTGGGCTTGCTGTTGCTAAGTTTTGACGCAGTAACTCATCAACTGCATGATCTTCACCAAAAAGCGTCTGTTCTAAATCCCCAATGGCTTCAGTATAGCTGGATACAAGGTTTGTGGTTTGCTTGGCACTCAGCGCTACAAGTTCATCTGGTGTACCCATGAGGGCGTTATTCAGTGCCAGTTCAAACTTCATTTGTGCCCATTCCACAGCCCTGCCTATGGGTGGCGATTGGTTGGACTGATATGCTTTTTGTACTGCTGCCAGCAAAATCGCATATGTAGCTAATTCCCCAATTAAAACAGATGCCCAGCGACTTGCACTGGAACGCTCACCAAAAACAGAATTTGACCCACAACGGGCATTGATGCTTTGAGCAGCATCTTGCAAACGATTTGAGACAGCTGGCGCTCCTAGGGTATGAGAGAGAAAATAATCTAGTTCCTTGCTGCTGTGCAGGACTCGCGATCCCAGGAACATGTTCAGGGTTTCCGTAGGCCCTTCAAAAATACGGAAGAGTCTGGCATCTCGCAGAATCTGGGGTGCAAGATTATTTTCCAGATAGCCACGACCCCCCAGCAGTTGCACCAGGGTATCAGCAGCTTTCCACAAAAATTCTGGCCCGGAAGTTTTACAAGCTATATAGGCTTCTTCGGGGACATTCTGCCCTGCATCGAGTAAATCTGCTATCAATGTCACTAGTGTTTCTACGGTGGTAATGGCTGCTGTCACTTCACTAAACCGCGCCAATGTCACGGGATTTTCTAGCAAACTACCAGTAGCAATGGAACGCCGAGTTGCATAACGGTGCATGAGTTGTGCTACTCGTTTCATCCCCCCCACACTGATTGCTCCCAACCCCAACCGCGCAAACATAAATGTATCCTGGGCGACTTCCATCCCTGCTCCTGGTCGCCACAGCAGTTGGCTGGGTTCTACTGGGACATCGTTAAGATAGATCGTATTTTGCACCATGCCCCGCATTCCCATGGTCAAAGCTTCGGGGCCAATTCGCAAGCCTGGTGTTCCTTGACGCACAACAAAAGCGCTCATGCCACTTGATTGTCCGTTAGCATCTAAGAGTTGGACAAAAACGTTAATTACACCAGCCCAAGCAGCAGAACCACTCCAGATTTTCGTGCCATGCAATTGCCAGCCACCTTTGCCATTTGCTTGGGCTGTGGCTGAAATGGCTCTGGGGTTTGAGCCTGCACCGGGTTCTGTAATTGCCAGTGCAGCCATTTCCCGACCAGAGGAGAGTAGGGGTAAAAGTTCATCTTTTAACGTTTGTGTGGCGTAACGCTGGATCGGACGAATACCCAAAGTATTATTGCCACCGACAAAGGTCGCCAGGGTTAAATCGCTGGCGGCAATTTGTTCAATGACGCGCATGATATCGCGGTTGGTGAGTGCCAGTCCTCCATAATTTTCGGGTACTTGCATTCCCAAAAGCCCGCGATTTCCGAAATCCAGTACAATGTGCGGTGGTATCGAACGTCGCTCATCAATTAGACGAGAATTAATGCGTTCATTGGCGTAACTGCGAAACCAATTGATAACATCGTTTGCCCGCTGTTTGCTAATTTCCGCAACTGATGCCGATAAATACATTTTTGGTTCTGAGTAACTGAGAGGTTCTGTAGAGATTTGCTCAGAAATATTTTTTACTATATTTTTAGTACTGGAAGTATACAATACATCCAAACTTCCTGCTAAAAAGCTAGCTTGGCAACTGAGGCGTTGAATCTTCCCACTAGAAGTTTTGGGGATGCTGCCAGTTTTCAGCAGCACTACGGTATAAACTTCTAGTTCTTGGCTGTTCCATATTGCCTGACGGATAGCCTTTGCTACTTCGTCAAATTCTCCATTCCGTATGTAACTCCGCTCTACTTCACAAGCCACCACTAACCGTTCGCTGCCATCAACTTCAACTGCAAATGCAGCGCTGGCACTGGGTCGCAAAGCTGGATGACTAATTTGTGCGGCCAGTTCAATATCTTGGGGGTAATGATTGCGTCCCCGGATGACTATTAAGTCTTTAATGCGACCTGTAACAAATAGTTCACCATTGTGTAAAAAGCCCAAATCTCCTGTACGCAGAAATGGCCCATCACCTGTATCTTGCAAGTATGCACCGAAGGTATTTTCTGTCTCAATAGGTCGATTCCAGTAACCACCAGCGACGCTAGAACCAGCAACCCAGATTTCACCGACTTGATTCGGGGCGCAAGTAGTTAAAGTTTCTGGGTGGGCGATGACAATTTGTTGTTCTAGTGTGGCTCGACCACAACTGACGATTTTCTGGACTTTACCAGTTTCTTGTTTTGATAGAACTACTTGGTTTTGTTCTAAAGCTTCGCTTTGCACTTTTTCAACTACGGGTGCAGCAGCTTTGGTTCCACCACAAACAAATAGAGTTGCTTCTGCCAAACCGTAACATGGATAAAATGCCTTTTGGGAAAATCCACACTCAGCAAAGGCATTGGTGAATTGTTCTATGGTTTCGGCGCGTACCTTTTCGGCTCCGTTGAAAGCCACACTCCAAGTACTTAAGTCCAGGTTTAACCGTTGTTCGGGAGGAATTTTGCTGACACACAAGTCATAAGCAAAATTGGGGCCGCCGCTGGTAGTGGCTTTGTAGTGAGAAATCGCTTCTAACCAACGCACAGGACGCTGTAAAAAAGCTACTGGAGACATGAGAATGCATGGCACACCCATATACATTGGTTGCAGCACATTGCCAATTAAACCCATGTCATGGTATAAAGGCAACCACCCGACAACTATGGTTTCCTGGGTATGTTGAAATCCTTGCTGGATTAATAGTTGATTGTGGAGGAGATTTTGATGGCTGACCATTACTCCTTTGGGAGCAGCGGTAGAGCCGGAAGTATACTGAAGAAATGCCAGTGTGTCGCTACTAACCTTGGTGGGCTGCCAATCAGGAGCAAGGTTGCTGGCAATATTGTCGGTGGCTAGCCAATGTAAAGCTGCGAGTTCTGGTGCTTGTTTAAAGCTGTGTTCTATATTGGTGAAAACAGATGTTGTGGTGAGTGCAAAAGCAGCCTGTGCATCAGCCACGATCGCTTGCAACCGGTTCATGCGTTGGTTGCGTCGCGGTGGATACACAGGAACGGCAATCACTCCAGCATATAAACACCCGAAAAAAGCAGCGATAAATTCTATTCCAGGCGGGTAGAGTAGGAGTGCCCTTTCTCCAGTAGCTTTCATGCTCTTCAGCACCACAGCAATAGCTTTTGCCTTTTGGTCTAACTCTTGATAAGTTAGGCTGACTTGTTCTGTTTCTGTGTTGTGCAAAAAGGTAAAAGCCAGTTTGTTTGGTTGGGAGAGCGCGCGATCGCACAATATATCTACTAGACTGGAGAATTTAATGAGATTTTCTAAAAGCAAATTTTGACTCCCCTGAAATACTAAATTCAGCTAGCAACTTTCATGTCTTTAAATTTACCAAGATTACCTGAAAAAGGGACTTAGCAGCTCACAAAATAGACACTAAGATACTTAGCTAGTTCCCGCACGTGGAGTTGAACAATCATGGTAATATGACTGCCTCCAATCAAGTTCGTTAATGCATATTAGGCTCTATTTGTACAGTGTGTAGTTATAGGAAATTGGGCAAAAAATCCCTGTATCTAAAAGGAATATTGTATCAGTATAGTAGAGGTAATTTTCGAGAAGTTGTAATAGTCACACAATGATGATATTAGGAATTTTTGGGTAAACCAAGGTATTGAATAATCAGTTTATCAAGCAGGCGATCGCTTAAAATTTTCGACAGCCAGATACTCATTTGGGCATCTAATCCTACTACATAACGAGTTTTTGGTTTTTTAGCGCTGAGGGCTTTAGCTATAGTTTTGCCAACTTCTGAGGCAGGAAAACCATTCTGGCTTAACTTTTTGGCTGTGTTACGGGTGGCATCTACGGCTAGTGAGTATAATTCCAACGCTTGAGGCGGCATTTTCTTCAAGATATCATCAGCTAAAGTTATGGACTTATTCCAAATTGGCGTTGTCACTGTCCCAGGTTCAATAATCACAACCTCAATACCCCAAGGTTGCAGTTCTATCCGCAGCGCATCTGTGAGTGCCTCTAATGCAAATTTGGAAGCGCAATAAGGGCCGAGAAAAGGCACAACAACTTTGCCGTTGTCAGAACTAATGTTGATCACACGACCTTGCGCTTTTCTTAAAAGTGGTAAAAATGCCTGAGTAACCGCTATCTGTCCAATCACATTTACTTCCAGTTGCTTTCTTAACTCATCAATAGGAAGAAATTCCAGTGGCCCAGCCACGGCTATACCAGCATTGTTGACTAAACCAGCCAAACCAACATCATTCAAAGTCGCGCTGATGGTGTTTGCGGCTGCTTTAATCGATGCTTCATCATTAACATCTAACAAAATAGGTGTCAATCTAGCTGAGGTTTTACTTTTTAATTCCTCCCCATCAACATCACGACGTACACCAGCAAATACCTGGTATCCTAAATTATCCAGGTAAATAGCACTGGCTTCACCTATTCCACTTGATGCCCCAGTAATTACCACTGCTTGAAAAGTTTCTTTGCCAGCCATTGAGGTAACTTAGATCCTACAAAAATGAGAAGATATGCCTAGAGTAAAGTCAAGGAATCAGTTCTTAGTCTACTCAAAATCAGTAACACTTTTTAATGTAAGTACAAATTACCTATCAAAAGCATAAAAATACAGTACGTAGTAGCCAGTAGTGGCATGGCAAGTCTAAAAGTTGCAATAGATTTTCTTGTGGGGCGGGTATCTTACCCGCCATTAGGACGGGCGGGACGCCCATCCCACAAGAGTTTATTTCAACCCTGCCCTTAAGGGTGAGGTCTTCATTAATGCACTATTTTAGCCCGGTTATGCCAGTAGGGTGCGTGTCAAGACTAAAGTTGTGCATTAACGAACCGCAGAGGCGCAGAGAACACAGAGATATTAGAGGAAATCTATTGCAACATTTTAGCCTTGACACGCCAGTAGGGTGCGTTGTCGCCCAGCGCAACGCATCAACAACAATTCAAGGTGCGTTAGCCTCCTGCCTAGAGTGAGATTAAAAATATGGAACTACAAAAACCACATCTAACTCCGCCGTTGACCAAGGGTCATATCTCGGTAGCACGGATGACAAACTATTGGTACATTGCTTGTCAGTCTCAAGAATTAACTGACAAGCCACTTGTTCGTACAGTTATTGGTATTCCCCTGGTGCTTTTTCGAGCAGTAGATGGTAAGGCTGCTGCTCTTTTAGATAGATGTCCGCACCGTAATATAGCGTTGTCTTTGGGACGGGTTGTCAACGGTAATCTCGAATGTCCTTACCACGGGTGGCAGTTTGACGGTGGTGGTACTTGTCAAGCTGTGCCTGGTTTGTGTGGTGTTCCAGAGAAAAGTGGCACAAGAGCGGTAGCATACCCAGTTGTTGAGCAAGATGGCTTTGTATGGGTTTTTGGCAATGCTGATATCGAGCCAGAAACACTTCCCTACCAGTTTCCCAATATTAATGACAACAGTTATACAACCTGGCGTGAAGAGTTTGCTTATGAGTGTACTCTCCATGCTGCTTTAGAGAATATCACTGATGTCTCACATACTCCTTTTGTTCACACAGGCTTGTTACGTGGCGATCCCAAAAGAAAGCAAATTACGGCTGCCATTAGACAACAGCAGAATGGTATTGAGATTGAGTACCTTGACGAACCACGTCCTAGTGGTCTTGCCGCCCAAATCATTGCACCAAATGTGACGGAAGTCAACCATTTTGACCGCTTTCTACTACCATCTATGGCACAAGTAGAATATCGGTTTGGAAACAACTACAGCCTGCTGGTTACTCAAGCTATGACTCCGGTGTCTGATTTCTATAACCGCAACTTTCTGGTTGTCACTTTTCGTTTAGGACTTCCTGGTTGGGTAATGCAACCTCTAGTGAAGTTTTTATTGTCAAGTATTATCCGTCAGGATGCTGTTGTTCTCAAAGCTCAAGCGGAGAATATTCGCCGCTTTGGTGGTGAACAATTTATGTCTACAGATGTTGACTTAGTAAGTTCTCAAATTTGGTTTATGCTTCAGCAAGCAGAACGTGGGGAACTACGCCAACCGAAGGAGATTAGTGAAAAGCTGGTTCAGATTCTTGTTTAGGTTGACCAAATAATTACTAATTCGTAATTCGTAATTCGTAATTTTTGGGTTTAATAGTAATTCTATGCCGTCTATGAAGCAACCTTGATCAATTCTTGCCGATGACTGGTTAATTCAAAGGTGATAGAACCTGGGTAGTCACGAGGAATGATTCTGTTCAGGATGATGAGTTCTGGAATCATTTCTCGCAGCTTTTGCGTCAAAACTTCAATTGTAGAAGCTTCTGTCACCAATCCCGGTACATCATCACTAGTTGCAACCCAAACTGCTGCGTCTGAATCCCAAAATGCTTCAACCTTAAATGTGATTTGTGTCATCATCTAGTGCTGACAACTTAGTTTCAGTATAAAACATGATAGAAGATGGAAGCGTTAGGTATTTAAACAACCTCTAAGAGGATGTTTGAAAAGTCATGATTGATGTATCAAATATTTTTTACCCCACCCTAACCCTCCCCTTATAAAGGGGAGCCACTGCGTTGGGCGGCTTTGCCGACAGCCGCGCAAGTGGCGTGGGATAATGGGGGGTAAGAACGTAATTAAAATCACAGTCAACCACTTTTCAAACAAGCTCTAAGACAGTGGGTAGGCAATGGTGTAGTTCAATGACTTAAAATACTGGCTACTGCTATTAATTTCAGGAAATGGATAAAGTCGCATTGAAGTAGAAAATATGAGTAGATTTTAATGAGCTATGAAAACTTTCATTTTTCCCGTTATTCTCTTGGGACTTGCTACCACTTTATCAGTAAATAACCGCAGTATTGCCAATGAATCTGTTAGCAAAAACCAGAATTTGATTGTTGCACAAGCTGCTAGTAACGAACAATTCATTGCTAGGGGTACAGAACCTTTTTGGAGTGTTACTGTTAGCAAACGGGGAATTGTTTACAATTCCCCAGGAACGCAACCGCTAAAATTCCCTTATGTTGCACCATTGAAAGCAGAGGCACGTCCCGCAGATTTGGTACGAGTATACCGATTGAAAGGCACAGGCAATAATACTTTAATCTTGAAGAAAGTTAGCAGTTGTAGCGATGGCATGTCTGATATAAATTATCCCTATTCGGCTATTTTCATTCAAGGTAATAAAGTTTTGGAAGGTTGTGCTGAGAAAAAATGATATTTTTGGCAGTTGAACACTGATGAAAATTTCAAGTGAGATATAGGAATCATATTTGATTTTTTGAAATAAACGTAGGGTACGTTATGTCTTTGGCTAACGTATCACCCAAAGGTTTTGGTGTTATACTCTTGGCGATAACACAACGCCAGTTGCACAGGAAGGGTCTCCCGACTTGAGCAAACTAGCTATGCTACATATTTTTTCATAAATTAAATCAAATTCCTATAGTTTAGGGACTGACAAATAAAAATATGCCAAATTTTCTTATGGGACGGGTGGAGACACCCGTCTTTTGTCTGAAGGGCGGGCAGGATGCCCACCCCACAATTGAAGATAATTTATTTCTTGTAAATTTTTTATTTGTGAAAGTGATACTAATCCTCTAAATAAAGCTACAAATTATCTCTCCTGTACCTCTGCTCCCCTGTACCCCTAATCCCCACTTTCTTTCGGTCGTGGGGGGCCGAGTTCCCCTGCTTTTTATCTGTAGCCAACTTGTGGATCAATCGTATTATATTGTTGGTTGGAATATTTGCGCCTATAGTACAAAACCTGAAGCTATTGTCTCAACTGTGACTTTCAACTTGTCTACTAGCACTTGACTTTTTGTTTCTTTTGCTCTCCAGTAAAGTGGTATACAATTAAAAATCTGTATAAAAGCAGTTTTAAACTCCCACTCGTGTATCCTATTGACACACAATAAATAAGTCTATTAATAGTGGTTGTGAGTTTTCCCTCATTGATATATATCGATTATCCCTCTCAAAGCTGGTGCATTATCTTTCTCAACAAGTCAGTACTGAGAAAGAGTTGATGAGAGCAAAGCCACGTAATCCAAAGACATCACACATATTACATGGGAGCAGTAATGTTTGATGGCTAATTTAATGACTTCGGCAAACCGTTTCAGCAGACAATTGAGGCATTGGTTGCTAGTAGAAGACCGACAAGAGAAGAAAGGACCTTACACAAAGGAAGAAATACACCGCAAACACCCTTGGTGGCAGGTAATGTGCTTGACTGGTGTAGATTATTTCTCGACTCTTGGCTATCAACCTGGTATTGCAGCACTAGCAGCAGGTGCGCTTTCTCCTCTGGCTACTTTGATTTTAGTTCTTTTAACACTGTTTGGGGCTTTGCCTATTTATCGTGTTGTGGCAGCAAAAAGTCCTCATGGTGAAGGGTCGATCGCTATGCTGGAACATCTGCTATCTTGGTGGCAAGGTAAGCTGTTTGTCCTGTGTTTACTTGGCTTTGTTGCCACAGACTTCATCATTACTATTACACTTTCGGCTGCTGATGCCACGGCTCACATTATCGAAAATCCGCTGGCGCCAAATTGGCTTCACCATCAAGAAGTTGGCATCACGCTGATTTTAATTGCATTGCTGGGTGTGGTTTTTATCAGAGGTTTTAGAGAAGCTATTGGGATTGCAGTATTTTTGGTGGCAGTTTATTTGCTGTTAAACTTGATTGTGATTTGCGTTGGTCTGTTTCAAATTGTAAATCAACCAACCGCGATCGCTAGCTGGCAAGCTGCACTTTTTGCCCGTCATTCTAATCCTCTGATAATGCTGGCTGTAGCTGCTTTACTCTTCCCAAAACTAGCATTGGGTTTATCAGGCTTTGAAACTGGGGTAACTGTTATGCCCCTTGTACAAGGTAGCACCAGCGACACTCCCCAATACCCCAAGGGACGTATTCGCAATACCCGCAAGCTGTTGACTGCTGCTGCTGTAATTATGAGCTTCTTTTTGCTTACCAGTAGCTTGATCACTACTTTACTGATTCCAGCACCAGAATTTGCTGCTGGGGGTAAAGCATATGGACGTGCCCTTGCATATTTAGCACATTCTTATCTCGGTAATACTTTTGGCACAATTTATGATTTGAGTACCATTTCTATTCTGTGGTTTGCAGGTGCATCGGCAATGGCAGGACTGCTGAATATTGTGCCTCGCTATCTGCCACGCTATGGGATGGCACCAAATTGGGCACGAGCAACGCGACCTTTGGTGTTGGTATATACAGCGATCGCCTTTATTGTCACAATCATCTTTCGGGCTAATGTGGAAGCTCAAGGTGGTGCTTATGCAACTGGTGTTTTGGTGTTGATGAGTTCAGCGGCGTTGGCTGTAACTTTATCAATTCACCGTCAAAGAGCAAAGCAGAGAACATTGGTTTTTGCTCTCATTACCCTGGTATTTATATATACTACAGTTGTCAATATCATCGAAAGGCCAGAAGGTATCAGGATTGCTGGGTTCTTTATTGGTGCAATTATTCTCACCTCCTTAGTTTCGCGTGTTTGGCGTTCAACGGAACTGCGAGTTGAGCAGATTGAAATTGACGAAAATGCTCGCCAATTCATTGCAGAGGAAAGCCAAGGAGCAATCCGAATCATTGCTAATCGATTGAATGAGGGCGACGAGCTAGAGTATTTTTGCAAGGAAAAAGAGGTACGCGAGGACAACCATATTCCCTCTACTGATCCGGTTCTGTTTTTAGAGATTATGGTATCTGATGCTTCTGATTTTGCTGATGTCATCAAAGTAAAAGGTGTTCAAGTTGGTAATTACCGGATTCTGCGTGCTGAGAGTGCAGCGGTACCTAACGCTATTGCGGCTTTACTTCTGCATATTCGTGATCAAACCGGAAAGATTCCACATGCTTACTTCGGTTGGGTAGAGGGAAACCCGATACAATACTTGCTGCGTTTTATCTTGTTTGGTGAGGGTGATATTGCTGTTGTGACTCGTGAAGTTCTTCGCAAAGCGGAGAAAAACCCGGAACGTCGTCCTGGTATTCATGTGGGGGGATGAGGGGATGGGGTGCAGGGGGGATGGGGGGATGAGGGGATGAGGGAGAATAACTAAAGCAATGCCCCATTCGCCATTCCCAATTCCCAATTCCCAATTCCCAATTCCCAATTCCCAATTCTACTTACTTTGGCAAAATTACGCTTTGACGTGCAGTACGCTTGCGATCGCTTTTGCGAATCCCGCCAGCCATCTGATATTCATGGCTGTTGCTACCATATTTGTAAGCAATACCACGCAACATTTTCTCTGAATAGTCTGCTAAATCTTGCTCATTTTCGACGATCTGAGTTAGCTTGAACTGACAGAAGCCTCTCACTTACCGCTATCGCGGTAAGTGATGAGATGAATGGCGTTTGTGTGTTGACGACAGTTCCCTGACCAATGCCGATAGGCGAGGGAAGGGAACATGGAGGAAACGAACAATTCTTAATCTTCTGGTTGTTGCTGATTTTCAATGTATTTTTTCAAAGTTGAAACGGTAACACCCCCACAACTAGCAATAAAATAAGAACCATTCCAAAAAACATCTTTACTATAAAAAGTTTTTAAATGTTCAAAAAATTCTTGTCTCAATTTTCTAGAGGAAATAGACTTTAAGTTATTGACCAACTTACTAAGTTCTAGGTCAGGATGATATTGGAATAGAAGATGTATGTGATTATCTTCACCGTTGAACTCAACAAGCTTGCAATCCCACTTTACTAATAACTCTTCAAAGATAGTGTGCAAGCGTTCTAACATTGCTGTGTTAAACGCTCTACGCCTGTATTTTGTTGTTAAAACAAGGTGGACTTTCAGGTCACTAACAGACCTCCCTTTGGAAACAAAGTCATTTTTCATTGGATTGTAGACTTCAATAAAAATCAGTGTATACTAAAAACCTAGCACTGATTTACAAAGGTGGTGATAAACAGTTGAGGACAACGTATCAGTACAGATTACGCCCGACAAAACAACAAGCGACAGAAATAGACAGATGGTTGTCTATGTTGTGCGCTCAATATAATTACTTGTTGGCTGATAGATTCAACTGGTATGAGCAAAATTGTTGTCCTATCAACGCTTGTCCTCTTGTTTGTCATTTACCAGAATTCAGAGATAACCCGGATTACTATTCTCAAAAAAAAACTTTACCCGAACTCAAGAAAACCCATCCACATTACAGCGAGATTTACTCGCAAGTTTTACAGGATGTAGTCAGGCGAGTTCAGGTAACTTTTGATAGGTTTTTAAAGGGTGATAGTAACGGTAAACGCAGTGGCAAACCCAGGTTTAAACCTCGTGACCGTTATAGAACTTTTACTTATCCTCAAATGAAGGATGGATGTTTGCAGGGTAATTTAATTAATCTTCCGATGCTTGGCAAGATTAAGGTAATTCTGCATCGTCCTATTCCTGATGGTTTTAAGATTAAAACCGCATCTGTAACTAAAAAAGCCGATGGGTATTACCTAACTCTTAGCCTAGAAGATGCCACAGTTCCAGCAATCAAGCCTGATTTTAACCCTGAATCGATAACAGGTATTGATGTTGGACTAAAAGAGTTTTTGACAACTGCTGAGGGTGAGGTAGCTCCTATCCCCCAACATTACCGCAAATCTCAAAAACGTTTACGAGTCATTCAAAAACGTGTGTCACGGCGCAAAACAGGTAGTAAACGCAGGCTAAAAGCTGTTAAACAATTGGGTAGGCAGCACAAAAAAGTTGCTGACAAGCGCAAAGATTTTCATTTCAAAACCGCTAATAATTTGCTTAAAAAGTATGATGTTATAGCTGTTGAAGATTTGAATGTTAAAGGACTTTCACGCTCTAAGCTAGCAAAGTCTGTACTCGATGCCGGATGGTCAAGCTTTCTGTCAATCCTGACAAACAAAGCCGAAAATGCTGGTTTGTTGGTTATCCCAGTTAAAGCATCTGGCACTAGTCAAGATTGTTCTAGATGTGGGGCAAAAGTTCCTAAAAAACTGCATGAACGTTGGCACGATTGCCCCAATTGCGGGTGTAGTCTTCACCGTGACCACAATGCAGCAATAAATATCAAAAATAGAGCGGTAGGGCATTCCGTTCTTAAAGCCAAGAGCCTCCTAAGCAATAGCCGGATTGTCTTGGAAGCCTACACTTACCACGAAGTGGAAGTGTAGGAGTATGTCACTAAGACATCGATAGTAGAGAGGATAGTATTGTATGTTTCTAGGGATTTTCTGAGGCTGTCAATTTTTTCAGTATAATCTTTAACTGTTAATCCTTCTCCAACATCGAGAGTTGAACTAATGGATTTAATGCTGGCTAGACGTGTTTCAGCTTTGCCCAAAGTACGTGAACTGCGTTTTTGTCTTGCCATAATTAATACTCATTTTCTAAACTACTGTTAACTCTATAGTGGACAATTGTTGAAAAAGTTGTCATACGTGAAATTGTTGATTTTTCGCAAAAAGCCTAAAATTTAACGTGAGTTTGACAAGTGTTGTTTTGACCTCTCCCCCGGCCCCTCTCCTTTTAGGAGAGGGGAGTAAAACCTTTACTTTTTCGTTTCTCCTCCCTCTGCTTTTAGGAGCTACGGTGTACACACAAATCGAGTTGCTTGTCAGATCCGGGTTTTACCCCCCTTATACCGTTTCACTTTAAAGTGGATACATTTAGGCAAGCTGGGGGAGCTGGGGAAGCTGGGGAGGCTGGGGGAGCAAGAAAAGTGATTTGTATCAAAAATTTCGTGAAATGGTATTAATCCCCCCGATCTTCGGGGGGAAATAAGAAAATCTAGTTCCCTCCCCTTGACAAGGGGGAGCCACTGCGTTGGGCGGGCAATGCCCGACTTGAAGCAAGTGGCGTTAGGGTTAGGGTGGGGTAATTCAACAGACTCATGTGATTAGATAACTTGTGTGTACACCGTAGGCTTTTAGGAGAGGGAGGCCGGGAAGGAGAGGTTCATCGAACTCACGTTAATTAAAACCACATTTGTTGCAGAGGTATTAGTTGACGCTGATGAAGCGTATTCTATTTGAGGAAAGATGTTGTGACACAAGTCTGTTTCTAATAACGTGAAGGCGGAAGTTGCTACAGGCTGCGCGAAACACGCAAACGTGAAGACGGAAGTTGCTGCAAGGAAAACGGAAGTTGCTACAGGCTGCGCGAAACACGCAAACGTGAAGACGGAAGTTGCTGCAAGGAAAACGGAAGTTGCTACAGGCTGCGCGAAACACGCAAACGTGAAGACGGAAGTTGCTGCAAGGAACGCGGAAGTTGCTACAGGGAAGGTTGGAATTTGAACGATCGCCCCGGAGGTTTCTTGAAAGTAAGATATTATTGCAGTAGCAGTAATTGATTTGTGGCTGCAAAGCTAATTAACGCCATCGCAGAGGGTGCGATCGCTCACATTGGGATTTGACTCTAGATAAGGACGTAGCCAATTGCAACTGTAGCTCATTAGCTCCTCAAGGCTACCAGAAATTATTAAATCCTTAAGTTGATTTGGGTAGATGTTCCAGAGTTTGACAGTATTGTCACCACTAGCAGAAGCAATGGTTTTGCCATCCGGGCTGAATGCTACGCCATAGACTTCATTGCTATGCCCGTTGAGGGTAATGATTTCCTCCCTTGTAGCCGCATTCCAGAGTTTGACAGTATTGTCGCCACTAGCAGAAGCAATGGTTTTGCCATCCGGGCTGAATGCTACGCCCCAGACCGAACCGCTATGCCCGTTGAGGGTATTAATTTCCTTATTTGTAGCCGCATCCCAAAGTTTGACAGTATTGTCACCACTAGCAGAAGCAATGGTCTTGCCATCCGGGCTGAATGCTACGCCCCAGACCGAACCACTATGCCTGTTGAGGGTAGTAATTTCCTTATTTGTAGCCGCATCCCAAAGTTTGACAGTATTGTCACCACTAGCAGAAGCAATGGTCTTGCCATCTGGGCTGAATGTTACGCTATAGACTTTATTGCTATGCCTGTTGAGGGTAGTAATTTCCTTACCTGTAGCCACATTCCAAAGTTTGACGGTTTTGTCACCACTAGCAGAAGCAATGGTCTTGCCATCTGGGCTGAATGCTACACCCCAGACCACATCACAATGCCCTTTGAGGGTAGTAATTACCTCACCTGTAGCCACATTCCAGAGTTTGACAGTTTTGTCCAAACTAGCAGAAGCAATGGTTTTGCCATCCGGGCTGAATGCTACTCCCCAAACCTCATCGCTATGCCCTTTGAGGGGAATAATTTCCTTATTTGTAACCACATTCCAAAGTTTGACGGTTTTGTCCAAACTAGCAGAAGCAATGGTCTTGCCATCCGGGCTGAATGCTACGCCCAAAACAAAACCGGAATGCCCTTTAAGGGTAGTAATTGTTTTAACTGTAGCTACATTCCAGAGTTTGACAGTTTTGTCACCACTAGCAGAAGCAATTGTTTTGCCATCCGGGCTAAATGCTACGTCCAAGACAAAACCGGGATGCCCTTTGAGGGTAGTAATTTCCTTATTTGTAGCTACATTCCAGAGTTTGACGGTTTTGTCACCACTAGCAGAAGCAATTATCTTGCCATCTAGGCTGAATGCTACGCTATAGACCTCATAGCTATGCCCGTTGAGGGTAGTAATTGCCTTACCTGTAGACACCTTCCAGAGTTTGACGGTTTTGTCACCACTAGCAGAAGCAATCATCTTGCAATCTGGGCTGAATGCTACGCTATAGACCAAATTGCTATGCCCTTTGAGGGTATTAATTTCCTTACCTGTAGCTGCATTCCAGAGTTTGACTGTTTTGTCCAAACTAGCAGAAGCAATGGTCTTGCCATCCGAGCTGAATGCTACGCTATAGACTGAATCGCTATGCCCTTTGAGGGTATTAATTTCCTTACCTGTAGCTGCATTCCAGAGTTTGACAGTTTTGTCAGCACTAGCAGAAGCAATCATCTTGCCATCTGGACTAAATGCTACGCTATAGACTGAATCGCTATGCCCTTTGAGGGTATTAATTTCCTTACCTGTAGCTGCATTCCAGAGTTTGACTGTTTTGTCCAAACTAGCAGAAGCAATGGTCTTGCCATCTGGGCTGAATGCTACGTCCCTGACTTCATCGCTATGCCCTTTGAGGATAGCAATTTCCTCGCCTGTAGCCACATTCCAGAGTTTGACAGTATTGTCCAAACTAGCAGAAGCAATGGTCTTGCCATCCGGGCTGAATGCTACGCCCCAGACATAATTGCTATGCCCTTCCAAGCGGTTATTCTCTTGGATAGTGTAAATTGCTCGCCTTAGTGCTAAAGCTGCTAGCTGGTTAGCCACTTGTTCTAGATTCACATTCTTCCTAAGTGGTCTACCTGAAAGTTGTCTAACTGACTGTATGGCTGCAACTAAAGCCTCAATTTGCCTGTTAGACGCTAGGGAAGATTCAGAGGTTTGAGCCAGTGTAATGGCGCTTTGTTGTGCTGCTTTCTTAGCATTACTTTGGGCGCTGTACCATTGAAAACCAGCAAAGATACTGACTCCAGCTAACCCAATAGTAAATATAGTGACAACTCGATTTTGCCGTCGTGCTGCTTTGAGCTTTTCTTGTTGGCGTTTTTTCTCTTCTTGAACTAGCTTATCGCGCCGTTCTTGACTCTTGTGAATGTACTCCTCGGCTACTCCATTCAGCATTTGCCAATGGCCAAACTTAGTTAAATATAACTCTGCTACTGTTAACCTGTCATTTTGTCTAAGGAATCCTGGCTTTCTCTCATTCCTATCCCATTCTTGGGCTTCTGCTTCAATCTGTCGCTCAATGCCTATTCCCAACTTATATTCCTCTTTCCAATCCCGCAACTTTTTCCAATGGCGGATTAAGGCTTCGTGAACAACATCTAAAATTACATCTTGAGAATCTGACTCATCTGTCTTGGTAATTAATCGTGCGTTTTTATTGGCTAACTTATCACTCACCTGTTGCAAAAGTTCTAGGGAATGATGGGAATTAACCAACTCGCGTAAACGCACGCGTCGTCTGACATCTATGGTTTCTCCTATTTGCGTCAATTCGAGAAAAATTCGCCGCGCCACAGTTTGTTCTGTGGGTGAAAGATTGTCGTAAACTGCATCGGCGCGTTTTTGGAGTGTTCCTTCCACCCCGCCTAAATCCTGATAAGTTTTAAGGCGGAGAAACTCATCACCTTGTTTTCTCGACTCCCGCCACAATTCTGTCAAAGTATACTGTAGCAGAGGTAAACTGCCAGGGTAATCTTCAACATCGTTAATTAGTTGCTGTTTTAATGTTCCTTCTATGCCTAAGCCTACCCATTCAGCTGGTTTAGTAATTGCTTCTTCGAGTTCCTCACGGTTTAAGTGTTCGACATTAATGTAAGGTTTATCTATTCTTTCGGCAAATTTGGGATATTCTCGCAATCTTCCCCGAAAATCCGATCGCATCCCCAACAAGATACACAGGTTATCTGTACAGTCAATTAATGCTATCAAACAGTCAAAGAATTCTTGACGCTGACTGTTATTGCACATAGTAAAGCATTCTTCTAACTGGTCGATAATCAAAATCACTGGTGTGTTTAATGCTTGTAACCTCTCCCCGATGACATGAGCAATATAGGGTTTCTCAGTTGGTTGCAATACAGTTGGAACCCCACCCCCTACCCCTCCCCATGAACGGGGAGGGGTTGTTGTCTCTGGAAGCAAAAGATGAGCAAAAGCCTGCTTTAAACTTTCCACAGGAGTTTCTTGCGGTGTAAAAGGAGTAATATAAGTCCAGCGATCGCTCCCTGAAATTTCTTGTCCTAACTTGAGCTGATAGAGTAACCCAGCTCTTAACAAAGATGATTTCCCACTACCGGAAGCTCCTAATACTGCAATTAAGCGATGATGATTTCTTACCTGTGCAATCAATTGTTGAGTTAGCGCACTCCGCCCAAAAAAGACCTCAGCATCTTGTTTGTTCTCGCTAAAATACAACAGGGAACGATAAGGACATTGATCCTGAAAGCTTTGTGGCGGATATTTTGTGGTTAGCAGAATTGCTCGCTGGGAATTAGCAATTAAGGGATGCTGGGCTGTATGAGCCATGCGTTTGATGATGAAATCTGCTAATTTGTGGCTATTGATGATCCCATCTGGGTCTTTTTTTGGGTTTAATCCTGCAATTAACGCCTGCGTCAACAACCCTTGGGTGTGGGGAATTTCTATTCCAGTTTCATAGGAACGAGTGGCGGTAATTAAACAGTAATCTTTGTTTGTGGGAATAAATTTCAACAATTCCCCACCATAGCAGCAATCTAGCCAGACAATCACTCGTTTAGCATGACTTGTTTGTAATTGCTCTCCCAACCACCTCAGAGGTATACCATAGATTTGTTCTTTGGGTAGAACATCGCTGGTAGCCAAAAAAATTTCTTCCCTTCCCGCCACAGTTTTACACCACCCATGTCCAGAAAAGAAGAATAAGGCTGTTTCTGGGATAGGGTTGGGAGGAGGAGGATTAAAGAGATTAGCGATCGCTTGTTGCAATTCTTGCACCCTTACCGCCCCTTGTGGGTCAATTTTACTTTCTCCCTTCTGGTTTAAGGTTTTAGGTAAACACTGAGCGCGAAAAGGTCTATAACCGTATTGTTCTAGTTGTTCCGCAATTTTTTGTGCATCCTCTGCTGCTGCTGTTAGCGGCTTTAAGGTGGTGTAGTCTGGATAATAATTAATCCCAATAACTTGAGCTGCCCATTCCGATGTCATTGTTTCTACCTGACTAACCCTGAGAATTTTTTGTTGAACTGTAGACAAAATTTGTCCACAGCTGAAATTTATTTCGCAGCTTTCTATTAACTAGATTATCTCTAGTAGAGAGAAAAAATAAAAAATGAAAATAACGTTATATATTAAACTTGCATTTTAAATATAAATACTTAAATTTATTAATTATCAACATTAAATGAATAATGGTTATTCTTTAATGTTAAGTGCAAATGAATACTTGTAATTGCAACCTAAGCTAAGCGAACACTTCCGTTTATGTGATTGCTAATCTTGACTGTGTTGCCATCGAAATGAAATTTTAACCGTAATTACCGCACATTCTCTAGAAGTAAATTAACTATAATTTTGATATTTAGCTGTCATCACAGTTAAAATAAACGGTAGTAAAAAAGGATATATATTAATTTAAAAATTTAGTGGTATCAGTTCAATATGGTGCGTTATGGCTATGTAAAGATTTGATAATTTGAAAGAATATCGATTAGCCATAAATACCAGTAAATACAATGTTTCACGCCTGCTTTTAAATACTCTATGGTTTAATTTTTCTTGATAAATCATTGATGAAATATGTCTACACTAGATGTAGTGAGTTTGACATAAAAACCATGAAAGTAAAGTTGGACAATACTATTATGGCTTTTCTTCTAGCCTTCCAAGGCTTAAATACTGCTCTCAGCCAACAAGAGAAACAGAATTTAAAGGAAGTTGCAAAGAAATTAGACTCTCAGCCAAAAGCTTGGGAAAGTTATATTCAAAAAGATTTGTTAGAGATAATTGCTGCAAATCCTGAATTAAATCAAGCTTATCAATTTTATAAACATCAACTGGATAAGCTAGAAGAAATACCTAATGATTTACTGCCTACAGACGCTGAAATTAGTAGGCTCATCAGTTGCAATCAGGCTTCTATCCTAAAAGGCTTTATACCAAAATCAGAAGTTATAGACTATGCAAGTCAAATCAATAATGTTGCAGTCATTATCGGAAATTCTGAGCAACCAGAAGAAACAGTTAAACAAGCAACATTTCTAGATAGATGGAAACAATTACTATCCAATTATCACTCGTTTAATTAGTTTTCATGTGCTGATGAGCGATTTAATCTATCCTACTCTCGATTTATTTTTGTATACTTTAAAAAGTCCTTTAAACGCCACTGAAGAAGAAATACAAAAAAACAAAGCAAATTTTTTATCTCAATTACCACCTAATACTCAATTCAATGATGCTGATATTGAAATTGAGTATTTAGAACTGACCTATCCGGCTCGCATTGACTTGCAGCCAACCAAGTCAATTTTAGAAGGATACTATTATCCTGTCAGATTAAATGATACTTATGGCTTGCAAATTGATTGTTCCTTTAAAAATCAACTTGTAGCTCAACCAGCTAAAGATTTTGCAACTTTAAAAGCTGAGATCACCCAAAAACTCAATCAAGAACTGTCAACAATTGGACAAACTTGGATGCTTTCTGGCTGGTTACCAGATAACTTGCATCGAAATCCTGAAGATATAGCCAAAGATTGCTATTATGCTTTATTTACAGGTACTTGGCAGCCAACCAGAGGTAAATTCTTAAACGCTACAGTTTTTGAGTTATCGCAGACAGATAACCTAAATCAGAGCATAGCTCATGTAAATCATCATCTAAATCATAACGCACACCATGTAATTATTGCGATTTATCCTAATCGAGAGAGTGCAGAAAAAGCTGCGGAATTTTATATCGATTGGATGGGATTGTTTTGTTATCGTAGTAAAATTACCTGGGCTTACTGGCAAAGTCGTTTATCCAAACAATCTCTGCTAAATCATTATAAGAAAGTTGAAGAATATAGAAGAATTACCAATCAAAATTATGATAGGCATGAAAAACATAATTTTAATCGTTCTCGCACAATTTTAAACAATATTGATAATATTCTCCAACAATACACAATTGATTTGCTCAACCTTTCTTTTCAAAAGCAAATTATTAAAATTAATTTATCTAATTATCAAATACGTTTGGCTTTCATTAAAGAAAAAGCAGGTAAAAACAATCAGTTAGATTTTTTAGAAAACTTGAGCGATCTAGCCAGCAAAAAATATTTACTACAGATTTCCAAAGATATTAACAATATGCAGCTGGGGTTGCAACTGTTGGAAGATACAATTAACGCTACTCGCAGTCGTATAGAAGTCGAGAAAGCAGAACGCGATCGCAACTTTCAAGAGCTTGTAGCTGCTACTGGTACAGGCATAGCAACGATATCTCTGATAAAAGATACGGCAAAAGATTGTAAAGATATTTTTCAGCAAGCTAAGTTTTTTTGCAAATACCCTTTGAGTACCAGTCTGCTAGTTGGAATTATTGTTGGTTTTATGGTTTGGTGGCTGAGAAAACGATGGCGATCGTAAGAATTAGTAGGTTTGTCATTTGTTATTTATAATCCCAATTCCCCATTGCCCCTTATCCCCAGAGGGGGCCCCGAGTTCCCCAGTCCCCAATCCCCAATCCCCAATTCCCCATTCCCAATGCCCCATGCCCAATGCCCCATTCCCAGATATAATTTTCCACAAAGTATCAGGGTGAATTCCATTGGTGCAGCAATCCGAAATCCAAGAAACTTCGTCTATGGGGGCAATTTGGCGGGTATTGGGGAGTTTAAAAGCTTACCCTTGGACTTCGCTTGGAGCTTTGGTTAGTTTGTTGTTGTTGACACTGGCCAATGCTCTTACCCCGCAACTATTTCGCTGGGGAATTGATCGCGGTATTGCCAAACAAAATTTACAAATTGTACTTTACAGCGCTGGCTGGATGGTAGTTGCAGCCATCGCTCGTGGTGTGTTTAATTTTGGGCAAAGCTATTTAGCAGAGGCTGCATCTCAAGGTGTCGCCTATGATTTGCGGAACAAAATTTTCAGCAAAATTCAAAATCTCAGTTTCAGCTTTCATGACCAAGCACAAACTTCTCAACTCCTAACCCGGATGACCAGTGATATTGAGCAGATCCGCACATTTGTGGGTACTAGCCTGATTCAGGTGATTGGTGGAATTGTCACATTGGTGACAATTGCAGTGGTTTTGCTGCTGATGAACTGGCGACTGGCGTTAATTACTTTGACGGTGGTACCTTTAGCCGGCTCGTTGATGATGCGATTTATCACCCGCAATGGTGGACTATTCCAGCAGATCCAACAACAACTGGGTGATTTGAATGCTGTATTACAAGAGAACTTGCTGGGAATACGGGTGGTGAAAGCTTTTGTGCGGGAATCTACCGAAAGGTCACGTTACACAAGCTTAAATGATAGCCTGGTGAAGGCAAACATGAACACCATTCGCGCCATCCGTGATACCTTCCCGTTTATTTTTTTGTTAAGTAGTTTGGTAACGTTGGCAGTTTTCGGTTATGGAGGGGCACAGGTAATTGGGGGTGAGTTCTCCATTGGTGAATTGGTAGCGTTTAATTCCTATCTAGCATTGATTCTGCAACCGATTTTATTGATTGGATTTGCTGCACCTGCCATTGCTAGTGCGGCTGCTTGTGCCCAACGGGTGTATGAAGTAGTAGATGCAGAAGTGGAAATTAGCGATCGCCCTGGTGCCATTTCCTTTGATACTTGTGGTGGTAGAATCACCTTTGAGAATGTTTCCTTTCGCTATCCTGGTTCCACAACCGAAGCTCTCAAAGGAGTTTCCTTTGAAACCAAGCCCAAGGAATTGATCGCCGTGTTGGGGATGACAGGTTCAGGAAAAAGCACAATTATGAATTTGCTTGCCCGCTTCTATGATGTCACAGGGGGAGCGATTCGTATTGACGGGCGGGATGTGCGGGATTTTACACTGAAAAGTTTAAGAAGTCATATTGGCATTGTCTTCCAGGAAACCACACTATTTTCCGGGACTATCCGCGAAAATATTGCCTATGCCAAACCCAACGCACCCCTGGAAGAGGTAATTTCAGTAGCCAAAACTGCCCAGATTCATGATTTTATCGCCAGCTTGCCCGATGGCTACGAGACAATTGTAGGTGAACGGGGCATTGGCTTGTCTGGTGGACAAAAACAACGAATAGCGATCGCCCGTACCTTACTCACCGACTACAGTATTCTGATTTTAGATGACAGTACCTCGGCTGTTGATGCCAAAACTGCTGCCCAAATCCAAGCCGAACTAGATGATCTCATGCGTCAAAAGGCGTGTACAACCTTTGTTGTGGCTCAACGCATTAGTACTGTCAAAAATGCTGATCGAATTTTGCTGATGGACAAAGGACGATTAGTCGCCCAAGGTACCCATGAGGAATTAATGCAGACAAGTTCACTCTACGGCGCGATTTTGGAATCTCAGGTGAAGCAGAAGGCAGGAGTATGAAAAAGGGAATGGGGACTGGGTACTGGGTACTGGGGATTAGGGGCAATGGGGACTGGGTACTGGGAAAGAGATATGTTTATAGATTCTTTCAATCCAAAATCTAAAATCTAAAATCCAAAATTGTTATGATCAGTCCCATTGCGGCATCTGAGCAAAAGGCAACTAAGCAACTCTCCACGCTGCGGCGCTTTTTACAATACTTGCGACCCTATGGCAAAGAAATTCCCATCGCCCTGACATTAGTAGTGATTGGGGCTTCCAGTCAGGCAATTGGGCCATTTTTAATTGGCTGGTCGGTTGATCATATGATTGCACAGGGAAATTTGCCGGGACTACTACTAATACTAGGATTATTAGCAGTAATCTATAGTATTGCTGTCTGGGCAACGCGGGGTCAGATTATTCGAGTCGGCTGGATTATGCAGCGGTTGCTGGCGCAATTGCGGCAAGATATTTTTACTAAAATTCAGAGTTTGCCACTGAGCTTTTTTGATCGTAGCGAAGCTGGTGATTTAATGAGCCGCTTGCTAAATGATGTTAATACTGTCAATCAGGCATTTGGACAGACTATTGCTCAAATGTTGGGTAACTTGTTGAGTTTGGTGGGCATTGTCATTGCCATGCTTTCGATTAACCTGCGGCTGGGGTTGTTAAGTAATTTGGTTGTGCCACTGATGATTTTGACGGCTAGTATATTTACGCGTTGGGCAAGAGCCAAATTTCGCGTGACACGCCAGACAATTGGCGAACTTTCTGCCAAGTTGGAAGAAGACATTGGCAGTGTGCGAGAAGCGCAGGCATTTAATCGAGTACAAATCAATATTGAACAATTTAACATTCTCAATGCTGCTAATCGTGATGCCAATGTAGAAGCAGTGGCAATTACTGCTGCTTTTTTGCCGTCAATTGATTTTCTTAATACTCTAGCAACGGCGGGTGTGCTGGCTTATGGTGGCTATCTTGCTGTGACGGGTGAAGCAACAGTAGGTGTGGTGACATCGTTTTTACTATATGTGCAGCAGTTCTTCCGCCCGATTCAAATCCTCAGCCAGTTTTATACCCAAGCTCAATCTGCTTTTGCCGGATTAGAGAGGATCTTTCTGTTGCTGGATGAACCATCTCAACTCAATGATGCACCTGATGCTGTGGAAATGCCCCCAATTCAGGGTGAGGTGAGATTCGAGAATGTGACCTTTGGCTACAACCCACAGCGACTTGTGCTTAAAGGAGTAAATTTACACGCTACTCCCGGACAAATGGTGGCGTTAGTGGGGCCGACTGGTTCTGGCAAAACTACGATTATTAATTTAATCTTGCGCTTCTATGATGTGTCTGGTGGTGCTGTCAAAATTGATGATATAGATGTGCGTAGTGTCACACAGGCAAGTTTGCGGCATCAGATTGGTATTGTCTTGCAAGACAATATTTTGTTTAGTGGTACTGTTGCGGAAAATATTGCCTTTGGCGCACCCTATGCCACCCAAGCTGAGATTGAAGCGGCTGCACAGATGGCGAATGTGCATGAATTTATTACTTCACTGCCACAGGGTTACACAACTGTGTTGGGTGAACGGGGTGCGCCTCTTAGCCAAGGACAACGGCAACTGATTAGTATTGCGCGGGCGGTGTTGATTAATCCGAGAATTTTGATTTTGGATGAAGCAACCAGCAGTATTGATACTCGTACAGAAGCGTTGGTGCAAACTGCGATCGCTCGTTTACTACAAAATCGTACCAGCTTTGTAATTGCCCATCGTCTGAGTACAGTTACCCAAGCTGATCAGGTGTTGGTGATTCAGCTCGGACAAATTGTCGAACAGGGAACTCACGCAGAACTCATAGCCCAACAAGGTGTCTATGCAAATCTGTATGCACTTCAGCTAGGTGCGTGAATACAAGTGGTTCTAGCTCAAAAATTTAAACCCCGCCCTTAAGGGCGAGGTCTTCATTACACTAACTAAGCTGAATACGACAACTCTCTGACGAATTATGAATTGGTCAGGACTTACGCACGGATTACGATTTTATAGCAGTCGCCAGTAGTGTTAGGACATCAACAGATAATAAAACCTAGACACAAAAAGACTTTTCACCCAGTCACCAGTCCCCAGTCCCTAGTCCCTAGCTATACGTCCGGAGCGAGCGAGAGCGTTGTAATCGCAAAAGCTTAGTTTTTCGTCACGAGTGCGTAAGTCCTATTGGTATTCAGCATCGTACATTTGTACTATACAAGTTTTGAATTTTTAAGCTATCTTTAAGTATCTGTCAAGTTAAATATGTGGCCACATTTAGTACGTAAAAAACTGCTTAAAAGCTCATTTTACGTAACTTACGTAGATCTCATATAAGTAATTTTTACAGCGCGTAAATGCTATAAGGAATAACACTAACAATGAAAGATATCATTGCATTAATTAAGAAGAAGGAGCAAGAATTTGCCGATTTACCCTTATTTCATTTTATGAAAGACACAAGTATAGACCCCAGCATCAGATTATCTTGGATTCCAGGTCTGACTCATCTGCCAATGGGATTTAAAGATTTGAGCAAACACAATTTTCGCAAAGAGCCAACTAATGACCCAATTCAAGAAATCATCAATATTCACACCTATGAAGAGGATGATCACAGTCAGTGGTTTCTAGAAGACCTTGATAAAGTAGTGTTAAATCAATCATTCAAATTAAGTGATTCTATCAGATTTCTTTGGAGCGAAGAAACGTATAAAACACGCCTGATTTGCCGTCAAATTGCAATGTATACTTTTCAAGCTGAGCCTGCCGTCGTGCTAGCAGCAATTGAGGCCATAGAGGCAACAGCGCATGTAACTTTCGCTGTTACTACACAAGTAACACAGGAACTACAAAAAATTACTAATCAAGATTTCCGCTATTTTGGACAGTATCATTTATCCGCAGAAACCGAGCATTGTGTAAAAATCACTCATTTGCATGAGTTAATCCGAGATATACAACTGACACGGGAGCAAAAAGCCAAAGCTTTTGAGGTGGTAGAGAAAATATTTGAAATTTTTTCAGAAAGTATGGATGAAATGATGGCATATGTAAAAAAGCGGCATGGTTCAAAAATTGGGGATTTCGGGTTACAAAAGCAGGAAAAAACTAGCCATTTGAGAATGATCAACTAAAAGCTAAAAGTGGTACGAATAGTTCCTATGAAGATGTCATCATTTCTAGAAATGTGTCCTGGGTCAGTGACAATAAAAAAGCCAGGAGTAATGGCAATGTTATCGTTGACTAGGTAGCGGTAGAAAACTTCATAATGTGTTGAATTCCCACTATCGACATCTGCAACTAATATGCCGTTATTTAACTTTGGTGGTAGACCTACTAGTAACCCTAATAAATCTCCTTTTCTGCCAAAGGGGTCATATATACCTAGAGAAGCTGTGTAGGTGCTGCTGAGAACAACGGCGTCTGATTCAAGGGAATTAGTCACCATCACACCTCCCCAAGCACCAACAACTAGTTGATTAGTTAATTGCCATTTGATGCTGGCGTTGATGGCATGAATTTGAGATGGTTCGTTAATTCCCCCTGAAGTGTCTGCATTACTGCTGCCTGTACCTGTATCTAATTGACCGTTACTAGCATAAGCATTTACATAAGCCAAACCAGTAATTAAAGAGGGAGTTGGTTTATATAATAGCTGCACTCCCAAGGCACTATGGTCTGCACTAAATATGCCTTGGCTACTATCGTTACTAGTTCTGGTACCATAGGCGAATTGCAAGCGCAGTTGATCGTTAACTAACCAATCAAAGCCTAAACCAGCATCAAGACTACCAATTTTCAAGATGGGAGTTGAGCCTGCAAATAGGGAAATTGCTCCTTGACCGGCATCAGCATAGGGTGAGTTGACGCTGAGAACACTGCTTAAGCTAAATCCTACAGGTTTGAAGGTAAAAACTACGCGATCGCCCAGTGCTGCTACGCGATATTCTATAGAATCTACCCTCACCTGATTATCATAATCTGCTTGCCAAGCTAGCCTGGCCATATTGGTGTTAAATGCTTGAGGATTGCTAAAGCTATCATCAGCAGCATTGCCTGTAACTAATGCTACTCGAAAACGGTCTTTGCCAGTGAAAGAAGAAACGAGTTGCAGTTGTGTGAGGTGAGTCAGAATTGTGTTGGCTTGTCCTTGACCTGGGGGGTCGCCACCAGAACCGACCGCTAGTCCAAAAATGGCTTGTCCTGCCAATATAACGGTAGTCGAAAATTGCTGTGCTTCTATATTCGCATTCCGCGCTTCTAGGGTGTCAATTCTACTTGTTAAAGTGGCTAATTCTGAGACAAATTCTTCTCTGAGATTTTGTAATGTTATCAAGTCTTCTTTTTCGACTTTATCTGTTAAACCAGCAGCAATTAATTCATTAATTTTATTTAATGCGGCATTTAAACCTGCGGCAAATTCATAGCGTGTTAAGGCGCGATTGCCTTTAAAAGTACCATCAGGATAACCAGCTATTACACCATAACGTTCTACTAATGATTGCAAGGCGATAAAAGCCCAGTCACTAGGTTGCACATCAGATAATTGAGATACTGATGTTACCTGTTCCATGCTGTTATCGGCAAGATGTTGAGTATCAGGCTGCTGATCATTTTCGCGATGGTTTGCAGTAAAAGGGACTGGGGAACTCGGGGCCCCCTTTGGGGATAAGGGGCGATGGGGATTAGGGACTGGGGATTGGGTTTTCAAATGAAAAATTATGGAAGGGGCTTTAACTCCTCCCAAAATAGGAAGTGTTTTCCCAGTACCCAGTACCCAGTACCCAGTACCGGAGCGGCGTTCTGAGCGCCACCACCCTTCGGTATGGTGGGGGACTCCTCGCCGCGACCAGTTGACAGAAATCAATTCTGGTATTGATTTTGCATCGAAATTTTCTGCCAATGCAGGTGCAGCTAATAATAAGAATGCTGTTCCTGATATCAGCAATAATTTTTGATTTTTCATCACCACTCACACCTGATATTCAAAAAGTCTGCCAAAATATTAATTTTTAAACTACACCAGTAAAAAGAAGAAAATTTAAAAGACTTCACTAGCTTATAACTAGAGAATTTTTAATTATGTGTAGCAATACTAGCGATCGCGTGCAACGCCAGTTGTCAAACTGCCACGATAAGGAATTCCTTCTTGAGGTGCATCGCCGTTGACACCAAACACTTCTATTTGAGTTATTTGACCGTTAGCGTTAAGTACTGAAGCATTGGCATTATTACCGCTCAAACCAGCTTGATTCTTGATACCTGTGTTGTCGTTAATGGTGACTGTGCCTTGATCAAAATCGACTGCAATTCTAGTTTGGGATCTCGGATTATTATCAGGGATAAAAACAGCATTATTGCCTTGTCTTCTATAAAAAGTCCCAGTGACAACTTGCGGGTTGACAATTCTGATAGAAACTGGTGGACGAGGATTTAAATCACCTTCTGTGCCATTGAGTGCATCTGCGAGGAAAGTTCTAGTAAATCCTTTAAATCTTTTGGCTTGATTTTTTAATGAAGCTAAAGTTTCAATGCGAACAGCGTTGAGTGTTTCTTGAACTGGGGTAGATTCTTGTGCGACTAAATTTTCTTGCCCTGGGCCTAAACCAGAGGTGAGTGAAATAGTTTTATAAAATGCTGGTAGGTCGAATTCTTGTACTTTGCCTACCAAGCCATTTTTAACTGCTACTGTCTGTCCACCTTGCAATGCAACAGTTTTTTTACCTTGAGAGTCGGATATTTTAATATCTCCATCAGTGAGAGCAAAAACTTGTGTGGCGTTGCGTGTATTATCGTGTATGACCATGACTGCACTGGCTTTTTGTGCTGGCAGAAATAAATCGTTATTTTGGCTGATTTTGCTGTTTTTATTCATTGCAATCAGCCCCAGATTATGCTTTATTTGAGATGCGGTAGTTGCAGGACGTGCTGCGAGGATACTAATTTGACTTTGTGGGGTTTCTACTTCAGTTCCTACACTACCAGGCGGACTCAAAATTAAAGCAGTACCATTTTCCAATTTAAATATCATTTCGTTCAGGGCGATGAGATTTCGTAGCTTAAAGCGACGCAACCCTGGTTCAAATCGGAAGGTACTACTTTGATCTACTCGAATCAAAGATTTATCGTTAAAGAATAGTTGAGCTTCAGAACTTGCACCAGTTCTCACTGCATCTCGAGGCACTATGATATCTTTGGGTTGTGCTGGGCGTCGAGTTTGGTTTTGCAGCAGTAGTTCAACTATCTTAATTAATTTGTAGACTTCAGCACGAGTTAGCAGCTGGTTTGATTGAGCTAGCACTGGAGTCATCCAATACAATGTTAGTAGTGTGCTAACAATTAACTTTTGAGTTAATGACCAAATCCGCTGCCTCATCACACTTTACCTTGGGTAACAATGTCAGATTTACTTAGTATGCTAGTTTGTATACTACATAGACCATAATCATTTTTCCAGAGAATTAATATTACGTTTGGTGAATAGCAAAATCCCCCCAGCGATTGCTAGGAGGACTTTGTGGTTATTTGTCATTTGTCATTTGTCATTTGTCATTTGTCCCTTATCTCCCTCATCCCCCTCATCTCCCTACAGCGCAGGCTCAAGGTTTGATTAGACGACGCACGGCTTGTTCTATATCTTCTTCTTTAATTAAAGATTCTCCTACCAGTACGGCATGTATACCAGCATCGGCTACTAGTGCTAAATCAGCATGACCATACAAGCCTGACTCGCTGACGACTACCACACCCAAGTTTTGCAATTGCGATCGCCTGGCTGCCATTAATCTTTGAGTTGTACTGATATCGATGGTAAAGTCTTCTAGACTTTGATTATTAATTCCTACTAAGCGGATGTCGTCTAACTTGAGTACCCGATCCAATTCTGTCAAGTTATGAACTTCCACTAAGGCATTCATTCCCAAGTAATGAATTATTCGCAATAAGTCTTGCAGTTCTCGGTCTGTGAGAATGGCGGCCATGAGTAGCACTGCATCTGCTCCTGCTGCACGTGCTAAATAAATTTGGCAGGGGTCAATGATAAACTCTTTGCATAATAGGGGCAATGATAAACTCTTGCGGATTGTCCGCAGATTTTCAAAACTGCCATGATAAAATGAAGCGTCAGTGACAACTGATATACAAGCTGCACCACTATGCTGATATGCTTTGGCGATCGCTAATGGGTCAAAGTCTGTTCTAATTATTCCATAAATTGGTGAAGCTTTCTGGACTTCTGTGATCAAGCTGGGTCGGTAAGGACTCTGTTGCAAGGCAGTCAAGAAATCTCGCACTGTTGGCGCAGCAGTTAGCTGGCGTTGCAAAGAAGCTAAAGACATCTGTTGATGCATGTGTACTACTTCCTGCTTTTTGTGCCACACAATCTCTCTGAGAATGGGATGCAGTCGGCTATTAACAGGAGTACGTGGGTAAATCATAAGCTGCGACAAATCGGGAGATGGGGTGACTCAGAAAGTTATGAAGTCAGAAATCAAATCTTGCACCTAGCTTTAGGGAACGTCTTTACCTGTGCTGAACATTTTTTATTTGCTTGTTGCTTTGGATTTGACTGGGCAGGGTGTAGGGTGTAGGAAAAATCAAGAAAAGTAAAAATAAGTGCGAACATGAATAATTTTCTTCAATTGTTCGTTACTACACCCACGAGCGCCACACCCCACCCAAAAGCTTTATAGATAATGGATTTACTGTTATCAAGCGTGCCATTCGTTTTGTGAGATTGCTTGCGGAAGTCCTCACAAATCTAGTTTGAGCCATATCAATTTTTTTTGTTTTTAGAGCCTAACCCAATTGGATTTCATATCAAAAGCTTCTAATTTTTGATTTTTACTTTCAGTATCATTTGCCTTGGAACTTTCAGCTAGGCAGTTGTTTTTCAGGAGTCGAATGTAGGTGCGGTATGGTATATAGTCTATGGGGTTGTAGCCAGAAAAACGCAGAATTAAAACACATGCCCAAGAATACTTGCCGGCAATAATTGCTTTCACAATTTGTTCAATTTGTTCGGCATTGATTTTTTTTGCTGTTTGTGCATTGCAATTGTAATCGGTATGATGCATGGTGTTCTCTCTTTTATTAAACTTGTAGGCTCAAAATGAAGAACTGTACTTGTGCGCGTCTGTCGGCAAAGCGCGATCGCGCAGCAGTTCCCCATAAGCGACTGGCTCATCAGTACCCTGTTACTTTCAAGCCAACTGGATTATTTCAACAAACAGAGTTTGATACTACAGACTTAGATTAATCAGCGCAAAACGCAGTTATAGCGAAATATATATTGCAAATTGATTTTGAAAGTAGGGGAGAATTTAACTAGTCAGCATTTTTATCTGCCTCTTAAATATCTAGTTAAACCAACCCCTACAGATGAACCGTGTTGCAGAAGCAGCTTCTTTTCTAAGAGTACTAAATCTTCAGCAACAGAGATATGATCATTTTTTTGACACATTTATCTATTTTTTCGCTCTTGCTATTTCTGAATTATTGATTACGGTAATGTCTACGATTGATATTTTTCTCTAAATAAATTAAATTATACTAAGTTACATTCCCCCAGATAAAAAGCTCAAACTAAAGATTCTTTTTTTGCTTTTGTCTTTTTTATTTTCAGATACAAGTGTGTATTATTTTGCCAATTGAGTCAGTTCAGTTTACTGATGGGAACCATATAAAAACCAAAATATTTTCAGCTTATTGGCAATTAACTCACATTAAATATTAGCTATGCTGCGATCGTTATCATCTTCACCTCGCCTAGCTCAGTAGTTTCTACCTTAAGATAGTTGATAGTTTTAAGTTTTAACTCATTCTGGTTAGTTGTTAGTAAATATTATTACTTACAACATACTTAAAACACGCCAAAAGCTTTGTATATCAAGTTACTAATAAATTAATATCAAGCCATTAACGCTTCATAACTTGTTTACATCACTTTGACCAGAGAAAAATCAAAAGCAAAATTTTAAACCCTGCACTGTTAGAGATTTCGACTTTAATTTCTCACACAAAGCCCAAAACATGCATTATTGGTTAAGTTCATCCACCCTTCCAAGGAGTGGGTAATTGAGGTGGTTGTTATTGTTTTGCTGTCGAATATCTTTGGAGTTAGACTGCTTGTGTTTATCAGCAAACGAAAAAATGTCCGCAGTGAGGGATAGCGAAGCAATCTCCAACAGTGCTGATATTGCTTCCCTAGACTGCGTTTCGGTCGCAATGACACATACCGCATTGCGTAAGTTCTGAATACATATGTTGTTAAAATATACTATTTTGTGTAACGGAAGTATTATTTATTACATAAATACAAAAATTTACAAAATATATATCTTTTGAAAGATGACTCTGCTTGTTATTCTATAGTTAAATCCCTGAAATAGTCAATTATTAAAAAAACAAAAGTTTTATTTATGATAAACAAGTCGTTGGTTTACAAAAAAAAAATTAAGGATTAAAAATAGAACAATTATATTTGAAAAACTAATGTTATGAAAAATAAAAAGTTAGCTAGTTTATCTGGTTCGCAATAGGCTTAAAAAAATGTTAAGGTAGGATTAATTGCAACCAAACGTATAATTTAATTAGGGTTTACTTATTTTGTTAAATAACAGAGGTAAAGGACATTACCCAAATTTCTTTAGGTTAAAACCAAAGAATTTGCTATGAAAAACTGAAGCCCATAAATCAATATAATATAATATTCCAGTTATCAATCGAGCATAAATGCTTTAATTCAGCGTTTCAAAAGATACTTTTTTTGCTAAACAGAAAGAGAATAAGTATCACTGTGTATGAATAGAATAGTTAAAACTATCCTATGATATCAAAAACTTATTAATAAAAAACACTGATTATTTTTAGTATAATCTCGATTCAGAAAACTGTATATTTATGTGACATAAACTCAAGCTAGTACTGTTTTTTTAGTAAAATTATATTTTCAATACTAATTGAAAAGTTCATTTTTTCTTATTTAATTAATTTTTTTGGAACTAAATACTGTGATTAGAATTTTGGGAAATGATGATTTTCACCTAATTAGTGGTTCTAAGCATGATGCTGAAGGATGTAGATGTAGGGCTGTCACTACAGCATTAGTTCCAAGTAATGGCAAAATTTGGGTATCAACGACTATCCAACTATGAAGGAGCTTACCATTTGCTATGTAGAACATCAAACTAGTAAATTTGCTTGTGTATTGGTGTGAGAGAAGAGTGATGAATTAGTAGATTGAACCATGCAAAAGTGGATTGATGAATTAAGGGATGCTAAAGAGCATTTACAGCAGGAAGTTTCTCAATTGAAGAAGCAGGAGGCTAAGCTAGAAATATCCCTGTCTCTACTTCGTTCTATTCTCGAGTCTACTGCTAATGGTATTGTTGCAGTTAATTTGGAAGGAGAGATTCTGAGCTTTAATCAGAAGTTTGTGGACATATGGCAAATTCCAGAGTCCCTGATGTTATCCAAAAACTTTTCTCAAGCAAGCGCCTTTTTGGAGAATCAATTAAAAAATACAGAAGCTTTTCGCGGGGTGATGCGGGAAGTTTCCAGCCAACCTGATTCCCAAAGCTACGATATTCTGGAGTTGAAGGATGGAAGAGTCTTTGCACAATACTCACTGCCGCAGTGGTTGAATGGCAAAATTATCGGTAGAGTATGGAGCATTTGGGAGATTAGTGATTGCAAACAGGTAGAATCAGAACTGTGTCAGGCTTTAGAACAAGCACAAGAATACAGAGAACTGAGAGCAAACTTCGTTTCTGTGCTTTGCCATCAATTCCGCACACCGCTGAACGTGATTTCATTCTCTAATAGTTTACTCCAGAGGCAGGGGGACGAATGGAGAAAGGAAAAAACACGACCTTTACTTGAGCATATTCAAACAGCCATTGCAAAACTCAGCCAGATGTTGGATGATGTGATTTTATTTGCCAAGGCAGAAACAGCAAAGCTGAATCTTGATATTGAACCACTCGATCTGCTGCTGTTTTGCAATGAAATAGTATCACAGATACAGATGAGTCACAGCCAAAACTCGATTAATTTTTTGAGTCAAGGTAGCTGTTTTACTACTTGTATTGATCAAAAACTGCTGGAGCCTATTCTTAAGAACTTGCTTGATAATGCAGTGAAGTATTCTCCGGTTGGTAGTGCAGTTGATTTAGAACTTTATTGTGAGGATGAGAAAGTAATTTTCCAAGTTACAGATAGGGGGGTTGGTATTCCAGTAGTAGACAAAGAGCGAATATTTGAACCATTTTATCGAGGTAAGAATAGTCAGAATTTGCCTGGTACTGGACTAGGGCTATCGGTTGTCAAGACCCTTGTAGATTTACATAGGGGTCAAATCACCCTGGAAAGTGAAGTTGGTACAGGTACTAAGTTTACTGTGGCGTTGCCATCGGTGAAATAAAAGTTTTCCAGTTGACATTTTGTGTGTTCCACCCTCATAGCTTTTTAACACAATACTCAGCACAGAGTTTGGTAATCATTCCTTGCCATACATCCGAGTGAACAACAAATGATGCATGAATCCTCGAAAACAATTCTCATAATTGAAGATGATGCTGCTACTCGCAATCTCTTCTTAAACATTCTTGAGGCTGAAGGTTTTGAAACAATAAGTGCTGAAAATGGTCTTGTTGGTATTGAGCAAGCTCAAAAATATTTACCTGACTTAGTGATTTGCGATATTACAATGCCGGATATGGATGGTTATGGAGTTTTGAATACTCTGCGCCAAGATCCTTTAACTGCAATTATTCCCTTCATTTTCCTCACTGGCAGTGGTACTAAGGCATGTATTCGCAAAGGGATGGAGTTGGGGGCAGACGATTATCTTACCAAACCTTCTACTGTAGAGGAATTACTCAAAGCGATCGCAATTCGATTAGAAAAACAAGCTCTCCTGAGATCCTGGTATGCTACTAGCTCTAGGGATATGTCACCATCGTTACCAAAAAATACCACTTCGTCGGCGACTTGTGAATCATTCTTTCCATCAATTCCCCAACTCAAAGAAGTTTTCGACTACATTGAAGCTAACTACCATCAAGGCATTACCTTATCCAATGTCGCTCTTGCAGTTGGTTATTCACCAGCTTACTTAACCAGCAGAGTCGCAAAACAAACAGGAGAAACTGTCAACGGCTGGATTGTGAGGCGCAAAATGGCAGCAGCACGCCCCTTACTGAGAGATACTGACCAGACAATTGAACAGATTGCTACAGCGCTAGGCTATCAAAATGCCTGTCATTTCTCCCGCCAGTTTCGTCAATACCACGGACTACCTCCTAAAACTTGGAGAAAACAACATCAAGTATTTCAGCCTTCCAGAAATACAAATTTGCAACTGCTCAATAATCGTCCTCAGATGAGAGCCTATATAGATAATACCGAGGTCAAAGCCTTGGTAATTCGTAATTCGTAATTCGTAATTCGTAATTCGTAATTCGTAATTCGTAATTCGTAATTCGTAATTAAGACAGACAACGCAAGGCTTGATAGAGGTTGTTTCCTCTTGCCTGCTGCCTTTTTTATCAACTGCTTTTAGGCTTTGTCAACTGCTGCACTAACATTTGCACTGCCAAAGCCAATAAACCAATTGCGACTATAGCAAATATGCCACTTCCCAAAGCAACCACGCCTACAACCAGGGTACGAACAGCAGAGGTGATTCTCACTACTAATACATTAGCTGAATGAATGGGTTTGGTTGCAAAATTTGTGGCGATCGCAATCATCAGTGAATAAAGTGCAAATCCTAGTCCCCCTGAAATCACCGCTCCTGTTAAACTGCGTAACACAGTTGGTAGAATTTGCGCTTGAGCTTGTGTTTGTGTTGTTAAATCTTGGTCACTCATACAATTTTAGATTTTAGATTTTAGATTTTGGATTAGGAAATGGGACATTAGAGATAATTCTTCCCCATTCCCCATTCCCTATTCCCAATTCCCAATTCCCAATTCCCTATACTGACGATACTATCTGAATTCCATGTGTGGTCATCCGAGTTACAAACAATTCTAAATCGTCATCAGGAATTGCTTCTCTAACATTGAGTTTAACTGCTTGCGCTTGTTCACTTGACTCAACAAGAGCAAACACTGTGGGCCCGGAACCAGACATCATAGTTCCCAAAACGCCTGCTTGATTTGCAAACACTTCTCGCAGATGCAGTACTTGGGGATAAGCTGGCAATACTACCCGCTCTAAATCATTGTGTAGTTTTTGGCCAATTTCTGCTGTGTCTTTGTCAAAGATTGCTTTGACTATTCCTCCTGAATGGACTGCGGCTGCACGCGCTGCTAAATCTTCAGTATCTCTAATGTAAGTATTACCAAACTGCTGGCGATATGTTTTGTATGCCCAAGGGGTGGAGACTTCCAAGCTACGATATTTTGCCAATACTATATATATAGTATCCAAACTTGGTAGCGGTGAAAGTTGCTCGCCTCGACCTGTGGCGATAGCTGTTCCACCTGCCACACAAAATGGTACATCTGAGCCGAGGCTTGCTCCTAGTTCTTCTAATTCTGATTGAGTGAGTCCGAGGTTCCAGAGTAAATCTATCCCCACCAACACTGCTGCTGCATTTGTGGAACCTCCAGCCAACCCAGCAGCTACAGGAATGTGCTTGTTGACAGTAATTTCTACACCTCCATATTTCCTAAAGGCTTCAGGAAATTGGGTTGCCATGAGTTCTGCGGCGCGGTATGCCAGATTACTTTTATCTGTCGGTACTTGTGGGTGGTCGCAGTGAACGCGAATGGTTTCGCTGTCGAGGGAATGCAGTTCAATTTGGTCGGCAAGGTCAATACTTTGCAGTATCATTACTAACTCATGATAACCATCGGCGCGATCGCCGATGATTTCTAAATACAAGTTAATTTTGGCAGGGGCAATTAAGGTGTAGGAACGCATTTTAAAAGTGGGGCATGGGGCATGGGGCATGGGGCATGGGGCATGGGGCATGGGGC
>NZ_AP018288.1:2863038-3050925 GCF_002368335.1 Nostoc sp. NIES-4103 | reverse complement strand
CCCTCATCTCCCCATTTTCCGCTACTCCCTACTTCCAACTCATTGGCTAGTGTTACCCATTGGTTAACGCTGAGGTCTTCGGCGCGGGTTTGGGGATTTATCTCTAATTTTTCCAGTAATTGTGTCAGGCGATCGCGTTCGATAACTGGTTGTAAATTATTTCGTAACATTTTGCGCTTTGCCCCAAATCCCAATTTGACTAAGTTTTCTAACTTGCGGGGGTCAATTGCTGGTGTTTCTATTTGTCGAGGATGTAACCGCACGACTGCTGAATCTACTTTTGGGGGTGGGTGGAATGCGGCTCTTGGAACTGTACAAATTAATTCACAATCCGCTAAATATTGCACTCTCACGCTCAACGCTCCAAATGCTTTCGACCCTGGTTTAGCATACAATCTTTCTGCTACTTCTTTTTGCACTAGTAGCACAATTGAGTCAAAGGGTTCTGGGTTGGGTTTCGCAATTGTGCCGAGTAGTTTTTCGATGATTGGCCCTGTGATGTTGTAAGGGATATTAGCTACTACTTTATTTTGCTTTTGAAAGTTAGGAAATGCTGCTGTGTGTGATGGTAAATCTAGGGTGAGAAAGTCTCCTTGCAGTAGTAAAAAATTTTCTGTTTTACCTAGTTGTTTGACTAATAGTTTGCACAAATCGTAGTCAATTTCCACTGCAAGTAGAGATTGTACCAAAGGTAATAAACGACGAGTGAGAATGCCGGTTCCTGGCCCTATTTCCAGGATGCGATCGCTCGCTTGACATGCTGCTGCTTTGATGATTGCGTCCAGAGCCTTTTCACTTTTGAGCCAATGCTGAGCAAATATCTTGCGCGGTCGTACCATTTATTTTCCTTACTATATCTGTCTTTTAGCGTTTTCTCAAAAAATCGTTTCTTACTTTTTGCTTACTTTTTACTACCATTTTTTGACGTATTTTCCTTGATTTTATCTTGACACAAGACTAATTCCATGGTAACGAAGTATGAGCGGATAAAGAAGAATCAAAATCCCACTATCAACCTGTTTCCTCCCAATTCTCAATCTGTAATCCACTCAGCCGACTAAATTCACTGATATTGTGCGTAACTAATATTAAATTATCCCCTTAGGCAATTGATACAATTAATAATCGTAAGGGGCAATAGAAATAGCTAAAGTTGCCACAAAAGCATGAATGTTGCCAAAAATTGTAGCGGCTGCATCATCAAAAGGTAAACAGACAAAACATAGCCCGTCATAGATATCGTCTTGTTAATCACAATTCCCAAAAAGCACTTCTACCCTTATATATATATTTATGCCAAGATACTAAGATAAACACTTAATGTAGTATGTTAGACACACCAACAGACTCAGACAGCTTATGGATTGTTACCGATGAAACACCTCAAATATCAATTCCTGACGGTGCTAAAAGCGGAATTAGTAATCCACGAAGTTGGGGAGAAGAAGCAGTCAGGGAGACTACTAAAACTAAAGCTGTAGGAGATGCTGTTAAAGTTAGCGCTCAAAAATTAGAGCAAAATATGACTCACTTTCTCAAAGTAGTGGGAAAATTGTTTAGTCATGCAGAAGAGCAAGCAAAAGTCAACTCCAGAATGCAGCTAGATGAAATTGAGCTATCGGTGGAAATTAGTGGTGAAGGAGAAGTTAAATTAATTGGCAATGGTGTAAAAGCTGGTAGCAAAGGAGCCATTAAGTTGAAGTTCAAGCGGCAAGAACCAAAGTGAGATGGTGAAAAATTGGGCGATCGCAGTTGGCATTAACCAGTATGATTATCTGCAACCGCTAAACTATGCCAAGCGGGATGCACAGTTAGTGCAGAAGTTTCTCGCCAACGAAGCCGGTTTTGAGCAGATTTTCTTCTTTTGCGATGACTCCCCAGATATTGGAGGAAAATCCACTCGCCCAACCCGCACGAACTTGTTGCGAATCTTGCGACAGTTATTTGAAAATCCCTTCATGGGTGCGGGAGATAATTTTTGGTTTTTCTTCAGTGGACATAGTATACGTCAAGCTGAGCGCGATTATCTCATACCCTATGATGGCGACCCCGAAGACATTGAAAATACAGCAATTGCTATTAACTTCGTCACGGAACGCTTGCGTCGCTGCGGTGCAGATAACGTTGTCTTGATTTTGGATGCTTGTCGTAGTCTTGGGACTCGTGCAGGCGAAGGTATTGGGCGACAAACCCTTTTATTTTGGCGAAACAATCACCACCGATTTAGTAAACTACGACGAAAATTACACTTACGCTTTTGCACCAAAAGGTCAATATCGTCAGCAAACAACAGAAGTAGGCATTTTTCCACCCAACGCCTTTGGTTTATATGATATGCACGGGCAAGTTTGGGAGTGGTGTCTAGATAGCGTGTATGACAATTACGAAGGCGCACCCACTGATGGTAGTGCTTGGTTAAATGCTAAAGATCATCGCAGGCAGTTGCGCGGTGGTTCTTTCCAGAACGGGTCAGGCTATTGTCGTGCTAGCTACCGTGCCGGTCTTTCCTCACACGCTCGCGACAACAAATTTGGGTTGAGGGTAGTGGCGGTGGTTGTGTAAGTAAATTACATTTGCTTTCTCACCCAAGCTCGAAATGCTTTCATCGCCACATTTCTACCATCGATTTTACTTCGTATCAAATATTCGGGAATAACTTGAGCAATGGGTAAATTAGGAAAAATAGAACTACTAGAAGATTTGACATATTTACCATTACTCAAAACATTGATTTCTAGCTGAGTTCCATTCCATCGCCATAACTCCGGGACTCCCAATACTTCATAATTATTAAAGCGAGTACGAGAAGTAATATCAATTTCAATAGCTAAATCTGGGGGTGGGTCAATTGTTAAATCGATTCTATCCTTACCTCGAACAGCAGCTTCATTCTGGATATAGAAACAATCATCAGGTTCTACACCTGCATCCATTTTTTCTTGATCAAAAGTTGTAGAGCCTAAACTCCAAAACTCAATATCAAGTTCTTCTAGGATAATTTTTACTAAGTCCCCAATGATAACTTTAGCTACCTCATGCTCTGGTAATGGAGCCATTATTTCCAGCACCCCTTGACTGTAAGATATTCTAGAACCACGGTTTTGCCCCAATTCTGCCAAAATATGTTTGTATACTGACCAGGATATATTTTTGATTAGCAACTGATGACCAGCAGGTACAATTAGTTGGTTGAGTTCAAGTAACATAACCTTCCTCGCTTCTACGGTTCATCTAACTAGTACTAACTTCAACACATTTTTATTTTGACATGAAGCTAAATACAAATTACTACAATTATTTTATACTGGAAAAATTTGTACATATCAAATTAATATCAACTGAGTTGGATCTGTGTAAATTACCCTATATAAGTCGATGCAGTTCCCAATCTAATCACCATGACAGCAATTACCATCAACTTCAACCCCATCATCAAACTCACCGACGACCAATTTTATCAACTGTGTCGGTCAAATCCAGATGTCAAATTTGAGCGTAACGCCTACGGAAAAATAATTATCATGCCACCCACAGGAGGAGAAACAGGCAGCTGCAACTCAGAAATCAATGCAGAATTTGTCATTTGGAATCGCCAAACAAAACTAGGCGTTTGCTTTGATTCCTCTACCTGTTTCAAACTACCCAATGGTGCAAACCGTTCTCCTGATGTTGCTTGGATACGAAAAGATAGATGGAATGTACTCACACCAGAACAAAAAGAAAAATTCCCACCAATTGCCCCAGATTTTGTTTTAGAATTAATGTCTCCTAGTGACACCTTGGAAGAAACTCAAGCCAAGATGCAAGAATATATAGATAATCAAGTCAAACTTGGCTGGTTAATTAATCGCAAAGCACGCCAAGTTGAAATATATCGCCAAGGCAAGCCAGTAGAAATTCTAGAATCTCCTCAAAAATTATCAGGAGAAAATATATTACCAGGGTTTGTTTTAGATTTACAAATAGTTTGTAAATAAGTTTATATTAAGTCGCTACTTCCAACTGAGTAATGGGAATCTCAATTATAAATTCTGCTCCCTGTCCCGGTGTTGATTGACAATATAATTTTCCATGATGTTTATCTACTACAATTTGATAACTGATAGATAGCCCCAGTCCTGTACCTTTGCCTACATCTTTAGTAGTAAAGAAAGGGTCAAACAGTTTTGAAAGTATTTCTGGGGTAATGCCCTTACCATTATCTGATATTCGGATTATGATTCGGTCGCTATTGATAACTTCAGTGCGAATGCGAATTTGGGGTTGAGTCAAGATTCCATACTCCATGGCAAGCGAAGCCACTGCGGTGAACGGGTTTCCCGGTGTCAAGGAAGTGGCGTCCAAGACTGAGGCTAACTCACCGCGCTTGCTCACTATTGATTTTTGACTATTGACTATTGACTCTTCCAAAGCATCAATAGCATTACTGAGAAGATTCATAAACACCTGATTAAGTTGTCCAGGATAGCAGTCAATGCGGGGGAGATGACCATATTCTTTAATCACCAAAATTTCTGGATGATTTGGTTGAGCCTTCAGGCGGTTGTGTAGAATCATCAGAGTACTATCGATACCTTCATGAATATCTACCTGCTTGAATTCAGCTTCATCAAGACGAGAGAAACTCCGCAGCGACAGAACAATTTCACGAATACGCTGAGTTCCCACACGCATAGAACTAAGAAGTTTGATTAAATCTTCCTTGAGAAAATCAAGTTCAATCGCAGCAATTTCTGCTTGAATTTCTTTTGGAGGATAAGGAAAATGTTCTTGATAAAGTTCTACCAATCTCAACAAGTCTTCGACGTATTCATTGGCTGGAATCAGATTAGCGTGAATAAAGTTGATCGGATTGTTAATTTCATGGGCGACACCTGCAACCATATTACCTAATGAAGACATTTTTTCACTGTGGATGAGTTGAGTTTGAGTACGTTGGAGTTCGCGCAGAGTATTTTCTAAGTTCTCAGCTTGCTGTTGCAATTGAATTTCAGCTTGTTTACGTTCGGTAATATTGGTTGATACACCAAGAACTTGCTTAACCTTTCCATCCTCAGTGCGGCTGAATGGTGTCTCTCGGCTATACAACCAGCACCATTCACCATTCGCTTGTTTCACCCGCACTTCAAACTCCAAAATATCCCCATCCTTGGCCTTGAGTAATTTTTCCGCCTGTTCTAGGATATTTTCTCCATCTTCAGGATGAGTAATAGTGGGAAGTAATTTTTCTCCCATTTGTTGAATTTCTCCAATAGTGTAACCGAGAAGAGTAGCAATTTCTTTATTTGCATAAACATTGCGCTTTTCTTCTAAGTCGAAAATGTAGAGAATATTAGGAGAAGAATCAGCAATACGTTGAATAAAGTGCTGACTTGCTTCGAGTGCTTGTTCTGCTTGTTTACGCTTGGTAATATCAAAGGTTGTTCCTATCAATCGATAGATTCGACCTTCACTGTTTTTGAGAGGATTAATTGTAGTTAACCACCAAGTTACTTCATGATTCAAAATGATAGATTCTTCATAGGTGATAGCAACACCTGTGTCTACACAACTTTGCTGTCGCTGACGCATCGCTAAACCGACAACATCACCAAACAAATCCTCCGGAGTTTTACCAACTACGTGAGCGCTACTAATTCCAGTTACTTGTGCTGTAGGTAAATTCCAACCTGCAAAACGAAGTTCACCGTCTTCCAGAACATTGATCACAAATATTTGTTGCTCCACACCATCATAAATAGTGCGTAAAAACTGTTCTTGCTCTTGTAATTGTTTTTCTGCTCGTTGGCGATCGCGAATATCGCGGGTAATTGTAGCAAAATATAAAGGCTCACCAGTGTCAGGAGTTTTAACCACAAACATGTTGTAATCCACTGGGATTGCTTCCCCAGTTTGAAAATGTTTGAAGCGAGATTCACCTTGCCATAAGCCATGCTCTATGACAGCTGGCATAATGCACTGCTTTACCTTGTCAAAATCTTCTGGGAGAAAGCAGTCAAGCATACTGATACTTTTAACGGACTTTAAGCCATTGAGACCAATTAACTTTCTGCCAGCTTCGTTGAGGAACATCGGTTGTCCGTCTAGGGTAGCCACACCAATAAAGTCACTGCTATTCTCAACTATTGAAACAAACATTTGCTTTTCTTGTTCGGTTTGCTTACGTTCTGTAATGTCAGTCACCGTAATCACAAGTTGAGAAATTCGCCCAGTGCTGTCTAACAGAGGTGTTATATTCAACAGCCACCAAGTTTCCTTGTCTTCACCAGGGAAAGATTCCTCGAAGAATATACTCTTGCCCAACTTGATACATTCGTTGTAATGTTGGCGATAGCGATGTGCTATTTCCGCAGGCAATACCTCTGCCATTGTTTTTCCCACAAAATTCTCCAGAGAAATCGGACTGAATCTGAGGATGGCTGGATTAAACTTCAGGTAACGAAACTCTGCCCCATCATCCAAAACCTCTAGGACATAGATACCGTAATCTACACCTTCCCAGATGCTTTGCAAAAACTGTGCTTGTTGTTGAAGTTGTTCTTCTGCAAGTTGGCGATCGCGCAAAGCAGCTTGCTTTTCGGTAATATCAGATAGAAAACCATACCAAATAATTTCACCTTTTGGTTGAGGTTCTGGACGAGAAACTCCCTTAACCCATTTCTCCAAGCCAAAGGGAGTCATAACCCGCCACTCCAGTTCATAGTTTTGCAGAGTTTGGGCCGAGTGAGCTATTGCTTGCTGAACCTTCAAAGCATCTTCAGGGTGAATGTAGCGAAACGCAATAGATGCATCTTCCATCACCTGTTCCGGCTTTAGTCCGAGAATTTCTCCAGATTGCGAAGAAACATAAGGAAAGGACATTGTGCCATCAGGCTGAAGACGAAATTCATAAAGCATCCCTGGCACATTATCGGCTAGTCGTTGGAACCGCGCTTCGCTCTGACGCAAAGCAGCAGCTTTGGCTTCTAACTCCAGATTCAGTTGTTTTCGTGCCTCTTCTGCCTGCTTGCGTTCTGTAATATCAAACAAAACTCCAAAAAAGATGATCTCCCCTTTTTCATTGCGTATGGGAGTTGAGCCACCTTGCCACCAACGAATTTCACCGTTAGGCTTGACTAACCGTCCCTCATAATGCCAAGGGGTAGCATTTTCCACTGCTTCTATGACTGAGGTGATATAACTATCAAAATCTTCTGGATGCAAGCGAACCAGAAAGTTATTGAAGTCTTGCATGATTTGTGTTGCTGTGATTCCCGCAACGTCCCAGATAAAATCGCTCATGTAGTCAACCATCCAGACACCGTTGCGATCAGCGAACTGGAAAATTGCACCAGGCATATGAGCAGTAATATTTCTTAAGAGACTTTCACTATCTGCTAGAGCTATTTCTGCAAGTTTGCGATCGCTAATCACTTCCGAAAAGATAATAGTACCGCCCACTTCACCAGAGTCTTGATACCAAGGATGCATTTCCCATTTCACCCAATCAATTGTTCCATCTGCACGAGAGCAGGTATGTTCACATTTTTCAACGATTCCTGCTAAACAACGTTGATGAATTTCCCACCAGCACTCTTGAATTTCTGGAAAAATTTCATTATGATAGCGACCGATAATTTCATCATTACCTAGGTCGTAATCTTCTCTCCAGCAGCGACTCGCCAGTAGATAGCGCATTTGACGGTCAAACATAGCGATCGCAGCAGGTGTATATTCAATAAATAAATCTATATGCTCTTGGCTATATTTCGGAGTATTTGAGGACTTAGCCTGCTCCACACAGGCTACCACCTGACGCAGTTCTATCAGCTCTTGTTGCAGAGATTCATACGTATGTTTATCTACAGTAATGAGATTAGGAGCCATAGTTTCGGTATTTACCGGGTAGAGTTTCTGAAGTGGACTTCAGTATTTATTTTTCCCCAATATCAAGCCAATAACATCAACATCTGAAAAAAAGTACACACAGTAGAGGCTAAATTCACATATTCTCAGATGTCAGCTTCTCTAGCTTGAAATGGATTATCTCAAACACCAAAAAAACTCGTACAACTAAAAGTTGATTTACTGAATCTAACTAAAGGCTAATTAAATAAATTTTATAAGTCCCTATAAATGTGAATTAAATGATTTTGGAAAAGGTTCATGGTTCAAACAATTTTGTCAGGCGATTCATTTACCAATGATAAGACGAGTGGTTCTTTTGAGGTACCTGCTAATACTGAGGTAGGTGTGCCTTTTAAAAATGAAACTAACAATGAAGTGCAAATTCATTTTGAGGCATCTGGTCAATGGCAATCAGGCCCTGCTAATCCTGTCACAGGCCCTGAAGGTCTCCCAGGCGAACTACTAGATAACTTGCAATTTCCCGACTACACACCATTTACCCTAATAGCCAATAACAAAGACTGGAGTACTGCTTATCAAGTAGGGATACAAACTGAGTTAAGTCTTCCTGCTGGTGGAACCTTATGGTTTTTAATGAACGATCAAAAGAACTTGTATCACGACAATACAGGTAGCCTCACTGTTACTTGGTCTCAAAAATAACAGTTGTCTAATATAGAGCATAAGAGCGATGGTTTGATGAAACCTACCTAGAAGGCAACAGGTGGCTTAACAAAACCATCACTCTTATAGTGCAGACTTTCTTGGCGTGAGTTTTTGAGCGTTTGAGGATGGTCTACAACTTTTATTTTTTGGTAATTCCTGAATTCCAGCTATAAATTTATTAGAGGATGTTTTAAAAGTCAAATTGAGTCAAAAATTATGCTAGTCGTCTGACCATGATACGAATCATCGCTATATATATAAAAGTCTCCGAAGTTTTGGGTAGCCTTTCATAATCTTTACTTAAACGGCGACACCAATTGAGCCATCCAAAAGTTCTTTCGACAACCCAACGCTTTGGTAAATGGACAAAACCTTTTTTCTCCAATGGTCGAAGAACAATTTCTACAATCCACCGAAACATATCCATCACCCAATGCATAAATTCTTCGCCTCGGTATCCTCCGTCCATCCAAATGATGTTTAACCTTTTGACGTGATTGCCTGTATTGTGAACTCGTTTGAGGACTTTTTTCGCTCCTTCACGTTCTGGAACACTTGCAGACGTTACCAAGACCCGCAAAACTAGCCCTAACAAATCTACACTTAGATGTCGCTTGCGCCCATGTATCTTTTTTCCTGCGTCATAGCCGACATCAACAGTAATCATCGTTGCTGTTTCTACTGATTGACTATCAACCGCCGCTTCTGATGGACTCTTATCACGTCCTGAGTCTACCCTTACCCACCGATAGAGTTGGTCATGAACCTTCAACCATGTACCATCTTTTCCCCATCTCCAAAAATAACCATAAACCGTTGACCACGCCGGAAAATCTCCTGGCAAACCTCGCCATGTACAACCTTCGCACAGAACATAGAGAATTGCATTCACGATCGCAAATAATGCTAATTTTCGGGGACGACCCCCTGGTTTTGATTCTGGGAATAGGTCTGCAATTAATTCCCATTGTTCCCATGTCAGATTACTACGGTATGCTTTAGTCATTCGCTCACAGGGTGCTGGTTTCTACAAATTTCAGCATACGCCTTGTGAGCTTTCTTACAATACCCCCTACTTTTAAAACATCCTCTTAGCTTATTGGCTCAAAAATTCACCTAATTGATGCTTAATCAATAAACCTTTGAGAGTTGCATTTTCAGCTTTAAGTGCAGTGTTCTCAACCTCTAATTCACTAATTCTCTCTTTGAGTGCTTCCTTTGTCGTACCTTGTCTATAAATCACCACTTCTTTATAAATTTCTAAGTTAGTATCTTCATTCATCCATCTTTGATAAGTCTTAGTATGCTCTTGTACTGTATGCCCCATATAATCAGCCATTGTTTTAATGGGAACTCTTAAACGATGACCACGGATTGCATAAGCATGACGCAAATCATAGGGTCTAAAACCGATATCAGCAGTTCTAAATTTGATGTGCAGTTTCGCAGTTTTATTACTCAACGTACCTTCATTATCAGGTAATCTAATATTCTTTAAATTAAATAATTCCACCCAATGAGGATGTAATGGAGGAATACCACAACTCCTCTGGCCAGTCTTAGTACCTCCTGTCAAACTGGGATTTAAAGTAACTAAATGAAAATTATTTGCTTTATTTGTAAACGTTTCTATATCTACAGCGAATAATTCATGAGGTCTTAACCCATAGGTTGCCAACATTCCATAAACCCATTGCCATTGTTCGGGTTGTGTTATATTTTGCTTACTAGCAAATGTTGATAAAGGCATCCCTATTTTGAGAAATCCTTGGATAATTTCCTCATCTGATGGAACTTTTCGGATAGTAGGGTGAGGTTTGGGAGTCGTGTAAGCATCAATTGTCTTCAAATCATCAATTCCGCAAAACTCACAAAACTTTTTCAATTGCCACACCAAAAAAAACCGCGCTGATGTATTAGCTTGAGTTTTCTCTAAAGCTTCTGCCAGTGCTTGAGTAGATAAGGGTACATCTTGAGGAAGTTTTTTCAGATGCCTCAGATAATGAGTTTCCCAAGTACGTATTCCTTGCCTATTTTTTTCGTGAGTTTTCCAAAACTCAAGCTCATATTCCTGAATCAATTCTTTGATAATTTTGGCAGGTTGCTGCTGATTTGATACACCTAAATTCTGTGCTTGTTTACCTAGCAAATCAGGTGTCCACTGAAATTGCTTTGTCAATAATAATAAATCTAATTCCCGCGCCTTCAATACAGCCATTTTCACACCAGCATCATTAGCTGCAAAACCGCATGAAATGGTATATTGCTTATTAGGACTACCATGTTTTCCGATATCACCAGGTTTACAGGGGAACGTCCCTTGTAAAGCTATACTTTTAGGACTGGATAGCTTAAGTTTAATTTTGATTCTATCTAAACTTAATGCCGAGTTAGCTTGCCCAATGGCGTGTTTGATCCTCAGATATTCACGTTCCATCTTGGCATGTTCGTCAGAAGCAGCTTGTTTGGCTTTCCACAGCTTCCACTTAGATGGTTCCCATTGGTCAATTAGTATACCATCCCATTCAGATTTTCGGAAATCGTAAGTAGTAGATTTCCTGCTATTCATATACTTTTGCTGATAGTTGTTGTTTCAGTACTTTAACAAGACCCACAACATAAATATTAGCAAATAACAGTAATTGTATCTCAAATCAACAGGGCAAACGCATCTAAAGTATAAGAATCCTTTAATAGCAAGGGTTTTGGCGTTTTTAAATTTAGCCTATTTTTTCGTCAATATCCTTATCCAGCAAGGGTTTCAAAAATACCGTGCGTTCTTTAGTTTTAGTGAAAAACTCAATTCATACTCAAATTCAGCAAAGCCTAGCTGTTGTTATAGATATCGCTTGTGCGTAACAACAATTTGTAGCCCTTCTTAAAATAAGTTGGGCTACAAATCAAATTTCTGATCTAATAATTCCGGTTCGCCGACAGACGCGCCTAAGTGGCGTGAGAGTTGGGGAGGGTTAAAAACGTAGTTATTCGTTTATTCCCGCTACCAATTCCTTTTACTGGCGATTTTCCAATTGTTCAATGCGTTTTTGCTGTTCACGGATGGTGTTGTCTTGTTGTATGAGATGGAGGGTTAACTCTTCCAACTTTTGCAACAGGTTCATCGCAAACCCAGCGAGGTTAACGCCGCTGTTCTTCATCTCTTCGCCGGATTGGATGCCGGGAAGATGACCATTCTGACGGATGAATGTATGCACATCATTGAGACTTGGCAAGTCATAATTGGGTGCAAAAACGAAGTCCGCTGGCTGGAGTGCTGCACCTCCGACAAGTATTTCGCCTGTCCTACCATCAATGTGAACCAGGACTTTACCAGCACTGTTGAGAAGACGGATGTCGCCATTGTGACCTTCGCCACCCAAGGTGATATTCGCGTTACCACCATCAATGTGAAGAGTCTGTTTACCTGCTCTATCTAGTAGGGTGATGTCACCTTCAGAGCCATTGCCACCCAAGGTAATATTGCCGTTACCACCGTCAACGTGAACAGTACCTAGACCTGCTCTATTGAGCAGAGTCACATCACCTTGAGAACCATTGCCACCCAAAACAATATTGCCGTTACCACCATCAATGTGAATAGTCTGCTTACCTTCGGTATTGAGGAGGGTAACGTCACCTTGAGAACCATTGCCACCCAAAACAATATTGCCGTTACCACCATCTAGGTGAACAGTGCCTTGACCTTCGGTATTGAGCAGAGTCACATCACCTTGAGAACCATTGCCACCCAAGGTGATATTGCCGTTACCACCATCAATGTGAACAGTGCCTTGTCCTTCGGTATTGAGAAGAGTCACATCACCTTCAGAACCGTTGCCACCCAAGGTGATATTGCCATTACCACCATCTACGTGAACCGTGCCTTGTCCTACCGGATTGAGCAGGGTGATGTCCCCTTCAGAGCCATTGCCACCTAGGGTGATATTGCCGCTACCACCATCAATGTGAACGGTTTGTTTACCTTTGGTGTTGAGGAGGGTGGCATCACCTTCAAAACCATTGCCACCTAGGGTGATATTGCCGCTACCACCATCGATGTGAACGGTTTGTTTACCTTTGGTGTTGAGTAGAGTGGCGTCACCTTGAGAACCATTGCCACCCAAGGTGATGTTGCCGTTACCACCATCTACGTGAACAGTGCCTTGTCCTTCGGTATTGAGCAGAGTTACATCACCTTGAGAACCATTGCCACCTAAAGTGATATTGCCGTTACCACCATCTACGTGAACAGTGCCTTGTCCTTCGGTATTGAGCAGAGTTACATCACCTTGAGAACCGTTGCCACCTAAAGTGATATTGCCGCTACCACCATCGATGTGAACAGTCTGTTTACCTTCAGTATTGAGCAGAGTGGCGTCACCCTCAGAACCATTGCCACCCAAGGTGATGTTGCCGTTACCACCATCTACGTGAACAGTGCCTTGACCTGCGGTATTGAGCAGAGTGACATCACCTTGAGAACCATTGCCACCCAAGGTGATGTTGCCGTTACCACCATCTACGTGAACAGTGCCTTGACCTGCGGTGTTGAGCAGAGTGACATCACCTTGAGAACCATTGCCACCCAAGGTGATGTTGCCGTTACCACCATCTACGTGAACAGTGCCTTGACCTGCGGTATTGAGCAGAGTGACATCACCTTGAGAACCATTGCCACCCAAGGTGATGTTGCCGTTACCACCATCAATGTGAACAGTTTCTTGACCTGCTTTATTGAGCAGGGCGATGTCACCTTCAGAATCATTGCCACCTGCCAGTAGATTGCCCTTTTCACCAACCAGGCGTATGGTTACGTTGTTAGCTGGATTAGTCAAAAGAATTTCACTGAATTGTTGCGACATTTTGTCTAGTGCCTCTCTGAAAAAATCAATCTACCGTTCCTGATCTAGATAGAGTACACTCGTGCGTAATCTGTCCCTTCCCAAGAAGAAAGGAGAGATACACGACAGGACGAGTACGGTATCTATATACTCTATCGATTGACAATTTGTTGTATTTTTTCTTCTGAAGAAGAAATTCTCAATATCAAGAAGAAAACTGAAAAAGTAGTTTTCTACGTAGTCAGTTTTTCATGACATGTGACTAAACTCGCATATTTTTACTAAAAAAACAAGGACAGTTAAGCAATTCTTTGAAAAGACAGTTAAGACAGTTAAGACAGTTAAGACAACGGTATGAAACCACAGAGACAAGGGTAGACGAAAATACGTACAACTCAATAGCTTAAGGAGTTACAGGCATAAATTCCAGCGATGCCACCACATTAAATTTCTTGCATAAGCTGGGATTCGGATAAAGTCAAAGGAATGAAGTATTTGTTTTTTCTTTAGCTTTTAAGCTTTTGGCGACAATAATGTAAAAGATAATTTCAGTAAATTAAAAAGTGTTTTTCTCAAACAAAAGAGTGATCATAAAATTTTTGTGATCATCAATACGTTTTATATCCATTGGCTACAAGTTCTCTGGTACTGTTGTGGCTGGTGCGTTGGAATTTTATTTGGAGGCTGGTTCAGAATATTCTCACTTACCCCTAGGGCGAACGCATCATGTCAATAAGGCTAGAGTATTCTCAATAGGCTGAGAAATAATCGCATTAAGCTATGCTTATTGACAAAAGTTTAGGCGCTCACTTTGAGGTTTGGAAAACTAATTCAACGAGAAATAGTGATTTTTTCGTTGGTTCGCAATTTTGATGAAGGGGGTGTAGGGGGTAGGGGGTAGGCTGAGTGGGAACCCCATAATTAAAATCAGGGGTTTCAAGCAAGGACGCTGTATTTTTCACACTACGTGTCTCAAAATACATCTTTTTTCTTTTTCCATACTTAAAAGTAGTTGCTCTGTACCTAAAATTCGGGGCTTTTTTCTTCCCCACACCCCGCGCCCGTTGCGGGCTGGTCATGATCTAGAGTACTTTAGATGCGTTTGCCCTGACCCTTACCCAGTATGACTTACAATCTCTAGGTAATCCAGGCGTTCGATTGATCAAAGCTTGATTACGAAAGATTTTCAGCGAGTTGACAAATTAACTCTTAGAGACTCCTATAGACCTCAAAACCTACTAGTTATATATCAATCTTCCTTCGATATAGCTGTTGAGATTCTGATGATGGCTAAAGTACTCTTCTAGAACATCCTGACAGGATGTGGAGATTACTTTAGAATTGCCTAATTCTTCATGTGTTATACCTAAATTAGGTATGGAATTTTGATAACGATAGCCATCGATGCAAATGGTATATTTATGGTCTTCTTGTATTAGTTCTCCATTAATAGTTAAGGATTCAAGCTTCTGTTGAGCATCATCATAAATGGCTTTTACACTTTTATTTAACTGGAAATACTCACCTACACCTTGTATTCTGTTTTCTGGTCTCATAATATGAGTAAATATTTTGGTAAGATGTGAGCCAGTGATTGTAAATTTATAAAGTGTATCGTCGTAAGGAAAAACCTTTTTCAAATCGCTCAATGTCACTAGAGGCCCTAATTCTGACCCACGGATTGCACCACTTGCTACAAAAACTACATCCAAATTATCTTGTTCAGCTAAAATATCAGCAATTAAGTTACCCAATTCAGTTTCTTGGTAACGGCTAGGGTGAGTTAGTTTACGTGCTAATCGTCCAACAATTCTATTATACTTACGGTCTACTTGTTCTTTAAAAGAATTAATTAAATTTTCGATATTAGGATCTGGTTGTGCCAAATTGTTATCTACAGGTAGAAGTTGCCACTTCCATTCAACAATGCTGTTACTATCGTCATCTACTACAATATCGAATCTGCCAATTTGGTCTGTGCCAACTCCAGCTTGAGCAATTAAAATATTGTTAACTTGGGCAGGTTGTTCTAAAAATGTATGGGAGTGTCCCCCAATGATCATATCTACACCCCATTCTGGGTTAAGCATTTCTGCTAATTTTTTATCCTGTTCAAAACCGATGTGTGTCAGAAGAATTGTTAGATCAATGTCCTCATTTTTATAGGCATTACAAATCTTACCAATTTCTGTGGCAGCATCTTCAAGACTAACAAAAGTGCCTATACTACTATCACGTTTTAATGTCCTCAGAGCTTCTTCAGTTACAACCCCGATAAACATGATATCAAATCCATCTACATTCAGGATCAGATAAGGATTCATCAAGCGTTTGTTATACTTTTTAATATACAAATTTGCATTGACGATAGGAAAATTGGCCATTTTCTCCAAGAAAAGCAAGTGAGGTAAACCATAATCTAATTCATGGTTACCCAAAGTCACTACATCGGGTGCGAGATAATTCATAACTTCTATGGTGGAAATACCTCTATATTCGGTATCAATAGTAGAGCCTTGGAGCATATCACCCGAAATTACGAAAAGTACGTTTTTCTCTTCCTGACGCACCTTATTTATATATCCAGAAAGCAACGACATTCCACCGATAACATAGTTTTCTACTGTCCCCGTCGCCTCTGCTAGAAAGTCTCCATGCATATCATTTGAGTGTAAGATAGTAAATTTTTTAAATCGCTCATTAGACATGATCTTTTCTCTCTAATAATTAACCTAATCATGCAATTTAACATCTAAAAGCTGTATAAATTATCAAAATTTATTACAGATGTGGAATGCAAAACAGACACAACAAGAAAGCCGTTGGCGACAAAGTTGCATGAAATAGCAGTCAATCCCCTGGAATTGAGACTCAAACTTGATTGAAAAATATTTTACCTGCTGCTATGGAGAATCATTAAGTAAACTCCAGACGGTTGAGACTGCAAAATTTCTTAATTTATGCGGAAATGATACCAGCCTTACTGAAGTTCATAGCATAACTATGAGCAATATTATTATGAATACAAACAACAGATATCTTATACCCTTGATCACAGTGGCGATCGCAGCCAGCCTCAGCAGTTGTAGTTCTAACCCTAATTCTGGTAATATCAAAAGCCAAACGCCAGCACCAGCCTCTACCCCTACCCAAACGCCTAGTATGGCTCAACCAAGAGCTAAATCTAGCAATGTTCAGCCGTCAGCGTCTTCCACAACTTCTAAAACTGTCAACGTCACCCTATACACAAGTGACGCTCAATGTCAAAAACTGATTCCTCAACAAGTTTCGGTACCAGCAAAAAAACCTGTAACAGGCGCAGTGGGCAAAATCATAGAAGGACGAGATACAGGTGATTTGAGCTTGTCTGGTTATCGTGTCAATGTCAAAAATGGCATAGCAACAGTTGATTTGCGACTATCTCCTGAGTCGAAGCGGCAATTAGCTTCTCTTTCGAGTTGTGAACAGTTTGCTTTGTTTGGTAGTCTCCGCAAAACCCTAACAAGTAACGCCCAATGGAACATTAAAGAAGTTCGCTTTACCGAACGAGGTGAAGAAATTGTGCTTTAACTTGCAAGCCTCCACCAATAAAACAGTACTAGGGAGTATCACTAAGAGAATAAGACTTAGAAATCATGCTGAGAATTTAGCTCAAAAGTAGGTATCACACCTGTTTCTTAATCTTCTTGAGAAAGAATCAAGTTTAATATATTCAACTCATTGGAAGTCAAAATCTGCTTATCTGTAAACAACTTGTCCCTAATTTCGCCTAAACTATAGCTTCTAAAGACAATAAATGGAAATTCTCCGTACTGAGAACCAATGGGCAAAATGTTGTCTACAGGAAACATACAACGGATATATTCAGCTAAAATATTTCGGAATGATTCGACCTCTGGCTCCTCTACACCCCTGGTAAAATAGTCTTTAATTGCTTCATTGCTCGTAAATATAAATAGTGGAATTGCATAATACTGGTCAAAACGCTGACTATTTTGCTCAAACCACTGTGTCCGGCTCACTTGTTTTCCAAGTAAATTGACTAGTTCAATTGCTCCAAAACTCGCCGATCGCAAACTTTCTGGATAGGCTGGATTATAATTAATAGAATATAACTTTTTTAAAAGTTCACTATTGGCGTCAGGTTTTAGTTCTCGCTCTAGACGCATTTCATAGTTTTCTTGAATAGCTTTATTAGCTAAAGAAACTACTAGCATACTGCCACTAATGTGGCTGGATTCTACAGGACCAAAGCTTAGTAGCTGATCTAAACCACTACTTACCAACTTCACAAACTGGTCTGCAAAAGACTCTCGCATTGACAGATAAGAAAGGGTTTGTGCAGGCTGGGAATTGTCTAAATCACTCAAGATAATCTTTACACGACCTAACAGTTGCTCTAGACTTGTATAAACCTCTTGCAAGAGCTTGTCACTCCGACGACGAATATGCTCTTTCTTCAGTTCTTTGATTAAAGTGGCTATCTTACCCGTAAAGGTTTCACCAGCGGCAAATACCGACTTTCCCCCAATAGGAATCATCATAAAATGGTCTTTACCTATCTGACCAGACCCGGAAATTCTTGTCATGACAGATGTCTTGAGAATTAATAGAATATTCACAAGACTCAGCACACTTTCTTGTAAAGAAAGCTCCGGGTCATCAGCATAATATACAGCCCGCTCTGATAAGTAAAGAATTAAATCTTTCTCCTCATTATCTAAGGTTTTGGTAATTCCATCTTCAACATAGCTACCGCGACCTCGGTAAATTACCTGAATAATTTCCATTAAGTTTTGCTCAATGGCAAAGCGAGGGATATCAACCAGAATATGCTTAGTTTTAGGAAATGATAACCCCCGACTAGCTGAGGCGGTCATAAAGACAACTTTCACATTGTTCTTATGTTTTTGGATTTCTTCTTTTTCCTGCTCTGAAATATTGGCGTGTATTTCTAGGTAGTCTGTAAATGGCTGAAATGTACCTCTGCGGTTTTTCAAATATTCAGTCAGTTCTTTTAATCTCTGCTTATCCTGGATATACACAATTATCTGTCCAGCTTCTGGGTTATCCAAGAAAGCATTAATATCTTCAGCAATCTCTGCTTGTACACGCTTGACTAAGCTATGTTTTTTCTCTAAAAAAGCTGAATTGCTAAATTTAAAAGATTCTACAAATGCTTTGTAATTAATGTTTAAACTACTAGCAGGGTAGGAGTTAGAATTGATGACAGTTGCGCCTAATGCCTTAAACTTGAAAGTTTGTACTGAAAGGGGTAATTCGTTCTCTGAAGCTCGCCGATAAAAGATTTTGTCTGGTTCTGCAACTGTAGTAGAAAGATGCTGTTGAATGACATCTGGGTCAACGATAGAAGCATCAGCTACAATAATCTTAGTATTAAAGCCATATTGTGGATTAGTAAGCTCATATTGGCGAAGGATAGAACTAATGCGGTTTAAAAATTCTACACCGCTATGGTCTCCTGTAATCTCATCAACCATGATAAATATATGTTTAATGCGTTGAGAGATTTTCTTCATTTGGTCAGGAATAACTGAACCTTCACTTTGGTTGTAGGCGTTCTTAAATATCTTCTCAAAATGGCGGAGGGTGTCTTGACCGCTCCCCGTTTTTTTCAAAGATTGCAGCGAAATTGTTGCCACTATATTATTGGAAAGTTGACGGTCTATAATTGTGTAAAGAGCCTCACAGATGCTATCTAAAACTCCTTTAGTCTGCTCACCAGCATCCTGAATTAAATCCTCCATTTTGCGCTGGAGTCTTTGAGAAGTAGAGGGGCGACGTTCAAGAAGAGCCTGACCATCGATAAAATGAACAGCTTGTTCTGTAAAGTCCCCTTTTCTTAAATCGGAGAAATACTGCACAGTACAGCGTCCACCGTTAGCTTGAATGATGTCTGCATTAGTATTGATGCAAAACAGTCCGCGATTCTCCGATGCTGCTGTAATGCTCTCACCCAATGATTCTCCCGGTTGACTCTTGAACTTCTCAATTACGTCCTTGTTGACGTTTTTTCTGGGACTGACATAGAAGAACAAAAAGCCATCGTCGAGATGCTGTTTAAGAAATTCTACAATGGTTGTGGTTTTACCAATACCAGGATTGCCAGTTAAGAAAAGATAAGGATTGTCATTAGTCAGGGCAGTTTGAGTTAGTGCGGTGTGAGCCGATCGCAGGTCTAGACTACCGCTCAGTCCAAGTTGAGCCATTAATGGAAGTGACACTTCCCCGCTTGAGTTGAAAAACCCTGTTACTCGCTCCTGGTGAGTAACCAAAGTAGTTGTGTCAGGTGGCACCGCTAAAAGAGAGTTTATAAATGTCTTACCATCAACAAAACTCTCAGCTGCTTTCCTTTTGATAATTCTGAGAACTTGTTGACGAGCTTCGGCGATCGCTTGACCACTTTGTTGCTGCTGATAAATGCGGTGACAAGTATTTAAAATATCTAAATTTTCTCGATTTACTGACATAGCACTAACGCCCCGGTCAGTGTAACCCATAACGTTAAACATCACGGGGTCAGCTTCTTGGAGAAGAGAGTGCTGTTGTAAAAACTCATAGAAGCTATGAGCATAACTGGCTGCTTGGATTAATTTGACACTCTCTTTGTCCTTCCGCTTGAAAGCTGTGAAATAACGAGCAATTCCTTCAGAAAAGGTTAATCCCAGTTTTGTGGTGTCTGTTCCCGTATCGATACTAAGTCCAGAAAAAACACTTTTTGAGCGTAAATAACTAATTTCACTTAGCAATAATTGCCGTATAACTTCTACATTATCTAAATCTTTAATATCTTCAGCTGACTTAATCGAAAACACTGATAAATCCACTGAGAGGATACGAAACTGTTTGCCGTTGTGCAGCAGCATTAAAGTATCAGCCCTCAGAAACTCTCCCTGCTGCTTATAGCGACCGATATCAATATTGATATTTCCTAATTGTGACAAGATATCTCTAAAAGCTTGTTCTTCACCCTTAACACGAATACCAAGGCTGTTGTCATCACAAAAGTTACACTGGTAGTATAAAATTTCCAGCTTTCGCTGTTTCCAACCTGTTGATTCCAGGTACTCCCTAAAGAAATTTAAGCCAGATAAAAACCCCTTTTGGAGAAAAAATATACTCCACTTAGCAATAATTTTGCTATCACTGTCATTAATTATATTAGCGCGGTCAACTATACGCCGATGTAGTTGTGGAAACCGCAATGCTTGTAAGTCACATTGATATAAATCTCCGAATCGGTGATTCAATTGGTTTTGCTGAATATAAGCAAGGATGCCAACATTGAAGCCGATTTCAAATAATCTTCCTAAGTCTTCTGCAATCATTTTCGCTCCTCTCCTTCTACATTCAAGGCACGTCTAACTTCAGTTAAAAACGCCAAAGAGTTAAAGCTTACACTCCTAGTGGTATGCTTGAAAACTGATAATTTACCAACGGCATCATCTCCAATGATGTTTTCGTAGGGGTCAAGCTTAAAGCTAATGTTCCGGTTCCTTCTAGGGACAGCTTCGTAGCGCGAAAAGTGAAATAAGGTTAGATATTGCAAGATATCATTTTTGATAGGATTGTTTTCGCGGTCATAAATTAGTCCCCTACGGATATCTTCATCATCTAGAATGTCATCATAGACATTTAGCAAGGTAGCGTAGGAAATTACTCCGTTGTAGTAACGCTCGTCATCTTGACCGACTTTAATTCCATTGAAGAGATTGAAAAAGACAACAGCTTTCTTGCTGGGATCTTCAACTAAGCCTGTTAGTTCAAGCGTGTCCTGGATGTACAGAGAACTAACAGTGCGTCCCAGATTTACCACATAATATTTATCAAAAAATACTGGGTAGATTTTGATGTCGTCTCTATCTCCCTTTAAAGCCTTGAGTACAGGTGTAGACATGAAAAAGAGTGATTCATCTTCATCACTCTGAGTCATATTGAGAGTGCTAGAATATGGCGACTTGGCAATATACATAAAGTGCCGATAGCCCTGGCGGTACAATTTGTCCACTTCATCAATGACAATAGTAGGTCTTTGAAACATCTGCTGATGTTCATAGTTGGCTGCGAAGGTGTTGAGCCTTTCTAAGCGAACTGTGCCATCCTGTAGACGCTCTACTCCTACAACTTCTCCTAACAAGTTTGATATTCGTTCTCCACCTCGCCAACTGGCATCACTTTCACGGCTGGAGACTATAATAATTGCTAGTTTGTCTAGCTGGGTGTTGTAGTCAGAAGCGTTGAATTTAAATTTTTTGGGCAGTACAGAGTAAAGAGAACTTAGACCATTTTCAATTTTGTAAGGATTCAGGTTTTTGACACAGAATCCTTGAGTACTGGATTGATGTTCTTCGCTCAATAAGTGGGATAAAGTTTTAGAGAGCGATCGCATAAATTCTTCTTCTGGTGTGGAGTTCTGCTTGGTATGCAGTTGCAACCGTACAATGGGAATAAACAGTTTATCTTTGACAGACTCAAGGAGTACTTTCAGGCAGATATAAATAAGCAGAGAAAAAGTAAATCGGTAAATAAACGCTTTGGGGGAGTCAGGATTATTGAAAATTTGCTCTCTTAATTTTTTATGATTGTAGATGAATAAAATTGGTTTTTGCTGTTTGAAAGAATTATTGTAGATGTTCTGACAGTTTTCTTCAGTAAAAGGAACCAAAAGAATTGGTAGTGCTTTAATATTTGTGATATCATACGCCATGCTAAATATTTGGCGCTCATCAGTAGGGAAATAGCGAATATCTTCTACCGCGATGCTGACAGAAAGATTGCAGAGGTAGCTACTATCAATATGAGGCTCTCTGATGGCAATATACTTTAGGGCTTCTCGTGATCTTTCACCAAAAACAGGCTTGAAAAATGTGGCATCAGTTAAAATGCGGTCTAAATCGCGCTCTAGAATGCCTCTTTTAACGCCGAGATAAAGCGGATATTCTCGTCTTTTCAGAATAGGCTTATCTTTGAGCAAATCCTTAAGTAACTGCTTGAGTTTTTCAATTTTTATTTTGGCGTTAAATTTTTCAATTCCTTCTTTAATTTTGGCAAATATTTTCTTTTTATTCTCTTCGTCAGAACCTTTGAGTACAGGTAATACCTGTTGTTCAAAGACCGAAACAGGTTCATAATTTAGCTCTGAATTTTCTTGGTAGTTATCTGCTAAAGGATTACTCCTAGAAGCGAAGATAAAATAGTATAAAAAGATGATTTTTAAAACTTTCTCTTTAAAATAATCACTTTTAAAAGCGTCCCCCAATCCTGCCTGATGTTCCTGACTTTCTGGGTCGATGAGGTTGAGGTAATAATCTAGTACAGAAAGTGGCTTGTCTCCATAAGCTTGAACTGTACCGCCAAATTTAAGTTTGAAACCAAAAATAAACTGCTGCTCTCCTTTAGTATCATCTTTTGTTTCTCCCAAATACCCTTCTATTAAGGGAATAATGGGGAGAATATCTAAAGCTTCGGCACGAGAAAATAAGTCTCTGTAGTTGACTGACTTTCCGGCATAGCTTACTTGGTAATGACCATACCCTCGGTTGATATCATTGATATATTCTTCTAGTAATCGTAGCCGTCGAATCAAATCTTGAAGATATATTTTGCCATCTGCAATATCGTCGATGTTTTCCTGAAGAAACTCTAAATACCTAATTTTTGCCTCTCGCTTCAGCTTGCCAATGGCTTCGGTATACATGACTCGCTTGAGCTTGTAAAAGTCAGATTTTTGATTTTTAATCAGTTCTTCTAGTGTGTCACTTAATTCCTCTAAATCACTCTCAGTCTCTTCGCTAAATTCTCGTTGGATATAGTTATCAAGACTGGAAGAAAGTTGAGAATCAAATGCCTTGATATCTTTAACTGTGATGATTAGTTTATGAAACTTCAAGAGAGAATCACTGCCTGAACGGTGGCGCTGAAGGCTGAGCCGCTGTTTTTGCAAACCTGTATACTCTCCGAAAGGATAAGTAAATCCCAGAGCTGATTTTGTACCTTGAAAAGACTGTAAATCTGTCAGTAATTGCAAAATCGCTGCCTCTAGTGTTTTGTTTGATGGTAAAGCCGCACTCAAGAGGTTTTGCAAACGATCGCGGATGAGCCTGATTTGCTGTGGGAAATTTTTACTTGTGCGATCGCTAAAGTTGACAGTTGCACAACGAATCCCGCTAGCGGATGCCAAAGGGCTTTCCACTTGTGAATTAGCAACCAGATCGGCGATTTTGTCAATATTGATCCGCAATCGACTGTCATCTGGGGAAAACTGGAATGGGTTTTGACTGGGCAGCACTTCCAATATTTTGTTGAGTAAACTGCTGTAGTCTAAGGGAGCTAAATTATTGTCACCAAGAGAAAGAATATTCACCCTAATTTCTCCTACAAAAGGTCGAGGTATTGCGGGCTGTCCAAGCCCAATTGCTAGTGGTTATGTGTGCAGAACAAACGCATCTAAATTCTAGAAGTCAAGCCCCGCAACACTTGCAAGGCTGATAATCCATCAGCCAAACCCTTATGCAGTAAGCATTTGCTTGCTGCATGATACAAACATTATTTGTTAAAAGATTGAAAAGTTATCTCCTCCCTCAATTATTGAACCCACGTCACAATCTCTTTAACAAGTTCTTCTATTTTTTGGGTACTGTCCACAGTAAAATCAGCAATTGCTCGCAACATTGTCTGTGTTTGTGCCTCTGTAGAGTACACCTCGAACTGGAAAAACATGAAGATTCAGAGCTATTACTAACCTTTGAATACTCACTAAAAACTAACTATTTCCCTCCTCACCCTGACTCTGAGATAAAAGCCACTGCTCAACCAACTCGGCAACAATGTCGCTCATCTGTCGCTCTTGTGAAGCGGCTGCTGCTTTGAGTTGTCGATGCAGTTGTTTAGGTAAATAGATAGTTGTACGGGTATAAGCTGGGTCAGTGCTTTTGCTGCGGGAAGTTGGTTTATCTTCGCTTGGCTGTGGCTGATCTCTTTGTTGGCGACTACGAGCTGCATCAATGAGATCATCGAAACGGCTAGTTTTTTTCTTGTTCAAGGTAATATCTCCTTTCCTATTTCGGCATAACATCGCCATGCAATTTGCGCGTAAGGGTCTTTCACAGCATTGACTGGCACCCCTTCTAAAGCAGCTCTTTGAAACACAGCCAGCCGACGAATTCCAGACTTGAATACAGGTAGTCCTGCTTTTAAGAGCGCGGTTCTTGCTTCTTCTCCCGCCTTGTTTGGGTTTGGTGGGATGAGAGTCAGCAAAATTCGATAATTTGTCTTTAGTTGTTTAAGTAACTCCACCATTTGCAGTGTTGCAGCTAAAGCAACCGCATCCGGTGTTGTAGGTATAACTAATAAATCGCATCCTTGGGCAATAGTTTTTAGCTCATCTGCATCTGGTCGTGCTGGCGTATCAATTACAACATGCTCATAAAGTTTTACTAAGCTTATCCCCTGTTTTTCATCAGCAACTTTGAATGGCAAACAACCTCGATTCGACCAATCTAAAGCACTGCGGTTGAAATCGCCGTCCACTAACAATGTGTCGGCTTTGTTCTGAAGGTATGTAGCTAGGTGTAGCGCCGTCGTGGACTTAGCTACGCCGCCTTTGAATGCCGCTACCGTGATGATCATTGTCAATTTAAAAGCAAATAATTCCCAGATTCTACTGCATATTCAAACATCTGAACGTTTAATTGTGTTTTACATTTAAATGTTTAAAAATTTAAATATCTAAATGTTTACAAAATTTGTATACAAACAATCAGTAAACTTTAAGTCAGTATATAAAAATTAAGTATATAAATTAGTTTAAGTAAATTAAGTATCACATATAAAATTGAAACTAAGTATAAAAAAGAGACAGCAAATAGGGAATTGTTAGCAGAAAAATATCAACTTATACCATTTCACGAAATTATTGATACAAATCACTTTTCTTGCTCCCCCCGCCTCCCCAGCTTCCCCAGCTCCCCCAGCTTGCCTAAATGTATCAACTTTAAAGTGAAACGGTATTACACGCATTACCGCCATAAATCATTCCTTCCCCCTCCCATTACCCTTCCCCTTGAATTATTAAGCCCTGTTACGTGAATGGACAGGTTAACCAAAAAGTTCTACAATCTGACTGAATGTGGTAAATTTACCTATTGTCCAATCAACCTAAGCATAGTAAAGATTTTCAGGTGATTCTGCATGTTAGTGGAAGCGCTCTATTAATATAGGAAGGTCTTTAGTAAAGGGCAGGAAACAATATGGATGTAAAGCTGATTTTAGTTGGGTTAACAGTTATATTTACTGTTTCGTGCCTATTTTTTGGTACGAAGAATGGATTTTATGATTCAGAGAACTATCACGGCAATGGCTCTGCACATTGACACAAGTCTCTGGCTAGGCTTTTGGTGTCGAGAAATTCCAAATAACAGAAACAAAAGAGGCAAGTGCTTATAGCCCCTAATTTGAGGGCTTCTTGTAACTCAACTTTTCCGAACCAGTGCGGGTTCGCAAGAGGCGTCCTCCCCAATCAAAAATCCACATTCTCAGGGTGTAGAGGCGCACTACGAAACTTACCCCTAGATCACAAAAGCAAAATTTGTGTAACTCTTGGCTTTTGGGATATATCAATGATGATCAGATTGGAGGGGAGGAGAGCATGAGGGATAATCTGTCGGCATCCTCTCGCGTTGATGCTGGGGAAGCATCTAATGAATTAGAATGTTTGCCCTATAGTGTCCAGCATCACGATGAGGGGTTGTGTCTATTAGTGCGGATGGGGCCACACCGTATTCTATTAGACTGTGGTATGGGGGACAGTTCATTACTGCTAAACACACTGACAATGGCGGCTAGCCTTGGTAATTCCCCCTTACCAGCAGATTTAGTTTTGATCAGTCATGCCCACCCAGATCACGCTAGAGGCTTGCTGACACTACATCAGGCTTTCCCTCAACTACCGATTTATGCCAGTGAGGTAACTAGCAAGTTACTACCGCTGAATTGGCGAGAACAAGATGCTAAAGAAATTCCGCAATTTTGTCATGCCTTGCCGCTGCGATCGCCTGTAGAACTGCAAGCAGGTTTAGTAGTAGAATTATTTCCCGCAGGACACTTACCAGGGGCAGTAGCATTTCTACTCACCTACACCAACGAACAGCGCTCTTACAAGCTGCTGTATACAGGAGACTTCTTCTTATCCAACTCACGGCTAGTAGAAGGTCTACGTTTAGAAGAATTGCGGGGATTAGATTTAAACGTGCTAATTATTGAAGGCACTTATGGTACATCCCGTCATCCCCACCGCCGTCATCAAGAAAATCAACTAGCTGAACGGATTAATCGCGCGATCGCTGATCATTGTTCTGTACTACTGCCTACACCCGCTTTAGGCTTAGGTCAAGAACTGCTGATGCTCTTACGTAGTCATCACCATTTCACCGGTCGGGATTTAGATATTTGGGTTGATGGTGCAGTCGCCACTGGCTGCGATGCTTACCTAGAACTACTACCGCACTTACCTCCATCAGTGCAGAACTTCGCCCGCCATCAACCCTTGTTTTGGGATGAACGAGTACGTCCGCGAGTACGTCGTTTGCAGTCAGAACATCGTGCCACCGTGGGTAAATCTCCCTGTATTGTACTGACTGACTCTACATCTGATTTGAAACAATATTGCCAGCCTGACACAGGGCCTTGGCTGATTCTCCTGCCAGAAAAAATTGATATAAAAGTTAATAAAAAATATTTTACACCCACTACTATCGAAAGCTATCTGCTTGCCCAGCATAGTGATGGGCCTGGTACTACCCAGCTAATTCACAATTTACGACCCCAGCACGTCGTTTTTGTCCACGGTTCCCCTGCTTATTTGGCAGATTTGACTAGCTTAGAAGAGTTACAAAACCGCTACCACGTCCATTCACCCGCAGCTGGAACATTAGTAGAATTGCCCATTGGCGATACATTTTTGCAACCAGCAGCACCAGAGACTAATTATGAAGGTGAACTCACAGAATTAGGAACGGTAATTACAATTACACTCCCCGATGCCATTACAGCTGATAGCCGCTGGCGGCAGTTTGCTGACACAGGTTTACTCGAAGCGCGTTGGCAAGGCGAAGAACTAGTATTGCGGGGGTTGTCTCAAAGAGAACTGCTCAACCAAAATGGCGATCGCTATACCCTATCTGATGTAGACTGCTGTGGTAACTGCCGACATCAAAGGGGACAAAGGTGTTGGAATCCCGCTTCCCCCTTGTATAACTTTAAGGTAACTCTTGAAGGTTATTGTCCAGCTTTTGAACGCTCATTAAATAATGAGTGATGAATCACCCATTTCAAATAAATAAAACAATTGCGGTATAAAAATTACAAATTATGAATTATATCAATTTCGCTTAATTACTTATAAAAAGCGAAGAACCCCACCCCGCCTTTGACTTCCGTCAAAGTCTCCCTACCCCTAATCCCCAAAGGGGGCCCCGAGTTCCCCGTGAACGGGGAGGGGTGCAATGACTGTGGGAATTATAACTATTTATCCGAACTTGATATTACAAATTACGAATTACCCTTACGGGTTCGGCAGTTACTCCACTTGGGGAAACCCCAAGACCGTACTGCCTCACGAATTACGAATTACGAATTACGAATTATCAACTACCCAAACCAGCTTGAAAAATCTGGTTTGAAGTAAGATTCAATTCAGGAAAAGTTTGAGAAATAATGCGATCGCTATCTCGAAACTTACTAATTTGATATTCTTCATCAACTAAGTTACAAACAGAGATTGTCGGTTGTTTAGGATTACCGATAAAATTGCGTCCTCCCAACGCTGCATAGTCGATAATCCAGTATTCAGGGATACCCATCTCTTCATAATCGGCATATTTCAAATGGTAATCGTCCCGCCAGTTAGTTGATACAACTTCAATAATCAAAGGTATCGATCCACCATTACTGACAACAGATTCTTTTTTCCATAATGGTTCATTTATCAGATTTGTACGATTTAGCACCAACACATCAGGAAAATAACCAGAATCTTTTTTGTAAGGTCTAACTAGAGCTTGGTTGGGGATAACTAATGGTAGATTTAATCGGTCAATTAAAGCACTAAGTTTTATTGTCAAAAACCCTTTAACTTCTTCATGTTCCCCTACTGGTTGTGCCATTTCAACAATATTTCCATTATGTAGTTCATAGCGTACCCCGGTATTTTCAACTAGGCGATCAACAAATTCCTCAAAGGTTACTAGCTTGGGTATGGCTTGAGTCATAGATGATAGAGAATTAGGAAATTACAAAAAATAAAATATACAGGTAACAAAAATATATTTAATTATATTTACTTACTTAAACAAGAGGGGAAAAGAGATAATTCTTCCCTTTTCCCCTTGTTTGTTAAATATTTTACCTAGAAATCAATACTAGTACAACAACCAATAGCTCCACTTTTGTAGACTAAAGAACCCTTTGGGTAGAGTTAGTAGGGAACTACCCTCAATGGATAGGCATTAAGGAAGGTAGAGTGTAACTTTCTGCGGATAGCAGTACTAGTACTTCAGGATATGACAAAAGCCCGGAATAATAGTTTTGACTTTTGACATTTGACTTACTAGATAGCTTGTCACTTAATTACTCAGCATTAGAGTCAGGAAAGCGGTTGCGGATACGCTCAGATTCTGGACAATCTTCAGTCAGGAGAGGTTCCACATTACCGCGTGGCACTGAAGCTAATTTTTGGGTTACAGCGCCGATGCTTTCGAGGCGAACCATCTCCTCCCAAGAACAAATTTCGTCTTCCTCTTCTGTTTCATAGCGTAGAGTCACTAAATCTCCTTCTATGTCCAGGATGCGGGCACGCTCGATCCAGCGTTGCTGATCCCGCAAGAAAACACATACCTCCCGCCCGTCGCAACACAGTTGATAAATCTTGCGGTGTAGCATGTACTGCTTCTGCCTTTTTAAACAACGTAGTTAAACTTGTCAAAATCTGGGTTTTACCCATTAGATAATACCTTTTAGAGGTCAGTTTTACAGGCGAAAAGTCAGTGCCTTTGTTGACCCCAGCCGAAGACTTGCTTATAATTGTCAGATCTAAGGAATTTTGGGTCATAAAACAGTACTGACTACACCAGAACTGAATCTCTTTAAAGGTCATGATAGCGAATATCTACTTCATAGAAGTCACACAAATTAGGATTTCTCCTAACCAAGTTGATATTTGCTGGTGAGTCTTGCTTACCATTATGTAATAAGGAATACTCCAAAACAAGAGGTGATTGCGGTTGTGAAATTTGCCTACTTGTATTCATTGGCATTATTGGGAAGTCTGGGGACTCGGCTTTACTTTTACCCCGTATGTAGTTGATCTTAACTCATTCTCTTGCCGACCTTCATGGTTTTCAACAACAACACCACAAGAGTTTTGAGTTTAGGGTTTTTACCAGATGCGATCGCGTCGCCTACCCTTGACAATGCAGCGCCAAAACCACCCAGCACGGCAGTATCAGCAAGATTTGTACCGTGCAAGAAATTCCATTGGCAGCTGCGAAGAGGCTTCTCGTTTAATTTTACCTGCACGAACTGCATCGTATAAAGCTGCAAGCTCTGCTAAATCCTCTGACTGGTAGCACTTAGTTGCCAGCACTTGATGGAGGAGACCCTCAGATTCAACACTAAGATACCCAGTTTGGAAAGCAGATTCAACGAGTGAGCGAATCATGTTGATTAGGGTGTAGAGTGCAATTTATTACCACCTTTAGTGTGAAACATATTTTTCCTATATTGATTGATATGAAACAGCAATAATTAGTGATTATAGTTACATTTTTTTGTGATCAACATCACAGTTACATAACGTAATGTCAATATTTAAGCGCTAACATACTTATATAGGTAAATACAAAAAATACAAAATATTTTTTGATTAATTCATGCATGAATTTACACAAATTTTGATATTATCAATAAATATTTAAGATACAGCAGTTTGCTTTTAAATGAGGTACAAAACGCAGAACTCATGCATTAGATATGAAAAGTTTCTAACTGCTGCCTCCAAACCCGTAACTTTTGTACTTCATACCAACGAAAACTGCTGTAGGTGTAATCAAGGGAAAAACTGGCGAAAATCTTCATCTTTGTGACTTAATTGCACCCAGTCCAGGTTCAAAGACTCAAATTTTTGCACCAAGCGATCGCAAGCAGGACGTTCAGTGGCATAATGTCCAGCATCAATTAAAATTAAACCGCGATCGCGGCTTTCTTGAAACTGATGGAACTTACAATCAGAAGTTAAATAAACTTCAGCATCAGTTTTGACTACTGTCGAAATATAACTAGCCCCGGAACCGCCTAACACTGCGACTCGTGAAATCGTCTGCTGTAAATCAGCACTGGGCGAAAAAATTAGATGAGGTGGGGCGAGTCGGGTTTGAATCGCGGTGAGTAATTCCTGTAATTTCAAAGCTGGTTTTAACAGCCCGACACGCCCGTATCCCAATCCTGGCAAAGTTGGTACTATGGGGGTGGCTTCTTGGAGTTCTAAAATCTGGGCTAAAACGTCGGCAGTACCATCTTGTACTTGGTCAAAATTGGTGTGGGCGCTGTAGACACCGATTTTGTGGGTAAAGGCTAACCGTACCATTTCCGCGATCGCTTCGCCAGTACATAGCGACTTGAGAGGATTGAAAATCAACGGATGATGGGCAAAAATTAAGTTAGCCTTGAGGGCGATCGCTTCCTCCATTACCGCCAAAGTTGGTGTCAAACACACCAAAACCCTTGCCCTTTCCTGTAATACTCCTGGTTCAATTTGCCAGCCACAATTATCCCAGCTTTCGCACCAAGCGGGATTTGCCCATTCTTCAAACCAAGTAATCAAATCAGCAATTTTCATTTTTTAATTTTTAACAAATTCTGGAGGTTTAAGTTCTCTGCTTCGTCATTGGTAAGTTTTGTAGCAGGGTCTAAATTCCCTTTGCAAAACTTAATTACGAATTACGAATTACCCTTACGGGTGACGCTCGCAGGCTCGCTAACGCTCTTGCTAACGGCAGTTACTCCACTTGGGGAAACCCCAAGACCGTACTGCCTCACGAATTACGAATTATTTAAATTTCTAGTCTGTGGTTTAATATTCAACTTTAATGCTACCTGCGATCGCATATCCTGATAAGGTATGTTCCATACAGGATGTGCATTCCAATTCCAGGTTGCCACTGGTATAAGTTGTTCTTTAGCAAGATAAGTGAACAGACGTTGTTCATCTTCCGGTTCGCGGGAGAAAGAAAAGGGATTACGGAAACCTGTATCACAAAGTTTATAAGACGTAATTTGACCGTGACTAATACGTTGTAAAAGTTCCTTACCTTTCACGAGTAAATAATCTAAAAAAACCAAACTAAAAGGTTCAAATTGTGCGCGAGTGCCTGGTTCTTTTTGTACCCATCTTGCCCATTCAAACCCATACATAAAATCGTGGACATAGCGGAAACGAATTTCCATTTGAATTCCGAATAACTCTGACAGCGACACCATCTTGTTACCAAAGGATTCTAAAAAATCTATAGCGCGATCGCTTGCTATTAAAGCTTGCCTCAACATACTGCTGACCATAAAATCAAAATCCCAAAAGATGTTTTGCGGAAAGTTTTGCAACTGTGCATAAAGTATGCGTTCCAAGGTATCCCGCAAAGTTACTATCAATTGCATATCTGTGGTTTGTTCTGCAATCAAGTTTCCCAATTCTGTGAAGCTGGTAATTAAAGTCTTCTGAGGATTGAGTGATAACAGTTTAACAGACTGCTGGGCAAGGATTTCATCTAGAATTTGGAAAGCATGAGTTGATGACAGGTCTTGCTTCATAATTAATTGAAATATTACAAATGACTTCAAATAAACATAAGTTTAGATCGAAGAATATATAAATATTGATTTATATCAATAAAATTAACGTTGACTGTTCACAGTGAACAGTCAGCGAGGAACAATTATAATGAGATATTTTTTTATTTATCAGTCCATTTCTTCGTACAAACGACAAGTCTCAATCATGCTAAAAATGGACGATATCTCTTTGCGTATTCACAGCAATACTTAAGAGGTTGTTTAAGTTGAATTTCACGCTTTCTTCTTGTTAACCAGAAATGTGAACAACCAACTCTCTGACATGACTGCGTTGACGATGTTCCCAAACATAGATTCCTTGCCAAGTTCCTAACACAAGATAACCGCGATTAATAGGTATATGTTCAGAAGTATGGGTGAGGGCTGTGCGGATGTGTGCCGGCATATCATCTGGGCCTTCAGCATCATGAATGTATTTACCTGATTCTGGCACAAGTTTAGTCATAAAATTAGCTAAATCCACAAGTACATCAGGGTCAGCATTTTCTTGGATAACTAAACTAGCTGAAGTGTGACGCAAAAATAGAGTACAAAGGCCAGTTTCCACACCTGATTCTGCAACTATGGCTTCAACTTTTGCAGTGATGTTGTGAAAAAATTTGCCAGTAGTAGAAATTCTGAGTAGTTTTTGGTAATGAGTCATCTGTAATGTTGGTAAAAACTAATTAGCTGTTTGTGTTGGTTGGTTTTATGTTGTTTCTTGATTTTCCTGTTTTTCATCAATTGGAGTGTTCCTATTCATCTTCAATAGTAGTAGTATAACTGTTATCATCATCGAACTAGAAATTAACGCATACGCTGCAAATTGTCTCCTAAGATTCCGCATATTATCAGTTCTTGATAATTTCTGATGTGACGTTTGCTCTAGTTGATTTGATTCCTTATTTACACTAGAATAGTCAAAGCAATTCCACGGTAGGATGGGCTTGCTAGGAAGATTATGAGCCAAAACTGTAATATTATCTGGATCTGGCTGTGGTAAACGCAAGCTGCCTGTAGAGGATGTTGTATTTTCTTGGTTACTATTCATAATTTTTGCAGTTCAGGGATGAAATAAACCGTTAATTGATGTAACAAGGCAACTAAGGCAATTCCAGAAGTAACAAAAGTAGCAAATGTCAGAGACTGGGCAATATCTTCTATTCGTTTTTGGTTGATATTATAAGTTTCTATTAAGTTAGCTAACATTTTCAACTGGTAATCTTGGCTTGAAAGCGACAAATAATTTTTTTGAAAATTATTGACATTTTGGAGATTGGGACTGATAACAAATTGACGTGGTAATAAAGCCCTAATTAGTAGGATAAAATTTAAGAAAAATAACGCTATTTCTGTCACACTGAAGAGACTGAAGAAGGTAAGGAGTTTAGATATTGTCAAAAAGCTTAACAAAGCAGTATTCGTAACAAATAAAATGTTCATCTGGGTAATTAAAATTTGCCGTTCTTCTTTTTGTCTTTCCAGAACTCGACGTACATCTTCGGCAGCTAATTCTAAAACTGGATTTTCTGGTGTTGGAGATTCCACTACTAATTTATCTTGTTTTCAAGGATTTAATCGGGCTGGAAATATTTTATAACAGCGTGAGCGATCGCCTGATTTCCATCCTTAGCAATTGGTTGAGATTGTTTTGGTTCTTGGGGTGGTTGATGGAGAAAATCCCAAGTACCATCAAAAAACTCTGTTGGTGTAACAATTTGATGCGAATTGTAATTTACAATACCCTCTAAAAGAAAAGCTGCTTCTGCAAAGTCATCGCGGGGAATTGTCACGATAGGTACTTCCAGGCGTGTAGCTTCCGAAAAAGTACCATAACCAGGTTTAGAAACAATACGCCCACACACAGGCATAAAATCCACAGGGCGGTATTTCTGGTGATTAATTTTTACTAAATTAGGTAAATCAGGGGCAGATTTATCAAAAGTAATGAATTGCCAATCTGGAAAATGTGCCAAATTCTCATAGGGAATTTGTTGTAAACCCAAACCGCCAAAAGTTAGCAAAATAGTTTTTTCTCTGGGTGCAGTTATACCCCAAATCGAGCGTAAATCATCAACAGAATAACGAGGTGAACCACCAGTTAGTCCCACATCCGTGATATTCTTGAATGCTTCCATACTTTCGTGAAAGGGAAGACGAAACAAGCGATCGCACTGAGAATAACAATCACTAATCCAATCAGCGATCGCGATAAATTCCCCCCCCCAATCGCGGTAGATCAAATCCCAGCCAAAGTTACTCATCATCCAGCAAGGTATATTTGCCGCTTTGGCAAACAAAGGAGTTAAAAAAGGAATATCTGCCAATATCAAATTGACACGATTTTGGCGGATAAAATTGACTTCCGAAGCAATCAAAGAATTTTGCTGCTTTTTAATCTCCAGCAACTTTGTTAAAGTCGCTTCCTTATCCATTGTCAAACTATCTGCTTGGATCACACCCAAATCAAATGCACGCGGACGATGAATAAAATCGCCTTCAATGTAAGACTCTAGCAACCATCTTGGGGCAGCTGTCACCATAATCAGTAAAATTTCTGGGCACAAATTTTGTATTGTGGCTGCAACAGATGCGGTGCGGGTGGCATGACCAAAGCCATGATTAGTAATAGCAACGTATAAAATTGGGCGTTCCATTTGGGAATTGGGAATTGGGAATTGAGAATTGGGAATTGGTAATGGGTAATGGGTAATTGGGAATTGGGAAAGAGTTATACCTTATCCCTAATTACTTCAATTTAATTGACAAAATTTTTGTACTTCCTCAACTAGGGAATCAATTTCAGATTCTAAAGTCAAGTAATGAACAGTAGCACGAATACAGTTAGGATCAGCTATTGTTCGGGTAAATATTTTTTGTGACTCTAAGAATTTTACTAACTTGAGACTAGCTTGGGGTTGTTGTTGGGTAAGTTGAAACGAGACTATACCACTTTTTGGTGGTGCAGTCCGTAGACATTTTACATCTGGTAGCGCCACCAATTTTCGCCAGAGGTATTCACTGTTATGGCAAATTTGTTGATAACGTTCCTCTGATGTACCCCATTGCTGATGAATAGCGATCGCTTCCTTTAACCCAACATACAATGGATAAACTGATGTCGATACCTCGTACCTGCGTCCATCCGCAAGCCAAGCCGCTGGTTGACCTTGACTATCTACAACAACGCCACGCAAACCAATAAATGTCGGATGCAAGCTTTCTCTTACTTCGGGACGGACATACAAACCACCCCCACCCGCCGGGCCACATAACCACTTATGTCCTGTGAAAGCATAAAAATCTGCCCCCAATTCACTTAAGTTTAAAGGTAATAACCCAGCAGACTGGGCAGCGTCTACCAAAACAAAAGAATTATTACTTCTGCATACTTCCACAATTTTGTCAAGAGGTAAAACTTGACCCGTGTTCCAAAAGACATGACTGACAACAACCAAGCGGGTATGAGGACGCAAGTGTTGGGCAATAACTGTAACAGGGTCGCCCTCATTTAAAGTCGCCATCAAGGGACAAGTGGTCACTTCCACAGCGAATCTACGTGCGATTTCCTGTGCTGTAGCAATCACGCCAGGGTGTTCGCAATCCGAGAGTAGCATATGGTCACCGGGACGCCATTCAATACCCCACATAGCGATATTGCAGCCAACAGTGACATTTTCAGTTAGAGTAATACTTTCCGGTGGTGCGTGCAACTCACAAGCGATCGCTTCTCTGACAGCTTGCTTTTCCTGAGTCAGCCAAGCATATGCTTCATAGCCAAAAGGGCCGATGTGCTGCACATGTGCTTGACCTTGGCTAATGGCATCCATTGCCCTTTGAGGCATCGGCCCTTGCCCCCCATAGTTAAAATAAAACTTATTTGCTAAAGCTGGAAATTGCTCTCGATGGTGATGCAACCTGGTTTGTAAAGTCATAGTTAGTGGTCAGTTGTCAGTTGTCAGTTGTCAGTGGTCATTTGTCAGTTGTCAGTTGTCAGTTGTCCCTATCCCCCTCATCCCCCTCATCCCCCTCATCCCCCTCATCCCCCTCATCCCCCTCATCCCCCCATCTTTATTTATCCGGATTATTCCCAGAAAACGCTAATTCTTGTTAGCTTAAAGGAATGTTAATTAATGCTGAACTCCTACTGCAATACCAACGCTGTAAGCGCCGACCTTTTTTAGATATTCACGGTGACTACAGTCAGCGAGATGTGCCCAATGAATTATTACTCAAATTGCAACAAGACAAAAGCGCTTATCGACGCGGTATTTTGGCGCATTTTACCTATCACAAGCCAGATTACCCACATGGCAACTGGGAAAAGGCCTATGCAGCGACTTTAGAATTGATGCAGCGTGGAGTTGAGTACATCCATCAAGGAGTACTATTAGTCAACCACAACGAATTACCAGAACCAGCAAGCGAGAATATTCTTTTATCGCCTCACTATGAAGGATATACTCTCCTCAGTCGTCCAGATTTACTGGTAAAACAGCCGGGAAAATCTCGCTTTGGCGATTGGATGTATATTCCTGCGAATATGGAAATGGGTAAGCGTCCCAAGCAGGAATATCAAGTTAATATTGCATTTCACGCCCAAGTATTAGCAACGGTACAGCAAGTTGCACCCGAAACCGCTTGGTTAATATTGCGTAGCAAAAACTTTGATTATCCAGTGGATCTAGCTAAATGGATACCACAAATGCAGCAGATTCTCCAGGAGTTTATTCAAGTTTTGGAGTCATCAGAACCACCAGAAGTTTTTATTTCACGTCAGAAGTGTAGTCTTTGCCATTGGTATAGTCAATGTTATGCGATCGCTCAATCGCAAAAACATCTCTCCTTATTACCAGGCGTTACACCCCTGCGCTACGATCAACTGCAAACTCTGTCCATCAACACATTAGAATCTCTTGCCACTACTCATCCCAGCGCCTTAGAAAACTTAGTCGGATTCGATAATCAAGTAGCACCTAAGTTGGTAGTACAAGCCCAGTCTGCATTGTTAGGACGACCTTTGATTTTACCCAATCCGCCACCAATAGAAAATATTACATTTACAGCACCCATTGAGCTATATTTCGATATCGAAGCACAGCCAGACTTAGATTTAAATTATCTTTTGGGGGTTTTGGTTGTTAATAAAGAAGCGAATACAGAAGAATTTTATTCATTTTTGGCAGAAAGACCAGAAGAACAAGAATTAATTTGGCAACAATTTCTTAACTTAGTTTGGCAATATCCCAAAGCACCAATTTATCATTTTTGCGTCTACGAATTTGATACCGTCAAACGCCTGGCGAAACTTTACCGCACTCCCAACTCTTCAGTGCAACCTGTACTGAATCGGTTTGTCGATGTATATGAACAATTAATCCAAAGTGTAGCATTGCCCATAGAAAGTTATGCCCTGAAAGCGATCGCTCGTTGGCTGGGGTTTGAGTGGCGTAACAAAGAAGCTAGTGGTGCTAAGTGTATTTACTGGTATGACCAATGGTTAGTAACAGGCGATCGCACCTTACTAGAAAATATCCAAATTTACAACGAAGACGACTGTCACGCCACCCGCAAGGTGAAAGACTGGTTTGTTAACTTTCTGCAAGCAGCTTGGATATCCTAAGAAAAGGATTTTAGCTATTTTGACCTGAAACATTAAGGTCTTCAATTACTACTTTACCGTAATTCTTAGTTAAGAATGTTGTGTAAATCCTGTTACTGTCAAGGATTTTTCTGGCATTCTTCCTCAGCGTTATTCACTTCACGCATCTTTTTTGCTTTACGGTCAAGATTTTTTGGTAGTTTAGTTGCTTCATTGTAACAAGCATCTGTGAAATTAGTCTTTTCATTAACCACAGCATTCTGAAGATTAGCACCTCTGAGGTCAGTAGTTATGAGCTTTGCACCAGAGAGGTTTGCTTTTGAGAGATTTGCTTGTGTGAGGTTAGATTTGATGAGCTTTGCACCTAGCCCGTCGTAGACATCGCCCACATCAACCCCATCACCAGAAATGCGATCGCCCGAAGTAAACTATTTGGTCTTATTTTTTACAATTAATTAAACAAAATACTTATGAAATTAAACTAATAGATTGATTTGTCGCTAGACTTATATCTAATAGATAAATTTCAAAAACAACAGAGCCAGATGATGCAAATCACTGTTGAGGTATCTGAGGAACTAGGACAGCAATTACAGCAGTTTCAAGACCGTTTACAAGAGATAGTAGAACGCGGTCTACAAGAGTTATTGAGCGAACAGTCTGGCAATTTTCTTGATGAGAAACAGATTATTGCATTGTTAGCCAGTCAACCTACACCAGAACAAATTCTGGCAATTAGACCCTCACCGGAATTCCAGACTCGTGTCAGTAATTTGCTAGCCCAAAGTAAAGCAGGAACACTTTCAGCCAAAGGTGAAGCTGAACTAGAACGCTATCTAACCATAGAACATCTTGTCCGTATGGCAAAAGCTCATGCATTTGGGCAATTACGCCAAAACCCATGACTTATGTATCAGCCCAATTACGGAAACTCGTAATTGAACGAGCGAACCAAAGGTGTGAGTATTGCTTATTCCCTCAGAGTGCTGCACTATTTAGCTTTGAGATGGAACATATTATTGCCGAAAAACATGGTGGCACCACTGAAGCAGATAATCTAGCTCTTGCCTGTCCATATTGTAATCGTGCAAAGGGTACTGATTTGGGGTCAATCGATCCTGAAACGGGAAAACTAACATCCTTTTTCAATCCAAGAACTCAAAAATGGAACGACCATTTTCAACTAAATGGAGCAGAGATTGTACCATTGACGGCAGAAGGGCGAGTAACTGTTGCAATTCTCCAATTTAATCAATCAGAGCGGTTAGAAGAACGGGACAGGTTGATTTGGGCAGGCCAGTATTAAAACTAGAAGAAATGATTACAAGTTAAACAAAAATGGCTACTTTAACTATTCGTTTATCAGACGATAAACACAATAGATTAAAAGAACTAGCTCAAGCTAAAGGCATAAGTGTCAACAAGCTGATTGAAGAACTTTCTACTATAGCTTTAGCAGAATTTGATGCCCATACAAGATTTAAAGCAATGGCTGCGACTGGTAACCCAGAAGAAGGCTTAAGAATACTAGCTAAACTTGATACTCTAACAGAATAGACCTGATAATGCGATTATATAAACACTAACTACAGCGATCGCTCAAATCAACCCCATCACCAAAAGCGCGTAGGCGAGCTTTTCGTAGACATCGCCCACATCAACCCCATCATCACAAGTGCGTAGAGAGCTACGCTTATTGTCGCCAGACATCGCCTACATTAACCTCATCACCCAGAATAGAGGTGATAGCGCGATGATATAAACACTTAATACCTAATTGCCATCTCTAAGTATTACTAATAATTGGTTAATATTTCCATATTTATATCAAGGAGTAAAGATGGCACTTCTTAATATTTTGTTGTATTCTTTTTGCTTTATTACGTGAATTCCCTGCTGTATCATAGCCAATCAATCCAGCAGATTTATGGATTCAGTATATTTCCCCATACATTTCACTGAACGAATATGTTACATAATGTTTAAGAAGTATTGCAGAATATTTTCAATTAATTTCATGAGAATTTAAATATTGTTTTTAGCTATTTTTATATGTAATTATTAAACTTTAATTAATTAATTTTTAAATATAGGGTAAAATCAATAATTAGAATAATATATTTTAATTATTTTTCAGTAGTAATTTTAACTTCTTTAATAGCGTAAAATTTCCAAATATGGTAATCCATAAAACAGAAGTAGATATTTATATTGGAAAGTTATTAAATAACCGCTATTTAATAAAAGATTTGATTGGCAAGGGAGGAATGGGTAGAGTCTACCTGGCAGAGGATACAGCTAGAGGTAGTAAACAAGTTGCAATCAAAATTCTCATGGTGAATTTAGGAAGCCAGCAAATATCCCAACGCTTTGCTAGAGAAATTTTTATTGGCGCTCAACTGGGACGTAAAAGTAGAAATATTGTGCGTGTGTTGAGTTATGGCATGACAGAAGATAAAGCTCCCTATTTTGTCATGGAATATCTGCAAGGGAAAAATTTGAAACAAATTATTAAAGTTGAGCCGCTAGCGATCGCTAGATTTTTAGAAATTTGTCAGCAAATTTGTTTAGGTTTACAATGCGCTCATCAAGGTATCAGCCTCAAAGGAGAAATTTATCCCGTTGTTCATCGGGATATTAAACCAGAAAATATATTCATTATTGAAAATGCCAAAGGTGAGATAGTGAAAATTCTCGACTTTGGTATTGCCAAGTTTTTAACAGAGCGAAGTGGGATGACACTCACTGATTCTTTTATTGGTAGTTTACCTTACTGTTCTCCAGAACATATGGAAGGACGCAAACTTTTAGATGTGCGTTCTGATATTTACAGTTTAGGAGTACTGATGTTTGAAATGTTGACAAGTAAACATCCATTTCAAACAGAAAGTCACTCATTTGGTAGTTGGTACCAGGCTCATCGCTTTCAAACACCACCTGCATTTGAAGAAGTGAATTCCCAAGTCAAAGTTCCCCAGGAATTGCAACAATTAGTGTTGATGTGTTTGTCTAAAGAAGTAAGCGATCGTCCACAAAATATGAGTAAAATTTTAAAAATATTAAAAATTATTAAATCGCAATTTAATGAACATCAACCTAGTATTAGCGACATCTATAAAACCTTACCCACAGTACAATTAGTTCCTGTAACTTCAATATCAGAAAAAGAGTGTTTTCATAAAAGTTGGCCTCAAAATAAACCAATTGCTCCAATTGGTTTTCCTAATTTATTACATACATCTCAAGGTGCCGTACCTACGTTTTGGGCAATGTTACCCCAACAAGAAATTGCAAAATTGCTAGATAACAATCATAGCATTGAATTTATTGGTAAAATGCATATATACCCAATGCTATTGTGGGTAACAGTGCTATATGATGCCCAGATTTCTCTCACACGCTGGCTATCTTGTTTCTTAGACATGAAAGATAATAGAGGGCAAAAGATAGTCCATAGTTTAGCAGAAAAAGGTTACTATCATTTGTTATTTTTTACTTTAGAAGAACCAACTACTTGTGCCCGTGTTATGACTTTAATTCTGACTGCTTACCAGCGGCAACAACTCGTAGATTGGTTAGCCAATCAAAACTCAAATGAATTGATTACATCCAAGCAAGCTAAAAATCTGCTAAAAACAGAATACGAAAAACTCAAGTTGGAAATTGTGCAAAATTTGGCAGTTAATCCACAGATGGGTAAAACTAGTTTTAGAAATTGGGTATCTAATTTATTTGAGAGATTTTTACAACTTTTAGCACCTCAGTAAAATCTGGCTAAATTAGGTTATAAAATTTTCAGTTGATAATTATTAAGTTTTAATTGCGGTAACAGCAGAGGTTATAAAAGTGAATCAAAGGGTATTTGCATCACCACAGACTACAGGGTTACTTGCCAAGCGTTACCAAATTAAGCAGTTAATTGGAAAAGGTGGCATGGGCGAAGTTTTTTTAGCAGATGATATTTTGCTAGGAGGAATACCAGTTGCTGTTAAATTTCTTTCTCAGACTTTCGTCAACCACAAAATGCAAAAAGACTTTGAGCGAGAAGCAAGCACGAGTGCAGCTTTAAGCCAAAAAAGTTTACATATTGTGCGGGCTTATGATTATGGTGTCAGTGAAGAAGGTAAACCATTCTATGTCATGGAATATCTGAATGGCAGGAGTTTGAAAGATTTAATTCCCATGCCTTTACCCAAATTTATGACCCTAGCACGGCAAATTTGTTTAGGCTTACAATGCGCTCATCAAGGTATTAATATTGATGGTAAAATTTATCCACTAGTTCATCGAGATATTAAACCTGCTAATATATTAGTTGTTCCCGATCCGATATTGGGTCAGTTAGTCAAAATTCTTGATTTTGGCATTGCTAAATTTGTCAATCATGCAGCTTCAGTCAGCACAAATAAGGGATTTAATGGCACCTTACCCTACTCTTCTCCAGAGCAACTAGAAGGGGTAGACTTAGATAGTCGCTCTGACATTTATAGCTTGGGCGTAATGATGTTTGAAATGCTCACAGGTGCTAAACCTTGGAAGCCAGAAACAGACTTATTTGGTGCTTGGTATAAAGCACATCACTTTGAAACACCACGAGCGATCGCAGACGTTAAACCCCAACTGAAAATACCCCAACAGCTCAATGACTTAATTATGGCTTGTCTGGCGAAAAACGCCAGCGATCGCCCGCAAAATATGACAGCAATACTGCAAGTATTAAATAGCCTAGAAAAGTCCAATTGTCCCAATTTCCCCACAAATTTGTCCTCCAGATCCACCCCTACCACTTCCTTGGGTTCTGGATTACCCCTAGCAGTGGAACAATCCTTTTGGCAACTTGTGTGGCCCCAAGATAAACCCATTCAAGAAATAGTTTTTCCCCAGCTTCTAGACACCGCACAAGGAACTATGGCCACACTATGGCTGATGTTACCCAAACAAGAAATTAAAAAACGTGCCCTTTCTAGGCGTTACAACCAGTTTATCTTCGTCACATCTCCCCACCCGATGCTGCTGTGGGTGACAGTACTCTACAATCAAGAACTTGGCCCCAAGTGGCTACCCTGCTACCTAGACATGCAAAACCCCCAAGTTCATCAAATGGTAAGTTCATTGGCAGAACATGAACGCTACCCTTTGATTTGCTTTACCCTAGAAGCACCCCATAGCTGCGTCAACATTCTCAGCAGTCAAATTGATCCTACTCAACGCCAAATGCTGAAAGTTTGGCTAGAACAAAGCAAAAATCTACCACATTCTTCTCAACCCCAGTTGAGTAAACATTTGTTAAAGCAGCAGTATAAACAACTGCAATCCCGCATCCTGCGGCATCTGGCATCAAAATCACAGTTTGTAGTATCCAGTTAAAGATGGTATGCTACAATCGAGGAGTGGGACAGGGAAAAAAAATTTGAACTACTCACTCCAAAACACTTGACAAATAGAAAAAAAATAGGCATACTAAGAAAGTTGCCGATGAGCGGCAATTAAGGGACTGTAGTTCAATTGGTTAGAGCACCGCCCTGTCACGGCGGAAGTTGCGGGTTCGAGCCCCGTCAGTCCCGTAGGAAAGCTGATTGATAACTGATGACTGATGACAGTTAACAGTAAACTAACTCAGCACTTGTTATAGTAATCATGCTTTGTGAAAGAGAGAATCAACTGTGACTGTTAGAGTCCGTATAGCTCCGAGTCCAACCGGAAATTTACATATTGGCACAGCCAGAACAGCTGTATTTAACTGGTTATTTGCCCGCCACCACGGCGGGAAATTTATCCTGCGAATCGAAGACACAGACCTAGAGCGATCGCGCCCCGAATATACCGAAAATATCCTCAGCGGTTTGCGCTGGCTAGGGTTGAACTGGGATGAAGGCCCATTTTTTCAATCCCAACGCCTAGATTTATATAAACAAGCGGTAGAAAAACTCCTAGAGCAAGGATTAGCTTATCGCTGCTACACCACCTCTGAAGAATTAGAAGCACTACGAGAAGCGCAAAAAGCCAGAGGCGAAGCCCCGCGCTACGATAACCGTCACCGCGACCTCACCCCAGAACAAGAAGCCGCCTACAAAGCTGAAGGACGCAGCTTTGTAATTCGCTTCAAAATTGCAGATGAGCGAGAAATCGTCTGGAATGACTTAGTACGGGGAAGCATGAGTTGGCGAGGTAGCGATTTAGGTGGTGATATGGTCATCGCTCGCGCCTCGGAAGCAGGTATTGGTCAACCACTATACAACTTTGTGGTTGTAGTTGATGACATAGACATGCAAATTACCCATGTCATCCGGGGAGAAGACCACATAGCCAACACTGCTAAGCAAATTCTGCTGTATGAGGCTTTAGGTGCAAAAACCCCAGAATTTGCCCACTCGCCCCTAATTTTGAATATGGAAGGGCGCAAGCTTTCTAAGCGAGATGGAGTCACTTCCATTTCTGACTTTAAGCAAATGGGTTTTACAGCTGAAGGCTTGGTCAATTACATGACCTTACTAGGTTGGTCGCCGCCAGATGCAACTCAGGAAATATTTACCTTAGAAGTAGCAGCCAAGGAGTTTGGCTTTGAGCGGGTGAATAAAGCGGGCGCTAAATTTGATTGGGCTAAACTCGATTGGTTGAACAGTCAGTATATCCACAATATGCCAATAGATAAACTCACAGATTTAGTTATACCTTTTTGGCAAGAAGCTGGATACAAATTTGATGGAGGACGAGAACGCCCTTGGTTAGAGCAGTTAGTAGCTTTAATTAGCCAGAGTTTAACTCGTTTGGTAGATGCTGTAGCCATAAGTCAACTGTTTTTTAGCGAGACAGTGGAATTTAGTGATGAAGCCAGCCAGCAACTCAAGCAAGAAGGTTCTGCTGCGGCTTTAGAGGGAATTATCACAGCTAGTGAAAATCAGCCCCAACTTACAGAAGCAGCCGCCCAAGAGATTATTAAACAGGTAGTCAAAGCCCAAAACGTCAAAAAAGGCTTAGTGATGCGATCGCTCAGAGCAGCCTTAACAGGAGACGTGCATGGCCCAGACCTGATACAATCCTGGTTACTGCTCAATCAAATTAATTTAGACAAATTGCGGTTGAGTCAAGCAATAGCAGCAGCTAATTAGCAACTAATTGGAGGCTGGGGAGGAAGAGAATTATTAATTGTTACTTCTTCGCTCCCCCTGCTCCCTGAACTTTGACCTTTTTTAGGGTGATGTGTAATATCATGTCCGGTAAATTAGTTATGATTCCCACAGTCATTGCACCCCCAGGGCGAACGCATCTAAATTTTTTTACGGATAACCTCAAACGAATAGTCCCGTTCTTCTGTAGGCAAACTTTCAATATAATTAATAATTTTTTGTAAATTCATCATAGAACCTACTCGAAAGTAAACCCTAACTTTGCTGAATCATTTTCATCTCTACATCCAAAGTTTCAGCCTCTATTTTACCACTTAATAAACTTCATCATGGCTACCAATATCAATCAATAAAATCACTATTTCTAACAACTTCTCATCCTCAGAAAAATTAAAGATAATTCTACAATCATAAGCAACAGAACAAGACCATAACTCCGCGAAATTTCCTGTTAATTTATGAGACTTCAAAGACGGTAATACATTAATAATTTGATTCTTTAATTGCAGGTTTTTCTTTGTAATCTTCCTAAAAGACCGCTTAAATCCACTACTCCAGACAACTTCCATCATCATCTCCTAGTAAATCAGCGATCAAATCATCAACGCTTCCTCTCTTTGCTGTCCCATCCTTAAAAGCCTGCATCACTTCCTGAGCATTAGCCAAAATTTCAACCCGCCGATTCTCAATTCGTTGCTGGCGAAGAAACTCAAATAAATACTCTCGCTCTTCTGTGGGTAAACTTTCAATATAATTAATAATTTCTTGTAAATTCATCATAGAACCTTCCAATTAAGTAAACTCTGCCTTTAGAGGTTATTTATAAACGAAAAATAAAATTACTGTAGGGTGTGTTAGGCGCATATTTTCGATATGATTGCAAGGAAAAATTGTCAAAGCGCCTAACGCACCACCACGCCAATACGGTGCGTTGGGCGTTCCCCCAGAACACACTCTACTTAAGATTTACTTTATAAATAGTCTCTTACTAACTCTATTTTAATCTCTAAATCCAAAGCCTCAGCCTGTTACATTTAACCAATTTCCGTAAAATTATAATACTGGGCACAGTGGGGGCAAATGTTTCTGGAGGGCAGAAGCAGCGATTAGCGTAGGTGTAGCCCGCCGCAGACATCGCCAGCGCAATCATCAATAATCCACCAATTTTAACTTTAGATGAATCTACAGCTAATTTAGATCCTTTAACTGAAAAAGCAATCAAGTCCAGCTAAGAGGTACAATTTATGGGGTGGTGTATTCGCAAAAAATCTTTAAACCCACTTTAATCAAATATAAAACGATAACGGTGGCGATCGCCGGATCGAGGGGTAAGCCTGATAGAGTAGTCACAGAGACTATTAACCCTGTGAGTAAAGGGGCGCTGGCTGGGTTTTTGGTATATTCTTGGAATTGGGCGCGAAAGCCATCATCACCGCAGAGTTCTTCGCGTAGAATCTTCAGCGTAGATTGCCAGAGAGATTTATTACCATAGACTTCTATACCCGTTTTATCTTGCCACAGTTCATCAAAACTGGTGTCAAGTCTGCCATTATATTTTTCTAGGGTAGCGAATGCCGCTTGTGCTGGGGTGTAGTCTTTGAGAACTTGCTGAATTTCTTGGATTTCGGCAGAGGTTAATTGGGTAGTCATACTATATGCTCATCACAGGATAGTTAGGATGGTCGGGATTGGGAATAAGCCGCTGATTTCGGCAATCCACATCCTATCACTCTGTTTCTAGATTATCTCGCGCAGACCAAATTGCCTCACGCAATACTTCAGGACAATCTTCACTCGTTACTTCTTGCCAAATTGTATCAAATTGGCTTTCTCCCAATTGCTTGAGCATTCTTGCTAAGTTTTTGATACGTGAACCAATCCAACTTTTGTTATATCTAAAGTCAATTGCAAAAGCGTGAATATAAATTTCCATAGCATCATTCCAGTTTTCTTGTGCTTCTAGGGTTTGACCCCATGTGTTTAATGTCAAAGATACCTTCTGCCAATCATTTGCTGTATATCTGGCTTCCAAGGCTTTTTCAAAGTAGGCGATCGCAGTATCAAAATTACCCTGAAGGTGACTAATTTCTCCTAATCCCTGATATACATCTGATGTATTATATAAATCCTGATTATCTTCATAAATTCTAAGAGCCTCTTGGTAATTAGTATCTGCTGTTTTAAAATCCTGCTGCTCTTGTGCCATCCTACCTAAGTTATAATAAATCATGGCAGCTTTGTTAAAAGCTCTAACCTCTTTAAAAATCTCCAGAGCTTGTTTCCAATAACCACCTGCTAGCTCAATAGCATTTTGCATAAATGATATCTTCCCTAAATTGTTATAAATGCTAGCACAACCATAAAAGTTTCTATTTTCTGTAAATATTTTCAATGCTTTTTCATAATAAGCTTTTGCTATACTGTAATCACCACTTTCATTACCTTGTTTATCCGCCATATACCCAAGGTTTTGGTAAAGACAGGCAATTTTGTTTGTATTTTGAATACAAGCAACTTTGTCTTTATTTTCAATACTTTCAAAAATTTCAATAGCTTTTTTGTAATGAGTGAGTGCTGTTTCAAAGTCTTGCTGTTCTGATGCAACATCACCTAAGCCTTGCTCTATGCCAGCAATCTCAAAATTCATATCTGGGTAATTCAACCTTGCCAATTCACTGGATATTTTTTGATAAATATTTGAGGCTTTTGTAAAGTCTCTGCTTTCGAGTGCTTCATCAGCATCTACACTCTGTAAATACACCCAAAATTTAAATACTTCTTTGGCGTGATCAAATTTTATACCAATTTCCTTAATAACCCTTTGACGCAACGCTCGAAACTCTGTTATGCGATCTTGTCGTTGATATACTTCTCCCAATACTTTCAACATCAAACGTGCATTATCCCACTCTTGCTTTCTTTCAGCTAATCGTAAGTTTTGTAATAGGTTTGCTTCTTCTGTCAAGAGAACATTAGTTGCCATATCTGCTTTATCAATCATGTTCTGACCGCAGATAGTAGCAAGTACTCCGTAGAAAACCAATAACTTTTTTTCTAGGTTGCTGATCTCCTGAGCAGTATGTTGGTCAGATAGCTGTTGACGTAGATACCAGGGAAGAGTAGGGTGAATTTTATAGATAGTTTTACTAGGTTGTTCTAAAATACCTGCTTCTGCTGCTTCGTTGAGGATTCTAAACCAGTCAGATTTTTGTAAGTTCTCTCCAAAGATAGTCTGGTATACCTGACTGAATTCATCTATTTCTGAGAACGCAGGCAGTATAGATACATTAATATGCTCAGAAAACAAACCCAAAAATGGCAAATGTCGCCGCGCCTGTTCTGACAACTTAGTAAAAGAATAATCCAATGACACCGTGAGAGATTTATCTCTTCCCTCCTCTTCTGCACCAGAAAAAGTATCCAGTCCCAGCCGCAAAGCCTCAATTAACTGTAATGGTGTCTGCGTTTTCAAATGCGGTAAAATCACCCGCAACGATAACGGATGTCCCCCCAAAAGTTTTAACAAATCTAAATATTCCTTCGGAAGTTTCGCCCTATCTACCCCCGCCATTTGCAAAATCTTCGCCGCTAATTCCTCCACATCTTGCTCGCGCAGTCCTTGCAAATTCAAACTGTAAGCACAATCAAGCCAAGACTCCTCACGACGACTAGTAATCAATACCCAAGATTTCCCACCGCGCAAATCTTTGAGAAACCGTTGTAAATTCTCTCGCTCATTTGCACTCAATAACGGCTCATTCCCCGCCGGGAACCCCGCCACTGGTTCAAAGTTATCCCAAATCAACAAACAAGTTTGATCTTTCAGATAGTTTAATACAGCTTGCTGTTGTTTCTCGGCCGCATACTGGGAAAATTTATCTCCCCAAACCTTTCTACCCACTTGATTGACAACATTACTCAAGGTTGCGCCATATTCAAAGGAGATAAAGAATATCAGAGAGCGTCCCTGAGTCTCATCTAGCCATCGAGCAAAACCTCCAGCTAACTCAGTTTTACCTACACCTCCCATACCTTGCAACAGCACAATATTGTTTTGACGAAATTCCTGTTCTAAACGCAAAATATGGTAATCTCTCCCAATAAAACCGTAGCGTCCTTCCTGGGGAAAATCCACTAAATTACTAACAGTTTCTTCAAAGTAACTTTCAATATCATCAACTGTATTTGTAGGTGTAAACGGTGTATAGTTTTCTTGTTGATATAGCACTGGCACTAGCCAATCTTGTAGCGGTTTATCTCCTTTGGGACTGGGACGCTGTGGCTGATTTAAAACTTCCTTTCGCCCAGCACTTACTGCCGTTGAGAGACTTTTACCTGCTGCTAATTCGCCGTACAATCGCCCCATGAAATATTTAGCAGCTTGGGCATATACACTATAAGCCATTGCCACCACACCCTTAGCCCCCAAGGACACTAAGCGCGTCGCTACTGAAGAAAACTTTTCTTCTCCCTCCTGAGCAGATTTGCAAGCATTCAAGACAAAAATCGGCACGCGACAATCTGCTAAATTCTGAGCAATTTTCGCTGCTGTAATAATTTGTGGTGAACCATCAAACGCTTCAAATACCAAAACTCCTTGTCCCGCAGCACCGAAGCTATGCTGAAATCCTTGGCTGTCAGGGTCAAAATTGCCATGTCCATCAAAGTGAACGATATGATAAAACCCTGGTTTGTCATTTAGTTCCCGCTCAAATTGCTCAAAGCTAGGCGGACGCAATACTTTAATATTGACTTTTTTACGAATATTTGATATTGAGTCTAGAAGAGGACGAGCAATGGTTTTGAGAGCAATATCTTTTTCACCATAAGGTCGGGCGATTACTAGCAAAATATTCAGTTTATCTTGGGGTAACTCTCCCATTTCCGCCCGGATAGGATAGTCGCTGAGACTGCGAGACATACCTGCTAAAGAAGGAGCAAGAAATTGGCGATCGCTTGGTGAGTAAAGCAACTCCCAAGGCAAATTTAGTACTTCTGGATTGTCAGAAACAATCACCAACTCGCACTGATTCAATCCTTCGTAAGTCGCTGCCTGAAAAAATTGCCGTGCTTGCTCACTACTACGAAATACTAGCTCAAATAACTGCTCTCCCCAAGTCTGCAATTTCTGCTCAATCTTGGCTGCAATGTCCGGAGCCAGTCCATAGGGCTGACGCAAGTAGTCTTCCAGATACCAGCGCAAATCGTCTAATGCCTTCTTGTCAAATGGATGCTCAAAAGGCACTGCTGGTGCAGTGCGACGATTAGCTTGTCCCCGTTCCCAAGAAAGTTGAATCGAATTTCCCTCATGAGTAATCTGCAAGCAATTTTTCGCCATATTTGCTGCCCTTGTAACTAATTAATTTTATGCGATGGGATTCCGATTTGACTTCTGAAAAACTGAGACAGTTGAAGCCTTGCGTGACAGAGGTTAGAGCTTCAGTATACCTGGTAAAATTCAAGCCGGATTTCTATAAGGAGTGTAATTTAGTATCACTCCCCCAATGGGGGATTTTTTAGGGCAGTGAGCGAAGACTACCGCCCTGATTGCACCCCGCCAGGCCAGATGCAACAAGAGCGGCTCGCCGCCCAACGCACTGGCTCCCTACTCGGAACCCCATTAAATTCGGGCTAAGCCCGAATTTAATGGGGTAATGGTGCATGGAAACAAAGCTACGCTTTGGTGGGGTGGGGTTCTTACGGTTTAATAAGTAATCAAGCCGACATGATATAATTAGCCGATAACTTTCTTGACTAAAAACAGATTATCCCTTTGTAAGGGATGGAAGTTGATTCTGAAATATTCAAGTGAGTGCCAGAATACTTTCAAGACAAATTTTTCTTTGGTAAACAAGAACTGTATCATCTCCTGCCAAACTCTGAAATTCAGAAGTTTTTTGTCCTGATATAGCATGATCACTAAACCCAGGTTAACAAAACCTAAAACAAAGGTATAGGCAATGAAAATACCTAGCACACGAATGAAGTAACTTTTTGTGACATTTTGTAAAACATCATATGCGACTGTTTTATGCTCAATCTCTTCAGCAGAATGCCACTCAAAAAGCTCTTTCATTCTTGGTTCTGCTTCTGCAAATAAATCCTCTCTCAAGATTAAATCAGCTATTGCATTTGTAAAATGTTCAACTCCTGCAATCATCGCTAACTTGAACTTGATACTCAGTTTATTTTCACAAACTTGAAACAGAATAAACCGCAGAAAGCGAAGATAAGTATCAAACTGATAACCTTGCTGGCGTAGGTTATGCCAAAATTTCTCATGCTGAACAGCATGTTGTGCTTCCTGACCAACAAATGCTGAAACTTCCTGTTTGAGTTGAGGGTTGTCAATGTGCTTCAACTGTCGTTTGAGAGTCCGAAGCATGAATTGCTCGCCATCAGGAAACAAAAGTGTGATGCTGTTAAAAAAGTGTGTTTTGAAGAGACTGTTACCACACCAATACCTATCAATTTCTTCCGGAAAATTAAAATTCATCTGCCGTACAGTTATTTGAGACATAATAATTTATGCTCCGTAATATAGTTTTTCTCATCTAACTTATACAGTAGATCTTATACCGCCGTCGTTACTAAATTTTCCAGCTTTTGATCTAGCATTTGAGCCACTTGAAAAATTTCTTCATTTTGTAATCGACCTAGCAATGAAGATGGTTTTTCATAAGTAACACGAGTCTTACCATCAAAGTCTTCGTATACAAACAATCGCAATGGAACGTAAAGTCCAACCGCAGGATTTTGTTCAAACATTTGGTTAGCTATTAGCGGGTTTCCAATTATATAGAGTTTGGACTTATTGCGTTTGCCAGATTCAGATGTCAGTAATCCACCCAGTTCAAAATCTACTAAGATTGTGAACCCACTTTTACCAACCATCGATTCAACTGCACTTTTGACTTGATCAAACGATTTATTTGTATCTAACCTTTTTAGTTGTCTCAAAAGTGCGTTGTCAGCTTGACTAGCCATTGCTTCAATGCCACTTGTGACTTCCTCAAATGACTTGTCTGAAGTCACTATGACACAAGTGGCTGTGTAATCGACATTTGTTATGGAATTAACAGTGAACACCCGTTTCTCCTGAAGTTTCTATTTACTCAGAACTGACGCCAACAATAGCTAAAAGCTTTATTTTCATGTAGCGGCGATTCGTAAATTACTCAAAGTTGCATATAGTTTTACGTCAGTCCTATTACTTACAAAAAGCTAACTTTATGGACTTAAGCAGCTTAGGCAACAGCTACCAAATCATCTACTACTAGATATACCCGATAAAACTGCCAAACTTCGGAATCTGATATTGCTTTATTGGTCGGGAAAATCTTCGGGGCTTTGTTTAATATCTCATCTGGTGTAGCATTTTCCATACCGCTGAGAACCTCACTAGCCATTTTCGTGTATCCGGCGGCATTGCCAAGTAATTCACGGAATTTGGCAGCGCAAGCCGCAGCCCTAGCCAATGCAAACCGATAAGGCCCTGCTGCTGTTGCTAAAGCTTCTAGGGTTGCACGTTCAGCACCACCAATAGAGGCGCAGGCATATCCGACACCACCCCAAAGGTCTGCCTGTCTGCTTGCAGGGAAAGCTGCAATGGTTCGAGAGATATGATTGACATCAGCACAGTTCACCATCCAAATACTCCGACCCAGACCTTGGTCAAAGATGTGGCGAGTGTAACCAGAAAATTCTTCAGGAGGCGTTGCTGTACCATCCAGAAAGTCTCGCCAGTGGAACATACCATGTTGAAAGCCATAGCCATCGATTACTGGCCAAACTTTGGTCAGGTCGGTTGGTTTTAAATACCGTTCAATAGGCAACCGACCTTTACCCAGCATTAAACCCACCCCTAAATAAACCATAGTCCGATAAGCTGGACTAGCACCTGCCACAAAGGCCTCGACTCGATTATAGGTGGTAGGTGCGACTAAATCCTGCTGAGCAAGACCTATGCCTATCCCCTCTAAGGCAAATCCAAACAATTCAGTTTCAATTGAATTTAACTTGTCTACGAGTACCTCGCGTTTGTCACTAGCAAGCGCTGCTTGGTGAGTCTGCCACATGGCATTGGTCACTTGAAAAAATCGCTGCTGCATTTTTTCATCGTCTGTTCTCACGCCACGTGCTGTCCAAGTATTGTTCAAAAGCGTCAGTACAGTATTAATTTGTAGCTGCCAAGAATTTTCTTGCATTGCGATTTTCCTTTTTAAGAATGAATTTTTGGTCACAAAGCCTTTAGCTGCTGAACCTCAAATGATCTGATACTGAGTTACATTCAAAGGTAGTGGGGGGATGGGGGTATGGGGCAATACGGTTCAGTTAAGGCTGTTAAAACTCTTTGCCCAAGTCATTTTTTTTACGTAGACGCGTAGCGGCTTGCCGCAGGCTACCACAGAGACACAGAGAACACAGAGAAAACGAAGAAATGCTTAACTGAACTGTATTGGGGTATGGGGGGATGAGGGGGATGTTATTTCCCCATGTCTAGATGCTATTTTTGAACACAACTGAGTATGAGATTTGAAATTGAAAGTCTTTAGCAAAAGGTGATTCCACGAATCTTAAATAGTAGGAACTTTACTATTTAATAGGACTTACGCAAGAAACCTCTCAAACCCTCATTCCTCCGTGTCCTCTGCGTCCTCTGTGGTAGCCTGCGGCAAGCCACTTCGTGTCTACGATTTTCCGTTACCTGTACGTAAGTCCTGTTTAAGTAGGTGGACATAATTCAATGTAAAATGTCAACCTAAATAAACCTGCTCAGGGACAGGCTTTTGCCTCCTGCCTCCTAAAATCACTAAATTGATGCAGCAATTGTGCTAGGCATTGTTATGTGCGCTCGGTAATGATGCCATACTTCTTGGTTTGGTGTGGCGGCGTTAGTCTGGAAGCTTTGAAGAGTCTTGTTGATATTCTCAGCTACTGCATTAGCTTTGATTCCTGACAAAACCTCACAAGCTAGTTCTGTATGTGGGGAATAACTGCCAATTCGTTGACGAGACTTGGCGGCGAAAGCTGATCCTTCAATCAAAGCAAACTGATAAGGCCCTGCTGCTGTTTTTAAGGCTTCTAAGGTAGCACGTGGCGCACCACCAGAAAAAGTACAGACAAAACCAATGCCTGCCCACAAATCTGCTTGTCTTGTGGAAGGAAAAGCTCTTATAGTCTTTGCAATATGAGTCACATCAGCACCATCTACAAACCAAATGCTGCGACCCATACCTTGGTCAAATACACGGCAAGCATAGCCAGAAAGATGCTCAGGGATAGCTAGGTCATTGAGATATTTTTGCCAGTGGGACAAACCATGTTGAAAGCCATAGCCATCAATTACTAACCAAATTCTTTCTGGGTTAAGTTGTGAGATGTATGGTTCTAGAGGCAAGGGAGGCTTACCTAGCATCAAACCTACCCCCACATACACGAAGTGTTCATAAGCTGCTCCAGAACTTGCAACAAATGCCTCAACACGATTCTGCTTGCTGGGCGCAACCAAATCCCGCTGAGTCAGACCCATGCCTACTCCCTCGAAGGCAAATCCACGCAACTCATCTTCAATGCCATTCAGTTTTAGTAGAATTGCCTCTAGATCATCACTAGCGATCGCAGCTTGAAATCCTTGAATCAAAGTGCCACGGATCTGTCGCAGTCGCTGTTGTACGCTAGGACTAATGGCTGCAATCCCACGTTCAGCCCAAATATTCACTGGCAAGGTTTTATCGTCACTTAATTTTGTTTCCACAGCATCCTGTATCATCTTGATTTTCCTTTTTTAGCTGTTGATTTGAGATTCAAAAAAACTTTATTTACTCATGCTTAGATAACAACAAGAGGAGTATCTTGTTTAGGTTTTTCATTAATTGCCTTCAGTTTGAGAAAAGAAATCTGGCCTAGTAGCCCAATCGTCTGCTTCAGTAAACCAATACTACAGAAACTCAGCTTTTCAATTCCCCAAACTCGCTCCCACTTGTGTATTAACTCTTGAATTTGGCGATCATAACTAGATAAATTTTCCATTCTCTGCAACTGATTATCTTTAGCTAAATCTTGAAGCGCAAAATCAGCAGCAATTTCCCCACTATTCATCCCAATCGCTACTCCATTGCAAAAGAATGGATCGAGAAATGCTACTGCATCTCCAATAATCAAAAATCCATTGCCAGAATACTTATTATATTGCCAGTCATAATTAATAACTGATTGAGTCGGCATCACTTTTTTAGCTACTCGTACAGCGCGAGCAAGTGGTTCCCAACAATTGACGGCTTCTTGAAATACATTTTCTAAATTTGTTGCACCATTTCTGGCTTTTTCTTCCCATAAAACGACCATGACACTAACTCGTTGATTAGGAAGGGCCATAACCAAGACATAGCCACCATCTAAAGTAACAACCAAAATTCCTTCATGAGGAATCAACTCAGTTAAACTATGTCCCACAAAATGGGAAAAAATTGCCATATATTCGTCAGGTTTTTTCGCTGCTGCCTTCAAACCTAAATGCTGTGCCAATGGTGTCAGCTTGCCTCTAGCATCAATAACCAGCTTTGCAGTATATTCACTGTAGCCATCAGGACTATAGCATTGCACACCAGTCAGGCGATCGCCTGTGAAAATGAAATCTTTCACCACTGTGTTTGGCAGATATCTAGCCCCATAACTCAAAGCATTTTCTATCAAAACTTGCTCAAAAACTGCTCGGTTGAGTCCCATGCCATTATGATTACTCTTCAACTTTTTCGGCTCAATTTCAATTTGATAATTAAAACCTTCATTGGCTGAAATTAACCGAATTTGCTTTGGTTCTTCAACTGCTGTCTGGATTTTTTTCTCTATATTCAGCCGTTGCAACAGTTCAGAGTTGATGCCATAAAAGGTTTCTGGGAGTTGAAGAACTTGTTGGGTTCCTCGCTCAACCATCAGTACATCCAATCCATTTTGTGCCAGTAAATTAGCTGCTGTTAATCCTGCTGGGCCTGTGCCCACAACGATAACATCATAAACATTGTTCGCCATATTTTCCTTCCCAACTTCGTCAATATAGTAGTTAGTAATAGATAGAAGCAAAAATATAAATAGATGCAGTGACTGATACAGCAGTTTTTGATGGTATGAAGTACAAAAGCTACAGATTTGAAGGCAGATTTAAAAACTTTTCATATCTAATGACGGAGTTCTGCATTTTGTACTTCACTTAAAAGCAAACTGCTGTAATCTGATATCAAGTCTAATTTTTGACCTAATTTTAATAAAGGGCATTAGATCAAAACCCTTGTGGAATCCAAATTCCGTGAAAACCGTAAGGAATCCGTTGAGGAAGAAGAATACGGGCCACAGGTTCTTCTGTTACATCTTGGGCATTCACTACTATCAACTCAGAGGATTTTTTAGCTGAATCGTAGATCAAGGTCAATAACCAACCATCATCTTCTTCAACACTATCGGGTCGAGGAACAAACACAGCTTCTCCACCGTAGCGGTTTGATCCAAATTCATGCAATTGTGAATAACCTTTGGTGAAGTCATACTTCAACAACCCATCAAAAGTAAACATGGGTGTTTGGTCAGATGCCATTTTTGCTGTATAGCCGTAGCGGTTCTGTCTTCCTACCCATTGCTGATTCAGTGTAGGAAATTCTGATGACCAATCATCAATTGTCTCTGACTTCACCACACCTTTACGCAGATTAAATCGCCAGCGGTATAGACTAGGTTTATCTTCCTGGCTGTTATTCAACTTTGTTTGTGTCGGTACATTCAGAGCTTTGGCATCATTTGCTCGGCAACCAAGCAAGACAACTTCTTCTCCAATTTCATAAGCATTCAGAGTATGTACAACATAGCAGGTAGGAATATCAAACCAGCGAATATTGCTGTTATCTCCATAACGCGGCAGAATACCAACCCGACTAGAAGAATTAGGCTCAAACATGTAAGCTGGTTCCCTTCGTTGCAGCCTTTCTACCCTAAATGTCAGGGGTAAATCCAGGAAAATTGTATAGTTTTCAGTGATGGCAAAGTCATGCATCATCACCCCTATTGGTAGGTCAATGGGAACTGTTTGAAGTATCTTTCCGGCAGCTGAAACAACGCTATATCGTAGATAAGGTGGTTGCAGCAAAGAATAACCGAAAAACATCATTTCCCCAGTTATCGGATCAATTTTGGGGTGAGCTGTGAAAGCAGAAGTTAGTTGACCATTATAAGTGTATGGGCCAATTGTATTGAGGTCAGGTAAATCAATTTCGTATGGTTCACCCCCTTCCCAAAGTGCCAAGAGGCGACCGGCGTGCCACACCACAGAAGTATTTGCAGTGTTCTTGAATGGGCCAAAGAGGTTATTAGGGGGATTATTTAGCTGTGGTGGTTCCAATAGACCAGTCCAAATAGCTCGACCAGCCTTTTGTTCCATTTTAAATCCCCGTGTCTGCACATAGCGATTGCGGTAAGCGGCTTTACCATTGCTAATCTGTATTTCATGCAACATACCATCCCCATCAATCCAGTTGTAACGCCCTAGGGGCGTAAACTGGGGATTAGGGCCATTGCGGACAAACATACCGCATAAATCAGGAGGTAGCTTACCTATGACTGGTAAGTTATTGACAGTCATTTCCGCTTTTACAGGAGAAAAGTTACCATCAAGATAAGGACTAACTGCTATTGCAATCATTGTTTCACCGCTGAAATAGGTAAAAATTTTTCTCTTTGTGTCTTGGTGTTTTTTTAACTTTTAACCACCAAGGCACAAAGGCACAAAGTATTTTCTACGCCCATCTATTTAGTTAGTGCTGCTTTTTTTGCCGATAGGGAGGATATTTCCATTTCAAATCGAGAAGAAAGGATTTGTTTAATACTCCTCTTTGATAGGAAAAGTTATCAAAGCCAGCCTTGCCATGATAACGACCAAAGCCACTAGCTCCAACTCCACCAAAAGGTAAAGACGGCACAGTTAAATGCATAACAGTGTCATTGATACAGGCACCACCTGATACTGTTGACTGCAAAACCAACTCTTGATTTCTTTTATTGCTGGAGAAGAAGTATAAAGCAAGTGGTTTTGGTTGTTGATTAACAAGGTGAATCGCTTCTGAGAGGTCGGTGTATTCAAGAACAGGAAGAATGGGGCCAAAAATTTCTTCTTGCATGATCTTGTCTTGCCAAGAGACTTGATCTATGACAGTAGGAGCAATGTAGAGATTATCTAAATTAGTATCTCCTCCTACTAAAATGTTCCCATCTTTCAGCAATTGAGAAAGACGATAAAAATGTCTTTGATTGATGATTCGTGCATAGCTATGGCTGGTTGATGGGTCGTTGCCATAAAATTTTTGTATTTGTTCTTTGATGCTATTCAATAAATCTTTTTTAATCTTCTTGTTGACTAAAAGATAGTCAGGAGCCGTACAAGTTTGACCTGCATTGCTGAACTTTCCCCAAACAATTCTTTTTGCAGTGTATTCCAGGTGAATACTATCATCCACAATACAAGGACTTTTACCTCCTAACTCCAGGGTGACTGGAGTTAGATGTTGGGCTGCGGCTGACATGACAATTTTGCCAATTTCAGTTCCTCCTGTAAAAAAGATATGATCGAAACTTTCTGATAAAAGTTCTTTACTGGTTTCTACACCTCCTTCAATCACAGTAATAAAAGATGGGTCAAAAGTTTTTTGGATGATGTCAGCTATCACTGAAGAGGTATGTGAGGCGATTTCTGATGGTTTTAAAATAGCACAGTTGCCAGCAGCGATCGCACCCACTAATGGAGTAAGAATTAAATTCACTGGGTAATTCCAAGGGCCGAGAATCAAGACTACACCCAGAGGTTCATGATAAACTTTACCTGAAGATAGAAACTGATGAAATGGAGTAGCAACTTTTTGGGGTTTTGCCCAATTTTTCAAATTTTTAATGGCATATTTAATTTCATTAATAACTCCTATTATTTCAAAATAAGCTTCAAAGCCTGGTTTGTGTAAATCAGCTTTTAAAGCTTGAATAATCGCATCTTTATTCTGTTCAATCGCTTGTGCTAATTGTTTGAGACTTTCAATCCTAAAATCAAGATTTTTGGTTTGTCCATTCTGAAAATAAATCCGCTGGTTGTTCACAAAATAACTAATTTTACTCTGAGTGAGCATATATTTTTATCCTCAGTTGAACCAAAACTAATTACGCCTAATGCAACAAAAGTTTATATAATAGAGAACAGAAAGAAATGGCAGTCTTTGGCATCTGTTGATTTTGGCGATCGCTCCCCCAAATCTTGAATCCATAAGGCTAATATTGAAGTTGCCAAGGTAAATACCATCTAGAAATAAAGAAGATGGGGAAGTAATATCTCCCCACTGCATACAATTCGGTATGACAACAGACTTGCCGAACTACCGTTCACACAACTGTTCTCTTTTGGACACCTAGGGTTTGAGATTAGGATTAAACCTTGAGTGTGACTAGCTCTGAAGCTTTTGATGTATTTTTACTATTTGTTTGTAAGGATTGTTCAGCTACCTTTTGTGTCCAGGGTTGCAACTCAGGTTGGTATCGATAACTCTTGAACTCTTCTGCCACGTTGGCAATAATACTGTTGGCTGGCAAGCCTCTAGTCTTAAACCGGAAAATCCAATCGTCCAATACACATTCAGCAGATGCTCTCAATAAATTGAATACGTGGTAAAGATTTCGTGGTGATAACAAGCCACTAATGCCAAAACCCTTCCATAAAAACTTCAAATACCACAGGGCAACAAAGAAGTAAATATTTTTCATGTATGCAAAGACATTGCATCGTTTAGGTTCGTATTTAGTGTCCTGTAGATAACTGTCAAATTCGCGGGTTATATAGTAACCAAAGGGTAATTGACCACCGCGATGAATGTACATTAACCCTATATTGGCATCTTGCTCTATAAGCTGATTACACTGGTCATACACATGAACCATCAGTTTTCTCACAACTCTACCATTGAGTTTGCCAAACTTGCGGAGAAACTTCAGATCCAAGTGCCATTTTCCTACATACATCGGCACTATCATCCCGAACCACCACATATTTTCTAAGTACATGCGCCAGCTCATGACACTAGCGTGACCGAGTTGTTTATCTTGATCGCGTAGTAGATGATTGCAAGACTCTATATACCCAAGATTATAGGCATTATAAACAGCCCGCTTCTTCTCTGCATCTGGTTCGCCTGCTAACTTCGCCCGAATAATTTCTGTGGTACTCTCCATCTCAAACGTCATCATCACCATTCCTAAAGAATAGAATGGATCGAAAATAGCTGCCGCATCACCAAGTACGTACCAGTTGTCTTGAGAAAACAAAGTTTTACTCTTATGCCCCAATCTTGGTAAATAATGAAAGTCAATATCTTCTCCGCTCTTGATTAGCTGATAGAGGACATTGTGATTTTTTTCTAAAAAGGCATAAAACTTTTCTTTGGTGTTGACACTGCTAGCTGGGATAACTTGATGATGATGAGCTACCCCAATGGACACTTCCATCGTTTGGGTATCCGTGGGAATTACCCATACCCAATGCCCATGCCCCATCATGTGATTGGTGGCATAATAATGGCTGCATGTTCCTGCTAGGGGGTCATAACCATTGTGAAAAATTGTGCGATCGACATTTTTCACCCTTACCCATGCTGAACCATTGCTTAGTCCGTGAAGATTTTCAGCACCAGAGATGACATTATCTGTTTTGTGACCAATAATAAACTTGCGTCCAGCAGCATCAACAACATGTTTGGCTTGAAGTTCAAAGTACTCATCACCCACTTTCACTTTTACAATGTTGAGGGCATCACCGGGAGTTATATCTACATCAATTACACGACCGTTGTAAAAACTAACCCCCATTTCCTTATTCATTTTTAAGACATCGCGCTCGAATTTGGCACGGTTCATCAGAGTCGAAGCAAGTGGAGGCTGTTTGATAGACCAGACATGATAATAGTCATCAATGGACTCTGTTTTTGAAGGTTGTTTTGCCCAATGGTAGTTTAAGCCGTATTTGGGAGGATGATTTTCAATCAAGTAATCATAAAGGCCCAACTCTTTACCAAAAAATAGAGTAGAAATTTCTACTGTTGACTCACCAACTTTTAAGTCTTTTTCGGTTCTTTCTTCTGGACGAGGATCAACTAAAGCCACCTTGATGTTGGGAATATTCAGTAGCAGGTGGCGAGCTTGAGAAACCCCCGCAATACCAGCACCCATAATCACAACATCATAAACTTGAGACTGAGTATTGTTCATTGACATTTTCCTTTGACTACCTAAATGTTTGAGTTGAATGTGATGATGTTTGAGGTAATACCAATTTGACAAGCGATCGCGAAATCCAAAAGCAAGAAGCAATTACCAAATCCCAAATGGTATCGACTCGTTGTCTAATTCTCAAACACCATCACTACTAAGAAGTTTTTTAACGTCTGACTTCAGAATGTAATTCAGCCATCAAGTTAGCTAGCTCTGGAACTTTTGCTACATTGTTACCATTTGATGGCAATGATTTTTCTGTTACCTTTTGTATCCAAGGCTGTAACTCAGGTCGGTATTCATAACTTTGGAACTCTTCCCTAGCCTTGGCAATGACATTGCTAGCTGGCATGTTTCTGGTCTGAAACTTGAATATCAATTCATCCAATGCAGATTCACCAGATGCTTTCAATAACTTGAATATATGGGAAAGATTGCGGGGTGATAATAAGCCACTAATACCATAACCTTTCCACAGGAACTTAATATACCACAGAGCAACAAAGAAGTAAGTGTTTTTCATGTAGACAAAAACATTAGCCCGTTTGGGTTCATACTTTGTGTCCTGTAGATATGTATCGTAGTCCCTAGTTACATAGTAATGAAAAGGTAGTTGATCAGCTCGATGGGTATACATCATCCCCAAGTTGGCTCCTCGTTCGATCAGTTCATCGAACTGTTTATAAACATCAGTCATCAAAGAGGTAATAATATGACGACCTTGTTTGCCAAACTTGCGGAGGAATTTCAGATCCAAGTGCCATTTTCCTACATACAAAGGCACTATAATTCCGAACCACCACATATTTTCTAAAAAGATCCGCCAGCTCATGATGCTAGCATGACCAAGTTGTCTTTCGTGAGCGTGGATTAGATGATTGTTAGAGCGTATGGTTCCTAAATTGAAAGCGTTATAGACAGCGCGTTTTTTCTCTGCGTCTGGTTCCCCTGCTAACTTCGCCCGAATAATTTCTGTGGTACTCTCAATGGCAAAGGTCATCATTACCATTCCCAAAGAATAGAATGGATCGAAGATAGCTGCTGCATCCCCAACTACATACCAGTTGTCTTCAGAGAACATAGTCTTACTTCTATGAGCCAATTTTGGTAAGTAATGGAAGTCGATATCTTCGCCACTCTTGACTAGTTGATAAAGAACATTATGATTTTCTTTTAAAAAGGCATAAAACTTTTCTTTGGTATTGACACTGCTAGCTGGAATAACTTGATGATGATGAGCTATACCAATGGAGACTTCCATTGTTTGGGTATCCGTAGGAATTACCCATACCCAATGCCCATGTCCCATCATATGATTGGTGGCATAATAATGACTGCATGTTGCGCCTAGGGGGTCATAACCACTGTGAAAAATTGTGCGATCGACATTTTTCACCCTTACCCAGGCTGAGCCATTGTTGACACCATACAAGTCTTCAGAATCAGAGATGACATTATCTGTTTTGCGCCCAATAATCAACCTGCGCCCAGCAGCATCAACAACATGTTTGGCTTGAAGGTCGAAGTACTCATCACCCACTTTCACTTTTACAATGTTGAGGGCATCACCAGGAGTTAATTCTACATCGATTACACGACCGTTGTAGAAGCTAGCCCCCATTTCTTTATTCATTTTTAAGACATCACGCTCGAACTTGGCGCGGTTCATCAGAGTGGAAGCAAGGGAGGGCTGTCGAGTACACCAAATGTGATGGTAATCATCTATGGAATCTGTGTTCTCAGGATGTTTTGGCCAGTGGAAGTTCAAGCCATATTTAGGAGGATGATTTTCAATCAAGTAATCATAAAGACCCAATTCTTTACCAAAAAACATAGTAGAAATTTCTACTGTTGACTCGCCAACTTTTAAGTCTTTCTCAGTTCTTTCTTCTGGACGAGGATCAACTAAAGCCACCTTAATGTTGGGAATATTCAGCAGCAGGTGACGAGCTTGGGAAACCCCCGCGATGCCAGCACCCATAATCACAACATCATAAAGTAGAGTCTTAGTATTGTTCATTGAAATTTTCCTTTGATTGACTAAATTTTTGAGTTGAGTGTGATGGTGTTTGGATCAGATTCAGTTTTTCCAACACCATCACCAAAGTTGATTTGTAACCCTGCTAATTCAGCGGATTAAATATCTTCCACCACTAGAGCCACCATTTTTTCTAGACCTCGTGTGAGTCTGACTGGGAAAGTGAGGACTTTCAGTTGACCATTGGAAGCAGCATCAACAAACAGAACACTGTCTCCTTCTATACGGTCAATGACTAAGTTAATCGCCTTAGCTTCAGTAGCTTTACGTAAAGCTTCTACAGCCGTCCAGATTCGGGTACCAGCATGAGCTACAGAACTCTTGGCATTAAGTAACTGTTGCATTAATGTTTCTCGAGAATTACTCAATAACGCTGTCCAGTCTTGCTGTGTTCGATGTGTTACAGGTTCGATATCACAACCTTGTGGCGCTTCTCCAGCAACGCAGATACATACACGCTCGTCATGGGAAAGAGAAACTTCTACTTTTTGTTGTTCTACACCATCAACTACTGGTTTTCCAGATTTTGTCCATTTGATTTGCAACTTTAATAACTGATTAGCATCGTTGCGAAGTAGTTGACTGATAGTTTTATGGAATATTGGTAGTTCTCGTTCGTGACGTTGGCTTGGCGGTAGAGCATGTATACCAGGAAGGTAGGCTAAGGAAATCTCTGGGGCCGCAACTCGGAAAAGATGAGCTTGATTACTCAATTTTCTGCGGAGAATCCATTCATCCCTTTGACTGGGATCGGCCAACTCTTCAACAGTAGGATTATCCTTGCGATGCTCTAGTATTCGCAATTGATAGCCATTGAGTCTTTCTACGATTTGCCCAGCTGCATTTGTGAGGAAAACAGTATTGTGATATTGTTTACCTTCTCGACCTTGAGGTCTAGTGACTCCGATATAAGCAGAATCATCACTCGTTGGTTGGTAGATTTCAATGCTATCGATACTAATTGGTAGGCAAATGTCTTGGGGAATCACAAGCTGTCCAACTTGCAGTAGTGAATCTCTGCAATAGGGGTCTCCTAGCCAAAATGGCCCTTGTGCCCTATTTAAACTGCCTTCCTTGGCTTCTGTTGAGGATGAGTTTCTTTGTGTTTGGAATACACACTCTCGCGAATTGAGGGTGTAAATTTGCTGTAAGCGTTGGAAACTAGGGCCTTGGAACAGTAACCAACTGTAGAGGTCTGCTTGTGGGTCGATATCTAGAGGTGATTCTGGGAGGGTGACATGCTCTATTGGTGGGTTGTTTTTTACACCTAATACAAAGGTAGCAGAAAAATGGTTGATAGCAAATCCGGTTTGCTCTGTCTTAATAGATACATGTACCTGCCGCAAAGAATTCTTAAATTCACGTTCGGGTACCTCTGCATGAATTTCGATATCTACTCCCTTTTGGGGATCTACGACAATTGGACGTTCAAGGCGGATATCTTCTATGCGGATGGCTGACAAGTTATGCTCACCGGTGACGTAGATAACCGCTTGTGCCATAGCTTCTAAGCCAAACACTGTGGGGAATAGGTAAGAACCTTTGTAGAGGTGGTCTAACAGGTAGGAATCTCGCTCTAAACTGAGATGCGATCGCGCGATAATTTCTACCCCAGGTTCACACAACACAATTCGCTCCAAGAATTTTAACTCAGGACGAGGTAAAAATCTTTGTGGATACCAAGTATCTAAGCCGCTGGACTCAAATGCAGATAAAGCTTGCATTGGGGCTGCAACTACAATACGAGTATCTCCAGGATCATTCTTGATCAGATGCAAAAATCTAGCTACACCGGCATCTTTGGGAATTGCCTGAATTCCCATCTTCGCCAGATTGCGAACACTGCCCATCCTTGCACCCATCCCGACTTCTTCCCACACACTGAATGCCATTGAGATCACAGCAACTTCTGGGTGTTGAACTTGAAAACGGCGTAATATCAAATCGAGTGCTTCATTAGCAAAACCATACCAGGCATTGCGTTGCATCCCTGTGATACCGATGACTGATGAGAAGCCTGCAAACAGCTTCAGCGGTGCATCTGCTAAGGCTTGGCAGAGATTCAAAACTCCTTTGAGTTTGGGTTTGAGTTCATCAAACGCTGATTCAGCGGATACTTGCTGTACTAACCGCGGCTTGTTGAGGGCAGCCCCGTGCAACACTCCTGTAATCTCACCCAAATCTAGCCGTATTTGTGCGAGCAAAGATGTGACTGCATCGAAGTCAGAAATGTCGCATTCATAATATTGACAAGTTAAACCTTCAGCATTGAATCTTTCAAGGGTCTTGCCTATCTCCGTACTCCCGGCCCCACGTCTTTCACTATTACCGTAAGGATGCGGTGAGCGACCGATAAGCGCCATCTTCACTCCTGTATTCCGAGCCAGGGCAAAGGCACACTCTGCTGTAATGCCTTTGCCTCCACCAGTGACGACAATCACATCTTCAGATGACCATGTAACTGAGCGTCTTTGATAATCTACAGGTTCTTGCACCTGGGGCCTGGGAACGTAGCGAGTCAGATGGTCATCATAGCCGGCAGACATGTAGACATGGGCGGTGGAAAGTTCTTTAATGACGCATTCAGCCAACTTGTTGAGACTGACTTGAGGAGAAAAATCAATTACCCGCACTTTCAAATCAGCCCGTTCAAGATGAACACTGGCGGCAAAACCAATGGCACAGCATTGTTCAACATCAGCGAGGGGAGGCTCTGTGCTGAAATTACCGCCACCAAATTGGATATAGGCTACCGTTGTGTGTTCCCGGTTAGCACGGGCGGCTGGAGGTGGAGTAGCTATGCTGCGTAAGCGTTCGATCATATTCAGTAGACGAGCATCTGTTGACGACTCACTACTTGTTCGCTTAAGTATAGCAATGAAGTGGGTAAAATCAATGCTTTCAATGAGTGCTTGGGCCGTAACTTCCACAAAGGATACAGTTTGCACTTGCGCCCCTTGACTGTGAAGTTGGTAGCTCAAAGTTTGTGCTACGTCTAACTCGCCAGATTCACAGACAATAAGTACGTTTGCAGTCTGCCATTTTTCCTCAGCATGTTTACCTAAGGTAACTGGTGTAAATTCCTCTGCAACTGCTTTGACAATGTAATCACGTACTTGAGTTTGGCCTTTGTTTTCAGGGGTCTTACTTGAGAAATCAGTGAAGTTTATTGTTGGGACAGGTTCTTTTAAGGCAACGGCTGAGCCATTCTTGGCTCCATTGGCCCCGTTTCCATTCATGACTGCTGCTGTCACTGTGCCATTATGGTTGCCATTACTGGTCGGGGCAACTATCCGCAGTGCCTCGGCAATTTCTTGAATGGTGGCGTTGGCTAAGGTCGTCGGGTCAACTTGACCTGCCACACCAACTTCCCTGGCAGCAGTAGCGATGAGTTCCCCAGCTTTAATGGAATCTAGGTTCAAATCGTCTAGTAGTCTGATTTGCAGGGTGATACTTTCTTGGGGGAAGCCTGTTTGTTGGGTAATCAAATTTACCAGCAGGTCTTCGATTCTCAAGGCAACCGCTGACCCATTCTTAGCTTGATGCGCCCCGTTCTGTATGGCTACTGTCACTGTGCCATGATGACTGCCGTTAACAGCTGGCGCAACCATCCGCAATGCCTCGGCAATTTCATGAATGGTGGCGTTGGCTAGAGATGTGGGGTCAATCTGACCTGCCACACCAATTTCCCTGGCAGCAGTAGCGATGACTTCCCCAGCTTTAATTGAATCTAGGTTCAAATCGTCCAGTAGCCTAATTTGCAGGGTGATACTTTCTTGTGGGAAGCCTGTTTGTTGAGCAATCAGACCCACAAGCATGGTTTCAATATTAAAGGCTTGGTTGTGGTGGGCAGGAATAGTTGGCTCTGGTATCAAAGCAGGCACTTTCGCAGGAGCAGCTACTTGAGCTTTTGCTAAGCTGTTAGCGGAGTTAGAAAGCAGTGGCAATGTTTGCAAGTCTGCTTTGATTACTTCCGTAAGAAACTTGCCGCGCTGAGAAAAGTAATCAGAAAGCAGTTCCCACGGTACTTGGTTCTGTTGAGCCAGCATGGAAGGCAGCGAAAACTCAGACATTTGCAAAGCAGGAGATTCATTCACCGTTTGCACCTGGAATGGTCGTTCCAAGGGGTTCTCAATGAAGATGCGTTGGGCTGCTGGGACAAAGGGACGGACAAGACGGTTTTCGTAGAGAGTTTCCCAGTTAATGTTGCTACCGTGGGTAAAGAGGGCGGCTAGCATGACATTCAAATCGCGATCTAGACCGGGTTTCGATTCCACTGGTAGACAAAGTGGGCCATTGGCACCAACAATGTCAGCTACTAAATTGGAGAGAACCTTTCCAGGGCCGACCTCTATTAGGAGGTCGCATTTCTGTATTAAGGTTTTTACTAAAGAGACGAAATCTACTTGAGCCATCGCCTGATTGGTAAAATACTCTCGCAATGATTGCCCTGGTGTTACCTGTTGTCCATCTAAACTTGAGAATAGGGGTACGGTGATTTCCAGGAGTTGCTCTGGCATCAGTTGGTGTTGACCAAGATATTCGGCTGCGGCTGCAATGAGTTGCGAATGAAAGCCATTGGAAACTGGCAGTCTCACTGCTCGGATATCTTGGGCTATAGCTAGTTCAATGGCTTGTTCAATACTCGCCTGTTCACCGGAAATGACTATTTGGCGTGAACTATTAATATTGGCTATAACTACGTAGCCACTAACGCGACTCAAAATTTCTTCTGCTGTTTGTTGGGAGCAAGCTAAAGAAGCCATCGCGCCTTGAGCTTTGCCTGATGTCTGTGCAGACATGGCTTGTCCTCGAACTCCAGCCAAAGACAGGAGAGTTTTCTCGTCAAAGCCACCTGCTGCATAAAAAGCACTCAGTTCTCCCAGGCTGTGACCACCCACAGCCACAGGCTGAATTCCCAGACGCTTGAGATACTGCATCCAAATGATGGAAGCCAGGCAAATAGCTGGTTGAGCGACTTCTGTTTGGGCAAGTGCTTGAGACCACTGTGCTACTTGTTCCTGGTTAACAGCCCGGTCGAGGGGAACATAGATCTGTTCTCGCACTGGTTGTAAGCCAATTTCGCGCAACCAGGTATCTGCCTGTTCTAGTAGGTCTTTGGCCCAGCTATAGCGCTCAATTAGCGATCGCACCATGTTCAATTTTTGCGAACCTTGTCCGGGAAACAAAAAGCCGATGCGGTTCTGGTCAACGGCGTTGCCAATCCAGACTTCTCTTTGGGGGCTGACAACTACTTTTCCAGGAGCAGGGGGCGTTTCACGCAACAATTTTTCTAACAGAGTCAGACGTTCAATTAGTTCTTCTGGGGTAGCTGCAATGACTGTTGCCCGAATTGGTAGTTGCGGTTCGAGTTCGCGGGTCAGATGTGCTGCTAAATCAGCGAGTTCGCTCAGGCTCAATCCTTGGGCAATGTTGATGGCAGCTAATGTGCGTCGCAGCAATGCAGAAATGGATGCAGCAGCCAGGACGAATATTTCTGTATCTTGGTGCGAAACTAGTAAAGCCTGCTCGGCAATCAAGGGTGCTAGATGAGCCGCGGGAGCATCGCCAGATTCGAGGGTAACGTGGCAATTAATGCCACCAAATCCCATGGCGGAAACTCCTGCACGTAGGATATCTGTTGGGTTTCTGACTTCTCCTTGGAGGATGGGGTAGAGACAGCGAGCAGAAGTTGCAAATACTGGGTTTGGTTCGGTGCAACCGGCGACTGGTGGTAGAATCCGGCGGTTGACAGCGATGATGGCTTTAATAAATGCGCCAATCCCGGCTGCGGCTTTGGTATGACCGATGAGGGATTTTAAGGAGGTGACACCGCAGGAGCGATCGCTTGCTTGACCGTCAAAATTCATCGCTAGGGCAATACCTTCGAGTTCGGCGCGATCGCCCACAGGTGTCCCAGTACCATGTCCTTCAACGAAATCGAGGGTATGGGGGCTGTAACCGGCTCGTTCATATGCACGACGCAAAGCTATTGATTGCCCTTCACGGCTAGGCGCTGTCAGTCCGCCTTTGCCGTCAGAGGATATTCCCCACCCATTTAATACTGCATATACATAGTTGCCGTCGGCACGAGCATCTTTTAAGCGCTTCAAGACAACAAAACCACAACCCTCACCTGGTATGAAGCCGCTGGCTTTTCGGTCGTAAACTGTCATATCTTGCTGAGTCAAGGCACCGGTCTTGGCAAAGCCGATTAATTCAAAGGTGTCGAGACTAATATCGACGCCACCAGCAAAGGCCAGGTCTAAGTCTTTATTGCTCAAAGCACTAGCAGCGTTAGCTACTGCAATTAATGATGAAGAACAAGCACCATCTACTGTGTAACCGCCACCATGCAAGTTCAAGAAATTGCAGATTCTACCTGCGATCGTATTGGAAAGATTACCTGAAAGTGTGTCCTCGGTAATGGGCGAGAATACAGATTTGTAATAATCCTCCATGGTTTCTGCTAAAGAGTCTATAACTGCCGACGGCAGACCCTTTGCTTCTGCTGCTGCTACTAAGGCACGCCGGACATAAGGCCAGCGTAATCGCACATTAGTAGACCGGGAAAACTCCCCCGTCATTGTGTTTCCCAATAAAACACCAGTACGTTCAATAGGAATAGTTGTACGGGTGTACCCAGCATCCTCTAAAGCTTGCAATGCAACTTCTAAAGCTAACCAGTGAGCTATATCTGCGGAGTCTATAACTGTTTTGGGAATACGTTTATTAACCCAGTCAAACTCAAACCCATCGATGACAGCCATACGACTTCCGTAGGTTTTGTCTGGCACGCTGGAATCTGGATTGTAATACTGAGAAAGCGGTAATCGCTGATCTGGTGTTCGCCGGAACTCTTGGCGTTTAGCAAGTATGTTTTCCCATAGTTGTCGTAGATTCCGCGCGCCAGGATACCAACAGCCCATTCCAATAACTGCAATAGCATGATCGGAGGGTTCAATTTGTATGTTCATAGTTACAAGAAGCAAATACGACTGAATAGATAATTTTCTGTATCCAGTGAGGATGTCTGAAAAGTTATGAAGAAGCAATTTTCATGAGCTTAAAGCATCAAGTAGAAGTCAAAAGTTAAATGTAGATTTACATTTTCTCTCAAATACAAAATTTGATGATTTTCAACACAGAGGTTTAAATCTTCGTTCTACTGTTATCTCTGCCTTCTAATTCTGTGTTCATGCTTTTGTCTAATCATTAAACGAATCATGACAACATATAATTCTCAACTGAATAGGAGTCGAAAATGACTGAGATGATTTCTTGATTAAAAGGTGTAAAACTCAATTACGCTCAACAATGTTTCGGTATAACTACAGTTTATTTCGGTTCTTATTACTGCCGAACTAGGTGTACTCAGCAGTTTGCAAAGCTTGGGTTTTAGTTGCGTAGCATCGGCTAAACTGGCGAAATCAATAATCAAGATATTCCACTGTAGAATTTTGCAGTTATCCAGGAGTTTGGAATCAATGTTTTAGGTCGAGAAAAAGGTGTCAAACCAAGGATGAAAAAGAGCTATTTCTTACAATACATACATCATAAATCCTTGAACTAAATTTTTAACTAAAGCTTAACTATTTTTAAATATTTCTATTGCTGATAACGCGATAAATTCCTGAATCTAAAAATAGCTGCTGAAAACTTATCAGGTGATTTTTATCTATTTATGCAAAATTTACAATGGTTAACATAATTTGCTTTCAATAAATTATGTTATGTTTTTCTATGAAACTTAGAGAATATCTCTTAAGTTGTAATCAAGCGAGTTATTTTGTTTGAGAAAGATTACAAAACTGTGGCGGCTGATTTAAAAATTATCTACACTGCTAGGCATCACCAATTCTTACCTCGTAGGAGAGGAATTGGAGAGCCAGCACCGTGGGAAGGTTCTCTCCATTGAAATACACTCAACAATTAGAAATTCAAAAGCCAGTAGCTATATTTTCAAAAATCCTTGATTTTTGACTTTCAGATGAGTTCATTAGAGAAAAGCAAAACCGCCATCAGCAATGCCAATTTTAAGAGTTTCTTACTAAAAACTAATCAATTTCAATTGGACTGCTTCGGAGTTCACAAGGAATGCGGTGAGCGATCGCTTCCCACACCTTCATAATCTGCTCGTCAGTCAGATAGTTCACACTCACAATGAGTAACAGGCAAATATCATCAGTGTTCATAGAAATAGGTTGTGTTCGTAGATGACCAAAACAGCTAGTGTCAAAATCTAAGAATTTAGACGACTGGCTTTTTGCTATAGCTGTTGCTGCTAGTTCTTCTGAAGAAAGTTTCTCTATTACAGTGTTGTCCCTTAGTAGATCGCAGACATGAGTACCCAACTCACAATCATCCACCTGAGATTGGTTGATATTTTCTCCAAGCTGCTCTAATGATTCTATTTCAACTGTGGTGTCGGGTTTGTCTAGCTGATAAAGAGGCACATCTGAATTTAGATCTGGTTTAACAGCAGCGGATGATTTGCTTTCTAGAGGTTCAATGCAAGGATCTATATCTATTGATTGATTGTCATTTTTAGGCTGACTAGATTTTTTGTGTTTACCAACAATGGCTTTAGCCTTAGAGTATGTTACAGTTTCTCCAAGTTTCGCACTCTCTAAAGCTTCTTCACGGGCTTCTTTACAAGTAGAAGGAGCAGCAAGAAGATAAAGAGCAGAGGGAGCGATGTTCAGTTGTCCAAAATTTGGACAACTGCCAAATGTCTCAAAGACATTGATATAGTTGTAGGCTGTGCTGCGACTCCACTGGAACTCTGTTTTCAGCCAACAAGTGAACTGCCCGTAACTCAGGCAATTTCTCACTTCAACAAGTTTTTGTCCAATTTGCCAGATAGCTTGAACCGCATCTTCTAGGCGTTCTTTTATCTCTCTGGTACGCTGCTGAACAACGATTCGGGTTTTACAGTCTAAGGCAGCATAGTTAAAATCATCAGTTTCACTCAATAAATGCAAATGCTGTTCTTCTAGTTCGTCAGGTCGTTTATGTAAGTTCATGGGTAAATTGTTATTCCTGGTACTATTGTTATATCCGTAGACATATTGCAAAATTTATTTGCAATTTCATGTTATTTTGCTTGAAATTTGTACTTTTATGATGAAAATTGTGTTGCAAGATGTCTATTGAATATTAGTTCATTTTATTTTTGAGTCTATTTCCTGGAGCTTTATTAACTCTTCATGCTTAGCTATGTAAGTTACGTTGTTTTTACTAAACTTTACATTCTTAGCTTTCTGAGTATAGTGAGGGACACTATAGTTGTTTCTAATTAAGTTTATAAAAATGTATAAATTATAGATACTTGCTTGATATTTGCCATAAAATTGTGGCTTTTTTCGCACAGGTAATACTTATCAAAAGTTTGGTACATTCGATGGGTAGGAAAAGTTATCCAGATTGAGCTACAGGAATTCAAATTGTGCTTCAGCAAACTAAGAAACGCTCTAAAAAAATTTGACGATTAGTAGACTGAAAACTTTTGGGTTAGCGAAGCTCAACGAAGGTATCGCTCTCATATAGTTAATTAAAAAAGCTGATTTTTGCCACAAAAACTGTATTTATAAATACAGTTTTTGTGGCAAATTGCTTGAACTTGGCTCAGAAATAAACATAATACATCAACGGCACAAACAATACTAAAAATCGCCACAGAAGCATCTTCCGGGCGTTAGATTTTTATATAAAGTTAAAGATGAAAATTTTTCTGGCCTAACTAAATTAGATAAAAAATCTAAAAATCATCAAACAGCGCTGACTAAAAGTTAAATCAATAGTATAGAGAAAAATTTAATGTCCAGCTAATGCGCTTGCAACTATACCAACAGTTTTAAGCTGTTTAGCAAATGGTATTCAAAGCAATTTGTGAAGTTGATCTGACTGAGGCTGGCTTGGGTTGATTCTAGGCAATTAGCGAATAAGCTAATTTTATAATTCATCCCAAGCAATCAGCTTAGCGATTTAAACAATATCTTCTGCAATAATCCGTTCCAGACAGCGTTCTGCCAAAGCCGCAATGGTGAAAGAGGGGTTTGCACATGCCGTAGAGCCGGGCATTAATGCACCATCAACAACATACAAGCCTCGATAACCAATGACGCGACCATATAAATCGCAAGCTTTTCCTAAAACTGCTCCTCCTAAAGGATGAAAATTAGCAAAAGTATCTGATACTTGTGCCCTAACTATATTTTTAGGCTGATAGTAGCTACCCATTGTAATATTTGTTGTTGGCTTATTAATTGAAGTAGCGTTTTTTCTATCAATTAATCTGTAAGCGAATTGTGCAGCTTTCAAGATTTTTGGATCTCCCAAAGAATTACCATCTGGCCACTTTAGTCCAACCGAACCTTTAGTGAAATCGTAGCTAAATCTCCCTTTAACAGAGGGTATGCTGATAGCGGGAAACGCTAAAACTCCTTCAGGAGCATTCCATATAGAGAGTGATTCAATATTAATCGGGCCAAAAGGATTATCAAAATAATGAATAGCGGCAGTTGCAGGCCCTCCCTGACCACTATTTGTCGGTGTTGGAAAACCTGCACGAATAGTAAAAGTATCTCCATTAGTTCCCCAACCTAAACCAATGTGTTCGTTTAACCAAGGTAGTGTACCTGTTGCTTTGGCTTTGACTAAAAGTTTAGAAGTTCCCATAGAACCAGCCGCCAGGAATAGATATTTACAAGTAATAGTTTTTGTTGTAATCACTTCTCCAGACTCATTAATCTGGTTACATGTAACTCGATAACCATATCCTGGTACTTCAGAAATTTCTGTTGCTACATGTAAAGGTAGGATATCTACATACCCAGTTTTCTCTGCATCAGCTAAGTAGCTACGATCTAAACTCTTTTTTGCTCCACTATTAATGCCATACCAGTCTTCACCAATAATAGTGGAAGGAACTTTAGTGCCATTAATTTCTTGACGAACAATATCCCAATCTACAGCAATGTCTAGCAAATGACTAGGTAATCCAGCATTGGCAGCTTGTTGAAGAAAAAGCCTAGTTGATAAATAGTAGTCAGTAGCTAAAATATCTTCAGGAATTGGTTTTGGCTGAATGATGGAATGAACGCGAGGATAATAAACTGTATCCATCTCGTCATAATCAATTGCTGTAGGAAATACTTGATAAAAAAGTTCACGGGGAGGTTGGTAAGTAATACCATTATAGACTAACGAACCACCTCCGACTCCAGCACCACAGTAAACAGAAATTCCCTGTTCATCTTGACGGTCTAAAATTCCTGTATATACATCTATAGGAACTTCATCAAATATCAATGTTTTTGGGCTTAACCAAGCAGCTCGACCATCAGGTTTACGGTAAGTAGCAAAAGTATCTTGAGCAGATGTAATAGGCCAACGACGACCTCTTTCTAGAACCAATGTATTGATACCAGCTTGGGCTAAACGTAGAGCTGCAACAGCACCACCAAAGCCGCTACCGATGATTAAAGCTTCTACAGTCTCATCTTGAGCATTGCTCCGACGAGGGGTAATTAATGAAGTCGCTAAAGCAGTAGAAAATAAAGCAGTAGTTTGAAGAAAACGACGACGGCTGTAAAACTTATTGTTTGCCATAAAAATCAACCTTTAAGAATCTATTTTTTCCATTCGTTTTGGTTGTCTTTTGATGCTTCGGCAAAAGACACCAACAAGCTTTTTTCTTCACTGTAAGTACAATAACTTGACTTAACAAGGTATAATAATTGTATTAAAAACTATAGTTTAGTTATAATAATTACTATGAAATTTACCAACCAAATTGTAGTATGTTGTATATCAACAAAGTTTAGTAAGAAGAATTGGAGCTTAATTTGCATTTGACTTTACCCAACAAAATGAAGGTAGATATCGGTTTTTGTTCCTCAGATGCAAATTTCTGAAACCAAAAAATATCAATTATATGTAACTTAATACCTCATTATTTACCTAATAGTAATTCATAAATTTATCTGACATTTTTGCATCAGTCTATGGTATATATAAAAACATTATTTTTTAGAATAGTTAATTATATTGACAAGATGATATAGTTTTCAAAAACAACAATTTATCCATCGGGTTTCATGCAAGTCAAATAGTTGTATTGCCAAAATTACAGAACAATTAGTACTATTAAATTTTGATTTAACACTTCTATTTTAATTAGTGTTTTTATGATTTTTGGCAACACAACTCTGTAAGATTAAGCTACTTTTTTCAACGATTTACGTTGACTTTTCCAGATAGAAATTGCACCAGAAGTACCAAATATTAATGCGCCCCATAATACAGAAGGTTCAGGAATAGTGGTAGCATCTTCACCTAATAGTTTTAACAACTTGTCACTACGATTGTCTAGGTTCAATAAAGTGTTATCAACAACTATATCTCCAAATTCTTCATAAGAAAAACTACCAACTACCCCATACCGTCTAGCTGCTTCTGCAAATAAAAGAGGGTAGTCAGAGGTAGGAGGTGGCGGATTCGACGGATCTAGCACTGGTATGCCTATTTCTTTGATGAAAATATTCTCAAATCCAGCAGGTGTCCAAATCAGCTGCAACTTTGCAGGCTCTTGCGAGACGTTTAAAACTCCATGGATATAATCTTTTTCAACATACAGTAAGGTACCAGCAGGCGCATTTAATGCATGAATCAAATCTTTGGGAGCATTGACTCCAGGTACTTGATTTGGGTCAGGATAATAGTTCTCTCCTCGCATTAACTGCAAATTTCCCTCTTTGACATAGAACCATTCGTTTTCTTGATGGTGAATGTGTGGTAGAGCACCTTGCCCAGGCTGAATTGTAATCTCCCCTATGGCGTACTGTCCGCCAGTTGTTTCGCCCCTTTTGAGAAAGGTAAAAGGTACACCATCAACAAACAAATACGATGGTGCATCTGGGTCTGGTTTGACCGTTAAATTTAAAGCTTCTACTCTAGAGTTTATTGCTAAAGACAAGAGCAATGAGCTGATTACAGCAACTCCAAATAATTTCATTTCAGAATTTCCTTTTCAAGTAAATTTTGTGGCGGTTAACTTTAGATGCGGAACAGTTTAACTGCGCGGTTTACTACAGATTGAGTCTGGGAATTTTTAACTTGCCACCAGTAATGCAAATATTAGAGGAGATCCATAAAAATAAGTCTCCAGCCTTCGTGGTTGATTGTAGGTGTAGTCGGTTATTGGTTTGAATCAAGCTGGAGATTTATTTACTGGTAAGTGCCTAGGATAAAGACTAAGACAGAATTTCAAATGTTTAAGACTTGAAAACTTACTACCAAGGAGTATAGGGATCAATTTCGCAGCCATAAACGTTATCTATGACTCCTATTTGAGCGAGCATTCCATAGATATCCTCTACGTGCCAAGTTTCCATAATCCGACCGTTCTCGAAGCGATGGATATCAATTGCCCGAAACGTAATTCGCTTTCCTGTTGGCTTTACACCAAGGAACTCAGCTTGATGTGTCCCAGTTGCTAATAATCGCCCTATCACCTTATCGCCCTGTGCAATCATGTCCTCAACGGTGAATTCTAAATCTGGAAAGACTGATCTTAACCAAGTGATAGTTTGCTTGTAGCCTTCGGGGCCAGGGCGTTCATGTGGATTTTGTGGGTGATTGACCCAATTGGGATGTAGGATTTCGTCGAGAGCGTCTACGTCGCCGGTGTTGAAAGGAGCGTGGAAAGCGACAGCTAATTTTGTATTGTGTGCAATTTGCTCGCTTGTTACTTCTGTTACTTCCGATATCATATAGCCTCCTTAATGGTGGGTTAGACTCTGATTTCAGGCAGCGATCGCAAAACTTTGGACAATAAATGTAGCTAATTACTGAAACACAAGGGTTAGACTCAGAACATTCAACTTGACGCACTACCCTGCTGTGGAAATTGGCGATCGCTACAGTCAACAAAACTGACTTTTAGCACGACCATTCGTGTTACATTCTTTTATAGCACGAATGGTCGTTTCATACTACAGCCTGTAAAATTTGTTTAAAAACTTACGGTTTACCAATTTTGTAAACTTTTATTTATAGCACGAACAGTCGTGCTAAAATGAAAGCAACAAGATTATTTTCAAGAATGCAAACATGCTAACCACTTCCCAATAAGGTAAAAGTCACTGTTGGTCTATGTATTGTTAGTACTCTCAATTATTGAGTAAATATAGAACAGAGCTATGAAAACTAATGGAAACACAGTTTTGATTACTGGTGGAAGCTCAGGTGTTGGACTGGCGATCGCTAAAGCTTTCCTCGACTTAAACAATCGAGTCATCATATGTGGTCGCAATCCAGAAAAATTAGCACAAGCGAGCCGAACTTATCCTGAAATTCACACTTTCTTGTGCGATATTAGCAAACCAAATGAGGTAAACGAGATGTTTACCGCTATCAAGTCTCAATTTGGAAACCTAAATATCCTTGTAAACAATGCTGGGACAATCAAGTTTTATGACTTTATTCACGATGAAGATGCCCTTACAAATGGTGAGCAAGAGATTCAGACGAACCTGCTAGGGACTTTATATGTCACCAAAGCTGCATTACCCTTACTTTTAAATACCCCCGAATCAGCTATTGTCACAATTTCGTCAATTGTTGGTCTTGTACCATCTCCAAGCATGTTAGTTTATAGCTCCACGAAGGCAGCTCTTCACTCATTCTCGCGCTCTCTGCGACAGCAGCTACAGCAAACGCCAGTCAAAGTCTTTGAAGTAATGCCACCTTTTGTCAATACAGAAGCAGTCAAGCAAATAAATACAAGTAAAGTTTCGCCTACTGAAGTAGCTGAGGCTTTAATCAAAGCTTTACGCACTAATAATTATGAAATTAGAATTGGCCCAGCTAAAGCTCTTTACTTTGCACATCGGTTTTCACCGGCTAAAGCTGAAGGCATCCTTAAGCAGCTGATAGCAACAGCCTTGAAAGCTAAAGCTAAAGTAACAACTTGATACGCAGAATTAAAAAAACCTCAATGCAAGAATATTGGGTAAAGTTAAAAGAACAGTTGTCTGTTGGACATTGGCATATGTGCAATCATCCGAGAACTAGCAGTAATTATGCAAGCTCTCAACAGTCGCCAAGTTCCTTGATTTAAATAATTTCGCCAAGCCTAAACGATACTCTTGCAAAAGGATAATACAAAATGACTCAAAGCCTACCTGATACACCTAAACGACGCCGTACATTGCAAGGTGAACAAACCCGCCAAGCCGTGTTGCGGATTGCGGTAGATATCGCCTCAGCGGAAGGATTAGAGGGTCTTTCCCTTGGTCGCCTCGCCTCTGAATTAGGTAGGAGCAAAAGCGGGCTATTTGCCCATTTCGGTTCAATGGAAGAGCTGCAACTGGCGACAGTCGATACAGCCTATGAGATCTTCCAGAATGAAGTCATAGATTTAGCCGTGAGTGGCAAGAGTGGTTTAGTGGGTCTATGGAGTCTTTGCAATACCTGGCTGTCTTACATGGAAAGGAGAGTATTTCGTGGTGGCTGCTTCTTTGCTGGAGCAGCAGCTGAGTTCGATAGCCGTCCAGGTTCAATACGGGACAAAGTTGCTGAAATTATGAGCAATTGGCTTGGTTTGCTCACCAATTTAATACATGAGGCACAAGAATTAGGAGAGATTGAGCCAAACATTGATGCATCTCAGTTGGCATTTGAGATTAATGCATTTGGCTTAGGGGCCAACTGGGCTTTTCAACTCTACAACGATCCAAAAGCGATTCACTGGGCAAAAGCAGCGATGCTCCAGCGTTTGCAGAGTGTGGTAACTTCTAATTCTTCGTCATTACTAACTTGAAAATAGGGACTGAGAAGTAGTAACACCAATTCTCCAAAACAAGGCAACAGATTCAAAGTTTAGTTTCCTACACTTGACCAAATAATTACTAATTTGTAATTCGTAATTCGTAATTCAGAAAGCCAGATACACTATGGGTTTTGGGGTTTGAATGTGTGGCCGGATTTTAGAGAATTGGTATCATTTATCAGATATAGAGAGCTTCTACCTCCTGCTGTAAAAGCATAAGATTGCAACAAACAATTACTTTCTCTTCACCCCACTTCCTTTGTTTGGTGGAACCCCCCCTTTTGTGGAGTAGCTTTGCTTTTGTGTAATTAATTCTGCTCAATTACTTAGGGATTGTTCTTGCTGTTATTAACCTCACCAAGTGAGTTTGGCAAACACTATTAAAGTTTTCAAATAACCAGGAGAGAAAAATGAATTTGAATATGGGAAATCAGGGTAGTTTAGGAGTCGCAGTGATGGAGGACACCGACCTCGAATCTCGTGTAGAACATGGCTATGCTGACAGCAACGGTGTGAAGATCCACTACGCCAGCCTCGGTCAAGGGCCGCTGTTAGTGATGATTCACGGCTTTCCAGACCACTGGTATACCTGGCATTATCAAATGGAGTTTCTGGCATCGGACTACCAGGTTGTAGCCATAGATCTGCGAGGCTACAACCTGAGTGACAAGCCCAAAGGAGCAGAAAATTACGATTTGCGATCGCTTGTAGGAGATGTGGTGGCTGTTATCCGCCATCTAGGCAAAGACAAAGCAATTATTGTCGGACATGATTGGGGCGGCATGGTGGCCTGGCAGTTTGCAATGCATGTCCCCGCCATGACCGAAAAGCTAATTATCCTCAATCTGCCTCATCCCTGTGGTTTGGTTAGGGAACTCGCCCACAATCCGCAGCAACAGCAAAACAGCCAGTATGCGAGGGACTTTCAGCAGGAAAAAGCCTACGAAAGTCTGACCCCGGAGATGCTGAGTAATTGGGTGACGGAGGCAACGGTAACTGAAGCGGTGAAGCAGAAATATATTCAGGCTTTACAGCGGTCTGACATTCAAGCAATGCTGCACTACTACCAACAGAACTACCCACGAGAGCCTTACGTGGAAGACACCTCATTACTTATCAAGGTGCAAGCACCAGTGCTGTTGATTCATGGACTGAAGGATGAATACCTCCTAGCCGATGCTCTCAATAATACCTGGGAGTGGATGGAAAAGGATCTGACACTTGTTACCATCCCTACTGCTGGTCACTTCGTCCACCAAGAGAGTCCTGATCTGGTGACACGAGCGATTAAGAGTTGGCTATCGCGTTGATCTATCGCGTGCAATTGTGTTGTCAAAACTGAGAAAGAGAAAGCAATGGAAACTCTAACTTTATCGAGAATGCACGTTATCGTCTCCTCGAACAAATCCTTTGAGCAAGTTATACAAGCCCTCGAATCGATCGCAATGACAGATCAGGTAGATTTGGCAGTCGTTGAACAACTTGTCTTAGCTAGCAATTCATGGGATGAGTTCCAGGAGGCGCTTCAGTCAAAGATTGGCAGTCGTGGCTTGATGACATTTACAAAGATTGATCATGGTAGTCTGATGTCCCTGGCTTTTCAGGGAACCAAAGCCCAACTCTATCTGATTGGCAATCCACTAATTGCCAGACAAATGCTGGAACAAAATTTAGGGGTGGGACTTTACGTTCCTTTGCGAATGTTAGTGTATCAGAACCAGCAAGGAAAGACAGAAATCTCCTATGACAAACCCTCGTCTGTTCTGGGGCAGTTCCAAAACGAGAAAATCTTGGCAGTTGCGCTCATGCTTGACCAGAAACTCGAAGAACTAACGACCGCATTAGCGGTATTGTGAGGTTAACCAGGAGAAAAATTCCAGAATTTTCCCTAAGCTTGACTTGATCTAAATCATAAAACTTAACCCTTGAAATCTTGTAAAAAATTTGGTTTTGTGGCTAATAACTTCTGCTAAATCACTAGTTTTAATGAAGTCGAAACAGTCGAAATCGAAGTGAAATCAGGGTTTTATAGCTGTAGTCACATAAGTTAGGACAGTGTTGATTGCTCATAGCAATGCAGCAACTAAGTTCATAGTCAGCAATTTGCTACATCATAAGCGATCGCGAATTGTAAAAATGGATCAAGTCTAGCTAAAAATAAAATTAAGAAAATAATAAATAAATAGCAAATAGGATATAGTAATTTTGTGGAAATAGCCTCTATCTTTTTACACAGATAAATTCTTAATAAACAATTCCCTATTGCTTAATTCTCAACTATTCTTCATCGGCAAGAGATTTCAATTAACTCCTTTGCCATTGTTTTTTAATGTATATATAAACGAGAGATGAAATATGTTAAAGAAGCCTTTTAACTCGTTAAAAGTAAAATTTGCATCTGTGACGGCTGCCACCCTCATTTTAATAGGAATTACAGAACAATCAGCTAAATCTGCCGTCTTAGCTTTGAGTGATGACAATTCAGTTGCTGCTTTTGAATCTTCTTTCTCAGATAATCCTGCCAATAATGGTTTAATCTTCTGGACTGTTGATAATATCAATCATTTATTCCATAACCAATTTTGGTATCGCATTGGCTCTACAAGCAAAGAAAATGATATCAATACCCTGAATTTGATTGGAATCAATCAAACTGAACCAGGTAGCAATCAACTTAGTGCTACCTACGCTGGTACTGGCTTTGAAATCGCCCTCAATTTTAAGTTAGATGGTGACGCGCCGAATAGTGGTAGATCTAGCTTATTAGAAAATATCGAGATTAAAAACACTGGCTTAGAGCAGTTAGACTTTCATTTCTTTAACTACACTGATTTTGACTTAACTGAAAATGGTGAGGACGACACAGTAAAAATCAGTCGTGATCTAGCTACACAATTTGATAGTTTTACCGTGGCTACAGAAGTGATTAAGCCGTCAGCGAACTACTACCAAGTTTCTCCTTTTCCCGATATCTTAAATGCATTGACAGACAATTTTCCTACCACCTTGTCAAATTTTGCTGGGCCGTTGACTGATGAAAATGCTTATGCTTTCCAATGGGATTTTGTTCTAGAACCGCAAAAATCTTTCTCAATTAAAAACTATAAGTCCATCAAACCAGTTCCTGAACCAACAATGATTTTAGGCTGTTTGATCAGTCTTGTTAGCCTGGGGATGCTGCGGCGATCGCCTTCTATTCATCTGCTAAGAAAATAGCAATATTTTCTTTCATTGGTATTGCTGAATATTGATTATAGTACCGTATATTTTCAGATTTTCAGACGTGATTTTCTTAACAGTCAGTAGATCGCCAAACTTTTCGGTCTACTGACTGTGTGTTATCAACCTCCTTATCCAGTTGATAACTTTGTATTTTTCTCCAAGCACGGGGAGTATTTTTATAAAACTTGCGAAACTGGCAGTAGAAATGATTAATATTTTGATAGCCTACTTTTACTGCAATCTGTTCCACAGAATCATTAGTTTCTAAAAGCAGGGTACTTGCTTCCGCTATCCGGCGCTCGATAATCCAATTATTGACCGTTTTCCCAGTTAGATTTCTTACTAAGTCGGTTAAGTAAGCTGAGGAATAGCCTACTGCCTGAGCAACTTCTTTTAAGCTGATATTTTGATGATAATTCAATTCAATGAACTCAAAGACCTCGCGCAGTCGGGGAATACATGGAAATATGGACTGAGGAGCATTTAATTTTGTATTTTCCTCAGTGGTAGATAATTTCTGCTGTGTTAGCTGAACACTAACAAGACCATTTTCTATGCCAATAACCTTAAATCCTGCGGTTTCCAAGCATTTTATTAAGAATTTTTTGGTATTATTTTCTGCATTGATTAATAAAATATCACTCATACTTTATCCTAATATTTATTTTTGTGAATCTATTCAATAACTTAAAAGCTGATCATATAAAAACTTGACATTTTCGGACATCAAACTGTTTGATGTCACTTTAAAATGGGCAACAAGCTTGGATGAATCATCACAAAAATTGTGCCAATTTTTCATTATGGATTTCGATAGTATTCAACTTATGTCATATAGGTAAAAGTAAATATAATTGATGTGTCTTCATCCTGAATTTACCTGAATTTGCAAGTTTTATCATGCCAGCAAATCAATTTAGCTCTACATATTCTTCTGTAAACAAAAACCTTTTTACTTAAAATCAAGCAAATTATTAACATAAATTTATCAAACAGAATTCAGGAGTCAGGAGCCAGCATAAGAAATTGAATTCTGTGCGACTGGCGGATGAATAAACGGTTTTAAACCCCCTCCCAATCTACGATTTGGTGGTCTTCAATCAGTCGCGGGTCTGAATCCCCGACTGATTGATTCTGACTCCTGAATTCAGTTGGGGCTGAATTCTTCTTCAATTTCAGCATACATGTAGATATAGTTGTATTAGTATAAAGGTCAAATTACAACTAAAAAGTAACAGCATAAAATTACCCTTTTGGGTAATTTTATGCTGTTTGTATAGCTTGCATAATGTATAATAGATGAATTTTTAAACTTACCTATAAAAATTTCTGATTTCTGGTTTTAGATTTATTTTACTAATCAATTCACTCTCTAATACCAATTCTCTGTGAGGCTGCATATTATTTTGACCCCTCCCAACCTCCCCTTGGTAAGGGGAGGTGCCGCAGGCGGTGGGGTTCTTTCTATGCGTCTTCATATGGAAATGGTATAAGTCTATTGATTAGTGGAGCAGTGAAGAAATGGGTAGGTGCGTTCGCTTCGCTTGTTGTCCATAGATGAATGAGTGGAGGGTTCGTGTATGGCTTGTTCCAAAACTTTTCTGAAATAGAAAAAGCTTACTCGTTCATGAAATACTTTCTTGAAGACGAGCAAGCCAATATAACTACTACTGCTGTGACACTACGAGTAGAAATCCTCAAGGTTCAATTTAATCAATGTTATTTTTCCAAAATTTTTAAAGTACTAATTCATTTCAGAGGTTATACACGCCCAAGTTTTAGGCCCGACAATTCCATCTGCTGTTAATCCACGGCTACTTTGATATTTCTTGACAGCAGCTTCGGTTTTAGAACCAAATACTCCATCTTCAGCCAGAGGGCCAAAATCATCAGCATTTAGGAATCTTTGTAGAAATTCAACATCATCACCTTTGCTACCAATACGTAGAGTTCTTTCATTAGTTTGAGTTGACATAATTTTTATCCTTGAAAAATAGAGTGTTTCGGAAAAGGCAAGGTTTAGCTTGTTTGCTAACTCTGAAGCTCTTTCTTAATATCAAGATATTCTTTTTTAATCAGATTGATAATTAACTATTTTTAGTTACTTACGCAAGCGATAATTAATTATTTTTAGCTAGTGATAGATGCACATTTTACAAACAGCAGGGAGCAAAGAGAGTAATTAACGAAGGCAGGAGGCAGGAGGCCGTTTTTAAAACGAGGATTTATACCTCGTTCTAAAATGTGTTATGGCAGAACGCCTAACGCACCGTATTGGCGTGGTGGTGGTTAGGCGTAAAGTTCAACATCTTCATTAATTCCCCACACCCTATACCCCACACCCCACACCCAGAAGCCAACCATATCAGGGGTTTGCGCTTAACTTAGTGGCATTCGGCGAGAAACCCTTGTGGTAAATTTTCCCTACCTACTCAAGACTCAGAAGAGACTATCACCTCGTCGGCAAAACTGTGCCAACGCAGAAAATGAAATGGCCCTGCAATAGAACCCCATAGACGCTCATCACTTTCTAGATCTCTTCCCCGGTCAAGGCTGAGAAACTTCTGTGCGTCAATCTCAAATTCATTATCAAGATAGGTGTTTTTACCGTTGCGAACCACAATGCAGCCTTTACCAGGTTCAACCCTGCCTTTAAAGCTATTGCCTGTCCACTCTACAACCATGTTACAACCTGGCATTTTCTCCAGTTGGTCAATAGTTAAGGTTTTCAGCCGTTCGAGGTCGCGGGATGCACCGTAAAACTTTTGTTCTTCCTTAACATTGTAGTGTTCAATGACAATGTTGTTTTCTGTCTCAATCAAGTGCATGACGCGCATCCGGTACGGTTGAGTAAGCATATAGTCATAAGCTTGTTCGAGAAACAAGCTAATTCCAGAGAACAGTTCTAAAGGAAGAGGACGGATACACACACGAATGTGGGCAAAAAAAGGCGGATTTTCAAAAGCTTGTTCTTGATTGCTAAAATCTGCTGCCATCCAGCGAGCTAAAGTGGCAATATCTGTAGAATGAGTCATTTTAAAGATGATCAACCAGTTACTTGAATATTATCTGGAAGTATTGTAAAGCTTGGGAATGGTAATAGGGAATCGGGACTGGGAACTAGGGACTGGGGACTGGGGACTAGGGACTGGGGCTAGGAAAGAATTTAGTTCATCAAAGAGCGTTTTCTTCGTAATAGCCGATTCCCAATTTCCAATTCCCAATGCCCAATTCCCGATATAGGTAAAGTACCAATGCTCCGACGCTTAAGTGTTATTATAACTGTCGCCATACTCTTTAGCAGTTCCTTGGCTCTAGCACAGAGTAAAAACCCTGAAGAACTGGATAAATTTCCTCCTAGTCCACTGGAAATTACTACGCCCGACCCACTGCTGCCAAATTTGAGCAAAAAACGAGAGTTAACTCTTGAAGAACGGCAAAACCTAGAGGTGGCGCTGGATGAGTTGAATCAGCAAGCTACACAGAAACTGCAAGCGGGGGATAAAGTAGCAGCGTTTGAGATTTGGAATCGGGAACTACGCTTGCGGCGCTTTTTAGGTTCATTAGCAGAAGTGCAAGCACTATCGCGGGTGGGTGCTTACGCTTGGAATGAAAGCGATCGCCAAGAGATATACTACATTACTCAGCGATTGCAAGCTATTCAAAAACAGCTACAATCCCCTAAAAAGGTTGCCAAAAAAAATGTACCACCAAAAACTGTTGACCTGGAACTTTTGCGATCGCTAGGTCAAGCTTACCAAAACGTGCGATCGCTCAAACCTGCCCTAGAAGTTTATAACCAAGTTTTGACAGCAGTACGACAGCAACAAGATACAACAGCAGTAGTACAAACCCTCAACATTATTGGTCAACTGCATTTAACTTGGTTTGATTATCCCAAAGCTGCTACCACCTATGAAGAATTGTTGAGTTTAGCTACCCAAGCAGGCGATCGCACCAATGAATTAGCATATATGCAACAGCTTGCTTATATTTACGAGCAGGGAAAACAACCACAGCAAGCAATCAATATGCTAAATAAGCTAGCAAAAATTGATGTTGATGAAAACAATCTGACTGAAATACCAAAATTGAAACTCACAATTGCTGCCAATTATGAAACTCTAGCACGAGAAAATCCCAGTTTACTGTCAGAAGCTTTTAACAATTATCAAGAAGCCTATACCACAGCTTGGCAATTGCAACAGTTTACTCGTGCAGGTGAAGCTTTGCAAAAGTTAATAGCGCTATATCGCTCTACTGGACAAATAGATGAGGCTTTACAAACTAGTCAAATTCTTGTAGTCACACAAGAGCAAGCTGCTAATTTTTACGGTTTGATGGAAGCATATGATCAAATTGGGCAAATATATTTACAACGTAAAGACTATCCTCAAGCACTAACAGCCTTTCAAAAAGGTTTAGAACTGGCAAAACAACTCAAACACCAGGAAACATACTTTACTCAGCAAATTGAAAAAGTACCTAAATAAATGGGACTGGGGACTGGGGATTAGGGACTGGGGAATTGGTTATTCTCCCTCATCCTCCTCATCCTCCCCATCTCCCTCATCCCCCTCATCTCCCCTTGCTCCCCTGCTCAATAGCTACTCAGCTGTTACTAAGTCCACCTGATTTGATGCTTCCACAAGTTGGTAGAGTTTGTCCTCAAATTTTTCCATACATGCCGACCAATCAAATTCTAATATGGAAGGGCGAGCTTGTTGAGTCAAACTTGCTTTGAGGTCGGGATTTTCTAGAATCGTAATCACTTTTTGGGCAAAATCTATTGGGTTGTTAGGTTCAGCTAAAAAGCCATTTTTACCAGGAAAAACCTGCTCTGAAGTTGAAGGCGCAATCACTGCAACTACTGGGGTACCAGAAGCCAGTGCTTCGTTATTTGTGGTGCAGAAGTTTTCTGTGACAGAAGGGTTAACAAATACATCTGCTCGTGCAAACCAACCTAACAGTTCTGTACCGTGAGATTCGCCCCAAATAGTCACACCAGATGCAAATTTTTGGGCACGCCGCCGAATTTCTTCATCCAATGGCCCACTACCTACAATGACTAAATGGACATCAGGAATTTTGGCAGCAATCAGCGGATAGACATCTAATAATTGATCAACATTCTTTTCCGCAGTCACACGTCCGACAAATAGAATAGTTGGTCGGTGATCATGGGGAATAGGGTCATAAAAAATATTTTTCGGGTGGAATTTTTCACAATCAATACCTTGATATGGCAGATATTCACTGCGTTGAGATTTCAGGCTGGTGTATTTAGCAAGCTGTTCCCTAGAAGAAAAGAAATTAGCGTCGTAAGCCTCACTGAATTGCTTGATGAAAATAGGAAGAATCGGACGCAAAAAGCCAAAAAGGGTATCTCCTAAGTAATATCGGATATAGGCAACGATATCAGTATGGAAGACAGAAATTATTGGGGTACCTGTGAGTTTGCCATATTCAGAACCCACAGGACGACCGTAACCTTGTAAGAAAAGTGAATAGAAACCTCTCATGGCTGGTGCTTCTTCCACAACCACAACATCAGGCTGGAAATCTGACAGTAATTCTGTATCGCTCCAATGTCGATAGTGTAAAGGTTCAGGAAGAGACTTGTAAAATATTAGAGGTTTAGTTGGGTATGCATAAGCAGAAAAGTTAGGATACAACTTAAGTTCTGCTAATCCTGGTACTTTGCGATCGCGTACTTCTATGGGAAATTTATCATTGATTTCTGGGTGAATCAGAAAAACTTCATGACCCTGTTGTAACAACCAACGAACTCGTTGGTGTACTGCAACTCCAACCCCTGATAAAAATGGTGCATAGACACCCGTCATAATTGCAATGCGAAGTGGTTGTTTTTTCATAATTCGAGGAAATCTTTCATGAAAATGCTTACTTTGCGATTTAGGACTTACGCAGCAAATCTTTCATGAAAATCCTGATTTTTATATCCGTTGTGAACTGCTAGCGGTTAAAAAACGTCGTACAGTTTTCCAAAGATACAGTTGGATTTAAGACTTACGCATTGACAAATGGTCTAATTTGTAGATAACAGAGTGTGCGTTTCTTGTTTTGATTCAAGATGCAATTCCCCTTAATAAATTCCCCTTCATAAATTTCTATAAATCCTTTGTTTAGGAATATAAAGTTGTAACGTTATTACTAAAAAAATACATGTAAAAGTTGTATATCTAATTTAGATAATTACGAATTATGAATTATCAATTACGAATTATTTTGACAGTCAACATACCATTTCACGAAATACCTGATACTGTAGGGGCGTACAGCTGTACGCCCCTACAGCCGATTCATGTGTGACAAATATTTTTGGAAATGGTATGAGTACCCTACACCCTAGTTTTAGTCAAAGAGAAATTCTGCTATCAATAGGTTGATCCAACAAATCATAAGGGTGGTATTCAACTAGTCGAATGTTCCAAGGCCCTTGAACCCGATAGACAATACCGCGCCATTTAACTGTTGACATCCAAAAAGATGATAGCATTGCTAACCCATACACCCACTGTGTTAAGGGAATTGCTAGCAACATTCTGACTATCGTAGTCGCTGATAATTTTGTGACTGGTTGACCTTGAGAGCGAATTACTTGTTGTATTCCATACTCCACGACGAGCATGATCAAGAATAATCCTAGAGTATAGATGCTGTAACTCCTTAACAATAAAGCCGCAGCTTCCCATTGTGCATCGCCCAACGACAAGAAAAACAATACTATGACTGCTGTCGGAAAGAGGATGCTAGAAATCGCTTCACTAACTAAAGCTAGCCAGCGGGGATGATAGAGTCGAGAAGAGAATATTTGGCGTTTGAGAGAGTCTAAAAAGCTAAGTAAATCGCATTCTTCACGATTTAGCATAATTAGAGAAGGCACCAACTTGACCCGCATCCCATGTTTTTTCAGGATGTTGTGCATCATCATATCTTCGCCGAAAGCTTGTCCCCACATATCTAACAGTCCTGTTTGGTGAAGCACTTCTTTCTTAACTGCTAAAGTTCCACCCCAAGGAATGCCAAATAAGTACATCTGCACAACTGTAGCAACATTACCTGCGTACCGTACTAAAGACCCCCAATAACTACCTGTCGGTACATACCAACGATTACCCGTTGTCACCCCAACTTTGGGATTAGTTAAAGGACTAACTAATTCGCGCAGCCAATTAGGATGGACTATTGTATCAGCATCTACTAAAGCAACTACCTGATAAGAATCATCCAAATCGGAAATAGCTTGTATTAAAGAACTACATTTGAGACTACAGTTGTGGCGTATTATCCTCAAATGGTTGATTTGGACATTGGTTGCTTTTAGTTCATTGATAGTCTCGCTGGCTATTTGCCAAGCAGGATCTTCTTGACTATCAATAATTAGCTTTAAATCGTACTGTGGGTAGTTCTGCTTTAATAGTGCTTGCAAACAATTGGGTAAAAACGGGTCGGCTCCACGTAAACAAAGAATCACCGCTGTTTTGGGTAACTGTTCATCGGGTAATATGGTTTTGGGGCGCGATCGCACATACAACAAAAACATCAGTGTAATACACGCCTGAATAGCCAACCAACCCAGCAAAGACTTAGATAGAAATATCGTCAACTCTTTCATGAAATCTCTAATCTCCGGCAAATGGAATTGGGGATGGGGCATAGGGCATGGGGCATAGGGCATAGGGCATTGGTTTAGTTATTCTCTTCCTCATCCTCCTCATCTCCCTCATCTCCCTCATCCCCCCTGCTCCGAAACCTCCCGCTTATGGGTCGAGCGAGTATTTCATGAAAATATTGATTGTTGTGTTTTTCTTAACTACAAAACTTGACTTGCTAAACTTTGGTGTACCTGTTTGGATAGATACAGTAGGATTATTGGAAATACCAAAACCTTCTTTGGGAATACCAAAAAAGTCTGTGTCAAGCTTGTGATTTCCGTTCTGATCATCAACTACAGCAACAGCATAATTTCCTGGCTTCAAACCAGAAAAAACCTTAGTAACAGAAATGCCCGTAATCTTAGTACAGCCACTTTGAACTTCACTAGTATTACTCATAGGAAATCCTCGTTCACTAGCGTAAACTCGAAAGCAAATCTCACCTTTTTGGTGACGGATTCCATTCACTGAAACAGTCAACTTTGTGGCAGGCTCTGCATTGACAATTTCTGCACAACTAATGCTCAGTAAACTAGCTAGTAGAAGATGTCGTAAATGAGATATTTTCAACATATTTTAGGAACTCCTCAGTAAAAATACTGCGTTTTCTAGACACTAAAATAGCTGTAACAGCAACCATTGAAGAGTGTGGATTGTTGTTATACTATTTCTCTATGAAGTTGAGCTTAATTTGATTCCTCTGTAGTCCCCCCTCTTACTAAGGGGGGACGGCATAGCCGGGGGGTAATTATGTGGGCAAAACCAACCCTACATTACTTTGCGGTTCGATAATTTTCCTAATGAAATAGGATGGCTATAGTAACCAAGAAGTAATTCAACAAGCAAATTACTCTTTCATATTGGTGGATATTTATCAACTACTTAACTAGTTGTTGAATATCAGTTTTTTGCAACCATTCATGTGTAAGTTGCATTCCTGCTTCTAAGTCAATTTTGGGTTTGTAATCTAACAAATTCTGGGCTTTAGCAACAGAATAAGCATGAGGACGAGACATAAAATCTACGGATTCTGGGAGAATATCAGCTTTTTTACGAAAAAGTTTTTGTCCCTGATGGCGTAGTTTCAGAAATAACTTCATTTCATCTTTTGGTAGAGACATGGGTGCTGGTAAACCTTCCATGGCTGCTAGACGCATGAAATACTCTTTCCAAGAAGTATTTTCTCCATCGGTGATATTGAAAATTTCTCCGTAGGTTTCTTTTTCGATGGCTAGAAAAATAGCATCAATGAGATTGTCTATATAGACGTGATTGATTACTCCTTTACCATCATTCGCATAGGCAAACAATTTTTGACGCATCATCAGAAGTGGTCGGACTATCCAAGGAATACTCCCAGGCCCATAAACATCACCAGCGCGAATAATGATTACGCCGAAATCAGGCGGTGCATTCAGTGGTAAAAGTTGTGCTTCGGCTTCTATTTTTGTCTGACAGTAGGGATTATCCTCACCACAGAGTGACCCCGATTCAGTGACATTCTCAGGATAATTAAAGCCATAGACCATCACACTGGAGAGATGCACAAAAGTTTTAACACCAGCACTTTTGGCAGCTTTAGCCATATTGACTGTGCCGGCAACATTGATTTCTCGAAAATCTTTGAGTGAACCAGCTTCTTGGGTAATTTGAGCAGTATGTAAAACGATGTCTACTCCCTGACAAGCTTTTTGAGCAATAGCTGCATCGGTAACATTGCCAACAATGACTTCTGCACCCAAATTTTGGAGTTTTGCGCGATCGCTATTTTTTTGCAATCCCCGGACTTTCATTCCCTGCGCTACGGCTAACTCGGCTGCACGCAAACCGATAAATTCATCAATTCCAGTGATGAGAAGAGTTTTATTTTGTAAATTCATAGAGCAGAGCCAATTTTGGATGAGCAGATTTTGGATTAAAATTCAGCAAAAGGTTGTTATGAAGTTGGGAGTTAGGAGTTAAGAGTTAGGAGTTAGGAGTTAGGAGTTAGGAGTTAGGAGTTAGGAGTTAGGAGTTAGTTATTTCTCCCTCATCCCCCTCATCTCCCTCATCCCCCCTATCCCCCCTGCTCCCCTGCTCCCCATCTCCCTCATCTCCCCTACTCCCTTGCTAGAAAATATCAGCCGGATCAGCAGAACGGAGTTTATTGATAGCGAGTGCGCCAGAAGTTATACACATCAATACTGCCGATATTAAAACAATTGCTGCATTATTAGCAGTCATGATGATTGGTAATTTAGTGGCTTCTCTGGCAAAGTCATATAAAATAACAGAGACAAGAAATCCTGGTATATAACTTAAGAATGCTAAGATTAGGGCTTGTTGAAAGACCACATTTAATAAATAGTTATTGGCATAACCAATAGCTTTTAAAGTGGCATAAGCAATAAATTGTGTCGCAATATTGCTGTAAAGGATTTGATAGACAATAACTACACCCACAACAGAAGCCATCGTCAACATTAAATTCAAGATAAAGCCTATAGGTGTTCTTAGTGCCCAATAGTTTTTCTCAAAGTTAATAAATTCTTGACGAGTGAAAACTTGAACATCATTAGGTAAGCTGGCTTTCAAGTTTTTCAGAACTTTTTCTGCATCAACACCAGGTTGGAGAGAGATGACACCTATATCTATTTTCTCTGCTGGACGAGTGTTAGGATTTATTCTTAAGAAAGTTGAATCACTGACAATTAAATTGCCGTCTACACCAAAGGAAGGGCCTAAACTGAATAAGCCACCAACTCTAACTCTATATCCAATTTGGGCATCAAAGGGAAATATTTCTATTGTTTGTTCCGTATCTCCTTTGTCAAAATTTGCAGCAATTGGGCCGAATTCTGGTCGAGAATCTCGGTCAAAAAGCATAACATCAGGAATTTTGAGTTTGTCTAAGTTTTGCTCGACTTCCGGTATATTCATTACATGTCTTCCCGGATCAAACCCAATAACATATATTGAATATTTCTCCCCGCTAGCCGGATTTTTCAGTTTTGCAAATTGCAAATACATGGGGCTAACTGATTCTACACCATCAAACCCCAAAGCTTGGTATAAACGAGTGCGTGAAAAGCTTTGACTTGAGGTTAAAGATTTATATTGAGAACTAACTAAAAATAAATCACCTCGTAGGCTTTGATGTACTGCGGTAGCACTAGAATAAAGAGCATCTTGAAAACCAAGTTGCACAAACATCAGCAGGACAATAAAAGCAATGCCAGCTATAGCCACTAAAAAGCGAACTTTTTGTTGGGCTAATTGTAGCCATGCCAAAGGAATCTTTAAATTCATGGATTAATTTGTGAGTTGTTAGTTGTCAGTTGTTAGTTGTCATTTGTCATTTGTCATTTGTCATTTGTTATTTGTTCTAACTACTGACTACTGATCACTGACCACTAACCACTGACTATTGACTATTGACTATTGACTATATTTGAATAGCAACATCCACCTGTAAATTGGTTAAACGAGCTACCCGTTCGCTATCTTTGGGGTTATCGATGGATATTTTGACTTCAACTATTCTGCGGTCTGTGTCTGAGTTGGGGTTGAGGCTAAAGATACTTTGTTTATCAACTTGCAAACCAATCTCGTTCACAGTTCCTTGTAATTTTCCAGGAAATGCTGTGCTGGTAATGGTCGCTTTTTGACCTAAACGTACTTTTTGAATATCGGTTTGATACACTTCTGCGACGACATACATTTGAGATGTTTTGCCTATATCAGCAAATCCAGTGCTGGAAATTACTTCTCCGGTTTTGGCGTGAATTTTCAAAATTTTGCCATCTATGGGAGATTTGATGTAACTTAATTCCTGGTCTGCTTTTGCTTGTTTGATAGCAGTTACAGCACTTCTAACATCAGCTTGTGCTAAGTCAACATCGACTGTACGCACTTCTTTAATACTGTTGAGTTTGGCTTTGGCTTCTTTTTGCTGTTGTTGGTAGGTGTTTTGAGTACGGCTGAGGCTGGCTTTGGCTTCTGTGAGCTGCTGTTGTGCAGTCTTCAATTGCAAGGCTTTGCTATCTGCTACTGAAGCAGCGATCGCACCTTGTTTAAATAACTGCTGATATCGCTGGTTTTCGATTTGAGCATTGTTTACTTCAGCCTGGATGCGGTTGATTGTTGCTTGTTGTGTTGCAACATCACCTTTAAATTGTGACTCTAAAGTGGCGATCGCTGCCTTTTGTGCATCAATATCTCCAGGTTTAGCCCCAGACTTTACCTGTGCTAGTTTGACTTTAGCAATTTGCAGTTTGTCTAAGGCTTGTTCTAAAGCTGCGGTAGCACGACTATAATCTTCTAAATACGCTAATACTTGTCCTGCTTTCACAGTGTCTCCTTCCTTCACCATCAGCCTTTCTACTCGAATACCGTTGGTTGAACTGGGAGCAGACAAATGAGTCACTTCGCCTTCAGGTTGCAAACGTCCCAAGGCAGTCACAGCAACTTTCACAGGGGTAGCCTTTGGAGGATTAGCTGGCGGAGCCTGAACTGGAGAGCGAAACTTGATTGGTGAAAAACTATAAAATGATATTAGTCCGGTAGCCAAAGTCACAGAAGCTGCCAAAAGTATTCGCCACCGACCAGGAGATTTTGTAAATAATCGGCTTTCTTTGTTTAATGCCATATTTTCATTCCAATTGTGCTATCTCAAAATTTGGCTAGATGGCTATATCAGGCGGTTGCAATCAACTCATCCGCAGTTAATCAAGGTACTTTTCCTGATGATTTGATCTTCACCCAGCAAAGAGTTAAATTAGTTCTATGTGAATGTAGTAAGCCTTTATTGCTACCATCAATTACTGGTTTGGCGGCAAAATCAATGGTGGCGTTACTCCAAATCTTCTCTAGTTTTATCCTAATTTGACATTGAATCAAGTATCCTAAAATACTATAGCGCTAGCCAAAAACTTAAATCTCAAAAACAATGAAGCGCCAATCATATCGTGTCCGGTTAAAGACTTATCGTTAAGACTGCAAGGGAGCAGGGGAGAAAGAGTGCAGAGGAGGTATTTTCAGATTTCCGCACCATACTCCCAATTATAAGTAATCAGCTGACTTGATATGAAAATCTCTCGGAAAAACTTCGATAAACTTGTGTTTAAGTATGGCAAAAAACTTTAATATTGTCAACCAATGGATATTGGGTACTGGGTACTGGGTACTGGTGATTAGGAAAGAATTTTTTTGATCTGATTACTCAATATTCAATACCTGATCCCAACTTTTATTGGTAATCTAGCAGTTTTGTTATTATCAACAGATTGCTATCATCACAATTGTGTACCATAAGACATTCTCTTCAACTGGTGACAGTAAAAAGTCCTCAATCCCCAATCCCCAGTCCCCATTGCCCCTAATCCCCAATCCCCAATCCCCCATGCTCCATGCCCAATCCCCAATCCCCAGTCCCCAGTCCCCAGTCCCCAGTCCCCAATCCCCAATCGAAACTTTTTAGCTGTATCTTAGTCATATTGTTAGTGTTTTGGCTAAACGCACTCAAAAACAGTAATTATGCCTATAGTGCCCATAGACCAAATTCAAGTTGGTCGCAACCGCCGTCCAGTTAAAGGCGAAAAAGTTGACGATTTGAAGGAATCAATTAAGGCTAATGGTCTGTTGAACCCGATTACGGTAGATCAAAAGCTGAATTTGATTGCGGGATTACACCGTCTGACAGCCTGTAAGCTGTTGGGGCTAGAGGCTATTGAGTGTAATATTGTTACTTATACTGATTCTGACCAAGCCCGTTTGGCAGAGATTGACGAAAATTTGATCCGCAATGAGTTAGAACCGCTAGAACGTTCAGAACTGTGGCTAGAACGAGATCAAATTCTGGAACGCATGGGGCTGCGGGCGAAAGTGGGTGATAATCAACATACCCTCAAAGGTGGTGAAATGATTTCACCACCACCAAAAACAACTGTGGAGTTAGCCAAAGAAGTCGGATATTCTGAACGCACCTTCCAGCACGGTAAGCAGATTGCGAAAAGTATTCATCCAGCAGTTAAACAGCTAATTAAGGGTACAGCGATCGCAGATAGTCCTACGGCATTATTAAAGATAGCTAGGGCTGGCAGTAAAGAACGTACTTTGGCACAAGAGGCAGAAAAAGCTTTGGAATTAGCCCAAGCCAGGGGAGACAAACAAGAAGCCGAACGGCAAGCTAAACTGATTGCTGAGTTGAAAGCTAAGCAAAAAGAACTACAGATATTAGCACACAAAAGTGCTATGGCACAAAAAGCAGCTAAATTAGCTGTCAAGAAAAATCAACACCAGCCAGAAGCATTAATTGAGCAATCAGCAACACCTACTGCACCCAAAGTCAAACTTGGTCAGGAATGGCTCTTAGGACGGCATTTAGTATATTGTGGTAATACTGCAACTCCAGAATTTAGGAAACTGCTGCCCTCAAATGCAGCATTAGCGATCGCTACCCTTTCCCCAACCTGGGAGCATAATTATTTAGTAGATGAAGCGCGGGTTGTGGCTGTGCTGCGTTCAGAGGGACATATTTATGAATTTTACAAACATAATCAAATGCCCTTTCAATACGAATTAATACTAGGCAATATTTATATAGGAATTTTTTCTCACCAATTAATATCTAAACCACAAACACCAATTAATGTTGAAGGAGTAGAGGGAATCATCAACTACTTAATAAATTTGTATACTAGTCCGAATAATTTTGTGATTGCCCCGTTTATGGGACACGGTGAAATTCTCATTGCTTGCGAAAGGATGGGGCGTATCTGTTTTATTGGGGATACCCATCCAGAATTGGTCAGTCGCGGCATGATGCGGTGGCAGAATTGGTCTGGAAAGTTACCAGTAATGGGGAATAGGGGTTAGGGACTGGGTACTGGGTACTGGGAATTAGGAATACTCCTGTTAAATAGATTTTTATTTGTGTTTTAGTGTATTGGTGGTTCAAAATTAAATTTTTTACCACAAAGACACTAAGGCACAAAGAATGAATTATTAATCTGTAACTTGTTTATCAGACAATGCTTTATGTAATCAAAATTTTGGTAATTCATAACAAAATTTATATGTTGTTTATAACGCACAAATTAAAATTTAATATTTGCTTTATAAATAACTAATTGTTTCTGGAAATAGATTTATATTTAAAATTCATCAAAAATCGTTCCCCAATTATGATGTTCTTCTGAAAAAATCTTACTGATAGTCATGCTTGATGATTTATGTATTCGTTGAATGATTACTTGGCTGCCAAAATTTTTATAATGCCCTCTCAATCAAGATAAAATTCATGTCCCAGCTATTAGTAACGAAAGTATTAGAGCCAATGGTTAGTCAAAAAAAATACTTGCTGAGTATATTAACCTTCAGAATTTCATCAGCAAAAAACCAGCTTTTTTCTGAAATTAGTTTAAAGGAATGATTTAGTTTCTATAAAGTATGCTAATCTTTTTATTAATTCAAACGTTTCAAGGCGGCAAGGAAAATTAGTTAATTGATTGAATGTAGAAAAGTAAAAACTAACCCAAACCGCATTTGCATCACCTGACATTTGATTGAGTATTTGTTCAGCTAACTATATGATTTCGGAGTAAAGGTGATGTTTTTTCTGTAACGAACTTGTCAACTTTTCTTGGTCAATTTCCATAAAATACATTATCCTGGACGTTGAAACTGGCTATGGCATTTATCAAGATACAGAACGTTGTCATTAATACCAGCTACGTTGTTGCAGTTAGGCTAGATAATCAAACTAGTTTGGGAGAAAAAAGCGTTTCTGTCCTAATAGCTACTCCTAAGTTTTCATTGTTCCAGTGGGATACAATTGCCCAAGATATTTGCCATTACGAATGGATTGAATTTACTGGTCAAGCCGCTAACGCACTCCAAGACTATTTTACCAGTTTCAACAACGTTATCGACCTGCTGCCACAATATCAAGAGTCGAACGCTGTATGAAGCGTGAAGTATAAAATTGTAGCTTTTATTCTTCATCATCTGGTCTTCTGGCGTTGTGTGTGCTTGAAAAAAAGCATTTAGCCTTAGCAGATAGGATAGCTAGCTGCTTACAAGAAGAGATAGCTCATTTTTGGTAAGCGACATAAATTATACCAACTGGGAAAAAATTGCGATCGCGGACTACTAAAAAGTTTAGCAATTAACTTTTTTCAATCTAAAATCCCAAATCCGCTCATCCCAAATGGTATCACTGTCGCTTCACCATCCACAGTACTCAAGAACAGTCTATGTCCTATGTCTGCTAATTCAATTGATACTGCCTTGGCGGAGTTAGAAGCCCAGATTAAGAATTGTGAAAAGGATTTGATTCGGGTTATAGAGGCGAAAAAAATGAAATCAGAAAAACCAATGTCAATCAACAAAATTAATAGACAATTACAACAAAATCCTATAGCCATTGTTGGTATGGCCTCTTTATTTCCTAAAGCCAGAAACTTACGGGAATATTGGCAAAATATAGTTAACAAACTTGATTGTATTACCGATGTGCCTGATACACATTGGAGCGTCAAAGATTACTACGATCCGAACCCTAGAACACCTGAAGATAAAACCTACTGTAAAAGAGGTGGGTTTATTCCAGAGGTTGATTTTAACCCCATGGAATTTGGCATACCTCCCAGCATCTTGGAAGTAACAGATGTATCGCAACTATTGAGTTTAGTAGTTGCCAAAGAAGCAATGGAAGATGCCGGTTATGGTGAATCTCGTGAGTTTAACCGCGAGGCTGTGGGTGTAATTTTGGGTGTGGCCATGGCCAAGCAATTGGGAATGCCACTTTCAGCTAGATTAGAATATCCGATTTGGGAGAAAGTTCTCAAAAGCAGCGGTTTGTCTGATGAAGACACCAAAAAAATCGTTGATAAAATCAAAAGCGCCTACGTCAAGTGGGACGAAAATGCTTTCCCTGGAATGTTGGCTAACGTTGTAGCCGGTAGAATTGCCAACCGCTTGAACTTTGGCGGGATGAACTGTGTAGTTGATGCTGCTTGCGCTAGTTCCTTCGGCGCTTTAAAAATGGCCATCAGCGAACTGATAGAACATCGTTCTGACATGATGCTGACTGGTGGTGTAGACACCGACAACACCATCATGGCTTACATCTCCTTCAGCAAAACACCAGCAGTTTCTCCCAGTGAGAATGTCAAACCCTTCGATGCTAAATCTGATGGGATGATGCTGGGTGAAGGTATTGGGATGATTGTCCTCAAACGCCTAGAAGATGCCGAACGTGACAAAGACAAAATCTATGCAGTCATCAAAGGCATCGGTACTTCTAGCGATGGACGTTACAAGAGTATTTATGCCCCCCGCAAAGAAGGTCAGATCAAAGCCTTAGAACGTGCCTATGAAGATGCCGGTTTCTCTCCCGCCAGCGTTGGCTTGATGGAAGCGCACGGTACTGGCACAATGGCAGGCGACCCCACCGAATTCGGTTCTTTAAGAGACTTTTTTGGCGAACATGACTCAAAAAGACAGCACATCGCTTTGGGTAGCGTCAAATCGCAAATTGGACATACAAAAGCGGCTGCGGGTGCTGCAAGCTTGATTAAAACAGCTTTGGCACTGCATCATAAAATTTTACCAGCCACAATCAACATTACCGAACCGAACCCCAAACTCAACATTCAAAATTCCGCATTTTATTTGAATACCGAAACTAGACCTTGGATTCGTGCGGAAGGTGAAGCGCCAAGACGTGCTGGTGTAAGTTCTTTCGGCTTCGGTGGTACCAACTATCACGTCGTTTTGGAAGAATACGAAAGCGAACAAAATCGTCCCTACCGCTTACACAATAGTGCGCGTGAGATTGTATTGTTTGCCCCCAACCCTGCACAACTGTTGGCTAAATGCGAAGACATTTTAGGGAAGTTGCAATCTGATGGTGGCGACAGACATTACGCCCAATTAGTCCAGGAGTGCCAATCAGCAGAAATTCCCTTAATTGCTGCCAGAGTTGGGTTTGTCGCCGAGAATCCGCTAGAAGCCTGCAAGTTGATGCAAATTACCATCGACTGGCTGAAACACAAGAGGGCAGCAGCATCCTGGGATCATCCCCAAGGAATTTACTATCGTTCCACCGGCATGGAGTTGGGCGGAAAGGTTGTGGCTTTATTCTCCGGTCAAGGTTCGCAATACTTGGAGATGGGCCGAGAATTGGTGATGAATTTCCCCCTGATGCGGCGTTTGCATGGCTACATGGATAGCCTGTTAATCAAAGATAATTTGCAGCCGCTGTCAGAAATAGTTTTCCCCCGTCCTGTGTTTGACGAGGCAGAAAAAAATGCTCAAATTGCCGCCTTGCAACGCACAGAATATGCTCAACCTGCCATTGGGGTGTTGAGTGCCGGAATGTATTCCATATTGCAACAAGCTGGTTTCAAATCAGATTTTGTCGCCGGACACAGCTTTGGGGAACTAACAGCTTTGTGGGCAGCTGGTGTTTTGAGTGACCAAGATTACCTGTTCCTGGTGAAAGCCAGAGGTCAGGCAATGGCAGCCCCAGAAGACCCGGATCATGATGCAGGCAGTATGCTGGCTGTAAAAGAAGATATCAGCAAAGTGCAAGCTGTACTGAGACAGTATCCCCAAGTATCCATCGCTAACTACAATTCGCCAACGCAAATTGTCGTCGCAGGCCCCACCGCAGAAATTGCCAAAGTGCGGCAGACATTGCACGACCAAGGATGTGCTGCTGTATTATTACCTGTGTCCGCAGCCTTCCATACATCGTTGATTGCCTTCGCGCAAAAATCCTTTGCGATCGCTACTAAGTCCGTTGGTTTCAAAACTCCCCAAATCCCCGTTTTCAGCAACGTCACCGCTAAACCTTATCCCAAAGAACCCCAAGGTATTCAAAAAATCCTGGAAAGCCACCTCTCCAACTCGGTACTGTTTAAGCAGGAAATTGAAAACATCTATGCAGCCGGTGGTTACTGCTTCGTGGAATTTGGGCCGAGGAAAATTCTTTCCAACTTAGTCAAAGATACCCTCGGCGATCGCCCCCACATCACCGTTGCATTGAACCCCAGCACCCAAAAGAGTAGCGATCGCTCCTTGCGAGAAGCAGTTGTACAGTTACGCGTACTTGGTTTACCTTTGAAAAACCTCGACCCGTATGAAGTACCACCCGCACTACCTGCTACTGAGCAAAAGAAAGCGTTGAATGTACGTTTAAACGGCATCAACTATCGCTCCGAAAAAACCAAAAATGCCTTTGCTCAAGCTTTGCAGGATGGGCATAAAGTTAGTTTACCTGCTGCTGCATCCAACAATTCCACCCCGGAATTTTCAGAAACTGTGGTTTCGACTCCAGCAGTAAAAGAGAGTAACGGACATATTGCACCCACTCTCATGGAATTTTCAAATAATACTAATTCCCCCGCATCTAGAAACGGGAAAGATGCAGTTAAAAAGCAAGAGTCAGAAGTTATTTCTCCCCCTGCTCCCCCTGCTTCCCCTGCTCCCCCTGCTCTCTTATCCCCCCTACCTGAAATGAATCCTGCGATTATTTCCCATCAACTAGCCCAGGAATCGAAGATGCAACCAACACCAGAAAAAGCTATAAATTTCCAACGGGTACTAGAAAGTTTAGAGTACCTCTTGACAAAATTTCAGCAAAATCAAGCTGAGAATTTACAAGCACACGGAACTTACCTGAATCATCAGATGGAATACACTAAAACGTTTTTCCAACTGATGCAGCAGCAACATGCATTGTTTACTAACACCAAATCTTCCACAGAAACAGCACAACTCAAGCAAGTTGTCATGGAAAGCGTAGAACGCAGCATGATGCAGTTTCACGCCCAACAAGGTGAAACTTTACGCATCCATGAGCAATATCTGCAAGAACAGGTAGAATACGCGAGAAACTTTTTCCAACTCATCCAACAAGAGTATTCTCAGTTACTTTCCCAAGAGGTAACTACGCAACTTCCAGAAACACGAGCCAATGGAGTCAGCGATCGCCAGTTTGTACCTTTCACCATCGCTACACCCGTCACCGAAGCACCTGTACCTCCCACCGCTAAGATAGTCGAAAGCCAGCCGGAACCTGTACAGCAGCCCGTAGCCAAGAATGGCTCAAAGGTCGCCCAAGCACCTGTACCTCCAGTTTGGGAAATCCAGCCAGAGCCTATAGCACCCGTACCTGCTCCTGCTCCAGTGGTAGAGCCTCAGCCGGAAGTTGTAGTTAAAATTAGCACGCCTAGTCTAGTTGAAACTACCCCTGAACCTGCACTCACAATTACTGCACCTATAGCTGTTCCCAACATTAATGTGGCTGACTTGGGTAAAAATCTGTTAGCCATCACCAGCGAGAAAACTGGTTACCCAGTAGAGATGCTGGAACTAGACATGGATATGGAAGCAGACTTAGGTATTGATTCCATCAAACGGGTAGAAATTTTGGGAGCATTGCAAGAGATGTACCCCGATTTACCCAAGCCAAACCTAGAAGAACTGGCAGAAAAACGTACCATCGGTCAAGTTGTCGAATATCTGCAATCCCATGCTGCTAAAAGTGTCTCTGTAGAAATTGCCATTAACCAAGTGCAAGATGCACCGCAGATGACAATTGTAGCTCCAGCCGAAGCAACAGTAATTACTGCACCTGAGCCAGTTGTTACGCCAGTCATCACAGAGATTGCAGAAACAGCTAGTAATGAGTATGCAGACTTAGGTCAAACTCTCCTAGCCATTACCAGCGAGAAAACTGGCTACCCAGTAGAGATGCTGGAACTAGACATGGATATGGAAGCTGACTTAGGCATTGACTCGATTAAACGGGTAGAAATTTTGGGGGCGATGCAAGAAATGTATCCCAACCTACCCAAGCCAAACGTCGAAGAACTGGGAGAACTCCGCACCATCGGGCAAATAGTTGATTATCTCCAGCAGTTAGTTGGAGGTGAAAAAAAAAAGTCTCAGCCACAGTTTGACTTCCAGCCAGTCCAGATAATCGGTAACGTGGCGCGGCGTCCAGCCAAACTCAAATTCTTGCCACCACCGGATAGTTTAGATTTCACTTTACCAGAGGGACACATCGGTTTAATTACTGATGATGGTTCCCTCACCACCTCCCAGGTAGCGAAAACCTTAGTTGAACGCGGTTGGAAAGTAGTAGTTTTAAGCTTCCCCCAATCGCTCATCCCCCAACAAGCGCCTTTACCAGCCGGAGTCAATCGCATCACCTTAGCAGATATGAGTGAAGAACTACTCCAACACAAATTATCAGCGATCGCGACTAACTTCGGCACCATTGGGGCGCTGATCCACATTCATCCAGCATTCCAGACGAGCCACACCAGCCCAATTTCCTATCTAGAACAGGACAAAGCCATAGTTAAGCATGTGTTCTTCATGGCTAAACACCTCAAGAAATCCCTCAACGAAGCAGCGCGTTATGAACGTAGTTGTTTCCTGACTGTAACTCAATTAGATGGAGCCTTTGGGCTTGAGCATAATACCAAATTTGGTGCGATCGCTGCTGGCTTATTCGGATTAGTTAAGACGCTGAGATGGGAATGGCCCAGAGTGTTTGCTCGCGCCATTGATTTAAGCCCCGCTTTGGATACCCAACTCTCAGCCCAACATATTATTGCCGAGCTTCATGACCCTAATCTCTACATTAGTGAAGTTGCTTACGGTTCACAGGGACGCGTCACCCTCACTACTTCGTTTCAGAAGTAAAGGGATGAGGGGGAACTAATGGAAGAACTTTTACCAGAGTTACCCCCTCTACCAGAGTTCCCTCCTTTACCGGAGTTTCCTCCTGTGTCTCCTCCCAAGAGTGTACCTGAGCTTTCACCGCCACCTTCTCTACCTCCTCTACCTGAACTTCCTGAACTTCCCGAACTCCCTGAACTTCCGCCTCTTAAATTCAACTGCTAGGTTACTTAAATTTTTTTTTACGAACCACAGAGGCGCAGAGAACGCAGAGGAAGAAGATAAGTAATCAATAGCAGCACAAAAACTCAATCTTTCTCTCTGCGTCTTTGCGCCTTTGCGTGAGCATATCTAAATTCCGCAACGCCAAATCCAAAATTCCCAAACTCAAATAAGATGACCACACAAACCCAGGTTCGCCCCTCATCTGTCTTCCTCGTCAGTGGCGGTGCTAAAGGAATTACCGCTCAATGTGCTATTAAAATGGCACAACATCAACCTTCTACATTCATCCTTCTCGGTCGTTCAGAAGTCTTAGAAAACGAGCCAGATTTTGTCCGGGATTGTTTTGAAGAATCGGCATTAAAAAAACGCATCATGGAAAATCTGCTTGCTCAAGGAGAGAAGCCTACACCCATGAGCGTACAAAAGATATATAACAAAATTGCTTCTAGCCGAGAAATAAAAAATACCTTGGCAGCAATTCAACAAACAGGAGCAAAAGCAGAATATATCAGCGTTGATGTGACGAATGTTGCAGAATTACAAAACAAAATAAATACTGCCGTTGCACGTTTAGGAACAATTACAGGTATTATCCACGGTGCAGGAAATTTAGCCGATAAATTGATTGAAAAGAAAACCGACCAAGATTTTGAAAAAGTTTATACCGCTAAAGTGCAAGGATTAGAAAATTTACTGAGTTGCGTCAATCCCAATCAACTAGAGCATTTAGTATTGTTCTCTTCGGTTACTGGATTTTATGGTAATCAGGGACAATCTGATTATGCGATCGCTAACGAAATTCTCAACAAATCAGCCCATTTAATCAAGCAACAATATCCTCAATGTCACGTAGTTGCAATTAATTGGGGAGGATGGGATAGTGGTATGGTGACACCAGAACTCAAAAAAGCATTTGCTGAACGCGGAATTGACATTATTCCCGTAGATGTTGGCACACAAATGCTTGTCAACGAACTGCATCCTACTCATCATGCAACCACACAAGTTGTGATTGGTAGTCCCACCATTCGGCCACCAGCACCTTTAGACCAACAACTGCGAAGCTACCGCATTCGTCGCCGGATGACAGTAGAAGCAAATCCCTTTTTACACGATCATACACTGGCAGGTACTCCGGTATTACCAGCTACCTGTGCCATGTCCTGGATGATTAATGCTTGTGAAGAACTTTATCCAGGTTACACCTATTTGAGTTGCAAAAACTTCAAAGTTTTAAAAGGAATTACATTTGGTGAAAACTCACCCAAGGAACATATTTTAGAAATCCAAGAAATTGCCAAAGCCGAGTCTGATTTCATTGAATTTGAAACTACAATCTTGAGTAATACCACAACAGGTAAAACTCATTTTCATTACAAAGCACAAATAAAACTAGTGCGAAAATTGCCAGAGGCTCCCATTTATGAAGATGTGAATTTGATCGAAGATAACATTATCACAACTACGGGCAAAGACTTTTATCAAAATGGTGATTCTTCACTATTTCATGGCCCAGCCTTTCAGAAAATTGTCAGAGTCTTGAATATTAACCCCACAAAAATTACCATCGAATGTTTTTGGCAAGAAATCACAGCCAGAGAACAAGGACAATTCCCCGTACAATGGCACAATCCCTACACAACAGACTTGAGTACACAAGCCTTATGGATTTGGTTGAACCATTTTCATCAAGAAGTTTGTTTACCAGGACAATTAACACATTCCGAACAGTTTAGAACCGTACCGTGCAACGCACCCTTTTATGTTTCTTGCGAAGTCGAGAGTAAAACAGCAACTGGTGTAACTGCGAATTTCTTCCTCCACGATACAGAAGGAAAAATTTACTCACGCATCTTAGGAGCAAAAGCCGTGATTGCACCTATGAACCTACATAAGCGTAAATAAACTTTGTGTCTCTGTGTCTCTGTGGTTAAATTTTTTATCAACCACAAAGACATAGAGATTATCTCAAACTTAACGAACCGCCAAGACGCCAAGAGCGCCAAGAATTTGTAGAGTAAATACCCGTTAAGTAATTACTCACAATTATTCAGCAATAGCAATTCTATTGAACTTGTGAAAATTGGTTTTAAAAAAACTACTACAGAAAAGTCTAAAGCAGCAGAGCCGCCGCTGGACAGTAAGAAAAAAAGTTAGTAATTTCATAAATCATTTAGGATTGCTATAATAAGCTGATATTATATTCTACTCTCTGCGTTCTCTGCGCCTCTGCGTGAGATAAAAAAACTAAGTATTCTTGCAGCAAGACAGAAGTAGCTGACATCTCTGCCTGTCCAAAACTCTCCGTAAATCCTTTCAAGTTTGAGTAACTGCGTAAATACTGTCCAAATTAGGTAGCGTAAATCCTTTTAGCTGCCCTGAAAAATTGCCCTGTAACCTAATACCCCACCGAGGAATCAGTAGTGGAAAAAATAGCCATTATCGGATTATCATGCCTCTTTCCTGATGCTAACAACCCTGAGCAATTTTGGCAGAATCTTACCGAAGAAAAAGATTCAACATCATCTGTAACTGTTGAAGAAATAGGCGTAGATCCAGCAATATTTTACGACCCAATTAAAGGCAAACCAGAAAAAACCTACTTCCTTCGAGGAGGATTCATTCGCAACTTCAAATTTGATGCCAGCGAATACAATCTTCCAACAGAATTTGTAGAAAGCTTAGACAACACCTTTAAATGGTCACTTTATGCTGCCAAGCAAGCAATTGTGCAGAGTGGTTATTGGGGAAACAGAAATGTACTTGCAAAATGTGGCGTAATTTTAGGAGCTTTATCTTTACCGACAAAGTTATCAAATCAGTTAGTTGCACCCATTTATCGGCAAACCATTGACCCTGCGATCGCAGAACTTTTACAAGACCAAAATTTCCATCTCTCAGCTTTACCAACAGCTACCAAGGCATCCCCATACAATGCGATGGTGTGTGGTTTTCCTGCTGCATTAATTGCCCAAGCTCTTTCTTTATCTAGTACTCATTTTTGTATAGATGCAGCTTGTTCTTCATCGTTTTATGCCATGAAATTGGCATCTCATTACTTGTGGTCACGTAAAGCTGATTTGATGCTAGCTGGTGCAATTAGTTGTTCAGATCCACTGTTTATACGCATGTTGTTTTCTGGAATTCAAGGATATCCAGAAAATGGTATTAGTTCTCCTCTAGATCAAGCATCAAGAGGATTAATTACATCTGAAGGTATTGGGATGGTTGTGCTAAAACGATATAGCGATGCCATCAGAGATGGTGATAAAATTTTAGCTACCATTTGTGGTAATGGACTTTCTAATGATGGTAAAGGTAAGCATTTTCTCAGCCCTAATTCTCAAGGGCAAATACTAGCTTTTGAACGGGCTTACAAGGAGGCACAACTTTCTCCCCAAGCTATTGATTATATGGAGTGTCATGCTACTGGCACTTTGTTGGGAGATACTACTGAATTCAACTCCATAGAAAGCTTTTTTGGACAACACCAAGCATCTCCTTTAATTGGTTCTACTAAAGCCAATGTCGGGCACTTGTTAGTTGCAGCCGGTATGGTTGGCTTGGCTAAAACGATTCTGAGTATGTCTGGTGATGTGATTCCAGCAACTATTAATGTGAATGAACCTCTTGGTTCGGAAGATAATGTCATTTCTGCTAAAACAATTGTGCGAAATTCAACGGCGTGGCCGAATGCAAAAACTAAATATGCGGCTTTAAGTGCTTTTGGGTTTGGTGGCACTAATTCACATCTAATTATTGAACAGACCAAGGAAGGATGAAGTATGAATTTTGTATTTTACACTCCGGATAATGTTGGATAAACGAACCGCAAAGAAAGAAGAACAACACATGAATCAGCTGTAGGGGCGTACAGCTGTAAGCCCCTACAGTATCTTTACATTTCACCCCTCACACTTTAATTGATGATGTTTGAACAAGAAAGTAATAGAATTGCCATTGTCGGCATGGATGCCTTTTTCGGTGAGTGCAATGGATTAGATGCTTTTGAACGTAGTATTTATGATGGCAAACAGCATTTTATTCCCCTACCGCCGAAAAGATGGTATGGTATAGACGAGCAAAAAGACTTATTGCAAGAGTACGGTTTAGCAGAGGGAAAAGCACCTGTAGGGGCATACATTACAGATTTTGACATTGATACTTTAGGTTACAAAATCCCTCCAAATGAAGTAGAAAAACTCAACCCGCAACAACTATTACTGCTAAAGGTTGCCGATCGCGCCCTTAAAGATGCGAAAATCTCTGAAGGCGGTAATGTGGCGGTGATTATTGCGGCTGAGACGGAGTTGTCTGTCCACCAGCTACAACAACGCTGGGATTTGTCTTGGCAAATTAAAGACGGTTTAAACGCTGCGGAAATCACTTTACCCCAAGAACAAATTGCCCAACTGGAAACCATTGTTAAAGATAGCGTCCACCATCAAGTAGATATTGGTGAATATCTCAGTTACATCGCTAACATCATGGCGAGTCGGGTTTCCTCGTTGTGGAATTTTACCGGGCCTTCGTTCACTATCACAGGGGTGGAAACATCTGCTTTTAAAGCCTTGGAAGTGGCACAAATGCTACTGATTTCTGGAGAAGCAGATGCAGTTGTCGTTGGTGCCGTTGATTTAGCTGGGGGGGTAGAAAGTGTTTTGTTGCGAAATCAGTTGGCAACAATTAACACTGGTGTCAATACCTTGAGTTATGACCAAAGAGTTAACGGTTGGATAATTGGCGAAGGTGCTGGGGCAGTTGTCCTCAAGCGTTATGATACTGCTAAAGAAAATGGCGATCGCATCTATGCAGTTGTTGATGCTTTGAGTTTTGGGCAAGTCTACTCTAGTTCTGGCGATGCTGCAACGGTTACCCAAGTTTGTCACGAAGCTTTCCAGCAAGCAGGTATCCAACCCGCCGAAGTTAAGTATGTAGAAGTTTGCGGTAGTGGTGTACCTCACGAAGATGAAGCAGAAATCACTGGCTTAATACAGGCTTATCCTTCGGTGGGTAATGGTTTGCACTGTGCTATTGGTAGCGTCAAAGCTAATATCGGTCACACTCACGTAGCTTCAGGAATTGCCAGTTTAATCAAAACTGCTTTGTGTCTCTATCACAAGTACATTCCCGCCACCCCTAACTGGTCTGGTGTAAAAGCACCACAAGTATGGGAAGGTAGTCCTTTCTATGTCGCTACGGAATCAAGACCTTGGTTCCTGGCTAAAGACTCCACACGACGAATTGCAGCGGTTAACAGTATCGGATGTGATGGGACTTACGCCCATTTAATCTTGTCGGAAGAACCCGAACAACAACAATACAGCAGCAGCTATCTGGAACAAATGCCTTTTTATCTGTTCCCCATAGCAGCCGACCAGCGTGCAACTTTATTAGAGGCTTTGGATCATCTCCAACAAAGTATTGATCAGAGTTCTTCTTTATCAGCTACTGCTAGCCTTGCTTTTGCTACCTTTAAGCAGAATTCACAAGCCCAGTACGCCTTAGCAATTACTGGACGTAACAAAAAAGAATTACTCAGAGAAATTGAATCAGCCCGTAAAGGTGTAAACAGCGCTTTTGACCGGGGGACAGATTGGTTAACACCAGCAGGTAGTTACTTTACAGCTAACCCATTGGGTAAAAAAGGTGAAATTGCTTACGTTTATCCAGCAGCGGTTAATTCCTATGTTGGTATCGGTCGCAATTTGTTTCACTTATTCCCTAGAGTCTACGAAGATTCAATGGTGAAAAGTATTTACAAACGTGTTGCTGATGTAGAGAGGTTGGTTTTCCCTCGAAGCTTGAATAAATTGTCAACTAGGCATCTAGAAACGCTAGAAAAACGATTGCTAAATGATTCTTTGGCAATGTTTGAAGCGGAAATGTTTTTTACCAGATTAATCACCACAATTATTAGTGATGATTTTCAAGTTAAACCCAAATATGTATTTGGGTATAGCTTGGGTGAAACGAGTATGATGGTTGCCCAAGGAGTTTGGAGCAATTTTTATCAAGGAAGTAGCAGCTTTAACTCTTCAGCTTTGTTTGGTGATAGATTATCAGGGCCAAAAAATGCTGTACGTGAGTATTGGGGATTACCAAAAACTTCTGCAACTTCAGAGAATAATCTTTGGAGTAACTATGTTCTCATGGCCAGTCCATCTCAGGTCAGAGAATGTTTGAAAAATGAACCGCGCGTTTATTTAACTCAGATTAATACTGATGAAGAAGTATTAATTGCCGGTGAACCAGCAGCTTGTCAGCGAGTAATTACAGCTTTAGGTTGTAATGCTTTTCCTGCTCCCTTCGACCATGTGATTCATTGTGAAGCCATGCGATCGGAGTACGATGAATTGGTGAAATTAAACACTTTACCATCACGAAATATTCCTGGTGTTGTGTTTTATTCTGCTGCTGAGTATCAACCTATCAAACTTAATGATGGTGAAATTGCTCGCAGTATTGCCACCGGACTTTCTCAACAACTTGATTTTACCAAATTAGTTGACCGTGTTTACAATGACGGTGCGAGAATATTTATTGAAGCTGGTGCTGGTAGTGTTTGTTCTCGCTGGATCGATAAGATTTTAGAAGACAAAGAACACATCACAGTATCCCTCAATCGTAGAGGTATGGATGACCATACTTCTATTGTCAAAGCATTAGCAAAACTGGTTAGCCATCGAGTTGCTTTAAATTTAGCACCACTCTACAGCCCTATCCCAGAAACTACCATTCAAAAGAAAGCAACACTGAGAACTGTCACCTTGGGGGGCAACTCGATTACCACCACAATATTGAGTGAAGAGAATCGCAAAATATTCCAAAATATTGCGGAGAAATTCCGGCGCGATCGCTCGCATAAACCACATCAAAATATACCATCATTCAGCAACTCACAACTCATCAACTCTCTGAAAGTTAACCAAAAAGTTGTTAATGCTGACAGTCATTTTCAAAACATTTCACCAGCCACAACTCAGCCAGCGGAAATCCAGATGAAAACTATCATTGAACACGGTTTTGCACCTCAAGAACAACTACAATTTTCTGAGTCAACTACCACTAAACAGGCAATTCCTCAAGCTATTCCATCTGCAAACGAAGTTGACAACACAATCAACATATTTGATACCAAGCAATCACAGTATCAAACACTGACTGCTAACAATTCTCGGATAACAAAATCCCATACTGCCTTTTTAAAAGCCAGACAAGATTTCAGTAAACAGATGAGCGAAATCATTCAACTACAACTAGCTTGTGCTGAAAACTTACTGAATGAATAAACCATTACCTTAGTGTCTTTGTGTCTTAGTGGTAAATTTAAAACCACAAAGACACGAAGACACAAAGAACAAACAAATAGTTATTAATCTTGAGGGATAGCGACTGTGACCACTGTAGATGTGCTGCTCAATAAACTTGATAATGGTCTTGGCTTTTCTGCCTATACCTACAATCAAAACCTTGCCTGGAAAGGGTCTTTAGATGGTATATCTTTTGAGCAGACAGCCATTAAGAATAAATTGTTAGCTTTAGATAAACCTTGTTACATTTTGAAAGTTGCTGGAAGAATTGGTGTAACAAACGAAGGTTATTTATGTCCTGCTGAGAATGGTACAACAGCACAAGTAGAACTACTCACATCTGTTGCACCAATCTGTATTCAACAGTTAGGCGATCCTAATTTTCTCTCCTTTCATGGCGTGAAATATGCCTATGTGACTGGCGCAATGGCTGGTGGAATTGCTTCTGAAGAAATGGTTATTGCCCTTGGTAAAGAAAAGATTTTAAGTTCTTTTGGTGCAGGCGGTTTAAGTCCAGACCGTTTAGAATCAGCAATTAATCGCATTCAACAAGCCTTACCTCACGGCCCCTATGCTTTTAATTTAATTCACAGTCCTAACGAACTTGCCATTGAACGCCGTGCTGTAGATTTATACCTCAAATATCAAGTAAGAACTGTAGAAGCTTCTGCATTTCTGGACTTAACTCCCAACATTGTTTACTACCGTGTTGCTGGACTTTGTTTAAATGATGCCAATAAAATTGAAATCAAAAACAAAGTCATTGCTAAAATTTCTCGTCGAGAAGTAGCCAGTAAATTTCTGCAACCAGCACCAGCTAGAATTATTAAAGAACTTCTTGAACAAGGATTAATTACTGAATTACAAGCAAAACTTGCAGCCAAAGTTCCCATGGCTGATGATATTACTGTTGAGGCTGATTCTGGTGGTCATACAGATAATCGTCCCCTAGTTTGTTTATTGCCTTCAATTATTGCCTTGCGCGATGAAATTCAAGCACAATATCATTACGAACAACCCATTAGAGTCGGAGTAGCCGGCGGAATTGCCACACCACAATCAGCCTTAGCAGCCTTTATGATGGGTGCTGCTTATGTCATGACTGGTTCAATTAATCAATCTTGTATTGAATCAGGCGCTTGTGAACATACAAAGCAACTATTAGCACAAGCAGAAATGGCTGATGTCATGATGGCACCAGCAGCAGATATGTTTGAAATGGGGGTAAAACTTCAAGTTCTCAAACGAGGTACTTTGTTTCCCATGCGAGCACAAAAGCTGTATGAGTTATACAGAACTTATGACTCAATTGAAGAAATCCCCCTTGCAGAAAGAGAGAAATTAGAAAAACAAATCTTCCGCAAAACTATTGCTGAAGTCTGGGAAGGAACAGCAGCTTACCTATCTCAAAAAAATCCGGAAAAATTAGGTAAAGCTGTCAATAATCCCAAGCTGAAAATGGCGTTAATTTTTCGCTGGTATCTAGGATTATCCTCTCGCTGGTCTACTTCTGGCGAAAAAGGTAGAGAAGTTGATTATCAAATTTGGTGCGGCCCAGCAATGGGTAGCTTCAATGACTGGGTGCAAGGTTCTTATTTAGCTGAACCACATAATCGACGAGTTGTTGATGTTGCTTACCACATCATGACAGGAGCAGCATTTTTATACCGCATTCAAAGTTTGAAAATGCAAGGAATGCAAATCCCTGAGTACTACAGTCAGTATCGCCCAGAGCATTCTACTAATTTATCTGGCGTGATTTAACCGACATAAACTGAGTAACTATCGCATTCCTAAATAATTTGTGAAATAATCTCTTTCTTATCTTGGCGTTCTTGGCGTGCTTGGCGGTTCGTTAAAAATTTAATATCACTCAGAGACGCAGAGACGCAGAGAGTATAAGAATGTAGTTTTTTGTATTTTATTTAGGAATACATTACCACAAATACTTACATGATCTCCAAGGTTTGCACATGAGTTTATCTAATCCAATTCCCACTTATACCGCAGAAGAAATTCAAACTTGGTTAACATCCCATATAGCTGAATTATTAGGAGTCGATGCAGCAGAAATAGACATTCAAGCACCTCTTGATAGTTACGGTTTAGATTCAGCACAGGGAATGCTTCTAGCAGCAAAAGCAGGTAAGTTTTTGGGATTTCAATTATCTCCCTTATTACTGTGGCATTATCCCACTATCGAATTACTTTCCCAAAGGTTAGCCGAAGAATCTCAAGCATCTGAATCTGAAGTGTTTGAAATTTAAAAATAGGGAGGGGGGAGGGGTAAAGAAGTTTTTTATGTTTTGTTGTGTGAGCAAATAATTTGAGCAACTGTCTTAAAATAATTTGGTAATTACTATGAATGCATCGGAAATTTTGGCAACTCTCACCCAGAAAGGTGTACAAATTTGGGTTGAAAATGAAAAATTAAATATTCGTTCTCCCAAGGGAGTATTAACACCAGATATCCAGGCAGAAATAACTGCTCGTAAACCAGAAATTTTGGAATTTTTACGTGAGCGTAATTCTTCCCCTACTACTCCTAGAATACCATTACCACAGGGTTTAAGTTTACAAACCATAGGCCGTTTAATTGGAGAATCTGGTGATCAATTAAGTCTTGAGTGTAAGGAACCGATTATCGATCCTAAACTCATGGCTCAAAAGTTAAGTATCACTTTTAGACCTTTGCCGAAGGGATATAAAAATACAGAAATTCTCAAGTTTAGAGCCGAACTAGAACAGAAGTTACAAGAATATGGGGTCAATGTTACACCTTGGCAACAAGCTACTACAGAGTTCCGCTATGAAATAAATATTCCATTGACTAACATCAAAAAAAGCATTAAAACCAGAGTAGTTAAAACTGGAGTTAATGCTGTTATTGATGTTGACAGACCACCTTCAGTCAGAAGTCGTGCTGAGACTTTTACAGCTGAGAAGTTGTATCAATTGTATTCGCGCTTTATTTTGAAAGAGCGCAAAATCTCAGTTTCCAGAATTGCCAGTTTGATTGGTTGGGCAGAAAATTGTGCAGCTAAATTTATCGAAGACCCTACCAATACTCAGGTAATTGTTCTCACGGATTTAGATAAAGAGTTTGTAAATTTTCAAACTCCTTATCAGCAAAAAATCAAGATGGGTTTGAATACTCTTGTCAGAACTTTCTCTGAAATTGTCATTGGAGTATCTCATTCTCAATTCTCTATTTTAAACATGAATCTGTCTGATTCAGTATTTTCTAGGGATGAAATTGATGGGTTTGTCTTAAAGTCACTCATTCCTAAAGTTTATGTACCCATCTTACCGCTACCTCTAAGTAAATTTAAACTAGGCAATTACAATCCCCAGTCCTCAAGTTATGCACAAAAATTAGTCAGCTTGAGTACTCAGCTAGCAGATACAAATCTCTTTCCTCCAGGTTCCAAACTGAGTGAAGTGATTAAAAGACAATCTCATCGGGATATTGTCAATGTCATCGTTAATGGTAGAACAGGCGTTTCTTACGGCTTTGTCGCTTATGCAGAACCACCACAGTACATTGGTGAAATTGAAATACCCGAAAGTGAGTGGCAAAGCTTAACTCTTGTGACTGGCTTCAATAGTAATGAAGTCCGACAAAATACTATCGGTAGACGGTATTTAAAAACCAAAATAGGAGCAGAATACAAGTTTAAACAGATTCCTGATATCTGGATTTGTAGCGCTCGTTCTGGCTCTAATAAAACCAATCTACAACTAGAAAGTGACATTCTCAGAATTGGTTTAACTGATAGGTTATTGCTAGATTTACCACAAGGAATTGATCCACAATTAGCGGATATCAAGCCTTCATATGATGTGTATGTCATGCTAGCGATCGCCATGTCCGCATCTCTCTATGCACCAAACTTAATTAGCAATGGTATGCCAATGATCCATTTCCACGGATACCCAGCAGTAGATTGGTTGCAACAGCATGAATACTTTATGGGAGTTAACAATCCTTCGGTACCTTGTGGCACTTATGAATCAGGAGTGTTCAACTTTTTAGGTATTTATAATTTAGTGAATCAATATGGCACAGATATTAAGTTAGCCTGTTTGATAGAACCAGATCATGGTACTAATATTATAAGTCCTAATCTGGAATATCTCTTAGCAAGATTGAAAACAGGATGTGAACAATCAACTATTGAGTTAGGTGGCAAACATTTTGCTTCTCTTAAAAGCAAAATAGCCAACAACTAAACTCTTTGAAAAAGTGCTAGTAATAGCAATTTTTCTCTATTCAGATCTTGCACCTCTCCCAATACGGTTCGGTTAAAGGGAAAAGGGGAAAGGGAAAAAGTTTTAAATGCATCCTTTCTCCTTTACCCCTTACCCTTTTCCCAACCTCAAGAGAAACCAACAGGCTTATCCGAACTGTATTGGCACCTCTCCCTGAGTACGCCTTGAACTTAAGTTCAAGGCTTATAGCTAAAGTCCGCTAAAACGGACTGAAATTTATATTTAGTAAGCTAAAGCTTACTTCAGCTTTAAGCCAAGAAATTTATTTCTTGGCGGTAAATTGGGTAGGTGCAAGATCTGAGTCTATGATTTTACACTATGTGCATTTTGTTTAATTTTGGTAAGTAAAGCACAAAAGTGTCCTCTTCTGCGTAAGCCAAATAAATATTTATCCAAGCAGCTGACTAAATTTAAATTGTGGTTAATTTCAGCATGACAACTCTCAAAGGAAAAACAGTATTATTGACTGGTGCTTCACGCGGTCTGGGTGTATATATTGCGCGTGTGTTAGCAAAAGAGCAAGCAACTATAGTCTGTATTTCTCGTTCCAAATCAAGGCTAGATCAAACATGTAATGAAATCAAAGCTTTGGGTGGTCAAGGAATCAGTATTCCCTTTGACATTCAAAACTTGACAGAATTGCCAGTTTTATTGGAGCGAATTCAAGAATTTGTTGCTCCAATTGATATTTTGATTAATAATGCTGGCATAGAAATTCATCGAGCTTTTACAGACTATTCTACAGAGGAGATTCAGTCAGTATTAGGAACTAATCTGTTGTCTGCTATGGAATTAACCCGTTTATTATTGCCCAGTATGCAAGAACGGGGTAGCGGTCATATTGTCAATATTGCTTCTTTAGCTGGTAAAAAAGGCGTTGCTTACAACAGCATTTATTCTGCGAGTAAAGCAGGTTTAATTATGTGGACTGATGCAATGCGCCAGGAATTCGCAGGTACTGGCGTTTATTTTTCATCAATTTGTCCAGGCTATGTTTCTGAAATTGGAATGACTGCTGATAGCCACATACCCGCACCCAAACTAGCAGGTATTTCTACACCAACGAGAGTAGTAAATGCTGTGCTTCGAGCGATTAAGCAAAACAAGTCAGAGATAATTGTCAATGAGAATTTTATTACTGAAACCTTGACAAAAATCATGTTTGCTATTGGACAATTTTCTCCTGTTTCTGTAGATACAATTTATCGCTTATTGGGGGTAGCAGAATTAAACCAACGACGAGTAGAACATTGGACTCCAAGTCGTGGTTTAAAAATTGGTACGCATGGTAAATAATATTAGTTTTTGGGAATAGGGAATAGGGAATGGGAAAAAACTTTTGAAACTTTCAGCGATTGATATTGAAAAACTCTTTCTCAGTCCCCAATACCCAGTCCCTAATACCCAATACCCAATCCCCAATCAATACTGCCAGCACTTAAGATGCCAACCAAAACCAGCTACGGCAACAGCAGCAAGATAATTGTCAGCAGGTACTAGTTCTAAGAGACTCCAATTTTCAATTGTCTTCAACCTAGCTGGTTCTGTGGGGGTTAGTGCGATTTCCACTTGCTCTAGTTGAGCGATTCCTTCTCCGGTTGCTTTTAAATAAGCTTCCTTACAAGTCCAGTAGCGGAAAAACACTTCTTGCTTTTGGTCAATAGGGAGAGATCGCACCACATCATATTCTCTATGTAAAAAGAATCTTTCGGCAAGGCTCTCCACATCAGACATGGGGCGGATATATTCTAGGTCTATACCAATTTGGCGAGTGTAATTCACCGCACAAAGACCTAAACCCTGAGAGTGAGACAAGTTAAACGCTAGCCCACTCTGAGCAAAAGCATCTGCTAACACTGGTTTGCCACGGGGTTGATAATCAAATTTTATTTGTTGCGGCTCAATACCCAAGTAGCCAGCTAATATACTCCGCAGTATACCACGACCAGCGATAAAACGCTGCCGATGCTCCTCAAAATAAAATCGTTCAGCACGAGCAAGTTCGTCAGCACAGAGAGTTGCTGCCAAATTTTGTAGCTGCCCTTGTGGTCGGTCAAGGTCAATTCGCCAGACATGAACTTCATCCGACAATAAAGTTAAATCTGTTGGTGCAGGCAGCCACATAGGATTTAGACCAGTCATTCTAATTCGTAATTCGTAATTCGTAATTCGTAATTCGTAATTAAGTGGTTAGCTTCCTTGAGATAATTTTTACGTTTTGAATCGTTCGTCTACAGGTATCTGATAGCCGTTGGCGAGACGATTGGTTGTGTTAGCCGTGGCGATTATCCCCATTACTTCCCCAAACATGGTATCACTCATACCCTTGGCACGGGCTGCTGTTGTGTGCGAGGCAATGCAGTACTCACAGCCATTGGTAACACTCACAGCGATATAAATCAATTCGCGCATTAACGGGTCAAGTTCGCCGGGACTAGTCATTACTTCCTTCACCGCCTGCCAGGTTCGTTGCAAGGTGGGGGGATGGTTGGCTATAGCTTTCCAGAAGTTGTTAATGTAGTCATTCTGGCGCGTAGTCCGGATGTCATCATATACCGAGCGTACTTCGTCGCTGGCCTCTTCATATTCGATTAGTTTGGTCATTTTTCCATTCAAGGTGACTGGGGACTGGGGACTGGGGACTGGGGACTGGGGACTGGGGACTGGGGACTGGGGACTGGGGACTGGGGACTGGGGAAAGGTTTTCTAAATATCCAATACCCAATACCCAATATCCAATCCCCAATTCTCAATACCCAATCCTCAATCCCCAATACCCAATACCCAATCCCTTTTATAATTTCAAAAAATCGCCATTTTGGCACACCTTTTTTGGAAAGGACAGTTATGCTTTTGGTGTGGGATACATTTCATGTAAAAAGTATTGGAAACTATAATCTCTCAGTTAGCTGCTGAGAGATTTTTTGTCAAAGCGATCGCAGGATATGCTTTTAGCTATTCAACTTCAACTTTGCTGGCATTAACCGCTGTTTGCGACTGATTATGCAGAGCATTAGAGTTAGCAACAGTAAAGCTTTGAGTGTCGATGGTTCCACAACTGTTTTCACTTCCGGTACAGGCGGATTCTGACACGACGGGACTCCGACGACCTGACCATTATCGATAGAACCGTTCCCATTGGTGGGAATGCATTCTGGTGGGTTGGGAGTAATAGGCGGGATATTATTCGCAGGTATATTTCCCGTGGTAGTTGCTTGACTGGAAGAATTATCTCCATCACTTCCAAATAAGAAAGCTAAAGGAATCAATAGAATACCTAATGACCACCACGGAAAATTGTCACCTGGTGCTTGTACAACATCTCCCAGGGCTAGAGAAGCATCTGGGATGGCGTTGATATCTGCTCCTTCTGATAATACTGGCTCTATATCTAGAGCTTCTCCTGCAAGAGGTATTGGCTGGAGTGCCAACTCTTCTGAAGCACCAATTGGTACACGTCCGTAGTCACCAGTTGTGGAAGTTGTGTAGGGAAAGGAGAATATTTTCAAAATATTGTCCTGAAGTCCCTGCTCATCTCCAATTTTCAATGCACGTAAGCCGCCAGAGACGGTACTCAAATAATATTGCGTCATATCTGGCGGCAGATTTAAAGACCTAATCTCCTGTTCTGGATTGGAGATTTTTGCAAACTCATTCAACAGGACACGACCGTAGGAGTATTTCAAGTCTAATAATCCACTACGGGGATCGAGGGAATTATCACCTCTTGTTAAGGGTGCCCAAGAAAACTTCTTGGTTACATTTCCTAGACCTTCTATAGGGTTACGGCTCACAGTTTGCCCAAGAACATATTGGGAACTATCTAGGATCGAAGAAGAAGTTTTTTGCTCTCGCCAGAATGAGATATACGGGGTTTGATAAACGTTGAAACTATTACCATAATAGGCACTAAAATCCTGTAAATTATCTCTCCCCCCAGCTGCCTGGGTTAACATCTCTTCGTAGCTAGGGCCGCCATTAGACTTAATTATTTGCTCAAGTACTGACCCAGTTTTGTTGCAGCTCAGACCAAATCCTGTAGTACATCCAGGGATAATTCTCACCTGGCGTAGATCATTATCATGCTCAAGTTGATATTGAAGCAACTCTTGCTCTTGTCCTGGCGGGATACGATACTGACCACCAAGGTCTAGTCCGGCTGGTTTGGCAATGGCAGACTGGCACACAGAAATTAACACCGCAAAAGATGAAAATAAAATTGCAGTGCTTTTAAAAGCTGACTTCAACAAGATACACCTCACAAAAATTACAGCAAAAGCTTGCCGCTGGCTATTAACAATCGGACACTATTGTTGGTTACGTTTTAAAGTATTTCCTAAAGAAGTTGGAAATTGTCTATTTGTAGAACCCGAACTCAAATTTTTAGGCAATTGAATGTTGATTGTGATTGCTGTACCTTTGAGTTCTCCTGTTGTGAGTGTGTGGTATAAAACTAATGCACGGTTGGGTTGGTCAAAAAGAAACCCACGACGGGAGGGTTGTATCTTTCCTTGCTTCACCAGGGAAACAAAGGCTTGTAAATACCTGCGTATACTGTCCTGATTCTCAACACTTGCATTCATGTGACGTTCAACAAGCGTCATAAAAAAGTCTATGCTGCGATTTTCTTGCCCATCAATTAGGCTGCCAGCATCAAGGAAAGAACTGCCTATAAGCTTTCCATTCACTTCTTGAACTTTAAAAACTGTATAGTAACGTCCCTCTTTTTTGGGGTCGTTAGCATAACATACCCAAGCACCATCTTGGCTCTGTGTAAAACCTTCTTGGGCAAGGTAAGAAAGTACAGCATTTTGCTTGTTTTGTTGTGGTGGAGGTAATAAATCCTCAACGGGATCTAAAGAGCAAATCCTTTGTGTTGCCTGCGTTTGCAAAACAGCAGGAGTCTGAGGAACAGTAGGAGTTTCTTGTGCAAGTGTGACACCTGATATGGCAGTTAACGCTAATACTTGGAAAGTAAATGTTTTAGACAAATTCATGATTATATTCATCTTTTATCCTTGTTGGCATTATTCAGTAATAACTTGGGCTTACCAGTGTATCGGATACACGATTGCTTCATGGGCAATACTTAGAATTTCGGAAGGATGTGATTCCAGATTTTTACTCTTGATTTCTAAATTTATCTTGGTACTATTTTATTCCTTTAATATTTGCAACCAAGCTGTTTGTATATAAGTGTTTATATTTACAGCATAAAATGAAATGCACATTATTTTGGAAAATTGCTCAGTGATTATACTAATGAAACATCAAAAAAACAAAATCTTCATGAACTATCTGCATCATCCAATGCACTATATACATCATTTAACCTGACAGTTTAGGCTCATTTGGCGTATCAGGAGTATTTAAATAAATATAGTTACGCTAAATGTATAATTAAAGCATAGTATAAATTTTTTACGTTAAAAATGTATTTTTAAGTACACCATGTTTTCCTATAGGAACTGTTTGCTTTTGCTATATATAAGTGTTCATACTGACTGTTTTAGTAAGTATTTTGTAGTTAAAATAATACTTGTTAAGCTCAAAAATTAGCCAATAGCTATCCTGAACAACTAATCAAGTTGAGCTTTGGTACTAATGGCTGGCGATACCCAGTAAAGTATTATATTTGACAGGTTTTTACGGAAAAGTCTAGGTACTGCTAATGTTTATCTATCTTTGTCTCATTCAACTTTGTACCCTTCATCACAAAATTATGAATTTTTCAGAATTGCCTTAATATTCCTTCAAAAACTTTGTTTAATTTGTAATTAAACTTCTCTTGATTATGTTGATATCTGACAACAAAATTAATATTTGAAAACTTGTCTGATTGATATTTAGTCAAGTTTTGGATTTGTCTGGAAGTATTAAATAGTTTTATGTTCGCAGAAGTACTGCACCCTAGTAACTTTGTGGCCATGATTGTCAGTTGAATTGTAAAAAATTCTGCTTCAGTGGACTGACTGTACCATTAGCTAGTGAGGATGAAAATATTGCATGGGCAACTTTAAAAATTGAACACTGCCAATTTTGCCCACCTCCTACATAAAAAATTGAGGCTAGATTATATACGCTTAAGTAGATTTACTTATGTAAATAAAGATAAAATTTATGTCAAAAATCGTTCTGGATGTGCATCTCTGAACGTGAAGGAGAAAAAGGTAGGAGTGGGGCTTGAGATCTCCCCCTGCTCCCTCATCTTTGCTGCTTTCCTGCCTTGGCATAACCTTAAAGGTACGTAAATGAAATTGCGGCAGGGATTCATGGCAAGATAACTCAAGCAAGCTACGCGATCGCATCGATTTACACGCTTGCAAACAGTTCCATCAATAGTTACACTTTTTAAAACATTCTCATTTTTACTTGGCGAGTGCATGAACGTCTCAAAAGCGGCTTCTGAAAGGTTAGCTTGTCCGACTGCCCAAGAGCCTGTAAGGCTTTTGCCAGTTCCAAAAAGAACAACGGAGGCGTTTTCTTGAACAGAAAACTTCAAGGGCAGTTACACGGGCGATCGCTACTCTACCAGGTAGAGCTAATGAAGCGTTTAAGCACAGCCAAACTACCCACACAGTCTTCCCAGACTCAGCTGTGGAAAAGCTCAGAACCCTGGCAATAACAAAAACTCAGGAAATTCTCTGAGTGGCGGTAAGACAGCACTGCACTCGGATTTCCGAATGAAAGTAACTGTCAAGCCTTTTGGCTTCCGCTCTCAGAATCTCAGTAAGAAAATTGCTTTGTAAACATAACTCATCGAGGAGGAGCGTAGTCGATGGGACTACCCTGGTACCGAGTACACACAGTCGTTCTGAACGATCCAGGGCGACTGATTTCTGTACACTTGATGCACACAGCCTTAGTGGCAGGCTGGGCTGGTTCAATGGCACTGTACGAACTAGCTATTTATGATCCCAGCGATCCAGTTCTCAACCCAATGTGGCGTCAAGGGATGTTCGTGCTGCCCTTCATGGCACGTTTAGGCGTCACCCAATCTTGGGGTGGTTGGAACGTTACTGGCGGCCCCTCAACTGATCCCGGTTTCTGGTCTTTTGAAGGCGTTGCCGCAGCTCATATTGTTCTTTCTGGTCTGTTATTCTTAGCCGCTGTTTGGCACTGGGTTTACTGGGATTTGGAACTCTTTAGAGATCCCCGCACTGGTGAACCTGCTCTAGACTTGCCAAAAATGTTTGGCATTCACCTGTTCTTATCTGGTCTACTTTGTTTTGGCTTTGGTGCTTTCCACCTCACCGGACTATTTGGCCCGGGATTGTGGGTTTCTGACCCCTATGGAATCACCGGCAGCGTACAGCCAGTAGCGCCAGAGTGGGGGCCAGATGGGTTCAACCCATTTAACCCAGGCGGTATTGTCGCTCACCACATTGCCGCTGGCGTTGTTGGTATTATCGCTGGTTTATTCCACCTGACAGTCAGACCCCCCGAACGGCTTTACAAAGCCCTGCGGATGGGTAACATTGAAACCGTACTTTCCAGCAGTATTGCCGCGGTATTCTTCGCTGCCTTCGTAGTTGCTGGTACTATGTGGTACGGTAACGCTGCTACCCCCATCGAATTGTTTGGCCCTACCCGTTATCAATGGGATCAAGGCTACTTCCGTCAAGAAATTGAGCGTCGCGTGCAAAATAGCGTCGCTGAAGGTGCAACCCTTTCTGAAGCTTGGTCACAAATTCCCGAAAAACTGGCATTTTACGATTATGTCGGCAATAGCCCCGCTAAAGGCGGTCTATTCCGTACAGGGCCTATGGTCAAGGGTGATGGCATTGCCCAGTCTTGGCAAGGTCACGCAGTATTCAAGGACTCTGAAGGACGGGAATTGACCGTGCGTCGTCTCCCCAACTTCTTTGAAACCTTCCCTGTAATCTTGACCGACGCAGATGGCATTGTCCGCGCTGACATTCCTTTCCGTCGTGCAGAATCTAAATATAGCTTTGAGCAATCTGGTGTCACCGTTAGCTTCTATGGTGGCGACCTGGATGGCCAAACTTTTACAGATCCAGCTGATGTGAAAAAATATGCCCGTAAAGCTCAAGGCGGTGAAATCTTTGAATTTGACCGGGAAACCTTGAACTCTGACGGTGTATTCCGCACCAGTCCTAGAGGTTGGTTTACCTTTGGACACGCTGTATTTGCTCTATTATTCTTCTTTGGTCATCTCTGGCATGGCGCCCGTACAATCTACCGAGACGTGTTTGCTGGTGTGGATGCGGATCTAGAAGAACAAGTTGAGTGGGGTCTATTCCAGAAAGTGGGTGATAAGACAACCCGTCGGAAGGAAGCTCTCTAATTTTTGGGGACTGGGGATTGGGGACTAGTGACTAGGGACTGGTGAGCCAGCGCGGTGAGGCAGTACGGTCTTGGGGTCTCCCCAAGTGGAGTAACTGCCGAACCCGTAAGGGTCTTGGGGGTTCCCCCCATGAGCGACTGGCGAACCCGAAGGGGGACTGGGAAAGAGTTTTCCCAATACCCAGTACCCAATACCCAATACCCAGTACCAATACCTTAATTACCAACTGCATAGGCAGGAGCTTTTAACATGGAAAGCGTTGCGTACATCTTGATTTTTACCTTGTGTATAGGTGTTCTCTTCTTTGCGATCGCATTTCGCGAACCTCCCCGCATTGAAAAGAAAGATGAGTAAGCTGCTATCACCCAATTTGTAAGGGTACATAAAATTTTTATCCGCTGTCACCAATGCTGGTGACAGCGGATATTTCAATTTATATACTTTCTCACCAATCAGCACTACCTTAAAGAGCGCTTTTGAAGTAGTTGAATTACACCACTCCCTACTCCCTACTCTTCTTCTCAGTCTTAGCCTAAAGACCTAAAAGCTGACTCATCATTAACGCACATAATTATATGATATAATTTTCAATCTGTAAGTTGATATGTGCTAACACTAGCTTTTCTGCGCTAGGATGGAAAAGGATGTTAAGTGTAGACCCCCCTTGGGTAGCTCACATAAACATCACCCTCAGGCCACAACCTTTACGGAGACTAAAACCAGGAACCAATCAGCATGGTCAATCAGAACTTAACCGCTACAGAAATTGGATTTACTCACGAAGATTTCGCTGCTCTACTTGACAAGTATGATTATCACTTTAGCCCTGGAGATATTGTACCAGGAACTGTTTTCAGTATAGAGCCGCGCGGCGCTCTGATTGACATAGGTGCTAAAACAGCAGCATATATACCTATACAAGAAATGTCTATTAACCGGGTTGATGCCCCGGAAGAAGTATTACAGTCAAATGAAACGCGAGAATTTTTCATTCTCACAGATGAGAACGAAGACGGTCAGCTAACACTTTCCATTCGTCGGATTGAGTACATGCGGGCTTGGGAACGGGTGCGTCAGCTGCAAGCAGAAGATGCCACTGTACGTTCCGGTGTATTTGCTACCAACCGTGGGGGCGCATTGGTTAGAATTGAAGGATTGCGTGGATTTATCCCCGGTTCTCACATTAGCACCCGCAAACCCAAAGAAGAATTGGTAGGTGAAGAACTGCCTTTGAAGTTCTTAGAAGTAGATGAAGAACGCAATCGCCTAGTTCTATCCCATCGTCGCGCATTGGTTGAGCGCAAGATGAACCGCCTAGAAGTTGGCGAAGTAGTAATTGGTACAGTTCGTGGCATCAAGCCTTACGGTGCATTTATTGACATTGGCGGAGTCAGCGGATTATTGCACATCTCGGAAATTTCCCACGAACATATTGATACACCTCACAGCGTGTTCAATGTCAATGACGAAGTAAAAGTTATGATCATTGACTTGGATGCTGAAAGGGGTCGGATTTCCTTGTCTACCAAACAGCTGGAACCCGAACCCGGTGACATGATTAAAAACCGTGATTTAGTTTACGATAAAGCAGAAGAAATGGCAGCTAAATATCGAGAACAGCTGCTAGCTAAACAACAAGGCGCTCCTGCGGTAATGACTTTACCTGTGGAAGCAGCAGAAGGGGTAGATGCTGTAGTTGAGGAAGACATTCCAGCAGCTATTGAAACTGAAGAAGAGATACCAGTAGCTATTGAAGAGTAATTCAGTTGTAGTTCTACTTATCTGTATTAAAATATCGAAATATCTTACAAAGAGGGGTTTTCCCTCTTTTTTTGTTTACTGATAACCCAATAATTCGTAATTCGTAATTCGTAATTCGTAATTTCCGAAACTTAGAGCTAGCAAGGCTTTTTCGGGTTGCATCTGTAGCCTAATTTTGGAGAATTGGTATAATTCGTAATTAAGAATTCATGAATTACGGTTAATGGGCGATTCTCTTGTAAAAGCTTGTTATTACTGACACTAATTTTAAAAATGATTGTGACAGATTGATTGCCTAAAAGCTTAGTCACTAACTTTTTTACAATCCAAAATCTCAAATCTAAAATCCAAAATTGTATAACTTCTGTACGGGCGCAAAGCCTTGCGCCCCTCCTAACTCAATCAGCGGGGTGAATATTTTGGCAACTATTAAATGTAGAAATATTATATTTAACAATATCCAAGCAATTTTTTTTGACAAAAACGGTACATTAGAAGATTCAGAAGCTTACTTGCGATCGCTCGGACAAAAAGCAGCACGATTGATAGACGCTCAAATTCCGGGAATCGGGGAACCATTGTTAATGGCGTTTGGCATTAATAGTAATACCCTCGACCCAGCAGGGTTAATATCGGTATCCAGTCGCCGTGAAACAGAAATTGCCGCTGCGGCATATATAGCCGAAACTGGTAGAGGATGGTTTGATTCACTCAAAATAGCCCGTCAGGCTTTAGACGAAGCCGAAAAATATATTGGCAAAACTCCTGCACCACTTTTTGCAGGAAGCTTGGAGATACTAAAAACCTTGTCAGTAGCAGGAATTAAACTTGGGATCATTTCAGCGGCGACAACAGCAGAAGTAAATGACTTCGTGATACATCATCACTTAAGTGATTACATCCAAGTGCAAATAGGAGTGGATGATGGCCCAAGCAAACCAGACCCAGTGCTATTTTTGCAAGCTTGCCAAGCTTTAGGAGTTGAACCGGGCGCTACATTGATGGTAGGAGATTCTGTAGGTGATATGCAAATGGGGCGTAATGCAATAGCCGCAGGTTGTATCGGTATCACTTGGATAGGTCAGTCAGAAAATGTCCAAGGTGCCGATGTGATAATTAACCAACTTGATGAAATCCAAATTGTAAAAGCTTGATTCCGTAATTCCAATACACAGTCATCAGTCATCCGTCAACCACTATTACAAGTCTTCATGCTGCTACCATAGAAGTCATTGCCAGCAACCCTCGCATTGCTAAAACCCATGCAGAACACAGACACAACTTTAAAACTTCGCCTGTGGACAGTTGAGGAATACCACCGGATGGCCGAGGCTGGGATTTTTGGTGCAGATGAACGAGTGGAACTGCTAGAAGGACAGATAATCTGGATGAGTCCCAAAGGAACAGCCCATCGGTCAGCAGTGGGTAGAATCAATTACTTACTACAAAACCGTTTAGGAAATCGGGCGTGGGTATCCATTCAAGACCCAATAAAGTTAAATGAACGGTCTGAACCAGAACCGGATATTGCTGTGGTTAAAGTAGACCCACTGGACTACGCAGACCACCATCCTACCCCGCCTGAAGTTTATCTGATTATTGAGGTAGCAGATAGCAGCCTGAAACTAGACTGCGAAACCAAAGCTAAAGCTTACTCCAAAGCGAGAATTAAAGATTATTGGGTGCTAGATGTCGTTAATCGTCAATTGCACGTCTTTCGAGAACCAACTCAGGATGGTTATCAAAGCAAAGTAGTTTTGCCAGAAGATGGGACTATTTCACCTTTAGATTTCCCTGATTTAAATATTGCAGTTTTAGAAATGTTACCACCCGTGAAGTAATATTATTTCACGAAATACCTGATATCGTAGGGGCGTACAGATGTACATAGGTGTCAATTTAACGTGAAACCCTTGTGAAGACTTGATGAATGAATTTATTCGTTTACCATCACGATCCGCGTCACCCCACCCCGGTTTTGTCTAAAGCCAAAACCGCCCCTCCCCTTGGTAAGGGGAGGGGTTGGGGGTGGGGTAAAACGACTGTGGGTTAAGCATTAGAGCTTAAGTTGACACCAATGACAGATGTACGCCCCTACTGTATGCCTTTACAGCTGCGATCGCATTTGTTGAAAGCAGCATCAAAGCGATCGCCTTTTGTTCATTATTATTGTTACAACTTGATATCAGTTTCTATGACCTATTCCAAGGGCCCCAAATTGCGAAAGTAATACCAGGGCTTTGGATGTTTACAAACAAAGTCCGACCATCAGGTGAGAAACAAGCCCCAGCAAACTCACCACTCTGGAGAGCATTACGTGCAAATTGATAGATTTCACCATTGGGAGTCACACCAACCAAGAAATTATCACCCCCTCCATCTTCGCAGAGGATGAGATCGCCAAAAGGTGCTACAACTACATTGTCTGGAGCATCGAGTTCTTCTCTAGATGTAGACTCAACAAACAGGTCAATGGTCTCGTCAGCGGGAATATAGCGCCAGACTTGACCACGCCCTATGGCACCACCACTTGTACAGCAAAAGTAAAATTCACCGTTGCTATACCAGATGCCTTCCCCACGAGCAAACAAAGCAGCACCCAGTTCACGACCTTGGAATCTGACATTATCCTCAGTGGTCGGGTTTGGCTGTGGAATATCCACCCAATCTACAGCCAATTTCTGTCCCCGCACAAAACCACTATTTGAAGTGTTGACTTCAGGTCTACCTATAATCCTCAAAGCTTGAAGAGTGCCTCCTTGTTGTAACTTTCCAGGCACTTTAGGGATAAAACGATAGAAGAGACTATCTCCTCGATCTTCAGTCTGATAAACATATCCAGTCTTGGGATCTACTGCCACAGCTTCATGATTAAATCGACCCATGGCAATTAGAGGCACTGGATTTACAGGAGAGGTTGCACTCGCTGGAACCTCAAAATTATAACCGTGTAACTGCGTAACTCCATTACTTGCAGTCGGTATAGTTACATCTTCTTCACAGCTAATCCATGATCCCCAAGGAGTCGGGCCACCCGCACAGTTACGGATGGTTCCACCGAGAGAAGCAAAGTCTTTAATCAAACGACGATTGGAGCCAACAACCAAAGTTGTAGTGCCTCCTCTGGCAATAGGATCGTAGGGATTTGGCACTTGTACTCGTGAACCAGTTAAACCAGTCCCAAGTTCATGATTACGAACCAGAATTATTGTGTTTCTGGGGCCAAGGAAAGCTGCCATACCATCATGATTACTTGGTACTGGATTGCCATCCGCCATGATGTCACCTGTACGAGAAAAAGCTTGATACTGAAATCCTGCTGGTAAATCTAACAAGCCATTAGGATCTGGTAGAAGTGTTCCGTACCCACTACCAGATACAGATTGACCACTGGCTTTCCTAGCATAAAGAGCTTCTAAAGGAGATACCATCAAGGTACCGGCAGCACTTGCACCTGCTAATGTAAAAAATTTACGTCGTGATACTTTCATCAGGATATTTTGGTTACTTGAAATGCTAGGGAGAAAGTATTTGGCTTTGATTAAGTTTGGGTAATGCTTTATTTAACTTAGAGTTAGTTTATTGAAGATAAATTTTTTAAAAATTTTTCATCAAAAAGGTAGTTTTTATAGTAAACGTATGGCTCAAATCAGCCCACAGGCTTGAGCTTAGAGCCATATCAAGAAGTCTACAAAGTCAGGTTAAGTTAGTTTTGCTGTAATTTTGAGAGTTAAAACTAGACTTACGTGATTGGCGTTTGAGGCTCCAATTGTATAGACGCTTAAAAGGCGGTTTGTTGTAAATATTGCCACATCATGAGAATGTTTCAACTTTGGTAAAGTGAAGGATTACAAATAAAATATGAATTTTTAGTTGCTATTTCGTTAGAGGTTGTTTGAAAAGTATCATTGCTAACATCAAAATCTTAAAAACCTAACCCCCCAAGCCCCCCTGACCCTAATCCCCATTAAATTAGGGCTAAGCCCTAATTTAATGGGGGCCCCGAGTTCCCTACGAGGGAATGGGGGTTTCAAAGCCTCTCCCCGAAACGGAGAGAGGTTTGGAGAGGGGTTCTTAGTATACTTTTCGACTTTTCAAACATCCTCTTAGATAACAAGGCAGAATTCACGCCAAAATAAGACTATTAACTGGATAAAATATTGTATTTTCGAGATTTTATAGTCCTAAATCAGCTTTCAAGGTAAGCAAAAAAATGTTGTGATTTGCGACTCAGAGAACATTTAGTTAAGACTACTTAAAGATTTATTTAAATCATATTAATATAATTAATTTAAATAGAAAATGCATTATTTAGGAATTTATAAAAATAGATATAAACTCTAAATATGAAATGGAATATAGTGATACAATCTCCCCGAAGGTGTTTGACAAATTAATCAAATCAGACAAAACCAATTGTTATCTTAATACCCAGATGTTTTAGCCTCTGGTGTCAGAGTAGTAAGTCTATTTGTATAGGCTGATATTGCTTTTTATGTCCCTATTTAGGTACATAAATTCACTTGTCTAAGTCCCAAATTCTCAATGCTAAAATATTTGCTTTTTGGCATTGCTATACCCGTAGTTTACCTTTGTGTGAACTGCTGGAAGCAAAAGTTTTCTGACAACTACAACAACATTACAATCTATTGCTGATATCAAGAAAATGAAAAGCATTTGTAACCAAATAAAAGCTACTGTAGCTGTAGCTGCTGTTACCTCTATAGCTACTTTAGTTAACGTTCCCAGTGCTGATGCTGCTTCTTTTGACCTTGATTGGATAGGAGATCAAGGTTATTCTGCTAAAGGTAATTTCAGCTATAACGATAATTTCTTAGGAAACATCGTCACCAAGGATGATCTGACTAGATTCACCATTTCCTTCTTCAACCCAGAAGGCACTTTGTTGCAAAAATTCAATTACGATTTTCCCAATCCAAGCAGTAGTTTCAATTTCAACTTCGATACAGTGACAAAGACCGTTTTACAAACAGGTAATTTTGACACTTCTGTTGGCTTTGATTTGGGAATTGACTTTGCAACAGATGTGACAGGCTTATCTTTCTACACTTACCAAAATCCTGATCAAGGATTGCCCACGGCTCAGATATTCTTGAAAGATGATCTTTCACCAGAAGTCTGTGACACATACCCAAACTGTCGGTTGGATCTTGGGGGTCAATTGACAGCCATTGCTGTTCCTGAACCTGGAGCAATTTTAGGACTGTTGGTAGCCGGTTCTTTGAGTAGATTCTTGAAGAAAAAGCCAGTATCTAGCTAGATAGTAAACCTGAAGGGTTAAATCTAGCTTAACTTTTACCGTCAGGAGCAAGCAATCTCAAGGGCTAGAACTGCCTAGAATTTTTAGGGGACGTACTTGCAAGTACGTCCCCTGTAATTTAGTAACAATTTAGCTGTTTTGCCATAAGTACACCTGTCAAATAACACCACAGCATATCCAAAGAGCGTGTACTTTACGTCCCAGCAGGGTTAAAAACCATTGTTGATCTAGAGCGCCTGTATGAGCATTTATGCGAAAATAGGCACAACTTGCCTACCTTATAAAAATTGTTTTATGATAGGGCGGCTCTAGATGTGCAGTTGTTCTTTGCCAATCACGTCTTCTTGACAAAGCAGTGTAGACAGTCATTGCCACACCATTTTGCAAAAATCGGGACGGATTGTAGGGGCCATAACACATCATGTTTGGAATTTCGTGTAGTTTAGTTGTGATTTCACTCCTTCAGTTTTAATTTTTATGTTAAATTTAAAATCTTTTTTATAATCAATACAGCAATCTTTGTATTTCCCAAAGGTTCTTATTTATCCTTAATAAGTAGTAATAATTTTTTAAGAATGCCGAGGATTCTTGTCATAGACGATGACCCAGCAATTTCAGAACTAGTTGCCGTCAACTTGGAAATGGCTGGCTACGATGTCAGCCAAGCTGAAGATGGTATCAAAGGTCAGGCTCTAGCACTCCAGCTACAACCTGACTTGATTATGCTTGACCTGATGTTACCGAGAGTTGATGGATTTACAGTTTGCCAACGCCTACGCCGGGATGAGCGAACAGCTGAGATTCCCGTGTTAATGTTGACGGCTTTAAGCCAAACTCAGGATAAGGTAGAAGGCTTCAATGCTGGAGCAGACGACTACCTTACCAAGCCCTTTGAAGTTGAAGAAATGCTGGCGCGGGTACGGGCATTATTGCGGCGTACTGACCGCATTCCTCAAGCAGCAAAGCACAGTGAGATTTTGAACTATGGGCCGCTGACCCTTGTTCCCGAAAGGTTTGAAGCCATATGGTTTGGTGAAACTGTGAAACTGACTCACTTGGAGTTTGAGCTACTTCACTGTTTGCTGCAACGCCACGGTCAGACAGTTTCCCCTAGCGAAATCCTCAGAGAAGTTTGGGGTTACGATCCAGATGATGACATCGAAACGATTCGAGTCCATATCCGACACTTGAGAACCAAGTTAGAACCAGATCCCCGACACCCCCGCTACATCAAGACAGTGTATGGTGCAGGATACTGTCTTGAATTGCCCAGCGTGCCTCCATCAACTGAGGGGGTTTCAACCTCAGCAGTTGAGTGAAAGCAGGCAGGAAGTAGTCCCTGTGAACTTCGTACACCACCAAGTATGATAAAGGGCAGGGGAGCAGAGCAGCAGCAAAGCAAGGGAAGCACTGCTAACTCCACACTCAGTACTCACCACTCATGACTCTTTCGAGGCAGAAGGTAAGAAAGTTTGTACAGTAAGCTTTTAAGCTTTTTCCACTGGATAATTATTTCTGCCACGCTGTACTAGAGTTCATTAGTCAGTAGACTTCTTGCATAAATCTTTTTTTGTCTCGCGCAAAGGCGCATTCGCCGTCAGGCGTTCCCGCAGGGTAGACGCAAAGAAAAGAACGCTAAGAAGGACTTTTGCAAGAGGTATAGTATTGTCATGGTCATGGTGAGTTAGATGCAGTGTAGCAAAAACATCAGGGTAGGTTCTACCCCACTCTACGAAAATCTGCCTCTGTGTATTTATGGCAAGCTGCACTCTGCTCGACTATACATCTCAACTGTGCTTGGCTGTCTAATCTGTGGGCATACCCTACTCTACGAAAAGATGCTGTTTGAGTGTCTAGGGGAAGCCTACAGAATGACATGCATACCGCTAGGAATGAGTAGTACAGCTTGGCAAAATTAAAAATTAGCGATCGCATAATGGAGGAAATTGGCAAAAATGCGATCGCACAAACTATGATTTTTTCTCAGGTTCAAGATCAGTATAATATTTTCTCTCTTAGCAAAAAAAGCTGAATCTGCTGACTAATGACTGTCAGTAGACGATCAGTTTGCCGTTGCTGATTGTAATTATGATTAACCTAGAGGCAATTCATGAATTGCCTCTAGGTCAATCTCATAAATTTGCTTTTCATCAAATTATGGTTAATTTCAGCTACTCCAAAATATGAGAGGAGAACAGAAGTAAATTAATCCCTAATTCAAAATTATTAATTTTAAATTTAGAATTATCTACTCCCCTTCTCCTCTGCTGTTGTTAAGCCTGATTTTACTCTTATTAAGGAGCTAAGGCGTTACCGCGAATTAGACTACCAATAGTCTTGGCAGTAATTTTTAGTTGAGTGATGGGGTTAGCGGGGACAACTGTCTTATACAGATAGCTATCGAATGTTAGCCGCTGCACATCAAGGTCAGCGCACATCTCTACAAAGGCTTCACGGGTAGCATCTGAACGATAGAAGACACTCTGCAAAATATCCAGCACTTTGTAGGTGAGTCCGTATTTTTTATCCCAACGCTTCAGGTAAACTTTCAGGTCGTTTTCTGTGGGAATGCGACTACCACTGTTGGACATTTCCACGATGGTTTCAGCACACATGCGCCCAGACTTGGCAGCAAAGTAAATGCCTTCACCAGAAGATTTGGTAACATAGCCAGCAGCATCTCCGACCAAAGCTATGCGACCGACTACGCGGCGAGGACGGGGATGTTCGGGGATGGGGTGTGCTTCTACTTTGATGATTTTACCGCCTGCCAGTTTTTCACTAGCGCGGGCGCGGATACCAGCTTGCAACTGTTTGATACTGGCCTTATGGACGTGCATTGTCCCAGTACCTACAGCTACGTGGTCATATTTGGGGAACACCCAAGCGTAGAAGTCAGTAGAAACGTCATTGCCTACGTACATTTCGGCAAGGTCGTTGTAATATGCCATTTTGTCTTCGGGAAGACGAATGCGTTCTTGGAAAGCGATCGCATAATTATAATCCCCTGCATCCATTTCTTTAGCAATGCGGGAATTAGCCCCATCCGCCCCAATAATTAAATCCACTTTCAGGGTTTTAGTAATGCCCTGTGGCCCACCTTCTGTGTGGTCAACGTAATGGATGGTATAAGGGTCGGTGTTGTTTGTCGGTATATCGAGTTTATGAACGGTAGCATTAATTAGTGTTGCACCTAATTTTGCCGCGCGATTCCGCAGAAAGCCATCCAGCACCTCACGGCGGCACATTCCTATATATTCTTCTTTGTTTACCAGATTGATATCAACCTCACGATTGGAAGGTGAAATCATTTTCATCTTCCGTACCTGGCGGTCAATAATCTCTGGCGGTAAGTCAAACTCACTTACCATACACAGGGGAATTGCTCCCCCACAGGGCTTGGCATTGTCTAGTTTCCGCTCAAACAGGTAAGTTTCAATCCCAGCTTTTGCCAGTGTTTCAGCGGCAGATGAACCAGCCGGGCCTGACCCAACAACAGCAACCCGTAGTGTCAAAGGTCTTCTCCCAATCTTCACATTTACCGAAAGCATCGTATCACGGACTTTTGACTGATTTCGCGCTCTCCGGTCAGGTTTTGATAGAAATGCAATATTCCTTAATATTTCGATACAAAAGGCGAGACTGGGAATAGGGAATTGGTCATGATATTTAATGTTGAAGGCGATGGCAAGTTATACCAATTCGTAATTCGTGAGGCAGCCCCCGTCTTGGCGGTTCCCGTCGATGGGGGACTGCCGTTAGCGTAGCGTTAGCGAGCTTGCGAGCGTCACCCGAAGGGTAATTCGTAATTAAGATTCTTAAAAGGGAACAGGGAACGGGCAACAGGCAACAGTTCGATACCCCATTATTTAATTATGGGGATTTGTACAATGACGCATTGAAACTTCGTGGTTTGCACCCAGAACCTTTCAAATATTTTGATTTTTTTTCATAAATAAATAATGGGGCTTGAAACCCAATATTCGGGCAGTTTTTTGCTGTTTCCTGTTAAGAGTTCCCTGTTCCCTGCCCGAAGGGTTTGGTCAGTTACAGTCTGGAATTTGAGGTTTGAATCTGTTGCCGAATTTTAGAGAATTGGTATTATTGTGAAAAAACTTCAAAAATTAAATCATTTAATTGTATAGTTTGCTGGAATCTTGTTAAATGAGCGGCAAACTCATTGACAACATCTACTAATTATGTATTTAAACTGCTAACTTTAGCAATGCAAAATAAGTAATCTGGAACCAATTACATAAGTCTTGAAAAAATTATTTCACGGTAAATTTCTATGGAGAGGTATTATTGTTTATCCTACTGAATGTGCCGCGATCGCAATATGAGTCAGAACTTTTTTGTGGCACAAACGGAAATGAATTATATATCCGTAGATTAGGTGCTTACTACTGCTAAATATATAAACAGTTTATAACCCACGAAAGATTTAGATACGTTCAGCACTTTCTAATATCAGGGAATATACTTTACTCCCCACGTTGCAGTCATGGAAGCGTATGACGTTGTAATTATTGGTGCTGGCCATAATGGCTTAGTTTGTGCAGGCTACCTATTGAAGGCTGGTTACAGCGTCTTGTTATTGGAAGGGCGATCGCTTCCCGGTGGTGGTTGTACGACTGAGGAACTTATGCCTAAACAAGCGCCTGGTTTTAAATTTAATCCTTGTGCGATTAACCATCTGTTCATTTTCTTAGGGCCAGTCATCCAGGAATTGGAACTACATAAGTATGGCTTGGAATATCTTAGCTGTGATCCAGTTGTTTTTTGCCCCCATCCAGATGGCAAATATTTTTTAGCCCATAAATCTATAGAAAAGACTTGTGCAGAAATTGCCCGTTACAGTCAGCGCGATGCTGAAAAATACGCTGAGTATGCGGACTTTTGGCAACGCTTTATTCAATCGGTTACTCCTTTTTTTAATGCACCACCTAAATCAATTGTTGATATTGCTGGTAATTACAGTCTCAATAATCTGCAAGACTTATTTTCCATGCTAGGTGGCTCTAACACAACCCTTGATTTACTCCGTACCTTACTCAGCAGTGCCACAGATAATATTAACGAGTATTTCGATTCAGAGTTTATCAAAGCACCTCTCAACCGACTATCAGCAGAACTCAGTTCCCCTCCCTCACAAAAAGCCATGTCCTTTGGGGCAATGATGATGATGTTGCGTCATAATCCCGGTATGGCAAGACCACGTGGCGGTACTGGTGGACTTGTCGAAGCTTTGGTGAAGCTGGTAAAAAGTCAAGGAGGTACTATCCTTACCGACCAAAAGGTAGAAAAAGTCTTGGTTGATAATGGTAAAGCTGTCGGTGTGAGGGTTGCTGGTGGTAAAGAATATCGTGCCAACAAAGGTGTAATTTCAAGTATTGATGCCAAGCGCTTATTTTTGCAACTGATGGATAGTAACGATGTCGATAGTGCTGATCGCAACTTGCGCGAAAGGTTAGACCGCCGTATCGTTAATAACAATGAAACCATCCTCAAAATTGATTGTGCTTTATCTGAACCATTGCGTTTTGTTCACCACAATCACCAAGATAATTATTTGATGGGTTCTGTTTTAATTGCCGATTCCGTCAATCATGTGGAACAAGCTCATAGTCTAATTAGTCTAGGCAAAATTCCTGATGAAGACCCATCAATGTATTTGGTGATGCCTACCGCACTCGATCCATCGATGGCACCGGAAGGCAAGCATACATTATGGATAGAGTTTTTTGCACCCTATCAAATTGCTGGTGCAGAAGGTACGGGATTAAAAGGTACGGGTTGGACGGATGAACTGAAAAACAAAGTTGCAGACAAAGTAATTAATAAACTGGCACAGTATTCGCCAAATCTGCAACATTCAATTATCGCCCGTCATGTAGAAAGTCCAGCTGAATTGGCAGAACGATTAGGGACTTATAAGGGTAATTATTACCACATCGATATGACCTTAGATCAGATGCTTTGCTTCCGTCCGTTGCCAGAATTAGCTAACTATAAAACACCAATTGATAACTTATATCTCACTGGTGCTGGAACTCATCCGGGCGGTTCAATTTCCGGTTTACCAGGAAGAAATTGTGCGCGTGTGTTTTTGCACAGTGAGGAACCCATCGCCCAAAAACTCAAGGAAGCAGGAGGTTCAATTAAATCTGCTTTCACATCTGTCTTTAGAGCTGAATAACACAAATAGCTTGTTTATAAGGAAGGTCAATAGTAACAGAAATGATTTAGAAACTCAACCTGAAATTGTAGAGATTGTAGTGGACTGTTTCAGCTAAAATGTTGCAATAGATTTTCTTGTGGGGTGGGCTTCTAGCCCGCCATTAGGACGGGCGGGACGCCCATCCTACAAGAGTTTATTGGTGCGTTATATTAAACGACACCAGGATTGAAGGTTTCCTATTAGTTTAGGTATCTTGAGTCTATTTTTTTGACGCAACCAAAGTTTATGCTAGAGCGCGATCGCTGCCCGTGAGTGGTACAACCTTGGTTAACTATACGCATTCTGATTGTTCTTCTCTTCAAACTTTTGTTACAAACCTTCTGAAAAACTGCATCAGTAAATATAGCTTGTACCTAATTGCATTTTGACTGAGATCACCTTGTGCAAGCTGTGGAGTAACAAAATGCCAGTTAACAAGCCCACTCCGTCCCAAATCGGCCAGTACTACGATTCAATGGCAGCGTTCTACCAGACTCTCTGGAATGACAGCCTTCACTTCGGTTTCTGGGACGATCCCACCGACACGAGCGTAAGCATAGCCGAAGCGCAGCAGAACTTCACTGATTTAATGATTAGCCATCTGAGCGTTCAGCCTGGCCAGCGTGTTCTGGATGTTGGCTGTGGTACTGGTCGCCCTGGTATCCAGCTATCCCTGAAGGCTGGCGTCTTTGTCACTGGCATCACCGTCAGCCAAAGCCAGCGCACCACCGCCCTTGAGAACGCCAAGGCCGCAGGCGCAAGTAATGCTACCTTCGAGCTTGTCAACGCCATGTCGCTTCCCTACGCCGACAATAGCTTCGATGCAGCATGGGCATTCGAGTCGTTCTTTCATATGCCCTCGCGTATACAGGTGCTGCGCGAGATGGCCCGTGTGGTCAAGCCCGGTGGCAACATTGTCATTGCGGACTTTGTGACAACCCGCCCGATGACACAGGAAGAGATTGACATTGTTTACCCCGCCTTTGCAGTAGCTGATATCGGCTCGTACAGCGATTACATTGGTGAGATGAAGGCTGTCGGGCTTCAGTATTTGACATGCCGTGATGTGACTATAAACACTATCCATCCGAGCAACGTTGCCACTTTGGCTGCCCTTCAGAAGAAGGAAAATCAGGATATTCTAATCAGCGTGTATGGTGAGGAAATGGTCAGCGGGATGCTTGGTGGCTGGTCAGCGATCCAGACGATCAATGAGACGCTTTCTTACATTGTTCTTACCGCAACCAAACCACCGCGTGGTATATAATGCCTGCGCCAAATATATAAGTATTTAAATACCGCACATATTGAAGTACTTTGTGTAAAATATTTTAGCTTTGCCCCTGATGAGAGTTATAGGGCAATACAGTTCAGTTAAGCATTTCTCTCTTCTCTCTGCGTTCTCTGCGCCTCTGCGGTAGCCTGCGGCAAGCCCTACGGGTTCGCCAGTCGCTCATGGGGGAAACCCCCAAGACCGCGCTGGCTCACCGCTTACGCGTCTACGTAAAAAAATTGACTTTGGCAAATAATTTTAGCCTTAACTGAATCGTATTGAGTTATAGGGACAGACGCCAACATACAACCAGGGCAAACTGCACTAAATTGTATCAGTGGTGTCTGGAGCAACCAAAGTTTATGTATGAGTACGTTTGTAATTAAGTAATTCGGTTGATATTCCGCGCAATTTGATCTATTACTTAGTTCCATCATTAGTTTTACGGGCATTGAACTTATCCATTACGTAAAGACTATCAATCGGCTGACTTTAATTATTTAATGAAACTTCTAATATTTGGAATTAAAAATTTCACAAGTCTAGCTAATACTTGCAGATACTTCCTGTGGCACATTCATATTACCCAATAGACAGAGAAATATAACCGTAATAATAACTAAGATGTGAGTGTAGTAGAGTTATTCAGGTATATTTGCAATGGCAACTGATACAAACAAAGCGACTCAATTACCTGCTGAAGCTAAAGCCTATAACGGTGTTGATCGCAATGCTTGGGTTTTTGGCTGGAATCCTCAACAAGAACTTTGGAATGGGCGTTTAGCAATGATAGGCTTTATTGCCTACCTACTTTGGGATCTCGCTGGTTATAGTGTGGTGCGTGACGTACTCCACTTGATTCGCTAAGTCTTCATGATGATTTATCCCCCTTGGGGAAATCAATTCAATTAACAACTTAGTAACGTCTGAATGGTTAACTTGCTCGTGAAATACGACGAAATATTAGGGTTATAAATGGACGTACTAATAAAATTTTGAACGAGGGACATATGATAACTAAAGATACTATAAGAGCATTAGGAGTATTTGCTAATTCTCAAGAAATAGAACAAGCACTTAATGAATTGAGAACTGCAAACTTTCCTATAGAGAAAGTTTCTGTCATTGCTAAAGATGTAGAAGAAGGTGATAAATTAGGCGAAGCACAAATCAGCGATCGCATCGGTAATCAAGATGTCAATACAACCACACCAGTAGGAGACACCCTCTTTGCAACTACTTGGGGTAGCGTCTTAGTTGGTTTGAGTAGTCTAGCACTCCCCGGTGTTGGAGCCGTGCTTGCAGCTGGTTCCGTAGGTGTAGCATTAGTTGCTAGCGTCGCAGGTGTTGCTGTGGGAGCAGCAGCACATCAGAATTTGGTGAAAGCATTAGGTGATTTAGGTATCCCTGAAGAGCGAGCTAGACTTTATAGCGATCGCCTCCAACAGAGTTATTATTTGCTTATACTAGAGGGTACGGAAGAAGAAATCCATCGCGCTGAAGCAATATTACGCAATCAAGGTATTCAAAATTGGGGTATTTATGATTCCCCACAAACTGCAAATCCATAAGCTGAATACTTGTGCTTCTACACAAGTATTCAGCACAGCATCTCGTTCGCATCTTTAACAGAAGTTACTTGAGTGAGTCTTCCAGATGCGGACGAGGGTTATGATGGTTAGGAATTATAGTTATACGATTTCACTTTTGTAATTACTAATTACCTGCAAAAGCCTCTACTAAATAGATTATTTTTGAGTATAAAACTGTTTTGTTAAATCCTTAAAAATCATCCTTTGGGCTTGCTTACACTTTGAAACTACAGACAGATAGCATTCGATGATTGTGCTAGTTACTATGAAATTATGTAAAGAGATTTTAAGGAAAATTAACAATGGAACGTTATCCTACTGATGCAACTGAAACCGCATACAATGGCAAGGATCGTAATGCCGGTGATCTTGGTATTACTCCTCAAGCCGAACTTTGGAATGGTCGCTTTGCGATGCTTGGTTTTTTAGCTTACTTACTTTGGGATCTCAGTGGCTACAGTGTAGTACGAGATGTACTGCACCTAGTTACTAACACTCCCCACTAATGATTTGAGCGCTGTAGGGGCGTATAACTGTCATTGGTGTCAACAATCGCGTAAAACCCTTGCAATGGCGTTATACCAAGTTTACTCAACCACTAATGAAGGGTGTGTAGGCTGAGTGGGAACCCCATAATTAAAACCAGGGGTTTCAAGCAAGGACGCTGTATTTTTCGCATTACGTGTTTCAAAATACATCTTTTTTCTTTTTCCATACTTAAAAGTAGTTGTTCTGTCCTAAACTTCGGGGCTTTTTCCTTCCCTAAACCCCACACCCCGCGCCCGTTGCAGGCTGGTCATGCTGTTGGAACCCCAAAGAGCCAAAGCGTAGCTTTGTCTGCCCTCGCTTTACTAAGGTGAGGGGTAAAACGACTACTGATGTGCGCTGCGATCGAGCTAGCTCGATCGCAGCAATTTTGTTAATTAAAAACTTGAAAGTTAATAGTATTTTATGTATTGTATAAATAAAAGACGGTAAACCTAGCAATAAGCCGTATTAAAGTTGCAGAGGTCAGCAGCAGTGGGTATTGTAGTTGATAATGTATCCAAGCAGTTCGGGAGTTTTAAAGCAGTTGATCAGGTGAGTCTGGAAATCAAGAGTGGCTCGCTGGTTGCTTTGCTCGGCCCATCAGGATCTGGTAAATCTAGCCTACTGCGCTTAATAGCGGGGTTGGAGATGCCAGATAGCGGTAGAATCCTGCTCACAGGTAAAGATGCCACATATGAAAGTGTGCAGAAACGGAATATAGGGTTTGTGTTTCAGCACTATGCCCTATTCAAGCATCTGACTGTGCGGCAAAATATTGCCTTTGGTTTAGAAATTCGCAAAGCACCAGCCAAGAAGATTAAGGGACGAGTAGAACAGTTATTGGAATTGGTGCAATTAACTGGACTGGGCGATCGCTATCCTTCACAACTTTCCGGTGGTCAAAGACAACGCGTAGCTTTAGCTAGGGCACTGGCTGTAGAACCAGAAGTATTGTTACTGGATGAACCATTTGGGGCACTTGATGCGAAAGTCCGCAAAGACTTACGGGCATGGTTACGCCGCCTCCATGATGAAGTACATGTTACCACAGTTTTTGTCACCCACGACCAAGAAGAAGCAATGGAAGTTTCCGATGAAGTCGTGGTGATGAATCAAGGGCGGGTAGAACAGGTGGGGACACCAGCAGCAATTTACGACAATCCGGCAACGGCATTTGTCATGAGCTTTATTGGGCCAGTGAACGTTTTACCCAACACAGCGAATATTTTCCAAAGGAGTGGGTTTGAGACATTACATCCACAAGTATTTTTGCGTCCACAAGATGTGATTATAGAAAAGACTCCCAATGGTGCTACCGCACCAGCCAGAGTGAGTCGGCTGATACATTTAGGCTGGGAAATTCAGCTAGAATTAACTTTAGATGATGGGCAAGTAGTGACAGCGAATTTAACACGCGATCGCTATAACGAGTTACAGTTAGAGCCACAACAGTGCGTGTTTATCAAGCCAAAAGATGCGAAATCTTTCCCAGTGTATTATTCGTGAGCAAAAGAGAAAAACAGTTAAGTTATTACGCTTTTAAATTGCATAGTTACTCGTGAAGGTTATCAAAAGTCAAAAGTCAAAAGTCAAAATTAATCTGAACTTTGGACTATTGACTTTTGACTGTCTAAACCAAAAATTGTGAAAATTAGGTGTGCGACAGCTAATCAGTTATCACTGAGCAATGATAACTGATTAGCTAACTAGAGTTCCACATCCGGTGGATGCAGCACACCATCAATCACATGAATCACTCCATTACTGGCTTTGATGTCTGCTGTGGTTACTTTTGCCCCATTGACCGTTACTTGACCATTTTCAACCTTAACGTTAACTTCCTCGCCTTCAACTGTCTTAAGTGGGCCAGACTTGAGACTTTTAGAATCAATTGCACCAGGAACGACATGGTAAGTCAAAATTTCTTGTAATTCATCCTTGTTTTCTGGTTTGAGTAATTCTTCTAAAGTACCTTTTGGTAAAGCAGCAAATGCATCATTTGTGGGTGCAAACACTGTAAATGGGCCTTTTCCAGAAAGGGTTTCCACAAGACCCGCTGCTTTGACAGCTGTTACTAGAGTACTTAAAGATTTGTCAGCGCTGGCAATATCGACAATTGTACCTGTAGTAGTTGCTTGAGAAATTGATGCAGCAGGCTTGGGTGATGAAACAAAGCTAGATTTCGCCAAAATGGGAACGCTGGCTAGAACAGTAGCCGCAGCGATCGCAATCATAACTGTTTGACTCAAAAAGCGTCGGGATTTTTGCCTATGCATGGGTGGAAATTCCAGATTTTGCCTAGATGTGGTGATTTGCTCAGATCTTGACCAAAACACTGTGATTGAATTTCAAGACCTGCTTTACGTGTTCGCACAGCTTTAGCCTGGATTATTTTTGATACTTTACAAGTAACTGTTAACTACTAACAGCTACAGTTGACTTAAAACCTTCATGGGCAAGGCAATAGACTACCTTAACGTGAGTTCGACAAGCGCTGTTTTGACCTCTCCCCCGGCCCCTCTCCTCGTAGGAGAGGGGAGTAAAACCGTGATTTTTTCGTTTCTCCTCCCTCGCCTTTTAGGAGAGGGAGGCCGGGAGGGAGAGGTTCATCGAACTCACGTTACCTTACATACCCATTTTTAAGAGCAAACATCAGCCGCGTATACAGATGTCAAGCTCTTTATCGTATCTTTACCCAGACTTTATATAGACTTAAAATTTATGATAGATGCAGATACGAAAAATTGCGAGTTTTTTTTTCAAACTATCAACAAGATTAGTAGTTACTTAAATTGATGGGTTGTCATCTTGACAGCCAAAGGCTTTTTTAGTATAAATGTACTATTAAAGTTTTGTTTGATCAAAAATAATGAAGCTATCTAAGGTAGACTTGAGCAGTTTATTAGCGATCGCTCACTCTGACGGATATTTGCAGTTATTGCTTGACCGAGGTGATGAACTGGAGTTTTTGGAAATTCCTGCACCGATACAAGCTTACGAAGGATTGCAAGAACTGAACGAAATTATTGCTGAAACTCCTGCACTGCCTTTTGAAGAAGAACCAATTGCCATGCTACCAGTTAACTCATCAATGGCGGCGGCTGTAGGTTACGATAGCGACGAATGCATTTTGCAAGTTGAGTTTCAAAATGGAGCAGTTTATCAGTATTCGGGTGTAGACTCAGAGACTTGGGAAGATTTACATTCAGCAGATTCAATTGGTAGGTTTTTCAATGAAGAAATTAAAGGTAGATTTGAATCTGAGCGTATAGATACTGATGACTATTGTTATTAGAGATTTCCGCAGTAGACAGTAGTGGCGTGTCAAGACTAAATTTGTGCATTAACGTAGACGCGTAAGCGGCTTGCCGCAGGCTACCGCAGAGGCGCAGAGAACACAGAGGTATTAGAGGAAATCTATTGCATCATTTTAGCCTTGTCACGCTAGTAGGGTGTGTTAGGCATCAGCCGTAACGCACCTTTACATAGAATTCTTGGTACTTATGGAAGAATTTGACAACTCCCCGCCGTAGAACGGCAAAGATTCTTCCTTCATCCAACATCGCCTCTAAAAGCAGTGCCTTTAGATGGTCTTACACGTTGTCCAGAAGCGATAGCGAGATGCCCTCCCGCCAAAAGTCGTAAACCTTCATCCCTAATGTTAAGCGCGACGTTAATGTCCCTATCGTGTACTGTTTGACATTTAGGACATTGCCAGCTACGAATATCTAAGTTGAGATTATTTACTTGATGTAAGCAGTTATTACAAGTCTTTGAACTAGGGAAAAATCTATCTACCTCAATATAGGTTTTACCAGCCCGTTCTGCCTTGTATTTTAACATGGTACAGAATTGACCCCATCCAGCATCACTAATTGATTTCGCTAGCTTGGAATTCTTGACTATGTTTTTCACTGCCAGATTTTCTACAACTATGACTTGGTTTTTGTCAACTAATTTACGACTTAGCTTGTGTAGAAAATCTTCACGACACCTAGTAATTTTGTTGTGAACCTTAGCAACCTTTCTACGTGCTTTATTACGGTTGCTAGACCCTTTTTGTTTGCGGCTAAATTGTTTTTGTTTTTTGGCTAACTTAGTTTCATATTTACGGTAATATTTGGGGTTGCCATGTTTAGTACCATCGGAGGTAACCAAATAGTGATTTATCCCCATGTCTACCCCGATGGCTTTACCTTCTGACAACGTAGCAGGTTTATCTTTGCCGTCATCATACAGACAAGCGGCGTAATATTCACCTGATGGATTTAGCGATACGGTGACAGACTTGAATTTACCTTCTGGCAATCGTGATACTTTGCAGTAAACCTTGCCTAGTTTTGGCAAAGTGAGATAGTCGCCATCTAATTTAATTTGTTGTGGGAACCGGATAGATTGCTTTTGTCCCTTTTTCTTGAAGTTTGGATAATTCGCCCGTTTCTCAAAAAAGTTCAAAAAAGCACTAGACAAATCCAATGCTACCTGCTGCAAACATTGGGAAGGAGGTTCCGTTAGCCATTCATACTCTTTTTTTAGAGAAGGCAATAGATTAATGATGTCATTGCGACTTAATCCCTTACCTGTGGCCTTGTAAGTTTCGCTAGTGAGGTTGAGTGCAAAGTTGTAAAACCAGCGTACACACCCAAACGACTTTGCAAGCAATATAGATTGCTCTTGAGTCGGATAGATTCTGTACTTATAGGCTTTTAACATTGCAATTACCAAACTATACGTACTATGGTAAACTAAAGTCAAGCAAATGTAAAGTCACCCTTCCAGGGCGAGGTTTTAAATCTAAGTTTTCCATAAACAACTTTCACAAGATGACCAACTATGTCTAAGCTGACTGAGGTACAACAAAAAACTAGCAATGGAAGTCATGCTATTGTGATTGGGGGTAGCATGGCTGGACTGTTAAGTGCAAGAATCTTAGCAGAACATTTCGAGCATGTCACAGTGGTAGAACGTGACCAATTACCACAACAGCCAGAAACACGTCACGGAGTTCCCCAAGGACATCACGTTCATGTAATGCTGACTGGAGGTTATCGCATTCTAGAACAGTTGTTCCCTGGTATGGAAGCGGAACTAACTACAGCAGGTGCGCCTAGTGTAAACTGGACAGCAGAATCATGTTTTTTTCATGCGCGGGGTTGGGCATACCGTGGTTCTTCGGACTTAGTTACCCGCACTTGCAGTCGTGCTTTTCTGGAGTGGGTAGTCCGTCGTCGTTTAAGTAATTACCGTAATATAGAATTTTTATCGGCAACTCAAGTCAAGGGGTTAGTGACTAATAGTGACAATTCCAGAGTCACAGGAGTAAAACTTTGTTGTTTGGATGATTCCCAAGAACAAGAATTAACATCAGATTTCGTGGTAGATGCTAGCGGGCGTAACTCTCAGTTGCCCAAATGGTTAGAAAAAATGGGCTACGAATCCCCCAGCGAAACCATGATTAACTCGTTTTTAGGTTACAGTACTTGTTGGTATGAAGCACCAGAGAATTTCCAAGCAGATTGGAAAGTGATGTATGTGGTTTCTAAACCACCCCATGACAAACGTGGTGGTGCGTTATATCCAATAGAAGGCAACCGCTGGGGTGTAATCTTGGCTGGTATCAGTCGAGACTATCCACCAACTGATGAAGCCGGCTTTATAGAATTTGCACGCAGTTTGCGTACTCCTGAGATTTACCAATTCATCAAAGATGCCAAACCCATTACTCCCATATATGGATATCGGGGTACAGAAAACTGCTGGCATCATTATGAAAAGCTGTCTCGGATGCCAGATGGCTTGGTTGCAATTGGCGATGCTGTCTGTGCTTTTAATCCAATCTACGGCCAAGGTATGACCACTGCTGCTTTAGGTGCTTTAACTCTACATGATTGTTTACAGAAGCAACAGCAAAATTTCAAAGGCTTAACAAAACAATTTCAAAAGCAACTGGCTAAAGTTTTACAAACTCCTTGGTTGATGGCAACCGGTGAAGATTTTCGCTGGGATACCACCGAAGGTGGAAAACCAGATAAAATAACTCAATTCATGCATCGATATATGGATGAAGTTTTGCAGCTTTCTGTGAAAGATCCTGATGTTTATCGGAGATTTATAGAAGTGTCGCATATGGTTAAACAGCCAAATTCGCTGTTTGCACCCAGTGTTGTGATTCGAGTTTTAGGACAAGTAGTTAACTCAGTTTTATCCAACTATACCTTGCCTAAAATCAAAGTTTTGAAGACGGAAAGTTGATGACTGATGACTGATGACTGATGATTGTTATCTGTCATCAGTCAACGACCTTTAAAGGTGTAGTTTTATTTTTGGAGTTTCAATGTTGAAGTTTTACTATCATCCAACCTCTGTGAATGCTCGTCGAGTTTGGGTGGCATTACTGGAGAAACAGATTCCCTTTGAGCCAATTTTAATTAATTTAGATGGAGATCAGTTTAGTGAGGATTTTACTGCAATTAACCCGCTTCAGCGAATTCCTGTAATTGTAGACAACAAATTACGGGTAGTCGAATCGTTAGCAATTCTGGACTATCTAGAAGCAAAATATCCGACTCCATCATTAATGCCTAGTTCAGCTGATGATATCGCCGTTGTTCGGATGGTTGAAATGATTGCAGTCAATGAACTTCAAGCATCTATGACCCCTTTAACTCGACTGTTGATAGGACTAGAACTTGATGCTCAAAAAGCTGAAATTGCTCGACAACGAATCATTGCTGTGATGCAGTTTTATGAAAGCCTTTTGGATGGACATTCTTACTTTGTGAAAGACTCACTAACGCTAGCAGATATTGTTGCTGGAATATTGGTATCTGCATTACCTCAGTTTGGTTTCTCTTTGTCAGCTTACCCATCCCTAAAAGCCTGGTTAGAAGGACTTGAAGAGAGGGAAAGTTGGCAACAAACAACTCTGTCGTCTGAAATGATTGCAGCTGCTCTCCCTAGTATCCGAAAAATTCTGGAGCGTAGATCCTAGAAATTTTTAAATATTGATGATCTACTCTGCAATTAACTTTCTAAATTGCTCATCATCTCCAATTTCATCAAAGTCAATGTCTGTTGCGGCTTCTTCTTTGTAGGTGGGATTAAGTTGAATCGCTTGTTGCAGGTTTTCTACAGCTAATTTCACTTCTTTTTGTAGTGCATAGCAGGCTGCTTTATTGTAATAAGCACTGCCATAGTCTGGCTTAATTTCTAAGGCTTTGTCAAAACTAGCGATCGCATCATCATCACGTCCCAGTCTCACTAGAGTATAGCCGCGTTTGTCCCAAGCTTTCGCAGAATCAGGTTTGTGTTGTAGAGATTGGTCAAACGAGGCGATCGCTTCTTCGTATTCTTCCAATTCTACCAAAGAAAGACCGCGATTCATCCAAGCGACTGCATCATCAGGTTTGATTTGGGTAGCTTTGTCAAAAGAGGCAAAAGCTTCTTGATGCTGTCGTAAGTTACCAAAAGCGACACCGCGATCGCACCAAGCTTGATGATAGTCTGGCTGAATTTTTATCGCTTGATCATAGCACGAAATGGCATCTTTATAGCGTTTCAATCTTCCCAAAGCTATACCTAGTTTTAACCAAATAACAGGTTGATCTTGTTGGATTTTAATGGCTTGATTGTAAGCTGCGATCGCTTCTTTATATCGTTTCTCAGCAAATAAAGTATCTGCCTGTTTCACAAATTCATCTGCTGATACTTCCGGCTTTTGCTGTGGCGACTCTGCTGGCTTTGCTTCAGGAATAGATGGCGGTTGATTTTCAGTTACTTCTTTTAGTATTAAATCCTGGCGTTGTTGAGCATCCAATTTTAATTCTGAAAGTTGAAATACAAACTGCCTCTCTAACTTTTCCAGCTTTTCTAAAATCAGCAGCTTTTGTTGTTGAGCGTTCAAGTGCAAATCAGTCAACTCAGAGTTCAACTCTGAACCTGATTTCTCTAAATTTTCAATGATTAGCTGTTTGCGATTTTGCACATCTGCTTGTAATTCTGATAGCTGCGATATAAATTCTAACTTCAAGTTTGTTAAAATTTCGAGATTTTTTTCCTGTTCTACTTGAGTATCAGACTGCAACCTTGATATTTGTTCTCGCAAATCTCCCAAGATGATATCTTTTTGTTTTTGAGCATCAACTTGTAAATTTGATAGTTGTGATGTAAATTTTGATTGTAGCTTTGTTAAACTTTCCAGGATTTTATCTTTTTCTCCTTGAGTATCAGACTGCAACCCTGATATTAGTTCTTTGATATTTCCGAGGGTTAAATCTTTCTGCCGTTGAGCATCAACTTGTAAATTTGATAGTTGTGATGTAAATTCTGATTGCAGCTTTGTTAGAGTTGCTAGAATTTTATCTTTTTCTCCTTGAGTATCAGACTGTAACCCTGATATTAGCTCTTTGATATTTCCGAGTGTTAAATCCTTCTGCCGTTGAGCATCAACTTGTAAATTTGATAGTTGTGATGTAAATTCTGATTGCAGCTTTGTTAAACTTTCCAGGATTTTATCTTTTTCTCCTTGAGTATCAGACTGTAACCCTGATATTAGCTCTTTGATATTTCCGAGTGTTAAATCCTTCTGTTGTTGAGCATCAACTTGTAAATTTGATAGTTGTGATGTAAATTCTGATTGCAGCTTTGTTAGAGTTGCTAGAACTGCATCTTTTTGTAGCTGAGTATCAGACTGTAACCCTGATATTAGCTCTTTGATATTTCCGAGTGTTAAATCCTTCTGTTGTTGAGCATCAACTTGTAAATTTGATAGCTGCTGTGTAAATTCTGACTGTAAGGTTGCTAAACTTTCTAAAATGTTATCCTTTGTTTCTTGAGTATCAGATTGCAAACTAGCAACTAAAGCAATGAATTCATCCCTAGATTTTTCTATATTTTCTAAAGCTATATTCTTTTGCTGTTCAGCACCTAACTGTAATTCAGATAGTCGCTCTTCAAGTTCCGATTCGAGTTTTCCTAAATTTTCTAGCGTCTGATTTTTTTGTCGTTGATTATCCAATTGCCATTCAGATAATTGTGCAGCAAATCCCGATTCTAATTTTCCTACTTTTTCTTGCACAATTTTGATATCAGATTTTAATTCTGTAAATAGATTCTCTTTGGCTTGCAATAACTCAGATGCCAACCCAGATAAATTTTCCTGCTGGAATTTGATATTTTGTTGGAGTGCCTCAACTTCCTGATCTAATTGTCGATTGAGCTTTTTCGCTTCTTGAATAGTATTTTCAGCTTCTTGTTTAACAATAATTAGTTGATTTTGTAAATTTTCTATTCCTTCTAATTGTGCCATTGCTCTATTAACAATTTCACGGATTGCCACCCGACGCAGCAACCAAAATAAAGCAATGATTGCCACTGGAAATAAACTTAATAACACTAACCAGACATTGATACGATTCAAAGCGCGATCCAATTCTAATTTTTCTTGCTCTCGCAGGCGTTTTTCTGCCCTCAGTCGCGTTAATTCTTCCTGTTGCTGATTGGTGATTGCCTGAACAGTAATTATATCTCTAGAGGCTAATGCTGGGGTTTGTCCACTCTTCATACCAGCAGATAGCAGTAAGGGTGAAAAGACAACAGCGCTTTTCAACATTAAGGTAAAAACAACTTGGTTCTTGTTCTTCATTACAACCATCCCATCTGTTAGCCAGTTTTGGAAGCGGCACGCTTCTCTCCAATCTATAGCAGAATTTTATTGTGAAATTTTATTAGCGCTAGTAATACAGTAGCGATCGCCCATAGGTAGAATAATCTGCACATAACTGTATTCCACTTGACAAACTGGACACTTTCTGTGTGTACTGAAGTGATTAAATGTGAGCATCGGCATATGGAAGTCCGAATATTTTCGTATATATAGCTGAAAAAATTATGTTGTTAGATAATTTTCGCCGCAAGTTGCGTACTGAAGCGCAACTATGGCAGAGTGAGGGGTTAATTGATGCCGATTTGTATCAAAGATTGGCACAAAGGTATGAATTTGATCATCTAGAAACGGCTGCTCGCGATCGCTTCGTTTTTATCTTAATTGCGGTTGGGTCAATCTTGCTAGGCTTAGGCGTAATTACTTTTGTCGCTGCCAACTGGCAAGCTTTAACTAGAGAAGTCAAGTTAATTTTACTATTAAGTTTATTCTTGGTGACAAATATTGCTGGTTTTAGCTTCTGGAAACCAGCCACCAGAAATAATCAGTCCTCCAGAGACAGAAAACGGCGTCAACGCGTCTTAGGAGAAGGCTTGCTCATTGTAGGCTCTTTGACCATAGGTGCTAGTATGGCACTATTAGCACAAATGTACCATATTGGCGGTTCAAGTTCCGAACTATTCTTAGGTTGGGGATTAGCTGTTTTGCTGATGGCGTACAGTCTGCGCTTGACTTCCTTGGGGATGCTTGCCCTGATTCTAATGCTAATAGGATCTAGAATAGGATTTTTCAATTGGTTTTTTGGAATTGATGAATTGACATGGGGAAAGACAGTTATACAACATCTGCCTTTAGTCCTCAGCTTGTTGTTTGTACCTTTAGCTTACTGGTGTCGTTCCCGTTGGATTTTTAGAATTACAGCGATCGCATTTGTGATATCTTGGCAATATCATCTGAGGTCGTTGGAAATTATCGGTTACACAGATGCTCCACTTTGGCTGACTATAGCTGCCTTTACAGTGCCACCAGCCTTACTGTGGAGTTATGATGATTCGCTGTTTCGGCAAGTTAATTCTAAACGGTTTCAGCCATTCGCGCGATCGCTAACTTGGGTATTTTTCAGTATCACATTTTATTTCCTATCTTTCCGTTGGTTGTGGCAAGCGCGGATGGTTGGTTATCAAACTCAATTTAGGGATACTCCCTTAGCAACCTGGCTACCTTTTGTAGATGTGGCAATTTTCACAATTTTAGCTGTATGGCAATGGTGGTATTTGTTACGTTCACCTCAAAACCAACAGCGTCAGCAAAGAGATGTAAAAAATCTTTTTATTGGCAGCTTGATTGTAATAACTGCCTTAGTCATCTTTGTGCATCAAGCTATCACTTCTATTCCAGGTATTCCCATCTTTGCATTTAACCTTCTGTTAGCAGTTTTGGCATTCGGACTAATTCGAGAAGCCCTAGAATTAGGAGAACGAAAACCTTTTTGGGGTGGCATGATATTACTAACATTACAAATTATTAGCCGGATGCTAGAATACGACACCGCCTTATTATTAAAATCCTTGATTTTTGTTTTATGCGGTGTTGGGGTAATTATCGCCGGTTTGTGGTTTGAGCGTTATTTGTCCTCTCTACCAACTGCATCTGAAAATAATTCTTAAAATGCTTTATTTTTCTTTGTGTCTTCGTGTCTTTGTGGTTAAACGCGTGACTTTTGAACCACCAAGACACAAAGACACCAAGACCTACTTCTACCTCATAATTTTATGGAAACTAACCAAACATTACCTTTACCACCCGAACCAAAAGAACAGCCTATTGTTCTTTGGCGATTTATTGTACCTTTGCTGATGCAAACAGCATTGATTTTAGCAGTACCGGCTCAATCAATTTACACAGTTGTTACAGGTAAAACGGCTATTTTGCAAACTCAACCAGTAGATCCTTACGATTTACTGCGCGGTTATTCGGTGACACTGGGTTATGAAATTTCTCGTGTGGACAATTTAGCCAAACTTCCTGGTTGGACAGATTTGATAAAACAACATCCTGGTAGTGATAAAAAATATGAGCCTTTAGCGCCAGGAACTAACTTCTACGTCATTCTGCAAGAGGAAAAATCCTCTGGTAAAGTTCCTCAAGCGTGGAAACCTGTGCGGATAAGTGGAGAACTCCCGACTTCCCTACCTGCAAATCAAATAGCTTTGCAAGGTCGTTACAGTCGCTATAATTTATTTTCTTATGGCTTGGAAACTTATTATATCCCGGAGGATCAACGTAACGATATTAATAAGGATATTTCAGCAGCTAGACCGACTAAACCAGGACAAAGACAACCCATAGTAGTGGAAGTGAAAGTGAACGCCCAAGGTAAAGCTGTACCGATAAGTATGTGGGTACGCGATCGCAAATATCAATTTTAACTCTTGTGCCGTAAATCTGTAGCGATCGCCTTGAACATCCCTTTTCATTCAAGAGGGAGTAGGGAGTAGGGAATCCCATAATTAAAAGTAGGGGATTTGATATCGACACCTTGGGTGTCGCAGCAAGCAGTCTCCACCCAATTATTTCTTCATTTTTCATGTTTAAAAACAGGGGCTTGTGACCATTAGGGAGTAGGGTATTTTTTTTCTTCCCCTACTCCCTACTCCCTCACCTCTACTCCCTTTTTTGGTCAACAGTCAAAAGTCCAAAAACCTTGATTTGTGGCTGTTGACTGTTGACTTATGTGTGCCAGTTGCGTAATACCAAGTTCGGCTAATTACTTATTATATGGTTGGTCTTTTTGGTAATTGGTAATTGGTAATTGGTAATTGGTTTTTACTATTACCCATTACCCATTACCAACCCCCACGATATGATAAGTGTTTAAACGAACTTGATGTAAGTCCTGTTTGGAATTGCTTAGCTAGTAATAAACCGCACTTGCTTTATAAAATCTTGATAAAGTGATTTAGCGTTTATAATGGCATCTCAACGCCATAAAATATCAGTTTTGGCAAATTTTGACCCTTGTATAAGGCAAATACTGATTGTATTTTTTATGTAAAGATACTGAAAAAAGTATATTTTTGAATCAAAGTTTATTACACTGAGATTGCTTAAGCGAAAATACTTAAAAAACACCTAATTCATACCTGAGTTAGTAAAGCCAATTTGAAGGCTGGAGTTATCTCCGGCACTCATAAGCACCGTATTAGAGATCGGGGTGAAATCAGCAGTGATTCGGAAAGTTACGGTAGGGACTTGATGAGCCACTTTTAATACTGCGTAGCTTGCCGCCGCAGGCATCGCCAGGGATAAAACTGTAGCAATTGAAGTCTTTGAAATCTAAGGGCTTCAAAACATTGCTGTACCAAACAGGTTATTCCTTGAGACAACATTCTTTCAACACATAGTGCCTACCACATTAAATTGATACAGAGACAAAAAGTGAAACAGTCATTGATCAGATCGCTGACAACAACCGCTGCATTTTTCGGGTTTCTATCGTGGATTCAGCCTGCTTTATCACAGCCTATAGTGGTTGGAATCATGGAGGGTTACTCAGTACCACCATTGTCTGACAACACCGAAGGTATCAATAACCTGAATACAGACCTCAGAAATTTATTAGTGGGCGAAAATTACTACTCACGAGTCTTCGAGTGGGATGACGTTCAAGAGGCGACAAACTACTTCAATTTGTTTAATTCTTCGACAAACTACCTAATTGGATATAGCCGTGGCGGTTATCAAGCTTTGCGTGTTGCTAACGAGTTGGCTTCAAATAACGTTACTATTCAACGTCTCGTCCAGTTAGATCCTGTCAGATGTGGGGGGACAGCAAACTATGCAGCAGATAACGTTCTTGGCTGCTTCAGCTTCGGAGGTATCAACTCAGTTGTTTCTTCAGGCCCGCAAATTGTCCCCAATAACGTAGTCAGCGCAACAAACTATTTTCAGACAGGGGGCGGGATAACAGGCGAGAGAAGTGTTACCCGTGCAACTAATGTCAATGTCAACACATTACTTAGCGATCCGGCTATAAATCACAGCACCATAGACGACGACGCGCGTTTGCGTCGGCTCATCCTAGATGACGTAGCTAGCCTCACAGATAACAATGTTCTGATGACTGGGCTAGGTGGCCCAGCCGATTTTGGAACACTTGCTATGACTCGTAACGATGATGGCAGCACTGATGCTATCCAACTGCCTTTTGAAGTTAACCTCAACGGTAACAAATACACCACAATTTATATCAATAACAACGGTAATATTACCTTTGGTGGAGCATATGGAGAATATACTCCATCTGGTTTTGGCGGTCTTCCGGTGGAAATGATCGCTCCATACTGGGGAGACGTGGACACCAGCTGTGCAAACTGCGGAGAAGTATACTTGGGCGTTCCGACTGCCGATGCTGCGGTAATTACATGGAATAACGTTGGATATTACAATTCCAACCCTTCCAAGCAGAATACTTTCCAGTTAATACTTCGCGATCGCAACGATCTTACCGGTTCCAATACCGATGTTGAGTTTCGCTATGGAAATCTTCAATGGACTACAGGAGATGCCAGTGGCGGAGAAGATGGGCTTGGGGGTCAGCCCGCGTTTGCAGGATATACTGGCGGTGCAGTAGGTGCTCCACAGACCCTGATTGGCTCCGGTACATCCGATATTTTGACACTTAACCAGCGTTCCAATATCAACAAGCCTGGGCGATGGTACTTTCCTTTCCGTGATGGAGCTGCCCCAGGTACCACTAGAGATAACCCATTGCTCCCTGATGTCCGAGAAGATGGATGGTTTTTCCAGTATACAACCACTCAAGTTGATGAAGTCATTTGGAGTGATCCCGAACTAGTTTTTGGATATGATTACTCTATAGAGAACGGCATCAATTTTAGAAGCTTTATATTGCCAATTCTTGGAGATAATTCTTATGAGCTATGGTTGGGTGATGCTTTAAACCCCGTATACATAGCAGACATCATCGGAGGTTCGGAATATTTCTTTTCTGACCTCGGCTTTGACTTAGGAGTAGACTTTTTCCGCATACTCGGTGTGGACTCGGAGTTAGCCATTGACCCAAATGACGTGACTGCATTTGTGACAGGATTGACATTCATGCAAGCAGGACTAGTGCAATGGAGGCAAAACCCATTGTCAGCTGATACTAATGAACATGCATCCGTTAGTGAACCAGAAATGCCGGCTTGGCTACCATTTCTCGTAGGTATGTTTGTTTTAGTAAGACTCAAGCGTACTAGAACTAATAGCCAGACAGTATAAAAGGATATTTGGAAACTCACTAAATGTGATTTTGCCGTTGACAAATGTGCAAAATCATGATCAACTATCCTAGAAGCCAGATATGACGAGCTTTAATTAGGTGTATTTCGTCATATCTGAAGCTTTTATCTATGCAGCAATTGCTTTATAGTTTGTCGAGTTTTCCAAGAAAAATTCACTTGTAAATGATCTGCCAATATAGTTGTTACTAAAGACAATAAGAGGTTATTTATAAAGTAAAAATAAAATTTTTGTAGGGTGTGTTAGGCGCATATTTCAATATGATTTGTAACAAAAAATATATGAAAAGCGCCTAACGCACCGTTGATATGACGGTGCGTTAGGCTAAAGCCATAACACACCCTACTGGCGTGACAAGACTAAAATGTTGCATTAACGTAGACGCGTAAGCGGCTTGCCGCAGGCTACCGCAGAGGCGCAGAGAACACAGAGATATTAGAAGAAATTTATGCACTATTTTAGCCAAGCCACGCCACTACTTAAGATTTACTTTATAAATGGTCTCTAATCCTAGTAATAGAGGTATTGATTCTAGCTCAAACTCATTTTGTTCCATAATCGCTTGCTTTCATGATGCTCCTTTAGGGAATCGCATTTTGTAAAAATGGATAAAGTTTAGTTAAGGGAAACATGATCATCGCACCATCTACAAAATACTTAATTGGGCTAGTTTTAGCCCTTATAGCCCTTACACTGTTTGCTATGTATTCTGTTGAGGCTACAAGAGAATACACAAACTACGACAGTCTAAACAATAGATGGCAAATAGAGGCACTGTCGAAAAATCCATTGAGAGATCCACGTTCGGATAGCGACCAGCTTCGTCCTGTGATGAACTTTGATGATGAAATCATCCAAATTGATAACTTTGAGAAGAAACCCAAAGGATTATTCGTTGGTGAAGGATGGCAATTAGTTGGAGCAGTGGTTGACATGATTACGCATAATGATTCCAAGTATATTCTCTATGGCAGGAGAAACTTACGTTTTCAAGGCGGTTTATGGAATAACGTAATTGATTCCACTAGGTCATTTGAGGACTACTTAGTTGTCAAGCGTCAAGATAATCAAGCAGAAGTATTGATAAATAAAAGATTAATCCCTACTACAGCAGAGATTCTCATTGGGCTTCGTCAGACTGAGGATGGTGGTGGGTTGGAAGTAATTCAAAACTCGTCTTTAGGCCGACCGCAGATTATATGGTCATACCAATTCTCAAACACCTAACTCACCGTTGGCGCAATCAAAAGTAAATACAGTCCAAAAATTGATTACATTTTACTGGCTTACCTCACTGTTACACTTGTCTGTCATTTGTGTTAAAAGTAATCTGTGATCTCTAAAATAGCTTAAGTAATGAAACAGTTGTCTCTTTCCTTGGATTTGTCTAACTCTGAGCCAATTAATAAAGCTTGGTTCCAAGAGATTTTAGCAATTCTTGGAGTGAGACAAGAACCTGCATGGACTGATAAATTTGGTAAAGCACTCCGTCAACGGCTAATACAGCAGGGATATACCCCAATTAAAACACTCAGCTTATTTTCTGGTGGTGGTGGGCTAGACATTGCATTTCATGATGCTGGTTTTGAAATAATTCAAATGGTAGAGCTTGAAGCCAAGTATGTTCAGACTTTACAAAGGAATTCTCAACCTGGAAAATGGCTAGAAGGCTCGAAACCTGTGTGTATTGATATTAGAAACTATTTACCGCTATCGAATTTTCAAGTTGATTTTATTATTGGAGGCCCACCCTGCCAAACCTTCTCTGCTGCTGGGCGTAGAGCAGCCGGAGTGTCTGGAACAAATGATGCTAGGGGTACACTATTTCAAGAATATGTTCGTATTCTTGATGTACTTCAGCCTAAAGGATTTCTCTTTGAGAATGTATATGGAATTACTGGGGCGAACGCAGGAGCAGCTTGGCAAGAAATTCAAGAAGCTTTTAGAAAAGTTGGTTATAATATTTACTTTCGTATTCTTGATGCAGCTGATTATGGCGTTCCTCAACATCGCGAACGTTTATTTATTGTCGGCTTAAAAGAGGGTGAATATTTATTTCCATATCCGACTCATGGCCCTGATTCTCTCAATCAAAATTTATATTACTCAGCAGGAGAAGCTGTAGAAGGTGCTAGTATTTCAGATGTAGAAGTGGGTTTAAGCGGACGCTATGGGCATTTACTCGAACAGATTCCACCTGGACTAAACTATAGTTTTTATACTAAAGAAATGGGTTATCCTCACCCAATATTTAGCTGGAGGTCAAAGTTTTCAGATTTTCTGTACAAAGCAGATCCAACAACTCCAGTGCGAACAATTAAAGCTCAGGGAGGACAATACACTGGGCCTTTCAGTTGGGAAAATCGGAGATTTTCTATTGCAGAATTAAAGCGGTTACAAACTATTCCTGATGACTATGAAATTATTGGTAATAGGCAAGTTATTATTGAACAAATTGGTAACTCTGTACCTCCTCAATTAGGTAGAATATTAGCTCTTAGTATTTTAGAGCAAGTCATGAAATGTGAATTGCCTTTTTTTATAAGTTATTTACCTCATAATAAAAAACTGAATTTTAGGCAGCGTAAGAGAAAATTAACAGAGATTTATGCACAAAAAGCTAAATCTGCAATTGCGGATTTATGTTATACAGGAAAAATTTTGTCTTTAACTCGTTCACACTATGAAGACAAAGGAAAAACCATCAGATTTATATCTCCTGACTTTTCCTGGACTAAAGAACTAACTTCTGAAAGTGTAAAAATTTATCTATCTTACGATTTGAATAATTCATGCTGGCTAATCACAGCAGGTATTACTGAAAATTGGACAGACGAAGATCAATTTTTTATAGAGATTAATCCATCTTATGACTATGACGATTGGGTTCTAGAAACGCATTCAGTTAAGCTTTGTGCAAAGGTTCTTGACCTAAAAATCTTTACATCTCTTTGGAAAGCTTTTGAAGAAAAGTTAACTGAAGCTACAGGCAAAGCAGATTTAGTGCAGTTATCTGGATATTATCAGTATAATCCTCGAATTAGTGGAATAATAACTTTTAATCCTAAATTGAAGGTTGATCCACTATGGCGCGTAATCCAATGTGTTACGAGATGTATTGGTACTGCAACTCAATTCTCAGCAATAGAACTTGCAGATAGGTGGGGTGTAAAATCAGAAAATGTATTCTCCTATCTTCGGTCTTTGCGGACTATAGGCTACGAAGTTAGAAATCATAAAACTAACCCACAAATTCCCCCCGGTAAGTATTTGATTCCTTATGCCTTTCCTACACTAAATCCTAAAAGCGTGCAACTTCGCAAAAGCCTTTAAACAGATTATGAGTGAGCTACATCTGAGAGTATATACAAATAGAAGTGAATTAGTTTTAACTGATGGAACAGTTCAATTATTTCAAGAAGGAGGAATGAATCAAGCTGCAAATATACGGTACAAAAAAATAGCAGTAGAACTTTCTAGAGGTTACTTGGAAAGACAGATTATATTGTGCAGAGACGATTCATCGAATATTAATTTTTTGCAACTGACAGAAGCACACAAATATCTTTTAGATAAACTTGTACAGTCAGTAACTAGTGAAGTTGGTAGAGCATTAGTTGGTCTGACTATTTTACAGTTGTGCGTTAAAGCAATTGAGCCAGAACAAAATATTAGATTACACAAAGGTAGTAAGAGTTCAAGAGACTTTTCTTGGTGCGATGGAATCTCTATGCGTTCTCTTGATAAGCAATATATTACACCTGTTCTACGAAAATATGAACTGCTAAGATTGAATGCGGATGGTTTCATGATGACACGCAGTTTAGCAGAAAATTATCCATATTCATCTGTATATAAAGCAAATATCAGAGGCGCACGTTCTGAATGGCTAAATCTTGTTGAAGGAATTGAAAAAAATGAAGTGGTTTCTGAAGTTGCACTACGCTATTTACTTTCGCAACTGCTTAATCAAGCGGATAACTTTAGAAGATTAGCTGTACAGGCTGTGGAAAAGCTGACCTCATTTCTGGAAATCACAATTGTTGATAAAGGTATCTCATTAAGTCTTATATTGCGTCACATTAATCAATCTGATTATGCTGCTCGATTGATGGAGATAGCTATGCATAGCCTGTATCAAGCTATGCAAGAATACCAAGTTTTTCCAAACAGTTTGCTAAAACCCCTTTCACAAATGCGCTCAGCAAATAAAAAGCATGGAAATGTCGGCGATATTGAACTTCTAGAGGATAGGCAAATTGTGGAAGCTTGGGATGCAAAGTATGGTAAGTCATACTTGCGAGATGAGATTGAGGAATTATCAGAAAAATTAGAAGTACATCCCGCAATTATAAAGGCTGGTTTTGTCACAAGTCTTGAACCTGAACGAATTGATGAACTGACGCCTAGATGTCAGGAAATTGAAGAAATATTTGGGATATCCCTTGAAATTCTCACTTTTGAAGAATGGGTTGACCAACAGTTTGTTCGAACATTGGCTCAAGAGGCTGCAACTGAGCAAGAACTGGCTTCTGCTTGGCTGACAGCTTACACAGAATCTTTAGCACAGCGACGAAGAGACATTGCTCCCATTGATGAGCCATGTTACCAATGGTTGGTTACACTAAACGAGATTCTGACATATGAATAGCTGAATTTTTCTTACTCTTAAAACTTTGGTGAAGTGAGCAATTCAAGAATATTTCTCAACCCATTATCTTGAGGGACATTCTGGGGAAACTGTCCAAAAGGCGCTTGTGATGAACATTTCCTCGATGCTACCGTCTACAAATTGACACAGGAGTAGACAGAGTTCTCAAATCATGAAGCGCAGACACAAAGTTGCTGTTCAGACATCACTCATTAGTCTTAGTTTAATATCTACCTGCATTGCACCATATTCTGCTGTTATCGCCGCACCACCAAGAACCCCAGACAAAACCGTTAATTGCGAAATTTTAGTTGTGGGTGGTGGTCTATCCGGTGTCGCCACAGCATACGAGGGATTATTAGCAGGAAGAACAGTTTGTCTAACAGAAATTACTGACTGGCTGGGAGGACAAATATCTTCTCAAGGGACATCTGCGTTAGACGAACGACCAAAACAGCGATCTCTGCAATTCTATTCTCGCGGCTACCGGGAACTGCGCGATCGCATTGGGCGTAAGTATGGTGAACTGAATCCTGGTGACTGCTGGGTAAGCGACTCTTGCTTTCTTCCCCGTGATGCTCATACGATTTTGGTGCAAATGCTCAAAAATGCCGAAAAACGGGGCAAAGGCAAGTTACAATGGTTCCCCAACACCGTGATTAAGGAATTAGAAATTAGTCCTGATGGCAAAATTATTAATGGTGCGATCGCTATTCAACATCAACCTGCAAAAGGCGCACCATCCATCAACACCTTTCCTTTATCTCAAACCATTGAAGATGCTTATAGTTACCAAAACTCTTCTCAATTTACCAAAAGCATTATCCGCTTAGTTCCCAAAGAAGTTAAAAGCAATACCCCCAAGTGGTACGTCGTAGACGCTAGCGAAACTGGAGAAATTATTGCCCTCGCAGATGTTCCCTACAGATTAGGTATTGATGAACGTTCCTACCTAGAACCTTCTGCTTCCAGCGCCACAAACGACCCCTATTGCACTCAAGGCTTTACTTATACTTTTGCCATGGAGGCAACTAAGGAACCACAACCGCAGACAATGCCCCCATTCTATTTACAATACTCCCCATACTTCAGTTATGAACTATCCCGACTGGCAAATTTTGATTTAGTTTTCACCTACCGTCGCATTTGGAGTCCTACCAAAGGGCAACCTACGAAATTTGGCGGCGTCAGCTTCACAGCTGCCACACCGGGCGACATCTCCATGCAAAACTGGACTTGGGGGAACGACTACCGCCCCGGAACCCCTGCTGACAACTTGATTTACACTCGTCAACAACTGCAAGCCGCTGGACAATTAAATCCTGGGGGTTGGATGGGGGGACTGCGGACAGAAAGTCTGGGCAAAGCTGAAGAAAATGCCCTTTCATATTATTACTGGCTGGTAGCTGGCACTACAGATTCGCAACTGGGGGAAGGTGTAAAGCAGCCACGACCCAATAACCGCTTGTTAACAGGTATAGATTCCCCCATGGGCACAGTGCATGGTTTATCAAAGTATCCTTATATGCGAGAAGGACGGCGCATTATTGGACGACCTAGTTGGGGACAACCTGGAGGCTTTGGCATTTGGGAAATTGATATTTCTCGCCGTAATTACAATGATGAATATTACCGTAACACTCTACCAGCAGATATGTATCGTCAGTTAAAAGCAGCACTTGCTGGTTTAGAAGCTGTATCAGTAATTGAAGGTAAAATTCCACCAGAACAAGCGATGCGGCGGACTCGTTCTACTATTTTCCCGGATGCTGTAGGTATTGGTCACTACGCCATAGACTTTCATCCTTGCATGGTGCAAAGCCCACCAGAAACCCCTGGTAACACAGAACGTCCAGGTGAAAGGCGCGGTGCGGGACAAGCCTATCCCTTCCAAATTGCCCTGCGAGCGATGATTCCCCAGAAAATTGATAATTTGTTGGTAGGAGGTAAAAGTATAGCGACTAGTCACATTGCTGCGGCTGCTTATCGGGTACACTCCTTTGAATGGTCTGCTGGCGCGGCGGCGGGGACTGTTGCAGCTTTTGCCCTCAAAAATGCCGTTGCACCCTATGAACTAGTAGACGATTTACCCCAACCAGAACCGCAACTGGAAGCCTTGAAACGTCTGTTAGAGAAAAATGGCAATCCCACAGCCTTCCCCAATACATCAATTTTTAATCAAAACTGGGAAGATTGGAAGTAGGCGCTACGCTGGTATTGGGGATTGGGGATTGGGGATTGGGTATTGGGTATTGGGGATTGGGAAGAAAAACACTTTTTGATAAACTATACTATTTCCTAGTCCCTAGTCCCCAGTCCCCAGTCCCCAACTATAGACTAAACTAGTTATTTATAATGTAGTTTTGTAAAATTCTGTTGGTTAAGTGTTTTATGGTTACAAGACTTTCAGCAGCTGTTTATGGAATGGGTACAGCACCAACTGTAGCTCCTGAACGGTCTAATCAAGTTACCCGCAAGACTTATCCGAATTATAAAGTCATTGTTCTCAATGATGACTTCAATACTTTTCAACATGTGGCTGAATGTTTAACCAAGTATATTCCAGGCATGACCAGCGATCGCGCTTGGGAGTTGACCAATCAGGTACACTATGAAGGGCAAGCGATCGTCTGGGTAGGCCCCCAAGAACCAGCTGAACTGTATCACCAACAGTTACGTCGTGCTGGCTTGACTATGGCTCCTCTAGAAGCAGCTTAATCATCATGGGCAAACCCAAAGTAGAATCTATCTCATCAGCTGCTCGCAAAGATGGCAGACTAGTCTGGAATCATTCCACACATATTTCTGGCCTCATCCCCATTTTAGAACGTCTCTGTCAACAAGATGGGATTCAAACTGTCACGCCTGGAGTCATTGGACGGGTGAAAGGTCATTCTCCAAAAATGCAATTGCGTGTCTCTGTACCGATTCGCGGTGGTTATAAAGTGATTGCCCGACATGGTAAAACAGTACAAGAAGTGTTTATCCTGACCACTTTGGATCAGGATAAATTTGAAGATGCGATCGCGATCGCCATGAAAAATTAACTTTGTCATTTGTCATTTGTCACTTGTCCTTTGTGTAAAGCTAATAACAAATGACCATTGACCATTGACTACTCTTCAACTTGGTGTACTGCAAATTTATGTAGTGGCAAACTCAGAATACAAGAAAAAGTTAAAAAATATGATAATGCGGTAGTGATTTTCAGAGTTATCAGTACAGTTTCCCAATCTGGTAAAACTATCTTTTCGATGCCAAAGGCAACACAGTAAACTAGCCAGTAAGAAAAGCTCATTCTAAACAGAATTTCCTCTGTTTCTTCTATATTATTTTTTGGCTTCTTGGTGTCCCACAATAATACTAGACCGACAATACAAGCAACGAAAGATACAGCAACGACAACCTCATGACACAATAAGTTTACCGAATGCATTTGTGTTTATCCCCATGTTTTTCATATTGTGATTCAGTCTAAAGGAATATTCCTTGGGGTTACACAAAAGAGTTACAAACTGCAATAGAACGCCCCCATTTGTGTAAAGAATTGCAACAAAATTAGCAATTGGTGAGTGGGGAACTCCCAGAAATCAAAATAATTGCTTAAAGTTGATGACTGATGACTGTTAAGCGTGAATTACTAATACCAATTCTGCATGAAGATGCGCCTTATGAACCCCCCTGTAGTCCCCCCTTGGTAAGGGGGGACGGCGTTAGCCGGGGGTAAAAATATATTGCAGCTTCATCAAGAAACGGTATAACTACCCTACCCTTTCGTTGTTTTTGGTAAAATTGGGCGATCGCTACTATATCTGTAATCGCTTTACAAAAAATTATTAAACAGAAGACATACTATTTCTGGCAATAGGATGAAGTCGATTTGTTAAAGCTTCTAATTCCCCACCAGCAAGCAGTAATTCAATAACTTCACGACCCTGTAAGATAAATCTATCAACTTGCTCTTCAAAGGTTATAGTACCTCGTAAGACTTCAGCTAAAGGTTTCCTTAAATGAAGAGGATGCCAACGATTTGGTTTTGGTACTTCAAATCTTTGATCCTGAAAATTCCATGTACCAGAATTTTGTTTTAATCTTGAGCGTAATTTAGTATATTCCTCAGAATTAAAAAAATCTGCTTCAAATTTTTCTAATTTATTGATATCAAAACCTAGAATCAGAGAAAAATCTGGCCCCAGATGGTAATTTGAAGGTTGCACTTTGTAGGGATAACTATTTAAAACAGTGCCAATGAATATAGCTGGAAACCAACTAGTTGAAACATTTATCCCTAATCGTCCGTACTCCTTTTCATATTTAACCGAATTAGAGGGAATAGGAACATCTTTATGAAATCCAATTCTTTCTGATACCCAACTCCAATCTGCTTCAGCAGCACGTAAAGTTATATTTTTGAGGTTATACTCTAGTGATTGAACAGGAAAATAAGAAACTATACTTTCATAAGAAACTGGTGCTGCTGGGCCTAAATTTTCCTCAGCCAGCATATCTATAAAATCACGGACTAGACTATCATCTGATTTTGTCTCTAACCAATTTCTCAAAAACTTATATATATCACTCCAAGTCAAAGCTAAATCAGGCTTTTGTTCGTGCTGTCGAGTTAATCCAGTAATCAAAATTAACTTATATCCTTGTGAAAATTTCAAGTTAGTTTCTGCATATTTACGATATTTATCTAATTGACCAGGACTTAAGTATGTCCATATCTTATGTTCAAATATCAAAGCAAATTGTCCAAAATCTGCCAACATATCTATTTGTCCACCAAGGAAGGTATGTTGAGTTTTCCACTCTGGTAGTAGATGAGTTAAAGGAAGAGGTTCTGGTAATTTTTGATTGAGATAATCTACAAAATCACGAGCCAACACCTGTTTATTCCTCAGAAGCCAAGCAAAACCTTCCGTAATAAAATTCTCAATTGGATCAAGTTCTTGGCTTTTGGGATATTTACGCAATGCACTAAATAAGCTATCTGACAAGCCTGTATCCTCCATACTTGAAAGCGTCCAGCATAGCATACAGACTAATGTGCATCCAAGATAAAAATAGAGATATACTAAATAGTGTAATCATTGACTGCTGAAGAATCTAGAGTGCCAGCAAAAGATATCTATCACGATAGTGTGAAAAATGCCTTAATTAAAGACCAGTGGATAATTACCCACGACCCACTGACACTCAGGGTTGGTAGGAAAGATTTGTTTGTTGATTTAGGTGCAGAAAAAATTTTAGCTGCGGAAAAACAAGGACGTAAAATTGCTGTTGAAATTAAAAGCTTTGTAGGTGCGTCGGAAATTGAAGATTGGAAGAATGCTGTAGGACAATATGTGATTTATCAAAATTCTCTGGAATTAATAGAACCAGATAGAGAATTATATTTGGCTATCCGTCAAAATGTTTATTCTGAATTGTTTGAAGAAGCGATTGGGAAAGCTTTATTAAACAAAAAACTAATTCAATTAGTTATTTTTGAGCCAAAATATGAGGTGATTTTGTAATGGATAAATTAGATAAATATCGTCAAATTATTCGAGATGTTTTAGGGCAATATATCAATATCTCTTATGCAAATGCAGATATTGAAAATCAAGCTGCTTTTGACGATGAAACAGACCAATATATAATTGTTTCTTTTGGTTGGGGTAAGCAAGGACGCATTCATGGTTGTCTAATTCATGTCAGCATTACTAATGGTAAAGTTTGGGTGCAACGAGACGGGACAGAAGACGGTATAGCCAATGAATTAGTCCAAGCTGGTATTCCAAAAGAGGATATTGTTTTAGGATTTCATGAGCCAGATGTTCGACCATACACAGGATTTGCTGTGGCATAATTTAAGCAGAATTCAATTCAACCACCGCTAAATCTTGTCAACAATTCTTCAGGGGATAATTCGAGTAACAAACGGCTGTACTCTTGCGGTGGTAACTGTAGCAAAGGCTCAATGATTCGTTCTAATTCCTCATCCAGCGAACCAAACCGGACACGCAACAAGTTTTCTACCACTTGGCGCTGTCCTTCTTGGACTCCTTCTTGTAAGGTAGCTTCTCGCCATTCTAAATAAGCTTGGGATAAGTTCATAATCACCTCTTGGTCATCTTCCGTAAGATTTTGCTGGTTTATAACAGTTATCCGCCAACTAGAACCATTAGCCCAATGTTCTTTTTTCTAAATAGGGGCATTATGTTTGAGCGTGTCAATTTAACAACTTTCTGTTGATTGTTCACAAGCACCAATACTCACCCAGCTGCTAGAACCATCAGCCCAATGTTCTTTTTTCCAAATAGGGGCATTATGTTTGAGGGTATCAATAGCATACTGACAAGCTTCAAAGGCCTCGCGGCGATGCGGACAACCAATAGCCACTAAAACGCTGATTTCTCCAACTTGTAAATGCCCAATACGGTGATGAATCACTACCCGTTTCACATCAGGCCAAAAAGAGCGAATATCAGCGGCAATTTGATAAAACACTCGCAATGCCATTGGTTCATAGGCTTGATATTCTAGAGAAACCACAGGTTGCCCATCAGTATTATTGCGAACCATTCCACTCATCACCACCACCGCCCCATTCGCCGGATCGTCGGCTTTAGCATAAATTTCTTCAATAAATAATGGCGCAAAGGTAATGGCAAAACTATCTTCGGCTTTTGGTTTAATCGCAGAGGTAAGTGTAGTTGTCATTGTAATTCGTAATTGCTAATTCGTAATTGTAGAGACGATTCGGCGAATCGTCTCTACTTTGGACTACTAGCTTCCTGTTCACAGTCATCAGCCATCATTACCTTTAATTTTATACAAAGTTGTTAAAATTTATAATCAACTATGCTCAGCTATTCATCTAGTGAAAGCAATTTATTTACTGAGATTAAAGTATTAATAATGACATAATTTATGTGTACTAGTAATAAATTCATTTAAAAAGCTAATTTTCCTGTCATCCTCCCCAAGACATATTACTATAATGAGAATATTCAAACTTAGCTGCTAATACTTTAGATAATTTCGAGCATAACTTGCTCAACAAGGGCAGAAAAAGCTGAGTTAATCAGGAAGCATTTACCACTTAAACTACCAACTAGTAGATGTGTATGGCACTTGCAACCAGACTCATAGCAGATAGCGCAGAAGTGCTACGACTCTTATACCTTCCCTGCTTAATGGATTGAGAAAACTGTAAGCGACACGAGGGCAAGTTGTAATTCAGTAATTTTAGGAAAAACTTAATGCAATCTTCAGTGTGTAACCATGAAGCAGCAAGGCTTGAGGCTCTCTATCGGTATAATATTCTTGACACTGCACCAGAACAAGCATTTGACGATCTGGCGTCCTTAGCCGCGCAGATGTGTGACACACCAATAGCCATAATTAATTTAATTGATGCTAACCGTCAGTGGTTCAAAGCTAAAGTGGGGTTGGATATCCAAGAAATGCCCATAGGCATCGGTTTGTGTCGTTTTTGCATCCAGCAAAAACAGACTTTGATTATTCCGGATACCTTGGCTGATGAGCAGTTTGTCACAGAAGTAGTAGTAACCGCAGAACCGTATGTAAGATTTTATGCTGGCGTACCTTTGATCGTACCAGGAGGGGAAGCCATCGGGACTTTGTGTGTAGCAGACACCGTACCACGCCAAATCAGTGAAAAACAGGTGGAAGCACTGCAAGCACTTGCTCGTTTGGTACTCAAACAACTAGAAATCCGCAGGAATTTAGGGGAACTGGCAAGTATCAAAGCTGAGTATCAACAGACACAAAAAGCATTAAAACAAAGCGAGTCTATCCTCCACAGTTTCTTTAACAATGCGCCGATGATGATGGGAATTGTGGAACTAGTCGATAATGACATCTTGCATATTACTGATAACCTCGCCACGGCTAAATTTTTTGGACTTACCCCACAAGCAATGCAAAATCGTCTCGCACGAGAAATGGGTGCGACACACCAGCATGTGACTGAGTGGATTCATTACTTCCGTCAAGCAGAAAGCAGCCAATCACCCGTAAAGTTTGAATATTCTTACGATACTTCCCAAGGTAAAATCTGGCTTTTTGCAACAGTAACAGCGATCGCTCCTAGCTTTGGTCAGCGATCGCAATTTGCCTACATAGTTGAAGATATCACTCAACGCAGACAAGCACAACAACAAATCAAAGAACAAGCCGCATTGCTGGATATCACCACAGATGCCATTTTTGTACAAGATTTGTCTCACAAGATTTTATATTGGAATAAAAGCGCCGAAAATCTTTACGGTTGGAATAAAACTGAAGCTATCAATCAAAATGTTGATCAGTTGTTATACAGCGAATCTTTGCCGCAACATCAAGAAATCTACAACACTCTTTTAAAAGATGGTTTTTGGCAAGGAGAATTACAAAAAATTAATAAATCTGGTCAAGAAATCACAGTCGCAAGTCGCTGGACATTAATACATGATGAACATTCCCCAACTAAATCAATTTTAGTTGTAGACACAGATATTACTCAGAAAAAACAACTCCAAAAGCAATTTTTACGGGCGCAAAGGCTTGAAAGTATTGGTACTCTTGCGAGTGGCATTGCTCATGATTTAAATAATGTCTTGTCACCAATTATTATGTCAGTGCAACTACTCAAAAATAAATGTGGCGATGGCAACACTCAGCAAATACTATCAATAGTAGAAAGCAATGCTAAACGTGGTGCTAACTTAGTTAAACAAGTGCTAACCTTTGTGCGGGGAGTTGAAAGCGGTGTCACTGGACAAGGCACTGCACCTTTTGGTAGCGTGATTCAGGTCAAGCATTTGATTTTAGAAATGCAGCAAACTGTCCAACAAACATTTCCCAAATCAATTGCGATCGCTACAAAAATTCAGCCAGGCTTGTTACCTGTGCGTGCTGATAGTACCCAACTGTATCAGGTACTGATGAATTTGTGTCTGAATGCTCGTGATGCTATGCCAGAAGGTGGAAAACTCACAATCACTGCCGAGAATATTTTCATTGATCAAAACTATGCCATGATGCACCTTGATGCCAAAGTGGGTAGTTACATTGTTCTCACTATCAGTGATACAGGATTAGGCATCGAGAGTGAATTATTAGATAGAATTTTTGAACCATTTTTCACCACCAAACAATTGAGTAATGGTACAGGGTTGGGTCTATCAACAGCCCTAGGAATTGTCAAAGCCCATGGTGGTTTGATCACCGTATCAAGTAGGGTAGGTAAAGGCACAACATTTAAAGTATATCTACCAGCCCAGAATACAGAAGTAATCCAGTCATTAGAAAATATAGAAATACCAGCCGGGAACGGAGAATGGATTTTAGTAATTGATGACGAAGCTGCTATTCGAGAGATTACCACTACCTCTTTAGAAAATTATAATTACAAAACCATTAGTGCTAATAATGGTACAGAAGCGATCGCACTTTACAGCCAACATCAAGATCAAATTAGTGCCGTGATTCTCGATATGGTGATGCCAGATATAGATGGAGCAACCATTATTGGCACATTGCAAAATATCAACCCGCAACTTGCCATAATTGCTGTCAGCGGACTAGTAACAAGCGAGCAGTATGCGATCGCTAAAGCATCTATGCACACAACCTTTTTACCCAAGCCTTTCACAGTACAGCAACTATTGAGAGTTTTGCATACAATTCTTCATAAATAGTCAGTTGTTAGTTGTCAGTGGTTAGTGGTCAGCTATCAGCCATCAATCATCAGTCATCAGCCATCACTCAAAAACCATTTACACTATGAACAAATGACAAATGACTCTTGACAAATGACTCTTGACTCTTAACTAATGACTAACCAAGATTCTGCGCTGGTTCTAGTTGTAGATGACGACGATTTGACGCGGATGCATCTGTGCTTTCTCATGCAACAAGCAGGATATCAAGTCGTAGAGGCGAGTAACGGTTATGAGGCACTTAATACCTATACTCGCGTACACCCAGATATAGTATTGCTGGATGCTCTCATGCCTGTTATGGATGGGTTTAGCTGTTGTGCTAAATTGCAAGCACTCTCTGATGGTGAAAGTATACCCGTGTTAATGATTACGGCTCTTTACGATCAAGCATCTGTAGAACAAGCTTTTGCTGTGGGTGCATCTGATTTTATTGCCAAACCAATTCATTGGCCAGTATTGTCTCAAAGAGTACGCCGACTTTTGACAGCTAATCGCACAATGCAGAAATTGCGACAGCAAACTGAGCAAGCGCAACTGCAAGAAGCACAATTGAGGATGGCATTGTCAGCAGCTCATATGGGTATCTGGAATTGGGATCTCCAAACCAACAAAATTACTTACTCAGATAACCTAGAAGCGCTTTACGGCCTCGAAAAGGGCACTTTCGATGGCACTTATAAAGCTTTCATCAACTGCATTCATCTGCAAGAACGCAATTTAGTTAACTGTTTGATTCAGCAGGCAATTCAAGAAGGAACAGACTATGATATTGAATTTCGAGTCGTTTTAGCCGATGGTAGTATTCGCTGGTTAGCCAGTAAAGGAGTAATGTTTCACGACGCTTCTGGGGTGGCTGTGCGAATATCTGGTGTAGACATGGATATTACCAAGGGTAAGCAAGCACACGCAGAATTACAACGCCAAAACCAGCGATCGCAATTATTCGCTGATATCACTCTCAAAATTCGCCAGTCTTTACAAATCGATGAAATTCTCCAAACTAGTGTCAAAGAGGTGCAAAAGCTACTACACGCAGACCGTGTATTTATCTGGCGGCTGAAATGTGATGGCTCTTTCATAGTAGTGAAAGAAGCAGTGGTAGATGGTGTAGCCGCCGTTTCGGGGCAAGAAATTACCGACCCTTGCTTTGGGGAAGATTACATCCAGCAATACCGACAAGGGCGAATTAGCTCTATCCCGGACATAGAACAAGCTGATATCCCACCTTGCTACGTTAAACTATTGCAAAGATTTCATGTCAGAGCCATCCTGGTTGTGCCGATTTTTTTGCAAAATCAACTTTGGGGCTTGATAATTGCCCATCAGTGTGTATACCCCCGCAAGTGGACAAACTGGGAAATTCAACTCCTGCGACAACTGGCAGATCAAATAGGCATTGCTTTAGCTCAGAGTGCAATTTTAGAGAAAGAAACTCGTCAACGGCAAGAACTCGCCCGTTCTAATGAACAACTACAACAATTTGCCTTTATCGCTTCCCACGATTTACAAGAACCATTACGTAAAATTAAGACCTTTGGCGAACGGCTCAAAACCAGCTGTAGCGACTCCATCAGCGAACAAGGGCATGATTATCTCGAACGAATGCAGAATGCAGCTTTGAGGATGCAGTCTTTAATTGAAGATTTGTTAACACTTTCACGAGTCACCACTAGGGCGCAGCCTTTTGTGTCTGTAAATTTGGCACAGACTGCACAAGAGGTATTGTCTGATTTAGAAGTGCGTATTCAGCAAAGCAAAGGACGTGTGGAACTGGGTGATTTACCAACCATTAAAGCCGACCCTGTACAGATGCGGCAATTGTTACAAAATCTCATTGGCAATGCCCTCAAATTCCACCGCCAAGAAGTACCGCCGATTGTCAAAATTTATAGTCAATTTTTAAACAATCAATCTGATCAAGTTACTGTCAATTCCGAAATGTGTGAAATCGTTGTAGAAGATAATGGTATTGGTTTTGAGGAAAAGTATATTGATCGCATCTTCAATATTTTTCAGCGTTTGCATGGTCGGCAGGAATACGAAGGTACAGGCATAGGCTTAGCTATCTGTAGAAAAATTGCTGAACGTCATCATGGTAGTATTACTGCACAAAGTAAACCACAGCAAGGGGCAAAATTTATTGTCAGGTTGGCAGTTAATTCCCATAACTAATTTTCTTCCTGGAGAGGGATTACTATAAGACCCTAAAATAAGGTTTATTGTACAACTATGCTAGGTAATTTGTTGTAGTTTAAAACTTATATTGATGTGAACAACCAGTATCAAGGAGACAATACAGAGTGAAGGGTCGACAAACAACCGTCACCATCTTAATGGCTGATGATGATGACGAAGACGGTATGTTGGTTCGCGAAGCATTGGCAGAAAGTCAATTGCCAATTGAACTGTATATTGTAAAAAATGGCGAAGAATTACTGGATTATCTGTATAATCGCGGTCAATATACTGACATTAAGATTGCCCCTCGTCCGGGTTTAATTTTATTAGATTTGAATATGCCTAGAAAACACGGTTTGGAGGTGCTAAGAGATATTAAAACTGACCCGTACCTGCGGCAAATTCCCGTCGTAGTCTTGACAACTTCAGGTGCAGAAGAAGATATTTATCATACATATGATTTAGGCGCGAATTCCTTCATAATCAAGCCAGTAAGCTTCACCTCATTAATTGAGGTGATCACAGCTATAGGCAAATATTGGTTTGAAATTGTGGAACTGCCGCTAAATGCAGTAGGAGGTAGAAATGAACTACAACCGAATCAGAGTTCTTCTAGTTGATGATGATGAAGACGATTATGTATTAACTAGTCACTGGTTCGGCGAGTTTCAGGTAGCTAACTGCGAATTGTCATGGGTTGATAATTATGCAGCAGCAAAGGTAGCGATGGCACTGCACAACCATGATATATATCTTGTAGACTACCGTTTAGGAATATACAACGGATTGGAGCTATTACGTGAGGCGATCGCACAGGGATGTTCTGCCCCCATAATTTTATTAACTGGTCAAGGAGATAGAGAAATTGACCTGGAGGCTATGAGAGCGGGAGCCGCAGATTATTTAGAAAAAAGTCAATTAACTGCGCCTTTGCTAGAGCGTTCTATTCGTTACGCCATTGAACGCAAACAAACAGAACAAAAAATTCGTGAACAAGCTGCTTTACTCGATGTTGCCACCGATGCCATTTTTGTGCGTGATTTCGACGACCAAATTTTATTTTGGAACAAAGCTGCTGAGCGTCTTTATGGGTGTAAACAAGAGGAAGCAATTGGCAAGAAGACGCAAGAATTGTGGCAGGAAAATAATTTGTCACACTTGCAAGAATCACTCCAAATTTTGATGAAAAATGGCTCATGGCAAGGAGAGTTACATCAAAAAACAAAATCTGGCAAAGAAATCATTGTAGAAAGCCGCTCTTCCTTAGTCCAAGAGTTTGGTAACAAACCACAATGTATCCTGGTAGTTAACACAGATATTACGCAAAAAAAACAACTAGAAGCGCAATTTCTTCGCGCTCAGCGATTAGAAAGTATTGGTACTCTAGCAAGCGGAATTGCCCACGACCTCAATAATGTTCTTGCCCCCATTCTCATGACAGCCCAACTTTTAGAAACACAAATACCTGATGAGCGATCGCGGCGACTACTGCCAATGTTAATTACCAATGCTAAACGTGGGGCTAATTTAGTTAAGCAAGTACTGTCATTTACTCGTGGTGTTGAAGGAGAGCGGACTCTTTTACAATTAAAGCACTTAATCATAGAAATCCAACAGATTATCAAAGAAACCTTTCCCAAATCAATAGAAGTTTCTAGCAAAATTTCCTCAAATCTGGGGACAATATTTGGTGATGCTACCCAATTACATCAAGTATTAATGAATCTCTGTGTCAATGCTAGAGATGCCATGCCCAATGGCGGAAAATTAAAAATATCAGCCGAAAATTTCTTGATTGATAAAAATTACGCCAAAATGAATCTTGACGCTCAAGTTGGCCCCTATGTAGTCATTAATGTTAGTGATACTGGAATTGGTATTCGTCCGGAAATATTAGATAGAATATTTGAGCCTTTTTTTACTACCAAAGAACTTGGTAAAGGTACTGGGCTTGGTCTTTCCACAGTACTTGGTATTGTTAAAAGCCACAACGGTTTCATCAACGTATACAGCGAAGAGGGAAGAGGCAGCGAATTTAAAATTTATTTACCAGCACAAGAGGCAACAGAAACTATAGAAGAAACAGAACAAGAATTACCTCAAGGCAACGGTGAATTAATTTTAGTTGTAGATGATGAAGCGGCAATTCTAGATATTACTAAAACATCATTAGAAAACCATAATTACAAAGCAATTACAGCCCGTGACGGTATTGAAGCCATAGCCTTGTACGCAGAACATCGTGATGAAATATCTTTAGTTTTGACAGATATGGTGATGCCATCTATGGATGGCATCACCACCATTAGAACATTACGAAAAATTAACCCTGATGTCAAAATTATTGCCGTCAGTGGACTTGCTACCAACGATAAAGTTAATGCTGCTTATGATGTAGGTATCAAAGCCTTTTTATCCAAACCTTACACAACCAACCAGTTATTACAAACTATTAATACAGTTACAAACAGAAATTAGTGTTAATTTTAATTAGTGAGGGAGTTGCTGACACAAGCGCCTGCGAAGGATGGCAAACTCACGTTAACTAACAATCATTAGCCAAGAATCATCAGTAAAATAATTAGATAATAATAAAACTATGACATCCGAAGTTTTAGCTGCTAACACAGCTTTCTATCGAGCTTTTGAAAAAAAAGATATCGAGGCAATGAGTGCTGTATGGTCACAAGGAACTGGTAGTTGTTGTATTCATCCCGGACGTAATGTACTGTGGGGTTGGAAGGATATTCGCATTTCTTGGGAGCAGATATTTAAAAGCACCGCTTACATAGAAATTAACGCTGAGATCATTACTACAGAGGTGAACGACAATATTGCTTATGTAGTCTTGAGAGAAAATGTTTTACAAGTCATTAATGGTAGAAGATTAGAAGCACAATCAATAGCTACGAATGTATTTCAACTACTAGGTGGCAAATGGTATCTGGTTCATCATCATGGTAGTCCCATTATGAGGTGAGTCAGTTGTCAGTTGTTAGTTGTCAGTTGCTATTTCTCCCTCATCTCCCTCATCCCCCTCATCTCCCTCATCCCCCTCATCTCCCTCATCCCCCTCATCCCCCTCATCCCCCTCATCCCCCCATCCCCTCTTGAGCAAACTTAATCACCAATTAACTCCACCGCATCTCGTCCGTCCCAGTCTTGTAAATAAACTTTGACAACCTCTTCTTTAGCGGTAGGTAACAGCTTACCGATGAAATCTGGGTGAATTGGTAACTCTCGATGACCTCTATCTACCAACACAGCTAAACGAATCACTTCTGGTCTACCATATTCTGTCACCGCATTTAAAGCAGCGCGGATCGTCCGTCCTTTGAAAATTACATCATCCACTAGTACAACAGTTTTGCCTGTGAGGTCAAAAGGAATGTCTGTTTTCGCCGGAGTCCGTAACCCAATTTGGTCGAGATCATCCCGATAGAATGTAATGTCCAATGCTCCCACCGCTACGGTGACACCTTCAAGTATCTCAATTTGACGAGCCAATAGTTCGGCTAATAACACCCCCCTAGTATAAATACCGAGAAACACTAGTTGGGATAAATCACGTGTTCTTTCGACAACCTGAGAGGCAAGGCGATTCACGGTACGACGGAGGTCTTCTGATGAAAGAATTTCAACTACTTTAGTAGCCACAGACCGATACCCCTGAGTAATGAGTTAGGAGTGATGAGTTAGGAGTGATGAGTTAGGAGTGATGAGTAAAAACTCCTAACTCCTAACTCCTAACTTCTAACTTTATATTTATCATTACCTGTTTGGGAGTATTAAGAATATAGCGATCGCTAACCCTAACCACAACAAAAAACAATATCGAGTCAGTTGCAAAGCACTTTGAATGTGGGTTGAGTTAATGGGATAAATAGCATCTCCTAACAGGGGTTTTTGTTTCGCTACCCCACGATACCAATTCATACCCCCCATCTGCACACCCAAAATCGCAGCATAAGCACATTCACTCCAACCAGAGTTGGGACTAGGATCAAGCACTGCATCTCGTCTGCAAATGCGCCACACATGCCAAGGCTTACCAGATAGCAGCCCCAAAGTCAAGACTGTTAAGCGACAAGGTATCCAAGTCAAACAATCTTCCAACCTGGCACTAAACCAACCCAAATAAGTGTAAGGTGCTTCCCGATAACCCACCATGGAATCAAGGGTACTACTAGCTTTATATGCTAAAGCAATAGGAGTTGCACCCACACCTAGTACGAAGCTACCAATAATTGCATAAAAAAGTGGAGCCATCACCCCATCGGTAGCATTTTCTGTAACTGTTTCTAAAACAGCTCGCAAAATTTCTGGTTCTGTGAGGTTTTGTGTATCTCGACCGACGTAATTACTTAAAACTTTACGAGCCTCCTTGAGATTTCCTAATTTTAGAGGTTGTAAAACAGCTTCAGCTGCTGCTCGCAAACTTCTAAGCGCGAAACAACTAGCTAAAAGAATGCTGTCTATGGCAATTCCCAACAGCGGATGTACCCATTTGGTAATTTGAATTATTAACCAGCCAACGCAGGCGCTACCAATTATTAAGATAATCCCTAGAAGAATTCCAGCTAGCCGTTGTGTTAGGGAATTATGACAAAATTGCCGAGAAAATTTTGTCACGGTAGAAATTACCCACCCCATAAATTGCACTGGATGAGGCCAACCCCAAGGATCACCAATTAAATAATCCAAAAGTGCAGCGATGATTAAAATGTAGATGTTGTTATTCATTAGTCAATGGTCAATGCTCAAAAGTCAAGAGTCAATGGTTAATAATTTAGTAGCCAAAAACTTTTCAACTGTGAACTTTTGAATTTGGATTCTTGACTTTTGAACAGCAGTTGCTACTCTGCGGGTTCCGCGTTAGCGGCACAAGTCTGGCGACCGAAGGCACTGCCTCCTCTTGACTAAACAACAAAACTAGCTTCTTCTCCAAGGGACGCTTGCCAGCTACGAGCATCGTAATAGAGATCAGCCAAAGTGATACTATACAAAGCTTCTTTGAGCTTTTGATTCAGCCTTTGCCAAAGAGTGAATGTCACCCAATCTTCAGCTTGTGCTGGTGTAGGGGTGTGGTGGTGTAGGTGAGTCATGTTTTCACCGACTGCTTCTAAAATTTGTCCTATGGAGATTTGTGCAGGCTGTTTTGCCAGTTGGTATCCGCCAATGCTGCCGCGAATTGATGTTACTAAGCCAGCGCGACGCATTTCTATGAGCAATTTTTCTAGATAAGGAGCTGGGATATCTTGGCGAAGCGCGATCGCTTTCACAGATGCAGGGCCATAACCCGGCTGTAAGCTCAAATCTAACAACGCTTTTACACTATAGTGTCCTTTGGTAGTTAGTTTCATTCTGACTATCTTTGTTGTTCTGTCAAGAGTCAATGGTAAATAGTTCAATAGACTCTTGACTTTTCAACTGTGAACTTTTGACTTTGGACTCTTGACTTTTGGACTATAGACTTTTGACAGTTGACTATTGACTAAGGTTCAGTTTTGCTTATAATTTTGTACTCTACTTATCCAGCTAACCCCAAAAAGTATGAAAGATGAAACCGACAGCAGTCTTCACTTCATCCTTCACACTTCACCCTTGAGTTTTAGCATTAGTTTAGAAAACTTAAACAAGTATAGTTTAACAGTAATTCACCAACTATATATAGTTATCGGGATTCTCGAAAATAGATTGTTTTAAAAATATTGTAAGTCGTGCAACAATTTCGCCTATGAGTGTAATATACTTGGCTAGGTTGAGATAAAAACTAAAGGATTCTATTCCTCCTAGCTCAACGTCAGCTAAAATAAAATCGATTCAACTACTTCAACCATTCATTTTCGACCTAAGTTGATGCCTAAACAGAAAAAAATTGAACCCCTAGTCGGTGAAGATCTGCTCAGAAAAGTCAAAGAGCTAGAGAACCTTAGCAAAGAAGAAAAAGCTAAACAGTGTGGCTACTATACCGTTACCAAAAATGGTATAGAGCGTGTCAATATGATGAAATTCTTAAATGCCCTGATTGATGCCGAAGGTATTCAGTTGGACAGTGCGCCCAATGCTAATGGGCGTGGTGGACGCAGTGCCAGCTATAGAATTAGTGTGCAATCGAACGGCAACTTATTGATAGGTTCAGCTTATACAAAACAGATGAATCTCAAACCAGGAGATGAGTTTCTGATCACTTTAGGGAAAAAGCACATTCGTCTGAGGCAGGTAGATGCAGATGACAAGGAAGGTCTGGAAGTCGCAGAAGCTACAGCATAACAAGTAGTCAACGTCAGTTGTTAGTTGTCAGTTGTCATTTGTGAGGCAGTACGGTCTTGGGGGTCTCCCCCATGAGTAACTGCCGTTCGGGTAAGGGTCAGTTGTTTATCTTTTCCACTGACCACTGACTGATGACTAATGACTATTAACTATATCTTTGTGGCTCGCACTGGTAAATAGGGGTGAAGTGCCTTACGTGTTACTGCCAAGTTGCATGTTAATGCAATTTGCTCACGTTCAAGCAAGCCTAAAATGCGTTCATGGTTGTCTCGTGCTACCACCGGTAGCTGATGCAAACCTCTTAAACTCATGCGGTCTAAAGCTTCAGATAAGGGTTCATCCCGCCAAGCATAAAGAATTTCAGTTGTACAAATATCTATGAGTGTTTGACTGGCTAAATTACTCTGGATTTCAGTAGAGGAATTCGGGTGATTTTGCCATGCCGAAAGAGTATGATTAATATCTTCCAGAGAAAGGATACCAACTAATTGTTCTGTTTCATTAACCACTAAAGCACTACGGCAGCGATCGCGGATCATTTCCATGGCCGCGTCTACCACATTTAAACTAGCAGGCAATTTTTTTGGGCAACAAAGCATAGCATCTTCTACTAAGATTTGTTGCACAATTTCTGCTTGTTCGTCTTTTAATGCAGAAAGACCAATCTGCTGTAGATTCGAGTTAGAGTTAAAATTTGGTTTAATTCGCTCTATTAGCCAAACACTTAACCCCACTGCTGCCATCAAAGGTAAAACGATGCGGTAGTCGCGGGTTAATTCAAACAGCAATAAGATAGCAGTTAACGGTGCCCTCACACTTGCAGCCAAAACTGCTGCCATACCCACCATCGCGTAAGCTGGAGGAGCAGCCATTTGTTCGCTAATTGTTGGTGCTATTAAGGCTAAAATTTTGGCATAAGCCGAACCAAAAGAAGCGCCCAGAAACATGGCTGGTGCAAACAAACCACCCACAAATCCACTACCAGCACTAATAGCAGTGATCAATAATTTGACAACCAGCAGTTCAATTAACAAAAGCAGCGAAAACTCCACATCCTGAAGCATTGCTTCCACAGTTTCGTAACCGATGCCTAAAATTTGCGGAAAGTACAAAGCCACTGTGCCGATAATTACGCCGCCCATAATTGGATGAATGTATTTAGGAATCCGTCCCAAAAAGTCAAATCCCGGTACATTTCCAGCAAAGCAGGCTTTTGCTAAACGAATTAATTGAGTATATGTTAGAGAAATTAAACTGGCTCCCAAACCTAAGCCCAGATAAAGCGGTAATTCTAAGGGACTACGCACTTGGTAAACAGGTAAAGCAAAAGCCGGTTGTGTGCCTAAACCAATTTGAGCGATTAATGCTGCCACCACAGCAGCTAATAACACCACACTTACAGCAGAAGTAGCAAAAGATGTAGCCCCCATTACCACTTCTAGAGCAAAAAATACCCCAGCGATGGGAGCATTAAAACCAGCAGCCAATCCCGCAGCAGCACCAGCACCCAAAAGTAACCGCTGTCTTTCTTGAGATACTTGTAGTATGAGAGACAATAACATGCCAAAATTGGCACCAATTTCTACACTTGGCCCCTCTGGCCCCAAAGAAGCACCACTTCCCAAGGAAACAGATGCGGCGACCATCTTGGTCACTGGTCGTAATGGTTGCTTAATTTCTTTACCAAGAGAGGCAGCGATTAGAGATGAAAGTCCAGGCCCAAAGTCTTGAGTGCGCCAGCGCATCAATGCCACGATTAATCCACCAAGGGTAGGAACGCAAGCCAGAGTCCAAGCACCCCAGACACCGATCGCACCCATTAAATTTTCCAGCATCAGGTGGTGAATCAGCTCAATCAAATAGTGAAACGTCACCACACCCATACCTGTACCGCCACCAATTAGCATGGCTAAAAACAGTACAACAGTTTCTGGGGATAGTTGAAAACGGTTAATCAGCTGTGTTAAACGGACAGAAGGTGTAGGAAAGACAGGTTGTTCCGTTACCTTCCTCAGATCAGTGGGAGGCAAGAGAGTCATTGAGAGGGAGGGTAAATGTAAGAAAAAATTTAAATTTTTATCTGTTACTTCTCATTGTGAGCCATTATTTATCAACCAGACAAGCTATGTTTGATTTACTTGATTTACCGAAGACAGGGAGAAGAGGGAATAGGGAGTAGGGAATTGGGAGTAGGGAATTGGGAATTGGGAATTGGGAGATCAAACTCCCCCATCCCCCTCATCTCCCTCATCCCCCTCATCTCCCTCATCCCCCTCATCTCCCTCATCCCCCCATCTCCCCTCCGCCTTCATAAAGCTTTGGTTAAAAAAATGCTGCTGCTCAAAATTTTTGTGGGGAAAATAGTTAAATGGGAGAGAATTAATAGTTAGATGAGAGCGCGATCGCTCTTTAGGTGCAAGTGAGTGCCAACTTCTTCTCTATAAAGAAAACATAATATTTGTCAGCTTAATAGAGTATCACAGGCAAGCACTAAATAGGAGTCATCCTCACCTAAATCTAGCTATACTCGTGTTGCGACCATTGAGTCATCCTTAGTAGAAATATAATTAGATGTGTGATTAATGGCTGGTGTCATCTCATACTGGCAAGCCTACTAAGCTTGCTAGGAAATTAAATATAAATATTGTTATAGAGCGAATAAATGGACTAGGCGGACGAGTTAGATGAATATACACACCTTTGATAATCATTATGTTACTTGCCCCATTTGCCAAAGAAATGCTAAACAAAAACCAATCAAGAGCTACATTGGCTTGTTTAGTTGTCCGTATTGCCAAGAAAGAGTGGTAGTCTGTCGCAGCGGTCATTATGTCCGTGATCCGTTTACGCTCAAACAAATTTTGATTTGTTCAGCGCTACGCCGTCAAAGCAGCCCTATAGCTAGGATTGTAAGGGATTTTATCCTGTTCAAGCGTCCTCTGGTGGCTTTGGCTATAGGAGGTGCTATTCTCTTGAGCATGATTGCTGTGACTGGGCAAAGCGTCAGCAATGACCAGCAAGCACTTCCTGGAAACGAGAAAATTAAAGAATCAGGAAAAGAATCACCATAGATATATTTAATGGTATTGAGGGTAAATAGGACACGGTTTCAGTAAGAGAAATCGTCAGCTGTTTTATCTCAACCAGGACTAGCCTTTTTAAGGTGTAATGTATTTTGCTTGGTGTCTTAGTGTCTTAGTGGTTTTCAAGTCAATTTTTTAACCACCCTTCGGGTTCGGCAGTTACTCCACTTGGGGAAACCCCAAGACCGTACTGCCTCACAAAGGCGCTAAGACACGAAGGTGAAAAGCCCAAAATTAGGTAAATTTTTTGAGTATTTATATTTACCTTATATGTATCAAGATTTTTGTGAAATGGTGTCAGGCTTTAATCACACTTTTGCCTATGCTAAAGCCGATTAATCTCTTTTGTGACCAGTTTCCAACCTCCAGCTTCGCCAACTAACTTTATGGATTCCAATTTGAGGTCTTTGAAAGCAGATGCATTCAATAAGAAGTATGGTTGACCGTTGTAGTGCCAATAATATTGCAGTTCACCAATAGAAGCGGGAATGATGGTGCGATCGCTATAAAAATCCAGCGAGGGACGATGATAAGGAAAAGATGTGTAAATCTTCTTTACGGCTGGATTTGCCTGTGCTATCATCGCCGCCACTGGTTTGACTGGATAAGCTTCCCATAATTCCCAAACCCAGTAGTTGGATTTGATCAATAGCAGCAGCGAAATATAACTCCCCCAAAACAAAATCTTCAAAAATTGCCCATCCCCTCGTTCTGCCAAAATAGCTGCCAATGTCATAGTTAAAGCTACTGCGGCAAAAATCAACTGTAAGTCAGTTTTCGGTGTAGTACCCCAACTAAAGTAAATACTACTAGCGGAAGCCACCACAGCAAGTATGGAAAAACCAGCTATCCAAGCACGGGGATACGATGACAGTATAGGTAAGTTTTCTGTCTCGGCTAACTGGGCGCCAAGAGCTAAGGCTAAACTAGGGTAAATCGGGAATATATACCAGGGAAGTTTAGCGTCTATCAAGGAAATGATTAGCAGATAAACACAACTCCACACCAATACGAGTTTTGCCCAGCTAAGATTGCGATTTTCCCAGACTAAACGCACACTTTGTGGTAAGAATACTAACCACGGCCATGTCCACTTCAAAATTTCAATGACGTAGTACCAAGGTGGTTGAGAATCCCTCTCGACTAATGTGACGATGTGGTTGACAGAGGGATTAACCAGTCCACTTTGGATAAAAGTGTAACCATAGTGCATCAGTTGCAGCCCGTACCAACAAGCTACAGGTAAAATGCCAATTAAGATTGCTGTCCAAAAATAGTAACTAGTCAGCAATCTGGGTGTATCCCAAAACAAAAATACGATCGCGATCGCACCCAGCAATATGCCAAACAAGCCTTTAGTCAGGCAAATCAACCCACAACCAATGCCAATACCGAGACAATAACGTAAATCACGGCGCGATCGCAGCACGCACAACATCATCACCATCAAAAAACTTACCACTGCGCCATCCAATATGGCTAACCTGCCATAACGCACTACAGGCAGCATTGTCAGGTAAATCAAAGCGCTATAAATCGCTGCCCAACGTTGGCGAAATATTTCTCTACCAATGCAATACAGCAAAGGTACGGAAAATGATGTTAAAATCGCTCCAGGTAATCGGACTGTCCACTCATTCACGCCACCCAAAGAATAAGCCCAAGCAATTAGCAAATGCATTAGGGGAGGCCTGTTTTGATAAGGTTCTCCTCCTAATGTTGGATAAAGCCAGCGCATTGAACCTGCTGGGGCACTCCAAATTTCTCGCGCAACGTGTGCCACAGTACCTTCATCCCAATCTAAGAGCGGTAACCCCCCCAGATTGATGCTAAACAGTAAAACTGCTGCCAACAGCAGCACTACTAGCCATACCCGATCAATCCATTTGTCAACCGCGCGATGCTGTTTTTCTAGATGACCCCAAATAAAGCTTCCTTCTTGCATATTCTATGATAATCATTTTACTTGCTGGTTCGATTACATAGAGATCAAAGTGAATCTCTAATGTTGCCACCCAGTAACAACATGTGTTCTCTACAATTGCTAAGTTCCAAGGTTAACTCAAATTTCTCTGAACAGCGATAATTATTTGAGAAATTTGCTTTAGTTTTTTTTAATCACTTTAACAATCATTCATTGGTAAAAATCATACCAAATGCAACGTAGCAAACGATTGTTAAGTATTTTGTCAATAACTATTGGTCGAATTTTGACTTATTTTATTAAAACCTTATTACCCTGATAATTTCAGTAATGTAGTATTCACTTAAACAAATTAATGAAAAATTTTAGGGTAAAACATATAATTAAATCAATATCAGATAGTGTAATTACTGGTCAGTATATTATACAAATATCCCGTTGAAAAAAGAATGCAACAGATATCTTGTAGGGGCGTACAGCTGTACATTGGTGTCAACTTAAGTCAAAAAGCTTATTTCACAGTCGTTTCACCCCACCCCCAGCCCCTCCCCTTAGTAAGGGGAGGGGAGGTTTTGCGCCAGCAAAGCCGGGGTGGGGTGACGCGAAGCATAATAGTAAGTTAGTAAATTCAAAATCTCGTTTTTACAAGGGTTTCACGCGATTGTTGACACCAATGACAGCTGTACGCCCCTACAGTTAATCGATCTGTCGCAAAGATTATTTAAATAGGTATTACACTAACTTTTATTCAAACTCAAGTTAAGTAAATTATACTGACCTCGCCAGTTTCTTTTATTTTGATCATCTCTTCTAGGAAAACAGATGCTATCTGGAAGAAATAAGTCTAAAAATATCAATTTATAAAAAATGATAATTGAGATATAAAACTTATCAAATCAGATTCTATTTATACATTTATTTGGAAACTTTTGCTACTAATCTTATGAGACATAAGGATATAAGAAAAGAGGAGAAAGAAGCCAACATTTCCAACTCCTAACTTTCAGGAAACAAGGTTCTTGAGGAGGGGAGCAGGGGGAGCAGGGGAGATAATTCTTTACTCCTAACTCCTAACTCCTAACTCCTAACTCCTAACTCCTAGCAACAATGGTGCGGTGACGGGGGTCGCTAGCAACGGTAAGGGGAGCAGGGGGAGCAGGGGAGATAATTCTTTACTCCTAACTCATAACTCCTAACTCCTAACTCCTAACTCCTAACTCCTAACTCCTAACTCCTAACTCCTAACTCCTAACTCCTAGCAACAATGGTGCGGTGACGGGGGTCGCTAGCAACGGTAATCGGTTCTGTGAAACCCACTGCTTGCAATGTGGCTTCAAGATCGAATGTGTAATAGTTATCGCTCCAAGGTTCCGTACTTTTCATTAAAGTGAAGAGAACAGGGGGTAAGTTTTGGATAACAGGCGATCGCGGATTATTGTCTACTAATGCTATGACACCACCTGGTCGCAACAGTCTTTTAGCTTCAGCAAAAATTGCTTTGCTGGCATAGTCTGGAAGCTCATGAGTGACAAATTGCAGGGTCACCAAGTCAAAAGAATTGTCTGGTAGTCCCGTGTCTTCTGCTCTAGCATGGAGCCACTGGGATATTTCATGATCGACATCCCTAGTCTTTGCAACAGCAAGCATATAGGGTGACAAATCTAAACCAACAGTGCGAACTGGATGTCCTTGCTTTTGCTGGTAGTAGCGGTGCAGTGCCAAAGTAGAGACACCTACTGAGCAGCCAATGTCTAAAATATCTCTCACCTGTTCAGGGCCATGGGTTGCTAGAACTTGATGAAAGCTACCTCTAAGCCTTGCATGAGCGGCTTCCCAAGTCAGGTCTTCTTGAGGCCAGACACGCAACGCCATTGCATAGGTCGCTGACTCTGTTTCAAAAGCAGCTTCCCAACAGAGGTTGCCTTCGGAGTACGCATGAAAGGGTACTTTGTAGTAGTCTGGATAAACAACGTCGGGATTAGTCACCTCAGTCAACAGTTGCTTTGCTCCTGATGCTGCAAGAACTTCATAGTTTTTGCGCCAAGGAACACCTTTTTTCTCAGCTGTTTTAATCAATACTTGCCTAGCCTGGTTTTTCATCAATTTATACACAGGTTTGGTCTGGATGAGGAGATTAACAAAATTGGAGAGTACAGTTTCACCAGCCCAATCTGGCTTAATCTTGTTGTTCATCAGCTTGAAGAAATGAAGCGAAATAACTACCTATATTTTAAGTTTTAGGCGGTGCATTCTGGAATTTATTAATGCTTGGCAAAGAAAGCGGCTTCCAACAGACTGAGTATAGAAAACTGCGAGGTAAATAATTTTTTAGATTTTAGATTGCCGATTTTGGATTTATCCCGACCACTCTCGGTAGAGGCTGGGAAATTTTAAGTGACGATTTTCCCAGGTATGAACCAGAAAGCTATTACCAAAATCTCAAATCCCAAATCTAAAATCTAAAATTACTAGTTAAGCTTAGGCTCCATGCTTGTGACTACGTAATTGCTCCACTATGTAGTCTTCTAGTTCTTGCCTTTCTCGGTTACTTGCATGACGCTGATAATTTTTCCCTGTTTCTTGAATAAAGCGGCGTTTTTCACTTTGAGAAAATTTCTGTTTAGTTCCTGCTTTGTTCTGATTGTTATTTAATTCCTCCCAAGTCTTTTCACCTACTGTCTCGCCTAGTTTTACAAGTGCTTGGGGCAGTAATATTTTTGCCTGTTTCTTGAAATCCTCATCTGTTTCCAGAGAAGCTAAATCTACATTACTGAAATCGATGTTGATTTGATACTTACTCATTTTTTCTTGGTAACTAAAATTCAATTTACTGAATCAAAATTTGGTGACTGTAACATTAATACCAGAATCAAGTCGAGGAACCTGGAAATACTCTATTGGCTCAGCATTAGCTTGAGAAGTTTGGTTATTTGTTTGCTTCTGGCATGGTTTGAAGATAGCACCCGGATTATTAATCAAATCAAGAGGATTAATCTTTTGGCATTCTCCTTGGCGTGCTGATCCAATTGAGTCAGCAATTTGTTTGAAATTGTTAGTTCGGTTGATGGCATTACCTACTTGACTATTAATCGTGATTGGTTCGGTGACTAAAGCAGCAGCCTGAGCGCCATCAGTTATAGTAGCAGAAACTTCCTCTTCACTGGCGTAGGCGGGATGATTTAGGGCGATCGCACTAATGGCAACAAACAAGGCAACAAGTGTGTATTTCATAATTAAACCCCAAAATAAGGCTTGCGAGTGCAATTTTATGTTATCTACAGCGAAGAGTTTGATCTTTCCTGATCTGAGGACTTCATACGGAAGAACCGCAAAGGCGCACTAACTCGGCTAAACAAACCTGCGTCCGCAGGACTTGTTGCAGACATAACTTGTTGAAAGATAGCAGTTATGAGCGTCCTACGGGCAGCGATCGCCACCCGTCATCAAATGAAAAAACACTTTTTCCCCACTTTCTTCTCCTCATGGGAGTATGTCAGGAAACTTACCGCAACAGACCCTGAAAATATTTCTTCTTCAACTTACTATATAGCCTTTGGCTAAGTAATTTTGTCAGCCGCCCTCTTGACAAACTCTTAATATTAGGTTGGTGATATGCTTTATGGTCAAAAAAATCGTTTAATTCATCCAAAATTACTGTAAATCGCTGAATAATATTTTCAGTTCGATACTCTGCAAAAAACTGTTCGCTCAAAGCTGGCAAAACTGAAGATTTAAGTACCTTCAGGATACGTTGGACATCATACTCTTTTGAATATGCAGCAATTTTATATGAATTAAATCCCGGATCTAAGTAATCTGAAAGTCCACCATTAATACTAGAGAAAACTTGACAGCCACAAGCGAGAGCTTCCATAGGTTGTAGCCCAAATCCTTCACTTACACGCTGTTGTGCCCAATATTCAGCGGAATCATAGAGGTAAATTTTAGCTCGATTAAATAGCCCTGGTAAATCTTCTACATAAGAATCAACGACACACACTTGACATTGCTGTTGTAATGCTGGAATCAACTCTTTCATTAAATATTCAGAAGACTTGCGAGATTGCACTAAAACATCAATATCTCGTTCCAGATGTAGATTTTTAAATTCGTTACTAATTTGATTTGGTAAATAATAAATCAGTGAATTATGAGACTTTTGCCCCCAGTAACCCATTGTATTGCGACTAACAGTGATGATTGGGATACTCGCAGGAAGTTGAAAGTTGTAACCTGCACTGTGAGCATGATAAACAACATTGTAGGATTTGAGCTTAGTCACTAATTTAGCAATATCAAATCCCCAGCTAATCACCAAAATTACATCATCTAAATTATCTTCTTGGAGCAGATCATCTATAAACAGTTTGCCTGTTTCTCGTTGACGATAAGTTACAACATCAGCACTACAGATATGCTGAGCGAGATGCATTGTTTTTAACTCTGCCCAAAGACCGCCACAAGCGAATTTACCATCAGTTCCAGGTAGTAAAAAGTAAAGTTTTCTCATGAGACAATTTTATTAGAGGAGATGGGGGGATGAGGGGATGGGGGGATGGGGGG
>NZ_AP018288.1:2658837-2862882 GCF_002368335.1 Nostoc sp. NIES-4103 | reverse complement strand
AGGGAGATGAGGGGGATGGGGGAGATGAGGGGGATGAGGGGGATGAGGGGGATGAGAGGAAATTATGTAAGAATTCTCTCCCCTGCTCCCCTGCTCCCCTGCTCCCCTGCTCCCTTGCTTTGTTCACTCTCGCCAGTTCACCTTTACAAAATGTGCCTCGCGCCCCCAAACGTCGCGTGTACGGGTAATATTTTCAATTGCTAGGTTAAAGGGAATAGCAGTTGTGAGGTATCGCTGTGCTATGGAGCCTATATCAGGTGCGAGTTCAGCCGCTGTCGTAGCTGCTAATCCCAAACCTATGAGTTGCTCAAATGGTCGAAATGGTAGTAATAGATTTACACCCACAGCTAAGCCAGCGGTCAATACCATCGCTACTGATAAATTTGTGCCGCAACGAGGATGTACAGCTAAATCCCATTCACCAGTGATCAGGCGATGTAGACCTAATGTGACTGCACGTCGTAAATCACTGATATTCACTTCACCATATAGGTAGAATCCCTGTTCCGTAGACAACCCACCTAATAGTTCGTTATCTGCTTGAATGCTGGTTGGTTGTGGTATGGAAGTATGAACACTTTTTGATTCACTCAGAACCCATACAGTAGCGTGTTCTAGGGCGTGAACTTGCCGCAGCATGATAATTTCTTTCAACCCTGGAATAAACGACAGATGCCTGAGTAAGTCGGCATCTTGCGTGGGTTGAGGCGTCGTCAAATCAAAGTTAAACCAGTCAAAAACAGACAAGCCACCTTGAACAGAAGCAGAAGTATCCATAAGAACACTGCTCCCCAAGCTGATGGAGCAACATAGATTTCTTACAAATGTAGCGCTTGAGGCAGTAGATTGTTGCTAATTTTTGTTGATGATTGGGGATTAGGGATTGGGGATTGGGGATTGGGGATTGGGGATTGGGGATTGGAGATTGGGGATTGGGGATTGGGGAACTCGGGGCCCCCACTCCCTTTGGGAGTGGGGATTGGGAAACTCTTTCCTTAGTCCTCAGTCTCCATGCCCTATACCCCATGCCCCATGCCCCATTCCCTATGCCCCATTCCCATTCCACGGGAATAAAGGCGTGAGGAGGAGAACAATTAGTCAACCGTCAAATTTGCTTTGGCTGCATACCAGACGAATTTTATCGCCATACTAGACGCGATCGCTAGCGTCTGCCAAACGCTATTGATCCGATCTCTACTAGTAAATGGTCTAATCGTTCTGGTTGGGCAGCGGGCAGCAATTGACATCATTCAAGCAGACTTTACCCCACTGCAAAGCCCAACGGACTAGAGCCACCCGGTTTTCCGTCTGGGTTTTGGTGAGAATATTGCTGATATGGTTATCAACTGTTCGCTTGCTAATTTCCAGTTGTGCTGCAATTTCTTGGTTAGTTAAGCCAGCGGCCACTAAGTCGATAATTTGCAGTTCTCTGTCTGACAGACTAACAGGGGTCTGAGACTCGCCACCAGCCATGACTTATTCTTTCCTCCCTTGGTATATGTACTTAATCACTCTTTTTAATTCTAGAAGATTCTTTTGTTGGTAGGCGTTTCAACTGTTAGCAGTAATACGATTGACAATATTTTCTTAATTATTTCAACTCTATATTTCAGTTTAATAGTCAAATTTAAGTATTTTAGTATGATTCATTACTAAATTTTAAGATTAACTGCTTAAATACTGAGATAAAAAAGTAGATATGAAGATTATATATACCTTTTGGCAGTAGCAAAAATTGCTATTTTCTTATTTTCAAAACTGGCGACAGATGAGTAAAGATTGTTGTAGATTTTATACTGATATTCCTAATCCCAAATCGAAAATCTAAAATCTAAAATGAAATGAGCAATCCGCGTGTTTTGTGCCTGGGTGAAATTTTGTTCGATTGTTTAGCCGATCAATTAGGGCTAAAGCTGGAAGAAGTGAAGTCTTGGACTCCCTATCCGGGGGGGGCACCAGCTAATGTTGCCTGTGCTTTGGTGAAGTTGGGAACGACCGCAGGATTTATTGGAGCCGTTGGTGAAGATGAGCCAGGAAATGTGCTGGTGAAGCTATTACAGGAAGTCGGTGTAGACACAACAGGAGTGCAACGCCATCCCACAGCACCAACGCGGCAAGTTTATGTGACGCGGGATCTATCAGGCGATCGCACTTTCGCAGGATTTGGTCAGCATGATACCACTGAATTTGCCGATACGCGTCTAGATGCCAAACAATTACCACATTTGCTATTTCAAGAAGCAGATTTTCTGGTTTTGGGTACTTTGGAATTAGCCTATTCTGAAACTGAACAGGCAATTTACCGCGCCCTAGATTTAGCAGAACAATACGACCTAAAAATTGTACTAGACGTTAACTGGCGGCCTGTATTTTGGCAAGATCCAAATATCGCTCGACAAAAAATTCAAGACACATTTAAGCGAGTCGATTTTCTCAAACTTGCTAAAGAAGAGGCAGAATGGCTATTTAATACCATAGACCCAGGTGCTATTACTTACCGCCTAGATTCAGTTGAAGGGGTACTAATTACAGACGGGGACAAAGGTTGCGCTTATTGCCTGGGTGAGAACGAAGGCAAATTACCGTCCTTTGCGGTTGATGTCGTTGATACCACTGGTGCAGGGGATAGCTTTTTAGCAGGTTTCATCCATCAGCTAAGTCACCATGGTATACAAAAATTGCGGGATGCAGAAATCGCCAAACAGATTGTCACTTATGCTAGTGCTGTGGGGGCGCTAACTACCATTAAAGCAGGAGCGATCGCTTCTCAACCTACTGCTGCTGAAGTCGAAGCTTTTCTAGCCACACATCAACTTTAGGAAGTCGCTAACTCAGCTGGGATATCTGTCACCAACGGCTGATACTCCCAGCTAGAAAATGGTTGAAAGTCTTCATGCCATTGTGCGGTCATATTGCACAACAAACGTAGCTGGAGTGGTGTTGGTACTGGGTTGACGCGCTCAACTTCTACTTTTACAAGTTCTGGATTTTTATCCTTGAGTTTGAAAACGTCATCCACAAGATACCTGGGACAATAACCAACGATGTAGTGATCCCTAGTACATAAAAGCAATGCACGCGAGTCATAGGGATTTTGAAATTCGTTAGCTAAATACAAAACTTCGCCCGTTTGCAATTGATTGATTCGTTCTTTTGCACAAGCTGGAAGGTGTCGCAGTCCATGTGCAAAAAAATGAATGTGGTATAAACCATTATCATCTAGCTCTGGGCAGGGAAAAACTTCAAAATGATCGGTAACAATGCGCCCACCGCTACGAGCCAAGATGGCAATTGGGTCGTCTTTACCTTCGGGAACATTAAGCCATTCAATATAATTTTTGTAATCTGGTCGAGAGCGCCGCATTACTCGATTGGAAAACAAAGGAAACAGTTCAACGGATGTGTATACCTTGTTCAGTTCTGGAAACGAATACAGGAGTTGAAATCCAAAATTATCTTGGGCTTTTCTAGCTCCGTGGGTATAAACAAACAGGTATTTTGTGCCGTCAAATGTTAACTTCCCGATGGGAAACCAAGAGCGACTCTTGGGATCTTGCCAAGCTAAAAATAAAATTTTCATGGTAGGGTGTCTCGTAGCTTTAATAGCCTGATTTGATTTAATTCCAATATCTTTTGTGCAAATTCAATTGCTGTTTGCGATATGCGATGAGATGGAATACGCTCAAAAAGCTCTAACGTATCATTGCTGGACACCCTTGGTGACATACTCCTACACTTCCACTTCGTGGTAAGTGTAGGCTTCCAAGACAATCCGGCTATTGCTTAGGAGGCTCTTGGCTTTAAGAACGGAATGCCCTACCGCTCTATTTTTGATATTTATTGCTGCATTGTGGTCACGGTGAAGACTACACCCGCAATTGGGGCAATCGTGCCAACGTTCATGCAGTTTTTTAGGAACTTTTGCCCCACATCTAGAACAATCTTGACTAGTGCCAGATGCTTTAACTGGGATAACCAACAAACCAGCATTTTCGGCTTTGTTTGTCAGGATTGACAGAAAGCTTGACCATCCGGCATCGAGTACAGACTTTGCTAGCTTAGAGCGTGAAAGTCCTTTAACATTCAAATCTTCAACAGCTATAACATCATACTTTTTAAGCAAATTATTAGCGGTTTTGAAATGAAAATCTTTGCGCTTGTCAGCAACTTTTTTGTGCTGCCTACCCAATTGTTTAACAGCTTTTAGCCTGCGTTTACTACCTGTTTTGCGCCGTGACACACGTTTTTGAATGACTCGTAAACGTTTTTGAGATTTGCGGTAATGTTGGGGGATAGGAGCTACCTCACCCTCAGCAGTTGTCAAAAACTCTTTTAGTCCAACATCAATACCTGTTATCGATTCAGGGTTAAAATCAGGCTTGATTGCTGGAACTGTGGCATCTTCTAGGCTAAGAGTTAGGTAATACCCATCGGCTTTTTTAGTTACAGATGCGGTTTTAATCTTAAAACCATCAGGAATAGGACGATGCAGAATTACCTTAATCTTGCCAAGCATCGGAAGATTAATTAAATTACCCTGCAAACATCCATCCTTCATTTGAGGATAAGTAAAAGTTCTATAACGGTCACGAGGTTTAAACCTGGGTTTGCCACTGCGTTTACCGTTACTATCACCCTTTAAAAACCTATCAAAAGTTACCTGAACTCGCCTGACTACATCCTGTAAAACTTGCGAGTAAATCTCGCTGTAATGTGGATGGGTTTTCTTGAGTTCGGGTAAAGTTTTTTTTTGAGAATAGTAATCCGGGTTATCTCTGAATTCTGGTAAATGACAAACAAGAGGACAAGCGTTGATAGGACAACAATTTTGCTCATACCAGTTGAATCTATCAGCCAACAAGTAATTATATTGAGCGCACAACATAGACAACCATCTGTCTATTTCTGTCGCTTGTTGTTTTGTCGGGCGTAATCTGTACTGATACGTTGTCCTCAACTGTTTATCACCACCTTTGTAAATCAGTGCTAGGTTTTTAGTATACACTGATTTTTATTGAAGTCTACAATCCAATGAAAAATGACTTTGTTTCCAAAGGGAGGTCTGTTAGTGACCTGAAAGTCCACCTTGTTTTAACAACAAAATACAGGCGTAGAGCGTTTAACACAGCAATGTTAGAACGCTTGCACACTATCTTTGAAGAGTTATTAGTAAAGTGGGATTGCAAGCTTGTTGAGTTCAACGGTGAAGATAATCACATACATCTTCTATTCCAATATCATCCTGACCTAGAACTTAGTAAGTTGGTCAATAACTTAAAGTCTATTTCCTCTAGAAAATTGAGACAAGAATTTTTTGAACATTTAAAAACTTTTTATAGTAAAGATGTTTTTTGGAATGGTTCTTATTTTATTGCTAGTTGTGGGGGTGTTACCGTTTCAACTTTGAAAAAATACATTGAAAATCAGCAACAACCAGAAGATTAAGAATTGTTCGTTTCCTCCATGTTCCCTTCCCTCGCCTATCGGCATTGGTCAGGGAACTGTCGTCAACACACAAACGCCATTCATCTCATCACTTACCGCGATAGCGGTAAGTAAGAGGCTTCTGTCAGTTCAAGCTAAATTATTCAACCATACCCTGGCTGCGTCTGGATAGCGTTGTTGCGCTTCACGAAATGCATCAAAAGTTTTGAGTGTTTTTTTATCACTAGCTTTAGCATACAAGGCAGAATTACATTTTTCCACATACGCTAGGACAGAAAAGCCAGCGTCTTTTGTGATCATCCTGTTTTTACGTCTAGAGTCAGGCTCGTTCCTACCAAGGCAGGAGCCGTGATCATAAGTTGTGCTAGATGAATCTTTGCACCCAAGCTGATGAATGCCCAGTTTTCATGATGTCGATCAGTGTTGCCAATCCAAGCGTCCAAAAGTAAATACCCAACAAAAGTATCCATCGTATTACTGATTCCCTCTGGTGCTTTCCAGTTGATAGGCAAATTGACCAAGGGATTTCCAATGGCAGTGAATACATTGTCGATATTGTGTTGAGATACACCGTAGCGTTGTTCTGTTGGATAGTTTGGGATGCTTCGAGTAAGAATAACATTACCAGTAACAAGGCTTCCGTCTTCAGGTACAAATGATGGTGAAATAGTCCCTCGCTGATCATTAAAAGTTGCTAGTTCATAATTAGCGTGTGGTAATCTGAGCAATTCACATAATTGTGATGCAATCTTCTCAGCCCAATCTTCTCCCGTATTTTCTGTTGCTTGCTTGTATATACAACGACCAAGAGTATCGTGATAAAACCAGAACTTGTACTTCGTACCTATAGGTTCGTTTTCTGATAGTTCATAGGCATTTTGGGGAACTTCTATGATGGGAAACTGCTCTGGCATGATTTCTCTTAAAAGTAAATATATACATAACACTTTTAAGATCAACTTGTCTTGATACTGAATTTCAATATAATGTCTTCCACAATCAACTCTGGTGGCTGTGAAACATCAACTATAAGAGCGTTATCTGGCTCTTCAAGGGTATCAAATTGGCTATTGAGGAGTTTTTCGGTCATAAAGTGACTTTGGCGCTGTTGCAGCCGTTGTTGAATCAACTCAAAAGAGCCTTTGAGGTAAACTAGTTTGATGCCATCGCTATCCACCAACAAAAACTCGCGGTAGCTAGCTTTCAATGCCGAACAGGCCAGCACGACATTTTTATTTTCTTGCAACCAATTTTGTATCGCCTGTTGCAAAGCTAGCAGCCACGGCATTCTATCTAAATCGTTCAAGGGGATACCGTGACGCATTTTCTCTATATTCTCTGGCGAGTGGAATGAATCAGCGTCCTGAAATTCCCAGTGTAATGAAGCCGCCAGTAGTTGTCCGATAGTAGTTTTTCCGGAACCAGACACACCCATAACAAGAATAATCAAGGCAAAATTCCTAATTCAAATTTTCAGCTTTGCTAAACCCAAATAACGGATGCCTTCTGGAGAAACGTCAAAACGGCAAGGTAAGACTTCTAAACCAACAGCGATCGCATCCCGCAATAACCTACCATATATGGGGTCAGTAGTATCACCAGGGGCAAACTCAGTACAATCACCGCGATTGATAAAGTAAAGCATCACCGCACGAGTTAAGGGTAGCAGCGCCATCAGTTCCCGCAAATGCTTTTGTCCCCTTGTAGTTTCTGTATCAGGAAATAGTGCCAAAGTTCCCTGCGCCAAAGTTGTATTTTTTACTTCTAAATAAATCGGGCGTTGCTCATCACTTCCTGTCAAGAAAAAATCCACTCGACTTTTTTTATCTAGCCCATAAACTACCTCGCCTTTAATTTGACTATAATCACCCAATTCTGGGAAAAGACGTGATGCCAAAGCTAGCTTGACTATGCGATTGGGCAAAACAGTATTAATACCTACCCAGGTCGGCTCGTTATCGTGTACCTGAATCAATTCCAAGGTGTAAGCTAACTTCCTCTTAGCACTATCGCTTTTGGAAAGCTGCACCGCACTACCAACAGTTGAGACTCCAGTCATGGGCCCTGTATTCGGACAATGTGCTGTCACTACTTCGCCAGAAGCAAGTTGAACATCAGCAAAAAAGCGCTTGTAGCGCCTCAGCAGAATACCAGGATACAGAGGTGGGTAGCGGTAAAGCCAATCAGTCATTATTAAACCTTTGCTTCTTCATTAGTTTTGGAAATGTCAAACAGTAACCCTAAAATCTCAAAAATTAGTTTTTGTCTAAGGTAAACTAGACATAAGCATATTCCTTGTTTTGCTGACATCTCTGGTTTACGTCCGCCTCCAGGAGCAATAATCCGAATTTTATTTTTTTCAATTTCTGCCTGTTTTTCTATATGCCTTTTCTCTGCCAACTAGTGTAAACTCCAGTAAGCTAGCCAGCAAAAAAAATTCAATGTCACGTCTAGACTGCTTTATGTGATTGCGGTCTAACGGTTCGCTTGAGCGGCTGTAAATAACCTCAAACTCAGTACCAAGGACTTTCAATAGTCCACTCCAAGCGAATTGTTAGGCTGTTTCTTGCTGTGATACAGTGTGCTTTTCTATCGCTTCAAGAATAACAGACCAGTCATCGCGATGTAGTTCGTGTCCTGTTCCTGGCAATGGTAGTAATACAGCATCTTGGATCTCTGCTTGTAATGCCAAGCTATGGGCATAGGGTAACACACAATCTTCTGTGCCATGAATAACCAGAGTTGGTACAGCGATTTCGTGGAGGCGGTTAAACCATTTTTCTCCACCTTGAAGCAAGGCATGATTAAAGGTCGTCGCGAGATTGGGAGTACGATCAAAGTCAGCCCCAGCTAATTCGCGGATAGCTGATTCATCAAACGGATGGGCTGAACCGGAAATCAATCGCCACGCCCCAATTTGATATTCAATCACTGCCTCACGGTTTGCCCAATCCAGTTCACTGGCTTTTGCATGGTATTCTAGGACAGATGAATCGATCCCTGGCATGGTCGGATCAGTCTCAGCCAAGGGTTCCGAGGCGATTAATGTCAGACTTTTGACCCGTTGAGGACGCTTGAGCGTCATGAGTTGAGCTAGGAATCCTCCTAACGATATCCCTACTAAATGGGCACTCTGAATTCCATAGCCATCGAGAACACAAAAAGCATCATCCGCTAGATCTTCAACAGAATAGTAAATGTGACCTGGCTCGTAACTTGTTGAGCGTCCTGTGTCTCGGTGATCGTAGCGAATTACATAGCGACCCAGAGCAGCTAATTGGTAGCAGAAGTCTTCCGACCACCACACGGCTGAAGCCATCGCTCCCATGATTAATAAAATTGGTGGATCGTCTGGAGTACCAAAAGATTCGGAGAAAAGGCGAACTCCGTTATGACTAATCCATTTACTTTCCATATCCTTTCATACATCAGTTTCCTCATATTTTAGGCAACTTTGATTCCAGAGTTTCTCCATTGTAGAAATTGAATCATTTAGTCTTCCACAATAGCCATACTTTGCAGCCTAACTATTTATTATACGGAAACCTTTTGTATAATCTTTTTCTTAATCCCAATATATCAAGCATTATAACGAACTCCTGTCTGAATATAAAAGGCTACGGCTCAGTTTATTTACCTTTCGCATTAGAGAGAAAATATCCCAGAGCCAAGTACGACTGGATTTGGCAATTTATTTTTCCTTCTGGTAGCATTTCCAAAGACCCCCGTAGTCGAGAAGTTTGTCGTCATCACCTTCATGAAAGTAGTTTACAAAAAGCTTTAAAACAAGGGGTTTGCCAGAGTTTTTGCATAAGTCCTGACATTAACGAGCAGTACTTAGCCTTTTAACAAAACTTTAACTAATCTCTTTATCACGATTTGTCAATTTCTGTAGTCAAATTAACGACAATTTAATAAAAAGTAGCATAGACTGAGTTATATAAGCCTCTCACAAAGAAAAAGGCGAGAGGATTTAAATAGTAACGAGGTTAATCCTATGCAGAAAGTATGGGAAGGAACGGAATTAGAATATGCCTTTCTGTTTACTCTAAGAAAGGTAAATTCAATTAATACAGAAGGTTTCAAGACATTTTTTAACAACTTACCTGTTGATCCCTATATCAAAGGCAACTATCGTTCAAGAAGATTATCTCGGTTTATAGTTTCTGGTGATCGCTTGATTAAACTACCTCATGGATACCTCTTTCAAGGCAAAGAATACAATCCATTATTGGGAGGTATTAAAAGAGAGTTTGCAGAATTAGATGATGCACTCATAGAACTTGATATCTTTAAAAAACTAGTTTTTGCATTTACTGATTCCTGTAAACTACATCCAGAAGCAGAAATAGGAGTGCATCAAATCAGGACTACCTGTTCACCAGAGAATATGGGGAATCCAGCACCTGAAGGTATTCATCAGGATGGGACTGATTTTATAGGGATATTCTCTGTTAATCGAGAAAATATCCAAGGTGGTGAAACACATTTATATACGGCTAAAAAAGAGAAACCTGTGTTTAGTAAAATTCTCGACTCAGGAGAACTATTATTAGTCAATGACCATGAGTTTTTCCACTTTACCACTCCTATCAAACCGCAGACAGATGCTCAAGGAGTCAGAGATGTTTTTGTTCTAACTTCTCCCAGTTTGCTGACTGAATCATAATTCTAACGGCAACTTGGGTTATTAGGAGAAAATTGTTTTTGGAAAATCTCCTTGTTTTGATAAGTGTATTAGAAGAAATAATTCGTATAGCTTAGACCGATTAGTGGTAAAAACTGCTGCATCCTCTGAGGATGTTTCATCAGTCTAATTTTATATCGCTGGCGGCTATAAGTCTCGACTAAACGAGACTTATAGCCGCCCTTTGATTATATTTTTCGTGATAAATCATCTCGAACTATGTGTCCTAGAGGTTATTTATAAAGTATAGCTAGGGACTGGGGACTAGGGACTGGGTACTGGGTGAAAAGTCTTTTTGTATCTAGGTTTTATCATCTGTTGATGTCCTAACACTACTGGCGACAGCTATAAAAATAAAATTACTGTAGTGGCGTGACAAGACTAATTTAGTGCATAAATTTCTTTTAATATCTCTGTGTCTTTGTGTCTCTGTGGTTTATTAATGCACTATTTTAGCCCGATCACGCCACTACGATAATTTTATTTGGCAGTGAACAATTATTAAAATTTTATTGTGAATTTGGCATTTATAGCAAATTTTGTGTTGCTTAATTTGCAGTTGTATTCCCAGTTTGTCAAAATTATCTAATGGTTGAGTTGCCCAATATTGAACACCAACCAAGTTGCTTTTCACCTTTGCCAGAGTGTATAGTATGCGTTAATAAAATACAGCATATCAATTTAATTTTTGACTATATCAAGGATATTGGCGATTGCAAAAAAGGTTTTTAAAAAATAAATTTTGTGGGGAGAAAAATATGTTGAGTTTTTTTAGAGTTTCTCTAGGCTTAGTTCCTGCTGCTTTGATGTCGATCGCGCTGCTAAGCGCGATCGCAAAAGTGAAGGCCTCAGATTTAAAATCCAATGATGACAACAGCGTTAATCAATATGTGCAATTGGATTTGGCACCAATTACCTCAGTTTCTCAGCTTGCTGATGTACAACCAACAGACTGGGCCTTTCAAGCGTTACAGGCTTTAATCGAGCGTTATGGATGTATAGCTGGATACCCGGATGGTAGTTTCAAGGGCGATCGCGCCATGACTCGCTTTGAGTTTGCTTCTGGATTAAACGCCTGCTTGGATAAAATTAACCAACAAATTAATACTGACATTGCAGATATAGCCATCAAAGAAGATTTAGTGACTTTGCAAAAGCTGCAAGAAGAATTTGCAGCAGAACTCGCTACATTACGAGGTAGAATTGATACTCTAGAAGCACGTACCGAACAATTAGAACAACAGCAGTTTTCTACAACCACCAGACTCGATGGTCAAATCATATTTGCAGTCACAGATGCTTTTGGAGATGCTAGCCGTAGTGGAGATAGAGATAATAGCAACCTCACATTTTTTAATCGGATTCGTCTCAATTTAATATCCAGTTTTACGGGAAAAGATGAATTGAGGGCAAGAATTCAAGCGAGTAATGTAATTAACCCCAATGGCCCTGGAAATGATACTCGCCTCAGTTTCGCATCTGGTAGTAATACAACTAATGATGCTTTTTTGAGTAAACTGCAATATCGTTTTCCTGTAGGTGATAAAATCAGCGTTTTAGTTGCTACAGGGTTTAATACTTACTTTGATGATTGGGATGTGATTAATCCTCTCTCAAGCGATGCAGATAGTGCTATTTCTCGCTTTGGTCGATATAGCCCCATTTACCGTTTAGGTGGAGATACGGGCGCAGGTGTGACTTTTAAACCAACCGATAATATTAAAGCAGAGGTGGTTTATCTGGCAAAAAATACCAACGACCCAGGTAACGGCTTGTTTGAAAGTGGCTATGGTGCCTTGGGGCAGATTATATTTTATCCAAATAAAAAAGACACAGCTACCAAAATTGCTTTGACTTACGTCAATAGTTATAACAACGACGGTTTAGCCCATAATACTGGTAGTTTAGCATCCAATTTAGGAGGTAGAAAAGTTTCTGCTAATGCCTATGGAATTGAAACAAATTTAAAAGTTAGTGATAACTTGCAAATTGGTGGATGGGTAACTTATATCAATGCGCGGGCGCTGACTGGAGAAATCAAAGGCGATGCTGATGTTTGGAGTTGGGCTGTCACCATGGCTTTTCCCGATTTGGGCAAAAAGGGCAATTTGGGAGGAATTATTGTGGGGATGCAACCTAAATTGACTGGTACTTCAGAAGGTCTATCAAACTTAGTTCGTCGTGACCCAGATACAGGATTTCATATTGAAGGATTTTATCGCTATCAAATCAACGACAGAATCAGCATTACTCCTGGCTTGGTTTGGCTGACAGCGCCAAACCACGACGATAGCAATGGTGACATTTTCTTAGGAGTTGTTAGGACTACCTTCAAAATATAAGGGATTTACAATAAATCAATTATCCTCAATTGTGGGGTGGACAGGAAAGCCCGCCCTTCAGACAAAGGACGGGTGGGGACACCCATCCCACAAGAAAATTTGGGATATTCTTTTATTTGTCAGTTCCTAAACAAAAACTCATTTTAGTTCTTGTGTGAAAACCCTGGCTTCTTGAACAAGTCAGGATTTTCAGGGCGTTCATTGTCATAAAGCAAAAAAACGTTACTTTGAGGATATTGCAAAAATCTTAGCTATATTTCAGAATTATTACGTATATAATACTCTTATAAAAGTCATTTTACATACATAGAAAGGAAAAACTTATACAAAATTCTAGCAAGATATATTGTTTCACTGCACAGAGTAAATTACTATAATCTGGCTTGAGCAAGCTTTTAGAAGTGTGGAATAATTACAAATTAGTATTAGGCTTTTGAACATTTGGATGTGACCAAGAAAAAGATTTATATAAAAACTATCATCTGGTTTTCAAGTTTTCATTAACAGTGCATAGTTAAAGTAACATTGAAGGTGAATCAATGGTTAATAACGGTTCCTCTATAGAAGTTTACTGCACTCGTCCAAATTGTAATAACCCTCACAATTCTATACCAGAGGAATCTCTCACTTCTAGTTCTAGAACAGAAATCCGCTGCTCTTGTTGCGGAATGCCTTTAATTTTGCAGGGGCATTTTGTACCGCTAAGGTTATTAATTCCAGATGAAGAACGAGGTGGATTTGGTAGAACTTTTCTCGCAGAAGATATTAACTTTCCCCACAAACCACTGCGTGTAATCAAACAGTTGCACCCTAGAAATCCTCCCGGACGAGTATTGAGTCCGTCAGAACTTCAACGCATAGAAAAATTTTTTCAGGATGAAGCAAGTATTTTAGCAGAATTACGCCATCAACAAATTCCTAGTGCATGGGATTTTTTTGTGGTGGAAGTGAAGGAAGAAACAGGCTCTTTGCAAAGGATTTTTTACTTAGTACAGGATTACATCGAAGGTCATAATTTAGCTCAGGAATTAAGGCAGGGAAGACAATTTTCAGAGGATGAAGTTTTCAACATTTTACAGGAAATTCTGAAAATATTAGATTATATCCATAATTATGATGGTACTCGCATAGTTATACACAGGGATATTAAACCCTCCAATATTATGCGCCGTACTAGAGATGGCAAACTATATTTAATAGATTTTGGCACAGTGAAACAGGTAGTAATTGAAGGATTACCTGTCAATGAATCGACTATATTAGGAACACCAGATTTTGCACCACCTGAGCAATTCGCAGGTAAAAAAGTATCCGCTGCATCAGATTTATACTCTTTAGCCGCTACCTGTGTGTGTTTGTTGACAGGAGGCAGAAATCCTAGAGAACTGCTGTTGAATTCAAATTGGAGACAACATACAAATGTGAGCAACAAGCGTTTTGCAAATGTTTTAGACTCGATGCTCAAATACAGACAAGAAGAGCGACCACAGTCTGCTAAAGAAGTTCTTGATGCTCTTGCTAGTGAAACACAGTATCCTACTGTGCTTGATAACTTCCTCCATAGGCTCAAAAAAATTCCTAGACGGTGGCGTTGGCGGATAGGTTTAGTTTCTTTGGCTTTGTTAACAGTAGCGATCGCTGTGACTATCAGTTCACAATTTAAGTCTAAATCACCAGTAACAACAGGGCAAACAACTCCAGCAACGCTAACACCAACTCCAGCAACGCCACTACCACCTTTTGCCGAATACTTTAGCAGAGGCGAAGAAGCTTTACTTCTTCCTAACACAGCAGCAATTGACGAAAATCAAGAATGCAAAGAAGCTTATGAATCTAGAAAACGAGGAATAGAAGCTTTTGCAAGAAAAGATTTTCAAGAAGCTGAGAATAATTTCAACATAGCTAAATTACGATTTCAACTAGCTGCTCAACAAACAGCCTTTAGCCAAAATAAATGTGATATTGATCCAGAAACATGGATTTACCACTACAACTCCAAAGTAGCTCAAACTGAGTTAGCTCGTAATGGCAATCTTCCAACAATTGCAGTTGTTATCCCTGGCCAATCAACCCGTAGTATTGCAGTAGAAATACTGCAAGGTATTGCCCAAGCTTTAAACCCAGATCAACCCTTATTTCAAATTTTAATATCCAAGGATAATAATAATACAAGAGACGTAGTTCAAGAAGTAGCTACTTATATCTCCAAAAATGATATTCCAGGGGACAGCTATTTTAATCAAAGTAAAATTTTAGGAGTTATTGGTCATTATAGCAGTATCAACACTTGGAAAGCAGGAAAAATTTACGGTGCAGATGCACTTGATGATACAAAAAAACTTGTTTTCATTGCACCCACAAGTACCGCTATCAGAAAACCTGATTTTTCTTCACAATTAAATAATTTAAATACATACGTTTTTCGTACAGGCTCTAATGATTCCATTGCTGCTAATGATTTGGCTGATTATATGTGGGATAGACTTGGACTGCGGAAAGCATTGATTGCTTATGAACCTGATGAATCTTATAGCAAATCCCTCAGAAAAGAATTTACAGACAAGTTAATATTTAAGCAAGTAAATCCCAATAACCATATTCAATATTGTAATTTACAAACAGATAAACCAGAAATTTGCATACAAATAGCAAAGAATGTAAACGCACAAGCGCTGATATTAGCTCCTAGTCGTAGAACCCTAGAGCAGGCACGAAAAATTATCAAATTGGGCAATCAACAGTTTCAAATCTTAGCAGGAGATGTGCTGTATGACCAAGAGACATTAAACCTCAAAGATGCTGCTAAAGGTATGGTGGTTGCTGTGTTCTCTCATCCGGATCTTGCTAACGATAACTTCAAACAAAAAGCCACAGAAATTGGATGGATAAGAAATATCACTTGGAGAACAATAACTTCCTATGACGCAGCCCAAGCATTTATTAAAGCTTTGAATGACCTGAAAAATCAGGGAATTAATAATCCCAGCCGCCAAGATGTATACAGAAGGTTAAACGATGCAACATTCTCAACTCCAGGTGCTACAGGAAACGTAGAATTTAATAATCAAGGTCAAAATGATGAACACGATCGCAAACCAGTTAAAGGTGTTGGTGTTTTAGTACAAGTTAATAAAAACAGTGCTAACAACGATGCATATAGCTTTACCCTTTTGCAACCCCTACCAAACCGATAACAACAATTCATTCTTGTTATGGAAATATCTTCCCTCAAGGAAGCAGTACCAACTAGTGTTGTAATAATATGGTTTTTTCTCCAAAAACCTTTGCTTTTGATGCATTCACTTTTTCTCTCCAAAAACGCGAATTAATTCTCCTATAGAAGCGACAATTGCAGATACAGAAATTAATAAGACACTCAGAGCATTAATATCAGGCTTGACTCCTGTTCTGATGCGACTAAAAATTTCCATTGGCAAAGTGTTATAACCGCTACCTGCGGTAAAACTGGCGATGAGAAAGTCGTCTAAGCTCAGAACAAAGGCTAAGAGACAGCCAGCTATAATACCAGGCATTAACTGCGGCAATAATACTTTAATAAAAGCCTGCACTGGTGTAGCTCCTAAATCTAGTGCTGCTTCTTCTAGGTGGGGATCTAAATTAGTTAGTCGTGAAGAAACTACAAGTCCGACGTAAGCTAGACAAAACACTATATGAGCCGCAACAATTGTCCATAAACTCAAAGGAATGGCAAACGCTGCTAAAAAAACTAGAGTAGCTACTGCGATCGCAATATCAGGAATAATCAACGGTAGATAAGAAATACCGCGATACAACTTCTTACCCACAAATTGATAACGCGCTAAACCTACCGCCATTAAGGTTCCCAGCACTGCGGAAATACCCACTGCACAAAAGGCAACTATCAAACTGTTTTTTAAAGCTGATAATATCCGCTCATCGCTGAACAATTTGCGATACCAATCAAGAGTGAATCCTTGCCAAGTTGCACTATAGGGTGACTGATTGAAGCTATAAAAGCCAAGTACCAGTATAGGCAGGTACATGAACATAAATACGATTACTGAGAAAACCGCCTGCCATGCGACACGCGGTTTTTTTCTAGAGGAAGAAATATTCACACTTACTGTTACTTAATTCATATGAATAGCCTTTGTATCATATTTTATCTGAAAAGTCAAGCTGAGGGGGTGGGGAGGTGGGGAGCAGGGGAGATGGGGAGCAGGGATGATGGGGGGATGAGGGAGAATAACAACTGACAAATAACAACTGACAAATAACAAGTATAGTTATTTGAGCTTGGCTCTGATTGTCTCTATCCTTTGACGATTAACGCCCAAATCGCTTAGGCCTAAGCGCGAGGCGGAGCGAACCTGTATGACATTTGCATTACGGTCTAGATAGAACTCGACATCATCCACAAATCCCAGCAAGGCACTCTTAAATTCTGCATATAAATAATCTTTACTTTCTGTAATAATTGTGGTTCTTGGTAAGGATTCAATCACACTTTTAAGAGCAGCGATCGCATTTTCTGGAGTGGATGTAAAAGTCAATGGTGCAATTTTGTGGGCTGCATCTGAACTCTGGCTAGAAACACAATTAGGGGAATTAGGGCAAGGTGCTAATTTGCCATTGCGAACACCTAAATTATTTGGTCGTTTACCTGCAAAAACCATGATTTTTTATTGTAAAGGGACTGGTGATTAGGGACTGAGTATTGGGTTTAAGGGGAAAAATGATGAAACTTGCTCTAAACCCCTTTAAATTTTGTCACAATTTCCCAGTCCCCAGTCCCCAGTCCCCAGTCCCCTTGCCGATCAGTCTTCAACCGAACACGATATTATACCCTTACCCCTTGATACCTCCTAAGAAAGGCAGGGAGTAGGGAGTAGGGAGTGGGGAGTAGGGGTTTGAAAGTGTTTCTTTCATATTTTGCGGGAGCGTTTATTGCGCCCGTGGGAGGCTCACATCTTTTTTATCGTCTAACTAAAGACAAACTTATGACTTCAACAATCTCGATTAACGACAGTCAGCGTTTACAACTCAAATCTTTAGAAATTCCATCCCGTCTGCTGTTGGGGCCGGGGCCTTCAAATGCCCATCCCGCAGTACTGCAAGCGATGAATACTTCACCGGTTGGGCATCTTGACCCAGCTTTTCTAGGACTGATGGATGAGATTCAGTCTCTTTTACGCTACGTATGGCAGACAGAAAACCCCCTGACTATTGCTGTCAGCGGTACGGGAACAGCCGCAATGGAGGCAACCATTGCTAATGTCACAGAACCAGGTGATGTAGTTTTGATTGGTGTAGCTGGTTACTTCGGTAATCGCCTTGTGGATATGGCTGGGCGATATGGTGCTGATGTGCGAACCATTACAAAACCTTGGGGACAAGTTTTCACGTTAGATGAACTCAGAACTGCCATAGAAACTCATCGTCCAGCTATTCTAGCTTTGGTTCACGCTGAAACCTCCACAGGTGCGCGTCAACCTTTGGAAGGAGTCGGTGAATTGTGCCGTGAGTTTGGCACACTACTGTTAGTAGATACAGTAACTAGTTTGGGTGGTGTCCCCATATTTTTGGATGCTTGGGGAGTTGACCTCGCTTACAGTTGTAGCCAAAAAGGTTTAGGTTGCCCGCCTGGGGCTTCTCCCTTTACAATGAGTGCGCGTGCTGCTGAGAAATTGCAACAACGCCGGACAAAGGTTGCTAACTGGTATTTGGATATGTCATTGCTAGGCAAGTATTGGGGTAGCGATCGCATCTATCATCACACAGCTCCCATAAACCTGTACTATGCATTACGGGAAGCCCTGCGTTTGGTTGCAGAAGAGGGACTAGCAAACTGCTGGCAGCGTCATCAAAAGAATGTAGAGTATCTCTGGGAAGGACTGGAAGATTTAGGACTGAGTATGCACGTCGAAAAAGATTACCGACTGCCAACTCTGACCACTGTCCGCATTCCCACTGGAGTAGATGGCAAAGCAATTGCACGGCAATTACTCAATGAACACGGTATTGAAATTGGTGGTGGTCTTGGCGAACTCGCTGGTCAAGTTTGGCGCATCGGACTAATGGGCTTCAATAGCCGCAAAGAAAGTGTTGACCAACTTTTAGCAGCACTGCGGCAGGTTTTAGCGAAGTCGTAAGCTACAACACCTATTAAATTAGGGGCGGACAGTTAGCTGTGCGTCCCTACGTCTTCAAAAGTAAATTAATGCGGCGAGATGACCGCGTAACAATTGTAGTATAGCCATTTTCAATCCGGTGAGGTACAGATATGCAAATAGACCTAACCCCCTAACCCCCTTCCCGAAGCGGGAAGGGGGAACAATTCAAAGCCTCTCTCCTAAAAGGAGAGAGGTTTGGAGAGAGGTCAAAATTGTACCTCACTAGTTTGAGAACCGCTATAAAAGAGTTGGATGAATCTTTATGCTATTAGAGTTAAGACAATTGAGGATTCAACCGGGACAGCAACTGTTACTTGAGGACGTTAGCTGGCAGCAATTTGAAAATATTTTGGCGGAATTGGGAGAACATCGTGCTGCCAGAATTTCCTATAGTCATGGTTTTTTAGAAATTATAGTTCCCTTACCTGAACATGAAAAAGCCAAAGAAATTATTGGTGATATAGTCAAAATTTTATTGAATGCACAAAATATTAATTATGATGCTTTAGGTTCAACCACTCTAAAAAACGAAAAAATGAGTCAGGGAGTAGAACCGGATACTTGTTTTTACATTCAAAATCAAGCGGCAGTTATTGGTAAAAATCGTATAAATTTAAGTGTAGACCCACCCCCAGACTTAGCCATAGAAATTGATTTAACTTCTCGCACGCAATTGGATAATTACCAAATTTTGGGAGTACCAGAATTTTGGCGATATGAAAAACAAGGCTTACAAATTAACATCTTGCAAGGTGGAAAATATGTAGAGTCAAATTTTAGTCCTACTTTTCCAGATATTCCGATAATTGAGCTAGTAAATCAATATGTCCAGCAAAGTCAAGTTGTTGGTAGCAGCCAAGCAATTCAAGCTTTTAGAAATTGGCTGCGGGATAATATTTAATTGTGCCTTTTATTTGGAATGAGTTATTTACAATGGCAATCAGTTGATATAAGACAGCCAAATAAATTTGGCACATTCGCTTATATCCCCCGAATAGAATTCGGGGGTTTTACGCATCACGACTCATAAATCAACCTCAAACCCATGCAGGGCAAGGATAATACATCAAATGCCCTTTAACGCCTCAAACCCAGATATATCAAGAAACTAGACTGAACGATGTCAAAGTCTCTCTGTATATACGTTTGAGTTATTTTTCTGGGTGTTTTTTGCCTAAGTCCCACTATGAGGGTCGTTGACCATTACATATGCAAGTTAAATATGGAACATCTTAAACCAGTGAATTCTAAACTTTGTTAATGCTCATTGAAACAAAAAACCAGTTATTAGCAGCGGTAGGAGTATCAGAACAGACACAATTAAAACCAGGGTTGCCGGCTCGATTTTAATCTGGTTTTTCTCTGGATTGCTCATTTGGCACTCTCTCGAAAATATACACATTAACCCAGCCTAATGGATGTTTAGTCGTTTTTTAAACCCCAATAGGTAGAAAAATGTAAACTTTTGAATATCAAAGTATCTACTCCTAATTGCTGAAATTGTCGCTATGCTTACCTTCGCTAGAGTTCCCTCAAATAGTCTTTGTGCCCTCTTCACGAGATTTCAGATAAATTTATATTAATTTATATTATTTTTGCGTATTTCTGAAATACGACGGCGAAATTCAAGAAGATAAAGGAGTAATTATCAATGACTAACTCCATAATGGTGATTTTCCCATATAAACATAATCAAACCTGGGTATTTGATGATGAGCGAATGGGACTAGTGCAAGAACCATTCGTTAGCGGCATACCTGAAATGATCGACATTCTAGTTCAAGACTTTGTTAATGTTGATGAAGGTTTTAAACTTTTGTTTTCTGCCAATCCTTTTCCTGGTTACCAAGCTGAGTTGATTTGGTTAAAAGAAGAGTATAACGGTCATTGGTATTGCTGGAGTGCAAAAAATCTAAATGGATGGCTATGTCCAGCATTATTTAAATACTTTAGCGAACCGCCCAAGAAAATATATTGCAAGGCTGAAAGTATTTATTAGACTTATTGCCAAATTTTTTGTCTTCTGGACATGAGATTTTATTGTGGATATTCCAGCTGATATCAATATAATAGTTGAACAACCTTACCCGCTTTTATTTGCCACTATTAGCGGTTCTCATTCTGAAGCACTTGTAGCAAAGGAAAGTTTACATAATTTGCTCGTCAACTTAAGAATTAGAAGTTAAGAGATTTTAACTCGCAATATCCATGAAGTTATTTCTTCCAAGGTAGCTTAGTACCCATCTCAGTCCATGCTGAGAAGATTAGATAGAGGATGAGTAACCCCACACCTGCGAAAAAAGCCAGCAAATCGTTATCCATAAGTGCTTGTTGTTAAAACTTCGCCAATCATAGCGGAACTTATATCTTACACCAGCTACCATAACCGCTTCAAAATGAATTTGAGTGTAAGAATTTTAACTTCTAATATCATGTCCGCTTAAATAATTATGATTAAATATCACGCAGAGCCGCAGAGGAGGACACTTGCGTGGGCGGGTTTCCCGACTTGAGCAAAGTGTCCGTCGCGCAGAGAGATTTTCTCATCACTAATTAGACGGACATGATATAATTCCTAACAGTTTAAAATTTTAAACTCCAGGCGCTAAAAGCTAAAGCACCCCAACCTGCAAGAAAGGCTGCGCCACCTAATGGTGCAATGGCACCCAAGGATTTAATACCACTTAAACTCAGAGCATACAAACTCCCTGAGAAAAGAGCAATACCAATGATAAATAGCCACCCACTAGCTATAAGGGTGGGTTGAGGCGATTGAGTGCGACTAATTAGTAGTGCTACCAATAAAAGTGCTAGAGCGTGGTACATTTGATAACGAGCGCCGGTTTCAAAAATTTCGAGCGATCGCTCACTAATTTTTTCTCGTAAAGCATGGGAAGCGAAAGCACCAGCAGCAACCGACAAACCGCCTAAAGCAGCAGCTACACTTAAAAAAATCTGCGTCATGAAACCTAGCCGTAAATAAGTGTGTAATTTAACAGGGTAAAGCCATAAATCCCTAACATTGTTCTAGGTGACAGTCATCATATTTCTTTGTTGCAGTTACCTTACATATCAAAATAATATGATACGCCCCCTTCTTCATTCACTTGAAAATTAGCATTGAATTCTTTAGCTTTTTCATCTAAATATTGCCTGGCGGCTGCTGCTGGTAGTTGTGAATGCATCGCAAAACTTAAAACAGTGACGCGCCCGTGGTTTTCTTGTAACATTTGATAAAAGACAGATTGCAAGCGATCGCTTACTTGTTGCTGAAGTGCTTTTTGCTCATGCTTACTTTGACGGTACATTGCTAAGCTTAACCATCCACCCAGCACTATAGTAGGAATGCCAAAAATTAGACCTTGCCTAGCAGTAGTTTCCAGGAAATAACGAGCATCATCATTGACAAATTCCTGAACTTCTTCTGCATCACCTTTGGGAATTGGCTTGTGCATACTATTTTTCTCAAGTACCGCTGAGACTGATAGTGTTAAAAACATGAATCCGAGTGTTAATAGCCAACCCGCAGCTAATTTTTCAGCAGTCTTCATAGTTTCACTTCAGATTTACACATTGCTTGCAATTTTAACCTTACTTTTGCCAAGCTAGCAGTAATCATCAAAATACAGCAATAGTTGAATTATGGCGTTGCTGAAAAACCAGTATTAATCTATTCATGCTGCAATTCAAAGCATCCATCCACCACTAGCTTCAATGCGCTGTCCTGTAATCCAACGACTATCATCGGATATTAGGAAGGCAGCAACATCAGCAACGTCTTCTGCATAACCAATTCGACCCAAAGCAGCTTGTTCCGTTATCATTTTACGACCTTCATCGCTACGCAACCAGTGAGCATTGATATCAGTATCGATTGCACCAGGGGCTATATTGTTGACTGTTATACCCCGCGACCCTAACTCGGCTGCCCATATGCGAGTCAAAACATCCACAGCTCCTTTACTGGCAGAATAGACAGGGTAAGAAATATTAGCTACACGGCTTAAACCTGTACCTAGGTTGATAATGCGTCCGCCATCGTTGAGACGAGGGATGGCTTGCTGGGTGATGAAGAATAAACTTTTGACGTTCAGGTCAAAAATTTGGTCGAATAGTTCCTCTGATGTTTCTTCAGTAGTAGCAGTAGGTGCGATTCCAGCATTGTTAACTAAAATGTCGAATTTTATACTATTGTTTGTTTCTTGTAACTTAGTGTCTACAGTTTGAAAAAGTTTCTCTACACCTGCGAGGGAACCTAAATCTGCCTGAACAGCGAAGGCAACACCGCCATTATCTGTAATTTCCTGCACTACTTCATCAGCTGCATTTTTGTTACTACTATAGTTGACAATCACATCAATACCGTCTTTAGCAAATCGTAATGCGATCGCACGACCAATACCACGACTAGCCCCAGTAATCAGTGCAATTTTCTTTTGTGATGGTTTCATCATTTTGTCTTTCTAGTAAATTGGAAACTTATAGATAAACATTGTGCGATCGCTATACTCAAATATACATTTATATATTAACAATCACTAATCTCCCGGTTGCATGAGAGCAATTACTTTCTCTATTTCTTCCTCGTCATTATATATATGAGGAGAAAAACGCAAACCGAAGCCTGGCCTCACATCTATTGATATCTTTTCTTGCTGGAAACGTTCATAAACTTTCTGATTATTATTAAAGTTAATCACAACAGTTCCTCCACGCTGCCATGGTTCTAAAGGTGTAATAATATTTAATTTTTTCGCTTGAGATTCCTGAATCAAGACTTCCGTTAATCTTTGATTATGAAATCTAATTTTATCTACACCAATACTATTAATTAAATCCATACTTAACTGAGCGCAAACGAAAGGCAAAATAGAGGGAGTACCCCCCCAAAAGCGTCGAGCATTGTTAGTATATCGAAAATTGTAAATGTCAAATTCAAATGGATTTTCATGAGAGAACCAACCCACATCAATTGGAGCAAAATTCAAAGCAGTTTCTGAATTAGCCCAAAGAAATCCTGCGCCAGGGCCTCCACACAACCACTTGATAGACGAGCCTACTACAAAATCTGCATTCCATGCACGAAGATTAATTGGTACTACACCAGCGGATTGTGCAATATCAACTACTGTGATAATGCCTTGCTCTTGAGCATATTGAATGATTTCTGTAACTGGATTTAAGAAACTGTTACCATAGACTGCATGAGTAATGAATGCAAGTTGCGTATCTTTTGTGAGATACTGTTTCCACGTTTCTAAAGAAAAAATACCATTATTTGCGGGCAGGAATTCAATTTGATAACCCAATCTTTGCATCAGCGAAAAAGCAAATCCTATGGATGGGAAATCCATTTCTGAAAGCAGAAGCTTAAATCTATTTTTCTGAGGTGGGAGCGAATGCAGTATTTTACAGACGGCTGAAGATACATTACTTTGAGGACAAAATTCATCAGGGTAGCCGTTAAGTAAAGTAGAAAGAGACTGACAAAATCCATCGATTAAGCTCAGCCATTCTTCCCAAGCTTCACTACCTTGTGACTTCCATAATTCAAAAAAATGCTCTTTTTGAGAAGCTGTTTTTTGCGGTAGACAACCCACAGAATGGTTTAGTAAATAGATGCCTTCAGGAATAAAAAATTGCTGTTTGTATTGATTCACAATAGTCTCTTTCAGGTTGCTGACGCAGAAAGCTTTGCGTTGTTAGCAATATAAAAATCAGAAATCAGATGTAAAACCTATAGATTCCCTGACTCTACCGTATTGTAATCCCCAGACATCAGTCATTTTATTTCTAACTTCCCAAAGTTCTGGAAAAAGTTTCATACGCATCCCATCTTCTAGTAAGTCTACAGAACGTCCCTTAAGCGATTGAGACCCCATTCCTATAGTTCTTTGAATCAGCTGCATATGATAGTATCGGAATTTTTGAAATAGCTCATCATATTCTGCCAAAGCTTCTGCAACAACATAGGCATCACAATGAGAATAGTCAGTATTATAAATATTGTCTATATTTAAATCATATTTGTCTAAATAATGTATTTTATAAGAATTCCACAAAGGCTGATACATTTTTAGCAGAGTACGAAAACCAGGAGATTCTTGTCCACTACCATTTCCTAAAACTAAACGTATTTCTTGGTATTCTTTTGGTGACATAGTTTCCAAAATTGCCATTTGTTGAAGCATAATTCTCTGGATACTATGTACTCTATTAAAAAGTGTAATTACTCGATTGGTATTTTCCATTTTTATATAGTCATCAATATTCAGAAGAGTGTAAGCAATCAGCTTCATCCACAGTTCTTCTGACTGATGAACTATTTGAAACTGAAGTTCATCTTGATTACACAATTGGTGAAAGTCTTTTTGGCAGGAAAGTAAATCTTGAGTATTTAGATAAATTTCGTAATCTAACTGCCCCTGACCATTCATAATTGAATAAAAATATTCACGTTCCATTGAAAAACCTTAATGTATGGCGCTAAAATCTAAATATAGGTTAAAAAACTATCTTTTACAATGTTACTAGTACTATAAAAAGATTTTTTCACAACTGTAGCTGTAACACACCGTGACAGATGATAGTAAGATGGTGCGTTACTTTGTTTAACGCACCCTACGGAATATTGAGTAATTTATTTTTGGTGTTCTCTAAGCCTCAGAGGCTGTTTGCGATCGCAGCAAAAGCATAAGATTTATTTTGCTGCGATTTGAACCTTACTTACGTGTTGCTTCCAGCAGGCGGGAGAAATAGAAGCGCGTCTTAGTAAACGCCTGACGCTGCACAGCAAAACCATTACTTTCCAGGATTTTTACCACATCAGCCTCACGGTGCAGATAAGCGCGAGTTGTCTTACTCGCTCCAGGAAAGAAACTGCCAATTTTTTTGAGTATACTCAAAGCACAGGTTTTAGGCGCAAAACTGAGAATAATCCGTGATTGTGCCAAAGAACACAAATGAGAAATCATCTCATCGGCTTTTTCTTGAGGATAGTGGATCAGAACATCTAAGCAAATCACGGTGTGGTAACTACCGCTTAAGGATTCTAAATCCTGCACGGCAAAAATAGGGTTTTCGGCATTTCCCAAGGTTTGTAAGGCTCTATCCTTGCCTTCTGACACCATTTTTTCAGAAATATCGCTGGCATAGACCTTCGCACCATCTGCCGCTAGGGGGATGCTAAGACTTCCCACACCACACCCAGCATCGCAGATCGATAGCTCTGGTAAATTCTTATCAGCTTTCAGCCAGCCGATGACTGTATCCACAGTTTGCTGGTGGCCATTGCGGATGTCTAGCTGGACTTTATTGACTTCGCCATTGCCATAAATCCGCCTCCAGCGGTCAAACCCTGTGGAATTGAAATACTCGCGAACAATGGTTTTATCGTCGGCTGCGTTCATAAACTTCGATTTTTAAGGGTTCCCAATGCTTAAAATTATCACTAATAGCAACCGTTAAGAACTCTCTTCCAAATTTTTCTAGATTAATGTCTCTCACATATGCGAAGATATTTGCGTGCCAAGACAAGTGAGTTTGTTAGCTGCTGGTGATTTTAACTTCGCACAGCTACAGCCAGTTTATTTTAAGATAAATTTCTAGTCTGGAAGCAAATTATAGATTGACAAATTATTATTGTCAATCTACAAATTATTGTGGTTACTTTTTATTCATCCTTGACTATAGTTAAGTTTGATTGTTTCTCAAACCCAACTCTCTTCTCTGATGTTGGACGATTTTTTAAACCTCAACCAACTTTATTACTTTTGAGACATTGATTATTTTAGTTACGCAAAATTCCATTACTATTAGGACTTACGCGCATTGTCATGTTTTTTTCGTTTGGGTTGTCAAAAGTCAAAAGTCAAAAGTCCAAAAAACCTGATTTTTGACCCTTGACTCTTGACTATTGACTGCCATCGCAGAAAATACTTGTGCCAGTTGCGTAAGTCCTGACTATTTATGACCAAAGACTTAAAAAATCACTTCTTTAGATAGAATTAACAATACCATCGTAACATTTATGCTGTGAAAGATTTAATTGGTAGTAACCCATAAGAATTAAATAATACCTAAATAATTAGGTAATCTACTATATCAAGAGTAAAATAATTTTCAGGTTATGAGTTTTACCATTTAGTTTTATTTATTCAATATGACACTGAACTCGTTAACAGACAGTCCTATCATTGCATTTACCATTCTCCTGACCGTAATCTTTACTATACCTCCGATATTTGAGAAACTGAAACTACCTGGATTAGTGGGTTTGCTTGTGGCAGGTGTAGTATTAGGGAAAAATGGGTTACAGCTTTTAGACTCGGATTCTGATACTATCAAACTGCTCTCGGATATTGGCAAAATTTATTTGATGTTCGTGGCAGGTTTAGAAATTGATTTAGAACAGTTCCGTAAAACTAAAAATCGCTCAATAGGGTTTGGTTTTTTGACATTTATAGTACCAATGATTTTTGGTATTATTACAGGGCTATTATTTAATTTTAGTTGGAATGCTTCTGTTCTGATTGGTTCTTTACTTGCTTCCCATACTCTCTTGGCATATCCAATTGTGAGTCGGCTGGGAGTTGTCACGAATGAAGCTGTAACCGTCACTATTGGTGCCACAATTTTTACGGACACAGGTGCTTTGCTAGTGCTAGCCGTTTGTGTTGGTATCCACGCCGGAGAATTTACAGCCCTGAGTTTAGTAACTTTGTTGGGTGGACTAGCAATTTATTCTGTTGTTGTCTTGTTTGGCTTTGACTGGGCTGGAAAAGAATTTTTTCGCCGTTCTGGGGATGAACAAAGTAACCAGTTTTTGTTTATCTTACTAGCATTATTTTTAGCATCTGTGGGAGCGCAGGTGATTGGTGTTGAAAAAATTGTTGGTGCATTTTTAGCAGGTTTAGCAGTCAATGATGTACTAGGCCGCAGTCCAGTTAAAGAAAAAGTCGAGTTTATTGGCAGTGTTTTATTTATCCCTTGTTTCTTTGTAGACATGGGATTATTAATTGATATTCCTGCATTTATCAAAACTCTAAGTTCAATTTGGCTAACCTTGGCAATTGTAGTCGCTTTGATTGGCAGCAAATTTATAGCGGCATTCTTCGCCAAGTTACTTTACCGTTACAACACAGCAGAATTACTGACGATGTGGTCATTGTCACTGCCACAGGTAGCTGCTACACTAGCCGCAACATTGGTTGCCTATCAAACAGTAAATTCTGCTGGTGAACGTTTAATTAATGAAGGTGTCTTAAACAGTGTAATTGTCTTGATGCTGGTAACTTCCATTCTCGGCCCAGTAATCACAGCAAGATTTGCTAGTTCATTACAACTTTCTCCAGCAGATTTAGAAACAGATAAACTCACAACTTGGTGGGGAAATTCTGAGGATGAATTGGCTGAGAAAAGCGATGATGCATTCACTGTCATAGTGCCAGTATACAACCCTCAAACGCAGCGCTATTTGATAGAAATGGCAGCACTTTTAGCTCGTCATGAATCTGGGCGCATTGTGCCATTAGCTATTACTAAAGCACATATACAGATGGATGATCCGCAGTTATCAATAGCACTGAATCAAAGTAAGCAAAGATTGAATTTGGCTAGAGAAATCAGTCAAGAATTTGACGTGGAAGTGTCACCTGCAATTCGCATTGATGATGATGCAGCTTTAGGAATTAGCCGCGCTAGTCGAGAACAAAACGCTAGTTTAGTGGTGATGGGTTGGTCACGAACAACAGGCTTGCGTGCCCGCTTGTTTGGTAGTGTAATTGATAGCGTTTTCTGGTCTTCTCACTGTCAGGTAGCGGTAACACGTCTTTTGAGTAGTCCTACAACCATCAAAAGAATTCTTGTACCAGTTGGAGACTTAACGCGACAAACCATAGGTGCTGTGCGGTTCGCTCAAATTTTGGCTGATGTCAATCAAGCAGAGGTGGTACTGTTACACGTATCAGATCGCAAAACCCCCCCAACTTTGACAGAAAAATTTACATCTCAATTGTCTGATATCGCTGCTAAAAGTCAATTGCAAGTGACTACAAACATTCAAACAATTAGGGATGATGATGTCGCTAGAGTTATTATTCGGGAAGCAGAAGCATTTGACTTAGCAGTTTTGCGTTCTGTCCGTTATCGTACAGCCGGTGGGTTAGCCGTCAGTCAAGTAACAACACGAGTAATTCAAGAATTGAAGTGTTCAATTGTGTTGCTGGGAGAGCCTAATTCGTGATACGAAGTTGTTGACCAAATAATTACTAATTCGTAATTCGTAATTCGTAATTCGTAATTAAGAATTCATTAAAGATACAAGCCCCTTTAATTTATTAATGGAAGAAATAAATTGATTCCTGATTCAAGTCCACGGCAAGAGCCGTGGAGTAACAATTACGAATTACGAATTATTTTGACTGATGACTGATGGCTGTGAACGGTCAGCAGGTTGTTTATTATATTTTTAGGGAAAAATATAAATAAAATGTTAAATTTGTTTTTGTCATCCTCTTAAAGATATATTTCTAAAACAAAATCAGGAGTACTGCTTGTGCGTAGCCCAAGAATGCAAATGTTGATGGACAGGAGTGCGATCGCACTTTCTACCATGTGTGCAATCCACTGTCTGTTCCTACCAGTTGTCATAGTCATGCTTCCTGCATTGGCAACAACTTCTCTTGCTAACGAAAGCTTTCACCGTCTGCTTTTGTGGTTTGTCTTTCCCATAAGTGCGTTGGCTTTGACGCAAGGTTGTAGTCACCATAAAGACCGAAAAGTTATCATGTTTGGCATTTTGGGGTTGGCGCTTCTGATAGGAACTGCAATTTTCGGTCACGAATTCTTAACAGAAGAAGGTGAACGTGTTGCTACAGTTTTAGGAGCAACTTCTTTGGCATTTGGACATTTTCGTAACTATAGATTATGCCGCAATAAGAAATGTAACTTTTAAATCAAAAAACTATAACCAATTGACAGCTTGAGCGAGTATTACAATTTTCCAAAAAGTTCTATTATGATTGCAAGATTCAGTGAAAGCTGAATTTATTTTTTCGTGAACGGGTGGCGATCGCGCTTCCCTGTTAGTGAGTAGACAGTTTTATCAAAAAAGGAGAATGTATTGCTATGGCGGTAACTATAAACCAAGTTAAATGCGCCTGTGGTACTTGCTTATGCGTGATTTCTATTGAAGATGCAGTGATCAAGGATGACAAAGCCTACTGCTGTGAAGCTTGTGCTAATGGTCATTCAAACGGTGAAGCCTGTACTCAATCTGTTTGTGGCTGTGCTTGATCAAACTGATGTTGTTGACGGTTGACTGTTAAGTGTTAATCAGCAACGAACAATAACAGTGGAATATTTTCTTAGAAGTCTCTTACCTTTTTATTTTTGACTTATAGATGCTAGGACTAAACACTCCTAGCATTAACTTTTAATAGCGTCTGCTAAATTGCGATCGCTTTGACAAATTTTTCAGCATACAGTCTGACTCAAAGACACTCAATCCAAGTTTTTTTCAAAATTAAAGTTAAGTGCCTATGCCTTTGGCTTCGGCCTCAATCTCAATAAACCTCAAAATAAAAGCGTTAACCAAGGTTTTTGTCAAGATATGTTTAAATGCATGTATTTATGTATATATGCATTTAGGCTAGTATATTTTTAATGTAGTTCGCTTATACTTAGCATGCTTTAGTTTATAAGTTGTACAACGAGTATAAATAAGAGCCAAATCATATTTGCAATAACAGCCTCAAAACATCACAGATTGGACGAAACCAGCGTAACAACCCAAATTAGAGGATTTTGATCATGGCTAAACTTAGCGTTCCCCCCAATTACATCGGTACCTCCGATGCCGATAGTTTAGTTGGAGAAGAGTTAAATGCATCTTTGGCAATTGGTATTGATATTTTAACTGAAGGTTTCATTCGTACACTCTCAGGAAACGATACTATCACTGGCACTAGTAGTGGTAGCAGGGGCATCGACAACGAGGTTGATTTCTACGGTGGCAAAGGCTCAGATGCGATCGGCATCAACAACAGTGGTGAAGTAGATACCGGAGAGGGAGAAGACAGTATCACTGGCAACAGTACCGGCGGTGACGGCGGTGAGGGCTACGACTACGACTCCTACTACTACATAGGCAACGGTGGCAACGGTGGCAACGGAATCGGTATCAGCAACAGTAAAAGTGTGAATACCAAAGAAGGAAAAGACATTATTACCGGCACTGGTACTGGCGGCAACGGCAGTAGCAACACCGAAATTGGTGGCAAAGGCGGAGATGGGACTGGCATCAACAACAGTGGCGAAGTAGATACCAAAGAGGGAGAAGACAGTATCACTGGTATCGGTACCGGCGGCAACGGCGGCGTATACGGCGGCAATGGCGGCTACGGAAACGGTATCAACAACAGTGGCAGTCTGAATACTGGAAACGGAGAAGACAGTATCACTGGTACTGGTATCGGCGGCAATGGCGGCTACGGCGGCGAATACGGCGGCAATGGCGGCTACGGAATTGGTATCAACAACAGTGGCAGTCTGAATACAGGGGATGGGAAAGACACTATCATCGGCACTGGTATCGGTAGCAATGGTGCCGATGGCCGCTTCTTCAGCGGCAATGGTGGAAATGGAATTGGTATCAACAACAGTGGTCAACTGGATACCGGAGATGGAGAAGACACTATCACTGGCAACGGCTACGGCGGCTACGGCGCGCCAGACTACAATTCCGGTGTCCGCTATGACGGAGTTGGGATCGGCATCAGCAACAGTGGTCAACTGGATACTGGAGATGGAAAAGATACTATTACTGGCACTGGTGGCATCATCAACAGTGGCAGTCTAAATACTGGAGACGGAGAAGATACTATCAGCGATGTTTACGGCATCAGCAACAGTGGTCAACTGGATACTGGAGACGGAGGAGATACTATCAGTGGTAGCATCAGCAACAGTGGTCAACTGGATACTGGAGATGGAGGAGATACTATCAGTAGTGGTAGCATCAGCAACAGTGGTCAACTGGATACTGGAGACGGAGGAGATACTATCAGTGGTAACATCAGCAATAGTGGCAGTCTAAATACTGGGGATGGAAAAGATACTATTACTGGCACTGCTGCTGGCAGACGCGGTAGGGACGGCTATGACGCCTACTATTATGTCGTCGTAGATGGGAACGACGGTCTAGCTGGAACTGGTATCAGCAACAGTGGCAGTCTGAATACTGGAGACAAAGAAGACAGTATCACTGGTACCGGTACCGGCGGCAATGGCGGCGACGACTATTACGGTCTTGGCAACGGCGGCGATGGAGGAGCTGGAACTGGTATCAGCAACAGTGGCCAACTGGATACAGGAGGTGGAGAAGACACTATTACTGGCACTGGTACTGGCGGCAGCGGCGGCAACGGCGGCAACGGCGACAGCAACGGCAAAGCTGGGATCGGCATCGGCATCCAGAACACTAAAGACGCCACCATTGCTACAGGGAGTAGTAAGGACAGGATTACAGGTTATGGAAACGGCTTAGAAGTAAACGCCACCGCCTATGGCATCTTCAACGATGGAACTATTAGCACAGGTGACGGTTATGACATCATTACTGGTCAGGCCACGACAACAATTGGTGGTACAGCCTATGGCATTTATGGACAGGGAACCATCAAGACTGGCAATGGTAATGACCGAGTTATCGCCACCAGTATCATAGATGGCATTCAACAGAAAGTGACTATCGGTGGCCAGATCAGCATTGAACTGGGTGCAGGAAATGACTGCTTCAAAGGGTTTGGTGCTGCAACTGTTAATGGCGGATCTGGCTGGGACACTCTCAACCTCAGCAGTTTCAATCGCTCTGAAATAACTATTTCTGGTGTTATTTCTGGAAATACCCTTAACCCTGCCCACATCACCTTCAACAACAATGGTGATTTTATTACCATGTCTACTACTGGCTTTGAGAAATTTATCTTTGCAGATAGCTCTTTCTCCTATAGCACTTTGACCTGACAGGTAGCGATCGCGCTTCGGTGTTAGTGAGTAGACAGTTTTATCAAAAGTGGTACTTGCTTATGCGTGATTTCTATTGAAGAAGCAGCGATCAACGATGACAAGGCCTACTGCTGTGAAGCCTGTACTCAAACTGTTTGTGGCTGTGCGTCAAAGCAACTGGACAATGGAGGTTAGGGATTGGGGATAGAGAACAGTTCACAGTTATCAGCGAAGAATTTGATAATTGTGAACTTTACCCAATACTCAGTTCCAGGAATCCTGGTTTTTTCAAAGCCAGGAGTGTTCAACTATTGAAAGTACGTTTGAAATTTTTTGCAGACTTTTTACGTAATACAAGTAATCCAGTTCCTAACGTTGCTAAACCCAAAATCACAGACGGTTCAGGAACAGAAGCTATAGTTGCCTTCCAGCTATTTATATTAAAATTTTCGGATTCTCTGCTGCCACCAATAAATAAGAATATATCACTAATACCTGCATTACCCACACTTGCAACATTTAATGAATTGAAAAGTAGAAAGCCTTCACCATTACCAAATGTGAAGTTAGTACCAAAAATATCTACCTGGTTTCCAGATAGTGAAGCGATCGCAGGAAGAGATGTGTTAGAACTAAAAAGTCTAGCGTTGTTATTAAGTCACTCCAGGTAGAGCAGAAAATTGAGCATTGAGATTAGATATATTACTGATAGTATCTCCATCTAATCCTAAATCCCCTTCAAAATTACCTGATAATAAATTGCCACTACTAAATTGGTATGAAAAATTAAAAGTTACAGCAGCGGCTTTGGATGTAGAAAACATACTCAAAGACAATGTGACGACAACTGTAGAAGCTGCTATCTTGAAAAATTTATTTATTGCTTGGTACATTACTACTGATTACAGAATGTTACTAAATGTAAATTATAGTACATCACAGTATAAATACTAAGCAAATTTTTCCTGCTTGATAATAAAGTAACAGCCTCCCTATAGCGGCTATGGACTCAAGCAGCATCGACTCCACCACAGCGGTGTATGTTAGTTAGCCCAATCGTTGCCAAGTTAGTTCTTTTGTACTTTCATCCCAATGCCAGCGTAATAAATTAGCAGCTTGACTCTTGGTAATTCCCGGTAAAGCGATCGCTTGTCTGGGTGCATCGGTAGCAAGTAAAATAGCTTTCTCTACGTCACAAATTCCCCACTTCACCAAATTCTGCACTCCCACCAATAAAGGTAAAGTTGTGCCCGATAAAGTGCCATCTGGCAATCGTGCAGTACCATTTTTGACTTCAATTTGCCGACTGTCCCAAGGATACACTCCATCGGGTAGCCCTAGTGGTGCAAGGGCATCGCTAACCAAGAACAATCCTTTGCTAGCACGGAGTAAAATTTGCAACATGATAGGCGAAACATGTTGACCATCCGCAATAAAACCACACATCACATCTGGATGGATAATTGCTGCCCCTAATAAACCTGGTTCACGGTGATGTAATGGTGGCATAGCGTTGAAAGCATGAGTTACCATCGTGGCACCGAGTTCAAAAGCATGTTGTGCTTGGGCGGCTGTTGCCTGAGAATGTCCTAAACTAACGGTGATGCCCAAGGAACGCAAATATGCAATTACTTCACCAGTGGCATCTAATTCTGGTGCTAAGGTAATAACTTTCACAACATGGGCATAATCGCCCAAAACTCGCTTCACTTCTTCGATGGTTAAAGGTAGCAAATACTCTGCTGGGTGGGCGCCGCGCTTTTGCAAATTCAAAAACGGCCCTTCTAGATGTACTCCCAGAATTTTGGCACCTGCTTTTTGACTGGGGAGAAAATCAGCAATTACAGCTAGCGATCGCTGAATATTATCCACTGAAGTTGTCACCACTGTCGGTAAAAATCCATCAACTCCGACATTCCACAAAAATTGCGAAATTTGCTCTAATAAGTGAGTATCTGCGGCAGTTAAATCGGGAAATGCTAAACCCAACGCACCGTTAATCTGCAAATCGACTCCACCCAAAGAAATCCAGTCGCCAGCAACATCCCATACTTGTAAATCTGGTGCTGGAACCCGCTTAAAGACTGTACCCATGGGTAAGATTTGCTCAATCATGCCCTCATGGTTAACTAAGAGCATCTGCAAGCCCTTGTAACCAGGTACTCGTGCATTGATAATATCTACATTCGTAGCGATGGGACTGTGTATTGCTTTAGTCATCACATTGGCGAGAGAATAAATCGGTTATTAATCTAAAATCTAAAATCCAAAATTCTATGACTCCCCTTATCGGTATTATCATGGGCAGCGATTCAGATTTGCCCACAATGAAAGATGCGATCGCAGTTTGTGAAGAATTTGGCATCGAGACTGAAGTCGCGATCGTCTCTGCCCATCGTACTCCAGAACGCATGGTGCAGTATGCCCAACAAGCTCACCAACGTGGTATTAAGGTGATTATCGCCGGTGCGGGTGGTGCTGCCCATCTTCCAGGCATGGTAGCATCTCTAACTCCACTTCCTGTGATTGGTGTTCCTGTAGCCACTCGTAACCTGCAAGGCGTTGATTCATTATATTCAATTGTACAGATGCCAGCAGGTATCCCAGTAGCAACGGTAGCCATCGGCAATGCTAAGAATGCTGGACTTTTAGCAGTGCAAATTCTCGCAACTCAGCAACCAGACTTATTAGTCAAAGTACAACAATATCGCCAAAATCTAGCTGAATCAGTAATGGCAAAACAAGCAAAACTCGACGAACTAGGCTACGAGCAATATTTAAAACAACTCTAAAGTCACAATTTCTTAACTTTCTGTATATAAATTTAATAATCTTCTGGGCTTTGCCTTTCACAGATGGGAAATACTTATTCTGTAAAGCATACACTTGCTTGATTTCAAGTGTCATCATCCACGGGATGGGATGTTAGCAAGAAAAAAGTATCTAATAATACAGAATTTTCGGATTGGTAAATAGAAAATCAATAAAATTTATTCATTTATACGTAGATTTACTAGAGGTACAACAGGAACTAGTCTGATAATTAGAGCTACAAGCACATCTAACATTTGCATAATCACTCGTAAAGGTCGATGCTCGATGACAGATGACAGTCAAGCGCTTCGCGCAATTCGTAATTTATAATTCGTAATTCGTAATTATTACCCCACGGATGAATCCGCTTGCTCTGAATAATGAATCAAATTTCTTTTTTTTCATCAATGAATTGAGGAGCCACTGCGGCCAAGAGGGCTTTGCCTAAGTGGAGCAAGTGGCGTGGGCTTGTACCTGAATTAATTAATTAATAATTAATTAGTAATTCATGAATTTTTAATTACGAATTACGAATTACGAATTACGAATTAGTAATTATTTGGTCATCAGTTATGAGTGAGCTACCTTAATTTATTTATGTCAGACAATTATCACTGACGTAAATCACCGCTTTTCAGGCAGGAAAAAGCAAGTAATGAATAAGCATATTCGACCGTGGCATCGCTTATTAGCCTTAGCGATAGGCTCGATGGTGTTTGCAGTTTTTGCGCCGACAGTTGTACAGGCGGCAGATCCTCCAACCCTTCAGTCTTTATCGGAAACTACAACGAAATTGCAAATTTCAATTGATACAACTTGGGTACTGCTAAGTGGGTTTTTGGTATTCTTCATGCAAACCGGCTTTGCGATGTTAGAAGCTGGCTTGATCCGCCAAAGAGGTGTAGTTAACGCTTTATTAGAAAACTTTATTGACGCGGCTGTCACTATTCTGGCATGGTGGGCGATCGGCTTCGGTATCGCCTTTGGTACAAGTGCTGGCGGATTTTTTGGCATAGATACTTTCTTCCTCAGCCAACTACCTGGTGGTGATGGCAGTTACCCAATGGGGGCACCTGGTTCTACAGCCCCCATCAACACCTATACGCTGTTCTTCTTCCAATTTGCCTTTGCAGCCACCGCCAGTACAATCACCACTGGTTCAATGGCTGGCAGAACAGACTTTATTGGCGACTTAATTTACAGCGCCATTATGGGGGCCATTAGCTACCCAATTACTGTTCACTGGGCGTGGAATACCGACGGCTGGTTAGCCAAATTGAGCTATCACGACTTCGCTGGTGGTTCCGTTGTCCACACAGTTGGTGGTTGGACAGCCCTAGTTGGTGCTTATTTGCTTGGGCCCCGTCCTGGTCGTCCTGCTTGGGGAACACTAGCACCAGCCCACAATTTGGGGTTAGCGACTTTGGGAACAATGATTCTCTGGTTTGGTTGGTATGGGTTTAACCCTGGCTCAACTCTCGGCACAGGTAATACAGGATTGATTGGATTAGTAACAATCAATACTACACTTGCCGCAGGATCAGGAGCATTATCGGCAATAATTTACCAGTACATCCGCACGGGTAAGTGGGATTTGGTTTATTGTCTCAATGGTTCCTTGGCTGGATTAGTAGCCATTACAGCTCCTTGCGCTTATGTGGCCCCTTGGGCTGCTGTTTTAATTGGCTTGACGGGTGGGATTTTGGTTGTGCTTGGGATGAATTTGATTGAGTCACTCCACATTGATGACCCGGTAGGAGCATTTGCCGTACATGGTATCAATGGTATGATGGGTACTCTCTGTGTCGGCTTCTTGGGTCAAAAAGAACTCACCCTGAATAAAAAAGCAGGCCTACTTTTAGGTGGCGGCTTTGACTTACTGGGGGTACAACTTCTAGGGGTAGTATCAATTGTAGTATTCACCGTTGCTTTCGCCTTTTTGATGTATGGTGGATTGAAAGCGACGGGACGCCTACGCGTCAATCCCGAAGCAGATCGCATTGGTATCGATGCTTATGAACACGGTGCGTCAGTCTGGCCTGATGTTTACACCGTTGAACAATTTGTCGAAGAAGAAAAAAATCACAACAAGACTCCAGAAGTAGGTGCTTTTGAAAGTGAATAGAGCGTTAAGCGTTTTACCTAAAATAAGTCATTGTTAGTTAGGTTGAGTATCTTGTACAAATTGCTTGCTACTAGCTACTGTATTTTTTATTGGCATTGTATTGATATAGCAACTTAGTATCAAGCATCTTTTTGAATGATTAAAGATTCAGTGAAGTAGACTTGACTGGTATGAAAACTAAATAATAATTTTTGAAGAATAAAAAAAAAATATTTACAGATGTACCATTAATTACTTAAACTCCTATTTAGGATATATAACTTTCTACCTTGCAAACAACTGGTCTAAATGAAAAATATCAAAAACCACGAAATTTAAACTCGTTGGTTATTTTGTGCAATGAAGAATAGTTTAGAGGATGATGTTGAAACTCATGTACAAACAGAAGAAATCGAAACCAAAAATTAGGCGTTTGTCACCAAGTAATTACACTAAAAATACAAAATTTAACTCCAAATTCCAGATATTTGCTCAAGGAATTAAGCAACTCTCTTGGAGTTGGCAAGCCTGCTTACCACTGGCTTGTCTAATTGTTTTGGGCTGGGGTTATGTGGCAGTTGCCCAAACTCCCGCCGCTGGGCCAACCACAGCAGAACTGAAAGTTGCTCTTGACACATTGTGGGTTGCGATCGCTGCCTTTTTGGTATTCTTCATGAATGCTGGTTTTTGTATGTTAGAAACTGGCTTCTGTCGTCAGAAAAACGCCGTTAACGTTCTGGCTAAGAACTTGATTGTGTTTGCTTTGGCCACCGTTGCCTTTTGGGCGATCGGTTTTGCGTTAATGTTTGGCAATGGTAATGACTTCATAGGATTGAGTGGGTTTTTCCTATCAGGAGCAGATAACAGTCCTGCAACAGGGGATGCCTATCAAGGTGTCTTCAAGGCCCTCAATTGGGCTGGTGTACCTTTAGCTGCTAAGTTTTTATTCCAGCTAGTGTTTGCTGGAACAGCAGCCACAATTGTTTCTGGTGCAGTTGCAGAGCGAATCAAGTTTGTTGACTTCTTAATCTTCAGCCTCTTACTCGTAGGTATTGCCTACCCCATTACCGGACACTGGATTTGGGGTGCTGGTTGGCTAGCAAAAAGCGGTTTCTGGGATTTTGCTGGTTGTACGGTGGTTCACTCAGTTGGTGGCTGGGCCGCTTTGATGGGGGCTGCATTTCTTGGGCCACGCATTGGTAAATATCAAGATAAACAAGTTGTTGCCCTACCTGGTCACAACATGAGTATCGCCACTTTAGGTTGCTTGATTCTGTGGTTGGGCTGGTTTGGTTTCAACCCTGGTTCTGTGATGGCTGCCGACCCCAGCGCCATTACTCACATTGCTTTAACCACCAACATGGCAGGTGCAGTTGGTGGTATTGCTGCTACAGCTACAGCTTGGCTGTATCTGGGTAAGCCAGACCTATCAATGATTATCAATGGTATTTTGGCTGGCTTGGTTGGTATCACAGCATCTTGCGCTTACGTCACCATTAGTAGTTCTTTTGTTATTGGCTTAATTGCTGGTGTGCTAGTAGTTTTCGCTGTCACCTTCTTCGATAAAATCGGCATAGATGACCCAGTGGGAGCCACCTCAGTTCACCTGGTTTGCGGTATTTGGGGAACTCTGGCAGTTGGACTGTGGTCTGTCGGCCCTGGTGTTTATTCCTGGTATGGTGAAGGACTTGGCCCAGCAAAAGGTTTATTTGCTGGTGGTGGCTTCGGACAGTTATTTACTCAGTTGATTGGCGTTGTCTCAGTAGGTGGTATGACAGTTCTCCTCAGCACTATCTTTTGGTTAGTACTGAAGGCTACTTTAGGTATTAGAGTCTCTAGAGAAGAAGAACTGGAAGGTTTGGATATTGGCGAACACGGCATGGAAGCCTACAGCGGATTCGTGAAAGAGACTGGTTCTGGTACATTTGCTGAAGGATATGGTACTGGAATCACAAAGGATAAATATTGAGTAAGTAAGTAGACGCGATTAAACCGAACTATGTAAAGTTTTGTATGGGTCAAGGGAAAAGGTTAAAGGGTAAAGGTTTTTCCCTTTTCCCCTTACCCAAATCCCTTCTTAATACAGTTATGTTTATTTCCGCCGACTTACTTAGTTTGCTTTGATTGTTAATAAATACCGCTTCTTGCAACTTGATCTTTCATGCAAGTAGCGGTTTTTTATTCAAAAATTCAACTCGACAAATATATATGGATTAACTGTAGGGGCGTACAGCTGTACGCCCCTACTACAAAATATCTGTTGCATTCTTTTTTCAAATTGGTATTATTTTCCTCTAGCTAATTAACAAATTGGTCACATGATTAAGTCACTACTTTATTTTCTGTGGGCTGGTTTATTTGAATTAGGCGGTGGCTATTTGATGTGGTTGTGGTTGCGGCAAGATAAGTCAGTTTGGTTGGGAATATTGGGTGGCATTGCTTTGGCTTTGTATGGAGCAATCGCAACTCTCCAGAGCGCAAATTTTGGCAGAGTCTATGCTGCTTATGGCGGTGTATTTATTGCAATGGCTATGCTTTGGGGTTGGAAGATAGATGGCATAACTCCAGACCGCTACGACTTGATCGGAAGCTGTTTAGCTTTAATCAGCGTTTTAATTATTATGTTTGCCCCCAGAATGTAGGTTCTAAGCCTGTTGATAACCTCACGTAAAAATACAAAATATTATTTTGATATTTGCCTATTATAGATCGCACAATCATTATATAATATTGCGATTATATGCATAGACTGGTGATAATTACTCAGTCTTGCCAATTCATAGTACTTTATTAGTTTGTGGTGAACAGTTGGTAAAAAACTGGGAATTTTGTAGTGCTTTAAAAAAACCTAATTATCGAAAAAAAAGATGCAAAACTTACATTTTTTCAGAGTGTTTCATGGATTAAGAACTGCAATGAGGATTATATTTTTCTTAACATTTCAAAAAAAATAAAGATGAGTAACTTTCAAGACAAAAACGAGTAACAAAAAGTAACAAACTGTATTTAAATATACAAATCAATCTGATTTCATAGAGAAAGGACAAACACAAGTGTTGAACAAAGCGATCGCGATTGGGGTGATTACCCTATTGTTTTTAGGAGGGCCGCTGATGGGCAATGCTTTTGCCCAAGCAGCAGCTGCGACTCCACCTGCTGCTGATACAGGGGATACAGCATTTATGCTGGTTGCATCAGCGCTCGTTTTGTTGATGACACCAGGATTGGCATTCTTTTATGGTGGATTTGTGCGATCGCGCAACGTCCTCAACACATTAATGATGAGTTTTGTGCTGATGGCGATCGTGGGGGTTACTTGGATTCTTTGGGGCTATAGCCTTTCCTTTGCACCAGGTTTACCATTCATCGGCGGTTTGCAGTGGCTAGGTTTGAATGGTGTGGGGTTAGAAACAACAGATTATCTCAAAGGGTCAAACCCAGCAGAAGTTGTTTCCTATGCGGGAACGATTCCTCACCAAGCATACATGATCTATCAAGCCATGTTTGCCATTATCACCCCAGCTTTAATTTCTGGAGCGATCGCCGAGCGGATGAGCTTCCGTGCTTATAGCTTATTTGTGTTGTTGTGGTCAACCTTTGTTTATACACCCCTAGCTCACATGGTATGGGCCAAAGGTGGATTTTTGGGTTTGTACGGTGGTTTAGGTGCCTTAGACTTTGCAGGTGGTACAGTTGTACATATTAGTTCAGGGGTTTCTGCCCTTGTAGCTGCGATCGTTCTTGGCCCTCGGAGAACCCATCCTGACCGCCTCAGCCCTCCCCACAACGTCCCCTTTATTTTGCTGGGTGCTGGCTTGTTATGGTTTGGTTGGTTCGGCTTCAACGCTGGGAGTGCCCTATCTGTTGCCAGTGGAACGTCTGGGAATTTAGCCACAAACGTAGCCACAACAGCCTTTGTTGCCACCAATACATCTGCTGCTGCCGGTGCTTTAATGTGGCTAATATTGGAAGCAGTTTTACGCGGTAAACCAACCGCCGTTGGAGCAGCAACAGGAGCTGTTGCTGGGTTGGTGGGTATTACCCCAGCAGCAGGATTTGTCACACCTCTATCAGCGATTTTAATCGGTTTCATCACCGCCTTTGTTTGCTTTTATGCGGTGAGTTTCAAGCACAAGCTACAAGTTGACGATGCCTTGGATACCTATCCTGTACATGGTGTTGGTGGTACAGTCGGGGCAATTTTGACAGCACTATTTGCCACAGCTGAAGTCAACTCAGCAGGGAAAGATGGCGTGTTGCGTGGTAACTTCGGCGAACTAGGGGTTGAATTAGCAGCAATTGTCATTGCTTATGTTATTGCAGCCGTTGGGACATGGATAATTTTGAAAATTATCGATGCTACAGTCGGTCTGCGAGTCAAGGAAGAAGCTGAATTTCAAGGACTGGATATCAACGAACACGGAGAAGAAGGTTATAATTCCGAGTTTGGCGATGGCATAAAGATTTCAGAGTAATTTCGTAAGATAGTGTGATTTTTAGCGCTGGCGAATTAAAATCTGAGTCAACTGGTAGCGGCGGCTGGGGACTGGGGACTAGGGATTAGGGACTGGGGACTGGGAAAGAATTTGTTTATTAAAGAGTGTTTTTCTTACCAAAACCCAATACTTAATACCCAATAACGCCACTTGCTCCACTTGGGCAAAGCCCAAGACCGCAGTGGCTCCCCAATCCCCAATACCCAATACCCAGTCCCTTACATTTTAAATTTCGCTAGTCGTGTCCACTTCTGTTAAAACCTTTCCTGCCTGGGCATTTTTCTCGCTGTTAACCAACGGCATACTGATGTTGGCGGTGATTCTGCTGATTTGGCAACAGCAGCGTTCGACCGCTTTTTTTAGTACCACTTCTTCGGTGTCTAGCCCCAGCCAACCCCAAGCTGTTGCACCAGAGTTAGGCCCCCGTCATAAACTCAATTACCAGCAATGGCTAGACATTCTTCAGCAAGAAGCCAACATCGCCGCCCTACAACGTCCCCAGCGTTTAAGTATATTGGCGGGTGATTCTATAAGTCTATGGTTTCCCACTGAATTATTACCGGAAAATAGAAATTGGCTCAATCAAGCAATTTCTGGCGAAACTAGCTACGGATTATTAAAAAGATTAAATTTATTTGACCGCACCCAGCCAGAGGTAATTTTTGTGATGATTGGGATTAATGACTTAATCCGGGGGGTAAAGGATGAAGTCATTTTAGATAATCAACGGCAAATTATGAGTTATCTACGAAGGGTTCATCCCAAAGCGCAAATAGTTGTCCAGTCAATTTTGCCCCACGGTGGCGAGGAGGCAACATGGGAAGGGCGAGAGAGACTACTGGCTATTACCAATACTCGAATTCGCCAGTTGAATCAACAACTGCAAAATATGGCTAGCAAACAAGGCGTGAAATATCTTGACTTGTATTCCTTGTTTACCAACAAACAAGGTAATCTCCGCCCTGACTTCTCCACCGACGGCTTACACCTGAGTCCTGCCGGTTATATAGTTTGGCGTACCGCATTGCAGATTTATACTAATGGGGAATAGGGCATGGGGGAGCCACTGCGGTCTTGGGCTTTGCCCAAGTGGAGCATGTGGCGTCATGGGAGGATGAGGGGATGGGGGAAATAATTCTTCACAACTGACAACTGACAACTGACAACTAACTCCTAACTCCTAACTCCTAACTCTTAACTCCCAACTTCCTACCAAAATTGGGTCTTGGCGGGAGACAATCAAAAAAGAGGAGACATGAAAAAATAAAGCATATGGATACAAAAGCCTTTAAGCGTACACTCCAACAGTCAGAAAATTACAACCGTAAGGGATTTGGGCATCAAGCAGAAGTCGCTACCCAACTGCAATCTGAATATCAAAGTAACTTAATTCAGGAAATTCGCGATCGCAATTACACTCTGCAACGAGGTGATGTCACCATCCACCTAGCACAAGCTTTTGGCTTTTGCTGGGGTGTAGAACGTGCTGTAGCCATGGCTTATGAAACTCGCAAGCACTTCCCCACAGAACACATCTGGATTACCAATGAAATTATTCACAATCCCTCTGTGAATCAGCGGATGCAGGAAATGGCAGTGGAATACATTCCAGTTACAGCAGGTCAAAAAGACTTTTCTGTTGTGGCAGCTGGTGATGTGGTCATCCTACCCGCTTTTGGTGCTAGTGTCCAAGAAATGCAGATACTTAACGATAAAGGCTGCAAAATTGTGGATACAACTTGCCCTTGGGTGTCTAAAGTTTGGAACACAGTTGAAAAGCACAAAAAAGGCGATTATACTTCAATAATCCACGGTAAATATAAACACGAAGAAACTGTAGCTACTAGTTCTTTTGCTGGTAAATATTTGATTGTCTTAAATTTACAAGAAGCAGAATATGTGGCTAACTATATCCTCAATGGTGGCAATCGTGAAGAGTTTCTGAAAAAATTTGCCAAAGCTTGTTCGGTGGGATTTGACCCTGATCAAGACTTAGAACGTGTTGGTATTGCTAACCAAACCACCATGCTCAAAGGTGAAACTGAGCAAATGGGCAAACTATTTGAGCGTACTATGCTGCAAAAATATGGCCCTACTGAGTTAAATCAGCATTTCCAAAGCTTCAATACCATCTGTGATGCAACTCAAGAACGGCAAGATGCCATGTTGGAGTTAGTGGAAAAAAATATAGATTTAATGGTGGTAATTGGTGGGTTTAATTCATCAAATACTACTCAATTGCAACAAATTGCTGTGCAACGGGGAATTCCTTCTTACCACATTGATAGTGTTGGGAGAATTCAATCAGGAAATGCCATTGAACATCGGCAGTTAAATGGAGAATTAGTAATTACAGAAAATTGGTTACCAAAAGGGGAAATTGCCGTAGGAGTTACTTCTGGTGCTTCAACGCCGGATAAGGTAGTAGAAGATGTAATTGAGAAGATTTTTGCATTGAAGGCAACAGCATCAGTAGTGTAGGGATAAATCAACTTTAGATAAAATAGATAAAACCCTCTTTGCTGGAAAAGAGGGTTTTATATTTGAGCAGGTTTATATAACAGCCAGTGTGATAGATACAGCTTTAGGACTTACGCAAAAAACCTCTCAAACTCTCATTTCTCTGTGTTCTCTGTGCGACGCCAGTTGCTTCAAGTCGGCAGAGCCGCCCAACGCACTGGCTCCTCTGTGGTTCGTTTTTCCATGACCTTTGCGTAAAGTCCTGAGCTTGCCTTGCACGTTGATTTTAACTATGCCATATAGCAGTTTTACCTTAGCTAAGGTCAAGAAAGAGTTTGGTTTAACCACAGTTGAAGCAGGACGGTTTTTACCGCCCATTGAAGCGATCGCACCTAGTTCCCGCTTACAAGCAATTTTAGAAGATTTACCTTGGGCGATCGCAGTTGGTTCAGAAAAAGCAAAGTCTGAGGGCATTATTTACCCGATTCTGCAAGAAGTGAGACGGATTGTTAGTAACCAGGTGAGTCTGTTTTCTGGTCGGGATTTTACAGTAGATATAGGCAAAGGGTTGAGTGGCTATGTAGATTATTTAATTAGCCGTTCTCCAGAACAACTGGAGATTGAAAGCGCCTGTTGTGATTGTCGGGAAAGCGAAACGAGATAACCTCAATGAAGGGTTGGGACAATGTATTGCACAAATGATTGCAGCTCAATTATTCAACCAAGCCAATCAGGTGAATATTCCCACAATTTATGGTGCTGTTAGTAATGGTACACAATGGCGGTTTTTGAAATTGGAAGAGTCAACGGTGATAATCGATTTAATGGATTATGCACTACCGCCAGTTGACCAGATTTTGGGCTTTTTAGTCTGGATGGTGCAAGAGGGTTGAAGAGCGATCGCACAATTGCTGTTTTGAGAAAATGCGATCGCCTTTGAGGATATCTTAACAAAGAGCGATCTTGTATTCCGGCGATCGCTCGCCATCTTGTCGAGTGAAGCGGCGAGAAGAGAAATCCAGTTGACAAAATTTAGTGCTACGATTAACGCAAATCTCTTTAAGTGTTGCAAAGCTCGGTCATGCAGATTAAAGTCGAAGTTTCCGACGAATTGGCGATGCGGTTAAGTCCACTGCAAGAGCAGTTACCACAAATTTTAGAACTGGGTTTGCGGGAATGGAGTGCAGATGCTCAATCTGGATTTTCTGGATTAGCAGATGTATTGGAATTCTTGGCAAATCTTCCCACCCCAGAAGAAATTTTGGCGTTGAAGCCGTCGGAAACGTTACAACAGCATATCAACAATTTGCTGGAAAAAAATAGAACAGTTGGGTTGACACCTGAAGAAGAACGTTCATGGCAACAATATGAATATTTTGAACATTTAGTGCGACTGGCTAAGGCTAAAGCATTGCTGAAACTTAACGAAGCCTAAAGAATGAGCAAGGCTTATGTTTGTGCTGTTCTCAGACGCTTGGTTTGCGATCGCGCTGATTTTGCTTGTGAGTATTGTTTGATGCCAGAAATTTCTGTTTTTGTACCCCATGAAATCGACCATATCATTGCTGAAAAGCACGGTGGACAAACGAACGAAAATAATTTGGCATTGGCTTGTACAATCTGCAACAAATATAAAGGAAGCGATTTGGCATCAATCGATCCCGTGAATGGAGAAATTGTGAGGCTGTATCATCCTCGTCGCGATCGCTGGCGTGACCATTTTAACTTAGAAAAAGGCGAAATTATCCCGTTAACTGCGATTGGACGAGTGACAGTAAGATTGTTACAGATAAATCGTTCCGAGCGAGTTGAGGAACGGAAGTTACTATCACAAGCCAATATTTTGAATGTTCCAGAATCTTAATTTTACTATGAAAAGTAGATTGAGTTAAACGAAGTTTAACTCAAAAAATCCATATGAAAAGGAAAAAAATAATGTTGGGTTTCGTTACCTCAACCCAACCTACAAAATTGGCGATCGCACTATGGTTCATTTTTTCCAAAACCAAGCGATCGCTCTTTTGTTCCATCTCCCCCTTGAATTGATAAGCTTCCCTCTGAATTAAAATTAGAACAGACACAGGCAAGATTGACTTTCCATGATTAGTTAGGAGCTGAGGATGAGTGTGCTGGTTTCTGATGAAATTTTGCAAGCAGCAAATATGTCGGATGCTGACTTAAAGCGGGAGTTAGCAATATTGCTGTATCAGCAGAAAAAACTGGGAATCAGTAAAGCACGAGAGTTGGCAGAAATGCCATTGATGGAATTTCAGCGAGAGTTAGCACAACGGCAAATCTTAGTATTTGATGATGTGGCAGGATTTGAGGCAGAAATTGCCCAACTCAAAGCTTTGGGGAATCTGTGACGGTTGTTTGTAATACCTCACCCATTACCAATCTAGCTGCGATCGCTCAACTTGATTTGCTTTGTCAACTTTACGGTGAAATTGTCATTTCTGTTGCCGTCTACGATGAATTGACGGCATTACCCAATCCAGTTCCGGGAACGTTGGAGGTACAAACGCTTTCTTGGATTCAGGTACATCGCCCCTATGAATTTATCAACAAACTACCTTCGCTATTTAGAGTAATTCAGCCGGGTTCAATGCAATATGCAGAAAAAACGCTAATCACCCAAGTTTTCGGAAAGTGACATGAGATCCTTTGTTCATAAGCTGCTTAATGAAAAGCTTTTAGTTTGTCAGGCAAGGATCATAAAGATCTGCAAAACTTATACTTAGCAAACTCAGAAAAGCGTCAAAATCCTTGCTTATATTACTTTCTATCTTGATTCATCAAGCCCTAATTTATAACTTCAGTGCCTTGCCAATTCTAGAATAATCATCAGGCATTAAATCTTCTTTTACAAGTTCATACACTGGAACTTCAGGGTTTGTGCCAAATATTGAAATGTAGTCTTCATGGGGCAAAAAACTTGATAGTTTAGCCGTAAAGTCTCTAAAAGCTTTATTTAACTGCTCTACATACTCATACTTGCTAAGGGTTCCTTCAAGCAATTGGTGATCTAGATTCATTTTATTTGTATAAAATTGTACTTCCTCGTTGAGAAACTTACTTGTTACAGCAATAGGGTATTTAGATGCTTTTTCAAAACCTAAAGTTCGAGTGAGTTTCATCTGAAGTTCTGGCAGTCTATTGTCAGGTAAATGTTTAGTTTTTATGTCTTCTCTAAGATTTATCAATAGTGGATTTTCACTTAACTCCTCACTAACAAAAGCTTTCAAATCATACTCAGCAAGGGGACGCTCTGCAACAACGCCACCTGTGAATCCATAAATCCAATATGTCACAGAAAGACTTGGAGGCCAGTTTACAGGAGCATTTAATATGCTTAGGATAGACTGACTTGCCGTAAGTATTCGATTACACATTTGATGACATACTCCTGAAACACCATATACTAAGCCACTGCAATCTCCTAGATTCAGCCAACCTCCTGAGCGCCTATCGTAACTATTTCTAATGTCAGGCTTATGCTGGTATGTAGCAATTGCTCTTGCCACTTTAAGGTTGATACGCACGCTGATGCCAACATCTTTATATCCAATGATATTTGGAGTCCAGAAATGGGCTGGGTAGACGTTATGATTGCTAGAGTCTTTTCTAGCTCCTCCATAACATGGAAAAATAATTTCTTCTCCTTGATCGGGCTGTACATATAAATAAGTATGCTGACCCACTGTGTCTGTGGGGTAATATCCTACTGTTGCTGTTGCATCAGTATGTAACATCTTTAGTCTCCTATTTTTCAAACCATTCGATAGCAAGCGATAAATAACCTAACCAACTTATTCTTCTTCATTAAACTTAAATAGGTTTACATTGATATGAACCTCACCTCGGCTGCTTGCCAGAATACGTACATGACTTTCCGAATCAATCTCTATTCCACCTGCATACCGAAAATGAGGTCGAAGCAGACCAGGTAGACCGTTAGTGATAAAATGGAGCTTCTCATGAACCATTGTGCAGTTGATACTTTGTAAATCGGGAGTGACCTTAAGAAGGTCTATATAGTCATCATTTGTTCCGAAAACACCAAAATTATCAGTCCAGAAGCCTGCCAAAAATATCTCTTGCTGCTGATTAACAATCAAAGCTACTGAATCGTATCCACGCTCTAATTTACAACTTCCAATCCATTGGAACTTTATGGAAGGATCTAAAAGAAGCGTAGCAGCATCATAGAAATCGAGATTGCCATTATCGTGAACTACAAGCATCAAGCGTTCTGTTCCTTCTTTTGTGTAATTAGCTATACCGACAGCCCCGGCCTTGCTTGTTTCTCTATGTAAGGTTAATCTTGGTACTACCTTATTAGTCGTTAGATCAATAAACCTAATCTCAGATCGAGGAGCAGCATCTCCCTCTGTTTCAACAGCAACGGCTAAGTAATCGCCAATTCTTTGTATAGCGCTATAATGAGGAAGAGCGGTATCCAATTTTATGCTTTTAAGGTAACTTGCTTTAGAGATACTGAAAATATCCACGCTAGGCGTAACATTTTGAGAAATGTAGATTAGATCACCCTTGCTGGCAATTCCTTGAATATGACCTTTAACAGAAAAAAGAGGGTAAGGGATTTTAATTGGCACACCGTCTTTCTTAATTTTGCTCAAAAGACTATTGACATCTAACAGTTTCGGGTTCTCAGAAGATAAAGCTTGTTTTGCAATTTCCCAGCTTGCTCGATTAGTGTGAGTGTAAACGGAACCATCTGGTCTGGCTCCTAGGTGAAGCCCGTGGGTAACTGATGTGAATAAGAAGAAGCGCCCCTCATCTACGGGTTCAATCCTCCATTGCTCCCACTCCCGACGATTGGAATTGGTATACACACTGCCATCTGGTCTAGATCCTAATTGTGTATCGAGAGCACTGACAAGGAAAACTGTACCATTGCCCGCATCTTGCACTGTCCAAATATCCCATGCCAGCTCATCCCATGCCAGCTCATTAGGAAGATGGGTATACACAGTACCATCTGGTTTTACCCCAAGTTGCTTGTTAGTATCACTATTACTAATAAGAAATACGCGTTGATTTAAGAACTCTGCTATTTGCGTTGTTTCAAGAGTTGCCATAATCTAATTCCTTGATTTTGTATGTATCTACCTACTTATGATTGAGCAGATAGTTTTATAGAGACATTTTCAATATCTTCTTTATCGCTAACAGCAGCAACCGAAATCCACGAACTTAAAAACGGAGTTAATAAGTTAGTACTTTAGATCTTTTAGACCAAACCAAAATTCGCTACTACGCCATCATCCCAACAGATTGAGATCGCTTCCCATTTTTCTTAAAGCTCAAACGTTGGTATCAATGGTGCGATCGCAGACACATTTGCATCCAGTTCTCACAACCGAAGTTGACGAATTTAAGAACTAATGTAAGAGCTTCGACACTAGCCGTAAATATTCCAGTAAGAGCGATCGCACTCATTGAGCAGTATCTCCAGAGCAGCGATCGCATCCCTACATATAAAAAAGTGCGATCGCCTTCCACCATATCTAAAGAAAGAGCGATCGCACTTCAACATCCACACTACAAACCACACAGAATTACAAACTGCATTGGCTCAAGTTCGAGTTTTACGAATAACGATGGATTGTTAGGATCGGGATGGCTGAAAATAGGAACCGTACCTTCTTTACCGTAAAGGTATTTCATTTTACCTTCCTTCTTTTGCAGGTTACTATCAACCATGACAAAATCTGTCCGATATTCGGTAGTCGATGTATTGTAAGCTATCAAAATCTCTTCGTAACCGAGAATTCGAGAAAATGCCAGGGTACAAGGGTGTCCTTGAGGTAAGCCAAAATCACGACCATTACCGGAAATTTCTCGAAAATACATCCGACCAAACCGCAAAGGTTCTGTGTGCCGATAAATATTCGCAATTTTGGCAATTTCTTGGTAAATATTACATTGCTGATTGAGATAATTAACCTGGGGTTTATTTAAATCAAACATTGCTTCTCGGATGAGTGCATCATCATCACCTTCACCAGCAAAACCTTGCTCAGTTCCGTAGTAAATGCAAGCCGTTCCTAATGCACAAAGCAGATAACCTATCCCAGCAATTACTTGTTTATCAGGTGTATCGGCGGCAAATCGCCTTTTGGGGTTTGCCCCGATCTGATCGTGATTATCAACAAAAGTTACTCGATATCGCCCCAATTCTCCTCGATTCAATGCTGAATTTCTGAGAGATTCATAACGATTGATGAGATTTATCGGCTCGTTCAGTCCTTTGATCACATTTGGTAAAGTCCAGTAAAGGGGAAAATCTAGGACTGATGAAAGACCAAAATAAACGGTTTTATCATCTACCGTTGTAGCAGTATTTGCACCGATATAACGGTCTACCGTGCTATCTCCAGCGATTAATTCGCCAAACAAGAAAAACGACTTTTTGCCCAAGCTATAGGCATATTCTCGCACTGCTGAAGAAAAGCGGGATATTGCCAATTCACCGATGTGTTTTACCGCATCCATGCGAAATCCGTCGATGTCTGCTTCTCGTATCCAGTAGCAGTGAGATTTAATCAGAATTTCTTGCAGTTCTCTACCAGCTTGATCTTCATCGTTATTGAAGTCTTTGAGTGAAAAAAAATCACCGTGCTGGTATTCAGGATAAGCATCCCAGTTACCAATTTGACCCCGACGATGATAATAATTTGGGTTTCTTAGTTCTTTGGGAATTGGTCGGTCTTGCTGCCGCCAATCTCCGAGATCGAATTGTTGATCGTTGGAATAATAATAGTCATAGCCACCAGGGTAAGACCAGTTATCTCCTGAGTGATTGACAACAACATCAAGGAAAACTCGTATTCCCTTATCATGGGCTGCATTTACTAACTCGATCAGATCCTCTTTAGTACCAAAGCGGGGGTCTATATTGAGATAGTTTTGAATTGAGTATCCGTGGTATTTGTCTGAGTCTGGATTCGGAGCATCGTTATTTTCAAAAATGGGACTTAACCAGATTGCAGTGCAGCCTAAATTTTGAATGTAATCTAAGTGATTTTTAACTCCTTTGAGTTTACCACCACAAAATTTTTTCAGTTGAGATTGAGTTCCGCTACCATCAGAGCGAGAAGGTGTATTAACTGGGATGCGGTCTGAATCATCGTGAAAGCGGTCTACAAGTAGAAAGTAAACGAACTCCTCCCGCCATTCGCGATCGCAATTCCAATAGCGTTTGCCGGGAATCGGACTCAAATCGATTTCCTTAATTGAAGTTGGATTATTCATGGTTATATGAAAAAATTAAAGTGATAACATTGCACTCACAAAGAGAAACCTAGTAAAATCATGTTTTGCAATGTTGCTTTCATCTGTATAGTATGCAAATTCATTTCGGTCTAAACAACCGAACTTTAGGAATTTAATAACGAGCTTAAAACCATCTTTCGATTAACTTCCAGAAGCGACCATCAGTAACCATTTCAGCTAATGAAAAACTCACCGCATAGCTTGAGGAAACATACTTCAAATCGTAAAAAGTTCCTTAACTACGGCATCAAACTATCTGAAATTTATGTTGAAGTCTCAGTAATTCCATACGGTCTAAGTCTGTTAGTATAGACTGCTAAAGCAGCGATTTAGTCCGCGATCGCCCAGTAATACCATTTTTCTCACGACTCAGACGTGGGGATCAATGGTGCGATCGCTCTTTGGGTGAGTATTATCTGTAAAACAAACGAAAACACGTCCCAAATTGCGTTTATGAAGCATATACCTTGGGGATAATCGTTTATAATCTAGCTTTATAGCTCTTTAAACAACCGCATAACGGGTAAATTGACGTTTAAAAGCGGAATGAAAACCCAAGACAATATCTGAACTGGGTACGCCCATCTCAAGCAATCTTTCAGCAACTAAGTCTTCGGTACCATTATATTGAATCCAAATTTTGCCATCTTGAATATCAAAGTGCATAACAGGGCCAAATACACGCTTATCTCCTTGCCACCCTACATAAGCAAGTTGATAATGGTCATGTTCGCTGTCAAATATTAACTCTGCCTTCACCGTATCGCTGATAGTTCCCATTTGGGCATGTTCAGTTAAAATTTGCTTTACCAATTGTCTATAGCGTTCTATTTTATCCATTGCTTAATTTCCTCCAGTTGAGGATCATAAATCATCAATTTGACTTGGTAACGTCTAAGAGGTTGTTTGAAAAGTGATTGGCTGTGATTTTAATTGCATTTTTACCCCCCATTATCCCCCCTTATAAAGCAGGGCTGTTTCATCCGTTCAGATAGCGATTTTGTCAAGAGTATCAGCTAGAAATTTTAGGGAGTAGGCAATCGAAAAATTACTATTTCAATGAGTAAATTTAAGTGCGTACACCGAAGGGGTTGCCGAAGGCATCGCCTGGTTCATCAGAAAATCAAGTTGTTGAACTACCTGATTTTTTTGATTGATACGCTTGTAAATTATGGACTTTTAGGGAATGAAACAGCCCTGCCTTTATAAGGGGGAGCCACTGCGTTGGGCGGGCAATGCCCGACAGACGAGCGCATGTGGCGTTAGGGTTAGGGAGGGGTAAAAAACATTTGATACATCAATCGTGACTTTTCAAACATCCTCTAAGCGCGATCGCTCTGAAATTGCTGAACAAAAAGACCCACAACTGTAACCTTTTTCTCACAACTCAGACGTGGGGATCAATGATGCGATCGCCCCCACATCCAAACCTGTAACTTTCGCCACCTGTTCCACCGTCATCCCACCCGCCAGTAAATTACGTGCCGTTTGTAATAACTGTGACTCTGCTCTGTCCGCTCGTTGGCGTTCGTGTTCTTCAGGCGTTGGTAGTAATTCTCCCTCTAAAGTCGCCCAGCGTAACCAAGTCGCATCAATTCCTTTGTAATTTCCTTGCCAACGCTGCAACGCCAACCCTAAAGATTCACTCAGCAATTGATTGCGTTCATTAGCAACTAGGGGTTGATAAACTCTGTTTTGCATAGAAAAACCCGCCCAATCATCTGGGTTAAAGGGGTCATACCAGAAATACTCCGGTACGCGCATTTGATTTTGATAAATCAGCTTTTTCTCGTTTTTATCTACAGTAGCTGTACTTTCACTAAGCAACTCAATCACCACATCCGGTGCTTTTCCTTCCTCCCAAACTACCCAACTTTTACGTTCACCTTTTGGTACACTCAACACCACAAAAAAGTCCGGCCCTCTGAAGTCTTGGTTTCGCACCTGCGCCAGACTGTAGTAGACAAACATATTGCCGCCGACAAAGCCATCTTCTCGGTGTGATAACCAAGGAATTAAGGCATCTATCAGCAAGTCCATCTGGACTTTGTGGCGTGCGCTTTCCATTGGGATGCCATCATCGTAGGGCAGTTCTGCTTGGGTGGGTGGAAGTTCAATTAGGGGTGCAGGTAGGGTGGTTTCTGACATGGCTGTTTACCAGTAGCGTAGCCCGCAGCGAATATATAGCGGTTCTCACTTCGTTGCAATACAGCCAGAACCCCAAAGAGCCAAAGCTACGCTTTTACTCCCCTCCCCGCTTGCGGGGAGGGGTTGGGGGTGGGGTTGAAGCGTACTTGATGCAAAAGAGAACCGCTATATCTATGGTACTTGAAAGAATCCTCAAGCTACCGAAGTTAAGTTGTGGATTGTGCCTCTACGCTAGCCGATGAAGCAATTTTACCGAAGTTAACGTTCAACGGGTCACAGCGTTAGCGAGTCGTCCTCCCAGTACCCAGTCCCCAGTACCCAGTCCCCAATCCCCAGTACCCAGTCCCCAGCCCCCAGTTCAATTTGACATTACTTCACACTTGCTTCAACCAGCCTCAGCCTTGCAACCACTGGGAAACTCAGCATTTGGCGATCGCGAACTTAACGTCAATCCGCAAAATTACTTAACGTTGGTGCGATAATAAAGCAGGTAACATAAAATTAGCTGAATTGATTCACTTCATTCAGTCTTTTAACTATTACCTGTTTTTAGTCTGAAATGGTGCTTTGCATCTATGTTCTTGAGCATAAATTTTGAAATCACCTTTGCAAAGTTGTAGTTATAACTAACCAGACTTGATTGAGTTGTAAATAACTTTATAGTTTTGGCAGCTGAAGTTATTTACTGCTGACTTATGTCAGTCATTTCCTGTTTGTTGGTGCATCTGTATCGATGCGCTACAGACGGTCATGCTTATCCATAAAAAATACAGAACCTGCGAGATTCCCAATGAAATCCCCACAAAGGAGCCGTAGACGTGGTGTAATCCTCACGCCCCAAGGATTGCAGAAACTCGAAGATGCAAAATCTGCATCAGAAAATTATGAAAATTTCGGTAAACGTTATACTCGTGAAGCCTTGAGTTTTCGCATGGGGTTAGACCCAGATACAGTAGCAAAGGTATTTGCTTGTGAAATCGGGGTAGACCGGCAAACTCTCAAGTATTGTTTCCAAACATTCAACCTACAACTAGAACCTAATGACTATCAGTTGGCTAATCCTGATATTAATCCGCAGGAAGGCTACACAAAAAATTCCAATAGAATTGATTGGGGAGAAGCACCAGATGTATCACTTTTTTACGGACGCACCGAAGAATTGGCAACTCTCAAGCACTGGATTCTAGCTGCATCTGGTACAAATCAGGCAATTCCTTGCCGTCTCGTTACCCTGGTGGGTATGGGTGGTATGGGCAAAACTTGGTTATCTGTGAAGGTTGCTCAAGAACTTCAGGGTCAGTTTGAATTTGTGATTTGGCGATCGCTGCTCCCTGCTCCTCCAGTCAACGAGCTCCTAGCAGACTTGATCACCGTTCTATCCGATGGTCAAGAAACCGATCTGCCAGAATCAATCAATCACAGAATTTCACGGTTGATTCATTATTTACAAAGTCGTCGTTGCTTACTGGTTTTAGACGGTGCTGACAGAATTTTCACTGAATGTGCTGCTCTAGAAATTAACTGTCGAGACTGCATCTGGCTCCACCACACAACCAACGGGGAATACTGCGAGTTGTTTAGGAGAGTTGCACAAGCCTCTCATCAAAGTTGTTTAATCTTGACTAGTCGTGTCAAATTCCATGAAATCACCCCCCTTGAAGGAAGGACACGACCTGTACGAGTATTGTGTCTTGAAGGTTTAGAGGTTGCAGACATACAAAAACTTTTCGCAACAAAAGGCAGCTTTAGGGGAACGCCAGACGAATGGAATCGATTAATCGAATCCTATGCAGGAAATCCTCATGTCCTTAACCGCATTGCCACAACGATTCAACAGTTATTTGATGGTAGTATCACGGAATTTTTAGAACAAAAAGTCACAGTTTTTGGTACCGTTTTCAACAGTTTAGATCCTGAATTTGAGCATTTATCGGATGCAGCTAAAGCAACAATTCAATGCATGGTACTGAATCGTCAACCCATTTCTTTTTCACAGCTACGAACAAAGATGTCATCATCAGTTTCATCCCAAGAGCTTTTGGAATCTTTGGAATTACTGCAAGCGCGATCGTGGATTAATACCAAAGCAGGTCTTTTTTCTCTCCAACCGATGATGATTGAATATATCAAATCTTTTTTCTTGACGAAAAGCTCACCAAATTTCAACCGATCGCATATTTGGAGCAAGAATTTCAATGCTAAGTAGTAATTGATATCATGTCGGTTTGAACACTTATCATATCTGTGAAGGTTGGTAATAGGTAATGGGTAATAGGTAATGGGTAATGGGTAATGGGTAATGGGTAATGGGTAATGGGTAATGGGTAATGGGCCAGATGTGATGACTAATAGTAAAATCCAATTCCCAATTCCCAATTACCAATTCCCAATTCCCCTTCGGGTGACGCTCCTTCGTCGCTAACGCTACGCTAACGCCAGTCGCTCATGGGGGAAACCCCCAAGACCGCGCTGGCTCACCAATTCCCAATTACCAATTCCCAATTCCCTTGCTAATTTCCCTGCAATGGCGCATTTAAGATTTTTTCGATACGATCGCGTGTTTCTAATAAGTGCGCTTCGGTATACTCATCTGGGGAATCTATATCTTTGAGTTTGTCGTTTAGTTGTCTGAGTTTATACCACGCTAGAGTCCGGGCATCTTCTGGAACGTATTCTTTCCGCAACACCATAGCCGCCAAAATTTCTAGGTATTGTCTTTGCAGTCCTCGTCGCAGGCTGCTAATCTTCAACAAGCCGTCTTTAGGTTTGATTACCTCTGTCCAGATGCCTGATTGCAAAGTATCAAACAGTTCTGGCATCGTCAGTGATTCCCCTGGTTGAGTTTTGAGTTCAAGGTCTTTGAGACGAGAGAGGCGATCGCCTGAAAGCAAATCTTGCAATACTGAACTTTGCATGAACAATACCCACTCAGAAATGGGATAATCCAAACGACCTATACGGGGACTACTACCCCAATGTCGCCAACGGGAAGGTGCTAATTTATTCAGCAGTTCTGGGGAAAAGTTCAGCGCATCCTCCGCAAATACATACTTTTGCAAAGTTTTTAATGCCTGCCGTTGCTCTTCGATGGGTACTGGTACAAATGGTAATCGGTTTTGACCTGTGCCGGAGGATAGCCTGCTAGATCCGATTTCACCAGGCTGGACTCGATAAAAAGACTGTCCGCCAATATACTTACTAGTATAGTATATTTGCTGGAAATAGTTACTTAAAACAGTATTGAAGCGATCGCTCAAATCGCTGTAATTTTCTCCTGGTATTGGGAAATGCCGATTGAGACGTTGCCACATCACAAGGGCATTATCTAACTGCCACTGTGAATAAAGCAACACATTGCCACTGTTGTCCCAAGCATCGGCAGTTGGGTCGAGGTCATATACATCCTCGTCAGTGGAATAAGCATACTCAGGCTTGTAAGATTGGTTAGCAATTTCTTGTAATATTGGTTTTTCAGCAATGGGATTTGTTGCTAGAGTCGGTGTGTAGCCGTACTGAATCGCCCACTCATCGTATAATCCCACCATAGAGGGGAAATAATCTCCTTGCTTTGTACCTTGAGGTGCAATGTTTGGTGGAATGTAATCCATTACCGAAGCCGTTAGCCCTTTGGTATTGGTAATATCGGTATTGTTCATCTCCTCTGGTTTTAGTAAGGTGCTACCACGGAAGTTATGCCTTAAACCAAGGGTATGACCAACTTCATGAGCAATAATTAAACGTAAATATTGATGGATATACTTTTTGACTTGTTCTTGGCTGTCTGTGGTATCTTGTAACAGTGTCATGGCCAAGGAACCAAAGGCAAACTGATTAGCAGCTTCCATGCCGTAGCACAAATCGTACTCACCTGCGAGTTTGGATAAACGGGGAAACAACACATTTTTTTGCCCTTGTTGCTGCAATTCATTGTCTTTAGCACCTAAACCATTAGCGCAAAGCAGGCGATTTTGCATCAACATTGATAAGGATGTACGCGTTGATGTTTGGTTTGGTTGAACGATGTTACGATACTCACTCTTCAGCGCCCGCACAAAACTAGCATCAACTAAAATGTCTGCGTCTAGAATTTCTCCAGTTAAAGGATTAACGCGGGATGGGCCCATGGCAAAATAGCCATCTACTGTGTTAATCCAGCGAATTGTGTTGTAGCGAATGTCTGCTGGATCCCATGTGGCGTTATCTGGCATTTGTCGCACTTCTATGGCATCCTTGAATCCAGCCTTGAGAAATGCTTTATTCCACATCAGGACACCTTCTTTGATGGCATCGCGGTATTCAAAAGGTACAGCGTTGTCAATCCAGAAGACAATGGGTTTTTTCGGTGGAGAAATGGCAGCATTGGGGTCTTGTTTTTCTAAATGCCAGCGATTAATGTACCGCACAAAAATATCGCGGCGATCGTCTTTGGTTAAGTCTTGGTAAGCAGTGATGAAATAACCCACACGTTCGTCAGCTAAACGTGGACGGTAATCTTGGTTTGGGAGTTGGGAGAGACTGTAGTGAACCCGTAGGGTAAAGCCACGGCTATCTGGTAGTGAAGCAAAATTCAATGCTTGATTGTTGCGATCGCTACTACCACTGCTAGTAAAATTCATCACAGACTCAATTTCCACGTTCTCAGGGAAGGCTTTGGCATTACCAAAATAAGACTGATCTGTGCTGACAGACAAACCAAAACTCCCCGATAATCCTGCCAAATCGGTCAGCAGCAAGTCACCTAAATCGACGAGAATTGTTTTACGTTGTGGATGAATGCTTTTGATGGCAACATTATAAAGCACAGAATCACTAAACGAACGGGCTAGCGATCGCGCTTGCGGATCTCCTTCACGAGTGCGAAAGTTGACATTACGCACAACAAAATGTAAATTATTATCCACCCTTTGTAAATAAAACAAGAAATCTTGCAAAGGCATACCGCTGTAAATACCTCGTTCACCAATGCCTGATTCCAGCGTTGCTGTAGCTAAGTAATTTTTCTTTAACTGCTCTGGTTTAATTTCTAAATAAATTTTATTCTTTTCTTGATTACGATAAAGAGTAAATAATCCTGGTATTTTTTGTGTATCTTTAACAACTTCATCAAATGCTTCTAAATCATCCTTTTTTGGTGGTTTATCACTTGGCTTAGGTTTGTCTTCTGGCTTATCTGGCGTTTTTTCAGCTTTGAGAAATGGCTGCTGTCCAGCTTTTTTCGAGTCTTTAACTTCCCAAATAAAAGGCTGTTGCTGTACTTGTTTGTGCTGATTAATCACCCACACCTGTCCAGGGGTTTGTTTTAGAGGTTGCATTGTTCTCAACTCAGGTTTGATAACATTGTTCACTACCTCTGATGCTGGTTTTGTGTGGTTATCAACAGCATCTTTTTTTATTTTCTTAACCTTGAGAACTGCATCTGCTTTAGTGTTAGTCTGTAACGTTGTATTGGCTGTATTCCCTGGTAGTGACTCAGCATTAACAGTTGTTATTCCTAAAAACAAACTATGCAACAAAATTACATAAAAAGTTACTTTATTCATCCAATTCATCCCTGATAAGTACCACGAGTTAATTTTTAATTTTTGCCAAGTAAAGCATATTTACTTTATCCAATGGAGCAAAGCCTGAAAAGACTGATAGCCACCTCTGAAGCGGCAAGTTTTTCAGTGCAGTTTTAACTGCTTTTTTCCGTTTTTAGCGCTTTCTTACTGTAATATTTTTCCTACTAATTGCGTCTGTAGCAAACAGCACGTATTATTTCTACATCTGTTTGAGCAAGATGCTGGGGGAAAAAATTTCACAGTCTCGCTAAAATAATCCAGAATAACTGATTTTTTTGAAAAAGGAACAAGTCTTTCCGCTAAAACCTAGTTTTATTCAGACAAAAAGCTTTGTCAGCCTAGAGGTTAGCTTATGGGAAGAGATGTTAACAGTTTATTACTTAATGTTTTTTATACATTTGTACTGGTAAATTTTCATCTGACTGAGTGAGCATGAATCTTAAACACAACACTAATTAAGTAATAACGGATACGAAAATGTCACAATTATCTCAAGTTTGGCGGCGTTTGAAAAATTATGTCACAGATGGCTGGGTACAAGACAGGCAAAAGACAACGCCACAAAAAGCAGCAGTATTTTTTTCTTTAGGGATAGATAAAAATATTAAGTGTTCTCCAGACAATAGTCAAAAAAGTTTATCACCCCAACGACTGCAAAAAACCTTGTCAGCATGGACTCAACCAGGAAATTGTTGTAGTTTTAACACAAGCGATCGCCAATTGCATGAAGAAATTTACGATTTATTGGGCAATGGTGCGCTTTTGCCAGAGTTAGTAGAACAAGTGATGGACTTGCTAAGACACGAGAGAACATTTCGCCCTGTACAATTGTTCCAGCGTTTGGAAGACTTTTATAGTCGCTGGTGTCGGGGGGAATTTGTTGATGCTGTACCGCCTCACAACTTGCCTCAGCAGAAAATGATTGCCATGCTAGGACAAAATATAGCGATCGGATTGAGACAGGTAGACATATATACAGGTCTAAACGTATTAATTTTACTCTTAGAATTACACCGCTACGCACAACAACAAGAAAAGCTCCAGCCACAAATTACCTTTTATCCATCCACCAAACCTGATACAGATCATTTTTTCACATCCCAACTTTTGCGAATCATTAACTACACTGATGCTATTCAAATTGGTAATTTTAGTAATATAGTCGGGGAATTTCTCAAAGGCTGTAACTTTAAGGGTGCATACCTTGGTGATGCCAACCTCACAGGCGTTAACTTCAGCGGTGCTGACCTGACTGGCGCATACCTTGGTGATGCTAACTTGACTGGTGCAAACTTTAGCAACGCCAACTTAACTGGTGCAAACTTTGGTGATGCTAACCTCAGCAGCGCCAACCTCAGCGGTGCAGACCTCAGCAATGCCGACCTCAGTAGCGCTAACCTCAGCGGTGCTAACTTGGGTCACGCCAAACTTCACCGTACAGACCTTAGCAGTGCCGACCTCAGTAGCACCAGCTTGGAAAACTGCGATCTCAGCCATGCCAACCTCAGCAGCGCCAACCTCAAAGATAGCAACCTCAGCCGCGCCAACCTCAGCAACGCTAACCTCTTCGGTGCAACCCTCAGCGATGCCAACCTCAGTCACATCAACCTCAGTCATGCCGACCTTTGCCGCGCCGACCTTAGTGGTGCTAACCTCAAGCGGGCCATCCTCAACGGCACCAACCTCAGCGACAGCATTCTCTTCAGTACTAACCTGAGTGATGCCATTCTCATGGCCGCAGACCTCAGCTACGCTAAACTTAATGGTGCCAAACTCAACTATGCTAGACTCACCGGTGCCATGTTCTTAGGTGCAGACCTCAGCGGTGTAGACCTAACTGGGGTCATCCTCAACGATGCTGATCTCAGCGGTGTCATCCTCAACGATGCCAACCTCGAAGGTGCTGACCTCAGCGACGCCATACTCTTCGGTACTGACCTTAGCTACTCAAACCTTAGTAGTGCCAACCTCAGTGGTAGCAACCTCACAGGTGCAATACTCAATGGTGCAGACCTTAGCGAAGCAAACTTGAGTTACGCCATACTCGGCGGTGCAGATCTTAGCGAAGCCAACCTAGAACAGACAACTTGGGGTGAAAAACAGCAGTGGGAAGATGTACGCGGACTAGAGACAGCTGTGAATGTCCCCGAAGCGTTGAGGCAGTATTTGGGTTTGAGTTAATGGGGAGATGGGCGGATGGGGTGATGAGGAGGATGAGGGGGATGAGGGAGATGAGGAAGAAATAGCTAATTCCCGATACTTAGTAATCAATCTCTCTGCGCCTTTGCGTCTTTGCGTGAGCCAAATTCATATTCTCAATCAGCAACGCCAATTTAACGCTATGCTCTAAATTACCAGTAATTATACAAGTCTTAGCGAATGCACAAGCGCTTATCAGAAATCTCGAACCTGTTAATCGCACCCTTTAAGGCAGTTCTTTCATCAGAGAACCTGGAGAAAGCAGCGGAGTTAAGCAAGGCTTTTGTAGAATTAGCCAAAACCTTGCAAGAACAGGGCAAAGATATCAGCTTTTTGAAGCCTTTGATAGAACAGTCAGGTTCGCTGTTAGGTGTGTTGTGTTCGCCAGAGGTGCAAGTTATCAGTGCAGGATTGCCCTTTGTACCGTTTGCGATCGCTCTCCTCAAATACTACCGCGAAAAGCATCAAACTGAACCAACGCTAGAAGTCTGCGTAGCTATGATCGCTCAAGCAGCTTATTTAGAAAATTGTCAAGAAATTGTATCTTCATACCCAGCCATAATATGGAATAATTATGATATTACTCATATTACTCAAGCAGTCAATAAACTCAATGATTTTGAATTAGATTATCAAGCCGCAAGCAATGCCATAGCCTGCTTCCATAAATCAGAATTAGCGAAAGCATTTAATACAGTTTTATCAGCACGCTTGAAAGTACAAAATACTCCCAGTGCTGATATTGATATTTTGACGCAAAGAATAGCTTGGGATACCCACCGCTATATTCTCAAAGCTTGCATAGAATCAAGTGATGCTTTACCCCAATTGAAGCCTACTTTTGGAGAATGGCAGCAAGAAGCTGAACGAATTAAACAAAGTTTGGAGAAGTGGACAGAACCAAGTCAAGAAGCTAAAACTTTCAATGTTGATGACCAGAAACTACACTGGGAAATTTACGACTTACTCGGAAATGGAGGACTGACACCAGAAATTGTTAAATATTTCATGAATTTGTTAGTTAATAGTGATCAATTTCGACCAGTGGAGTTATTTAAGCGTCTAGAAAATTTTTATGTTTGTTGGTGCGATGGGGAATTTATTGATGCACCACCAGAAAACTTTCCGCAGAAAAAGATGCGGTTGCTGCAAGAGAAAGGAATTAAGCAGGGTCAGCGTCAGATAGATATTTATGCTGGGTTAAATGTGATGATTTTGCTTTTGGAGTTACACCGCTATGGTCAAAAGCAAAATAATGAGATTAAAAAACAAATGACGTTTTATCCGTCTGGTAAACTACAAAAAAATTCTAGGACAGACCTATTGCTTCGCATCATGAACTACAATGATTGCGTTCAGTTAGAAACTTTTAATACTGTAGTTCGGCTATTCCTCAGCGGTGCAAACCTCAGCGGTGCAAACCTCAGCGGTGTATATCTTAAAGATGCAGACCTCAGTGGGGTAAAACTGACGTTGAAATTCAGCTAAATCAACTGTTTTAAACCTTTTGACAAGCAAAATAAACCCTGTCCTGACCACAGAGTTTGCATTCATAAATAAACCCTGTGGTTATGAATGAGAACCCTGTTGTTACCACAGAACTTCCATTGATAAGGAACCTTTAATCTGTGGTTACCAACGCTTAAACTGTGGTTATGGATGAACAAGCTGTGGTTACCACAGAATATTCATTGATAAGGAACCTTTAATCTGTGGTTACCAAAGCTTAAGCTGTGGTTATGGATGAATAAGCTGTGGTTACCGCAGGGTTATATTGATAAGTAAAATTAAGTTTGTGGTTATTAAAGCTAAAGCTATACTTATGAATCAGTAAGCTGTGGTTACTACGGTTTATTTAAAAAACAATTCTCGAATGCCGGTACTACCAATTTCCACTGCTAGCGCCGCCAAGATAAAACCCAAAAGCTGAGTGATAATCACCTCGCCTTCTGCACCAATCCATTTTTGGATATAATTTGCCAAACGCAAAATTAACCAAGAGACAAACATCGCCCCGACAATACCCAGTACTACACCAAGATGGGGATTTTGCGATTTTGACATTAATAACATTACCGTTGTTAGCGTACCCGGCCCTGCTAGCAACGGCAAAGCCAACGGCGTAATTGCCACATCGCGTCCTTCTTCAATAATCGGCGTATCTAGTTGTCCCCGCAGCATTTGCAAAGAAATTAAGAGCAACAACAATCCTCCAGCTATCCGCAAAGATGCCATACTGATTTCTAAATAATTTAAAATTAGTTGACCGGCAAAAGCAAATAACAGCAGCACTGCGATCGCTACAATAATAGCCTTATCTATGACTTTATTTCTTTCCTCTGGCGTCATGCCTTTAGTCAAAATCAAAATTATGGGTATATTACCTACAGCATCCGCCAGCACAAATACCGCAATAAAGGTTTGGATCAGAATGGAGGTATCCACAACACAAACAGGTGAGTAAATTTATTAAGGTTTCATAACAACCTAACCAGACTCTTGGTAACTTTTCCACAACCCGTAGGAAGATTGAGTTAGGTGGTGGGTATGGGGCATGGGGTGATGGGGAGATGGGGAGATGAGAGTGATGAGGGTGATGAGAGTGATGAGGGTGATGAGGGTGATGAGGGTGATGAGGGGGATGGGGGTGATGAGGGTGATGAGGGTGATGGAGTGATGGGGAAGAATAACAACTGACAACTAACTCTTAACTCCTAACTCTTAACTCCTAACTCTTAACTCCTAACTCTTAACTCCTAACTCTTAACTCCTAACTCTTAACTCCTAACTCCGCTCTTCAGCACTCTTTTGGGTATATTTGAAAATCTATCTTGCAAAAATCCACAGTTTTTTGTTGAATCTATGAAGTCTTATTTAGCAGCCGCTATTCAAATGACCAGTGTGCCCGACCTACATAAAAATTTGGCACAGGCAGAAGAATTAATTGATCTTGCTGTACGTCAAGGTGCTGAATTGGTCGGTTTGCCGGAAAATTTTTCTTTTATGGGAGAAGAAAAAGATAAACTGAGTCAAGCAGAAGCGATCGCCAGTGAAAGTCAAACGTTTCTCAAAAAAATGGCTCAACGCTTCCAAATTACTATCTTAGGCGGTAGCTTTCCAGTTCCAGTAGAAAATACAGGTAAAGTTTATAACACTACAGTACTCATCAACCCCAACGGTGAAGAACTCGCCCGCTACTATAAAGTACACCTGTTTGATGTAAATGTTCCTGACGGCAATACATATCAAGAATCTAGTACTGTTGTGGCTGGTAAGCAATTACCCCCGGTGCATTTTTCGGAAAATCACGGGAATATAGGACTTTCTATTTGTTATGATGTCCGCTTCCCCGAACTGTACCGCCATCTCTCAGACAAAGGAGCCGATATCATATTTGTACCTGCTGCCTTCACCGCTTTTACTGGCAAAGACCACTGGCAACTATTGTTACAAGCAAGAGCCATTGAAAATACTGCCTACGTAATTGCTCCTGCTCAAACCGGCAACAACTACGGTCGCCGTCTTACCCACGGACATGCTGTAATTATTGACCCTTGGGGAGTAATTTTAGCTGATGCTGGTGAAAAACCGGGAATAGCGATCGCAGAAATCAACCCTTCACGCCTAGAACAAGTTCGTCGTCAAATGCCTTCTCTGCAACACAGAGTATTTAATTGAGTTAGGAGTTAGGAGTTGGGAGTTAGGAGTTAGGAGTCAGTTGTCATTTGTCATTTGCTCCCAATTCCCAATTCCCAATTCCCAATTCCCACACTATCCCTTTTCCAAAGTTTCCAATAAACTTTTCAACATTAAATAAGACGAAGTAGCGCCTGGGTCTTGATGTCCTACACTCCGTTCCCCCAGGTAACTAGCTCGTCCTTTTTTTGCCAACATCGGGATAGTATCCTGCAACCCCTTTTTTGCTGCTGCTACAGCTTGTTGCATTGCTGCCAACGTATCCATATTTTCAGCTAAGGCTTGTCCAAAAGCCACCACAGCAGGAGACAGCACGTCTACCATTGTCTTGTCTTTTAATTGGGCTTTGCCACGTTGCAGCACACCATCTAAACCTGCTTGTAGCAATTCCCCCAATTCCTGTGCCTTCAGTTCGTGCTTACCAGTTGCTACTGTACTGGCTCTAAGAAATAGAGTGCCATACAAAGGGCCACTAGCACCGCCAACACTGGAAATTAGCGTCATGCTTACCGTTTTTAAAATACCGCCAATATCTTGGTCTGCAACAGTAGTTAACTGACTGATTACCTTTTTGAAACCACGATCCATATTGATACCGTGGTCAGCATCACCGATCGCTGCATCTAATTCTGTTAAATATTCTTTATTTTGCTCTATTTCTGTTGCAAATGCCTGTAACCATTGCAAAACCTGCTTTTTGTTTACCATCTTTGTCTTGATCAAGCTAGTTTTTCCGTAATTATTCAAATATTAAGTCTTGCCAACGGCATCACCCGTGGAGGGATGGGGAGATGGGGAGATGAGGGGGATGGGGAGATGGGGGAGATGAGGAAGAAATAACTCCTAACTCCTAACTCCTAACTCCTAACTCTTAATTCCTACCTCCTAACCACTGACCACTGACAACTGACAACTGACATATTTATCATTGTCATAATTTAAACAGTTGCATCTCAACAATCAATGGTTAACTCTACTCTTGTAGCCACATTCTATGTCAACCCTGTAACAGGAAGTGATACTAATACTGGTTCGCGGTTGAGTCCGTTTAAAAGCCTCACTCGTGCTTTAAAAGTCGATAAAACACCGCTGATGATTCAGCTAGGATCTGGAACTTACAGCGCGGCTGGTGGTGAGGTGTTTCCACTGGTGATCTCTGCGGGGGTGACGATAGTGGGTAATGAAGGTAACAAAGGCGCGGGGATCATAATTACTGGTAGTGGTGAATATCAAAGTCCTAGCTTTGGTGTACAAAATATTACGCTGCTGTTACTAGATGATGCTAGTCTTGTGGGTGTGACTGTAACTAATCCCATAGCTAAAGGCACTGGTGTCTGGATTGAATCGGCAACCGCAAATGTGGCTAATAATACTTTTAGCTCCTGTGGTCGGGAAGGTGTCTTTACAACTGGTAATGCGAAACCTGCAATTGTAGATAATTTGTTTGTGCAAAACGCCGCCAGCGGTTTGATGATGGCGCGTAATAGCAAAGCAGAGGTGTTGCGGAATATCTTTCAAAAAAATCCTTTGGGTATCGCAATTACGGATTTTGCAGCACCTTTGATCGCAAACAATAAACTAGCAGACAATCGTACAGCGATCGCACTTTCTCGTGATGCACGGCCTGTGCTACGTAATAATCTGATTGTCAAGAATACTCAAGGCGGACTGTTAGTCAATGGCAACGCCATCCCTGATTTAGGTAGCAATCAAGATGCTGCTGGTAATATTTTTCGGGATCATGGCGAATTCGATTTATACAACGCCACATCAGTACCGCTTGTCTCTGTAGGTAATCAATTGAATCCTACCCAAGTCAAAGGACAGGTAGATTTTATTGCTGCCATGGAAGATAATCCTGGACAAATTTCAATAAATACCAGTTTTGCTGATTTGCTTGGGCATTGGGCAACAGCTTTTGTAGAAGCTTTGGTAAGTAAAGGTGCAATTAGTGGCTTTGGTGATGGTACTTTCGCCCCAGATGCCCCCATTACCCGCGCCCAGTATGCTGCTATCATTGCCAAAACTTTTCAGTTGTCTGCAAACAATAAAGTAAATAAATTTTCTGATGTGAAATCAGACTTTTGGGCAGCATCAGCCATCTTCGCTGCTGCTGAAAACGGCTTCGTGAGTGGCTTCCCCGATGGCAGCTTTCGACCAGGACTAAATTTAACTAAAATTCAAGCAATAGTATCTGTTGTCAATGGCTTAAAGCTGAGTCAAGGAAATCCCAATTTATTAACTTTGTACCGCGATCGCGCCCAAATTCCCAGTTACGCCACTAATGCTGTGGCATTAGCTACACAAAAACAGCTAATTGTCAACTATCCCGATACTGAACAACTAGAACCATTGCGAGATATTACTCGTGCTGAAGTAGCGGCATTAGTTTATCAGGCATTGGTAATTAGCAGCAATGAAAAAGCGATCGCTTCACCATATATTATCACTCCTGATGTTGATAATATTGCCTCATTTAGCGACCTCAAAGGACATTGGGCAGAAGCATTTATTCGGGGATTAGCCAACATGGGTTTAACTCAAGGTTTTGCCGATGGCAACTACCAGCCAGATAAACCTATGACTCGCGCCCAGTATGCCGCTTTAGTGGCAGTTGCCTTTAACCCCACCCCCAAACGCCCAGCACCCGATTTCATCGACGTACCTAAAGATTTTTGGGCATATCAAGCCTTACAAATCGCAGCTAGCGGCGGCTTTGTCAGTGGATTTAGCGATCGCACTTTTCGCCCCAATCAAAATGTGCAAAGGTTACAGGTGATTGTTTCTCTAGTTAACGGACTTAACTTACCAGCTGCGAATAAAAATACCCTACTCAACTACACTGATAGTAGTGCCATTCCTGAATATGCTCGTCAGGCAGTGGTCACAGCTACACAACAAAAAATTGTCGTTAACTATCCAGATCTCAAGCAGCTTGCACCTGCACGGGAAGCGACACGCGCTGAAGTAGCAGCCATGGTTTATCAAGCATTAGTTGCTATCAATCGTACACCAAATATTAATTCACGCTATATTGTTTCGACAGTCAGCAATTGACCCAGTAAAATGAAAAACACTATTTATCAACCTGGAAACTCTTGGTAACAAATCCTATAGCTAAAAACACGCTAGGCTATAGGCGACGGGTAGAAAATTTATACTTACTGCCAGAAGCCAATAGTCCAATGTTAACATCAGGCCCGGAAACCTCAGCTGACTTGGCAGCAGCCTTGTTAGTTCACTATAGTTTTGACCTCAGTGGGTACAGTGCCAGTGAGTTGGTTTACCGTTGGCAAAATCAATATCCCATAGATTGGCTGCATGTTGCAGTTATTGAGGCACTGTATCAAGGCCGCTATAAAGCTATCTCAGTGCAGCAAATATTAGCATTTTGGCAGCGGCGGGGTCAGGCGACTTATCATTTCAATATGGAATTTGAACGCCTGATTTGTAGTAAATTTCCCGAAAGCCTTACAGCATTGGCTGCACCTGTGCTACCTCCTATCAAAAAACAAATTATGTTTGAGAAAGTGACAAATTCTCAATCATCACCAGTTACACCTGCTCTTTTGGCTGCGAAAGTTAGCGATGAATGCGGGGATCAGACTGCAACCATACAACAGAAGAATGCCCAAGAGGCAAAGCGGGTAGAAAATATTTTGGCATCTTCAACTTTGAGCGCTGTTGCTTCTAGTGTGAAGCCAAAGCTTAACTCACAACAAATCAATTCCTCATTGCCAAACTCTCCCCAGGTGACAAAACTGTTACCACCTGCTGCCAATCATCCCCCAATCGGGCAGTTTACCCCAGAAAAAAGCGATCGCTCTGAGTCATTCACCACAAAACTCAAAGCCATATCTGGCGAAAAACCCCAACACATCTACACCCAAGAAGAAGTCTATGAGCAAAATAGCTCACAAAGCTGAGAAATTCAGCTTTGGGGCAATTGTTTTATACGTCTTGTTTATAGTTATATGGTTAATTTTACGGCTGCTATTGTTTGATCGGTTGTGGTGGCTTTCCATCATTAACGATGCAGCTATTTATATATTTGTACCCCTACCTATACTGCTTACAGCTTGTCTGTGGAAACGTCGCTGGCGTTTGCTTGCGGGGTTAAGTATTCCTATTTTGGCGTTTGGGGTATTGTTTGGAGAACTGTTTTTACCACAGTTACCCTATTCTCTTCCAGAAGGCGGGCGAATGCTTTGTGTGATGACTTTCAATGTATTTACTGGCAATAAAAATTATCAAGCGATCGCTGGTGTGATTCGTGGCGTTAACCCGGATATAGTAGGACTACAGGAACTCAACCAAAACACAGCTAGAAAACTTGTACAAGAATTAGCGGTAGACTATCCTTATCATGCAATCATGCCGCCCAATCAAAAGCAACAAGTTGGGATTTTCAGTCGCTTTCCCATCGTCACTGCAACTACTTTTTCTTTACCTACAGACAGCCACGCATTACAAGCAGTAGTCCGCGTGTACAACCAACAGATTCACATATTGGTTGCAGATTTATTGTTCTATCCCAAAATCACCGCACAGCCAAACCAAGTAGCATCACTTGTGAGTGAATATAAAGCACAAAAGCTTGTAGAAATCAAGCATTTAGAGGAGGAATTTCGCAAAACAGGTAATCCCGTGCTGCTGCTATGTGATTGTAATTTGACATCGACTTCAGAGGCTTATACACAACTGAAAAAATTTGCCCAAGATAGTTTTTGGCAGGCGGGGTGGGGATTGGGACACACTGTTTATGTGAACTCTGCCATACCAGTGCAACGCATTGATTATATTTGGCATTCAGACGAGTTTTCCGCCATCAAAGCAGTTGTGGGATCAGACAGTGGAGGTTCAGATCATTTACCTGCGATCGCAAAACTCTGGCTTCAGCGTCCAAATTAAATAAACACTTTTTCTTCCCCTGCACCCCTGCTTACATTACACTCCCCGCGCAATCCCAAACGATTCGCCTTTCAACGTCACCCCAAGCGGCGCTACCACCACCTCGCGGCTAGGAGACGCTTCCACCCTTCCAGCAACCACGGCCAAAAGCCCATGTTCCCTTGCCAAGCTGACAATCTGTTCTGCATCCTGCTCTGACTCTGTATAAATGGCAAATCCTGCACCGTAATTGAACACCGAAAGCATCATCGCGCTTCCACCCTCAAGATGCTCCTCCACGAAGGAAAAGATTTCCGGCACCGGCAGCATATTTTCCACCACGTACCGCAAAGGCTTCGCCGATCGCATCAACTTCTGCCATCCATGACCGGTGATGTTCTCCATCGCTGTGGGACGAATTCCTGCACGCAGTACCGCCTGTACCAATGGCGTGTAAAGATGCGAAGCCGCGTTCATCGCCTCCCAGAACTCCCGCCCACTGGGTAGTTTCGTTCTGTAACCTCCAGGGAGTGATTCAGCCAGCTTTCGCAGCGGCGTAAAGCCATTTTCATGGGGGCCAGAACTCTCAACTAAAACGATACTATTACCAGCACCCAGACGCGAACCATCGATAGGAGCAACACCAGGCGGCATAACTCCAAAAACTGAGCCAGCGATATCCAGCCGACCTGAAATGATCTTAGTTTTGAGTTGAGGAGTTTCCCCAGAGATGTAAACACACCCCACTCGTTTGCACGCCTCCACCACTCCATCGAGAAACCCGTCAAGGAAAGCGGGAGTAAAAATTGTTTCAGGAGTACTCGAAGGCAGATATAGCCCAAGCAGAACAGTTTGCATCCCAGAGGATGCAGCATCATTCGTCAAACAAGAGATAATTTTGATACCAATATTCCACCAAAAACGCCGCAGTTCTTCTTCACTGAGGTCATCAGGTCGAGTATCATCGGCGGTACCGAGTCCTTCAGGGACAAGCGTCATAGAAAGTTCTTGATTTCCCGCTGCCAAAAAAGGCGCGAGATTGAAACTGAAAGCGTTGGCGCTTCCTCCTAGACCCGATGCGGGTACTTGACCATAAGAGCTAGCAAAGCCAAGCGTGCGTTTTGCAGCTTCGATGAAGCGTCGCTTTGCAGCATCGAGAGTATCATAATCGACTTGATCGAGAGCTTGAGTCATCGGGGTGGATTTAAAGTTAGCAATTGGGAGTCAACAGTCAACAGTCAACAGTCAATAGTCAACAGTCAGCAGTCAGCAGGAAAAATATTCATTCTCAGTTGTGACTCCTAACTCCTAACTCCTAACTTCTAACTCCTAACTCCTAACTCCTAACTCTTAACTTTAAAACACTTCGTCTTCTATACCACGCCACCATTCACCCAAATTCATTAAGTCTTGGTGTATATCTGCTAACTCATTAAAATAAACATCTTGTGAAAGACTGGCTCGGCGTTCTTCTAACTTCTTGAGGCGCAGTTGTACCAACAGCCAAGGTTTGGCAATGCTATCTGTTGCTTCTAGGTATTGTGCTAGTTGTGTGCTGTTCATGTATTTTATTGTGATTTTTCATGTCACTACTTCTTAAAATACATGAGACAGTTCACAGTGGAAGAGAAAATTAGAGGAGGCAGGAGTTGGGAGTTAGGAGTTAAGAGTTAGGAGTTAGAAGTTATTTCTCCCTCATCTCCCTCATCTCCCTCATCTCCCTCATCCCTCCTTCCCCTTCCCCTTCCCTTAAGGTGTTGCTAGGAAGTTGGTAATGGGAGTGCTGCTACCATTACGACCAACAGCTGGAATCTCTATGAGGTCATCTGTGGCTTTTCCTGTGCCGTCGTTGGTGACGGTGGTTTCATTTCCTGGATGTCCATTAGGGATGAACAACTGTGGATGGTCGAAGGGTGCTTTCTCATAGCGGACTCGCTCATCAGTAAGGGACTTCAAGAAAGCCACCAGTGCCTGTTTGTCCTCATTGCTCAGATTCAGCAAAGGAAGACGAGGTACATTTGGATTGTCATCCCCCGCACCCCGATTGTAGAAATCGACAACTTGCTCCAAGGTCAACATGCCTCCGTTGTGCATGTAGGGAGCAGTCAGTTCGACGTTGCGGAGTCCAGGAGACTTAAATAATGCAACCGATTGCACTACATCATTGGGGCCAGGGGTGATATTGGGTGCTTCACCAAAGACTTCTTGGAAGGTTCCCTCCTTGGCTAACTCTGCCTCCGATAGCGATCGCGATACTGGTTTTTGCTCGTCTTCTGCGCCTACGCCCACATCTTCCAGTTCGGGAGTCACACCAATCTTGAAGAAGCCTGTATCTTCAATGGGGTTTCCAGGTGCTGGCGATCGCGTGAGTCGTCCGTTGGTCTGCACGTTCCTCACGGAAGCAGCTGTAAATTCTGCTCCTGAGTGGCAAGCGATACACAAGTTATTCTGGAAAACTGTCAAACCCCGTTGTTGCTGGGCAGTTAAAGCGCTAGTGTTACCGCCTAAGTACTGGTCAATAGGTGCATTGTCTGATACTAGTGTAGACTCATACATTTGCACCGCTAGCCCGAAGAATAACGAGAAGTTGTACTCTAATTGGGTATATTCCTCAGTAGTACTTAACAAATCCGGCAGAAGTACGACTTTGCGGGTGTTGCCGTTGGCTTTATCAACCTGAATTAACTGGGTAGATTGCCACCACTCTGGCTTAAAGGCATCCTTGATCAGCTGCTTGTAGGTAACCTTCAACCCCTTTCCGGTACCGCTGCGATACTCACCTAGAACACTGTCCTGGGAATCTACGGCTTGCTTGGCAAGCGGTTTTAAAGGAAGTAAGTTTTTAGCACGGTCTCTAGGGAGAAGCAACTTTTTGGTTTTGATAATGTCCAATAAATTGCCTAGCAGCCCTGACCCAAATTGATCACCAATCTCCTCAAATGTGCGACCATCTGCGGACATCTCGAAGGCACTCAGCGGTGGCCCCACTGCTTGGGAAGCTAAAGACGAATTCTTCAGTCGGACACTCACTGCTGTGAGCGGACTTAAGAGGCTGTCTGCTTTGTAAACTTTCGCATTGGGGTTTCTTGTCCCAAATGGATCTACCCCGTTGAAGACGTTCTGGGCCCGTCCGTCCCAAAAGTTACGGAAGTTGAACACCGCATTGATCACAGTTGGGGTGTTGCGCGGTTCGACCCGTCGAACTTCAGTTCCTCCAACGTTGAAGACTGGATCGTCTACTTGAGTGACGGTATTGTTGGTACTGTCGTACTTGGAATTAAAGACTCCTTGGGAGGAGGCTACATCGTTACTATCCGACAGAATAGTTGAGAAACGGTTATTAGGATCTGCCAGTTTGTGAAATGGGAAATCCTCTGGTTTAAGTGTGTAGTTGGGCTGGCCGATACTGAAAGTAGTATCTGGATTCGGGCTTTTGTCGGCATTGACGCGCAAAATCCCTGGACTTAGCTGGTTTTTGGCTCTGTTGTCCGCGCCAGCATGAAAGTGGCAACTAGCACAGGACGTAATGCCATCGCTACCGACTTGCATGTCCCAAAATAGGGACTTTCCTAGAGCGATCGCAGCTTTTTCATCTTTAACGAAGTCTGCAAGATTTTCCGGTTTGGGAATTGCTACATTCTTAAGCGGTACTAAAGAAGGCGCTGTTAGCTGCGCTGATACAGTATGTCCAGCGAGTATGGCGATCGCCACAATTGCCGCGATCGCTAGACTGCTTTTCATTCTCCTTGACAACCTCAATGCCAAGTTAGTAATTCTAGCTAATACAGCAGCCACAAATATGGTGCTACTTTGGATTTTTCTCATGCTTGTATATCAACATTGCTACTCTTTGCTCAGGGTCGAAGCGTTACTGTTCCAATCGACCCAGGTAATTTTTTTGTAGTTGATGAATGTCAAACTTTAGCGATTTACCAAGGGCATTCCTCTATCTTTGACTATTTATTCAAACTGAAAAAGCCGTTACTTTGGTAATCCCAGCAAGTAGGATTGCTTCCAAAAGCAGCGGTGTCTAAATATTTATTTAGCTTCGATGGGAGTTTAAAATTGTCTCACCAAACCTTTTAGTTGTATTTTTCATTTATCAATTTGAGTATGAAGCTTTTTACACTTCAGCATCATTTCTTTACAAATTCTTTATTAAATAGCTTCATGTTATAAAGTTTTAGATTATGCGTCAAATTCAGCCAGTTACGTGGTAGAGACAGGGCGAATGCATCTAACAGGATTCGGTTAAGGAAAGTTATTAGCTGAGATGATATATGGGGGATGAGGAAGTAGGGCCACATAAGAGAGCAAAATCCCCCTCATCCTCCTCATCTCCCTCATTTACTTTCCTTAATCAGCAACGCCAATATTCATACTTGTGGATGTCGAAAATCTTTTCCAACAATAAATCTCGTTGCATCTATAGGATAAGTCTTAACATAAACCATACAACCCGTTGTTGACGAGGGACTATAGGAGCAACCAGGTGGATACCGTAGCCAACTGTGAGTTGGATAATTTCCTAACTCATCACTCCAAGTTCCTTCTATGACAAAGATTTCTTTCACCTCAGACTCGACTACGTTCAACAATGCTGTGCCAGGTTGCCAGCGTTCAATCCAGACTTTTTCAGGGAAACTCATTTGCTCATAGAGGGGCTTCACCTCAATTTGGGGAATAATACCCGGCTGCCAGGGTAACTCGTAAATATTCTTTCGCACTTGCTGACGATTTTTTCCACCATGTTGGCGTAATTTCACAAAGGTCAGACAACCCTCGTCGCTGTAGGGACGATGGATAAACCCTTCAGGATTAAGCATGTAAGTTCCTGGTGTGTGGATACCTGTTTCGTCAGTAAAGTTTCCTTCGAGTATCAGAATTTCTTCTCCTCCAGGGTGTCCATGTAGCCCGAAAAAGCCACCCGGAGCAAATCGAGACAACATTGTCACTGGATGTTCTTGAACTTCATTATCAGACTCAAAGCAAATATACGAGATCCCGGTATACTCTGTCTCATACCAGGTTGGCGTCGGTAATACCGCTACACGTGTTAATAAGTTTTCGTTAACTTTTTGAGGTTGCCAGTACAGTTGAGAAGATACCATTGTTAGCTTTCAGATTCAAAGAGCAGTTAATTTACATAACTTAGGTATTATATATCAAACCTCTGTAGTCTTATACATCAGATATATGTATATTTACTACAATGAAACAGTAATTGTCTGAACGCGGTTTGTACTGTCATTTACCAGAAAAGTCTAGTTGAAGAAGAACTCAGAAGTCAGAATTCAGGAGTCAGAATGCAATTAGTGGGGGATTCAAATCCTCCACTAATTGAAGACCAGTAAATCTTCGATTTAGTGGGGGTTTTAAACCCCTTTATTCATCCGCCAGTTGCACAGAATTCATGCGCTCATTCTGGCTCCTGACTCCTGAATTCTGTTTTGATAAATTATTTGCTGTTCTATGAAATAAATCCTGTTTAGTTACTCAGCAGGTGTAATTCTCACCTCAATGCTGTGTTACATAATCTGACACTGAACAGGAGTCTAGAGCAATTGCAAAAACTTTCTCCAGAATCGCCTCTATTTATTTTCTTAATGATTCTTAGTTTTCTAGTAGTAACCTTGTCTGCTTGGTTATCACCCCAACCATTTATTTTAAAAACCTTTGAACTAAATGATATTATACAGGTAGTCACTTTACTATTTTTTATTTCTTTGTTATTGGAGCGTTCGTTAGAAGTTTTTATTACTACTTGGCGAGGCCCAACTTCTGAACAATTAAATATTGCTATTCAGCAACAAAATACTTTGATTTCTGTCAAACAGCAACTTCTAGAAGAACAACAAAAACAAAACCAACAAGCTTCTTTGGAATCCACCTCAATTACTGGTCTTCCACCTGAAGGTATGAGTTTAGAACAGCAGATTATCCAGAATTTTACAAACAACAAACAAGAGTTATTTAAAAGGATACAACCACAAATTGATGATTTAAATACTATGATTCAGGTGTTAAATGAAAAAGAGCGTAAAAGAATAGCATATAAGTCTGATACACAAATCATTGCTTTATGGACATCTCTTTTATTTGGTCTTTTAATGAGTGCAATAGGTATTCGCTCAATCGAGCCATTTGTAGTTATTGATGCCAGTAACCCAACACAAATAGTTATTTTCCGCTGTTTGGATGCATTATTAACAGGGGGAGTAATTGCCGGAGGTAGTGAAGGAATCCATAGGTTGATACAGGTGTTTATCGATTTTCTGGAAGCTACTTCTAAACAAATAAAAAATCAATAATTATGTCAAATAATTGACATCCTATCTTGTCAAATGCTCGAACTGTAGCATCGTAAAAGGCTTGTACGGATGCCATTGAGCAAGCATCGAGGTAAGGGTGCGATCGCTCTGACTCCTCGTGCCTCAATTTCCTTTCTCGTTCCCTCCAGTTCTTGGACACCAGGCAGGTAAACTAATTCTCCACTAGCTGGACTGGCGCTATCTCTCAGTAGAGAGCCAATAGCAACATCAGCACCAGCAGAGAGCCAAAGCCAGAGCGATCGCCCGACCCATACCAGAAGCTTTGCCTGTCACCATTGCGGTGCGACCTTTTAAATACTTTTCTTGACCCATTTCTAGTTTTTTATCAGTTTAATAACTATATTTATTTTCCTAAATTCAATCCAAGTACTCCCACGAGAATAAGTAAATTTAAAACCGAAGAACCCCACCCCGACAAAGCTATGCTTACCCCCCTCTTTCCCCCCTTGATAAGGGGGGAAAGAGGGGAAAGAGGGGTTGGGGGTGGGGTGCAATGATTGTGGGGACTATAATTAATTAACCAGACTTGATATGATAACTACCCATTTATGTAGCTCTAACTTGTGTTTATGGTGCAATAAATGAGTCTAAAAGCTTTCGACCAACATCAAGTGAAAGATGCTTTATTAGCAATATTTGCAGGTGTGGTTATTGACTACGTACTGATGTGGTAATGTAGGTATATTTAGTAAGCAAAAGGGAAAAGCATTGTTAAGCGAATATCATAGAAAAAAGTTACTGCATCACTTTTACTGTCTGGATATCGATAATTCAGGCTTCATTGGGAAAGAAGATGCTGAGATTTTTGCTCTTAGGTTCGCCAAAATCCGTAACGCAGAGCTTGGTTCAGAGATTCACAAAGATTTGCTGTTGAAGTGGCTTTATATTTGGGAGAATTTTTGGTCTAAAGCGGATTTGGATGGAGATGGTAAGGTAAGTCCCGAAGAATTTTGTCAAGGCATAGAAAAAGCGGTTGCAAATCCAGATTACAACGACCCTTTAATAGAGACTGTGTTTGACATTTTTGATTTAGACGGTGATGGTCACATATCACAACAAGAGCATCGTCTCTTCTTCAGTGTGTTTGACCTAGATGCTGAAAAATCAGCTTTTGTCTTCTCCAAACTTGATATCGATCAGGACGGCATTCTCTCTAAAAAAGAGTTTGTTTCTGCTAAGAGAGAATTTCTCACTGAAAAGGAACCCGGTGCTGTAGGCAACTGGTTTTGGGGTTCTGTGGAGTAATGCACGCCATGATTTTATGGGATTCTCTTTATTTTTGCGTGCATTAGCATCCACACCAACAATTTTTCTAGCCCTTCCCCGACACTGCCCATCAGACGGTTTAATCTGAGCCAGCAATTTAAATATCCCAATCTTTTATAAAACCGCTGCGCTGAAAATAAGAAAAGTATACATCAAGTAATTGAGTATTGATTAGCGGACAAAAAATCAATGTTCCTGTTAACGAGGGCAGGAGGCAGTTTTTGAAACGAGGATTTATAGCAACAGCCAAGCTGGTTAGGACATCAACAGATGATAGAACCTAGACACAAAAAGACTTTTCACCCAGTCCCCAGTCCCTAGTCCCTAGTCCCCTGCTATATACCTCGTTCTAAAAACTTTTCGCCTTAAAAAGCAAGGTTTTAGACCCGATTGTTTCGATAAACATTGACATGAGAAAACAGAGATTTCGATTTCTACAATAATTGTTTATTGTAAATAGATGCTTGTGTTTTCCCATACATAGTTTTGGAAATTTACAAAATATCTATTTATTTTATTTGCTAAATCTGTTTCAGATAAAACTTGAATACCTTCAGCTTCCAACTTATTTTTTTGGTTACAAGTATATTTAATTAAATTTCCTTGAGAATCTAGTATCCGATGTATTGGATATTCGATGGCAGCAGCTTTTTTAATATATGTTGGAATAGCTCTGATATAGCTATTGTCTACTCCTATAGCTTGAATAATTTGTTTGTATGTTACTACTTTACCAGATGGAATTTTTGTTAAAAACTCTAAAAAACGCTCATAAGGATTTTCAGGTAAAGCTGGAAATATATGAGTTTGAATCTGAACCTTACCACCAATCTCTAATGTACCTGATTTGAGAACTACACCTAAAATTCCTCTTTTACCTTGAATGCTTTTTAATGATTCTACTAAGTGAGCTATTCGCTTACACGGTTCGCAGTGAAAAGTTAAACGAATTGCAGCGCCACTCTCAAAAGTTAACAGAGAGCCAGGTATAAAATTCTCAGTTTGGATACCTGCGATCGCAATATTTTCTCGCAATTCTCCTGGCTTAATTTTAAGTTCTACAATATCTTCATATCTAATCACTAAAACTTGTCTGGGGCTTAGAGGATTAGCATTAATATCACCTTCAATACCAAAACCTTCTTTTAAATTTATTCTTTCGCATTCAACCATTCCAACACCTTGTTTTTGCTTAGTAAAAAGATGTAGTATGGAGCCGTATTCACTAGACATAAATATTTTGATTGCAACCATTAAATAATACAGTATAGTTCATCACTACATAAGGGACTACGTGTGAGTAGATCATGGACAAGCTAAAACAAACAATCATCAGCTACTCCAGCAAAGACCTAGAACAGCGTAAAAATTGGTACTCTCCAGCAGCAGAAGCTTACAACAAGACAAGACCCCGCTATCCGCAAAAATTGATCGACCAAGTTGTGGAAATTGCTCAACTCTCCAGTGGTTCAAAAATTTTGGAAGTGGGATGTGGCCCTGGAACTGCAACAGTAGCATTCGCGCAACTGAATTGTTCGATGATTTGCTTAGAACCAAACCCAGATTTTTATCAGTTAGCTCAACACAATTGTCAACCTTATTCTCATGTAAAAATTCAAAATACATTCTTTGAAGAGTGGATATTACAGCCTCTTGAATTTGATGTTGTCTTAGCTGCGAGTTCTTTTCATTGGATATCACCAGAAGTAGGATATCCAAAAGCAGCAAATGCCTTACAAGAGAATGGTTATCTAATTTTATTATGGAATAAGGAACTTCAACCTTCCTATGAAGTGTATCAAAGTTTATCTAAAGTCTACCAAGTCCATGCACCATCTCTTGACAGATATGAAGATAGAAAAACTCAAGAAGATATCTTAAAACAATTGGGAAATCTAGTTATCGATTCTGGGTTATTCAAAAACTTAATTTGCGGACAAGTAACATCTGGTGTTACCTACACTGTCGATGAATATCTAATGCTTTTAAATACTTATTCGCCCTACCTCAAGTTAGAACCACACAGCAAAGAGCGCCTATTTGCAGAATTGAAGCATCTGATAGAACATAGCTTTGGAGGTAGTCTTCAGCTTTCATATATATCTGCTTTTCATATTGCCCAAAAAATCTGAATAAGTAGCCATCATAAAACTTTGTAACCATAATGTATGAAAAATCTTTGTGTCTTAGTGTCTTGGTGGTAAAAAATCTTGAACCACAAAGACACTAAGACACAAAGGATTATTCATCAATACAATTAGGAATACCTACAACGGCGCAAGGGAAATTAGAACCTAGCGTTTGAATAATGGGATGATCAACAGATTTGCACCCCAAAAAGAGTATATCAGCAGCTTCTAATTCCACAACTTTTTTCAGTTCTGTAGTAATGCTTCCAAACCGCAAATGAGCCTTGAAAGAACCTTGCCATTCTTCAGCCAGACTGCGTGCTTGCCACAGAATTCTGTCAGCTTCTTGGAGGGAAACTACCGTTTTTTCTTGTAAAGATGGTGTAATCCCCTGTAATTTAGGTTGAGTCAAGACGGGGATGCTAGAATTTGATACATCGTCTACTGGACACTCAAAAGCTGGCAGGCGTTTGGCAAAGCTGAAAATATTTGCATGTTCACTATTGTGATTGTCTGCTACTACATAAACAGCTTGCACTGTGACTTCATTATTAGTGGCTAAACGCGTTTGATGGGCAATCCAAAAGGCGATATCTAGTGCGGTGTGACTGTTAGGGGAACCATCATAGCCAACAATTAAGTTGACTGAGTTTGCTTCCTGAACTTTATGATAAAAAGCTTTTTCTGGTTCTGGTAATAATACCATTTGCTCAATTAAATTATCTCTTCCTATGGCGCTTTGCAGACGCGCTAACATTGGCTTGATTTTCACAGCTTAAACTTCTCCCCAATTTAAGAATGAATGATGAATGAGAAGCAGGGCAACCAATTTTGGATTTTGGGTCGCACCAAAGGTGCGCTTCAGCGCAACTTGGATTCAATGTAGAAAACCCTAATCTCAAATTGGTAGAGGAAACCCCAATAACACTGGTATTACAGCCAAAGTTTTGGGGGTTCCTTCCATTGCCGACGGAGTTAGCTGACGGGCTAAGACTGGAAGGTGTCTCTCGTTAGATTAGCCCCAAACATTGGTTCCTCCGCTTCAAATCTAATTATGAGCAATTTGAATTAGGCTACCCACTAAAGAAATAATAGTCTACTTTTTTAATCTTGTGTAAAGTAGCGATCAAGGAAATTCAGAGCGTGGTTGCGGAGTTCAAAGTATTCTTTTGAGTTTCGCATAGCGGCGCGATCGCGTGGATGAGGAAAAGGTACTTCTAATATTTCCCCAATGGTCGCCTTTGGCCCATTAGTCATTAATACAATGCGGTCTGACATATAAATTGCTTCATCTACATCATGAGTAATCATCATCACTGCTTGCCGATGGTTTTCCCAAATATCCAATACTTGCCGCTGCAATTTACCTCTAGTTAGTGCATCTAATGCTCCAAAAGGTTCATCCATCAGCAACATTTTTGGACGAATTGCTAAAGCCCTAGCAATGCCTACACGTTGTTTCATACCTCCAGAAATTTCATCAGGATATTTATCAGCCGCCGCCGTTAAGTTTACCATTGCTAAGTGTTCGTTAACAATGCTAATTTTTTCAGCGCGATTGGCATTTTTAAGCACTTCATCTACAGCAAGACGGATATTTTCTCTCACAGTTAGCCAAGGTAAAAGTGCATAATTTTGAAATACCATCATCCTTTCTGCCCCTGGCTTACGTATTTCTTTGCCATCTAAGCGTACTGACCCAGAAGTTGCTTTTTCTAAACCACCAATAATTTTTAGTAAAGTTGATTTACCACAACCAGAGTGCCCAATTACAGAAATATATTCATCTTCACCAATAGAAAGATTAATCCCATCTAGTACAACAAAATTACTTTTATCTGGTGTTGGATAAGACTTGACTAAATTTTCAATTTCTAAAAATCCAGTGCGGGGCATAACTTGGTTTTGAGTAGTGGTAGGTAATGAGGTATATTCCATCATCAAAAGCTCCAGAAATAATTTAGTCAGTAGTCATTTTTTGAACAGGTAAATTAAGACATGTAAAAACGATTAGGAGCCTTAGCCCTGATTTCAAAACTATTCAGATAGCCCACTGGATTACTGGGGTCAAAACCTTTCTTATCTATGAATACTTCTGGTGGTTCTACTTTGTAATCATCCTTTGGACACTCGATACCCATTTCAGTTGCTATCTCCCGATATAAATCTGTTCTCCAGCCTTTTTCGGCTAGTTGCTCAGCATTTTTAGGAAATTCATGAATCTGGCCCCAACGTGCTGCTTGTGTCATCAACCAGATACTTGTGGATTTCCATAAAAATGTTGCATGTTCTCCTGGCTGTTTGCGAAGGTTGTCAGGAATATCAAAGAAAATTGTGGTGTCAGCAGCTTTGACGGTGCGGTCTTTGCCATCAAAGCCGCCATAGTTGTAATTACCAAGAATTGCGGCGCCTGTATACTTCGTGATTGGCGCACCCTGCTTTTTGGGTTTTGCACCTGTAAAAGAACGGTCTGTAATCAGTTCGGCAACTTCCTGACGGTTTTCTGGTTTGCTGCAATATTGACAGGCTTCTATCATGGCCTTGACCAGGGAACGGTAGGTTTTGGGATAGTTTTCGATGAAAGATTCCATCACTCCCAGTAGTCGGTCTGGGTGTCCTAACCAAACTTCTTTACCTTGGGCAAAGGTAAAACCGATACCTTCGTTGCCTGTAATTGCTCTAGTATTCCAAGGTTCTGCCACCATATAAGCTTGCATTGCCCCAATTCGCACGTTTGTCACCATTTGGGGTGGTGGCACGATGATAATGCGAAATTCTTTGAGGGGGTCAACGCCAGCAGCCGCAGATACGTAACGGACAAAGTATTCGTATATGGCAGAACTCAGGACTACAGCCCAAACTCTGTTTTCTGGCGGTTGCTTGTCAAAGTAGCCGCGAAAATCCTTGCCAAAGGCTTCTAAAGCACCATCGCCATATTGTTGTTGATACTCGTACCACGGACGCAGCCCAAAATCCCACATGGCTTTGTTCATGGTCATGGCGTTACCATGGTGGTGTATGGTCATCGCCGCGCACAAGGGCGCATGGCGTGCGCCTTCTGCCCCAATTCTGGCGTTGGTGACAGCACCCGATACTACGGGGGAAGCATCCAAACGACCGAAAATGAGTCCGTCGCGGGAAGTTGCCCAACTAGCCTCACGGTTGAGTGTAACGTTCAAACCGTATTTGCGGAAGAATCCTTTTTTCCAGGCGATCGCAAATGGCGCACAATCATTTACAGGAACATAACCAACAGTAATATCCGGTTTTTCTGGCAAATCTGAGCCGCTGACTACTGGTTTTACAGCCAAAGCTTCTTCAGTCAGTCCTTTAGCGCCGGTATTTCCCTTAATGGCACAGGATGACAACGATATTCCTGCTGTCGTTGCCCCTATTCCCTTGATAAAATCTCGTCGAGTCCAATTATTATCACCCATTTGTGTAGCTCCAATGGCGATCAACAGTAGGGAGTGGGGAGTAGGGAATTGGGAATTGGGAATTGGGCATTAGTTATTTCTCCCTCATCCCCCTCATCTCCCTCATCCCCTCATCCCCCCATCTCCCCATCTCCCCTACTCAATTAAGAAGTTGCCTTACGGCCAGTTACTAATTCTTGGATTTTGCCGACTGCGTAATCAAGAATTAGCCCAGTTAAGCCAATTACCAGCACAGCTAAGAAAACTGAACTTAGGTTTAAACGGCTCCATTCATCCCAAACAAAAAAGCCGATTCCAATACCGCCTGTCAGCATTTCCACCGCGACGATTACTAACCAAGCAATCCCTAAACTAATTCGCAAACCTGTAAAAATATATGGCAGACTTGCAGGCAAAATAATTTTGATAATCCTTCGCCACTGGGGCATTTCTAGCACCCGTGCTACATCTAAATAATCTTTGGGAACACTGGAAACTCCAAGGGCAGTATTGATAATTGTCGGCCACAAGGAGGTAATAAAAATTACAAAAATCGCTGAAGGGTCTGCTAGGTTGAAGATGGCGAGAGCGATGGGCAACCAAGCCAAGGGCGAAACAGGTTTAAAAATCTGAATAATCGGATTGAGAGCTAGCATTGCCGGTTTAGACATGCCAATCAAAAATCCCACAGGTATTGCGACTACCGCACCTAATAGAAAACCCAGCAAAACCCGTCGCAGACTTGCTATCAACAACCAACCAATTCCTAAGTTACCAGGGCCTCGTTGGTAGAACGGGTTTAAAATGTAGTCAAGATTCGCAACTAGCGCCTCTGGTGGTGTGGGCATTAATTCATGGTTGGCAAGTGCAACCACCCACCACAGCACTATAATTCCCAAGAAGCCAAGGATGGGCAAGAAGACGACATCCTTGGTAATCACGGGTTTTGTTTTTTTCCACGCTGCTTGACTAGCGATCGCTGCGATCGCTACTAAATTTAATTGAAATACCATTGCCACCTCAACAGAACTAAGTGCGGGTACAAAAAATCTGAGCAGTACCAGCCTCGGACACTGATGAGATTGACACATTATAAATAATGTTATCTCTTCAGTCTCCTCTCAATGCCTACGAAGTTAGCTGACGGGCTAGGGCTGAGAGATGCCCCTCCGAAGAAAGTTCTGAATTGGGAGTGATGAGTTAGGAGTGAGGAGTGAAGAGTTAATTAAAAACTCATAACTCATAACTCATAACTCTAAACTCCTAACTTTCTGCCAGATACGCCCCATAATTTGGTTCCTCCGTTCCAGCGTTACGCACTGTGATGCGCCGGATTAGGCTGACTTACTCTGAACATACACTTTAAGGAAATCTAACAAATAAATTATTTTGCTTCAAGTTGTTGACTTATCAATGTTGACAGTCTGTAACCAAAAATTACGATAGGAAATTTTTTGTTTGCAAGTCCCTTTAGATTATATGTTCTCTGTGTATACCATAGCATCGTTGGTCGGTAAATACATCTGTCTTATGATAAATGTTGTTTATTTAAATACCGAGTCCAAGCGCTGCTCGTTAATTTTCTGTAATAAATAAAATTTATACTTGATGTGGTTTTATCAGTTAAATTCTTGCACTGCAAGCTCAGCAACACTTCTAAATCAAGCGCTAATGCTGTTAATTATATGACTTTTATTTGAAAATTAAGTAATATATTATACATAAAACTATTTACTTAACGGTTAAAAAAGCCAGTAAATAAGCTGGACAGTGGTAACATAACACCTCTAATTTATTTCTTTTGGTAGGTGAACCTTATGAATTTCTTTGGTATAGAGACGCGGCAATCGCTAAACTAATTGCATATGGCGTTTACTCATCTATCTGTTAGCAGAATTTAACATCATGGATTTTAGTCAAGTACTTGCTGAAAAAACTGATACCATCCTGTATAAATGGGTGATAGCAGTTCGCAAAGATAGGCGGATTGAAAGTGCTGATGACCTATCTTACACAGCGATACGAAATCATGTCCCTGATGTATTGAAAGCGATGGTGACAGTGCTTTCAAAATCTGAGGATAGTGATGTTAAGTCGATAGTAATTGCTAGTTTACAGCATGGTGTACTGCGGGCTGAACAAGGTTTTGATCCAGCAGAAATTGCTAGAGAATATCATTTGTTGCGAACGATAATATTTGAAGTTATAGAAACAGATTTGTTGCGCTTAGCGCCTTTAGGTATAATTCGTTCTATGCGTTTGATTGACGCTGTAATTGATGAAGCGATCGCTCGGTGTTTTAACAGTTATGTTGACGAGCGGTTGCGAGAATTACAATATCTGTATACATCACTAACAGTGCATAATGAGGAACTCACTCGCTTAGTTAGTGCGAATCAAGAGTATCTTTCACAACTAGCTCATGATTTGAAACATCCTTTAACTTCTATTATTGGTTATTCAGATTTGTTTTTACGCCAACAACGAAAAAGAAATGATGAGCTAAAAGACAATTATACCAATCTAGAACATATTGAACGCGTACTACGCAACGGCAGACAGTTACTACGAGTCATTAATGATGTACTGGAAATTTCCCGTTTTGATGCTGGACAAATAAAACTTCAACTCGCACCGACGAATGTACGCATATTAATCAACAATGTGTGCGAAATGTTAGAACCTGCCGCTGTCAGCAAAAAATTACAAGTTGTGGTAAATTGCGATCGCGCTCCTGAAGAAGTATTCACAGATGGCTTGCAATTACAACAAATTGTCACAAATCTTATTAGTAATGCCATTCGCTACACTGAGTCGGGGACTATTACTATAGTCTGTCAGATATTGGACAATGATAAATCAGCGATCGCTCCCATGTTGCCTACAAGTAATTTCCTCAAAGAAAATGTTTTTTCTATAATTGGAGGAAATATGGCAATAGTTCCAGATAAGGCATTGGGCAAAGGTAAGTATTTTGCGATCGTAATTTCTGACACTGGAATTGGCATTGCACCAGAAGACCAAACCCGGATATTTGAACCTTACTTTCGTGTTAATTCTAGCAATCAACCACCTCTTCCAGATAGCACAGGATTAGGATTAGCAATTGTTTACCGCTTGGTGAAACTATTGCAAGGGCAAATTAATTTAATTTCTCAATTGGGCGTTGGTTCCACTTTTATTGTCACCTTACCTTTGGAATTGGAAATCAGCTAATTTGCTGTCAGTTGTTAGTTGTCAGTTGTCATTTGTCATTTGTCATTTGTCATTTGTCATATGCTACTAACAACTAACCACTGACCACTGACCATTTTTTTATAATTTGTGATTTGCTACTAACAACTGACCACTGACCACTGACTATTTTATAACAATCCTTGTTTTTTCAACTTAGCTAATGCATCTTCGGCTGCTGCTTTCTCAGCTTCTTTTTTATTGCGTCCCTTACCTTCTCCGTAATTTTTTTCGTTGACAAATACTTTAGCTATGAACTCTGGCGCGTGAGATAAACCACCTACTTGTTCTGTGAAATATTTCGGTGGATTTGTTGTCACATTGCGTTGCACCCATTCCTGAAAACGATTTTTTGAATCTACATTAGAACGAAACACAACCATTTGTTCAGGTACAGAATCAAACAATGGTTCTATAATTGCGCGAACTGCTTCAATATCGGAATTATTATCTAGATAATAAGCGCCAACCACTGCTTCAAAAGTACTGCTAAGTAAATTAGGATTTTGGAAGCCGCCGTCTAAAATTGCTCCTTTTCCTAAGCGCATTCTAAAGTCTAAACCGACTTCAATAGCAAACTTTGCCAGTTGCTTCTCATCTACCAACGCGGAACGGCGACGAGTTAATTCATCTTCTCCTCTTTCTGGGTGACGACGATAGAGATATTCACCACTTAAGAAATTCAGCAAAGCATCACCGAGAAATTCTAGGCGTTCATTGTGTTCACCTTCTCCGGGGTTCTCATGAACATAAGAACGGTGAGTAAGCGCACGGCGCAAAAGTTTTTCGTCACGGAATATCAACAATTTGTGTATATCTGCCAACTTCTCTCTAATGCGGGCTTCTTCAACTTGTTGAGGAGAAAGCATTTCTAACACTTCTTGCTTTTGTTTTTCTACAATATCTGCCTCTGATGCCGAAATAGCTTTGAGAAGTCGAACAATGCTATCAAGTGCGCGATAAGTGTCATCTGTCGAGAAGCGCTTTTCATGGGCCCATTTGTGGCGAAAGTCAAGAATCTCACTTGCTAAACGACGTTTAGGATAATCCAATTTTTTTCTAAATACTTGATCCCACTGCCTTGTCATTACTTTTAGCAAGGCAGAAATATCTTCACGCAAAACATCTTCTACGTTACGGTTGAGGTTTGGTTCATCAGATAGACATGATTTGGCAGTTTTCAGCCAGTCCTCTTTATAAATTGCCTGCATTTCCCTTTCAAAATAAGGGTATAAACCTTGACAAAGTATCTCTAAAGATATGCGAACTCTTTCGTGATTGCTAATAGCCATTGTAGTGTTTTAAATTAATTGATTATGAATTGATGATTATTTATCACTTATTTTGAGCGATCGCACTATACAAAATTCCTAAAATTTTCTTAACATCCTTAATATAATATTCACTCAAATCAATGGAAACTATATTGTCTTCCAGCTTCAAAAATTGCCAGATAGTACCGATAGTAACAGCACCATAGATAGTCTTGATTTGATTTCCACTTTTTTCGTTAAACAACTGAGCAGCTACCATTTCAGCAATACATTGTGCTAAACCAGACCGCAAATTTTCATTTTTACTTTCTACCAAGACAATCACCGGACTACGTACAATTAGCTGCTCAGAAGAAAGACTTAAAATAAAATCACAAAATCCATTTAATCCTCGTTGACTATCAACAGTAAAATCAACTCCAGAAAACAGACTTATTTGACAATCAAATTTACGCCTAATTTCTAATAAAATAGGGCTAATTATCATCTCACTACGAGCCTTTTCTGAACTGATAGCCACAGCCAAATCAACATTTTCTCGAAGAATAGTAGATAACAAATCACTACATTCTTGCTCCTGTACACTTGCAAATAGACCTGATGACTCGTGAATAACTAAACCAAAAGAATCAATAACTTCTAGGAGTTTAAAATCGCTATAAGCCATAATGAGTCTGATTTCCAACCAAAGCTATTAATCATCAATTTGAAACACTATCATTGATTAGACCTCTTGTAAAAGTTGTTCTTAGCCAGGACTTACGCAAAAATTGCCAAAAATCTTAATTTATCGAACCGCCAAGACGAGCCAGTGCGTTGGGCGGGTTCCCCGACTTGAAGCAACTGGCGTCGCCAAGAACGCCGAGAATGCGTAGAGTGTGCATAAGTCCTATTAGCGCTCTTTCCTTTGCGTCTTTGCGACTTTGCGTGAGCCAAAAAATATTTATGCAAAAAGTCTATTATTAACCATCATAGTAAATTTGAATAATTAAGCTGGGTTGGAAATATCCTATTTAAATCGAGAGATAAATCAGTAAAACCAGGCAATGAGATAACTTGATTAGGTAAGACAATCCGCTTATTTAAATACCCATATTTATCTTGTTTCTCCTGGTAAGGTTCGCTGTAAAATTCCAAATGATTATCAAATAAATTAAATATCCAATAATCAGAAATACCTGCTTTGGCGTAAAGAGGTATTTTGATATTTCGGTCATAATCTAAAGAAGAATCAGATACTTCAATGACTAGCAACACATCAGCAGGTTGAGGATGACTAGCAAAATAATCATCAGCACGGTTTTTAACAATAGCAAAATCTGGTTCAGGTTCGCTGTTAGGGGGTAAAGTAATCGGGGCTTGAGATTGCAGAGTCGCTCTGTCTCCTACAATTTTTGGTAGTTCCTTCCACAATTTTCGTAAACAAGTTTCGTGTGCTGTACCTTTTGATACCATTTCAATTATTTCTCCATTAATTAATTGAAGATGATCATCCTCATGGAAAAAGCCTAATTCTATGAGTTTGTGGTATTCCGCTACTGTAAAGCGTTTAGCCTGAATAATACTCATAATCTTGCTCCTAAAAGAAAAAGTAACGCCTTGATTCTCACAACACTGATTGTGATTTACCTACACTGTACCTTCATGTCAGTGTGGGCTTCCTACCCAACAGATAGCGCAGCAGTAGATTTATTGCGTCCTCTAAAGCCGCTTTCAACCCAGTACCCAGTCCCTAATCACCAGTCCCTAATCCCTTTGACGCTAAATGTGCCAAAAATTGATATGCTAAAGACCGAGACTAACCATTTTGTAAACAATGCCTGCGCCCACTTTCAACCCCACGATCGCCACCTTTCCCTTAACAGCCGTAGTCGGTCAAGAAGCAATTAAATTAGCCTTACTGTTAGCAGCGGTCGATCCAGGTTTGGGAGGAGTAGCGATCGCCGGTCGTCGCGGTACGGCAAAATCTGTAATGGCTCGTGCTATTCACGCCCTCATACCACCCATTGAAGTGGTAAAAGGCTCCATTAGCAACTGCGACCCCAACCACCCGGAAGACTGGGATGATCTACTTGCAGCAGAGTACGCAGATAAAAATATTCAAGATGTCCCCACTGCAATCATCCCCGCGCCCTTTGTGCAAATTCCTTTGGGCGTGACAGAAGACCGACTTCTAGGTTCTGTAGATGTGGAACAGTCGGTGAAGCAAGGAGACACGATTTTTCAACCTGGGTTACTCGCCACAGCCAACCGCGGCGTGCTGTATGTAGATGAAATTAATCTATTAGATGACCAAATCTCAAATCAACTGTTAACAGTATTATCTGAGGGACGCAACCAAATTGAGCGGGAGGGGATTAGTTTTCAGCATCCTTGTAAACCCCTATTTATTGCCACATATAACCCAGAAGAAGGAGCATTACGAGAGCATTTACTGGATAGAATTGCGATCGCCCTTTCCGCTGACGGTGTACTCGGCTTAGATCAAAGAGTAGCAGCAGTAGAGCAGGCGATCGCTTTTTCCAAGTCTCCCCAAGAATTTCTTCAGCAGTACAACGAAGACTTAGATGCCCTCAAAACTCAAATCATTTTGGCACGGGAATGGCTCAAAGAAGTCACCATCACCCACGACCAAATTGCCTACCTAGTAAATGAAGCAATTCGCGGCGGCGTTCAAGGACACCGCGCTGAGTTATTTGCTGTGCGAGTAGCCAAGGCGGCTGCGGCTTTGGAAGGACGAACCACAGTCAACGCTGAAGATTTGCGGCGTGCAGTGGAATTGGTAATTGTACCACGAGCCACCATCGTCCAGACACCCCCACCCGACCAACCACCGCCACCACCGCCACCACCACCACCCCAAAATCAAGAAGAACCGCCAGACGAGTCAGAACAGGAAGAACAAGAAGAACAAGAAGAAAATCAACAGCAAGAACCACCAAGCATCCCCGAAGAATTTGTCTTTGACCCGGAAGGGGTGATCCTTGATGACAGTGTGCTTTATTTTGCTCAAATGGCAAAACGGCAAGGTAAATCTGGTAGTCGTAGCATCATCTTTTCCGAAGACCGGGGACGCTACATTAAGCCGATGTTGCCCAAAGGCAAAGTGCGCCGCATAGCAGTAGATGCCACATTAAGGTCTGCTGCCCCGTATCAAAAAGCACGGCGGGAGAGACAGCCAGAGAGAAAAGTAATTGTTGAGCAAGGTGACATTCGCTCGAAGCGTCTAGTCCGCAAAGCCGGAGCCTTGGTAGTATTTGTGGTAGATGCTTCTGGTTCAATGGCCTTAAACCGGATGCAGTCGGCTAAAGGTGCCGTCATGCAACTTTTGACCGAAGCTTATCAAAATCGTGACCAAATAGCTTTGATTCCCTTCCGGGGAGAACAAGCAGAGGTATTATTACCACCAACACGTTCCATTGCTTTAGCACGTAACCGCTTGGAAAGATTGCCCTGTGGTGGAGGTTCGCCGCTAGCACATGGTTTAACCCAAGCTGTGCGCGTCGGCGTAAATGCCCAAATGAGTGGAGATATTGGGCAAGTTGTGATTGTAGCGATAACCGATGGGCGGGGTAATATTCCCTTAGCGCGTTCTTTGGGTGAACCACTAGAACCAGGAGAAAAGCCAGATATCAAAGCGGAATTGTTAGAAATTGCCGCCAGAATTCGAGGCTTGGGAATGCAACTATTGGTGATTGATACAGAAAGTAAATTTGTCTCTACCGGCTTTGCGAAAGAATTATCGCAAACAGCAGCAGGCAAGTATTATCATTTACCAAAAGCGACCGATCAAGCAATTGCTGCCATGACCAGAGGTGCGATCGCTGATTTAAAATCTCGTTGAGTAGAGTGGGGGATGAGGGGGATGAGGGGGATGAGGGGGATGAGGGAGATGAGGGAGATGAGGGAGATTAATGTTTAATTAGCCAATGTGATGGGTTGTTAATTATGTGTACTAGACCGCTTAAAACTTGGTTATATGTACCATAGATTTCTCGACCTATTTCAACATCCAGGTAGTTGCACTTAACAGCAAATTCAATCCAAGTTTGAGTTTCTGCTGATTCCGCCTCACAGTCATTCAATTTCGCTACAAAAGCGGCTTGATATCTTCTTTTACGCCATCCCTCAGCAAAATTAGCACAAACTGAACGTGATGATCTACGAATTTGATCAGTTAGTGAGTAACGTTCCTCTACTGGAAAATTTTTTGATATAGCAACAGCCAAGCTGGTTAGGACATCAACAGATGATAGAACCTAGACACAAAAAGACTTTTCACCCAGTCCCCAGTCCCTAGTCCCTAGTCCCCTGCTATAGTTCAAAAATCTTCATGGCTGCATCAAAAGCCATTTTATAAACTTCTAAATCCTTGTGGTCTTTAATCAGTTTTCCACTACTCTCCCTCATCTCCCCCTACTCCCTCATCCCCCTCATCTCCCCCTACTCCCTCATCTCGTTGTTTCCTAATAACCACATCAAGACCCACTTGGTACCACCTGTGGTTGCAAATAACCCATCAAATCTTGAATTCCCTTTTGCAAATATCGAGTTACTGTCATGGGACTAGTACCAATATTTTTAGCAGCATCCTTACGAGAAAGTTCCTTTAAAAATACCATTTCAACGGCCATGCGGGGCTTTTCTTCTAACATACTAATTGCCCCTTGGAGTTGTTGGCGTTCTTCTTCTTGGATTTGCAAAGCAGTAGAACGAGGACAGGGAAGCGCTTCACCTAAAGTGATTTGGCAATCAACATAATGAACTGCGGTAGCATCTAAACTCAAAGGCATACGATTTTGAGCTGCTAACTTGGTTTCTTGCCATTCTTGCAGAGATACATTGAGGATGTTGGCAATTTCCGCATCCTTGGGAGTGCGACCCAAAGTCATTGCTAATTCTTTGCGAATTCTTTGTCCTTCGTTGTACAGTTCTTGCCAACGACGGGGGATTTTTAATAGAGTACTGCGATCGCGTAAAAAATGCAGCATCTCACCGCGAATATATGGCACAGCAAAGGAACTAAAAGCATATCCTTGGCTGGGATCGAAGCGTTCAATCGCCCTAATTAAACCAAAATAACCGATTTGTTCTAAATCTTCATAAGGTTCATTACATTGATGGCTGAATTTATGAGCCATCTTCCGCACTAATCCAGTATGTAACTGTACAAGTTTATTACGAAGTTTAATAGAGGGATTTTGGTGGTATAAATGCAATAACTCTATACCATCTGCTCGCACAGAGGACTCACTTGTTGCCATATAAATTCCTTTGTTGTAACTCCTTTTCCTGAAAGAATGGAGTTGCGTATATTGCTTTCAAAGCTGTCATTATTTTCCTTAGTTGCAGATGATTAAGCTATGGTTATTTCACGGAACTTACGCGAGTACCGATTTTGTCGTTCAGTGTTTACACGCACGATTTCGCTTACTTATCTGTTGCAGGTGATTTTAATTTTCTCTACCACAATTTAGCACTGTATAATGTTGATTTTTTGCAACAAAAGCTAGCTATTTATGCTGAAAAATGCATAAGTTTCTTAACAGTTATTTGCCATACTGAGTGCAACGGAGATTGATACTGTATTAATACCTAAAGAAATTGAACAGTCTAATTTTTTAGTTGAGTGTTGAGGAACATTTCCAGGCAATAAACGAGTTAACGCATAGGGCAGTTTTACAGGTTTCTGCTTATTTGTGAATTTTACACAGCTCTTTGGCACTAATTTGACCAAGCCCTTCACACAAACAATAGGGAACAGTGGGAAAACCTGCCCAAATATTGGGATACAGAGCAAGTAAATTTATTTAGCAGCGAAATTAAAACATTTTTTCGCTCTGGCGCATCACAGTTAAAAATGGAAACATTGGAAACTGTATGGAAACATAGAAACATCGTCTTGACATGCAAGTTTAGTAAGTGTCACACTTCTGCTACACAGGAGGTGAATAATGAAAATCACCAAGCACCGACAAAAAATTCTCGATGCACTTGAGCAATGGTTTCGCATTCATAAACAAGGGCCTACCTTGGAAGAGTTGTGTCTAGAACTGGGAATGCAACCACGCCAGAAAGCAACTGTTCAGAAGTGGTTACAGACTATGCGTGGTATAGACGTTGAATGGGATGATCACAGCGCCCGCAGTCTTCGCCTCCTGACATCTGAACCTGAAAAATCCCTACAGCTATCTGTAACCGATACTCTGCGGTATCTGGCTACTGGCGTGGTGCAGTGGGAAAAACTTCAGCTAGAACAACGAAATCAAGTACCAGAAGCCCTCCGCATCGGTATGTCCCGTATGTACTTAACTTCCTTGCTGCGGGGAGAACAAGCCCCAGAGAACCTACCCGAATTTTTTAATTGGGCGGAAACATCTATTACTTCTTGGAAACTTGCCCAAGAAATTAATTATCTTTCACCAGATGTCAGCCTCATAGAAGACGGAGTAGTTTCCGACTTTGCTAGAGAATGGCAAGTTTCAGGTGATGATGTGGTGGCGCAGGTACAAGAGTCAGTACTCAAAGATGTACTGGAATACTGTCGAGGACACCAATTAGCAGATGCCTATCGTGTCTTTCGACAAATGATTATCACTAAACCGACTCTTCATTACTCAGAATATCGGCAACAGTTACGTTCACCTGAACTCAAACCACTGCGCGAGTTATTGTCCCAGCTAGAAATCTATATTGATATGGATAAGTTAGCCAACAACAGCACTTATCATCTATGTCCTCGCTGCAAGTATGTGCAACGCCAACGCCCTGATGGCACTTACACTTGCCGTAACCCTTGGTGCGAAAGGCTTTGTGCAAATAGTAACCTCCAACCATTGCCATCTATTCCCAAAGAAAAAGCAGAAGAATGGAAAGCCGTTACTCCTGGCGTACATTTGTACGGTACGCTGCCAGGAATTTGGGAAATTCAACTTAAAGAAGAACTCACAAAATTGGGTTTGCGCGTAACTCTTTGGCCATTTGTTGATGAATTTGACTTACTCGTAGAGTTCCCACGTAAAGTTCGTTGGGCAATTGATTTCAAAGATTGGGCATCTGTAGATGAAGAACGTTTGCAAAAGGTGCAGTATCGGCGTGATGCAACAGAAACCTTTGTAGTTTTTCCCGATGAACGCGAAGACTCTTTACGGATTAAAGTTGTGCGTGAACAACTGGAATCTAAACTTGACGGAGTGCGCTTGCGTTTATTTAGTGAAATTATCACTGAAGCTCAAGCAATTTTAGGGAAGAAAAATCATGCGTGACATTATTAGTTGGCGCAAGAATTTGTACAAAAAACTCCGCAACTCACAAGAGTTAAAAGAGTATGTGGCATCTAATTTAGTGAATGCAGATGCTAAGGTACAGCAGCGAGAAATTAAGCGTATTGCCCAACTCATTGCTGATGTAGAATTGGGATTAACTTTACTTCAGGAAGTAGCACCACAAGAACCTGCAACTTCTGTAGAAGCTTTGCTCAAAGGGTATCGCTTCCCAGTACAACAACTACAAAGCGATCGCAACTGGCAACTTATACAAAATGCCCGTTTCTATTTGATTCAACGCAAAGGTAGGCAATGGCTGCGAGTGCTTCAGGAATACATCAATATACCTGAAATTCTGAGAATCTATAGTCTTGAGCAAGCAAGGAATATCCCTCAACTTATTCCATCCAGTATCTACCCAAATCGTTTAGAAGAAATATATCTCCCAACTTTATTAAACACCCCACAGCACAAACCACGAAAAATTAATTTAGCAACTGAGGGATTGTGGTATGCAAAGATTTCCCAAAAAGGTAACTCTCCTGTAGAAGTTCCTATTGATATTAATCAAGAAGTTGCTAATATTGCCACTCAATCTTTAGTTTCCCTGCATCGCACACGTACTCAGCAAAATCCAAGGTGTAGCGTCACCCATGAGGAATTAATACTAGCTGCTCAAGAAATGGACGATAAATTGTCTCAGTTTGGGCAACGAGAAAATTATCGTAACCGCTTAGAAAACATTCTTTTTCAGCTATATGATGCTGAATCTGATAATTTTCATCAAGGCGATCGCTTGAATTTTGCAGAACTGATCCACATTGTCGGACTTTTAAATGTGGGCAAATCTACCTTATTGGAAGTTCTAATTTACTACTTCGCTAAACAGGGATATCGCTGTGGATTGATGGTGAATGATGTAGCTACAGCAGTCCGACTTGCCTCTTTGTTTTGCCACAAATTAGAAATTCCTGCTGCACCAATTTTAGGAAGTAAACGTCAAGAACAACTAACAAAAGTTTACGAACCAATTCTCAAAACTGAAGGTAAGGAAGTTACTAAAGGAGGGACGCATCCTGCTTGGCGTTGGTTTAGTCCAGTCTGTCCACTTTTAGCTTTGGTGCAATCAGAAGAGAAATGGGAATTTGGCAATGAACCTTGTCACAAGCTTTATCAAAAAGTTCCTGTAACTGATAATACTGATAATGATGATTTTGATGATGAAGACTTGCAGGAAAGTGATAAAAAGTATACTTGTCCTTTTTATTACAAATGTCCGCGTCACCATTTAGAACAAGATATTGCTACAGCCTTAGTCTGGATTTTCACTCCTGCTAGTTTCATTCATACTCGTGTACCTCGCCAAGGGTTTGAACAAGACTTGACCTTTGCTGAGGCGGTTTATCGAGAATGTAAATTTCTCTTTGTTGACGAAGCCGATCGCGTGCAGATTCAGTTTGACGAAGAGTTCGCACCCGATGAAGTTTTAGTTGATGCTTCTGGAAACTCATTTTTAAATAAACTTGGATTGAATCTGGCGACGATTTACAATTCCGATCGCGGTGATATGGCAGGCGATCGCTTTGTTGTATGGACAAGCGCACATTATCATACTCAAAATGCAACTAACCGTATTTATCACTTACTCTTGACCCACTCTCAACTAGTTGCTTGGTTGGGGCCTCTTCCCTTTACAGGTCGTTCTTTATTTGCTCGTATTATCCGCGATCTCGTCGATCCCCCTAACATTACTGTTTCACCGAAACCGAAGCTAACTCGCCAACAAATCATGGAAAAACGGCGTCAACGCATCATTGAAGCAGACTTAGCCCCCACAGAACAACGTCGTCGCCGTAAACAAATGATGGACGAACTAGACGGATTTTTGCAATATCCGCTTAACCGCCGTCGTAGTGGTGAACTTTCAGATTTGGCGTTGACAATACTGACTGCGGAAAATGACCGTCAAGCATTAACTGAAATTACTCTTTGGTGTGAAAGATGGCTGGAAACTCACAATATTTCCCTACCAGATGAAGCTCAATTTGCAGAACTAATCCGAAATCTGCAATTTGCAATTTTAGTTACTGTACTCGACAATCAACTTGGTTTTTTAGTCGATAATCTGAGCGACCTGAGTCGGGTAATGAACCTACACGACTTGAATCAAGACCTCTTGCATCGTCCACCACACGACTTTCTCCCCGTTTTACCAGAATCCCCAGTGGGAAATATTCTCGGCTTTTTATATAAGCAAGAACGCAGTCATAAAAAAGCTGGCAAGTTGGACTATTTCCGCTATGTAGGTGTGGGTCGTGCTTTATTATTAAATTTCCCAAAACTATTTGCAGTTGATGGCTGGGAAGGCCCGCATACTGTTCTGATATCAGGTACTAGCTACGCCCCTGGTTCGCCAGCTTATCACATCAGTATAAAACCCACCGTGTTGCTGCAACCTAGAACTGGTGAGGCAGGTATAGCTGAGAGTCAATTTTTCTTTAGTCCCCAACAGAATCGAGAAGCGAACTATATTGCCTTATCAGGATTGCCACCCGCAAGACGCAAACTTGCTGCCAAAGAAATAATCGAGGCTATGTGCCACTCAGCAAGACGTGCAGAGAGTTTTCTCGATCGCATATTTCAGGATTTAGAACAACGAAAACAACAGCAACCCCAATGGTGGAACGATCGCGATCGCATTTTGATTGTTGTAGGTAGCTACGAGGAATCGGAGTGGGTAGCCTCTATCTTACAATCGCGCTATCGCTTGCAAATCATGGACGATGATGGTATTGCTACCCTCCGTCGTGACAATGCTCCTACTCATCTTCATGGGATTCCTCGAAGCGAAATTCGGAATTTACAACATTTACCCACCCAAATTGTAATTGCTCCTTTGATGGCTCTAGAGCGTGGTCACAACATCTTGAATGCTCAAGGTAAAGCTGCCTTCGGTGCAGTATTGTTCCTCAACAGACCTATGCCAATACCTGATAACTGGCAATCTACTGTTCAGCAACTCAACGCTTGGGCGCTAAAGCACGAAAAGGACTTCACCCTTTACGAAGAAGCTCAATCAACTTTGGGAAACTTAACCCTAACTCAGGTTGCAGATATCTTCTATCAGAATGCTGCTGCACAGATGGTCAACCTAAATTACACGGCGTGGTCTTTCAAACAACTAACAAAAGATGAGCGCTCAGTACTTTGTTGGACTCAATTAGTTAGTATTTGGCAAATTATCGGGCGTTTAGTGCGTGGTGGTGTACCAGCAGTAGTCCATTTTATAGATGTGAAATTTGCCCCAAATTCAGCCATAGGCGAACAAGACAGCGAAACTACTTCACTTTTAGTTGCCATTATCAAGGTGCTGGAAGCTGATATCAAAAGTGACGATGTGTTGGGGCGATCGCTTTATGGCGCTTTTTTGAATGCACTTCAACAAATGCAACAAACAAACTTAAACTATGACTAAAATTATTCTGCCTGGTGCTTGGGAGCTTACTGCAACAAATCCAACATGCGAACTCTCTGCAATCTATGTTCCTACTGCATGGCGACAAGTTGCCAACAACCTTGCTCAACAGCGTGCGAGATTCAGAGGTCAAGGTTATCGATCCGTACCAGTTTATTCTCTTGACCCCTTGATAGTTGGTAGCTTTCCTCAAATTCTCAAGACTATGCGTAATGGCTGGCAGAGAGGCAATGTACCTTGGTTGTTAGCAACAGAAACCACAGACCTTTCTGATTTGGGTAACTATATCAAAGATTGGTTGATTGAAGAATTCAGTTCTTTAGAAGATGTTGAGGCACAACTTGCAAATCTGAATAATGATGATTGGTGCTGGGAAGAGCCAAAAATCTATGATTTACTCCATCCTCAAGATAAGGTCGAGACAGACAACCTTTACCAAGCCATTCCAGATTATCTTGCCAAAGAGTTTCTCCAAAACCCAACAGTTTCCTTTGGTGTCGATGAACAGTATCAACTGACGTTCTATCGAGTAGTTAGCCTCAAAGGCGCTGAGTTGATGTCATGGCCTCCCAGTGAAATTACGGTCACTAAAGGACAGGAAACAATAGAAACAGCCTATATCTCGTTTGTCGTCAGCTTTGTATTGCAAACAGTCCCTTGGCGCGAAAAACCCATTATCTATCATCATCTGTCGATTCGACGCTGGTTGACTCAACCTGTGAGATATGTACCATACCCAGGAGTTAAAGTTCATATCGGTGATAACCGTCGGTGGTTAGATGGTCAACGCCAACCTTTTTCCTTTATTACAGTGATGATGAATCGTTATGGAAAGGAATTGAAATGGCCTCAAGCCATTAGCAATCTTCTTTCTTTGAATGATTCTCAACTTCCTGACACAAACGATCTTGTGTCCAACCCTAGTTACAACTGGTCAGGTGTTAATACAATTCCTAGTGGGATACAAGCTGCGATCGCCTACACTTCTAAATTAGGCGATCCACCATGCTTTGCTGGTGTTAGTCCACAGGATTTAACTAGTTTAGATAAAGCTATTGAAGCACGTCTTTCTGTTCAAAGAGTGGGTGAGGCTGAAAGGGTGAGAGGTAACGTTTTTATTTTGTGGCCTTCAGAGAAACCCAAAAAGAAAATTGTTCCTCTGCTTGCTGACAAAGATAACCAATCTCCCAAACCTAAAAAAGCCAAGAAATCTGAAGACCCAAATCATTCAAGCACTCCAATGCTGCGACCCAAACTAGCAGCACCAGCAGTATTTCGTAAACTTGAAAATCCCCTTCACACCATACTGATTTTGTGGGAAACTCCCCAATGTCGTGATGCACTAATTGATGAAATTTGCAAGTTATTGTATTTATCACCTACAAACGTAGGTAATATTTATGAAGGAGCATACGGTTCGCTGTGCATCAAGACTGAACACGTTGGCGACCTCACGCAAGACTTAGAAATTAAAAATTTTTCGGAAGCGAGGAGAACTTATCAACAGCAACGTCCTGATTTATTAGCAGAACGTATTAATAAGATTACTGCATTTCTACCCCCAACCAAAGAACTAAGCGGAGCTTTAATTGAAATTAGACCTAAACCTTTCATACCCGAGCGTGATCCTAAACTGGCATGGCGAATTGGCGCAGTGAAAGCAGGCTATCTCAATCAACACATCCACCGTATAACCACGATAGCAGACCCGAATAAGCTGAAAAAAGATGGTTTAGAACGAGTGAAACGAGCAATATTAGACTTATTCAGACAATTTGGGATTTTACCTGATACTCCTTTAATTATTCCCAAAAAAGATGGTATTGATATTGATGTGTGGCTAACGTGCTTTTATATTCTACGCCGCACCCGTAAAACCAATGCTGAAAATATCCCCAAAACAGTTGTTTTAATAATTCGAGTTAATCCCCTAACAGCAAAAGTAGAATTAACAACTCCTGATTTATTTAAAGAACAGGGCTGGGTCTCCTATCCTGTGGGACTTGCACACCTTTCCGATGAAGCTTGGGATTCTAACTCTGACGATGAAAGTAATGAAGAATTTGGTGATGAACAAAAACGTAAAGAGCAAACAAAAGAACAAAGACTAATCAATAAATTCGTTGCTGAATGTTTGCAAGAGTGTTTAAATACTCCAATTACTGAGAATAAATTACCGCGTGTGCTGTTCATGGCAGAGGCACAAAATGCGCGCAAAATGCTGAACTGGCTACAAAACCAAAATCTACTAACTAATGACCCACTACAAGCACTAAAACAGTGCCTTTCACCAGAAGAAATCAATCGCCTGTGGGTTGTGCGCTTAAGAGTTGCAGATAATAGTGAAGTTCCAGTTGCTATTGTTAAAGATTCTCCCGGTAGTCGAACCAGCGGTGTTTATCGATGGCAGAATGTGTGTGAGGATGGCGAGCGATCGCTTTACCTGAGTGTGAGAAAGCCTTTAAACACCGAACAGGGTACAAAAATACTACAACAGAAGCATTCTCGCCTTGATAGTGGCAACAGAGCAGCAGGCCAAGCCAAAATCTTAGAAATTGCCCTAATTCATCACCCAGCAATTAAACCTGACAAGCTAGCTCACTTTGTCCATTCTCTCAGAAGTCGCTGGCCTTACTTTGCAAATGATGTTTCCTTACCCTTGCCTTTTCCATTTGCGACTAAGGCTAGGGAGTATACTGTCAGTGCTAGAGATAGCGTAGAATCCTCGGAGGCTGATGATTTTGATTTGTAAGCACAAAACAGCCTTTTAGATTTGGCAACAACATTAGATTCCTGGCAGCTAGTCAAAAATATTGGTAAAAATGGGAATAAACACGATGTTCACTTGAAAAAACTTCAATATGAGCAATACCAGCAACTTTCGTGAAGCTATCCGTGAGGCAAGGACTCAAGCCCTTGTCGGCCCAAACGTAATTGCCAATGCCCTCCCCTACGTTGGTGGCGGTCTTGTACTGACCGCATTGGGAACCTACGGCGGTCTGGGAGTTATCCGTACTAACCCCGGTCTGTTCTTCCCCACCTTCATCGGTGCGGTGATTCTGGAGTTCATTTTGTTCTTTGTTGCCCAAAATGTAGCTGAAAAAGGTAACAAAGGCATTGCACTGCCCCTACTGGCAACCTACAGCCTCTTGTCTGGATATACCATCAGTGGCTTGGTGTTTGTTGCTTTAAGAACCCAAGGTGTTGGCATTCAAGGTATTGGTTTAGCTGCCCTTGGTTGTGGCATCACCTTTATTTTTGCCCGTCAAATTGGGTCAAATCTCTCTGAACAAGACGGGATGGCTTTGACTAAAACCATCAATATTGGTGTCATAGCCTTATTGGTTGTCTGCCTGACTCAATTTGTGTTTGCCATGTTTGGTGTTTACACGCCAAATTGGTTAGAAATCGCCATCTCCGGCTTGGGGGTATTTTTATTTGTTGGCGTGTCTGTGGTTGATTTTTACATCTTGCCCCGCACTTACCGCAATGACCAGTACCTACCCGCAGCTTTGTCGATGTACCTTACCTACATCAACTTGTTCGTCTTTATCTTGCGGTTGCTAATTGCCATTAACGGCCGTGACTAAGCACCTATAAACAGAAAAATTCAACAAACCGTCAACCGTGGTTATCTTTCAGCAACCACGGTTTTTTAATTCTCATGAAACATACAATAAATTTTGTAATACAATATCTAGTGATTGATTAGTATTAAAGCTAAAAAACTATGCTGGAACTATCAAGTATCAAAATTGAAGTAGAAAGGTTATCAAATATCCTGGTTAAAGCTGAAGACTGTCTTTGACCTTGGAGAATTAAATGCAGAAATTCAAGACTTAGAACAGATAATTGCTCAACCGACTTTTTGGCACAATTCTGTTACTGCTCATCAGACACTTCAAGAAATCCAATTTCTCAACGCCAAAAAGAAACAATATCAGCGATCGCACTTGATTCTAGAAGATATCAACGCCGCCCTGGAATTACTGGAAGTAACCGCTGATGAACAATTACTGCAAGAAGCACAAGCGAACCTGACTCAACTCCAGCGAGAACTTGAAACACTAGAAATACAACAGTTACTCACTGAACCCTGCGACCAAAAAGGCGCATTCCTCACCATTACTGCTGGAATTGGTGATGTAAATGCTGAAGATTGGGTATTTATATTGTTGAATATGTATCACCGTTGGTCAATAAATCACAATTATCGACCATATGTAGTAGCAGAGACTCAGGGAGATATAGCAGGGATTAAGTATGCTGTTCTGGAAATCACAGGACATTATGCTTATGGTTGTCTCAAATCAGAAATAGGAATCCATCAACTACAACGACTTTCACCCTTTGATGCTGACAAAAACTTAAAAACGAGTTTAGCTAGTGTCGAAGTTAGCCCGATATTAGATGAATCCTGTGATTTTGACATCTTACCAAAGCATTTGGAAATTACCTTGCCGCAGACTAGACGAAATTTCAACCGTCCCGAAACATGGGCACAGGTGGTTCATCTTCCTACTGGCATAACTGTATTTTGTGACAGCGATCGCAGTCCGATGGAAAACAAAGCCAAAGCCTTAGCTATTCTTAAGAGTAAGCTGTGGGCGTTAATGCAAGTCCAAGGTGTTAACCAAATCTCTGCTATTCAACCCCGACAGATCAAATCTTTATCCAACAAGCTCATCCGTGAATATATCTTGCACCCCAACACAAAAGTCAAGGATCTGCGTACTTTAGTGGAAACAACTGCTGTGGCGGAGGTTTTGGATGGTGATATCGACTTGTTTATCAAAGTGTATTTGCAACAGGAACATCAAATCACTATGTCCAGTCAATAACTCATATCATGTCTGCTTGATTACTTATTAAACTGTAAGAACCGCACCCCACCAAAGCTACGCTTTATTCCCCCTCCCCGTCAACGGGGAGGGGTTAGGGGTGGGGTTCAATGACAGTGGAATTATAACTAAATTAACCGGACATGATATCAGAGTCTACTAACTATCTTCATATCGTTTGATAATTGAAGATAGTTAAAGGCAATTCTTGGAACTTATACAAATAGTGCAAGAGAATTTGCCCAACAACAGCTAAAATCAAGAAGACATATAGAATAAAGAGCAATCCCAAATCCAAGAGCGCTCTATTTAGCAAGCACTATGGAAGTCTTAGAACTCAAACGCGAAATCGAAACATTGTCCGGTCGTCTGGGTAAAGCCCAGGACTATCTTTGACATACCTGCACTCACTGCCAAAATTCAAGACCTGGAACAAATAGCAGCACAACCAGAATTTTGGGAAAATCAAACTCAAGCTCAACAAACCCTCTCACAACTCAACGAACTCAAAGCCCACCTCGAACAGTATCATCAGTGGCGAGCCAACTTAGAGGATACTAAAGCAGTTGTTGAGCTATTGGAGTTAGAAACCGACGAAGCACTACTGCAAGAAGCGGAATCTACTGTCACCAAGCTCAACCGCGACCTCGACCAGTGGGAGTTACAACAGTTACTTTCCGGCCCTTACGACGCTGAAGGGGCAGTACTAACGATTAACGCTGGTGCTGGTGGCACAGATGCTCAAGACTGGGCATTTATGCTACTGCGGATGTACACCCGTTGGGCAGAAGCCCACGGCTATAAGGTAACTTTAGCTGAAGAGTCCGAGGGTGATGAAGCGGGAATTAAATCAGCAACTCTGGAAATTACTGGTCGCTATGCCTATGGTTACTTGCGGTCAGAAACAGGCACCCATCGCTTAGTGAGGATTTCACCTTTTAATGCCAATGGCAAGCGACAAACTAGTTTTGCAGGGGTGGAAGTAATGCCGCAGTTAGATAACTCTGTGCAACTGGATATTCCAGAGAAGGATTTGGAAATTACCACATCCAGGGCTGGCGGTAAAGGTGGGCAGAATGTCAACAAAGTAGAAACAGCAGTACGAATTGTTCATATTCCCAGCGGTATTGCCGTGCGGTGTACAGAAGAGCGATCGCAGCTGCAAAACAAAGAGAAAGCCCTCGCCCGCCTTAAGGCTAAGTTGTTAGTTATTGCCCGTGAACAAAAAGCACAAGAAATCGCTCAAATTCGCGGCGATATGGTGGAAGCTTCCTGGGGCAACCAAATCCGCAACTACGTATTTCACCCTTACCAGATGGTAAAAGATTTGCGTACAGAAGCAGAAACAACTGCGATCGCTGATGTGATGAATGGAGACCTCGATTCGTTCATCCAAGCCTATCTACGGCAGGAAAACCAATTGGTAGAAAGTACTCCCGCTTAATTGGGGACTGGGGACTGGTGATTAGGGACTGGGGACTAGGAAAAATATTTACCAATGCCCAATGTCCTATGCCCAATGCCCAATGCCCCATGCCCAATACCCAGTCCCCAATACCCAGTCCCCAATACCCAATAAACGTAAACAACCTGTTACATTGATATATAAAAGAGTTTGTAATCAAGCCATTATGAGCAACTCTCCTGCAACTGAACCCAAACCAAGCTACGTCAAACTTGCCATGCGAAACATGGTGCGTAAGGGCGGCACTTCCATCAAACATTTTGGTCTGACTGCCATAGGGCTTTTAGCCGTTCTGGTTGGTCTTGCTTACCTGACTCGCTGATGACATAAAAACTGAAGCGGCTAGGAGAGTTTGTAATTGGTGCAAGTTGAACTAGATGTCCAGGATTTATTTTACGAGTCGTCCCCAAGCACAAATTTAAGCACAAATTTAAATTCTGGGGAGACTGATGTCCGAGTTGCTGCTGAAACTTGGGAAAACTGGTTTAGTCACTGGTTGGAAGTTTTACAGCCTCATTTGCCACCAGCACCAGGTTATGAAATCGGGCTGCGTTTGACAGATGACACAGAAATCCAATCGCTAAATGCCCAATATCGACATCAAGACAAACCAACAGACGTTTTAGCCTTTGCTGCCTTAGAGGTAGACTTTCCTCAAAGTCCGGAAATGTCTGCTGATCCTTTGTATTTGGGTGATATCGTTATTTCGGTCAATACTGCACAACGTCAAGCCCAACAGCAGGGACATAGTTTACCAACAGAGTTAGCTTGGTTAGCTACTCACGGAATACTACATTTGTTGGGCTGGGATCATCCAGATGAGGAAAGTTTAATGGAAATGCTCAAACAGCAAGTGATCTTACTGGAGACGACAGGTATTGCCATAGACATAGAATATGAAATGTCCTAATGGCTTTTCGTGTTTATAATACTTCTGTAGAAATTACTTGAATGTTGATTGGAGCATTCAAAGAGCGCAAAGATTTCCTCTCTACTTAACTCTATTATTATTTTTAAGCTTATGTCCCAAAAAGTTTCCCCTTCACCAACACCCAATCAGGTACCACTGATGAATCAGGAACGGGAACTCTCTTGGAAAGTTGCCTCTAATTTATTTGTTAGCTTTAAATATGCTTGGGCTGGAATCAGCTATAGTTTTCAAACTCAACGTAACTTTCGCATCCATGTAAGTGTTTGTGCTTTAGCGATCGCTTTAAGCATTTTTTTACATCTACAAGCAGTGGAAATCGCCATTATTGGTATAACTAGTGGATTAGTATTGGCACTAGAGTTATTGAATACAGCGATCGAATCACTTGTGGATTTAACGGTAAAGCAAACATACCACGATTTAGCAAAAATTGCCAAAGACTGTGCTGCTGGTGCTGTGCTTGTCTCTGCTTTGGTAGCGGTGCTGGTTGCTGGTACGCTATTGCTACCGCCGTTGGTAGCTTTAATTAAGTCAAATTTCTAGGTTTGGTTGAAGTCAGGAATTAGGAGTTAGTAGGGGCGCAAAGCATTGCGCCCCTATATTAGTTAGTATTTTAGGACTTACGCACTCGTGACGAAAACTAAGCTTTTGCGATTACTTTGCTTAGCTCGTAATGACGTAAAATCGTAGTCCGTGTGTAAGTCCTATATTTATAGCACAAGCCTTGGTTGTTAGGACATCAACAGATGAGAGTCCCCAGTACCCAGTACCCAGTACCCAGTACCCAGTCCCCTGCGATATATCAATTTTCTATACAGAAACCAGGAGTCATAGGTTGTGATTATAGTTATCGATAACTACGACAGCTTTACATATAATTTGGTGCAGTATTTGGGGGAACTAGCAACAGAGTTCCCCGTAGCTGCGGATATTAGGGTTTTTCGTAACGACAAAATAACCATAGACGAAATTCAGCAATTAAATCCTGATGTTGTAGTTATTTCTCCTGGGCCTGGTCGCCCGGAAGATGCTGGAATATCGCTAGATTTGATTAAACAGCTAGGAGCTAACTTGCCAATTTTGGGTGTATGTTTGGGACATCAAAGCATTGGTCAAGTGTTTGGTGGTAAAATCGTCTCTGCTCCAGAGTTAATGCATGGTAAAACTTCTCAAGTGTCTCACACTGATGTGGGTGTTTTTCAAGGATTAGAAAATCCCATGATCGCTACTAGGTATCATAGTCTGGTGATCGATCGCGAAACTTGCCCCGAAGTGTTAGAAATTACCGCTTGGGTCGAAGATGGCACAATTATGGGAGTACGACACCGGAACTATCCTCACATTCAAGGCGTCCAATTTCACCCAGAGAGTGTTCTCACATCTTCAGGAAAGCAATTACTGCGAAACTTTCTGGAACAATTACAGCAAAGAGAGTAACTAATGAAACGACGACAATTGATGGGCTATGCTGGGGCGGGGTTAGCTACAGCTTTAGTTACTACGTTAGCTTCCGAATTTCAGGCTGACGCACAATCTAGCGGTTTATCAGTTCGGTGGTTGGGTCATACTTGCTTTCTATTTACTGGTGGCGGAGTGAAAATTCTCGTTAATCCATTTCGGGCGATCGGCTGTACTGCTGGTTATCGACCACCGAAAGTCGCAGCAGATTTAGTACTGATTAGCAGTCAATTGCTAGATGAAGGTGCAGTAGATCAACTACCAGGGAATCCAAAGCTAGTATATGCACCAGGAGTTTATGAGTTTAAAGGTATAAAATTTCAGGGTACTGCCATAGACCACGATCGCAAAGGTGGCAAGCAGTTCGGCACAAATACTGCTTGGAGTTGGAAGCAAGGGGGAATTAATATAGTACATTTAGGAGGCGCTGCTGCACCAATTTCCATTGAGCAAAAAATCCTCTTGGGGCGTCCTGATTTGGCATTTATCCCCGTAGGAGGCAGTGCCAAAGCTTACAATGCTCAAGAAGCTAAACAGGCAACTGAGGTCTTAAATCCTAAACTGATAATTCCCACTCACTACCGTACACAGGCTGCTGATGCTGCTAAGTGCGATATTTCACCACTAGATGATTTTCTGACATTGATGCAGGGTATAACAGTGAGGCGCAGTAATAGTGACACTATTACTATTACTTCTGATAAACTACCAGAAAATAGCGTCATTCAGGTTTTTAGTTACAAATTTTAGAGAAGGTGAGGGAGATGAGGGGGATGAGGGGGATGAGGGGGATGAGGGGGAATAAAATTAATTAGTAATCTCCCCCTACTCCCTCATCTTCCCCTACTTCCTCATCTCCCCCTACTTCCTCATCTTGAGATTAAGCGGTATACCACTCTGGGCCAAGTTTATTTTCCTCGGCTACGGGAGTTTCAGTGGCTCTTGTTCCATCCATTGTCCAAATTGTATCTGCACCGGTTGTCTGGTCGCGCCAGTAGATGTCGGTCTTGCCATCGCCGTTGTAATCACCAAGGGATGGTGTCAAAGATGCGCTGTTGCTTGGTAGGAAAGCTTCGCTAGTGACTGTTGTACCATCCATCAACCAAGCGGTGTTTTCACCAGTTGCATTATTGTGCCAGAAGATATCGGTTTTGCCATCACCGTTGAAATCGCCGATTTTAGATGTCCAGTTGGAGTCAAGTGTGCCCACAGCACCTTCAGTCACGAAGATACCATTCATCTGCCAAATCTTGTTCTCTCCTGTTTGAGTGTTTCTCCACAGAATATCTGTGCTAAAGTCGCCGTTGAAATCACCAACGGTATAAGTCCAGGCTGCATCCTGTGATTGGAGAGAATATTTAGACGCTTGTGTGCCATCCATGAACCAAACGCTGTTTTCACCGGTTGTTTGGTCACGCCAGAAAATGTCAGTCTTGCCATTGCCGTCGAAATCAACAAGAGTAGAGGTCAAGGATGTGCTTGTGGTTTCTAGAACAGTAGCGCTGGTGACGGTGGTGCCGTCAACCTGCCAAAGAGCATTTTCGCCAGTTGTCGCATTATGCCAGAAGATATCAGTCTTGCGATCGCCGTTGAAATCCCCAATGCTAGAAGTCCAGCCTACATCAACTCTGTCTAGAGGAGCAAAACCAGAAACTCTGGTTCCATCCATTAGCGCAATATTGTTCTCACCTGTATTCTGATTACGCAATAGGAAATCAGTCTTGCCATCACCGTTAAAATCGGCAATGTTGTAAGTCCAGGCAGATATGTCATATGTACCCAGAGAAGCCTGTTCGAGAATGTTTGCGCCATCCATCAACCGAACTACAATTTCACCGGTTTGAGCATTAACCCAGACTTTATCTGTTTTGCCATCGCCGTTGAAATCAGGAGTAACCGCTGCACTAGTTATATAAGGATTGGGATTGGGGTTTGCACTTGCTGATAAAGAAGGTTCTGTCTGTACAGTTTGTGTCAAATCTGAGGAACTGCTACGTCCTAGTGAAGAATAATCTGATTTTTGTAAATCACTAGCATAATTTGCTATGGCTTGTGATTTTTCTAAAGATATATCAAATGCACTAGCTTGCGATGAATTTTGATTGGCAGGCATGATTTATTTTTATGACTGGTTGTCATAAAAGTTTTAACCTTTGTGTTGAATATCTTTCTGTCAAAGAATAACATTTTCTCAGCTTTTATTGTTTTTTTATGAACATTCTTTTTTAATAAAAATCTTTGTTTGGCAACATTTATTCTTTGTGTTTAATGAACTTTTTTAAAGTCACAAGCCTTCTAAAATCAATTAAAAAATATTTTTATTTATCAAGATATGCAGACAAAACTAATATATTTATCTAATTTTGATGAAATACTCGACATTTATTAATGGGAAACCTAATTAATACTTTGTAGATGAAAATGTTGTATTCCCAAGTTATAGTTGTATGATAAAGAATGATATAAAACTCTGACAATAAATTAGGATACAAGTAGTTATGTTCAACTAAGTAACCAAAACGAATAAAAATCCTTTTTCTCTTTGTGTCTTAGTGTCTTTTGTGGTTTTTTGATTTTTTACCACAAAGGCACAAAGTGTTTTAAAGTGTAATATATGCAATCTGTTGTTAGCAAACGTTAAGATATCACCATAAATTGAAATATAAACTAGCTATGCAAGCAGAATATCGGCAGCGTCGCGAACAGTTAATGGCAAAAATTGGTAATGGCACTGGAATTTTTTGCAGTGCGCCAATGGCAGTGATGCACAACGATGTCGAATACGCTTATCGTCAAGACAGTGATTTTTTCTATCTGACTGGCTTTAACGAACCCGAAGCGGTGGCTGTGTTAGCACCACATCATGCAGAACATCGGTTTGTGCTGTTTGTCCAACCTAAAGACCGAGAAAAGGAAGTTTGGACTGGTTATCGCTGTGGGGTAGATGCAGCCAAAGAAATTTATGGTGCAGATGAAGCTTACCCCATCGCGGAACTGGATGAAAAGTTGCCGCAATATCTAGAAAAAGCCGATCGCATTTATTATCACTTAGGACGCGATCGCAGTTTTAATGACAAAATTTTGGGACATTATCAAAGTTTACTGCGGACTTATCCCAAACGTGGTACGGGGCCAATTGCCATTGAAGACACTGGGCCAATTCTCCACAGCATGAGACTAATAAAAAGTGAAGCTGAGTTGGCACTGATGCGTCAAGCCGCCGCGATCGCTATTGAAGCACATAATCATGCAATGGAGTTCGCTGCACCCGGACGTTATGAGTATGAAATTCAGGCGGAGATAGAACACATATTTCGCTTGCGGGGTGGGATGGGGCCGGCTTATCCTTCAATTGTGGCTTCCGGTGTCAACGCCTGTGTACTGCACTACATCGAGAATGTACGGCAGATGCAGGATGGAGATTTGCTGCTAATTGATGCTGGTTGTGCTTATGGTTATTACAACTCTGATATTACCCGCACATTTCCGGTAGGGGGTAAGTTTACCCCAGAACAAAAGGCATTGTATGAGATTGTTTTATCAGCACAAAAACAAGCGATCGCGCAAGTGCAGCCAGGTAATACCTTCAAATCAGTTCATGATACCGCAGTGCGTGTACTTACGGAAGGATTAGTTAAACTGGGTATCCTCAAAGGTGAAATTGATAAGTTAATTGAGGAAGAAAAATACAAACCATATTACATGCACCGCACCAGTCATTGGTTAGGCTTGGATGTCCATGATGTGGGTGTTTACCAACATGGTGAGGACAAACCGCAGATTTTGCAACCGGGTCAAATTCTCACAGTGGAACCAGGACTTTATATTGTCCCAGATACGAAACTAGCAGAAGACCAACCAGAAACAGATCCTCGCTGGGTTGGTATTGGTATTCGTATTGAAGATGATGTGTTAGTTACACCTAATGGACATGAGGTGTTAACTGCTGGCGTTCCCAAAGAAGTAGATGAAGTAGAAAGATGAAAAAACGGGGATGGTGTTTACCATCCCCAAGATATTTAACAGGTCGCTGCGTTAGCGCAGCTAAGCTGTGTCTTTTCCCAAGGGGAAACGCTACGCTTTCCCAGCGTCAAAGTCCCAACCAGAAATCCTCCCAGTCCCAAATCCCCCCTTCGGGGTTCGTCAGTCGCTCATGGGGGAGACCCCCAAGACCGCGCTGACTCACCAGTACCCAGTCCCCAGTTCAAGAACACCCTTCAACATATTCAACTTCTGGCAATTTACCCGACCGAAACTGAGTGACACGCTTGCCATCAGTCTCAAATACTAAGCGATAATTCTGGTCAACACGGTCTTTGGGAATGAATGTCAAGTAGTGTCCACCTTGCACATATTTATGAGGGGTGACTTGAATTTGTCCTGGGTAAAGTGACTTGATTCGAGCTTCGCTATCTCCTATTTTTGCACCTTTGGGAGTAGTGATTTTGCTATTTCTCCACACATCTACCCTAGATACACGACCTTCCGTCACCATGAAGCCAACCTGCTTCGGTTCTCCTTGTGGCTTGAGGTAGTAGCAATTGTTATTTGGTGAATCACCAACTAGCTTAGTACCAGCAGCTTTTGCCGCTTGGGATACACTCATACCAACTTTAACCTGTCCAATACCATTGATAAATAATTTGGATTGGTTAGTCAGTTTTGCTTGTGCTAAGACTGTCCCGACTGTTAAAGAAGAAAGTGCAAGCGTTGTGGTAGCAATAGTCAATAATTTAGCTTTGTTATTCATGGTTTTTTGCGTAAAAATACATTTATAGTTTTATCTACAAAACTTATTGTAGTAATTTCAGAAATTTCTCTTAGAGCTTGTTTTAAAAGTGGTTGACTGTGATTTTAATTACGTTCTTACCCCCCATTATCCCCCCTTATAAAGGGGGGAAACAAGAAAAATCGGGTTCCCTCACGCCACATGCGCTCGTCTGTCGGTAAAGCGCGATAGCGCAGTGGCTCCCCTTTATAAGGGGAGGGTCAGGGTGGGGTAAAAAATATTTGATACATCAATCATGACTTTTCAAACATCCTCTTAAATTTATATAATCAAGGAGTCAAAAAATCTAAATGCTCTCCAGATATAAGTTGTAACTCCTGTGAGGAACCTTGAAGTTTCAAATGTCCTTTATCTAGTAAAACAATAAAATCAGCACGTAGAATAACTCTAGGACGATGGCTAATTACAATTGTAGTTTTGCCTTGTCGATAATGTAAAAGTTTATCTAATACCTGTGATTCTAATACAGGATCTAATGCACTGGTAGATTCATCTAAAATTAGTATTGGTGGATCTGTAACAATTGCTCTAGCTAAAGCTAATCTCTGTTTTTGTCCACCTGACATATTAACACCAAATTCTCCTAATACAGTTTGATAGTTATCTGGTAATTCTTTAATAAATTCATCTGCACCTGCAATTTGACAGGCTCTAACTATTTCTTCAAATGTAGCATGAGGATAACTGAAGCGGAAGTTATCTAAAATTGAACGACTCCAAAATTGGGGTTCTTGAGGTACTAATACTACTTGCTGTCGTCGGCATTCTAAAGATAAATCTTTCTGATGATAAATTCCAAAACTGATATTACCGTTTTCGAGAAAATATAATCCTGCTATGAGCTTTGCTAAAGTGCTTTTACCACAGCCAGATTTACCTATTAATGCTGTAACTTTACCTCCAGGAATAGTTAAAGAAAAGTCTTTTAATAAGTCTGCTCTACCTATATGATGAAAATTAATATTAGTACATATGATATCAGCATGATCAGGAATTACTGCCCAAGGTTTACCCTGTTCGCTATGGTCTTCGGGAGTACTTTCAATCACTTCTGTAATACGTTGCGTTGCAGTTTGGACTCTTGCGAATTCATCTACAAAACCTATTACGGTTGTAATCAAACCATTGAAATTAGCATTCATAGCATTAAATGCTAGCAATTGACCAATGGTTAACTCTTGACTAATCACTAGACTGCTGCCAAACCATAGTATAGCCAGATTACTAAAACCTGAAATTAAACCAGAAAACACATTATTGATAATTCCAATGCGGATAGTACTAAAACTCAAATTGGCAAGACTACCAAAACGACTTTGAATTTCTTCCCAAGCTTGAGGAGCAGCATTTGTACTTTTTAGTGTAACTATACCTTTAAAGGTTTCTACTAACATTGCTTGATTTTCAGCTTGGGTGACAATTAAATCACGAACTTTACTCTGTAACCTAGGTAAAAATACAATTGTAGATAAAGACATCAGCAATGCCATGAATACTGCTACTCCTAATAATTTAGGACTATAAAGCAGCATAAAAGCTAGTGAGATAAATGCAATAAAAATCTGGCTAGGAAGAGTAATCACCACTTGCGAAACCATCTGGTTAATTTGTTCAATATCCCGCAATCGACTGACAACTTCACCACTACGATGAACTTCGTAGTAAGTCAGAGGAAGACGCAAAATTTGTCTACCAAATTCTAAGGTTAGTCCTAATTCTAAACGTTGGGCAAAGTGGGTAATTAAATTAGACTGTACTAGTTTCAAGGAACTACTGAAAATGTTCATTGCAACTATGCCAATTCCTACCGTAGTTAAAAGTTGGAAATCTTTTCTCACTAATACGTCATCGGTAAGAATTTGAATGAGGAAGGGAGTAGCTAGGGAAAGAATTCCCATCACGAGGTTAAGCAAAAATGCTTCTGTTAAAATGTGGCGATAAGGTAATATTCGCGTTAAAAAGCGACCAAAGCCCTTAATATTATCTGATTTTTGCTGATAAAAGCGGATTTCATCAGGAGCTAGCAATAGCATAATGTAATTTGCCCAACTAGTTGCTAACTCTTCACGACTGATATAGCGAATACCAACACTAGGATCGGCAATTACATATTTTTGACCTTTTTGACCGTATAAAACTACCCAATGATAGCCTTTCCAATGAATAATCGCAGGCAGAGGTGCTTCATGAAGTTTATCAATTAGTTGTGGTGTAGCTCTAACTTGACGAGCATTAAATCCCAGGTTTTCTGCACCACGTCTTAAACCTACAAGGGTTGTACCTTGTACTCCTGTACCTACAGCTTCTCGAACGCGAGCGATCGCAAAATTTCGTCCATAATATTTAGCAATGCTGGCAATACACGCTGCACCGCAATCTTCCTCACTGTGTTGCAAAACAATCTGATATTTCATTATGTTTGGATAACCGGATTTTACCTATATAAAGAAAGTTAACTGAACCAGTAAGAATATAAGTATGATGTAAAAATTGATTATATACTTGACATTTTTATACAGAAGATAACTTAAGAAAACTTTCTATTCTCAAGTTTTTTGCTGTTCAATGCTGAATTTCGGTATAAATTCGCTTGTGCTCAATAGTTAGTTAATAGCTCGGCATTCACTTATTGTACAAGTTATTTTAACTATCAATTAAATTTAGTTTAAGATAAAATAAACACTTGTAGTCTGAAAATCTATGTAATACTATTGTGAGTGGTATAAATCTACAATTCCTTTTCTAAGGAGCTATTTATGTCAGAAGCTAAACCAGAAAATTTGAATTCACAAGCAGTTCCATTCTTCGCTCGATTTTTAGAAGGGCAAAACTTTGAAGACCTTTCTGACCAAGAATCAGAAGCAGTCAGCGGTGGATGTAAAGATGTTGTAACTACTAAGAAGTATCCTTCTGATAATGAAGAGGTTGTTACTCTGAAGTATCCTTCAGACGGTGAAGATGGCGGTGGCGGTTTTTATGAAACTCTGAAGTATCCTTCTGATGGGGAAGAAGCATAATGCTTTATCCTATAGAATAAATACCTAGTTTTGAGTACATCACAGCTGCGGCTTTGAAAAATATTTTCAGCACATGAATAATATTAGCTTTGCTAAGCTTTAGAGGTTAGCAAAGCTAATTAATATCAAGGTTTGGCTTTTAGTGCTTAGAGTATGTTTACAAAATCATTTTGAATACTCAAATTCAGGCTGTAGGAGAGTAGGCTAAAACGACAAATCTGATGTTTTCAGCTTCTTTCAAGGTTGATTCTACTTAGATTTGACCTCAAATCAAAATTTGAGAATCCATAAACATCATTATATGTCTGGTGCAGATTTACCATCAATTTCCAATCCCAAACCACAAGGAGTAACTCATCCAGACTCCCTCCATCTTGCCAGCCCTAATGAATTTTTACCTCCAATTAGCTACTGGACAACAATGGGAGGAGTTGTGCTTTTGGGTATCTTTGGTACTGCCATTACCCTTGCAGGTATCCTCAAATATAAAGTCACCATTCAAGCCCCAGCCACAATTCGTCCAACTGGAGAACTGCGCCTAGTACAGTCGCCAATAGAAGGAACAATTAAAAGTATTGCTGTACAAGTAAATCAAGCAGTCAAACAGGGAGACGTTATTGCTGTGATTGACGATAACCGTTTGCAAACCCAAAAAAGCCAACTGCAAACGAATATACAGCAAGCTACATTGCAACTATCTCAACTCGATGCCCAAATTCGTGCTTTAGATGAGCAAATAGCAGCAGAAAAATATCGTCTCAAGCGTGCTGTTGCGTCTATTCAAGCTGAAGTCAACCGCAACCAAAGAGATTTCCAAGACAGACAAATCACCTCTGTAGCCCAAGTCAAAGAAGCAGAAGCAAATTTGCAGCAAGCACAAAAGGAATTGCAAAAAAGCCAGGCGCAGTTAAAATCGGCTCTAGCATCTTTAAAATCAAGCGAAGCATCTTTAAGTGCAGCCAAGGCTAAGCGAGACAGATATCAACCCTTAGTCCAAAGTGGTTCTATTTCTCAAGATCAATTTCAAGAAGTACAGCTAGCGGTTGAACAACAGCAACAACTTTTAGAATCGCAAAAAGCTACTGTAGAAGAACGTACTCAAGCAATCCAACAACAGCAACAAGCAGTAGCAGGAGCAGCCGCTAAACTACAAGGGACATACCCTGTTCTTAATCCTAGCGATGCTGATGTGACAATTTCTCAAGAGAAAATTGCTACTGAAACAGCTACGGGTAGAGCGAGTGTAGGTAGATTATATCAAGAACGAGAGCAACTAACACAGCAAAAACTAGAAATTCAAAAGCAAACAAACCGCGATCGCCAGGAATTACTACAAACTAGTCGAGACATTGCCAGTACAGCCATTCGTGCCCCGGCATCTGGTATTATCCAAGAACTAAATTTGCGTAACGCTTTGCAAGTGCTGCGCTCTGGTGATGCGATCGCTCAAATTTCTCCAACTGACTCACCTTTAATAATTAAGGCATTGGTAGAGTCTCAAGATATCCGTAAGGTAGAAAACGGTCAAGAAGTACAACTGCGAGTCTATGGCTGTTCTTATACTGATTTTGGTACTCTTAAAGGTCAAGTAAAAGCTATTTCTCCAGATGTCATCACATCTTCAGACAAAGACAAAAATACTGCTGTTTACGAAGTGACTATCCAACCAGAAAAATTAATTTTAACTGCCAAAAATCGCAATTGTGCTATTCAATCTGGTATGGAAGCGAGAGCAGACATTATTTCTGAGCAAGAAACAGTATTAAATTTTATCCTGAGAAAAGCAAGAATTTTGTCAAATTTATGAGGACTTGAAGCAAAACGGTTGATTTATTGTTATATCATGTCCGCTTGATTACTGATTAAATTTTAATAACCCCACCCCACCAAAGCTACGCTTTGTTTCCCCTCCCCGTTCACCTACAGTGTACACATGTCATTCTAGATTTCAGTTATAGCTTAACTTATGACTAATAAAAAACGACTGAATATAGTTTATAAAACTTCAATTAATAGAATTACAGGATTAGAACAAGATGGTTTAATTCTCCAAAACCTTCTTAGAGATACTTATCATATTAATCTTTATAAAGTAACTGAGCGTAGAATGCTTAGAAAATTTGGATTACCTCAGTATTTACCTTCCAAAATTCAAGCTTATCTCAAAACACGTATAAAGAAGTTTGATGCTAACATTTTTCTAGAAAAGATTCGTCCTGAACTATTCCATATAGCAGATAAAAATATTTTCATTCCCAATCATGAGATATTTACCAAGAAAACTGTCCCTCTTTTACAACAGATAGATGTAGTTTTATGTAAAACTAAATATGCTTATAATCTTTTTTCCGATTTGCATCACTGCGTCAAATTTATAGGATTTACATCTATAGATAGATCCTTACCTACGTTTCAATCAGATTATAATCAGTACTTACATTTAGCCGGAAAGAGTTTTGAAAGGCGTGGAACATATCAAATTCTAGAACTTTGGAAAGATAATCCTCACTTCCCACCTCTTACTGTAGTAGCTCATCATATAGATAGTAGACGATATAATGGGTGTTGTAATATACGCATATACAATGATTATGTTGACGATGAAATAATCAGACAATTACAAAATAAAATTGGAATTCATATCTGCTTGTCTGAAGCTGAAGGGTTTGGACACTTTATTGTAGAAGCGATGAGTTGTCATGCTTGCATTATTACAACAGATGCACCACCGATGAATGAGCTTGTCGACCCAGAGCGGGGTTATTTGGTAAGTGTTGATAGAGAAGAAGCGGTTGAGAAATATTTTAATAATCGCTATTTTTTCTGTCTTGAAGATTTCCAACAAACTATCGAAAAATTAACATCTAATTCCGTTGAAGAAAAACAAACTAAAGGGCAATTATCTAGAAAATTTTATGAGGATAACAATTTGACGTTTAAAGTAAGATTACTCCAGTCCTTAGAAAGCATATTGAGTAGTTAAACCGAGGCAACTTGTAAGCTGAGTTGACGTATAAAACCCTGCAATCACTATTTTGGTATGTCTAACATGATGTGAGTTCGACGGGTTGAAAAGTAGATAAAATTAATCAATGTAAACTTTTTACAACCTTGCATAAGTCTCAAATTAGCCGCTGATAAATCTATCAGCAAGTATTTTGGAGGCAAAAATATGAAACTTCATTATCGTGGTCTAAGTTACGAATATAACCCAAGCCAAGAAGCACAACAACCATTTCAGCCAGTTCTTCAGTCAGGAAGAGTTTATAACCTGATGTATCGTGGGGTTACTTATCGTGTTGATGGTAATGCGAAATCACCTCAATTTCCTGCATCACTGGCAGCTTATAAATTGATTTATAGAGGACTCACCTACTTAATAAATGGAACTGCACAGGGAAAAGTTACTATAGCTTCTCAAGCAGCAAGCACTTCAAAAGTATAGTTTCAAGAGTAAATGAGCAATAAAAAATGAGGATAGCCAACACCATCCCCATTTTATTTTTGTGATTTTGCTCGTTTCCAGGCAGTAGCCCAGAAAAGATTCAACTATTACAGTTGTGGTACGTACTGCTGCTTCTCTGGTACTTCAGCGTACTCAGCCACAATCTGACGGAATTCGTCGCCGTCAATGGTTTCTTTTTCAATGAGCAAATCTACTAAGCGATCTGTGACGGTGCGATGGTCACGTATAATCTTCTTAGCTGTTTCGTAGCAATCTTCAACGATCGCCCGCACTTGAGTATCGATACGCGAAGAAATCGATTCGGAATACTCAGAACGAGTCGTCCAGTCACGACCTAAGAATACTTCCCCTTGCTGGCTTTCTAAGGACAAAGGACCTAAATCAGACATCCCGAACCGAGTCACCATCTGCCTTGCCATTCCCGACAATTGTTGCAAGTCTCCACCAGCACCAGTTGTGACTTCCGCAGGGCCAAACACCACTTCTTCAGCGGCGCGACCACCCAAAGCACCAGTAATCCGCGCTTTTAACTGGGAACGGGAAATTAAGCCTTGTTCTTCGCTGGGACTAAACCAAGTCAAACCTTGTGCTTGTCCGCGGGGGATGAGGGTAACTTTTTGCACTGGGTCATGGTCTTTTAACAAAGTTCCCACTAAGGCGTGTCCAATTTCGTGGTAGGCAATCAAGCGCTTGCTCTTGCTGTCTACCAAGGGAGTGCCTTCCATACCAGCTACTACCCGATCCACCGCATCATCAATTTCCCGGAGGGTGATGGCTTCTTTGCGTCTTCTGGCGGTGAGAATAGCGGCTTCGTTGAGTAAGTTAGCTAAATCTGCACCAGTAAAACCAGGAGTACGACGGGCGATCGCTTCTAAGGATACGCTGGGGTCGAGTTTCTTGTTGCGTGCGTGGACTTGTAAGATTTCCAAACGCCCTTTGATGTCTGGTGCATCAACTGTTACCTGGCGGTCAAAGCGTCCGGGACGCAACAACGCCGCATCAAGGACATCAGGACGGTTGGTGGCAGCAATAATAATGATGCCTGTGTTACCTTCAAAACCGTCCATCTCAGTAAGCAACTGGTTCAGGGTTTGCTCTCTTTCGTCATTACCGCCACCGATACCAGCACCCCGTTGTCTTCCCACTGCGTCGATTTCATCGATGAAGATGATACAGGGGGCGTTATCTTTAGCTTTCTTGAACAAGTCGCGGACACGGGATGCACCCACACCGACAAACATTTCCACAAATTCTGAGCCGGAAATGCTGAAGAATGGTACACCTGCTTCCCCAGCGATCGCTTTTGCTAATAAAGTTTTACCAGTTCCTGGAGGCCCTACTAACAGCACTCCTTTAGGAATGCGTGCGCCTACAGCTGTGAATCTTTCTGGCTGTTTGAGGAAGGTAACAACTTCTTGCAGTTCTTCTTTTGCTTCTTCGATGCCTGCTACGTCGTCAAATTTTACCCCAGTTTTGGCTTCCATTTGAAAACGCGCTCTGGATTTGCCAAAGTTCATCGCTTGACCAGGGCCGCCTGGGAGGTTGCTAGAGCGACGGAACAAAAAGAACAGTCCAGTAATCAATAATATGGGAAAAATCAGATTACCCAACAATCCCCAGATAGCGCCATCATTCCGCATGGGATGGGCATCAAAACTAATTCCTTTAGCTTTGAGCTTGTTAATCAACTCAGGTGCGTTAACAGGCAGATCCACCCGCCACCGTTGGACGCGATTGTCGATATCTTGATCGACTGCTTCGATAATTGCTGTTCTACCGCCTTCGTACAGGTCTACACTGGTAACGCGATCGGCGTCTAAGTATTCCAGGAAGCGACCGTAGGTCATGCGGGTATTGGCTGCATTCTTACCCATGTCAGCAGGAGCATTGGCAAACGCCCCTTGCCAGAAGAAAAAGCCAATCACTAAAGCAGGCAATGTCCAGAGTGCCAGGACTTTCCAAGAAAATTTCATTTTAATTTGCCTCTAGATGCCATTACAATTATTCACCTCTAGCAACAGTCCTTTGGGTCGGGAAAACCCCACTCGCTACAACTTTGGCAAAGCTAGCAAAGTAGTAGTTTTCCTACCAACAGCACTGTTTTAGCTTAGTTACTAGGTTAGATGTGCAACGGATGTTTATTAATCCAGTTTGTTTAATCTGATTTCTGGTCGTGCATTACCATAGAACCACTTGGGCACTAGAGTAATGCCGACAAGAATCTTAATTAAAGTTAACTTAATTTTAATACAACTGGGATTAACCAAGCAGAAAATTTCAGATTCGCCAGAATCAGCCAGAAATGAGTTTTGTCGAATAGTGCAGGGTGGTGGCGATCGCAACTGCGTCACACACAAAAGAGCAACCTGCCTTGAGAGTTTCTTGAGCAGCAAGGTTACTTTATTGCAGCGTGCAACTTTTCAATCTCAGAATATGTCATAAAAAATACATCTATTCTAGCCACATATTTTTCATTTGTATAGTTAGATACTTAATTGCCAGCAAAAGAAAATTAGTTAATGGAACTACAAAAATGTATTTTAAAACTCTCAAATACTTGACTTTAGCCCTAGTTTCTTTAGTTGTGAGTCTAGGAATATTAACTGCCTGTACTCAAGGTAAAAGCGAAACTGTAAACAATAGCGGTTCGTCACTATCTCAACCCAACATGATACTCAATGTCAAACAAGAAGCAGGGACATGTCCTCAGACAATTGGTATTTGGACTTTCTTACTTCCTTTTGAAGGTGGTGCTGAACATACTGCTGTGGCTGACATTAGGAATGCTAAATTGATAGCCTCTGGTGAGAAATTTGTAGAATACGAAGCACGATTACGACAATCTTATGCATCTTGTGTTGGTAGTGCTAAGTCAGAAAGACCTCGTGTGTACAACTTCCAGTTTCGCAATGGAAAGGTTTATTTCCGCGTGGATTTGAACCAATCAACACTAAATACCACAATTACATATCAAGGAACAGGTGGGTTCCGTCCTTATGTGCGCTGGATAGCTGGAGAATAGTTAAAGAACAACTGAATTTGCAAGCTTTCAGGTACAAAAAAGACCTAGTACTAACTAGGTCTTTTCAAAATTATGCAATTGATTTTTACTGCCTAGTGTTTGTAAAAAACTCAAACTGATTAGAAGTTAAATTCGGATTAAGGTCAGGTTGAGCAAATTGGCTCAATCTATCTACTATTGAATTCCAAGTAATATAGAAAATATACTTAAATTTGAAAAGCTAGTATATTTTTTAATGTAATATTTACTTAGTTTCTGTAATTTCTAAAGTGTAAGGAAAATACTTGCCTTTTTCGTATGAACCCACCCAAACTTGGTATTCCCCAGGTAGCCATTCCCCAACTATGCCAGGATTTTTACCTACAAAATCGTCATTACACCAAGTACCACCAGGGCCTTTGATCATGATGGTGGTGTCTTGAGGACTTTGCACTTGTAGTTTCAAGTAATCAAATTTACTTGTGAGTGACAGAGTATGGTCTGGTGCTTCATCTACAAATCCAGTACATGGGCCAGTAGGTGTTTCAGACCTCCCAGCAATTTGGTTTTGAGCCAGTGAACCGCCACTCATACCCCTAACTATCAAAGGGTCTGGGGAAAATTTGTGGCTAATTGTGACATCTCCAAATATTGGTGGCGCTTCTTGAGCATCAGCTACAGTGTACATTGTTGATGTGATGCACACTGTAACTATCATCCACGATAATCCTAGCCCTTTATTTAGTACTGTTTTCAACATTGCAACTATATAAATTTATCAGTGTTTTGAAAGACACGATTTTTACACAGCAAGTTCCCCAGATCAGAGAAATAGCACCTAGAAAATCAAGAAATTTTCTAGGTGCTATTTGTGGGCTTTGACGCAATACAGTTCAGTTAAGCATTTCTTCTTGTTGTTTCTTCTGTTAGCATCTTTGGCGTTCTTGGTGAAGCAGTGCGTAAGACTGATGTTCAATTTTTGACTCTTGGCATAGCAAAGCCCAGCCTACATTACTTAAAATTTTTCACATATTATTTAGGAAATCTATATAAATAAATGTAACAATTAAGTGAATTTTGCGTAAACTGTGATTTCGAGACTGAGGAGTTAACTAAGAATCTAAAAACATGAAGGTACAAGGTTGATCGCATCTTGTTACCTAATTAATTAGTAGATTCTACAAAAACATCATTTTTGTACAGGAGAAAGAAATAATGGCTACATTAGAGGAAGGTCTTAGTCAATTTAAAGCTTTACCAAAACCAGAGTCATCTCGATTGATTGACTTTGAAGAAGCAGAAATTCGTCCTGGTATAGTCAGTGGCACTTATATTTTAGTTGTCAGTGGGACGAAACCATACTTGAATATGGAAGTTCGTCTCGTTCCACTTGTGTACATCCAGCAACCTGAATATTGGGGAGTTGAGGTAGTTGGCACTGTGTCTGGAATTGGGCTACCAGCTACTGCACCATATACAGTTTCTCTTCCAGTAGACGGTATTCGAGGCAAAAAAGGTATTGAAGTTCTTGGTGCAAATAGTTCTAAACAATTACCTTTTCCAGATGTAGAGCAATACTAAATTAGGAAATGAACAAATATAAGTCTGTCATATTATACAAGTAATAATCTTTGTTCATAGTCTCAATCGTATCTTGTATAATGATGGTAGATAAATACTGTTTCATATTTGTTTATTAACTATTATTTATTAGAATATTATTGGCTATTTTTTCAGCAATAATATTTCTAAATTTTTACAAGTATATTGCCAGGAGCATCTCCTGGCTTTTCTGTTGTATCAAAAGTGCGCTCGTGCTGTAGACGCTTGGTGCGGCTACTCTTCTCCTTCAAAGACGCTCTTGCTAGCTTGCTTAAGCGTAGGGGTACGAGAACGTCTAACGGCGAACCCGCTATCGTGGAGCCAGTGCGTTGCGGGGGTCGCAGTCTTGGTGAATCCAGTTCCCATCTTGGTATTCTCTGGAGTAGTGATGAAAGAGCGATAATTCGTAATTGCAAGTTTGTAGAAAAACTGATCTGTGACATTTACGAGCCGTGATGCATAAAACCCCTCGCCTTTAGGCAGGGGATATAAGCGAAGAGGACAAATTTATACAGCGTAAGTCAACTATTATATACAAAACAGTTGCCGTTCTTTTGGCTACCCCCATGAAATTTAGATTCAAAAGACTTTCAAACAAGCAACGACAGCCTTTGATTCCAAAAATTCACCTTAAACTGCGGGATGGACAGTTTGAGATTACAGGTATGAATGTATGGTATTCCCACTGGCGTGACCCCTATCATTTACTGTTGACAATTCCCTGGATTGGCTTTTTAGCGCTGATAGCTGTTTTATATATAACAACTAATGCCCTGTTTGCTCTAGTTTACATGCTAGGCGGAGACTGCATCGAAAACGCCCGACCGGGCTATTTTTTAGATTTATTTTTCTTCAGCGTGCAAACATTAGCATCCATCGGCTATGGTGCGATGTATCCGAAAACCACTTATGCCAATATCATCGTCACTATTGAAGCAATAACTGGTCTGGTAGGAATTGCTGTCATGACGGGACTAGCATTTGCCCGTTTTTCTCGACCAACTGCTCGTGTCATGTTTTCTCGTGTTGCGTTAATTACAATTCATGAAGGAGTACCAACTCTCATGTTTCGCGCAGCTAACCAGCGCCGCAACCAAATTCTAGAGGCGCAAATACGCGTGTACCTGATGCGTGATGAAGTGACAGCAGAAGGACATTTTATGCGTCGGTTCCATGATCTCAAAATGGTAAGGAGCCAGACACCCAGCTTTGCACTTACCTGGGTAGCGATACATCCAATAGATGAATATAGTCCTCTCTATGGAATGACCGCAGAGTTGCTAACCAAGACAAATAGTAATATTGTCATTTCCCTAACAGGCGTTGATGAAACAGTTGCACAAGTCGTTCATGCCCGTCATAGCTACACAGCGAACGAAATTTTATGGAACTATCAGTTTGTTGATATTTTTCACCACACAAGTGAAGGGCATCGCTACGTTGACTACACCCGCTTTCACGATATTTTACCCTTAGATTAGCTACTGAATAATTTGATGCAGCTATTACCAATGCATCAAAATTACGTTTGAGACTCTTTTTGAGTCTTAGAAGTCTCATCAAGTGTTTGTATTGGTTTAACTACCACTCGCCCATTTTCAACCACAGTGCTACTTTTAGCCGCACTCTTGCTAGAGTTGACTGGTACATCTTGGTACTGGTTTTTGTGGGAGATATTTTGCTCCTGTTGCTGGTTGAGAACAACCACAGAAGAGGCACAAGAAGGAAAAGACATATGACCTAATTTGATCTCTACTTCCATTATGGCGCTGCTGTGATAATTTGGCTAAAAAATTTGTTACATGAGGCTGATATCTTGCACCATTCTCAATTAATATCAAGGTCGCTTAATCACTTATAAATCCTGAAACACCCCACCCGCCTGACGGCACCCTCCCCTTGGTAAGGGGAGGGTTGGGGAGGGGTTTAGAGGTTGTAATAAGTAATAAACCGAACTTGATATCACACCCTTTTCACACCTTCGCCCAATCTTGGGGCTGGAGAAATATTTCGGTGAGTTGTGCTTCGGGTGTCCCTGGTTCTGGTTCGTAGCAATATTCCCAGCGTGCTAGAGGTGGTAGAGACATGAGAATAGATTCTGCCCGTCCTTCAGTTTGCAAACCGAAAACTGTTCCCCTGTCATACACTAAGTTAAACTCTGCGTAACGACCCCGACGGTATAGTTGAAACTGGCGCTGGCGATCGCTATACTCCATTTCTTGCCGTCGTTCTACAATGGGCACGTAGGCGGGTAGAAATGCTAGACCGCATTGATGCACAAAGCCAAAAATATCGTTCCAGTTACGAGATACTGTTCCTACTTGTTGACTGTAGAGGGCAGCAGCACTATCTGTTTGGGAACCGACATAAAGTTTTCCACTTGCATCTTGATAATCAAAGAATATGCCGCCAATGCCTCGTTGCTCTTGCCGATGACGCAAGTAAAAATATTCATCACACCAACGTTTGAAAACTGGGTAATACTCTGGATGATAGCTATCACAAGCACGTTTTAAGGAGGTGTGAAAGTCAATGGCATCTTGTACAAAGGGGTAGTATGGTGTCAAATCGGCCCCTCCACCAAACCACCAAATTGGCCCAGCCTCAAAGTAGCGATAGTTAAGGTGTACCGTTGGCACATAGGGATTGCGAGGATGCAGCACTAATGAGGTTCCAGTAGCAAAAAAGTCATGTCCGGCTGCTTCGGGACGTTGACTCAAAATTGCAGGAGGCAAAGTATCACCCCAAACTTCTGAAAAGTTAACACCGCCTTGTTCAAACACCCGCCCTTCGCGAATCACACGGGTACGTCCTTCACCACCAAGCGATCGCTGCCAATGGTCTTCCCGAAAGCACGCTTTTTTGTCAAGTTCCTCCAGCGCAGCACAAATTTGATCCTGTAAATTCTGCATAAACTGCTTTACCTTCTGGCGTGAATTCCCAGGCAATGTATTGACAGAATTGGCAGGAAGTGCTGACGATATTGTATTATCCATAGCTTTTTGCAGAGAATTATCTGAATGACGACCCATGCTAAAACCTCTGAGACTCTGAGTAAGCTAAATCAAATTACTTAATTACTGTATAGCTATAAAGTTTTAAAATATAGATACGTTTCAAAACTTAATAAAAAACTTCATTCACAAGGGAATGGCGAATGGGCAAGAAGTTACCAATGCCCAATTCCCTATGCCCCAAGCACCAGTTAGAAACCGCTTGCTCTACGCATCACGAATCGTAAACAGGTCTAGCCAAAAAAACACACTTACCGTAACTTAATAGCTATTGAGTTATTGAGTGATTGTTATGGTTAATACCCCAACCAAGCCGGAAATTAAAGCAGCAAGCAAAGAAACCGTACTTACCCCTCGTTTCTACACTACAGATTTTCAAACAGCTGCCAGCCTGGATTTATCTGCCCAGGAAGCGGAGTTAAAAGTGATGCTCCAAGAAATGCAGGCGGACTACAACCGCCATCATTTTGTTCGAGATGAGGCGTTTGAGCAGTCTTGGGAACACATTGACGGTGAAGCAAGGCAAGCATTTATTGAGTATTTGGAACGCTCTTGCATTTCTGAGTTTTCTGGCTTCTTGCTGTTTAAGGAATTATCCCGCAAGCTGAAAAACCGCAGTCCACTGCTAGCCGAGATATTTCAACTGATGGCGCGTGATGAAGCCCGCCACGCCGGATTTCTCAACAAAGCAATGGGCGATTTTAAACTCTCCCTAGATTTAGCCACTGTTACTAAAACCCGCACTTATACGTTTTTCCCAATTGAGTGGGTGATCTATACTGTCTACCTATCAGAAAAGATTGGTTACTGGCGCTACATTATTATCTATCGCCATCTAGAAAAGCATCCAGAAAATCAGTTTTACCCCATCTTTCGCTACTTTGAGAGTTGGTGTCAGGATGAAAACCGCCACGGGGATATCTTCAAAGCACTTTTACGTTCTCAACCTCAACTTTGGAACAACTGGAAAGCAAGATTATGGAGTCGCTTTTTCCTATTATCGGTATTTGCTACCCACACCATGACAGTTCACGAACGGGCTGGTTTTTATCATTCATTAGGATTGAATGCAACAGAATTTGATCGGCAAGTTGTATACGAAACTAACGAAACTGCCGGTCGGGCTTTTCCGGTGAAGCTCAATACTGAACATCCCAAGTTTTTCCCACGTCTGCATCGCTGCTCAGATTACAACATGAAACTGTTGGAGATTGACCGCAGTTCTGAGCCAATAGTTGTGAAGCTTATCCGCAAATTACCTTGGATTACAGCAATTGTCTGGAATCTGTTGTTAGTCTATCTCATCAAACCAATTGATACTGAAGCATTGCGGGGAACAGTTCGTTAGCTGGTGCGATCGCATTTTGTGAGATGATGGGATGCGATCGGCCTTTAAGCTGATATTTTTGTTCAAAAAATTGCTGTTTTGCTGCCAAAAGCTTTTAGGCTTTCAGCCTGCTGTTGTACACGCTCACCAATGCGATCGCACGCTAATTCACAAAGCTCAAAAATCATGGGATCGGCAATCTCGTAATAGGCACTTGTGCCTTTGGGCTGACGAGATAAAACCCCTGCCTGAGTTAACACTTTCAGATGCTTAGATAGATTTGCTTGCCCTAAGCCGGTAGCCTCGGCAATTTCCATTACATTCATTGGGCCTGACTTGAGACAGGTCAAAATCTGTAATCTACTCACCTCTGATAAAACCTTGAAGTAGTCAGCAACTGCCACAAGAACAGCTGCATCGGTCTTGGGTGGCTTGGCTTTGGGCATAGGGAGATTTAATAGTCAGGACAAGCTTGCTTAATAACTAATTAGTAGTATAACTAATTGTTAATTAGCGATCGCCTATCTTTAATCATGAACCGTGCCATCGGGCATGATCGCGCCCTGGAAATCAACGTCAGTGAGAATGGCTCCAGTTAAGTCTGCTCCTTGCAGATTAGCGTTTCGCAAAATAGCGCGATTTAGGTCTGCATAGCTCAAATCTGCTCCTTGCAGATTTGCTTGGCTAAGATCTGTTGCCAAATCTCCCCATTGGATTGTCCGACTCAAATTTGCCCGACACAGCTTTGCTCCATCTAACTTAGCATGGTGCAGTGAAGCGGCTCGCAAGTCAGCATAACTCAAGTCTGCCTCAGTTAAAACTGCATATCCCAGGTCTGTGCGTTGATTGGAACTAGGACGCAGGTCTGCTTGAATTAACAGAGAACTAGAGAGCTTTGCACCATTCAAATTAGCACCACATAAACTAGCTTTGATTAAATTAGCTTTATCTAAGCGGGACTGAACCAGCTTTGCACCGGTTAAATCAGCCTCACGCAGAATGGCGCAATACAAATCTGCTTCACTTAAGTCTATTCCCCAGAGGATCGCTTCACTCAGGTTAGCCTCCCGCAGACATGCTTGGTTGAAGTTGGTTTTACCCAGCCGTGTCTGACGTAAATCGGCATTGCTAAAATTTGCGCCTTTGAGGTTGGCATTGGTCAATTCTGCTTCTTGCAGATTTACTCGCTGAAAGCTTCTTTCTCCAGCAGCATAGCGTTTGAGAATTTCATCCACGTCCATAATTTACGACCTTTAATTTACCTGGAGCGCGTTCTTCCCCTAGACAACGACCTTTGACAGCATTGGCTTGTGAGATTCGGTTAACTCTGCCATCAGTTCTGTGACAGACATGATTCTTTCACTCTAACAAGTTACTGGAGACTGGGGACTGGGGAATTTAAAACCCCCAGCTTGGTGAAGTGGGGGTTTAGCATCAGGGATTAGTGAAAAGCGATCGCGATCGCTCTAGTCAGCTCCCGAAACAGCATATTAGCAACCTTAGAACTCAGCTTAGACTGCAAGTGCTTACCATTGAGCAGTTGTTTACCGGAAGCATCAACATTTTCTTTTAGTTTGGCTTTGTATTGAGCAATCTCGTTGCCAATGTCATTGTCAGGCAGGCGGTCAATTTCGATTTTGGTTATGACATGTTGCCAGAAGTTCATTCTGCACAGTGCTGAACCGCTACCTTTTTCCACCAGCTTATCGCCGGATTGCTCCAGGACTGTGCCCATACCTAACCTCAGCTTGAAGGCATCGCGGCTGCGGTTACGTTTGACTCGTTTAACATCACCAGGGAGAAACTTAACCACACGCTTACCATTCTCACGAGTAATTTCCTTTTTCTTTACCTCCCGCACCTCTCGCTCAATCAACGGTTTCCCGTTAACCAAAAACGCTTCAAACGGATAAATCCGACTCAGCAGCCTGGCACGAACCCGTAACCCAAACTTAAAATTATCAAAAACCTGGTTGTACTTAGAGAACTGGTTATTGTTGACCAATGACTTAAGTTCAACCTCCAGGCGTTGCTCCTCCAGGGCGATATCGCACAACCAATCAGCGTGCAGCCTCACAAATGGATCTATGGAAAATCTAAATTGTACTGCTACTGATTGCTGGTAAGCCTTAGTGAGAGATTTATAACTTGCTGGGTGTACCTCCAGTTCCCGCTGCGCCAACCAACCCCACAATGGGGGGACATTTCCCAACTTGGTAGTCTCAGTTTTACTGTGTGCCTTTTCTGGGAATTGCCACGCCAGGGCCTGACGGGTGTAGTTAATAATCGGTGACTGCACACGATTAAGGTGTTCGAGTTGCTGCACGATTTCGCGCAGCTGGTCAATGACCTGGGGGCGGTGCATGAGGAATTGGCGCTCGTTGAGTTCACCAGACTCTAGCTGATTCTCTTGATCTAAAGCGTAAGCAGCCATTGCCAAAGCGTCAGCAGCATCGGACTTGTTAGGCAGGTTTTTACCGCCACGATAACGCCGCAGTTCAATGTGACCAACCCAGAGAATTTTAACTCCCAAACTTTCTAAAATTCTTGCCCATAGTCTAGAGTAATGATTGCCTGTTGGCTCAAGGATTGCCACATCAGGATTATTATCTCGTACATAATCAGCAAAATCAAAAGCTGATTTTTGATTGCCTTTAAGCTTAGGACTAGAGTAAAAAGTAGGGAATAAATTATTAGCTTTAGTTCTGGATTTCTGCCAATAATTCTTTAATCCGCCTTTGGGATAGGATGTTAAAATATGACAAGTGACGCTTGATTTACTAACATCAACTCCCAAAGATGTAATTGATTTAATTGTCATGGTTCTGCCGATAATTGGGGTTTGGTATTCGTGCTGCGAACACGATGTTAAAAGCCCAGTTTTGACGCTTGAATCCCCTAACACCCCACCAACAGAGGGGCGCGATTCACTCTTAACGCTGGGTTTATCCCGGCGTTCGCACTGCTGGTGCGCTTGAAAGAATTAACACCCCACTTTCTGGGTGTGCTATTCAGTGTTAACGCCCCAAGCAGTGCGAACATGGGGCGGATTGCTTTGGACACAACCCGCGACGGGGGCGTTATTGCCCCCGTTTCGGCTACTGTGTCAGGTAGCCATCATCAGGCGCTTATTCTTCGTCCTCTTCGTCCTCCTCATCCTCATCCACATAATCCAAATCTTTGTCGATAACCGTGCCTAGCTTGTCAAAAGCTGGTATTAGAAAATCCTTAATTTGTTGGGAGCTTTGGTAATCCCCATTACGGTAAGCACTCATATATTTTTGAGCGTTAGTAATTTTCCTCTTGATGTATTCCAGTGAGTGCCAAACTAGATAGTAGTCGGAATCCGCAATTGGCTGAGAAATGCTTTCAGCATTAGTGTTGTTTTCAGTCATCATTGTTTACTCAATTGGTTAAGCTGGATCTGGTTGAAAATTATTGTTAGTTGTCTGTTCATTCATAAATATCCTCGTCTTCTAAATCGTCATTATCCCAAGGGTCGTAGTATGGAGGCATTTCTCCCCATGATTCGCTCCAAAAATCATCTTCACCTAAGTATTCTTGTCCACACAATTGGGGTGGTTTACCTGGCATCAAAATCATAGTAATCAGCCCAGCAAATAATTCTGGATAACCATTTTTGGGGTCTTTGATATCAGTCCAACCGTGGAAATTATTAACGTAATGTTTATTTTGATGTGTCCATTCGAGTTTGAAAAATTCATAATGCCAGCGGTCTTTATTTCCCCAATCTTGAGGACGCGACATCATTGCAATTGGTTCTTCTGCTGGTGAACCATCAGAATTTAAACCGTAAATAGTAGCGACATTGTGAACTTCGACTACTTCAGTTATTTCTCTTTCAACTTTCGGTTCAACTACAACATCATGCTCAGGATTCCAACCCATTGAAATTAATTCTTTGATTGAGTCAGGAAAAGGGATTGTATTTACAAGGGTTTCTGCAAACTGTCTGGTTTGTTGGGCGGGAGTTCCTGTGTTTTGGGGATGTCTTAGTGCTAGTTGCAATTGACAAATAATGTGGAAAATCGTTGATGGTGAAGTCTTGAGTTTAATTGTTGGCTCGTTTGATAGCTGTTTTAATTCATTGACTAATCTTGTTGTTGTTTCATCGTTCATAATTTTGACAAGTACAACGCTTGTTAATTAATAAATTGGTCGCATTTTCCCAAGCTTTGACTAGTGCTAGAGCATCGTCATCTTGAAAAATTTGCTTGTCGCCGTTGTGCCAGGTAACAACGACGAAATCCTTTGATTTACCGATTTCGGTAACTGCTTCGGCAGCTGGTACAAAGTGAAGTTGGCGAACTTGGACCAAGTTCAACCAACCAGAGTTAGGTGTTTTGCAAGTAAACACTGATGGGGTACTAATTATGGTGTGCATGGTAGACTTACATTTGTTACAAGTTTTGCGATCGCACTGGCAGATTAAGCGCCCCCCAGTGCGATCGCAACAAAATCAGCTAAAAACCATCAGGAACATCGCTATCTGGGGGCGGCGTTGCCCCCGCGTCAAAAGGGATATCGTCTGGGTCAGCCTCCACCCCGGTAAGTTTGTCCTTTTCGGCTTTGAGTCGCTCTACTTCTTTACTGAGTTCTTTAATTTCTGCTCTGAGGTCTTTAGCATCAAAAATAAGGTCAAACCTTCGTTTGGCTTCGCGCTCTACTAGTTCCACCAAAGATAGGATTGCCTGTTCTACGTTTTCATCAGGAGAAATTTCAGCCCCTAGCTGTAATCGCCTGCTTTCGTAATTCCCCAAGTTGATAACTCGTTCACACGAAATTGTTTTGATTTGCATATATCTTGTGATATTTTTGACTTAGGTAGATGAATCTGAAAGCGTATGCGGTGCAGACGCATACGCTTTAAAATTTCAGTTTGATTACACCTGGTCAATCAGAAATCTGATTAAGTCTTGTTTGGTAGAAGCAGGCATTGGCATTAATTGAACACCAACTGCTATAGCTCGGTTGCTGATTGTACCGGCTGCTTCGCCACACAAACTAATAGCCAGGCTGTTGATGAGGTAAAATTTGTCACGGTTAGACATATTCTCAAAACAGCTACCAAGCTCTTTTTCTAAGTCATCCAGCACAGTGCCGTCGCCTGGGGTGTGGTTGGTGTAGTAGCCGAGTGGTTTACCCATTACAACTCCTGTTTGTCATAGGCAATGGTGAACTGATGCTGAGGGACACGTCTGCATAGGAATTTCAGATGGTCTTCGGCGTCTTGGCGATTAAAAAACCGTGCGACACAGTTAGATTGACCATTAGACGTGCAGAAAACTGCCCACGGTTTAGTGAGTGTAGTTTGCATATTTAAAATCCTTGCATTCAAGTTTTTAAAAAACCACCAGCGCACCACGCCAGGGCGCTGGTGTTGTTTCAACAAATTTACGGAATGTTTAATGAAGCAGTTACTACATGCTCTACATAGTCATAGGCAATCCTCAATTTTGTGATCAAGTGTGAGCGCTTACGCAATGCGGTAAACAGCCAACGCGTGCTGCACAACGGCTTGTGCATCTTCTAGCGTTGAATCTGGATCGTAGTCAGGGTTATCCTTGAGGGATTGGTAGTGACTACTGTTCAACACCTGATGCAGCAGGTGGTTAATGGTCGAGAGATTAGATTTGAAATTTGCAGATGTATCCGTGTTGTCTGTTGTTATGTCGGTCATAATTTTGTGTTGATTAATTGGCAAGTAAAGCGCCAGTCGGCAGGTGTATGCTGGCGCCGAATGTTGGTATCTGTCACACTCGTTCATTGATTTGCGTCTAGTTTTATACCTCACGAACTAAGGGAGGAAAACGCCAGCTTGACGGACACTGGCGTTTATCTTCTTGCTTTCGGGCACACGGGGGAGTTGAACCCCCAGCAAGGCCGCCGTGGCTCACTTAAACCGTTAATGCACCCAGGAAACGCCAGAGAACTGGCGATTGTTGAAAACCCTATGATTCAGACTAATCGCATTGTGTTGTAGTGTTAGTTTATACCTCCAATTCACGGCATGTTCAGTTATCAGTTAACAGTTGACTGTTAACTGTTGACTAATAACTCAGCACTCGTCACTCATTCACGATCGCAATTCACGGGACTAATTAAGGCTGAACTACTCTTCATCAGTGTTCGCGTGCCAAGGTGCTAACTGCATTGGTTCCCGGTTGCATAAGCGTGGGGTAGGTGATATTTGGATTTCTGAAAATCCGCTTATTTTAAATATTGCATATCTGGATATACTAGTCAATAATAGATTTCTGGATATGCAATAATTCAGGTATTGAATTATGGAAGTAAATAATGCCAAGAACAGGTCGTCCGAAGTCCGGCAGAGAAGTCAAAGGAGTGAGCTTAAAGGTAAACCCCGAAGCGTGGGAGCTTTTTCACGAGTTAGCACAAGGGATGGGTCTGACCAGATCGGAGTTGGTAGAGAAGATAGCAACCAATCAGATACCTTTATCTCAGGAGAACAGTCAGCTGATCAAATCGCTGGGAAACTCATCAGCCAGCTAATAGATGAGACTGAGAAACAGCTGGCTTATCACGAACAACAAGCTCAGGTCTTAAGACAAAGACTCAAAGAGCTAAAGCAAATTTCAGATATTTCAGATACTAAATACACTGAATAAGCCGTCTTACCTGTATGGGTGAGGCGGTTTTGCATAGGTGCGGCCACCCAGCAGTGAAAACTGGGTGGATGAGGAATACGCATCTCAAATTATTATGCCAGCAACAGGACACAAATAGATCACAGTTGACTGATAACTGATGACTAATGACTGACAACCGACGGCTCCCCCCATCTCCCCCATCTCCCCCATCTCCCCAGTCCCCAGTCCCCAGTTCCCAATACCCAATCCCCAATCCCCATGCCCCGTATCTACAGGAAATATGTGCTTTACCGCCGCCTGCTGTCTTACTTGCGGAAACGCAAAAGGCTGGTGAAAAAACTTCCAAATGGGCGGTACATGCTTTTATGATGACTCTTCCCGTCTCCCCTGCTCCCCATCTCCCCCATCTCCCCCATCTCCCCATCCCCCCATCTCCCAATACCAATGACTGATAACTCAAGAGCTTGGAATAAGATGATCCGAAATGCTGCTGGCTTTGCCGACGGACTCTCAAGTGTTCAGTTTGCTCGGTTAATGGGTGTGGGAATTGAGGTAGTAGCGCGGTGGCGAAATGGCAAAGAGCCTGCCCCCGACGGCTGGTCTTTCCATGATGGAAAATGGCACCCATTTAAAGATCAGGAGTGATTACGTACAAAATCATCACCCGCCGTAGAACATCTTCCCCCATCTCCCCATCTCCCCAGTCCCCAATTCCCAATTCCCAACCCCCAATTAGACAAATGGAAGATCCGATAACACAGATCCTCGAAAGCAAACTACAGAAATTAGTGGATTACATTTACAGCCTTCACCCCGACTTAGAACCAGGTGAAATAGCAGCCATTACCGCATTTCTCATTGACGGCTTACCGACGGTAATTGAATCGTGTGATTTAAAACCAAATATTCACGACATGGCAGAAAGCCTCAGACAGAAACGCCAGCGGGCAAGCGTTGCCACTGACAACTGACAACTGACCACTAACAGCTGACTAAAAAAACCAAAAAGCCACCAATAGATTAGCGTCAGCGGTGGCTTTGGATAGTTATGAACTAATAGTATCATGCCAGAACATAGCCAAAAAATCAATCTTCCTTGGACGGAAGAACACGAAGCATTTTGCTATCAACATCACATACCCCCTGCTGCAAAATCACTATGGCAATGGCTAATGAGGCAAGGGTATATAGGCACAGAAATTGAGCCAGACTTATCAGAATTTAATGCCACGGTAGCAAAATCTAGAGGCAAAGGTTACTCACATAACTACCTCAAGCAAATGTTTGAATTACTGCTTAACCATCGTGTTGTGCAAGTAGTTAAGCAGTACAGTTGGAAGATTTACAAGTTATTAGTTAGACCACTTGACTGGTTGAAACCACAGAGAGAAAAAAACTTACAAAACAGTAACTCTAGTTACAGAACACAGCCTTCAAATGATAGTAATGCCGTTGAGGAGTCTATACAGCAGCAGCATTCTACTAACAAGCAACTGCTCGAAGATAACGGTATTTATTATGACGATAATGTTACGCAAGTATTACATCGTCCAACTAATGAAATTAGACTAGCAATTATCATGTTCAATCTTCGAGGTGGATTTGAGAAGATTGAAAATCCAGAAGGATTTATACGTGATTGTTTGCGTTTTAGATGGTGGGAATATTCACGCAACTACAATCACTTACTTCAGCTATACGGGAACTCTACAGAATGGGATGACTTATTTCCTTCTGGATAATTCTGTATAAAAAAAGCTGCCAAATTGGCAGCAGACTTTTACTTGTGACAAAACATTATGGAACAACTAACTTTATTTAATCTAGAAGATTCAGTAACAACAAACTGGGTAAAATTTCATCGTTTTTGGCGCGGCGAATTTTGCTTGATCAATCAGACTAGGCACGGCAACCTAACTAAATACCAATGCCAGTATCAAGTCTTTGCTCCAGATGGTAAACATGTCACTCTCGCTGAAATCATTACTTACTCCATTGCAGCGGTAGAGCAAGATTTTTGTGATACTGTTGACCAATTCATTAGCGATCGCGTTCATCAGGACAATGATTCGTGGAATCCTGATCATTTTGGCCCAGTGCCCCATAAAGCTGACGGCGACCAGCTGACAATTTTCTACGACGATAGCGACGAACCATCCGAACCTGATGATTATCCAAATCTAACTGAATATCACCAAGCCTGGACTGAGTGGGGGATACGTGTTGGGGCGCAGGTAACTGCTGATACCTCTGAAGTCTGCGTTCCGTGTTTTGGTGTTGGGGCGCAGGTAACTGCTGATACCGAAAAAATTGCGCCCCAACACGATACGCCAACGCACTGGGTAGAGAAGTATTGGGTCGAGCGAAGTGGTAACAAGTATTGGTATTACCGCTATTGTTGGATGGCCGGGAGAAAGAAACACCGTCGTTATCTTGGTGGGGTGTCTTCGCTGTTGGGGCGCAGGTTAAAGGTGATAGTGGAGGATGCGATCGCAGATGGTCAGCTGCCAAGTGAGATTGAAAAGTTGATCCGTAGTCAAAAGTCAAAAGTCAGGGGTTAGGGGTTAGGTGTCATCCCCTCATCTCCCCGGCTCCCCTGCTCCCATATTCTCAAGCATTCTCAATAATAAATCAGCATTTTATTTTTTAGCTCAGCTATGACCAAAAAATCAGCCATTGATTTTTTGTGTGAAAACTGCTCGAAATTGGAAAAAATTTAGATTTTAGATTGAGAAGAAGTAGCAATAAGCTTATTTGAGTAAATCATCACCAGCAATCACTGTGGTGTAAAAGACGTAATCACGTGAAGCGGTGTAGCGCCTGTCTTGTTTGACAATTGCCATAAATTCTCTGTGTCCTTTTCGCATTTGTCCTACCAAACAACCCGCACTAGCATTTTTAATGTCATTGGTAGGCGCATCATAACCCCAATGCTGATTAATACCGAAAAGCCCTATATCTAGCTTGTCACCAGTACGTTTAAAATCCTTGTTGAAATCGCGGTGAACAGTAACCGGTGCAACTTGTATTAATGCTTCATGGGGTTCAGAATTACCATGCATCCCCACAGCCCAGGATTTATATTGACCAAACTTAATCCTCGCTGCACCACCAGGATTCATCGGGTTTAAAGTGTAGTGCCTACCTGGTTCGGTGGTAGCTTGCCAGTGATCAACAATTTTGGGCACACCTTCTGCAACTTCAATTACCAGGCGACGGTCGTTGAATTTGTTGGGGTCATCGCTGTTAAGCGTCCAATCCTCGCTCACTCCCTCCAGGTAAATAATGTTGTATTCTTTAGGGTCTGTGAAAACTTGATAATCCTTGCCCAGCATGTACTTGATAATAATGCTGGCAATGTCATTACTGAATTTTAAAGTCATTTGAAATACCTAATAGATAAAAGCAATCGCGTTTCTCTTCGCGATCGCTTGTCTTGAAACAGGTCATCTACCATTCCATTGGTTAGTATTCCCTTAAAAGTTGGAGATCGCCAATTCTAGATCGTCTTCCTCAATGTCAATGTACTTTTGCAGTGATTCTAGAGATTCATGGCCTGAGAATTTCTGAATCACCGATAAGGCATAGCCGCGCTTAGCCATCTCAGTTAGTATGCTGCGGCGGGGGCTATGGGTGGAGTAGCCACAGCTATTAAGGTCAGCTTTGGTCACTGCTCTTCTAAAAGCGTCATCGTAACTTTGCTGTTGTATTGGATTAAGTCCAGCGCCAGGGAACATGTAGCCGCGAATGTCTGGGCATCCGACTTCCCAGTAATTAATCAACCACTCCTTCAAAGTTCTGTGTATGGGAACCTGTCTAGTTTCCTTGGTTTTTGTGATTGCCGCCTGGTAGGTAAGCTTTTTAAGTGGTTTACCTTTAGTGTCATAAATATCTGATGTTCTGATTTGGCAAACTTCACCCGCACGACCGGCTGACCAGTAACTAAGCCTCAGCATCATTTTATGATTTTGTCCATGCATGTTAGACAAAATAGTTTCTAAATGTCCTGGCGCAAAAACAGAAGCTTGTCCACAGCGATTTATTTTCATATACAAGTTTGTATATTATTGACCTGCAAACATGTATAGAAATGTTTGCTTAATAGTAATTAGTTAGTCAAGTCTAGTCTGGATAAAGATTACAGCCATCAGTGAATCTACATCTTTTACCAAAAAGATGTATATGGACACAACTTTAATTAGGGAATATGAATAGATTTAGAAACTATTAACAATTTGTCTATGTCATCAATCAATCTTGCAACTGACATCCCCTCAGCTATCAACACATTAGAAAAATTAGCCCTGTGGTCAGGATTGACACTTGCAAACATCAATCCTTCCCTCACAGCAATTGAGGGTGTAGGATACACAGAAAGAGTCAGCCAGGCAGGCATTTTCTACATACAGGCAGACAACAAATATCGGGCTTTAATCCGCCACTCAATACAAGTGTCACCCGATTATTTAGCCGGCGGGGCGAAACTATGGACTTACGCTCAAGAATTGTCAAACACCGCAATCCCGGCAACTTTTAAATCTAACTAATGGAATTTCAATTTCAAGATGTTAAACAGGGGTTTACCTCCCCTGATTTTTTATTTAATTTTGAAGCTGGCGGCAATCTCGCCCCAAAGTACAACGCACCGCCAGCACCAAATTCAATTGAAAATCTGACAGCTGAATATATTCTTAAGCAGCAACAGTTGGCGGACGCGGTGAGAAATCAACACCGCATAGATAACATTTATGAGCGCGTCATGAATGAAGCACCGCGCCGTGATGTTGAGGTGCTGCCACCAGAAACTCCTGGTAGTGCGTTTGACCCCAACCGTACCAGGATGAAGAATATCACTCCAGTAGATCAAGCTCAAGAAATCAGTGAACTGCTGGAGAAGCAAGTTAAACGACCAGCCACTACACCCACAACAGCAGAACCCCCAACCGTACCAAGCTACAAAAGCATTCCCCTAACAGACCCACTAGCCACACCACCGAGCTACACACCACGAAGACCCGTATCCGGCCCTAACCCCTCACCCACTGCTAAGCCCAGCGGCTTACCTGCTACAGCTGGTAAATATGCTGTTCCTCTTGCCGGTGGTGTCGTTGACTTTGCTTTTAGAACCATGGCAGGTCAACCACCAGCTAAAGCTGCTTTCGGTGCTGCTGGTTCTACTGCTGGCTCCGTTGTTGGTTCTGCCCTTGGTGCGGGATTTGGCCCAGCCGGGATGTTTGTGGGTGGTGTTATTGGTGGTGCAATTGGTGGAGCGATCGCAGATCTGATTTATGATGCAGCTTCCCCGCCGCCAGCATCTGCTAAAAATCCTGAACCCGTACCTTATGACGGTGGTTGGTCGGATGGGATTGCGTATCGAATAGATTTTGTTGCAATTTATCAAAATGGGGGAAGATACAACACATATGCTATTGGCTGGGGAGCCTTCCAAGGGTCAAGGGTTATTTATCCTAAAACTGCTGGCACCGATAGCGCGGCTCAATTCTTTTGGCGAGGGCAAGGAAATAAAGCTTCATCCGAGCCTTACTGGGATACTGTACTAGTCCAGTCTGCTGGGCTTGTTTCAATCTCATCTATTCTGATCACATCAATTACGCCATTAAATGTAAGTTCAGATCCACCTCCAAATAATTACGTCCCACCGCCACCACCACCAGACCCACGTCCTTATTATTTTCAACATCCTGGTGAATCTGAATTCGCACCACGAAGAGGCATACCAGCAGCAGCACCACCACCGCCAACTGGGTATGCTCCAGGGACAGGGACTCCCAAAGGTACACCTAGAGGTGATGCACCGAATACTGTACCACCGGGGTTTCCCGCCCCGAAAAAAGACCCTAACCCCAATACAACCCCTAGTAACTTAGGTGGTAATTTTCCTGGTTCAAGCCCTAGCCCAGCACCAAGCCCCAATCCTCAACCTCAACCTCAACCATTTAGTTTTAAGCTTGTTGGCCCCCCTGCTGCACCTTCGCCCGGTGGTAGCGGTGGAACAACTGAACTTGCACCTCCCGGTATTATTCCTAGTGGGCTTCCCAAAAGCGGCTCCTCTATCATTCCCCCAGATGGAAATAAAAATATTCCACCATCAACCCCACCAGGAACAGGAAATCCTACAGACCCACCCACACCAACATCAACACCATCATCTACAACAAGCGATAGCAATATTTGTAATACATCTTGTATGCGAAATCTCACTCAAAAAATTAATAACAGTGAGATTTCATGGCTACCGTTACCGGTGCCAGTTGTTTCTTGCACTCTAGTAGAAAACAAGTGGACACCCACAACAGAAATTCAATTAATTACAATTTTGGCGACTCCTAACGGTAACGATTCGGTGGGAACTTACACAAAATTTCAGGAGTTAGCTAAGGCTAATACTGAATTGTGCCTCGCCAAAAATAAAGAAGAAAATCCTCAATCGCAAGCTGTTCTGACCTTACCAGAACGTTATCAAATTCCTGTAGATGGACATATTCCGCAAATAATTTATGTTTTTCGAGAGGTGCGCGATGATGGCACATGGGGCGAAAGAATGTATCCAATGTGTGTACCACATCCTAAAAGTACAAATCCGCCCAATCAGCGACCACTACCAGATTACAAAAAAGGTTCTTGGGAACTCATATTAACTTTAAAAGATAATACCAAAGTCTTCATCAATGCTTTTTCAATAGATGAAGCTCAAAACCAAATAAACAAAATTACTCCATTAATAGCCGACCAATTTCTAGAAAATTCATTCCAAAAAATCGGACAACGTAAGGGTCAGCAGTTATTAGAGATTAAAGTCCGTATTTTCAAGGTTGACTATTTTGAAAAAGGAACTAAGAACGTTAAACCAACGTGGTCTAAATATTTTAGATAATAACCCTAAAAGCACTTCCGTAAAACATCCTCTCAGGGGCTTAACCCCCCCTGCCGAAAAACATCCAAAAACTGGATTAATCTTAATGAGCAGGAATTAATACAATTTTATGGTGAAAAAGCCTCACATTTTAACAATAGATGGGCGGAAATATTCCGCTTTACTCCCAGATATCTACGAAGATATAAAAACGGTTGTAGGAATTGAAAAAGCTCCTTCACCGGATAATACAGTGTATGCAGGGAAAGCCAACGTTAGTCAACTTATCCAATCTGGCGATTTAGTCAAGATTAAATGCAGACTTGAAAACAAGAAATATAAAACTGTTCTTTGTGTGGCTCCCAAACTTGCATCAGCAATGGGTGGACTATTGCCTAAAAAAATTGGTGGCGTGGATGTACGCACAACCGGTATTCAACGACGTATGAGATTAGGATAATCAAATGCCATTACCCGTATTACACAAGGTTGTTTTTGGCGCTGGAGCTAATGATTTTTATTACATCAAAACTTCAGACGCTTACGAAGGTTTAAAGGCTCAGACTGGTATTGAAAAAGTTGCTGACCCTACAGGGACAGAGGAAGTAATACCAGTTAAAGAGTTAATGCGTACTGGTATTGTTTGGCGTATTGGCATTCGTTACAAAGATTCCAACGGAAAGCGCAAATCTGCAAAACTCTTAGTAGTTCGCGGGAAGCTCCAAGGACTTTTTGCTGATGAAGCATCAGGAAAATTAGAAGATAAAGACTACAAACTTGCTGGAACTCTAAAAGGTAAAATTGAACAAATCTCTGGTATCCGTAGCGCTTCATTCTTTTAGTTAAATTCTCTATTTTCCCTGCTAATTAAATTTAGCAGGGTTTATTGAATTTATCTACTTGTAGACATATTGACAACTGAGAACAAAAAATATGCTTAATATCAAAGATAATTTAGAACTTATCCTTACTATTTTTGGTTTAATTGCGATAGTATTTAGAATTGCTCAAGTCAAGGCAGATATTGAAAATTCTATTGATAAGGTCAAAGATGATTTAAAAGATGAAATACGTTCTATTAATACACAATTACAGGTAAGTCAAGCGAAGTCAGAAGCCAAAAAAGAAATGATAGAGTATTACTTAAATGACCTCTATTATCAAGTAGATCACAAATTTATTAGAGGATGGGAAGAAATTAAAGAATTGCAAAGTTTTTTACAAAAAGATGGCTTTATAATTCGATCTAAAACTTATACCCCACCACCTGAACGAGCAAAGATTACAATTGATGGTGTATAAGTGTTTGCAAACTTGAGAAATTTTGAATTAACATACATTTATTTGCTATGACAACTTTAGATGCTTTTCGTAATGAGCTTGAGTCATGGGATGAACTCAAAACTTATCTAGAATCTTTACCAAGTAATCAAGTTGGTGGGATGACTGGAGATTTTAAGTTTCATCCTATGGCACTTTATTTAAGGCTTAAGTATCAGGATGAATCTGTCAAAATTGATAGTTTGATTTCTTCAATGAATGGTCACGAAGTTCTTACCCCTGTGTGGTTGAGGGAGTATTTGACCTTGTTTACTCGTCCTGAACAAGAGTTATATACAGTTGATACGTGCCTTGCGTTGCTCAATCGAGTAATTGGGGAGTTGACACCCCCACCACAGCCACAGCCGTCAACAGACTAAGCATACCCACAACAAGCTGATGAATGGGCGATCGCTCCTCGTAATACCGCACTACAAAGTAATATCCTTTGGGGATTCAGTGTACCTAACATTAGCTCCAGAGAAAATTAGACCATGTTCTACGTCCCCACGGGCAGCCTTAGCCAGTGCTTGCAAAAGACAATAAGTTTTTCCGCTGTCTCGACACAAACAGGTTTCTAAACAATTGGCAATACATCGCCGTTCCAGGGTTGTTGATGAGTCAATCATTGCCTGTTCTGCAAAGGAATTACGTAAAGCGCGACTGGGTTTACCTACAGGACTGGGCACAGTCACAATATCTTCTGCACAGGCTTGGAGATGGTAGTCTTTATAGCGTTGATCGGCATCGCATTCTTCTGTGGTAATAAAGCGGGTGCCGATTTGTACACCATCTGCTCCTATTGCCAACATGCGATCAATATCGGTGCGATCGCTAATTCCTCCCGTTACAATTAACGGAATCATCACACCCAGCTGTTGTTTTAAATAGTCCCGTAACTGAGAAATCAGAGATTCAATGGAGAATTCTGAAGAGTTCACATGTTCGCACTGGGTGAAATGCCCTCCCACTAGCTGACAATTTTCCACAATCAAGGCATCCGGTAGTCGATTATATTCACGTTGCCAAGTTTGGCAGATTAATTGAGCTGAGGATAAGTTGGATATGCTCGGCACCAATGCCACATCAGGATAGTCTGCTGTGTATTGTGGTAAAGTCAAAGGCAATCCGGCTCCAGTAATAATCAGATTTGCTCCTTGGGCAGCAGCTGTTTGAGCCAATACAGGATAATTTTTGGTAGCAACTAGAATATTAACTGCGATCGCTCCATCTGGGCTAATGGTGCGGGCTTTGGTGAGTTCATCTATTAAAGCAAGTCGATTAGCTTCAAAAAAGCTGCCTCGTTTGCGTTGGTGAAAGTTAGGAGAATGCAACCCCAGTCCTAGTGAGGCTATCACACCTACTCCACCCGCGTTGGCAACTGCTCCAGCAAGCTTTGCCCCAGATACCCCTACTGCCATTGCACCTTGAACAATGGGATAGCGGACAATGTGTTTGCCAATCCGCAAGGGATGGAGGATAGAGGCCATTACAATATAATTCCTTAATTAACTAAATAACTGTTGAGTAATTTTAGCACCTTGGTGTTACATAGCAATCCAGTTTGATTCTTGTGAAAGGAAATCTGATTTGGAAGTCCCTGACTTCGCTATGAGCTTGATTATAAACAAGCAATTAAAATGCAATTTAGCTGTTTATAACTTTTTAATATTTTTTGAGCAAAAAAAAATGTAGTTGCATAAATTTACGTTAAACTTCTGATAATTATTCAAAGGAATATTTAAAAATTTCAAAATAAATTTTTAAATATTATCAATTTCAAGCAAATATCGGTATATAATTAAAATTCTACTCATACAGGAAAATTTATATTTATTTTTAAATCTAGCTCAAGTACTTATTTTATTGAAGTGATTGCTAACAAACCCACTAGTTATTAGAATTTTTATACTGGTTTTTTGGTAAACAACGTATATAAAAAAACCTTTAAAAATTATAATCACTAGTGATGAGTTACTGTGCAATTTAGTGTAGGAATATTTTAGAATTACTTGAATATGCTATGTCATTAGAAGATTCAATTATTAATAACAACCATTTATTTTCTAGTCAAGATAAAGTTTTAACAATTTCCCAGCAATTTTGGAGTCCTCCTGGTAAATTAAACCTCACACTCTTGCTTTTTCTAATTTCACTTGTCTTAGTCAGCTTATCTACTATTGGGTACTGGCTTTGGGCTTGGGAAAATTGGTACTGTTTTCTTATTAACATTATTGCTTTGCATATAGCAGGCACAGTAATTCACGATGCCTCTCATCATGTTGCCCATCCCAATCGGTTAATAAATGCCATTTTAGGGCATGTAAGCGCCTTCATGTTGTGCCTTTCTTTTCCAGTATTTCTCAGAGTACATATGCAGCATCATGCTCATGTGAATGAAAAAGAAAACGATCCAGACCATTTTGTCTGTGCAGGTGGGCCATTGATATTAATTCCATTCCGCTTTTTGTATCATGAATTTTTTTTCTTTCAGCGTCGATTATGGCGTAAACATGAATTGTGGGAATGGTTATTGAGTCGTTTATTTCTGATTACCTGTGTTTACTTTGCTATTGAAAGTGGTTATTTGTTCTATATTATAGATTTTTGGTTTTTACCTGCACTCTTTATCGGACTAGAGATTGGATTCTTCTTTGGCTATTTACCTCATTATCCGTTTATTGAGCGTGAACGCTGGAAAAATACTGTAGTTTATCCTAGCCCAATTTTAAATATTTTAATTATGGGACAGAATTATCATCTAATTCATCATTTATGGCCTTCTATCTGTTGGTATGATTATCAAAATATGTACTATGCCAAGAAATATTTACTAGATATAAAAGGCTGTAAACAATCTTTGGAACTTTTAGAAACAAAAACTTTTTTCAGGGTTATACATGATCTTTTTATAGGGATACATTAAAAGTTACTAAGCTGGGGGGTATTTTACGGCGGAACCTGACTAAAATTAACGTGAGTTCGATAAGTGCTATTTTAACCTCTCCCCCGGCCCCTCTCCTACAAGGAGAGGGGAGTAAAACCCTTATTTTTTCGTTCCTCCTCCCTCTCCTTACGGAGACGCTGCGCGAACGCCTTTTAGGAGAGGGAGGCCGGGAGGGAGAGGTCATCGAACTCACGTTAAAATTAAACTTTTCTTGCAAGCCGCTCCCCAGCTTCTAGAGCTTATTTTTGTGACATTCTCTTTAGATAGCTTTTGGTCTAATATAGTCGCTGATATGTGGAGGTACGTGAATGTGGGGATGCAAACGTGAATCAGGGATGGGTTTTGCCACATTCAATTGTAAGGGAATTTCCCCAGCCCATACTGGTAGATCATAATCAGATGCATCATCATTAGGGCCACCGGTGCGAACTTTAGCCGAAGCTTCAACTAAAGGTAGAGATAGCACTAGCGTTCCAGCTAACTCACTGCGACTAGGCGATCGCACTTCTTGCCAACGTCCAGAAATAACATGTTCTGTAAATGCTTTCAAGGCAGCTAATTTTTGCGTTGCATCCTCTACAAGCGTAGCCATACCAAATACTACTACCGAGCGATAATTCATGGAGTGATGAAAAGCCGATCGCGCCAGTACCAAACCATCAAGTAAAGTTACTGTGACGCAGACATCAATACCTTGCTGGAGTAAGCGTAGCATCCGGCTAGCAGGTGAGCCATGAATATATAGAGTATCGTCAATTCGTCCATAAGCGGTGGGAATCACAAAAGGCTGTCCGTCAGCGACAAAACCCACATGACAAACTAATCCTTCATCCAAAATTTGATAGATAACATCACGTTCATAGCTTCCCCGTTGAGGTATACGTTTGATAGTTGTTCTTTGGCTAGGAGATTGTTGATTCATGACTGGAATTTTTAACTCTACATCGCCAGAGTAAATATCAAAATGGCATAATTCAAGTGCCACTTTTTGATTAAACTACCAGTCCACTTTCACTTATGGACTTTGTGATCACTATCGACTCACAAGCAGACACACCACTGCATCGCCAAATTTATGAGGAAATACGACTGAAGATTCTCTTAGGGAGATTAACACCAGGACAAAAACTACCTTCAACGCGATCGCTTGCTCAATCCCTCAATATTTCCCGCGCCACTGTTACCCAAAGTTACGAACAATTACTGAGTGAAGGTTACCTAGAAACAACTGTGGGATCGGGTACTTTCGTCTGTCATCAACTCCCCGATGATCTGCTCAATGCTGCACCGATTAAGCCAAATTCTTCAGCTGCTAATTCAGCAATCAAACTCTCAGCTTATGGCGAAAGTTTGAATGATAAAGCATTTTTACGCTTACCAGAACTAGAATTGGAGATTAACTTTACCTACGGACGGCCTGCATTTGATCGGTTCCCCATAGACTTGTGGCGCAAGCTGCTATCTCGTCATTGCCATTTGGATTCAGCAGTGCTTGATTATACTAATGATTCAATGGGATATCAACCACTACGGCAGGCGATCGCTTGTTATCTTTCTCGTTCCAGGGCAGTAAAATGTACTCCTGAGCAAATTATCATTATTGGTGGTTCCCAGCAAGGACTTGACCTGATCACAAGGGTGCTAATTGACAGGGGTGACTCGATTGCTGTGGAAGAACCAGGTTATTTAGGAGCAAGACGAGCTTTTTTAGCCCAAGGAGCTTGTTTATTTCCTGTATCTGTGGATCAATCAGGTTTAGAAGTTAGTAAGCTGACAACAACCTCCAACATTAAACTAATTTATGTCACTCCTTCTCATCAATTTCCTACAGGGGCGGTGCTATCCTTATCCCGCAGGTTAAGATTATTAACTTGGGCGCAGCAATCAGGAGCAATGATTATTGAAGATGACTACGATAGTGAATATCGTTATAGCGATCGCCCGATTCCAGCATTACAAGGATTAGATCAAGGCAATTCAGTTATTTATATCGGCACATTTTCTAAGGTACTCTTTCCGGCTTTGCGTCTGGGTTATTTAGTATTGCCACATAATTTAGTACATGTATTTACCCGTGCTAAATGGTTAGCAGACCGTCAGTGTAGTTTGTTAGAACAGCACGCCCTTACAGATTTTATCAACGAAGGACATTTGGAACGTCATATTAGACAAATGCGATCGCTGTATAATCAAAGGCGGCAAGTTTTGGTGCAGTCTCTCATTTCCCAGTTGGGCGATCGAGTCCAAATTCTTGGGGAGAATGCAGGAATGCATCTGATGATCAAAATAAATACACATCTGAGTGATGAAGTAATAGTCCAGAGTGCTGCACAGCTTGGGGTAGGTATTGGCGCAGCACATCCCTACTACTTAAAAAATAGTTCTGGTAGTGAATTTGTTTTGGGTTACGCTGAATTGAATGAGCAGCAAATTCAGGAAGGAGTACGCCGATTAGCTCAGGTAATTTTAGATGCTTAAACTTTTGCAAAAGTTAATCTCCTAACTTGCACATTGCATCCCACTTCCAATCCCTCCCCTTTCACCTACTGTGTACACACAAATTGGAGTTGCTTTTGATACCAGGGTTTTACCCCCCTTAATCCCCACTTGTCAAGGGGGGAAACAAGAAAATCTAGAGCATCGATTCAGTAATCAAAAACCTAACCCCCCAGCCCCCTTCCCTTCAAGGGAAGGGGGGGCTAAACTCCCTGACAGGTGTAGGTTTTTTACACGAAGCCTAAAACCCTGAAGATTACGCGGTCAACATGTAGGATTATGAATCTCATTTTTCTCGGTTGTGTATGAATCCATAATTTTTCACCGAGTAGTGAAACGATGACTCAAGTGTTCCAGCAATTGGACAATTGAAGAATGAAGTTTTGAGTGGGTTCAAAAGGCTGATAAGCAAGTATGGACTCATACCCACGTAAAAAACCTACACTTGTGAGGGCTAAACTCCCCTCTCCTCGTAGGAGAGGGGTAGGGGGAGAGGTTCTTCCAGGATTACTGAATTGGTGTTCTAGTTCCCTCCTCAATACATACGGGGAGGGTTAGGGTGGGGTAATTCGAGATCTTTTCGTCGAGGTTTGTAGCTGGCTAGTTGTCCGCTCATGCGATATTGTACTTTCAATGTGGGAAAATCGCAGGATACCCAACGAGTATCGGATGCAGCACCAACACTGGCAATTTTATCGAGACGAAAGATATGATTTTGGTCAATGTTGTGCCAATAGTCAAACCGATAAGAACGCCAGTCAGGGATAAAAGCAAATAGATAGAGAACACCGTCATGTAGTCGTAGTTCCGAACGGTCAATATCCCAGATGCGTCCTTCACCTGGTTTACTTTCATAGCGAATAGTGTAGCGGCATTGTTGTTCAAAACGTTCTTGCAGTTGGTTGCAGCAGAATTTACAGCTTATGCTGATGCTAAAACCAAAGCCGCTAAACAACCTATTTGTTCATTGAGTTCAGGTGAGTTTGCATCAGAAGACCAGATGGATTCAGTGGTTTTATTTAAACCACAGCAATATAGTAATAAAAATGCCCTTGGAGGTAGGCAAATCAAACGCGGCATTTCCAAGATATATGCTTTGTAAATGTTACTACGACAAGCGTTTTGGGCAGTCCCAGCAGGAAAGTTAGAAGAACAGCAACCAGTATTCTTATATATTTTTCCTGCTTATGTATACTCCCCACAAACTGCGGTTGCAGTGAAATTGTTAGTCAACAATATGAAGCAAATAAATTTGTGGGATGTCCGCAAGCAATGGTTAGAGAAGGACATGGATATTAGTGCTTTACAATCAGTCGCTTGGCTAAATGATGAAGCGAAAGCAGGGCATTTTAAAGACAATAAATACAATAGAGAAGATTTGCCTTTTATGGCAATTAACTACACAGCAACAAGAGGTAAAACACTAACTGACGCGTGGTTACAACCAAGTTTTCTAGCTTTATCACTTTCCATTTTGCTAGGAGTGAAGGTCATAGCTACTAGTAGTTCGGTTCCAATTTATAACAGCGATCGCGATTTTAATGAATCTGTAATTCTCGATGCACCTGCTGCCTTTTGGAATTTACTCGGTTTGTCTAATTCATTGCGAATTCAGGATTTTGAAAATGCAATGCAACAACTTTTATTTGCCTACAGTCTTCATTTAGATACTCGTAGTTCTCCGCCAGATGCTAAATAGCGAGATTTGATTAAAACAGTCCGAGAGGTGACAACAAATGTACTCAATATTTTTTCTTTAGCAACAGAAGGTTTACGACGTGATAAACGAGATATACCTACCCAAGAAACTGTACGCACACAAGCTGGTTTAGGAATCACAGATGAAAGCAAGAAAAAATCAGCCGTTTGGTAATGTTTAAACGCAAACAAACCACACCAGAAAGACTTGCTGGACGCGAATTACTTCGTGGTTTAAACCTCACTACCGCCGACGAAGCTAATAAAGATAAATACTGTGAATATAACGGCGAAAAATCCTGTAAAAAATGTCCTGATTGTATTATCTATTGTTTTGCGATCGGAGATAGTGGTTCAGAACGTTCTAAAGTATATTCAGACTCGGCTTTTTCTCTAAGTGCTTACGAACAGTCCCACCGCAGTTTTACATTCAACGCGCCTTTTGAAGGCGGAACGATGAGTGAAGCGGGAGAAATGCGTAGCAGTATCAATGAATTAGATCACGTTATCCCAGAAGTGACATTTCCCGCAGTCGAAACTTTACGCGACTCAACTTATGAAGGATTTATTTAAGTTCTAGGAAACTTACTGCGTACTAAGCGTTATGGCGCACAAGAATCACGCACAGGAACCATGAAAAACTATATCGCAGGAATTGTATTCTGCGATGGCGAAATCTTTAGCAACTTGCATTATACTCAAGCACTCTATGATGCTTTAAAAGGTGAATTTGACACTTCTATTGGCGACATTTTACAACAGGTAGAAACAGTGACAAAGAATTTACTCAATGAGGAACCTGTACGTCAGACAAAGCTGCTTTTTGGTTCTGAATTAGAAGAACTGCTAGATGAAGTAGGCACATTGTATCAAAATGAAACCAGTTTAGTGGAAACTATCACTGCACTCTATGGACAAACTAAAGCCTATGCTGAATCTTTTGGTGCGTTGAAAAAGAAAGGTAAAAGTAATTCGTAATTCGTAATTCGTAATTCGTAATTTATCTTATACTTCGCTTTTGGAAATTCCATTGTAGTAGCGTGTCTAGACTAAAATGGTGCAATAGATTTCCTCTAATATCTCTGTGTTCTCTGAGCCTCTGCGGTTCGTTAATGCACTATTTTAAGCTTGTCACGCCACTACTTTTTTCAAACACTTCTACAAACACCAATGACACTATATCACTGCACTTTAACGCTACATGATAATGTTTTCTTCGCCACGCGAGAAATGGGGATTCTCTATGAAACTGAAAAATATTTACACAATTGGGGTTTAAGTTTTGCGCTTTTTGCAATTCAATATATTCCCCAACCGTATCGATTGCAAGGTGAACTGGCACAAAAGCCAACATATTTAGATGCAAGTACTGAACAAAATTTGATTCATCTAAATAAGGCGGGAATTTATGTATTTCCTGCTCAACCGATTAATTGGTCATATCAAATTAATACCTTTAAAGCTGCTCAAGTAGGCTATTATGGCAAGTCAAAACAATTTGGAGATAAAGGCGCAGAGAAAAATTATCCAATTAATTACGGACGAGCTAAAGAAATCGCTGTTGGTAGTCAATATCGTACTTATATTATTGCCGCAGAAAGTATCATAATACCACGCTGGATACGTTTGGGTAAATGGGCTGCGAAAATCAGAGTCGAAGTGGTAAAGATTCCAGATAAACTCATGCAAACTAAATCTGGTGATTACATTTGTTTGCATCCTTTAAACCCGTTAGATTTGCCAAATAGTACTCGAATATTACTTTACAATCGGATTGTTATGCCTCCTGTTAGCTTAATCAGTCAAGCACAGCTAAGTGGTGAATATTTAGTAACTAAAAAAGATGATTGGCAGGACTATAAGTCAACATTAACAGCACAAAATTATCAAGAATTACCAGAAGAAATTTGTTTACCAAGAGGACAACCTGCAATGGATTAGCTTCTGGCTGGCGGACTTTCAAATTAATGAAACCCGTTCACGGGATTGAAACACCCGATGAGTGTGGGCTGGGAATGGGATTACAGACTTTCAAATTAATGAAACCCGTTCGCGGGATTAAAACCGATCGCTCCCCTTCTCCCCTTCTCCCCTTCTCTTTCAAAGCTTTCAAATAAATATAGTTCATTTATAACTATGCTACAGCGCGTCCTGAAGGGTAAAAACCCTAAATACCTCAGATGCAGCAAAAAATATTTATTGAAACAGTGCTTGCTTTTATTATTTGGATCTCCTTTACCGACACACTCGTAACCACGATGAGTGAGATATCTAGCTTTCTTCAATCAAGAAGATGTAGAGATCAGTATTTTCATGTAAAGTTATATGTCGACAATGTAAAGAATACGCAAAGTTATTTGTTAAGTTATGGACATTTATTTAAATGTACGGTATGTAGCTAATATGAAGTTAGTTGAAGTTTCGTATCCCTATTTGAATGACGTTCTCACAATCGACCACATTGGCTAGATTCCCAGAAGACTGTGATTTAAATGATCTCAGCAGTTACATCAGCAAAGTAGAAATTTTTGCACATGAAGCTTTTCGTAACAAAAACAGCTATGTTTGGCAGGAGCTTCAGTTAAAACTTTTCAAGATTAATCAAGAATTATTTCAGCAAGGACATGCGTTAGGAACACTGCGCTCTCTGAAAAATTGGCTCATACGTGACACAATTGAAAGAATTGAGTTGCAGTACTTGCCTAACTATCAGGTACCAGAAGAAATTAACGATGTAGACTCTTTTGTTCCGTTTATCAAGGACTACATTCGTTCACACAGAGTTAACAATCATCCTCTTTTTGAACTGTTTGATAACGACGATTTAACAGACAAAGACATCCGTTATTTTTTGTCTAATCACTGGATATATACTCAAAATTTCCATTCCCATATTGCTGCTTACAGTCTCTTTACACCATTTGAAATGCGTGAAGAACTGTTTAAGAACATCTATGATGAGTTGGGACAAGGAAATTTTGCTGAAGCACATCCCAACTTATTCAAGCGGCTGATAGATTATTTTGGCGGGTTAGTTGAAAAAGATATTAATCCTGAAACTTACTACTTCTTCAACACCCAGGTGAATCTATGCTGGTTTGCTGATGGTTTGCACTATGGTATTGGTGGAATGGGAGCTTTAGAACTATCAGTTCCATCTCAACATACTCGTATCCTTCAGCACTTGTATCGAAGAGGTTTGAGTAGCGAAATTGTCAAATTTTATGAGTTACACTGCCAAATTGATTTAGTTCATGCTGATGGTTGGTTTGCTGCTGCTAAGCCATATTTGAAAACTCGTGATGATTTCCAAAAAGTCCTGATCGGTGCTGTACGTATGCTGGAAGCCAGAGTTAATTTATACGATGGCATGTTGAAGGGAATTAAAGGTTCATCTAGACAGCGTATCCATTGATTGATCAGGGCTATAAGCTTGATTTTTCAAGTACATATTGAAGTTTTCAACTGGCAACTTTATCCAGGCAAACAAGGGAATTGGTAAGAGGTTGTTTTAAAAGTGGTTGACTGTGATTTTAATCACATTTTTACCCCCCTTAATCCCCCCTTGGAAAGGGGGGAGACTAGACAATTTAGTTCCCTCCCCTTTACAAGGGCTACAGTGTACACACAAGTATTATCTGCAAGAGTTTCAAGCGTTATAAAACCGATAAATTGTCCAGTGCGAGCGCAGCGATAGCAAAGCGAAGTAATCGCATAATCGTCTAGTTTTTGCGATTGCTTTGTCGTTCCTCCTCGCAATGACGGGTTTTCAAAGCGATCGCATAACCATTAGCTAGATGATGAAATCAACTACTAAGGGGAATTTTAAGACTTGTGTGTACACCGTAGCCTTTACAAGGGGGAGCCACTGCGTTGGTGAGGCAGCCCCCGTCTTGGCTTATGCCGAGATGGGGGACTGCCGAAAGGCAATGCCCGACAGCCGCGCAAGTGGCGTTAGGGTTAGGGTGGGGTAAACAAATATTTAATACATTACTAAAGACTTTTCAAACATCCTCTAACAGTTAAGTCGTGGATGAAGAAATCATAATACGACCCATCTCCATAGGGTATTAAAAAAGGGGCAATAAAACTGCCCCTTTTTTGTTAAATTTACAAAAATTTAGTAAACGTCAATTATAACATCTTATGATTTGATTACGGCATATACTTCTTTACCTTGAGCAAGTTTTAAGATTTTTTTCCAACAATTTTGGTAATAAAACCCTGACAAAATTTAGCCAATATCGGCATGATTCTTGCTAGCAGTCAGACTAAAGCAGTAATCTGCAATTATTTTTACCAATTTTTTTGGTTTTTAGCTTACTAGGTTGGTAAATTATGAAATAAAAAACGCTTGAGAGATTGCAAATGAATAATAAACGCATCCTAGCTTTTGTGAGTTGGGTATTTATCTCGTTTCTACTAATTGTCGGCTGTAGCCAAACAACCACATCTAACCCATCTTCAACAGCTTCGACAACAGCCCAGCCAGTCAATTTGACGATATCAGCAGCTGCTAGCCTCAAAGATGCAATAGACGAGATCAAGCCCCTCTACAGCAAAGAAAAGCCAAATGTGACTTTGACGTACAACTTTGGCTCGTCAGGAGCTTTGCAACAACAGATTGAACAGGGTGCAAAAGTTGACGTTTTCATCTCGGCTGCAACTAAACAGATAGATGCTTTACAGCAAAAAGGTTTATTAGCTGATGGGACTCGCAAGGACTTGCTGAAAAATCAAATAGTGTTGATAGTACCCCAAAATTCCACGGCTGTAACTGACTTCAAAGATTTAACTTCACCAAGCATTAAGAAAATTGCTCTAGGCGAACCCAAAAGTGTCCCTGCTGGACAATATGCTCAACAAGTCTTAACTTCATTAAAACTTCTTGACCAAGTTAAAAGCAAAGCCGTCTACGCCAAAGACGTTCGCCAAGCTCTCAATTATGTAGAATCAGGCAATGCTGATGCTGGGGTTGTCTACCTCTCAGATGCGAAAAGTACGCCAAAAGTCAAAATCGTAGCAACTGCATCTGAAAAAACTCATTCAGCTGTTGTCTATCCCGTTGCAGTTCTCAAAAGCAGTAAGAATGTCGATGCTGCTAAAGATTTTGTGCAATTTTTATCAGGAAATCAAGCCAAAACTGTGTTTGAAAAACAAGGTTTTACGGTAACTGGTAGTTAAGACAAGGGAACTATTTAATTAAGTAAATCTTAAGGTAGGGTGTGTTATGACATTGCTCTTAACGCACCGCCATTTACATCCAGCGTTAGATGTATTCATCATATTTTTTGTGACAAATCATCTAAAAATACGTGAGTTCGATGAACCTCTCCCCAACCTCTCTCCGACGAAAAGAGGGGCTTTCTCGCTTACAGTAATTTTATTTTATAAATCTCTTTTTATCAATATATCTACAGTTTATAAAAAAGCTATTCTTTATATTAAAAAAATTAATGGAAATAATTAATTAAATGTATTTGCTTTACAACATACATAAAGTGTCTTCAAAAACAAGTTTTTAAATCACTATTTTGTAAATTTCACTATAACTTTAATAAGATTGGTGTAAATGTTTGAAGTTGGTATTAAGCAGCAATCAGCAGCTAGGAGGCAGTCTAATAGAGGGTTGCAACCTAGTTGGTCTTTATAGAAATAGTTTGTTTTTTACCGCTGACTTACTTATCCAATAAAAACTAATTTATAAAAGTATTGCAAACATACGAATTTACTATTGACTTGAAAAAGCCTGTCCGAGGTATGATAACCGCCAGCAAGAACAACTTGCTAGAAACCAATTATTTAACCCAAAAAAAGCAATGAGCAATAACCAAATCCAAAGCCTCTCCTTCATTGATGGCGTAGAAGATATTTGCCAAGAAAACGCTGCTACTTTCTCTGGTGGAAGAATAATTTTATATAACGGAGCAAACCAAACAGGGACATCCGTTTCGTTTACGGGAGGACGTATCGCATCTTTATCGAGATTCGGTTTTGACAATAGAACCTCATCTATCGAAATTACAAACAATCAAACATGGCAATTGTGGGTAAATCCAAATTTTGAAGGTAATGACGTAATTTATGGAAAAGGAAAATACAATCTAAAAGGATTATACAACAATAACATTTCGTCTCTATCAGAACGTTAAACAGACGCCAAGTCATTGCTGCTTTAACACCAAAGTTTTAACAGCTAGCTCTTAGGGATGAGAAAAATCTTCAACCCTTTAACATAGCTGATAGAGATTATTGGCTCCTAAATCTACAGGGGGCGGGGTTTACCTTGCCCTCTTACTACCAATTCGTAATTCGTAATTCGTAATTCGTAATTCGTAATTCGTAATTAAGAAAGTCAGATATATTCTGGGTTTTGGGGTTTGAATGTGTTGCCTGATTTTAGAGAATTGGTATTCTCTATGAGAAAAATTTGCTCTCAAATTCATAAAAAACGAAATTTGATCTACCTTTATTACCTGATTGCTTTAATATTCATACTCAAATATGAAATACCAAATTGTTTTGCAACACAGTGAAGAAGACTGCGGCGCTGCTTGTCTTGCGGCTGTTGCCAAACATTACGGACGCACCTTTGCTTTGCATCGAACTAGGGAAGCAGTAGGGACTGGAGCTAGGGGAACTACGCTGTTGGGTTTAAGTCGAGGGGCAGAAGCTTTAGGATTTAATACCCGCCTTGTCAAAGCTAACTCGCAATTTATAGAGCAATTACATCAAGCTCCTCTACCAGCGATTATCCACTGGAAAGGCTACCATTGGGTACTTTTGTATGGGCGAAAAGGCAATAAGTATGTAATTGGTGATCCCGCTGTTGGTATCCGCTATCTGACGCTCAAGGAGTTAATGGCAGGTTGGAGCAATGGCGTGATGCTGCTGCTGCTACCAGACGACACCCGCTTTTACGAGCAACCGAACGATAAAATCGGTGGAATCGGGCGCTATTTGGTACGGGTTTGGCCTTATCGCTTCTTGATAGCCCAAGCAATTGCGATTAACTTCGTGATTGGACTACTTTCTCTAGCTTCGCCGTTGATGATGCAACTACTCACCGACGACGTACTCGTGCGGGGAGATACACAACTGCTGACGACAGTGGCAATTGGGGTGATTGCCATGAGTTTCATCAGAAGTGTAATTGGTTTGGTACAATCTCACCTTATCGGTCACTTTGGTCAACGGTTGCAGTTAGGATTGATTCTGGAATACGGGCGAAAACTGTTGCACTTACCTTTGCAATATTTTGAAGGGCGACGTAGTGGAGAAGTAATCAGCCGCATTGCCGATGTTAACGCCATCAATCAGCTAGTTTCTCAAATTGTCCTAGGTTTACCGAGCCAATTATTTATCGCTGTGGTTTCCTTTGGGCTAATGTTGTTCTACAGTTGGCAATTAACCCTGGCTTCGCTGTTTGCTTTTGTGGTTGTCACAGCGCTCAATCTGCTGTTTTTACCAGCTTTGCGCCGAAAAACCCGCGATCATATTGTCTTAGGCACAGAAAACCAAGGCTTTCTTGTGGAAACTTTTCATGGTGTGCAGGTGTTGAAAACAACTCAAGCCACCCCCCAAGCTTGGCAAGAGTATCAAACCAATTACGGTCGCCTTGCTAATTTGAGTTGGAGTACGATGAAGTTAGAGCTTTACAGTGGTACGCTCACTGACTTTATATCTACTTTGACGAATATTGCCTTACTCTGGTTCGGCAGTAGGTTAGTAATTAGTCAAACCTTAAGCATCGGACAGTTGTTGGCTTTTAGTGGTATGAGTAGCAACTTTCTGGGCTTTTTGAGTTCAGCTATTGGCTTAGCTGATGAGTTAATTACTGCTCAGATTGTCATTCAACGATTGACAGAAGTCATTGATGCTACCCCAGAAGATGAAAACGACTTCAAAAAACCTTTGGCAAGCATTCCAGGCAATGCAGACATCATCTGTAGTAACCTAAATTTTCACCATGCAGGTAGAGTTGACTTGTTGTCTGATTTTTCCTTGATTATTCCTGGTGGGAAAGTCATAGCTTTAATTGGTAAATCAGGCTGTGGTAAAAGCACCCTAGCCAAACAGATTGCTGGTTTATATCAAATCCAGTCAGGCAATATCCGCTATGGTTTATATAACCAGCAAGACTTGTCTGTGGAATGTCTGCGGCAACAAGTGGTGCTAGTGCCTCAAGAGCCGCATTTCTGGAGTCGTTCAATTATTGATAATTTCCGCTTTAGCTATCCCCAGGTGACTTTTGAAGAAATTGTTAGGGCTTGCTCAATTGCTGGTGCAGATGAATTTATTAGTAAACTTCCTGATAAATATCAAACTGTTTTAGGAGAATTTGGTGCAAATCTTTCTGGCGGTCAAAAGCAAAGATTAGCCATAGCCAGGGCAATAGTTACTGAGCCACCCATACTGATTTTAGATGAATCTACGGGCGCTCTTGACCCGGTGAGTGAGAGCCTTGTACTAGATAAATTGCTTTACTATCGCCGAGGTAAAACCACAATTTTGATTAGTCATCGCCCCAAAGTTATCCGGCGAGCTGATTGGATTGTGTTGCTAGAAGAAGGACGTTTAAAAATCTCTGGTACACCAGAGGAACTATACCAGATTCCGGGCGAACATTTAGATTTTCTAGAAGATATTCTGCCATCAAAAAATGGTTGGGTATCGTCCTTGGTTAATGGTCAACAGCTGTAGGGGCGTACAGTTGTACGCCCCTACTCTGATATCAAATTCTCAGTCCCAATTTGCTTTTAACCTCTATGGTGAGCCACTCCAATTTTGATTTTCTAGTTCCAGTTCAAGAAAACGAATTTTTGCCACCAATTAGTCCTTGGACAACATTCGGCGGACTATTTATTCTTTGTGTCTTGGGCTTGGCTATCCCTGTAGCTTCTGTCGCTAAATATAAGGTTACGGTCAAAGGAAATGCTGTGATTCGTCCTGCTGGTGAATTGCGAATTGTTCAGGCCGCAACAGAAGGTCAGGTGATGAACATTTTTGTGCAAGAAAATCAAGTCGTCAAAAAAGGAATGGCGATCGCTACTATCGACAACTCCCGCCTGGAAGCTAAAAAGAGCCAGCTGCAAAACAGCATCCAGCAAACTAAATTACAACTAATTCAAATCAACGCCCAGATTAGGAGTATGGGCAGCCAAATTAGAGCCGAAACGAACCGCAACAACAGTATTATTGCCTCAACTGAAGCCGAATTGCGCGGTCGTGAGCGCGAATATCGTGACAAGCAAATTACCACCGTTGCAGAACGCATTGAAGCCGATGCCAACGTCAACATAGCCCAAGAAGAATTGCACGCAGCCCAGGCGCAGTTAAAATCTACACAAGCAAATCTCAGGTCAACGGAGGCTGCACTAGGAGCCGCTAGAGCAAAAGAGAACCGATATGAGAGTACAGCAAGAATTGGGGCACTTTCGCGCGAGCAATTTGAAGAAGCACAATTAGCTGTTCGGCAGCAAGAACAAGCAGTTGAAGCCCAAAAAGCAGCCGTTGAAGTGCAAAAACAAACAATTAAGCGGCTACAACAAGCAATAACAGCAGCCGTAGCCAAACAGCAAACTGCGATCGCTGCTCTTAATCCCAACGATGCACAAGTCGCGATCGCTACTTCGCGGATTACCCAAGAACAAGCTTCATTAATAGCGAACACAGCTAACTTAGAAAAAGAACGCCTGGCTCTGATTCAGCAACAAAGTGAAATTCAACAACAGTTAGAACGCGACAAGAGCGAACTCAAACAAATAGAAATCGAATTGAGACAAACCACCATTACTGCCACAGCAGATGGTATCGTTTTCAGACTCAATTTGAGAAACCCTGGTCAAACTGTGCGTGCTGGAGAAGAAGTTGTGCAAATTGTTCCTAGTAATGCTCCATTAGTTGCCAAGGTAGCAGTGGCATCTGATGATAAAAGCAAGTTGGAAATAGGTCAAAAGGTACAGTTGCGAATTAGAGCATGTCCTTATCCAGATTACGGTACTCTCAAAGGAAAAGTTAAAGCAATTTCTCCAGATGCGATCGCTCCTCAAAAAAATGATTCGGCATCTGTCCCCACAACTACTACCCCACAAGCAACAGCAGTTGGCAGCTTCTACGAGGTAACTATTGAGCCAGAAAGCAAGCAGCTAGATACAGGTAAAAAACAGTGCCCCATTGAATTAGGGATGGATGGCACAGCTGATATTATTTCCCGCGAAGAGACTGTACTGCAATTCTTTCTCAGAAAAGCAAGGCTGATAGCTGATTTATGAGTTCCACATTATCTATGAAAAACAACATTAAATGCAAAACTCTTTACAGAGAATTTACACCAACAAATCGATGAAAATTACAAATCTAGGATTCTTAATTTGCAATCTTGTAGGAAGTTTACTGCTTTCATTGACTTCAGCTGATGCTATTATTTTAGTAGAACCAATTGTTACCACACCCAACGAAAACTTTCCTGACACAGAGGGGCTAGGAGACTATTTACAACCTGGTGATATATTACTCAGTAATGCACCTGATGCTGGTAATCAACAAAATTTCTTAAATGATACAGGCTATACAATCAACCAATTATCTCTCTTATTGTTGCCGGAATTAGGATTTGTTGATGAAGAAATAGCCTGGGGAGATGTTAATGGAGATGGACAAATTGGTTTATCTAACATTTTTAGCAATATCACCATTGCTCCTGATTTCGTTTTTCTAGACTTTGCTTTTCCCAGGTTGAATTTAACAGATGGTATAATCCCAAATGGAAATCGTTTTACCCTCCAGTTTATTACTAGTCCAGATTTAACTCCTGTAGATCCTGAAGAATACGGCCCTCTGGTGACAGGAGTTTTTTATGATGGTTTCAAATCTGTTCCCGAACCCTCTACTATGTTTGGTGTTACCCTTGTCATGGCACTAGGATATTTGTTAAAAAAACAGCAAATTAAATAGAACCAGGACTTACGCAACTGGCACACATATTTTCTGCGGAGGAAAAACGAAAAAATCACTCTTTTACCCCCCTCTCCTACGAGGAGAGGGGTTGGGGGAGAGGTCATAACAGTACTCATCGAACTCACGTTAATTGTAGGGCATGAAAATCAATACCCCATGCCCTATTCCCTATTCCACAACCAAAACAGCCGTCCCTGTAATTTTGCCACTACGAAGGGCATCAAGTGCTGCATTTGCTTGAGTTAATGGAAAAACATTCACTTCGGTGCGGATAGGAACTTTCGGCGCTAGGGTAAGAAACTCTTCTCCATCAGTACGAGTGAGATTAGCAACAGACCGCAACACCCTTTCTTGCCATAGAATTTCATAGGGAAAACTGGGAATATCGCTCATGTGAATACCAGCACAAACCACTACACCACCTTTGGTAACTGCGCGTAAAGCAGCAGGTACTAACTTGCCTACAGGAGCAAAAATAATCGCCGCATCTAAGGGTTCCGGGGGTAACTCGTCTGAGTTACCCGCCCAAGTTGCACCAAGTTTACGGGCAAACTCTTGTCCTTCGATATCGCCAGAACGAGTAAAAGCAAAGACTTCACGCCCTTGATAATTAGCCAGTTGAATCAACATATGGGCTGCGGAACCAAAGCCATAAAAACCGAGTTTTTCAGCTTCACCAGTCATTCTGTAAGCGCGATAGCCAATTAAGCCACCACACAATAAAGGTGCAGCTTGCAAATCTGGAAAACTGGGGTCTAGGGGAAAGCAAAAGCGAGAGTCGGCAACGGTATACTCTGCATAGCCACCATCAAGGTTATATCCTGTAAACTCAGCGTAATCGCAAAGATTTTCACGACCAGAGAGACAATAGCGGCAGCGATCGCAAGTGTAACCCAGCCAAGGAACGCCAACTCGTTGACCTACACTAAATTTATCAACGTGGTTGCCTATCTCCTCGATAGTACCTACAATTTGATGCCCAAGTACCAGAGGTAGCTTTGGCTGTGTTAATTCCCCATCAACTATATGTAGATCTGTGCGGCAGACAGCGCAAGCATGAACGCGAATCAGTACTTGCCGAGAATTGGGTTTTGGCACTGGCAACTCAGCTAAACTTAGGGGTTGCCGTGGTGCCTGGAAAATCATCGCACGCATAAGCAATTTATGTGATGTTTCTCAAGGAATTTTGCAAAAAAGTATCAAAAAATACTGTTTTTCAGACAGAAATCAGATTTTTAGGTATCGCTCATAGAGCGATCGTAGAAGTTTTCACTTTATTAACTGTTCATAACTAATACCCAAAATTTCTTTTGATCGGTATTTCTGGATATAACCAGAGAAAATACTTATTCCTAAGCAGGAATTTTATAATTCTAATCTTAGTTTTTACCGTTTTTTTGTCTCCATATTACATATTATATTTCATTTTAGACAGTTACAGTACACTCAAAATCACAAATAGGAGTAAACAACTTGGATACAGAAAGAAATGCTTTGTTATTAGACCCTAGCTATTTGGTATTAGAACCAAATCCCAAGTTGTTTAAAATTGTCGGACAAAGGAACTTCAATAGAACAGCAGTCGCAACACATCATATTAAAAAAGATGAGGTAATTTATCACATCTTGCCTTATTCATCCAAAACATCCGCAGATTTTTTAACTGTTCAGTTCAATACAGAAGAACATATTCTTGATCAGCTACTAGAAGCAATGAATCATTCTTGTTGCCCAACAACATTTGTGGATGTTTTGCGAATGCAAGTCATTGCTCTAAGAGATATCTCGCCAGGAGAGGAATTAACCTTTTTTTACCCTTCGACAGAATGGGAGATGGATAGACCATTTCAATGTAATTGTCAGTCTTCTCAATGTATTAATTTTGTGACTGGAGCTAAAAAGTTAGCGATTAATCAAATGATTAAATTTCAACTCAATCCCCATATCAAAAGCTTGATCAAACATTCCTTAAATCTGGACTAATAGTAATTTGTATTAACAATACTTTGCCAAATTCTGCATATTAGCATAGAGCTAACCTAGACAAGCTAATGTGCGTCAAAATGGTGAATTATCTGGCTAAAACTGTCATTATTCCTTTGCCTTTTGTATTTACAAAGGACAAAGGACAACCATAATGCGAACTGATCAGCAATCAAAGGGTAAAAGGGATTGAGGACTGGGTTAGAACTCTTAAATTAGATTATTTTAAGACTAACAGGGCGGGGTAGTGTATCCCGCCTGATTCATCATTGGGTGAGTAATTCTAGTTTTTTCCGCTATTTTGGCATTGTGGCAGGGCAAAAAAACGCTCTTGATCGCTACATTAGAGATATATAAGTAAAAATCATTGTTCACCCGGATTGATCCGCAATTCACACGAAACCATGAGTGCAACTGTCACTATTTCTCATAATCCTTTGCTCACAGGTTCTGGCTTACCTCCCTTCACGGAGATTCAACCAGACCAAGTAGTACCAGCCTTTAATCAGTTATTAACAGAACTTGACCAACAACTAACCACCTTGGAGGCTAATATACAGCCTACTTGGAGCGGTTTAGTAGAACCTTTAGACAAGCTGACAGAACGGCTGAACTGGAGCTGGGGCATAGTGAACCATTTAATGGGTGTGAAGAATAGCCCTGAACTACGAGAAGCTTATGAAACTGTCCAGCCACAAGTAGTACAGTTTGTCAATAGACTTAGCCAAAGCGAACCTATCTACAATGCTTTTAAGGCACTCCGCGATCGCGATAACTGGGCAACTTTAGAATCAGCCCAGCAGCGAATTGTCTTGGCAGCTATCCGAGATGCAGAACTTTCTGGTATCGGCTTAGAACCAGAAGCGCGGCAACGTTTCAATGCTATTCAGATGGAGTTGGCAGAACTTTCTACCAAATTCTCTAACCATATATTAGATGCCACCAAGGCTTTTAGCTTAACTCTCTTCACCAAAGCAGAAATCGACGGCTTACCCCATAGCTTACTCAGTTTAGCTGCCCAAGCTGCTCGTGCTGCGGGAGAAGAAAACGCCACCCCAGAAAATGGCCCTTGGCGTATTACTTTGGACTTTCCCAGCTATAGCCCCTTCATGCAGCACAGCACGAGGCGCGATTTGCGCGAAAAGCTCTACAAAGCTTATATTACGAGGGCTTCATCGGGGGACTTAGACAATAATCCGTTAATTGAACGGATTTTGGAGTTACGGCAAGAACTTTCAGATTTACTGGGCTTTCAGAATTTTGCCCAGTTGAGCCTAGCCAGCAAAATGGCTCCGAATGTGGAAGCAGTAGAAGCACTTTTAGAAGAACTACGTAGCGTTAGTTATGAGGCTGCTGTCAAAGATTTAGAAGCACTCAAAGCTTTTGCAGCCTCCAAGAATGCACCAGAAGCCGAGGATTTACAACACTGGGACATCAGTTTTTGGGCGGAACGGCAACGAGAAGAAAAATTTGCCTTCACTGCTGAAGAATTACGTCCTTACTTTCCCCTTCCCCAAGTTTTGGATGGTTTATTCAAACTTGTAAATCGGTTATTTGGTGTCACCGTCACTGCTGCCGATGGACAAGCCCCAGTTTGGCACGAAGATGTGCGTTATTTCCAAATTGCTGATGAAACTGGTAATCCCATAGCCTACTTCTACCTAGATGCTTACAGCCGTCCAGCAGAAAAGCGTGGTGGTGCTTGGATGGATACATGCATCAATCGTAGCAAAACCACTGAAAATGGCGTGACTTCCATCCGCTTACCTGTGGCGTATTTGGTATGTAATCAAACTCCCCCAGTTGATGGCAAGCCAAGTTTGATGACTTTCAATGAAGTAGAGACATTATTCCACGAATTTGGTCATGGCTTGCATCACATGCTCACCAAGGTGGACTACATCGGGGCCGCAGGTATTAACAATGTGGAGTGGGATGCCGTAGAACTGCCCAGCCAGTTTATGGAAAATTGGTGCTATGAGCGACCGACTTTGTTTGGCATGGCAAAGCATTATGAAACTGGCGAACCTCTGCCAGAGCATTATTACCAAAAACTCCTGGCAGCACGCAACTATATGAGTGGTAGTGCCACATTGCGGCAAATCCACTTTAGCAGTGTTGATTTAGAACTCCACTACCGCTATCGTCCAGGCGGTGATGAAACTGCCGCAGATGTGCGCCATCGTCTTGCCCAGACTACTACTGTTTTGTCACCACTACCACAAGATGCTTTTTTATGTGCATTTGGACACATCTTTGCAGGTGGATATGCAGCGGGGTATTACAGTTATAAGTGGGCTGAAGTATTGAGTGCTGATGCTTTTGCTGCTTTTGAAGAAGCTGGATTAGAAGATGAGCAAGCGATAAAAGCTACAGGCAAACGCTATCGAGATACAGTACTGGCTCTCGGTGGTAGCAAGCATCCAATGGAGGTGTTCCAGTCCTTTAGAGGTCGTGAACCGAGTACGGTTTCTTTACTCAGGCATAATGGTTTGTTAGCTACTGCATCTAACTGAGCAGGGGAGCAGGGGAGCAGGAGGGATGAGGGGATGAGGAGATGAGGAACAAATAACTCCTAACTCCCAACTCCTAACTCCTAACTCCTAACTCCCTACTCTTAACTCCCTACTCCCTAATTCTAAAAAACTGGGAATTTTTCTCTGAACACTCAAATAGATGTAAACCCAAGTGCTGGGAAAGTTCTTCACACACTTTCACTCCCCGGACGCTGTTACCACGCGCATCTAGTGGGGGTGAGAATACTGCAATGCCCATCTGGTTGGGGACAACGGCAAAAATTCCCCCGCTAACGCCGCTTTTGGCAGGAATACCAACTTTGTAAGCCCACTCCCCAGCAAAGTTATACATGCCACAGGTGTACATGACGCTGAGAATATCTTTAATATAATGGCTGTCTACGGCCTGTTCGCCTGTGATCGGATTAACGCCTCTGTTGGCTAGGGTAGCGGCCATCACTGCTAAGTCGTGGCAATTCACCATGACTGCACACTGTTGGAAGTAAAGATCCAAAGCTTGTTCAATGTTTTGGTCAATCATGCCAAAGTTGAGCATCAGATGTGCCATTGCGCGATTGCGATGTCCGGTGGTACGTTCAGAGGTAAATACTGATATATCCACAAATACATCATGACCAATATATCGCCGGAACATGTCTAGCATCCGGTTGAGACGTTCTGTTGCACCTGAGCCTTTGATTAAGCTGGTAGTGGCGATCGCTCCCGCGTTTACCATTGGATTATAAGGTCGCTTCGATTGCTCATCCAGGATAATCGCATTAAATGCATCCCCTGTCGGTTCTACACCAACTCTGGTTAATATATAATCTCGTCCATGATCTTCTAAGGCTAACCCGTAAGCAAACACCTTAGACATTGACTGAATAGTAAATAGTTGTTCGTAATCCCCAACTTCATAAACCTGACCATCTACCGTCACAATACAAATGCTGAACAAGTCAGGGTTTACCTTTGCCAGTTCCGGAATGTAGTTTGCTACTTTCCCCTCTCGCAATGACTTGTACTTGGAATGCAAGTCGTAAAGAAAAGTGAAACATGGTGATGGAACTATTTCTAAATCTGCTTGATTTGCTTGTGCCATGAGGCTGATAGCTTGCTATTGGTGACTGGGGATTTATACCCAAGCAAATTTTACTCGTAATTTCTTCCTGAGTATCGCTTCGAGTTCAGAAATAATTCCCAAGTGGATCAACTGCTGTCTTGAACTTTGCTGTACCAAGTTCCAGCATCCTGGATACGAACTGTTGATCAACTATTACGGGTCAATAAATGAGTTGTATTTTTTGCTACATGACAAAAGTCACCTACACACGCCTATCAGTCGTTTTTCATTTTCTGATTACTGTTTTCTCTTCAATTGTTAAAAACGGTAGCTAGGACTATACTGACTTTTTCCGCCGATTATTACTACTAATTTACGTGTTTTGCACTACTAACTCTTATAGCAAAATAAGTATTTATACTTGTATTTCAAAGAATACAAAAACTTCAATAAAAGATGCGATCGCTAGTTAATATTTAAATTGTATTGTCTGTCAATCTTGATTTAGCTCAATTTTACTCTATTATAAAAATTTCATAAACTCTAACTAATGAAATATTTACAATCAGTTTTTTCTCTAAAATAGCTAATTCTGATCATGACTATTTCAAAAAATTATATGTTAGATAAAATACATGTTTGAACAAGAGTATGATCAATGATTTAAATTTTCATAATTGTAAAGTTTTGATAAGAAAATTTTGGTGATCGAAAAAAATGTTACATAGTCAAAATCCGCATTTGAGAAAGGTTTCACCCTTGAAATGAGAATTTAATTTTGATGAATTTATCAAGATTTACGGTAAAACCCTGATCCCCAAGCCCAAAAGTTCGTGTTAGTCTGTTGCAGTTATAAATTCAAAGTGAAAGCGGAACGAGTTCGAGTTGCCAGGATTTTGTCGTCAATGATGACAAAATCTTACGAACCCAGAAACTGCTGTTCTACAGTCGCTTTAAAATCGGACGCATGAATCAAAGACATTTGTGGACTATTGTCGCCCTGTCTCTGACTGTTTTGGGGATGCCCTCAGTCGGTTGCACTCAAACTACTAAGGGAACTGCTCAAGCTTCCCAGAAGTCACCAGTAGGTGATGTAGTCAAGGTAGGAGAGTTTCAATCCCCAGCAGGGAAACTTACCTCGGATGCTGTGATTACAAACATCCATTCTCACAACATTGGGGGTCGTCAGGCGGCAACCCTGTTTATCCGAAATATTCCAGTTCTCACCTTTTTGAGTTCTAAACCAGTTGCAAATAGTGATAAAAAAGTTGGTGTAATTGGAAATGCTAAGGGCGTGCAATCGTACGCCCTTATTGCTGACAACTCAGTAAAGGTGGCGAGTCTTGGAAACTCGACGGATACCAGCAATCAAATTAGCTCGCTTAACAATGACCCAGTTCAAAGAGCTAGTGTAATAGCAGCTAAGATCAACCAATTGCTTAGGGAAAATGTAGATGCTCGTCAGATAACGGTGAGTTGGAAATCAGAGGACGAATCTAATCAAGCCCAGAAAAAAAGCGCCTCTGGTCAACAACGTCCCAGCGATCGCTATACGATCAAAATCGACAAAGAAGAATTGGTGGAAATCAACGAAGATACACGACTAGCAGATACCACCAATAATCTGGCACAAGATGCATTGCAAGCAACCAATCGCTTGCGGAGACTCATAGGCAATGCATCGCCCATCAACGAGATTGCTAATTTGCCAACACGCCAACTGTCACTACCAAAGCCACAAGAGATTGCTAGGAAAGTGGCAATGAATTTCAGGGGTATGGCTTCTTACTACGGGTATGACGGTTCTGGGAATATCACCGCTACCGGCGAAAGATTCAACCCAGAAGGAATGACAGCTGCTCATCGCACGTTACCCTTTGGCACAAAAGTCCGTGTGACCAACACCCGCAATGGTCGTTCTGTGGTGCTGCGAATCAACGACCGGGGCCCATACATTCGGGGTCGAATTATTGACGTGTCTGCGGGTGCAGCTCGGATGCTGGGAATGATGAGCAGTGGCGTTGCGCCAGTGCATATTGAAGTCCTGGGTCGATAATTATTAGGGACTGGGGACTGGTGACTGGGGACTGGGGACTGGTGACTGGGGACTGGGGACTGGTGACTGGGGACTGGGAAAGAGATATAGTCATAAATTTTTCCAATCCCTAATTCCTAACACCCAATCCCCAGTACCCGATCCCCAGTACCCGATCCCCAGTACCCAATCCCCAGTACCCAATCCCTAATTCCCCTAGTTCAAACAACTCTTCCCTGCTATTTCAGATATAAACTAACGGGGAAGAGGCTAATAAGAACTAGGGGTATTTTGTGCGCCTGCTGACAACAGTTGCAGCTTTACGTTGCTATTTAACTAAACGTTGCTCGGAAAATAAGCTTACGGTTTTTGATGGTCTGCTATTTCATGAGGTGACTAGCTGGTATCAGACAGCTGTAGGTCTGGTGCCAACGATGGGAGGTTTGCATGAAGGTCATTTAAACTTAATTGCAAGAGCGCGGCAAGAAAATTCTACGGTGATTGTGAGTATTTTCGTCAATCCCTTGCAATTTGGGCCTAACGAAGATTATCAACGCTACCCAAGGACTCTAGAGCAAGACCGACTATTATGTGAACAAGCAGGAGTGGATGCAATTTTTGCACCTACTCCGGAAGAAATGGGAGTTCAACAGAATAATATACAAGAATCTAAAGTTACACAAGTAATCCCACCATCTGCTATGATATCAGGCTTGTGTGGTCGTTCTCGGCTAGGTCACTTTCAGGGTGTGGCTACGATTGTGACCAAGCTTTTGAACTTGGTACAGCCTGACCGAGCCTATTTCGGTCAAAAGGATGGTCAGCAATTAGCTGTTGTTAAACGGTTGGTGGCTGATTTGAATTTACCAGTAGATATTGTTGCCTGTCCAACGGTACGAGAACCGTCGGGTCTTGCCCTCAGTTCTCGCAATCAATATTTGACTGCTAAAGAAAAAGAACAAGCAGCGGTGTTGTATCGTAGCTTGCAAAAAGCTGAGGCTGCATTCAAAGCAGGCTTACGCGATAGTAATAAGCTGATAGCGATCGCACAACAAGAACTGGCAAAGGTGAGTACTGTTTTAGTGGAATATATTGAATTGGTTGATCCGACTACGTTAATGTATTTAGAAAAAGTTGAGGAGGAAGGAATGCTCGCGATCGCAGCTCGTTTGGGTTCTACACGGTTAATTGATAATACCATGTTACGCGATCGCCAACCTATCATCGCAATTGATGGCCCAGCCGGGGCGGGAAAATCCACGGTAGCTCGTCAAGTGGCGGCACAGATAGGTCTAGTGTATTTAGATACAGGAGCAATGTACCGGGCTGTGACTTGGCTGGTGTTGCAACAGGGTATTGCCATTGATGATGATTGTGCGATCGCTCAATTAGCTAGCCAGTGTAAAATTGAACTGACTCCCAGCGAGGATTTACAATCTCCTGTGCGTGTCTGGATTAATGATACTGATGTTACCCAAGCAATTCGCACAATTGAGGTGACATCTCATGTATCAGCAATAGCTGCACAAGGCGCTGTCCGTCAAGCACTGGTTAAACAACAGCAAAGTTGGGGTAAAAAAGGTGGTTTGGTGGCAGAAGGACGGGACATTGGTAGCCATGTCTTCCCCGATGCCGAAATCAAAATCTTTTTAACCGCGTCTGTGAGTGAACGCGCCCGCCGTCGTCAGCAAGACTTTAAAAAACAAGGTCAACCCGAAGTCGGTTTAGAACAGCTCGAACGGGACATTGCCGAACGTGACTGGAAAGATAGTACTCGTAAAGTCTCACCTTTGCAAAAAGCACCCGATGCCATTGAAATTCAAACTGATGGTTTGAGCGTTTCTGAAGTTGCAGCACAAATTGTAGATTACTACCATCAGCGTTCATCTCAGTGGTAGTCACTATCAATATCCGCATTACCCCACGCCGCCAAAGCTGCGCTTTTGCTCCCCTCCCCTTAATAAGGCTACCGTCTACACACTTTGTCGAATTACCCCCCTTAATCCCACGCCACTTGCTTCAAGTCGGCGAAGCCGCCCAACGCAGTGGCTCCCCTTATAAAGGGGGGAAATCAGAAATCCAGTTCCCTCCCCTTGTAAAGGGGAGGGTTAGGGTGGGGTAAAACTAAGCCTAAACCGAAGTCAATAAACTGTTTTAGACAAAGTGTGTACACCATAGCCTTAATAAGGGGAGGGGTTGGGGGTGGGGTACGATGACTGTGGGAATTATAACTATTTATCAGAGCTTTATAATACCAATTCTCTACAATACGGCGACAAATTCAAACCTTGAAACCGAGATAGAATCTGAATTTCTCAATTGTGAATTGCGAATTGGTATAATGCCCGACAACTACTCGACAATATTAGATACACATATTATGATTGGCTAATCAGCTTGATGTTTGGCACGGCAAAGCGAGGGCAAAATCCCTGGAGTCCCGCCAAAATCCCCAGAACCTTGACAAATAAATAGTTACAGCCTTTGAGCAATGGGGCAACTTGCAAATTCTTTGCAATAAGAGCGGCTGAAAATGACCCAAATTTCTCCCCCGCCAAAACTCTTTCTGGGAAGCTTGCTCAATAATAGTTTCAGACTGAAGAGTTTCAACTTACTAACTCCCCTCACGGGGATTGAAACAACTGAGAGATTTAAATGATACTTCTGACCAGCTTTTGTTTCAACTTACTAACTCCCCTCACGGGGATTGAAACATCCTTTAATGAATTCCTGCTCTATGGATTCACGCACAGTTTCAACTTACTAACTCCCCTCACGGGGATTGAAACATACTCGTTGATACGATATCCTTGATACTCAGCGATGTTTCAACTTACTAACTCCCCTCACGGGGATTGAAACGCAATTGAAGCTGAAGCTAAGAAATTGAGGACGCTTGTTTCAACTTACTAACTCCCCTCACGGGGATTGAAACCTAACATGCAAGCCATTGGGGTCTACACCTTGGAAGAGTTTCAACTTACTAACTCCCCTCACGGGGATTGAAACTGAAACTTTTTCCCCAAATGCTTTTATTTGACCATCGTTTCAACTTACTAACTCCCCTCACGGGGATTGAAACTTAAAACACTATTGGAGGGCCCGTCACTATGATGTTTCAACTTACTAACTCCCCTCACGGGGATTGAAACATACAATAGGATTAAATCCAGTTGTACTAGAAGATGGAGTTTCAACTTACTAACTCCCCTCACGGGGATTGAAACAGACTTTTATATTAACAGTTCCTCCCAAGAAATCAGGTTTCAACTTACTAACTCCCCTCACGGGGATTGAAACACTTTTTCGGAACTTATCTGTGAAAAAGCCTGTCCGTTTCAACTTACTAACTCCCCTCACGGGGATTGAAACTTAGAAAAGTTTTGGTTTAAATAAAATTACCTATTGTTTCAACTTACTAACTCCCCTCACGGGGATTGAAACAAATTCTAGGATTTTTAATGTCGAATACTTTTAAGTTTCAACTTACTAACTCCCCTCACGGGGATTGAAACTTGAACAAAGATGAATAATACTGAAGAGAGAACAGTAATTGATACTAAGTTGCAGTTTGAAGTAGTACGATTTTTCCCCCCTGCTCCCCTGCTCCCCTGCTCCCCTGCTCCCCTGCTCCTGAAGCTACTATCTCTGAATGCAACTTGGTTTGATTGCAGCGGATTTTCAGGAATAGCGATCGCAGAACTTGATTCGAGTCAAGCTTATGAAGTAGCTTACATCAACTGCGTACACTTGTAAATCCAGCTTTGGAAAAAATCTAGAACTGAATTTCAAAAGTATTGCAGAATTAATTGTTAATCTTAATAGCTTGCCAGGAAATTTTAGAATGGCGGTGCGTAACCACGGTGGCGGACATATTCATCTGATAGCGCAGCCATCTAGTAAGCAGATTAATGGTCTTTTGTTGCATTATTACTTAGGCTTTTAATTGCTAATTAGATTTTCGTCATCAACCATTAGTAATAATCTATTAGCTGTTTTTATTTATAATCACTCATTTCTCTAGATTTAACTTATTTCAAAAGCACTTTGTCTGAATCTTCACTTTGGTAGTAGAATGACGATGTTAAGTTTTATGTTCCAGTAATTAAGGATATAAAACTGCTAAGCACAAAACCTGTAATTTCCTAAGCTTTTGCAACAGCTTTCAACCGGAAAACAGTAAAGAGAGGATTCACAAAATGGCATTTACACAGCCCCCCTTACCCTTCGACTTTAATGCTTTAGAGCCGTATGGCATGAAAGGTGAGACTTTCGAGTATCACTATGGTAAGCATCACAAAGCTTATGTAGACAACCTGAACAAGCTGACTGAAGGTACAGAACTGGCTGATAAATCTCTGGAAGAAGTAATTCAAATTTCCTTCAAAGATTCCTCAAAAGCGGGAATCTTTAACAACGCCGCCCAAGTTTGGAACCATACCTTCTTCTGGAATTCCTTAAAGCCAGCTGGTGGCGGCGCACCCACAGGTGAACTTGCAGCCAAGATCAATCAAGACTTTGGTAGCTTCGACAAATTCAAAGAAGAGTTCTCTAACGCTGCTGCAACACAATTCGGTAGTGGATGGGCTTGGCTAGTTGATGATGGTGGTACTCTGAAGGTAATCAAGACCCCCAATGCAGAGAACCCTCTAGCACATGGCAAAAAGGCACTCTTAACTTTGGATGTTTGGGAACACGCCTACTACATCGACTTTAAAAATGCCCGTCCAGCTTTCATCAAGAACTTCTTAGATCAGTTGGTAAACTGGGAATTCGCTGCTCAAAATTACGCTAAAGCCTACTAATTCACGAAGCCAGAATTGCTTAGTGAAGCCAGGTTATTGAGCAGGGGAGCAGGGGAGTAAGGGAGCAGGGGAGGGGCTTTTACAAGTTCTTTCCTCTTTGTCCCCTCAGCCCCTCTTCTTTCCAACCTGCAAAAATAGTTTTGCCAAAGATGTAAATAGCAACAATCAGTTAATTTACCAGAATTGTCAGCAGTCACAACTAATGTGGTGGCTGCTTTTAATTACTAAATAAACCAGGATGTATGAAAATGGGCATTGGGCATTAGTTATTTCTCCTGACATCCCATGACTAAATACATTCTGGCATTTGACCAAGGCACTACTAGCTCCCGCGCTATTGTATTCAACCACAACGGTGATATGCTCAGTGTTGCTCAAAAAGAGTTTCCACAAATCTTTCCGCAACCTGCTTGGGTGGAGCATGACCCCGACGAAATCTGGTCTACCCAAATTGGTGTTGCTAACGAAGCTTTAGCTCGCATTGGTATTCGGGCAAGTGATATTGCTGCCATTGGGATCACTAATCAACGGGAAACAACGATCGCTTGGGAACGAAAAACGGGCAAGCCAATTTATAATGCGATCGTCTGGCAAGACCGCCGCACAGCTGCTGTCTGCGATGAACTCAAGGCAGCTGGACACGAAGGAACATTCCAGAAGAAAACGGGATTAGTCATCGACGCATACTTTAGCGGTACAAAACTCAAGTGGTTGCTGGATAATGTGCCTGGTGCCCGCCAACAAGCTGAACGTGGAGAACTGGCTTTTGGTACTGTCGATAGCTGGTTAATCTGGAAGTTAACTGACGGTGAACTCCATATCACAGATGCAACCAATGCTTCCCGGACACTACTGTTCAATATTCACACCCAACAGTGGGACGATGAATTACTCTCCATTCTCAATATTCCCCATACCATTCTCCCACAAGTGCAGAGTTCTTCAGATGTATATGGATATACATCTGAAGGTCTTTTAGGTAGTCGCATTGCCATTGCCGGAATTGCTGGAGACCAGCAAGCTGCAACCTTTGGGCAGGTATCGTTGCAATGTGGTATGGCGAAAAATACTTACGGTACAGGCTGCTTTTTGTTACTTAATACAGGAAAAAAGCCTGTCCCATCTTACCACAAACTCTTGACTACCATCGCCTGGCGCATCAATGGACGCACCGACTACGCGCTAGAAGGTAGCGTATTCATTGCTGGGGCAGTTGTGCAGTGGTTGCGCGATGGACTCGGCATTATTAAGCAGAGTGCAGATGTTGAAGCCCTGGCTAGCAGCGTTCCTGATAACGGTGGTGTATATTTTGTGCCTGCCTTCGTCGGCTTAGGCGCACCTTATTGGGATAGCTACGCCCGTGGTGCGATCGCAGGCTTAACTCGCGGTTCAACCAGCGCTCACATCGCCCGTGCTGCCTTGGAAAGTATTGCCTATCAAACCGCTGATGTAATTGATGCTATGCGTCAAGACTCTGGGCTTGATCTGTCGGAACTGCGGGTAGATGGAGGTGCATCCCGTAACAACCTGCTGATGCATTTCCAAGCAGATATTTTGGGTGTACCTGTAATTCGTCCCAAAATTACCGAAACCACTGCTTTAGGTGCAGCTTATCTAGCAGGGCTAGCCGTTGGCTACTGGGAAAGCCAAGAGGAAATTGTACAGCAGTGGCAGATTGAAAAGCAATTTGAGCCGACAATGAGCGCCGACCAGCGGCAGACACTAAGGGAATCATGGCGACAAGCGATCGCTCAGACTCGGTATAGAGGGTGAAGGAGCAGGGGGGATGGGGGGATGAGGAAGATGAGGGGGATGGGGGAGAATAACAACTGACAACTGACCTTTGTGTGTCTTAATTACGAATTACGAATTACGAATTACGAATTACGAATTACGAATTACGAATTACGAATTACGAATTACGAATTATATAATTGACACATAGACAATAATGTGCATTCCCATACAAGGCGTGGTTGGGCGTAACTAAGTAAAGATTTACGGGCTTGTTCTAGCTGGATGATGATATTGGGTTGGTGTTGTTGTTGCCAATAGGACTGCTGAAGATAATCGACTAACCACAGTTGTGCTTCTGTGTCTAAATCTTGATCAATTTGCTTGGCTAATTCCAAAGCGTTGCGGTAAGATGTAGGCGCTTTTGTCAGGTCTTGGAGTAAGTTTTCAGGAATTGCTTGTAATTGCTCGTAAGATGCGATCGCATTTCCAGGGCTGCCAGCTGCTATGCTCAATACTGCTGGATGCTGCAAAATTTCCTCATGCCCTGTTTGCTTGAGTACCTGAGTCAAAGATGCTTTATCTAAGCTGTAAAAGGGAATGCGTTGACAGCGTGACACTAAGGTGGGTAACACAGACTCCAAAGAAGGTGCAATTAAAATCAGCGTAGCCTGTCCTGGTTCTTCCAAGGTTTTTAGCAAAGCATTGGCTGCGGCTTCTGCCATTGTTTCAGCTTCTTCCAGCACCACCATATTCCTAGGTGCTTCCAAAGGGGGACGGCTGAGAAACTGAGTAATTTCCCGAATTTGCTCTAGTCGAATTACAGGCGGTGCTTTGCGCTTGAGTTTTTTCTCTGCTGCTTGGGCTGCTGTCAGTCGTTGTCCTTGGAATTGATACGTTGGCTGCACCCACAACAAATCAGGATGATTACCTTGATGCAAACGACTTTGTAAAGACCCATGAAATCGGGTCTCTACAAAACTAGAAAAGAGCAACTCTATAAAGCACCTTGCTGCTAAACTGCGTCCTACACCATCTGGCCCTACAAATAGATAAGCAGGCGCTACCCGGTTTTGTCTGACAGCCTGAGTGAGTAATTCTATAGCTTGCTGTTGTCCAACAAGTCGTGTAAACGGATTACTGGTCATGAGTCAATGGTAAATTGACCTATGAAGTCTGAAATGTCAAAGATGAAGGATGAAAAGGAACTTTTTTCAATACTGAAGCCTGAACCACCTTTGATAGAGCCATTTGATATCATCCTTCATTCTTTATCCTTGTTTAGTGGAAAGGACAGCCTGTTGCCAATTTGTTTAAAAAGGAACTGGTGTCAAAAAAGTGTTCTAAGGATAAAATCTTCAAGTCGTCATTAACGCGAGCAATACTAACTCCGACTATTTCCACAGTTTCTCCTGTAGGTGCATGTTCTTTGTATGGGCCGCTAAAAGTTCCCCAATGTCGCCATTTAAATGTTACATTTGGCGGCCCTGATAAAACTTCTGTTAGCTCCCATAAAAAGCCATTGGGAAATGTTTCATGGAAAATCTTTGCAGATGATTCAAAGTTTTCTGCTGATGATTTATAATGCTCAGAATCACCAAGAAATAAATTATAAGTTCCCACATCTGCTATGTCCTGAGCAGTATAAGCTGGGCCGTTATTTGTGGTCATCCGAAACTTGTCAGCAACAACTGATACCCACTGCTGAGGATTTATTTTGTGGGATGCCTCCATCTCGAAGGCTCTGACTAGGTTTTGAACTATGGCTTCTAGAGAGCCTTCAAGGTGTTGGTATTGACTTTGTTGTTTAAGATATTGATTGGTGTGGGAATAATCAGGACGTGCTTGGTATCGCCACTCAACATTCTCATCATTAGAGATGACAGTATCTCGATCTTGTATCCAAAGAGGCTGGTTGGTAGATTGTTCTGTACTCATTGAAGTTTTTCTGAATTAGGATTGGCTAAAAACACAATTATGGACTTGCGATTCCACAAATTTATACATAATTCCTAATTTTGTCATTAAAAGAGGCAGGAGTTAAGAGTTAGGAGTTAGGAGTTAGGAGTTAAAAGTGAAGAATTATTTCATTTATCCTCCTCATCTCCTCTGCTCCTCAATTTTCAACTACCTTGTACGGGCGTACAGCGGTACATTTTATATCTCAGATCCAAGATTGGCGGCGATCGCGTAAAATCTCTTGAATCTGCTGTTGGACAGCCTCTTTACTCAAGGTGCCATCTAAGCGTACAATCCGGGATGGATAGGATGCAGCTAACTGTGCATATCCTTTTTGAACACGCTGATGAAAAGCGATCGTCTCCTGCTCTATACGGTCTAGTCCAGCTTCATCGCCACGTTTACGCGCCAGTCCCACCTCGACATCGACATCTAGCCAGATAGTTAAATCACTTTCTAGACCACCAGTGGCAATATAATTGAGCTGATTGATTAAATTCATATTCAAACCCCGTCCATAACCTTGGTAGGCAATGGTAGAGTCAGTGTAGCGATCGCACAATATATATTTTCCTATTGCAAGATTTGGCTTGAGTTCTTGTTCAACGTGTTGCGCTCTGTCAGCTGCATACAACAATAATTCTGTGACTTCAGCCACTGGTTTATTGTCTGACTTTTCTAGCAACAAGCGACGCAAATCTAAACCTAATTCTGTTCCCCCAGGTTCACGAGTGACAACTACCGATACACCATTACTTTGCAACCATTGACAACAAAGCTGGATTTGGCTAGTTTTACCGCACCCTTCTACCCCTTCAAATACAATTAATCTGCCACCCATGCGGTTTAATTTTACTGTTGTTAGTTGTCAGTAGTCAGTTGTTAGTTGTTAGTTGCTCTGACCACTGACCCTTCGGGTTCGTCAGTTGCTCATGGGGAGCCACTGCGTTGCGGGGGTTTCCCCCGTTGTAGCAAGTGGCGTGGAAACCCCCTCTTGGCCGCACTGACTCACCACTGACCACTGACTAAATTAAAAAAGAACGTGCCAGCAAAAAGCTAGAAATTGATTTAGAATCTACTGGTTCTCCATCAAGGATAGCTTTTTCCAGTTCTTCAGGAGTCAACAATATAGTTTCAATGTCCTCGTCTTCATCTCCTGGTGGCGGTGTCTCTAGCTTTTGCAAATCTCGTGCCAAAAAGGCATAGATAATTTCGTCAGAATAGCCAGGAGCTAGGAAAAACTCGCCTAATTTGTCCCATTTCCCAGCAGTATAACCAGTTTCTTCTTCAATTTCGCGTTGAATTGTCTCTAGAGGATTTTCATTACGTTCTAGAGTGCCGGCAGGAAACTCTAATATTCGTCCTTGAATTGCAAAACGATATTGGCGCACAAGTACAAGTTTCCCCTCTGGTGTTACGGGTACAGCTAGGGCACCACCAGGGTGACGAACACACTCCCATTCTCCCTCTATTTTATTGGGCAAACGCAAGCGATTAACTTCAAAATCAAATTTACGCCCCTTATAAAGTAAGCGTTGTTTCAACAGTTGCGGTAATTCTCTACCTAATGGCATGGTAAAAATACTGTGCTTCTATATACACAAACATTACTGACATAATTGTTAAATCAGCGTTTTGTGCGTTTACTGGGTGGTAATTCTAACTGCCCTTTAACAAATGTACATCAGAACAGTCTACATCTTTTAGCAAATCTTTTACCAATCTTCCGGAAACTGGTTCTGTCCAATCTGGGGCAATTTCTGCTAGTGGTACTAAGACAAAAGCTCGATCGCACATTCTCGGATGGGGAATCTGGAGGGTTGGCGTATCTAGTATTAAGTCATCATATAACAACAAATCTAAATCTAGCGATCGCGGCCCCCAGTGCTGGCTACGCACTCTCCCAAATTTTTGCTCTGTGGCTAACAAAGTCTCTAACAGTTGCTGTGGTGGCAGTTCTACTTCTAAAATGGCGCAACCATTCAAGTAATCTGGCTGGGGTGGGCCTACAGCTTTGGTTATATACCAACTGGATGTTGCTTTGAGTATAATCCCTGGTGTCTGGGCTAATGTCTCTATAGCTGCTGCTAAAATTGCACCGCTTTCACCCATATTACTACCAAGAGCAATTGCACATCGCTGATGTTTGGCGGCGATCGCACTCGCCTTTACTAAACTATTCTCTGGCTGCTTTGGTGCATCCTTCACATTTCTACCAAATATTTTTAATCATCTTATTGGTTTTAAGTACTACATCAAATTAACATATTTTTCTACTGAAAAATAAAAATAAGAGAATTTTAAAATACATTGTGTAGCACTGAATTCAGTTATTTATTTATAGGCTATTATACTAACACGAACGTGGTGCGCTAACCCCAAGATGATTACATTGAGGTTAGGTGTTAGCTACTTTGAGCGAGGAACTGACGTGGGGAAGTTTACCTCCTAGTTCAAGCAACGAGCAACTAATTTAAGTGACTCTGACAAGGAGGAACCGCGATTGCGGCCTGGTAATAGTTACGAAAGTAAAAAATCCACAGATGAAAGCTTACCCCCAACAAAACCGACGCGGGTAAGGCAGTTATTGAACCAGGTGAGTGGCATATCATCTGGATTGGTTGGTAAGTTTACCAGCCGCGATAAACCGTTTTATCGTCGCCTGTGGTTTTGGACAAGTTTAAGTCTCGGTGGTGGGTTCATAGCCTTTAACCAGGTTTTAGGGTCAATAGATCGGACATTGCCGGATAAATCTGAACTCAATGCTGTGATCCGAGAGCAAACACTGACCATCAAAGCTAGTGATGGCACCATCCTCCAACAAACAGGAGAAGCCACCAGAGAACAGCTAACGCTACAGCAAATCCCAGATCAACTCAAAAAAGCTTTCATTGCCTCAGAAGATAGAAGATTTAACCAACACAGTGGAGTCGATCCCCAAGGGATTATCAGAGCAGTTTGGAATAATTTGCGATCGCAAGACGTAGTTGAAGGTGGTAGTACCATCACCCAACAACTAGCGCGAATTCTGTTTTTGAAGCAAGAGCGGACAATCTGGCGCAAACTCAAGGAAGTTCGTCTCTCGCAAAAAATGGAGAAGGAATTGTCCAAAGACCAGATTTTAGAGCGTTACCTGAATCTGGTGTATTTGGGTTCTGGGGCTTACGGTGTCGCTGATGCAGCATGGGTTTACTTCAGTAAACCTGTGGATCAACTGACTTTGCCAGAAATGGCAACAATTGCCGGCTTAGCTCCCGCCCCCAGTTTATACTCCCCAGAGCAGAATCCAGAAGCCGCTAAACAGCGGCGGAATCTGGTATTACAAAGGATGCAAGAAGATGGCATCATTACAGCAGGCGAAAGGCAAGCCGCTGCACAGCAACCAATTACCCTCAAAAGCAGCTCGCCTAAGCGATTGCAAGTAGAATCTCCCTATTTTACTAGCTACATCCAAAAAGAATTACCAAAGTACGTTTCCCCCGATGTGCTAGCAGGTGGCGGTTTAATAGTGGAAACCACTTTAAACCCGACTTGGCAAAAGGCAGCAGAAGAAGCAGTTGCCAAAACCTTACGCAATCAAGGTCGCTGGGAAAACTTTAAGCAAGCAGCTTTGGTAGCTATTGACCCCCGTACTGGTACAATTGCGGCAATGGTTGGAGGTAGCGACTTTAGTAAAAACCAGTTTAATCGCGTTACCCAAGCACAGCGTCAGCCAGGATCGACATTTAAAGGATTTGTCTATGCTACAGCGATCGCTAGCGGTAAGAGTCCCTACGACAGCTACATAGATCAACCCTTTGTAGTAGATGGTTATGAGCCAAAAAATTACGGTGAAAATTTCCACGGCTCCATGACCATGCGAGAAGCCCTCACCCGTTCCATTAATATAATTGCGGTGAAGGTATTAATTGATGTGGGATTTGAGCCAACCATTAAACTAGCTCAAGGTATGGGAATTAAATCCCAGCTCAAGCCAACTTATTCTTTGGCTCTTGGCTCCAATGAAGTAAATTTGCTGGAATTGACCAGCGCTTATGGCGGTTTTGCCACCCAAGGATTACACACAGAACCCCATGGCATTCGCCGCATTGTCAACCGCCAAGGTCAAGTGATTTGGTCAGATAATTTGCAGCCAAAGCGAGTCCTTGATGCTGATAGCGCCGCCATCATGACCTGGATGCTACGCAACGTGGTGACAAATGGTACTGGTGGTGCTGCCCAATTAGATGATAGACCTGTGGCTGGCAAAACCGGCACTTCTGATGAAGCCCGCGATTTGTGGTTTATTGGCTACATTCCCCAATTAGTTGCAGGTGTTTGGCTAGGTAATGATGACAACCGCCCCACTTGGGGAAGCAGTAGCAGCGCTGCTTACACCTGGCATGAATTTATGGAAAAAGCTGTCAAGGGAATGCCTGTAGAAAAATTCCCCACTAGACCCAAACTAGAGGGCCGCAAAGGCAGCATTAAAGTCCAGCGTATCAAGCCCCAACGAGTGATCAATCGCTCTATTTCGTCAGACGATGACGACGAAAAGTCAGCAGAGCAAAGTTCTCGCAATTCTGACGAAAATCGCTCATACAGAAGAAGTAGAAGACGTTACCAGCAAGAAGACAACCCATCTTCAGATTCACCAAGAAGACGCAGACGTTATCGTAGCCAAGAATCAACTTCTAACGAATCCTCCTCAGAGCCATCACGGCCATCTCGTAGCAGAAGGCAATATAGACAAGCAGACTCAGATCCCCCACCTGCTAGGGTTCGGCGGTCTTCATCTTCCAACAGCACTAGTTCCGGTTCTTCAAGTCCTCCACGACAACAACCTTCTTGGCGCGAAAGACTAAGACCAAGCTCGTCCTCTTCGGAATAAGGAGCAGGAAAGCAGAGGAGCTGGGGAAGTAAATTCTTTCTCATCTCCCTCATCTTCTCATTTTCCGGTATGCAATTGTGCTTGCTCGGTACTATATGTTATTATATCCACCCACTTTGTATTAATTGTACAGGTGGCTTTTTTTTGAACAAATACTAAGCATACAAACTTTATGTGAGTCTAATATTACGTAAAATTAACTATTATTCAGGGCTTATCATGTCTAAACCAACTCAAGATTTATCAGAAACATTGCAAAGACTAAAGAACTGCCAAATAAAAAAGACTCCATTGTCATGGTTCTAGCTTTCCGTTAACCGCCATCAGTCATCAGTCATCAGTCATCAATCATCAGTCATCAGTCAGATTTTATATCAAGTTCGCTTAATTACTTATAAAAAGCGAAGAACCCCACCCCACCAAAGCTACGCTTTGTTTCCCCTATATTTATGACAGGTTTCTTGGGAATACTTCCTTTTGGTAATTTATTTTTTGGAGGGCTAGCAGATCAAATTGGTGTTACCAATGCTTTACTATTTGGTGGTGCTAGTTGTGCGATCAGAGCCTATATTTTTAGTAGACAACTGCCAACTATGAGAAAGATACTGTCTCCTATATATGCAGAATTGGGTTTAAGTTCACAGTCAATCTAATTAAAAATTAAAACTGGTCAAATCAGGCTTAAACTCTCATAACCTAGTAGTCTCTATGCTAATATTAGTTAATTTTTATACTTATATTTTCTGTTACTTGTGCGTAAGTCCTGCTAACTTGAAAAATCCTATGGAAGGAAAAAATAGGGTTAAAAGTTGCAGTAAATGTAAACTAATATTTCTCTCTGATAGAAGTTAAATAATTCTTCATAAACGCTGGAATCCAATATAAATGAGATGCCGGAAATATTTTAGTCAAAAGTTTTAGATTTTTTTAAGCTTAACTACTATCGCAATTACACTGATCCTGTTAGTATCCGTAGAATAATTGCTGTTTTGTACATTTGTCAGTTTGTATAGACACTGTTCATAACATTAGTACTATGCATATCAGTATTACAGACGACCTCAAGAAGCAGTTCCATGCAGCTTGCGCTTTGCGTGGGCTGAAGATGAGTCAAGTTGTAGTGGAATTAATTAAGCAATGGCTGGCTAGTGAAATGCATTCGTCTAGTGAGCTAAAGCGTGATTAATTGTTGTGAATTAGATATAGCTAAATAGCTAGCGAGATATTGCTTGACTAGCTAAACTAATTAAATGACGTTGTAATCATAGTACTCAATAACAAAATGCCTTACGACTTTTTTTAGTAAGGCAAAATTTACTATCAAATCAACCTCAATAAAAGCCAACGTCAGCAGTTGCCAGAAGCAACAGTTAGTGCTTGTGTGTTAAATCTCAGCTCAAGATATTGCTCATAAAACATTTGTAGATCTACAAAAATTGTAGATTATACGCTTATGTCTAACAGCCAAACAAAACATGCCACAAAGTATCTAAATGCAGCTGGTGGTAAGTATTTAACTGCGTTTCAGCGGAAACTACTGCTAGAAAGTTTACAAAAAAGTTTACCTGAATCTTACCGCCAACGAATTGAAATTATGTTGTTGGCAGATGAAGGAAAAACTCAAACCGAAATCTGTCAAATATTGGGGTGTTGTGCAGCAACAGTACGACATTGGACGCATATAGCTAGGGCTGGGATGGCCCACCAATGGCAAGATTGTCCAATTGGTCGCCCCAAGACAGTAAATGATCAGTACTCGGAACGTTTGAAAGAACTAGTTAGCAGTAGTCCTCGCGATCATGGTTATGCTTTTCGACGATGGACAACTGCCTGGCTGGGAAAACATCTGGCCAAAGAATTTGGGATTGAGGTGAGCGATCGCCATATTAAGCGACTGCTCAAACAAATGGGGTTATCCACGCTACCAAAACCTAGTAGAGCTGAAGAAAACCGCAATCAGCAAACTCAGAGTGCCAAGATTTTAATTGATGACCTCAAACCGGCAACTATTCCCGATAATACTGATATTTTGCCGATAAACTTTGCAAAATTAGGAACATATTCTGAAATTCATGGCGCAAGATTTATCTGCTCAGTTGCTGACTCCAGAACAGTTCAACAATATTCTGGGGCATTCTCTTTCGCAACAGGAATATCAACACTGTCTTCAACAAGTTAAATTCCTTAACCCCAAAGTCGGTAAATTCTGGCAAGGAACTGATGCCGAAACAGGAATTTATATTGCGATCGCTGGCAAGGTAAGGTTACTAGACAAAGACGATGAGTTAATCGCCACTTTAGAGCCAGGGGAATCATTTGCAGAGTTTACCTTATTCCCAAATGCACAATTACAACCCTATGGTGCTAGAGCTTCACTAAACTTGCAACTGTGCTTTGTTCCGGGTGAGGTGTTGTTGCCATTAATGGCTAAATACCCCCAAGTTCAGGAACATTTGTGGAATAAGGCGCTATCTCGTAATCCTCGACAGGTACAATCAGATATCTCACCAATCACATCACCTGCATCAAATACAATTCATAAACTCGAAATTTTGTCAAGTCCGGCAGAGCTGCCAGACCAAAAAAAGATTAACAAAGCCTATTTTCCTCATCCCACTCAAAAAGTCGGGCATTTATGGCAGCAGGTAACGCGGCGCTATCCATTCTTTGCCCAACAGAGTGGATCTGACTGCGGTGCAGCTTGTTTAGTGATGGTATCTCGGTATTGGGGAAAACGCTTTAGTGTGAATCGCTTGCGAGATATCGCCAATGTAGACCGCAATGGTGCATCATTGCGAGGGCTATTAACGGCCGCAGAAAGTATTGGCTTTGCTGCACGACCTGTAAAGGCAAGTCTTCAGCAGTTAGCAAAGCAAAAATTGCCAGCTATTGTTCACTGGGAAGGCAAGCATTACATTGTTGTCTACGAAATTACACTTAAACAGGTGATTGTAGCCGACCCCGCCATTGGACAACGCAGCCTCAGCCACGCCGAATTTAAAGCTAATTGGACTGGTTACACATTGTTGTTGCAACCGACAGCGATGTTAAAGGATGCCAAAGAGACATCAACACCCTTTTGGCAATTCTTTGAGCTGATTAAGCCTCACTCTTTGGTGATGCTGGAGGTGTTTATTGCTTCGATATTTATCCAGATATTTGGACTGATTACACCGTTATTTACCCAGTTAATTTTAGACCGCGTGGTAGTGCAGCGATCGGAACTCACCTTAACAGCGGTGGGATTGGGGTTGCTAATGTTTAACCTGTTTCGGGTGGCGATGATGGGGTTGCGGCAATATCTACTCGACCACACAGCTAATAGAGTAGACTTAGCATTAATTGTTGGGTTTATTCGCCATACTTTGCGCCTACCCTTGAGTTTCTTCGAGTCGCGTTATGTCGGCGATATTATCTCTCGTGTCCAAGAAAACCGCAAAATTCAGCGCTTTCTTGCTGGCGAGGCTTTGTCTATCCTGCTAGATTTACTCACCGTTTTTATCTATGTAGGATTGATGTTTTGGTATAGTTGGCAAATGGCTTTATTAGCGTTGTTAATTATTCCACCTTTTGCTTTACTAGCACTCATTGCCACACCTTTTTTACAAAGAATTTCTAGAGAAATTTTTAATGCTGTTGCTAATGAAAGTAGTTACCTAATTGAAGCCCTAACTGGTGTCCGGACAGTTAAAGCTACAGCAGTAGAACAAACAGTACGTTGGCATTGGGAAGAATTATTAAATAAAGAGATAAAAACAAACTTTTCTGGACAAGTTATTAACAATCGTTTGCAAATATTTAGCAACACAATTCAAGCATTGATGACTACAGGTTTGCTGTGGTTTGGTGCTTATCAAGTGATTCACAACCAATTAACTATTGGGCAACTAGTGGCATTTAATATGTTGTTAGGTAATATTATTACGCCCTTTCAACGCTTAACTGTATTATGGAATCAGTTGCAGGAAGTCGTCATTGCTATAGAACGCATTAATGATGTAATAGATACAGAACCAGAAGAGGATTTACATTACCAAGCACGGCAAAATTTACCACGTCTTAAAGGACATATTCGCTTTGAAAATGTCACATTTCGCTATCATCCAGAAAGTGATATTAATATTTTAGAGAATCTCAGTTTTGAAGTAAAGCCAGGTCAAACTGTGGCATTGGTGGGACGTAGTGGTTCAGGGAAAACTACCATTTCTAAGTTGATTTTGGGGTTGTATCCTCCCACAGATGGTAAAGTATTAATTGATGGACAAGATATTACCAGTATTTCCTTACGTTCCTTGCGTCAGAACGCTGGCGTAGTTGACCAAGATACTTTTTTGTTTGGTGGTACAATTCGGGAAAATATTAGCTTAGGGCATCCTGGGGCAACTTTAGAAGAAGTAATTGAGGTAGGAAAACTAGCGGGTGCTGATGAGTTTATTAAAAAGTTACCAATGGGATATGAAACCCAAATTGGTGAAGGCGGAGGTTTGTTATCTGGAGGACAGCGACAGCGAATAGCTATTGCTAGGGCTTTATTAGGTAATCCTCGCTTATTAATTTTTGATGAGGCAACATCTCATTTGGATACTGAATCAGAGAGAATTATACAGCAAAATTTGAATAAAATTGTTAAGGGAAGAACCACATTGGTAATTGCTCATCGTCTTTCCACTGTGCGGAATGCTGACTTGATTTTGGTATTAGATAAAGGTGTGTTGATTGAAAGCGGAACCCATACAGAATTGATGGCAAAACGGGGACATTATTTCTATCTAAATCAACAGCAATTAGATGTCACGGGATGAACAGCAGAAAAATTAAGAATCTTTCCTCTATTCACCTCGTTTCCAGTCTTAAGGCTGAGAATTTATAAAATCATCAGATAAAAATTATAAAAAATATGCCAAATGTATTGAATGGAAGGGTAAAAAATTCACTATTTGAAGATACACTACAACAGGAAATATCATTACAGCAAACAACAGAATTAAAAAGCGATGAATTCAAAAATGATGATTGGTCGGAAATAACTAAAGAAACTCTTGATAGCTTGCCCCAAGTTTGGACTAGAGGGCTATTATATTTTTTAGTCATATTTGTGTCTATAGCTTTACCTTGGGCAATATTATCTAAAGTTGATGAAACGGGTACAGCTACAGGACGCATAGAGCCTAAAGATAAGACAATTAAGCTCGATGCTGCTGTAGCAGGAACTGTTGCTGAAATTAGAGTTAAGGAAGGTGATTCAGTAAAAGCAGGGCAGACATTATTATTATTAGAATCAGAATTAGTTAAGTCTGAATTGAATCAGGCTCAAGATAAGCTAGAGGGACAATTAAATAGACTTTCTCAGTTAAATTCATCCAAAAATCAGTTAATTGTATCTTTAGCAACTCAACAGCAACAAAATGAATCTCAACAGTTAGAAAAACAAGCTCAAATTGACCAAGCGCGACAGAATATTAGTACGCTGAATAATGCTTATGAATTACAAAAAGAAGAGAAGTTATCTCAAGTTCATCAGGCAAAGCAAACCCTGGAAAATAGTCGAACTACTAGTAAGTTAGTTGAGAGTAGTTTGGTAAGTAGCCAGCGGGAAGTGGAACGCTATAGCAAGCTAAATAGAGCAGGAGTTGTTCCAGAAATTAATATTGTAGAAAAGCAAGATATAGCTAAAGATAAGCAAAAATTGTATGAACAAACTAAATCAGATATTGAACAAGCTAAGTTACGTCTAGCAGAACAACAGAGTAGTTATGAGCGAAATCTCCGCCAAGCTAAGGCAGATATTGAACAGGCTAAATTACAATTAAAAGAGCAAGAAAGAGGTTATCAAACTTTAATCCGTTCTGGTCAGTTAGCTGTCCTAAAAATTGCCGAGCAACAGAAAAATTTAGAAACAGACATTACTTCTTTAAAATCAGAGATTGCTCAAACTAAGAGTCAGATTGATTCATTGAAATTTCAACTAGGACAAAGAGAGTTAAAAGCACCTGTGAGTGGTACATTGTTTCAGTTACCAATTCAAAAAGCAGGGTCAGTTGTACAGTTAGGCACAATGGTAGCAGAGATAGCCTCGATAAATTCACCTTTAATAATTCGGGCACAAATGGCGACCACTGAAAGTGGTTCTTTACGGACAGGATTACCAGTCAAGTTGAAATTTGATGCCTATCCATTTCAAGATTATGGTGTTATATCTGGGGAGTTAATTAAAATTTCTCCTAATACTGTAGAAGTGGATACTCCTAATGGAAAAGTAGCAGCTTATAACTTGGAAATTGCCCTCAAACAAAATTGTATTCCTTCTGCTGATAAGTGTATTCCTTTGCGTCCGGGGGATACAGGGACAGCTGAAGTAATTGTGCGTCAGCGTCGGATAATTGATTTTATACTTGATCCGTTTAAGAAATTGCAGCAAGGAGGGGTGAAATTATAAAAAAAACTCACTCCATTTTATACATCCAACTAATAAGTCATCCTCTAATGTTTCATTTTAACAATTATAATTTAGGATAAATATCATGTCGCAATCTATCACTATTACTAACGAAGATATTCTTCATCAAGTTAAGGTTACTTGTAAAATTCCTGAGATAGTTGAGCAGATTGTTCGCCGCATGGTGATTATAGGGGCTGCTGAGGAAACTGGGATAATAGTGGAGGTTGAAGAACTTCAGAAAGCAGCAGACCAAATACGGTTAGCTAATAATCTGAATAGTGCTAATGATACCTGGAAATGGTTAGAAAAACATGGTTTGTCTATAGATGATTTTGAAGAAATTGCTGACATCAGTCTCATCTCTGGGAAGTTAGCTAATCATCTTTTTGCTGATAAGGTTGAACCCTATTTTTTTGAAAACCAACTAGATTATGTTGGCGTAGTGATGTATGAAGTTGTTCTGGATGATGAAGATTTAGCGCTAGAACTCTTTTATGCAATTAAGGAAGGTGAGATGAGTTTTTATGATGTTGCTCACAAATACATTCAGGATGTAGAATCACGGCGCAAAGGTGGATATTTGGGGATAGTACGCCGCCAAGATTTAAAACCAGAGATTTCAGCCGCTGTTTTTACTGCTAAACCGCCAGAGGTTCTTAAACCGATATTGACTTCTAAGGGAGTACACCTAATTTTTGTGGAAGAGATTATTCAACCACAATTGGATAAAAAACTGCGTAATCAAATTATTCTTGATTTATTTGATAGGTGGATTAAGCAACAAATTGGGCAAGTTAAAGTTGTGAATAATCTAAATACAAGTAATTCAATATCTTAGACTTTAAGTAAAAAATGCCTTTTGATTCATAAAAAAGGCATTTTTGAGAGGATGTTTGTAAAGTTTATAGTTCTATATCTCTCTTAACCCTCAAAAGCAGGAAATAACCTTCTCAAATTCCTCTTTCTTAAGCAGGATTTCGGAAAAGGTAAATTTTTCGATACGCGGCCATCATTTTTTTCAAGACCTCTTAGAGTGTTTAGCGAATGACTATAATATGTATATGATCACCGTGATCTACTATTATAATAACCGTACCACCATTGATAGCTTTTTGTTCGTCATTAGACAAGTCGATCAATGCATATTCTGATTCGGACTGTTCTATATCTGCAATTTTGATTCTAGACATATCTTAACATCCTTGAATTAACTTGAACTAAGTTTATGTGATAGAAGAACAATACTTTTTGTATCTTCTTATTGAAATTATCTATTACAAACACATCTGAATCAAGTTGTTGATTCAAGATAAAAGGGACAAAAATAATCCATTTTTTATATATTTTTTACATAAAAATTTAGATGATTTTAGATATATAAATCACAAGAAATTCATAATAAATAGAAACCATTATAATAATAAAAATAACCCTAGTTAGCTAGGGTTAAAAAAGATAAGTAACCGATCTGAAGTAATTTATAAATTTAATATAACTAAGTTTTAATTAATACACCTGCTTCCTTTTCAATACGGTCTAAAGCCTTCTTGGCTCTAAAAATAAGTCGCAAATAGGTTAACTGACTATTCCAAGCAGAACGAGGTAACAATGGTGCTTGAGAATCTGTAAAAGTTGTATTTTCTTCAGCAAGAGAATCAGTAGAAATATTATTCATAAAAATGTGACATTGACTGTGTTTAATTGCTGGAATTAACTAAAGATGGTACTAACTCTGATTCTGCTTCCCATCCTTGGGGCCATTGAATGCGGTCAGCAGTAAAATGAAGTGGATCGTTTTCTGGCCAAGGAGCATTTATTGGTTCCTCAATTAGAGCAAATTCGCCATTATCAAAGGGATTCCCATCCGCCTGACGTTGGAGAAATACTCGCTCCCGAATACCGCTTTTTTTCTGGGTGAGGGCGCGATGATGACAGTAAGGATTGTTACCTCGCTTGTCAAAGAAAACATGAGCAGTCCAACTGCAACCACCACGACAAAGTTCTGCAAATTCACAAGTTTTGCAGAAACCCCACAAGTGTTCTGTGCCTTTGGGAGTATCAGCTCCTAAGTTAAACCGGAGTTCTTCGGTTTCTTCAATAATTGTCCGCAGTGAATGGTCGCGGATATTACCACCAGTGTAGGCTGTGGTAGGTAGTGAGGGACAACCTTTGATAGCACCATCGGCTTCAATACCTAAAGCAGACAGTCCAGCGCTACATCCCTGCCAAAATGACCAAGCATCACCACCCCGCAGCAGTCGCTCATAGGGGCCATAGTAGCCGATGTTATTCCCTGGCTGCACCTGCACCCCTTCTCGCTTTGCTCGTTGAGCAACACGAGCAATCATTGGGTATACATCCAACAGTTCGTAAGGTTGGAGTAAAATATCATTATTATCGGCAGCATTGCCCATCGGTACAGTTAACTGAATTTGCCAAGCGAAGATGCCAGCATCGCGCAGATGCTCGTAAATTTGGGGAAATTCCGGTGCAGACAGGCGATTGATTTGCGTATTGCAGCCGAAGGGGATACCTGCTTCTTTAAGGTGGCTCATGGTTTTAAATGCCCATTGCCATGAGCCTTGTTTGCCCCGCAGGCGGTCATGAGTCGCTTCTAAGCCATCAACGGATACAGAAACCACACCAATACCAGCTTCCTTCATTCGGCGAGCTGTGTCTAAGGTGATACCATAACCCCCAGTGGTCATCCCACACAACATCCCAGCTTTGGTAATTGCTTGGGCAATCTCTAGCCAGTCAGGACGGAGAAAAGCTTCACCACCAATTATGGTAACTTCTGTAATTCCCACATCGGCCATTTGTTTGACTAAATCAAGGGCTTCTGCTGTGGAAAGTTCTTTTGCCCTTGTATGACCAGCACGAGAACCGCAGTGTTGACAGGCTAGATTACATTTAAGGGTAATTTCCCAAACTGCATAACTAATTCGGCGATAAGTCATTAAAATACCCTCAATTATTTTTTCTAGAAAGGGACGGACAGATATCCATCCGTCCTGAAAAATCTTAGTTTTTTGTTAAAACTAGCTCAGAGGCAACTATTTTTGTTAAAAATAATAAAAATCCCAAAGACCGCCTGGCGCTCCATATATTAAAGAAGAATTCCTTCCCCCAATTAAGCCACCAAAAACTGCTGCTAATTCTTTTTCATTTAAATCCTGAAGTTCACTTTCATCAGCAGCAGATTCTAACAATTGAGCAGTATATTCTTCATACTCTTCTAGAGTGAAATCGTAGCCAGCAGCTTTAATTAGTTGGCTACATTCTGTCTTCATCTTAATATTTTCTATTTGATTACGGAAAGCTGGATCATTTGCTAGTTCTTTGTAAAAAGCTTTGACGTTTTCTATAGACATAATATTCTCCTAAGATGATTTAATTATCTGTGATTTTATTTTTATTTTAATTTATGAAAGAGAGGGACAAATCCCATCCGTCCCCTTCAATTTAATCTCTTATAATAGCAACAGTGGTTTGCTAAAGTGTGTTATATCATGTCCGTTTGATACTTACTTAAACCCACGCTCACCCCACCCCGCCAAAGCTACGCTTTTGCTCCCCTACCCTTACCAAGGGGAGGGGTTAGGGGTGGGGTGCAATGATTGTGGGAATCATAACTAATTACCCGGACATGATATTATTCTGATTGAATAACTCCATACAATGGCTGAATAACTCCATACATTGGTTGGTATGGTGGCCATACAACTCCATATAATGGTTGGATTGTGGGCTTGCCAGTGAATCCACCAAAAACTGCTGCCAGTTCTTCTTCACTTAAATCCTTAAGTTCACCTTCATCAGCAGCAGATTCTAACAATTGAGCAGTATATTCTTCATACTCTTCTAGAGTGAAATTGTAACCAGCAGCTTTCACTATTTGGCTACATTCTTCTTTGCTCTTAACGTTTTCAATTTGAGTACGAAAAGCTTGATCATTTGCTAGCTGTTGATAGAAAGCTTTAACATGTGCTAGAGACATAATCTTCTGTTCCTGATATTACTAAATTAAATCTTTCTGAGAAACTTCTTTAGCCACAAAAACATAAACCATAATTGTGCTTAACTAGCAGCTGGTTTTGATACTTCAATTGTTAGTTCAGACGGATTGTAGTTATCTGTAATTACTTGTGGACAACGCATACAAGCTGCTTTACCTTCTTGGTTCCACCACCGACAATCTCGGCGGATAGAACAAGGGGGCAATTCCTCTGCGACTGCGGGTAATTTGTCAGCAATTTGTTTCGCTAGACGACAATCTTGTCCATCAAAATGCAGACAAGCTTTAGTGGCGCATGGTGCCGCCATACGGAAAATTTCAGCGGGTGTAATTGGACTAGCTTTTGCTATCAGTTCATCAGTGATAGGTAGAGGCTGCTTGAGATAAGCTACACGGGGTTCTGCAACTGTTCCACTGATAATGCCGAAAACAACACCGTCCACCGATTCTGGCCTAGCACTGGGGCAAAGTGTAGTTTTATCAGCAGCAATGTCTTCCATTAATGAAGCCTCCAGTGAAGAAAATATTTATCAATATAAGGATGATAAGGATGGAGGTTCAGGAGCTATGAGTCCTATAATAATAGGAGGCTTAAAAATTGCAATTCCACCTGCAACGCTTTTTGCTTCTGCATCAGACATAGATAACAAAGCTTCTTCTGAATCCAAAGCTTCGTTTCGACGTGCCACAGCATTTTTCACAGCATCATCAATCAAATCATTAATTTCAATTTGACTGTTGTAGGTTCTTTTATGTTCTGCCATTTTGATTATCCTTTCAATTTATGATTAGATTTCAGCTTAACTTCTGAATTGTTTGATAGCCTAAAATCATTGTATGACTCAGTAAAATCATTGAAAATTTTTTGGAACTTTTTTTAAAGACAAAAATAAACCCTTTATGTCACTAAATTGGACAACCTACTTCTAGGCATACAGTTGGCGTAGTTGACCCTAAATGCAAACTACACAGTTTAGTTATGAAAATAGGGTTTTATATCTGCAATACGGTAAGGTAAAACTGATTTTTGGGACGCGATCGCATCAACATCACGCCATCTAGCCTACCCAATCCGGGGCGATCGCATAATAAAGTATTTTTTATCACGTAAAATTTGAAACGCACCGAAGGTTAGCCCAACTACGGCAAACTTAACAATACAGATTTTAAATTTAAGATTTTTCTTTAACCCCAAATCCTCAATCTCTAATTGCTAAAATTGGGGTGGCTCCTGACTACTTTTGGTCAAATCAATTGCAGCAAGTTAACTAGCTTGTAGGCACAATTGATTTAATAGGTAACGGTTAAAAGGAAACAGACAGATGGAACCTAAGCCAACCAACCCACCGCAGGAACTCACAGAAATTCCCTCTGGCTATCTGAACATCATGGGTTACGTTGATGAATCAGAGGTGAATGGCCCTGGTTGTCGTGCTGTCGTCTGGGTACAAGGTTGTCTACGTGAGTGTCCTGGCTGCTTTAATCCTGAGTCCTGGTCATTTGAGATTAATCAGCTGATTTGTGTTGATACTCTCGCCGAGAAAATCCTGAGTAAACCTCGCAACACAGGCGTAACATTCTCTGGTGGAGAACCCTTTTGGCAAGCATCTGCATTAGCATCTCTAGCCCGCAAGCTAAAAGCTGCTGGCTTAAATGTGATGTCTTTTACTGGGTTCACCCTCAAGCAACTACAATCAGAATCTGCGCCTCCAGATTCCCAAGCATTATTAGAACAACTAGATATCCTAATTGACGGGCCTTTTGTGGAGTCTTTAGCAATTAATTCTCCCAACTCTCCAGTTTCGTCTCGCAATCAACGAGTTCATGTGTTTAACCCTGCTTTAGCAGACCAAATTACTTGGGCTAGCGATCAAATGGAAATCCATATCCTCAAGGATGGTAGCCGCATTGTTACTGGCTATCGAGGTTGGTTGGAAATGACCTCTTAACTTGCATTTCAATCACTCGTTAAGAATAAATTTCGCAGGCTTGTAAATGCAGTCCACTTAAGTAAACTAAAACTTTTGTCCAGTCGTCTTTAGGCGACTTTAACTATTAGCCTGGGAATAAATTCCCATGCAGTTTTTAGTAGCAGTGCAAGCTTTAATATAAAAAAGCCAGAGAATTAACTCTCTAGCTCATAGAATTATACAAAAAAGAATCAACTAAAGGCTAACTTGAGTAATCACCTAGGGAACTCCAAGAAATAAATTATCCTGCTTTAAATTGTTGACTGTTGACCGTTAGCTGTTAAAAGTCAGTAGCGAACAATTACAATGGGATATTTTTTATTTGTCAGTTCCTGAGTACAGCACACGGCAAAAATATGGACGCGATACCTTAAGGGAAGCGGCTACACGTCTATAAAATACCCTTAGATGCACAAATCATAAATTCTTTAGAATTTATGATTTGTGCAAAGCGGTACTAAATTCTGCCTAGGTTATGCAGCCCTAAGACAATACCCACGCCCAAGATGTGACCGAAAGCAGTAGTTGCCAATAACGCAGGTAGACCAAAACCACCAAACAAATTGGGTGATGGTAGGGCTGGTTCTGCGTTGGGGTACTTGATGGTAGATTTGCCAAAGGCAATGGCAAAAATATTGGCGAGAATTATAATCAGCCCAACTGTGGGACTCCATTCCAGGGGTGTGGTGGCAGCAGCGAGTAAGGTTGAAGTAAACACCTGATTTGCTCCTGAAATTTATTAATGATTGAAAACATAATCTGGGAATTAGCGAAGTCAATTCAAGAAAAATCTTGATTTTGCATTAATATTTAACAGTTGTTATCAATACTTAATAAAACTATTGATTGCTGCTTCTTAATCAAAATTGAGTTTTTCTGGTTTACACTACCAGCAGCGATCGCTAAAATTACTAAAATAGAAGTAGCAAACCAACAACATGTGCTTAACTTGAGTATTCATAAATACAACGGTTGCAATTCTAGAGTTGCTGTCAATCAATTTTGCGATTTGAGATTTGTTCCACATTAGTTGCTCGTGGAGCATGAACCGATAAATAATGCAAAATCCCAAATCTAAAATTGGCACGGTGTAAAGTGCGATCGCTCGTGCATATAATTTAAACTCAAGGTGATGCCGATTATTTGCAGCTTGTTTTATGTCTTCCACTCTCGATTCTTTACCACCTGCTCTTGCTAAAATTGTCCAGCGCTTTCAACGGGTTTCCGACCAAAGAAGACGTACCGAACAGTTAATTGCGTATGGAAACAAACTCAAAGGTTTTCCAGAAACTGATAAAGTACCAGAAAATAAAGTACCTGGTTGCGTTTCTCAAGTTTATATCACAGCCTCTCTCAATGATGGTAAAGTCGAATTTCTAGCTGATTCCGACGCTTTCATCAGCAAAGGGATGGTTGGTCTTTTGATTGAAGGATTAAACGGACTAACTCCCACAGAAATTTTAGAACTTACACCAGATTTCATTCAAGAAACTGGTTTAAATGTCAGCCTGACACCTTCCCGCGCTAATGGCTTTTATAACATTTTTAAAACCATGCAAAAAAAAGCGTTGGAATGTAAGTTAGATTTGCCTAACTCCTAGCTTGAAAATAGGGAGTAGGAAGGAGCCACTGCGACCAAGAGGGGTTTCCTCAAGTAGAGCAAGTGGCGTTAGGGAGTGGGGAGTGGGATTTTTCCATGATTAGCTAACTTTAAAAATTTAGTCTCATGTCAACCAATTTATTATCTACCTCTGCTACTGTTGGATTTGGTGGAGTAATTCAAGAATATCTTTGGAATTGCGAAAACCAACAATTGCGGGTTGTTTATGAAACCCTTGGTAAAGGTTCACCACTATTGCTACTTCCAGCTTTCAGCAGCGTTTCTATGCGTTCAGAAATGGGCGAACTTGCCAGATTACTAGCTCCTCACTTTCAAGTTGTAGCAGTAGACTGGCCTGGATTTGGAGAATCTTCTCGCCCTAGTTTAAATTATCGACCAGAAATATATCAGCAATTTTTGTCAGATTTTATCCCAGCTGTTTTTAATACTGCAATTACCGTAGTTGCGGCTGGACATGCTGCTAGTTACGTGTTGCAAGTCGCAGTGAAACAGCCTGCTATTTTTTCTCGAATAGTATTATTAGCTCCCACATGGCGAGGCCCTTTGCCGACAATGGGGGCAACTCCAGAAATAGCTGGTATCGTTAGAGGATTGGTGCGATCGCAGATAATAGGGCAAGCTTTGTATAAACTCAACACCGTACCATCCTTCTTGAGTTTTATGTACCGTCGCCACGTCTTTGCAGATGCCGCCAGGATGCTTACACCTAGCTTCATCGAAAAGAAATGGCAGACAACTCAACAACCAGGAGCGCGATTTGCTTCTGCTGCTTTTGTTACAGGTAATCTCGATGCTGTACGTGAGCAATCTGATTTTTTGGCACTTGTGCGATCGTTATCTGTACCATTGATGGTAGTAATTGGCGAATCTAGCCCACCAAAATCACGAGAAGAAATGAATGCCATAGCAGCTTTACCAAAAGTGAAAAGCGTCGTCATTCCTGGTTCTTTGGGACTACACGAGGAATACCCAGCAGAGGTTTTAGATGCAGTCGGGGATTTTTTGTTCTCCCCAACTTAGCTAAATGATAAAGCACATAACATGACAGCAACAGTGTTTCTCTTGCTTCAGGCGCGGATGGGTAGGTGTTCAAAACGAGGTTTTGGCAAATGATGCTGAAATCTTTGCTGTGTAAAACTTTTGAGTAAAATAGCTTCAAAAGTAGCCGCGCACCTTATGTAGACTGGGTTTTAGCCATTTAGTCTCAGTTCAATTTTATTTTCACATGCTATGATTGCCTCATCCGCGCAACTGAACCTTGAAAACCAAATACAGATTGTCTTTCCGGCTTCCGCACTTGAAATTTCACTTACTCCCTATTAGGGATTGAAACATTACGCCTGAGTTTTAAAAATTGTACCACACCCTTGAAATTTCACTTACTCCCTATTAGGGATTGAAACCTATTGACCCTGGCCGTGCTGTAAGTTACATCAAGCAGCTTGAAATTTCACTTACTCCCTATTAGGGATTGAAACCTGCCTGCCACTTGAGAACCAAATAGAACACCATGGTTACTTGAAATTTCACTTACTCCCTATTAGGGATTGAAACTTAATACTGAGCATGTGCTTAGCGATCGCCTCTCTCTTGAAATTTCACTTACTCCCTATTAGGGATTGAAACCGGCGATCGCCCTATTTATTTGCTGGTGTAGCTCCCTTGAAATTTCACTTACTCCCTATTAGGGATTGAAACTGCTACGTCGCTAGGCTCTAAAGCCACAGGCGACCATCTTGAAATTTCACTTACTCCCTATTAGGGATTGAAACCTTCAAGTGAGGCTCGCTGCTCAAATTGTTCTGAACTTGAAATTTCACTTACTCCCTATTAGGGATTGAAACAATTTGCTTTTGGTTGACAATTGCTTGAGCGTCACCTTGAAATTTCACTTACTCCCTATTAGGGATTGAAACTATACCACTGATTCTGGTACTGACTATGGTATCCTTGAAATTTCACTTACTCCCTATTAGGGATTGAAACGCGCCCTAGATGAGTCTAGAATAGAAAACAACTTAACTTGAAATTTCACTTACTCCCTATTAGGGATTGAAACTACGACAAGAGGTATTTGTGGTAGTATTTTCTCTGATTGTGCTTGAAATTTCACTTACTCCCTATTAGGGATTGAAACCCCCTTTTAGGATCCTACGGTTAATCTCACCAGCTTGAAATTTCACTTACTCCCTATTAGGGATTGAAACACGGCGGCAGAAATATAGATACCAGCAAAGACGCTTGAAATTTCACTTACTCCCTATTAGGGATTGAAACTCTATGATTACTTGCAAGGCTTCCTGGTCATCCAGGGTCTTGAAATTTCACTTACTCCCTATTAGGGATTGAAACATTCAGCCACCGCACACCTTGACCCTCCAAGGTAGCCTGCCAGCTTGAAATTTCACTTACTCCCTATTAGGGATTGAAACAACGTAGATGTTAGGGGAGCCTAGAACATAAGAATAGCTTGAAATTTCACTTACTCCCTATTAGGGATTGAAACAAATTGAGCCAGTACAGTTTGTAGAGCGTAATACTCTTGAAATTTCACTTACTCCCTATTAGGGATTGAAACCTTGTAAACTAATTTTTGCAAATACTGCTTGACAGTGATGCCTTGAAATTTCACTTACTCCCTATTAGGGATTGAAACTCTTAAAATCACGGTTATCAACTTATCCCCCACACTTGAAATTTCACTTACTCCCTATTAGGGATTGAAACGGCAGCACTCCGTTTTCTGGCACTGGACGCTGACTTGAAATTTCACTTACTCCCTATTAGGGATTGAAACGCCAATTATCTTTTTCACCCTGACAACCTTCTTAGACTTGAAATTTCACTTACTCCCTATTAGGGATTGAAACTTGATTAAGCAAATAGTCAACTTGCGCCAACTTATTCTTGAAATTTCACTTACTCCCTATTAGGGATTGAAACAATCGTAGGGTACGTAACACCCAGATGTGCTGCAAACTTGAAATTTCACTTACTCCCTATTAGGGATTGAAACGGAGTAGACACTTCTACAGGAGTTTCAACAGGTGTACTTGAAATTTCACTTACTCCCTATTAGGGATTGAAACCTGCTGTTATTCCTTCCTTTAGAAATTCAGCAACCACGGCTTGAAATTTCACTTACTCCCTATTAGGGATTGAAACTACATTCCAAATCGTTGAAGCTGGCAAAAACTCTCGTCTTGAAATTTCACTTACTCCCTATTAACCCAAGTTGCTAGTTAGTCTCAAAGAGAGATGACACAAAGGTAGAGAAACAAGAAAATCCCTCCAGACAAGACAAAGAGGAGGGACAGATGTTAAATGAAATAGTTACGATCTATTCTGTCATAGATGACTTATTAAAGGCGATCGGGCATAAAGAGGATATTCGTTGTCAAATGAGTGATGCAGAAATTATCACAACGGCAATCATTGCAGCTATGTACTTTGGGAGTAATCATAGTCAGGCTTGTAGCTACATGAAAGACCATAAGTTGATGCCAAGAATGTTAGAAAAATCACGATTTAATCGGCGATTACATCATCTAGCAATGTTAGTGAACGATTTATTTCATCAAGTCGGAATGGCACTAAAAGAAATTAGTGAAAATACGGAATATCTTTTAGACTCGTTTCCTGTACCGATATGTGATAAAATTCGCATATTTAATGCTCATCTGATCAAATCCCCAGAATATCGAGGTTATATCGCATCTAAGAAACGTTATTTTTATGGAGTCAGAGTACAGTTATTAACTACCAAAACAGGTATTCCCGTTGAATTTGTGTTCATGCCAGCCAGTGCGACGGATATCCGGGGATTAAGTGCTTTACCCTTGAATTTACTGCCTGGAAGTCAAGTTTATGCTGATTGTGCCTATCTTGATTACACTGTGGAAGATGACTTGATTGAAACCAGTCAAATCTCCATGCAAGTCATGCGCTCATAGTAACTCAAAACGCCAAGATCCGCCTTGGACTCACTACATTAAACAGTCTATTCGTCATTACATTGAAACCGTGTTTAGTGGCATTACCAGTCGTTTTCACAAATCTATTCATGCGGTAACTTATGAAGGGTTTTTACTGAAGTTGCAAGCTTTTATTTTTGCCTACACTCTGCAACGAGCTTTTATTGACTAAGTTGCTTTCTTTCACTTTCTCTTCAACTATACTGAACATTCCTAATTGCACTTTCATCAAGGTTGTAGTTCTTACAAACCCTCATTTACCGTGCCTACACCAACCATATTCTTTTTTATCTTCTATTACCCGCAACTTGGGTTATTAGGGATTGAAACAACCCTATTGACTATTTATTTTCTAAAGACCTGAACTTGAAATTTCACTTACTCCCTATTAGGGATTGAAACTCACGGGAATAATAACGCATTACGCAGCCCTTAGCCTTGAAATTTCACTTACTCCCTATTAGGGATTGAAACCAGCAATGTAACTATAAGAAAAGTTTTGTAGGGTGCGTTATGGACTCTTTTCCTAACGCACCGCAAATCTCTGGCGGTGCGTTACGCTGGCGCGATAACGCACCCTACTGGCGTGGCAAGCCTAAAGTAGTGCAATAAAAATAAATCTTGTGGTGTGGGCATCTTGCCCGCACCGGACGGGCTAGAAGCCCATCCCACAAGAAAGGAATAATGCAACATTTTAGCCTTGTCATGCCACTACCAAACTATTAAAGATTGAAACGGCGAAAAAACTACTAAAACCCAATACCCAGTTCCTAATTACCAGTCCCCAGTCCCCTTTACGCACCCATACCAGAATACCGCTTCAAACCTGCACGCCACAGCAAGCGATTTGCACCCAAAAATATTAATATCCAACCCACCATTGATAAAAATCCCCGCGTTACATCCACAGGTAGCCCCACTAAAAGACTCGTAGGAAAATCAATTAAATAAGGAAAAGGTGTGAATAAAACTATCGCTCGTACATTTTCAGGAAACACATCTAAAGGGGCAATCATTCCAGAGAAAAACAAAAAAAACAACAACCAAAAATTTTCTAAAGCGCTAGCCCGTTCCGTCCAAAAAGAAAACAAGGCAAGAGTATACTGAATCACAAACCTTAAAATAAAAGCTAGCGCTACCGCCAAGGTAAATAACAAGAATTGAATCAAACTAGGTATCCAAAAAGCCTGGGGATAGAGTATAAAAAACAACGCTATTAACAAGAATGCAAACGGGATACGAGCAAATCTTTCAGAAAGATGACCTGCAACGTGATGCCATACCGGATCGAGTGGTTGTAGTAACTTGGGCGATAACTTGCCTTCTACTACCTCCCTTTCAAAATCCCAAATTACCCAGACAACTGTGATTTGCCTGACAATAAAAACAGTGAGAAAGTAACGGGTAAAATCAACAGGTGACAGACTGAATCGTCCACCTTGTGCTGCCTGTATCCAGATACCCATAAGGATAATTGGCAAAGACCCAGATAAAACCCATAAAATCAGTTCTGCGCGATACTCAACCATATAGGCGTAGTATACGGAAAAAAAAGTTAAGGCTTTCCTAATAATTCGTTTCATTGGGGATGAGGGGGATGGGGGGGATGAGAAAGATGAGGGGGATGAGGGGGATGAGGGGGATGAGAAAGATGAGGGGGATGAGGGAAAAATAACAAATGACAAATGACAAATGACAAATGACAAATGACAAATGACAACTAACTCCACACTCCTTAAACCACCCCTGCTTGAAAAACTCGTCCAATCACTTCTTCCACGGGTGGCTCACTCACTGTTAAATCGATTACTTGCAAATCTGATAAAATCTTAGACACTGTGCGAGTAAGCGCTTCTTGCTGTACCATAAAACACACTGCTCGACCTTCTAAGAGTTGTACATCACCATAAGCCATCAGTTTTTCTAGAGGTAGAGGTTGGGCTAACTCTACATGAACTTCACGATAAGGAGCAAAACGTTCCAGCAGCCCATCTAAGCTACCGTCATACATCAGCTTTCCCTGGTGAATCAAGAGGACTCGTTGACACAAAGCTGTAATATCAGCCATGTAATGGCTAGTCAACAATACCGTCGCTTGATAGCGCTGATTATACTCACGCAAAAAATCGCGCACCGCCACTTGAGCATTCACATCTAGTCCTAGGGTAGGTTCATCCAGAAACAATACATGAGGACGGTGCAAAAGTGCTGCTAAAAGTTCCGCCTTCATCCGCTCACCCAAAGACAATTTGCGTACAGGTTGGGTAAGCTTACCTTCTAGGGACAGCATCTCAGTTAATTCCCCTACTCGCCGCTGAAACTCTTTATCTGAGATGTTATACACAGCAGCGTTAATTTTTAAAGAATCTAGCGCTGGTAAGTCCCAAATGAGTTGCTGTTTTTGCCCCATCACCAAAGTAATTTTTTGTAAAAATGCCTCTTGGCGCAGAAACGGCACATGTCCAGCGACTCTAACTATACCGCTAGAAGGATGAATTAGCCCTGTGAGCATTTTCAGTGTGGTGGTTTTACCAGCACCATTAGGCCCCAAAAATCCCACTACCTCGCCTGGGGCAATTTCAAAAGAAACATTTTCAACTGCTTTGATTGAACGGTAGGTGCGCCGGAAAAAGTGAGTTATTGTCCCTCTAATACCTGGTTCTTTGACAGCTACTGGATAAAATTTACTTAGATTTTCAGCAATGATGATTGACATAGTTTGGTAAAGCAGGGGAGATGGGGAGATGGGGGGATGAGGGGGATGAGGGGGATGAGGGAGAAGTCAAAAATAACTGCTTTTTACCATGCTCAATGTCCCAGTCCCCAGTTCCCAGTCCCCAGTCCCCAATTTCCTGGAGTATAGATTTTACCGCAAACGCCCCGATCGCAATATACTAATGATTAACCACAATCCCAACAAGCTAGCAGCTGCAAATAAAACACTACTTAAAAAAGATATTTCAGATGTCTGCGCTTTTGTTGTAATAATTGCTGCCCCCATAATCAGGGAACCCACCAGGATACTAAAAGATAATCGGTTGGCAGCATCATCCATAGTTCGCCGCACACCATCTAATCCCCGTAGTGATAAATTCCACTGCAAGGTTTCGGAAGTTACTCGGTCTAATAATAGTTCAATTTGACGGGGAGATTGTAGAGAAAGACTTTTGATATCTAAGGCTGTTCGCAGGAGCGATCGCACAGGATTATCGCCTAAAAGTTGCCTGCGAAACAAGTCTGTGATTAATGGCTTGACTTCATCAAACAAATTAACCTCTGGGTTGAAAGTACGCGCCACCCCTTCTAAGTTAGCCAGGGTTTTGGCATACAAGCCCATGTTACTAGGTAGCCTAATTTTATTATTACGGGCAACTTGTAAGATTTCATAAATGATCTGACTGAAGTTGATTTGCGTCAGACTGACATTATGATACTTTCGCAGCATGCGATCGTAATCATTTTCTAACCGAGACAAAATTACAGGCTGCCGAGAATCTGCTAGTTGCAAAGTTAACTGAGCGCACCGTCCTGCATCTAAATCCACGATCGCCAACAGCATTTCTGTTAATATCTGCTGTGTACGGGGATCAAGTCTTCCCACCATACCACAGTCTAGCAGGGCCACACGACCATCCTTAAGATAAAATAAATTTCCTGGATGGGGGTCAGCGTGGAAAAAGCCATCAATATATAGTTGTTGAAAAAACGCTCGAAATAGCAAAGTGGTGATAGCTTGGCGTTCCACCGCTGGGTCTTTACCATTTGTATTACTGTTTAAATCTGCCGACAAAAACGGCACCCCGTCCAGCCACTCCATCACCAATAATTTTTCTGTGGTCAAATCCCAATAAATCTCTGCAACTACAATTTGTTTGGGATCAAACCAACGACTACGCGATAAATTGCGCCGCAACTCGTCTGTAAAACCGGCTTCGCGTGTAAAATCTAATTCTGCTTCTAAAGCTTTGGTAAATTCTTCAGCAATAGATTTAATTTCGTAGGTCTGTCCAAATTCGGTACGTGCAACTAAATCGGCAATACCTTGAATTAAAGCAATATCTTGGGCAATTGTGGCATCAATCCCTGGACGTTGCACCTTTAAGGCAACTTCTCGACCATCTACTAATGTTGCTCGATGGGTTTGGGCAATTGACCCTGCTGCCACTGGCACAGGATTAATTGTGCTGAAGGTTTCTTCTAAGGGGCGTTTTAGCTGTTTGCGGATGACTACTTCTATATCTTGCCAGGAAACAGGCGGTACTTCGTCTTGTAGCGTTGAAAGTTCCTCAATGTAGGCAGCGCTAAGTAAATCTGGACGGGTAGAAAGTAGCTGACCGAGTTTGACATAGACTGGCCCCAAATCCACCAAGATATTTTTTAAAACCGCAGGTGTGGGTAGCTGGGGTTCATCAGCTTTACCACCAGTTAGCAGCCTCCGCATATAATCCCAGCCATTGCGAAGGACTACTTCGATAATTTCTCGTTGACGGGGAACAGTTTGTGTGAGGAACATTTTGACAATTGGGA
>NZ_AP018288.1:2336207-2658325 GCF_002368335.1 Nostoc sp. NIES-4103 | reverse complement strand
TCATCCCCCTCATCTTCCCTGCCCCCCTGCCCCCTGCCCCCCAACTTTTTTGGCTAGAGGCTCAGTTAGAGATAGTCAAGTTATAATAGATAAATATCCATTTGAGCCTCTGCCAAGGGTTTTAACTTTTACATTTAGAGTAGTTCAGTAAATCGGGGATCGTTTTGCAGGGTTTTGAGAACTAGCTTGATTTCCTGGGTGCGATTTTTATTAACAATGAGAGTGACATTGCGATCGCGGACAATCACGACATCCTCTAAACCAATAGTAACAATTACATCTTCTGGATTAGTAGCGTAAACAATAGCCCCCTGCGTATCCAATCCCACATGAGTAGCGAGTTCTACATTGGGAGTCTCTTCTTTTTTCAGTAAACGTTCGATCGCATTCCAATCACCTAAATCATCCCAACCAAACTCTACTGGTAAGACATATGCTAGAGTAGTCTTTTCCATGAGTGCATAGTCTATACTCTTCTTAGGTAACTGGGGATAGACATCAGGCCCCTGTTGTTCTAAAGGTTCGATGATTTCTGGAGCATGGGTGTGTAATTCTTTAAGAACCACCCCAGCCCTAAACACGAACATACCGCTATTCCAGCTAAAACGACCCGTAGATAAAAAAGTTTCTGCTGTTTCCAGGTTGGGCTTTTCAGTAAAGCGGTTAACGTGATAAGCTGGCAACTCATTAAAGCTACCAATTTTTTCGCCTTGCTCAATGTAGCCGTAACCGGTTGATGGGAAAGTAGGCTTGATCCCCAATGTGACAATCGCTTCTTTGGTTGCCGCCAGCTCACTAGCAGCACTTAAGGTACGTGCAAACGCCTTTTCGTTAGCTATCCAGTGGTCTGAGGGGAAAAAGCCGATGATAGCGTCTTCTCCATAACGCTTCTTGATTTCCAAGCTTGCCCAAGCAACGGCTGCGGCGGTGTCTCTACCCTGCGACTCAATCAATAAATTTTGAGATGGTAGTTCGGGTAGCTGTTGGCGTACTCCTTCAGCTATTTGACTAGAGGTGATGACCCACAAGGACTCCCAATTTCCTCCAATGGATAACAGTCGATCGGCAGTTGCTTGTAATAGACTTCTAGAGCTACCATCAAGACTTAAAAATTGCTTAGGTCGATCTTGGCGACTTAAAGGCCAAAAACGCTCACCTTTGCCTCCGGCAAGGATTACTGGGAACAAATAACTACTCATGTTGTCATACACACATACTGAAGAACAATACATAGTGTACAGTGAGCTTTTCCTCTGGCAAGATTTGTAGCTTGCATTAACATACTTTTAGGGAGTGGTTGAGTGGGGAGATAATAGTGATTAAACAATTTCAGTGGTCGAAAAATCCAGTTACACCTCAACAGATACCAGAATTGGATCTGGAGGTAAAACCTCAGCAAATACAAGTGCCAGAAACTCAGGGAACGCTGCAAACTGTACCAGCTTCAGATTTAGAAGCACCACCACAGCAAGCAAATACCCACCGTAGTGTCGTAGAGTCTGTCAGTGCTATCCCCAACGAGCTTTACGAGAGATTGGGCTTAACCATGCCTCGATGGCTACTGTGGATTTTGACAGTTGTCGTCGGCATTGTCTTATCTGGGCTGTTGGTATCAACCTTGGCGCTGTGGACTCCCTTATGGAGCAATCTGGATAAAACAGATGAAGAATTAGGATTTGCTGGTAAAGATGAGCAAAAAATGCCATTGCCAGGGGAATTATGGGGAAAAATTTCCCAATACCAGCTATCACGCCCAATGAATATCCTGATTATGGGGATTGAACCAGTCAGGGGTACTGTTGATGGTTCACCAGAGAGTTTTGCAGGCAAAAGCGACAGCATGTTGCTGGTCAGACTCAACCCCAGCGACAAATCCATGCGGGTACTTTCTATTCCCAGGGATACAATGATTGCCATCCCAGAAAAGGGATTAACTAAGGTATCCGAAGCCAATGCCCAAGGCGGGCCAGTCTTAGCAGCACGGGTAGTCAGCCGTACTCTCAACAATGCGCCTATAGACCGCTACGTCCGTATCTCCACCAGTGGCTTGAGGGAGTTAGTCGATCAGTTAGGTGGGGTAGAGGTCTTTGTTCCTGAAACAATGGAATACCGAGACTCTAGCAGTGGACAGCCGATGAATTTAGTTAGCGGCTGGCAAACCATCAACGGTGAACAAGCACAACAGTTTGCCAGGTGGCGTGAACCAGGACAGGGGGATCTACCAAGAGTACAGCGACAGCAAGCACTAGTAGCTGCATTACTCCAACGTCTGAATAGTCCTACCGTTTTACCCAGGTTGCCCCAATTAACCCGCATCATGCGGAAATATTTTGACACCAACCTCAAGATAGAAGAAATGATGGCTTTGGTGAATTTTTCCGTGAATTTAGAGCGGGATAATTTCCAAATGACCATGTTGCCTGGTATATTCAGCCGTTTGAGTAAAGACCCCGATAGTTACTGGCTAAATTTAACAGGACAACAAAGTTTACTGAATAATTATGTTGGGGTAGACGTTCCTGGACTTAAACAAGATGCACGTCCAGTTTCTAACCTCAAAATTGCTATTCAAAATGCTTCCAATCAACCTCAAGTTACTGAAAAAGTTATTGCCTATCTCAAACAGAAAGGCTTTAAAAATATTTACACAGTATCGGATTGGCCAGATACCCAACGCCAAACTCAGATTATCCTTCGCAAAGGAAAGCAACAGCCAGGAATTGAATTACAAAAAATTCTCGGCTTAGGTCAACTAGAAGTAGCAGCTACTGGTGATTTGGAATCTGATATCACAATTCGTATTGGTAAAGATTGGAAATAGTCATTAGTCATTAGTCAAGAGTCAATAGTCAAAGGACAAAGGACAAATGACTAATGACAAAAAATAAAGTTATGAAAAAGATTTTACTCAAATTGTTTAGTTTAATTGTAATTTTGCTTTTGGCTTGGTTTTGGATAATTATTAATCCCAAACCAGCTTTTGCTCAATTAAACTCAATCAACTACAGCAACATCAATCTAGAAAATCGTGACTTTCAGGGCGCTAACTTAGCTGGTGGGACTTTTGTGGCTGCGGAAATGCGGGGTGCAAATTTTCAAGGAGCAAATTTAACCAACGCAATTCTAACCAAGGGAGTTTTATTAAAAGCCAATTTAGAAGGCGCTAATTTAACTGGTGCTTTAGTTGACCGTGCTACTTTGGATGGTGCAAACCTGAAAAATACTATTTTTACAGAAGCAACTTTGACACGCAGCCGCTTTTATGATGCTGACATTTCTGGTGCTGATTTTACAGATGCTTTGATTGACCGTTATCAAGTGTCTTTACTGTGTGAAAAAGCAGATGGCATAAATCCAGTTACAGGTGTGTCAACACGAGATAGTTTGGGGTGTCGCTAGGTTATACTAATTCGTAATTCGTAATTCGTAATTCGTAATTCAGGAAGACAGTTAGAGTCTGGGTTTTGATGTTTGAATATGTTCTAAATTTGAGAAAATTGACATTTTTTATTTGCATGAATAATAGAGCAAGAATGATATTTTCTTACAAAATATGGAAGATAAAGCTTCTTTATTAGGAGATGGATTATTAATTTTCAATTTGGGTTTATTTTGGTATTTACTGAAAGGTAAATATATAAAAATTCATGAACAAACACAAAATAAACTTAATTTTACTATTCAGCCTAAGTTACTTAGATTTCTTGGGTTGTTTTTTGGACAAATAGGGGTAATATTTTTCTGTGCAACTTTCACCATTATTCCTGTCACACAACTTAATTGCGATCGCGTTCCTCAAAATTTACATACTTCAAGTATTAGCACAGATATTGGACAGAAAGCTTCGTCAGTCATATGTCAACTGATGGAATTTGATTTTTTGGGTCATCAAAAAAGCCAAAAACAAGTTTCTGGATTAATTGGAGTTCGTTTAGACAAGCAAACAAAGACTGATAAAGATGGAAAAATCACATACAAATATCAAGTTATGTTATTAACTAATACGGACAGCGTTCCGTTTAGACGAAAGACTTACAGCCATTATTTTCAAGAAAAAGCAGAATATATAATATTAACAATTAAGCGTTTTTTAGCAGAACCTTTAGAAAGAAATTTAATAGTTAAGCAAGATGATATATTAACATTTTATACTGCTAGTGGATTAACTTTATTTTGGTTTTTATTAAGTTTATTGTTAATAGCTGCAAGCTCATTTATTAATTGTAATCTTGATAAAGAATCAAATATTTTAACTCTCAGCCACTACAGATGGTTTGGAAAATTGGGAAAAACAGTTTTTCAATACTCATTAAATGAAATTGTTGATATTAAAGTCGAAAGTTCTGATTCTGACGAAGGTGGCTTTGCTTATCGAGTTACCTTAATGTTAGCATCTGGTGAAAGCGTACCTTTGAGTAGTGTATATAGTTCTGGATTTGAAGAGAAACAACAAATAGTTAAAATGATCAAAACTTTTCTAGCTTCCCAAGAAGCTAGTGTGCATCCAAGTTGAACACTATCATTTGTCATTCATATTCAAGTTAATGATCAAGTAGCTCAACCAGATACAGCCAGGCTTCACAAATCCTCTGAACATTTTCAAGAAATTAATTTACAACAGTAGGGATGCACATCTTTATAGTTGTTTAACAAATAGGGAGAACAATCTCAAATTCTGTTTGCTCTGTTAGCTGCGATCGCAAAGTCAAAGTGCCGCCATGTTGTTGGATAATTGAATAGCTGACAAATAATCCCAAACCAGTACCACGACCGATGGGTTTTGTGGTAAAAAACGGGTCAAAAATACGGTCTTGAAGACTCACAGGAATCGTACTACCTGTATTGGCGATCGCAATTCGTAATTGTTTACTGTTTATGACTTCAGTGCGAATCCGAATTTCCGGGTTTTGACTGCTTTCGGGATGATCTCGAATCGCATCAATGGCATTGTTGATAATATTTAGGAAAACTTGATTTAGCTGGCTAGGATAACAATTCACCAGAGGTAAGTTGCCATATTCCTTAACCACACGCACTTGGGGTTTATTTCCAGAGGCTTGTAAGCGATTGTGCAAAATTAACAGCGTGCTTTCAATGCCACTGTGTAAGTCTACAGCTTTGAATTCTGCTTCATCCAAGCGAGAAAAGTTGCGTAAACTCAAGACAATTTGGCTAATACGATCGCTGCCTACTTTCATAGATTCTAAAATTTGATTGATATCCTCAAATAGAAAATCAAGGTCAATTTCTTTGTTTTTGGCTTGAATCACTGCACTAGGTTGGGGATATTCTTGCTGATACAGTGTTAACAAACTGATCATGTCTGCGATATAACTTTTTGTATGCGTGATATTACCCTTAATAAAATTAACTGGATTGTTAATTTCGTGAGCAATACCAGCTACTAATTGACCTAGGGATGACATTTTCTCGCTATGTATCAATTGCGCTTGAGTTTGTTGCAATTTCTTCAAGGTTTGCTCTAAATCTTGGGCTTTTTGGTTGAGAGCGTGGGTTTTTAGCTCTACCTCTGCTTCTAGAGTATGGGAATAGTTTTCGACTTGTTGATACAAACGGGCATTTTCCAAAGAGATGGCGGCTTGGCTGGTGAGAAGTTGTAGAATCTCGATGCGATCGCTACTAAAAGCAGCCGTAGTTAAGTTATTTTCTAAGTACAAAATCCCGATGAGTTTTCCTTGCCGACTAATGGGAGTACACAAAACTGATTTGGGCTGGTAAGTCATAATATAGCGATCGCCTGCAAATTGCACTGAATCGCTCAAGTTTTCAAACACAGCCGTCTGTTGATTCCGTGTCACTGCATAAATCAAACTCTGGGGGATTTCTTGGTATCTATCTAGCGGAATTTCTAAAGTTTTTGCTCGTTGTTGATCGGCTTGAGCAACGACTAACCATTGTTCATCTTGGCGCAGGATGAAATGACCGATTTGTGCGCCGGCATTAGCGATGGCAATCTGCATTAAGCTCGTTAACAGTTTCTCTAATTCAATTTCTTGGGAGATGGCTTGCGCTGCTTTCATCACTGTTAGAAAATCTAACCACAAATTTTGGCCGCTACTGATGCTCTTCATCAGACTTGACGCGATAGTTGCCTCAGATGTGATGGCAAAGTTACTTGGTTGGAGAATAGCCGCTAGTAGTTGCGGATATTGTTGTTCTAAATGGGCGACTTTAGCTTTTGCGCCCCAACGGGAATAACAGTAGTAGGCTTCCTGCATATAGCCTGCGGCCACCTTTTCCTTACCCCAAGCCAGATAAAACTTAGCAGCAAGTTCGTTAGCTAAGGCTTGTTCTTGAATGTAGCCGTTTTCTTTAGCTTGGGCGATCGCCAAGTCATATAACTCAATGGCTGCTGTTTTCTGTCCCAATACTCGGCATTTTTCAGCTGCTACTAAATCAACTTTGTGTTGATGATTCATCGGGGCATAGTGCGCCCAGTGTTGTTGCAGTTGTGTTTGGTTTTGTTCTACCTGGAAGAATGCTTGTGATTTCCCATCTGAAGGTTGACTCAACTGTGCCAAAATGATCAGAGAATCGTAGAAATAAAACACAGCTTCACTGACCAACCCAGCATCAGCAGTTGCATATTGTCTGACTTGAACTGCATAGTTTGCCGCTTGCTCTATTTCCCCAAATAAGAAACACAGCAGCAGCTTATACAAATAAAAGAAATATACTCCAATCAAGTCATTGGCAGACAGCAACGAAGGCAGAAATTCACTTTCTTGCAGAGCTTCCCCAGATAAAATAACCGGATACTCCCCAACAAAGAGCAAATTTAAAATAGATTGCCAAAAAATCCGGCAGTAATTAGCTGTTGTCAATTGGTTCAACTGCATCAACCCATTACAGTAGCTACGTACATCTTGTTCTAAAGTTGCTAGGGGCTGACCACACCAAAAAGAATTAAAACAAAAACTATAGGCAGAATATCCAACAAACTCTGGGTTGCCAACTTCGAGTGCAGTAACATAACCTTCTTGGGAGACTGATAGTGTTTCTTGAATGTGAGATTTGCGGTGTAGAATAAACAGTCCTAGCACAGGTAATACTTCAGCTTTTATGGCTTTGGCATCAAATTTAGCGATAATATTGAGTGCCAATTGTGCAAACTTTGTGGCTGTATTTACATCTTGCAAAAGACTACATAGAGTGATGCCATAGCAAGCGTAGCTATAGCCTGATGTCGATGTATTTCCATATTGAACAGATAATTTTACTGACAAAGAAACTAGTAACGGGAATATGGGGGAGCCAAAGTTGAAAGCTGCGGGAAAAATACTGTTGGCAATCTGGATAATTGCCAATTTTTCTACATCAGCCATCGTTTTTAGGTGAATTAAATCTGCAATTTCTCTGTCACCAATCAGTTCGCTGATTTCTTCGATTGCCTGTTGAATATCCGTATTTGTAGGTGTTTCAGGAAAGGTGACACCCAACTGTTGCAGAATTTGTGTACCGATAGCCACAGCTTCACCAAGTCTATTTTGAGAGGAATTAGCTTGGATTCTGATTCGGTAAACGTTAACTTTTTCTAGTTGGGAATGTGTATGTTCAATGACAATTTCAATGAAATTTTCCATCATTTCAAAGTCACCGCATAGCCAAGCTAACTCAGCAGCTAATTCATGAAAAGCAAGGGTGATTTGGTATTGCTGTTGCCAAGCTTTTTCTCCCAAGAGGGACAAACCCACTGTCACATATTCACGAGCTGCCTGATAAGCAGTTGCGCTTTTGGCTTTGCGACAGGCTGTGAGGTTAAGTTGTGCGAGTTCCTCTCGTTCGCTTTTTTCGGTAATTAAAGCAGTACCATAGTTTAATTGATTGACCACCTCAAAAATGCGTTCAACTCTTGCTTTTGGCGAAATCTTTTGTAGAAGTAGTTGTCCGATGTGATAATGGGTTGTTTGTTTTTGCTTTTCAGGAATCAGAGAATAGGCGGCTTGTTGGACGCGATCATGTAGAAACCGATAGGTGACATTTTCGATGTTGCTAGTATTTGCATCTGCCTGTTCATGGCTGAGATAAAATTTATATAATTGACTTTGTGGCAGAATCAGTCCTTCCTGTAAGGCTTTCCACAAAGCCGCCGCCGTATCTACTTGTGATTGTTCGCAAACGATCGCCAAGGTTGCTAAATCAAATTGATTCCCGATACAAGCCGCTAACTTGAGTACTTGTTGCGTTGCTTTTGGCAATTTCTGTAACTGCTGCGCCATAAATTCCACCACATCCTCGGTGAGGGAAAGCGCATTGATTTGGACAATATCACATTCCCAATAGCCTTGGTCACAATTAAACTTAATCTGTCCGTCTTCGTGTAATGCTTTGAGAAACTGGGTGATAAAAAACGGATTTCCTTGAGTTTTGCGATCGATTAATTCTGTGAGGGGACGCGATCGCTGTGTTGTACAATGCAATGTATCAGCAACTAACTGATTTGTATCATTCAAGGCAAGAGGTGAAAGAGTAATTGTATTAACAGTCTTCTGAGCTTTCTTCAGTTCCTCCACTGTCAAGATGAATGGATGTGCCGGCGAAACTTCATTGTCACGATAAGCCCCCAACAATAGCAGATAGCTATTATCCTGCATCAGCAGTTTAATCAACTGTAGGGAAGCTGAATCTGCCCATTGTAAATCATCCAGAAAAATTACTAACGGATGTTCTTTTGTGGTAAAGACGTCAATAAATTTTTGGAACAATAAATTAAAGCGATTTTGTGCGGCAGTTGGTGATAGTTCTGGCACAGAAGGTTGCTGACCAATAATTCGTTCGAGTTCAGGAATTACCTCAATTAAAATTTGTCCATTCTCTCCCACAGCTTCGAGAATCTTGGTTTTCCATTGTGCTAAGTGCGCGTCAGATTCCGACAATAATTGTCCCATTAAATCCCGTAAGACTTGCACAAAAGCTGATAGGGGAATATTACGATTAAATTGGTCAAATTTTCCTTTGATAAAATACCCTTGCTGACGAGTAATTGGTTTGTGAACTTCATTGACTACCGCAGTTTTACCAATCCCCGAAAATCCTGCCACCAACATCATTTCAGATGTACCATTGGCGACGCGCTCAAAGGCATCCAGTAAAGTTTGGACTTCTGCTTCACGTCCATAGAGTCTTTCTTTGATGATAAAGCGATCGTAGACATCCCACTGACCAATTTCAAAATTTGTAATTTTGCCAGTATCTTTAAGTTGATATAAACAATTTTCTAAATCGTGTTTTAATCCTAAAGCACTCTGATATCTATCTTCGGCGTTTTTCGCCATTAATTTCATGACAATATCTGAAACTACCTGCGGAATCTCTTCCCTATTCCCCAATGCCGTAGGTATTTTGGCAATATGACAATGTACCAATTCCATCGGATCATCACAGATAAATGGTAACTCCCCTGTTAATAATTCATAAAATGTCACACCCAAAGAATAAAAATCACTGCGGTAGTCTATACCTCGGTTCATCCTACCAGTTTGTTCAGGTGAAATATAAGCGAGGGTTCCTTCTAAAACATTAGGGCTTTTAATTTCTTGGGTTTCTTTAGGCAACAGGGAAGCGATACTAAAGTCAATTAGTTGAATTTGTTTTGTTTGGGGATGAATCAGAATGTTCGCAGGTTTGATGTCTTTGTGAATCACACGGTTTTGGTGTAAACTGTGGATAACATCGGTTAATTGAATAGCGATCGCCAAAAATTCAACCAGTGAAAGAGTTGTGCTTTGAATATATTCTCGTAAAGAAATTTCCCCCCGATCTTCCATTACCAAAATATAACCATTTCCATAGGTTTCTAAGGATAAGGGATGAATGATACCGGGAATGTTGAGATTTTTGCTAATGGTATATTGATGGCGAAATTGCAATAATTCGTTGAAGCTGGGATATTTAGATGTCAGAAGTTTAATGACTACTGCGAGTGCTTCTTGCTCTCTAATAGCTCGATATACTCTGGTTCTGGAGCCTGCATACAGTTGAGAGCTAATTTGATATCCAGCAATTATGGGGGTCTGACTCGCAATACTCATTTATGCCTACTTAATAATAAAATTACGTTTTTGCCTTATGAAGCTATTATTCCCAGAGAGCATCTCAGTTTTTGCTAAAACTGATGCAAGTTTAAGTTTTTTTCCTGTGTGTTGTACTGGGTTATTAATGAAGCGGTAGCAACGTAGAAGCATCAGCAGGAAAAGAGAGGGGGTTTTCACGCTCAAATCTTGCACCTACCTGCCCAATTTACCGCCAATAAATAAATTTCACAGGCTCAAAGCTGGAGTAAGCTTTAGCTTACTAAACATCAATCTCAGTCCGTTTTAACGGACTTTAGCTATCAGCCTTGAACTTCAGTTCAAGGCTTACTCAGGGTCAGGTGTAAAATCTGAATCGAGACACATCACGGCAACATTACTGTTAAAAATAATCATCCAAACGGTAGTATTTTTACAGTCTTATTTGACCAGCAATATTGAGCAATGACGATTTGAAAATATGTGTTAAATAGAACATTATCGCTAACGCAACCTGTATTTATACCAAGTTGCATTTTTATTTGGAGCGATCGCACTTAAAATTATTCCCATCAGATTAAAATTTAATGACTCATTTGCCTGACATCCCTTAGAATTTCAGGTTAAATGTTTCAGAAATATGCACTCTAGCAGAGTTGTCAGGTATACTTCGTGACTAATCAAGAGCAAAAACCCTCTCGTTCATTTGCTGGGATTGCTGGCATTGTTGCCGCAGCCACATTAATTAGTAAAGTTGTTGGTTTAGTGCGACAGTTGGCGATCGCTGCCGCTTTCGGTGTTGGTGCTGCTGCTACTGCCTATAGTTATGCTTATGTTATTCCTGGTTTTCTGTTAATATTACTGGGCGGTGTCAATGGGCCATTACACAGTGCGGTTGTCAGTGTTTTAGCTAAGCGCAGGCAAGAAGAAGCGGCTCCCATTGTGGAAACGGTGACAACGCTAGTGGGTGGATTGCTGTTGCTAGTGACATTTGCTCAGATTTTCTTTGCAGATGAGGTCGTTGATTTAATCGGTTATGGCTTGGATGACACAACCAGAGCGATCGCAATTCAACAGATCCAAATTATGGCACCGATGGCTTTATTTTCTGGATTAATTGGTATCGGTTTCGGCACTCTCAATGCTGCCAATCAATATTGGTTACTCTCCATCAGCCCTTTGTTATCTAGTATTACCGTGATTATCGGCATTGGGATCATGGCTTTACAGTATGGTAAGGACATTATCAAGCCAGAATATGCTTACATTGGTGGCATGGTACTAGCTTGGGGAACTTTGGTAGGTGCAGTTCTCCAGTGGTTGGTGCAGCTAGTTGTCCAATGGCGGTTAGGACTAGGCACATTAAAGTTGCGGTTTGATTTTAAATCCCCCAGCGTCCAAGAAGTGATTAAAATCATGACTCCGGCGACCATTTCCTCAGGCATGATGCCAATTAACTTTGCTACCGTCCTTTACTTTGCTAGTCCTATCCCTGGTGCTGCTGCTGGCTTTAACTATGCAAATTTGCTAGTGCAAACTCCTTTAGGCATTATTTCTAATATCATTTTGTTGCCTTTATTACCGATATTTGCCAAACTTGCCGAACCAGAAAAATGGGACGACTTGAAATTACGCATTCGCCAGGGATTGCTACTGAGTGCTGTCACCATGCTGCCTCTAGGAGCGCTGATGGTGGCCCTAGCTGTACCCATTGTTCAGTTAGTATATGAACGTGGTGCATTCAAGCAAGATGCTACAGAATTGGTGTCATCCCTGCTGATTTTTTACGGCATTGGCATGTTTGCTTATTTGGGGCGTGATGTTTTGGTGCGGGTGTTTTATGCCTTGGGTGATGGACAGACACCTTTTCGCATCAGTACTTTTAACATTTTCCTCAATGCCGGACTAGATTGGATTTTTGTTAAACCTTTTGGTGCCCCTGGTTTAGTTTTAGCAACAGTGGGTGTCAATTGTAGCTCAATGTTGATGCTGTTGTGGTTGCTCGATCGCAAGCTGAATGGTTTACCTTGGCGTGAGTGGAGTGTGCCAATTCTCGGTTTAACTGCGGGTAGCATCGTCTCTGGCATAGCAAGCTACGCCACTCTGGTTGCTTGTCAACAGGTATTAGGTAAACAGGGTTTACTGATTTTACTGTTGCAGTTAAGCATATCTAGCTTAGTGGGAATTGTGGTATTTGGAGCGATCGCTTCATTCATGAAAATTCCAGAAGTCAATACTTTTGTGGTTCGTATGCGATCGCGCTTTTTCAAGGCTAAAGGGTGAAGCATTTAAATGTCTTTTAGGCGGTTTACCGCAGGCTAAGATGAAGTATAAATTTTGATACTTCATCTTTTTTATTAAGTAAATAATAATACTCTTTAACAGTTGTAAAATATTTTCACGTCAGAGTTGATCAGCTTTTCCACATGAAGATTCCATATCTAATTGTGTTGATGGCTCCTGATAACTGATAACTGTCATCGGTCATCAGTTATCAGTCATCGCCATGGTTCAACGACCTACACAAATAATTATGCAATTTAAATGTGTTTTAGCTGAGAATCGCAATCTATTTTGCACTCTTTCATGAGTGATATTGAGGTCAAAAACGTGAAATTTCATAAGTTATTGTATATTTTTAGTTTAGTAAATATTGCTAATTTTGCTCTCAGTTTACCTGTGTTAGCTCAAATAGAAGAAAATCCCTTCAATTCTTCATCGTCTAGTTGTCGTGCGACTAAAGTAGATACTCCAATTTTTCAAGAACCCTCAACAACATCTAATGCTATTAAGATATTCTCTGCAAATACAAAGGTATCCTTAGCATATATCCCGGCTAATGGAGATAGATTTGTAAGAATTCAATCTCCTAATTCTGGGTTTATTCAAACTGCTGTACTCAAGTATTGTGAAACGAATAACAGCGAGCAAAAACCGTGGAATAGACCAACTATTAACAGTGTCTGTCGGCAAATTGTACGACCAGAAATTATTATACGTAGTGAACCTAGTACAAGAGGAAACTACATCACAACACTTTATCCAAATACAAGAGTGTTTGTGAACTTGACAACAGGTAATGTAGTTAAGTCCTACAGATCCGAAAATTACATCTGGGTAGAAATCGACCTTTCTAGAAGTTTTCCTGGTGAATTATCCGGTAATGGTTGGATAGTTAATACTGACTTAGTAAATACTCCTGGATTGAGCAACTTGGCTTATTGTGGTTAGTAAAGTCAGTCGGCAAAAATAAACATAACCATATTAAGAAGGGTAAAGGTTAAAACCTTTACCCTTTCTTACAAAAGTTTACAGAGTTCGATTTCATCGCCCCTACTGACTTAACTGTCCTCACAAGTTTCTCAAATTGTTCTTCTATCATCCTAATTGCAAAACCTGGAACACCTGAAAAAGAGGCCAGAGCAATAACGACGAAAAAACTTAGAAAAGTCCATTGAATTGATCTAACTTCTCAAAAGGCTCAAACCATGAATTCAGCATCTGCTGTTAAAACTAACAACACGGTAAAAGCATCAAGAGCAACTCGTGGTGATAAGCGCTTCAAGATGCTGGATGCAACTATCAAACGCTACCAGTATCAACAGGATGCACTCATTGAGATATTGCATAAAGCGCAAGAACTTTTTGGTTATTTAGAAAACGATGTATTAATTTACATTGCACATCAGCTCAAACTGCCACCTAGTCGAGTTTATGGTGTTGCCACATTCTACCATTTGTTTTCACTTGCACCTAGTGGCGTACATACTTGTGTGGTGTGTACGGGTACAGCTTGTTACGTCAAAGGCGCTCAAGCTATCCTGGCAAATCTAGAAAAGTCTGCCCATATCAAAGCTGGTGAAACCTCGGCAGATGGTCAGATTTCACTGCTAACAGCAAGGTGTTTAGGTGCCTGTGGAATTGCACCGGCTGTAGTATTTGATGGCACTGTTTTAGGCAATCAAACCCCTGAATCAGTTGTTGATCACATCAAAGGATGGTTGCAAGATGGATCTACCTGAATTACTGGAAATTGCCCAAAAAGAACGTGCTTCAGAGAAACCTGTGCAAATTCGCACTTGTGTTGCAGCTGGTTGTCTGTCTGCCAATTCACAAGCCGTCAAACAGCGTTTAGAAGAAGCTGTAGAAGCAGAGAATTTAACACAAACAGTGGAAGTTCGCGGCGTTGGCTGTATGCGTTTGTGCTGTCAAGGGCCATTAGTGGAAGTGGGGAGTCGGGAGTGGGGAGTGGGGAGTGGGGAAGAGTGTAAGCAATCTCCAAATAGCAAATTGTATGAGAAAGTTACACCTGATGATGCACCTTCAATTATCGCCGCTCTCAATGGGGAACAGACAACAGTCCAACAAGGTGATTTAACTCATCCATTTTTTACATACCAGATGCCCATTGTCTTAGAAAACAGTGGCAAAATCGATCCCGAACGCATTCAGTCTTATATTGCTGCTAAAGGTTATCAAGCCCTTTACCATGTCTTACGGGAGATGACACCCAACCAAGTAGTAGATACTATTACCCGCAGTGGTTTACGGGGACGTGGTGGTGCTGGCTATCCTACAGGTGTGAAATGGGCAACCGTAGCTAAAGCAAAAGGCGATCGCAAGTTTGTAATCTGCAACGCTGATGAAGGCGATCCAGGTGCGTTTATGGATCGTAGTGTCCTAGAAAGTGATCCTCATCGCGTTTTGGAAGGAATGGCGATCGCAGCTTATGCTGTAGGCGCAAATCAAGGCTACATCTACATTCGGGCAGAATATCCCGTTGCGATCAAGCGTTTGCAAACTGCAATTCACCAAGCCCAACGTCTTGGCATCTTGGGCAGTCAAATTTTTGACTCTCGATTTGATTTTAAAATTGATATTCGTATCGGTGCAGGGGCTTATGTCTGCGGTGAAGAAACTGCTTTAATGGCTTCTATTGAAGGTAAACGCGGGACTCCTCATCCCCGTCCGCCTTATCCTGCTGAGTCTGGTTTATGGGGTTATCCTACTTTAATTAATAACGTTGAAACCTACGCCAATGTTGCACCTATTATCCGCAAAGGTGCTGACTGGTTTGCTAATATCGGCACTCCCAAGAGCAAAGGCACAAAAGTTTTTGCCTTAGCAGGCAAAATCCGTAACACAGGTTTGATAGAAGTACCCATGGGAACTTCATTAAAGCAGATTGTAGAAGCAATGGGCGGTGGCGTACCCAATGGCGGTGTAGTCAAAGCAGTGCAAACAGGTGGCCCTTCTGGGGGATGTATTCCAGCAGCAGCTTTTGATAGTCCCGTGGATTATGAATCACTCACTCAACTCGGTTCCATGATGGGTTCCGGTGGCATGATAGTCATGGATGAAACTACCAACATGGTCGATGTAGCCCGCTTCTTCATGGAATTTTGCATGGATGAATCTTGCGGTAAATGCATTCCCTGTCGGGTGGGGACAGTGCAGTTGTATAAATTGTTGACCAAGATTAGTGAGGGGAAAGCATCTTTTGCTGACTTAGAACTGCTAGAAGAACTATGCGATATGGTAAAGCATACCAGCTTGTGCGGTCTTGGTCAGTCTGCACCCAATCCAGTATTTAGTACTTTGCATTACTTCCGTGATGAATATTTGGCTTTGATTAGTCAATAGTCAATAGTCAATAGTCATTAGTCATTAGTCAATAGTCATTAGTTATTTGTATTTACAAAGGACTGGAAAAATTGTGCATTAACGCACATTTGCCTCATAAGGAATAAATAATAAATGGCAGTAAAAACACTAACAATCAATGAACAATTAATCAGCGCTCGTGAAGAGGAAACAATTTTGCAAGCAGCGCAGGATGCGGGGATTCATATTCCGACTTTGTGCCATTTAGAAGGAGTTGGAGATGTTGGGGCTTGTCGCCTTTGTTTAGTAGAAATTGCTGGTAGTAATAAACTTCAACCTGCTTGTGTAACCAAAGTTACTGAGGGGATGGAAGTACAAACAAATAGCGATCGCCTACAAAAATATCGTCGCACAATTGTAGAAATGCTGTTTGCTGAAGGCAATCACATTTGCTCGGTCTGCGTCGCTAATGGTAATTGCGAATTGCAAGACTTGGCAATTGAAATGGGTATGGATCATGTACGTTTAGATTACCATTTCCCCGATCGCAAAGTCGATGTTTCTCACGAGCGCTTTGGCATTGACCACAACCGTTGTGTTCTTTGCACTCGTTGCGTGCGTGTTTGTGACGAAATCGAAGGAGCGCACACTTGGGACATGGCAGGCAGAGGCACAAATTCTCATGTAATCACCGATTTAAATCAACCTTGGGGAACCTCAGATACTTGTACATCCTGCGGCAAATGCGTTAATGCTTGTCCAACAGGTGCAATTTTTTACCAAGGCTCCAGCGTCGGTGAAATGAAACGCGATCGCGCCAAACTCGATTTCCTAGTCACAGCACGGGAGAAACAGCAATGGAACCTTTAGAGATGGGGGGAGGAGGGAGATGAGGGGGATGAGGGAGATGAAGAATAATGTTAATTCACCCATTCCCCATTCCCGAATTACGAATTACGAATTACGAATTACGAATTACGAATTATTATGACTCGTTTAAAATTAGCAACGGTTTGGCTAGGCGGCTGTTCTGGCTGTCACATGTCTTTTCTCGATTTGGACGAATGGCTGATTGATTTAGCAACACAGGTAGATTTAGTTTATAGTCCCTTCGCTGATATTAAAGAATATCCCGAAGGTGTGGATGTGGTGTTAGTCGAGGGTGCAATTGCTAACGAAGAGCATTTGGAAACGATTCGCAAAGTGAGAGAGCGATCGCAAATTCTTGTGTCTTTTGGCGATTGTGCTGTCACTGGCAATGTTACTGCTTTACGCAATCCTTTGGGTAGTGCCGAACCTGTTCTCCAACGTTGTTACATCGAAGCAGCCGATATTCACGCCACAATTCCCCATGAACCGGGTATTGTACCGCCCTTACTAGATCGAGTCCTACCAGTGCATACATTAGTAGCAGTTGATGTTTACTTACCAGGTTGTCCACCGGATGCAACACGGATTAAAGCAGCGTTAGAGCCATTGTTAAAAGGAGAAAAACCACTGCTTGTAGGACGCGAATTTATCAAGTTTGGTTAACTTTCAAGAAATACAGGGAGTAGGGAGTGGGGGAAGAAAGTGTTTCTTTTTTTAGGACTTACGCAAGAACTCTCTCAAACTCTTATTTCTCAGGACTTACGCAAAAATCACCAAAAAGCTTAATTTATCGAACCGCCAAGACGAGCCAGTGCGTTGGGCGGGTTCCCCGACTTGAAGCAACTGGCGTCGCCAAGAACGCCAAGAATTCGTAGAGTGTGCGTAAGTCCTATTTCTTTTATTTCTTTGTGTCCTTTGCGTCCTTTGCGGTTAGTTTTTTCATGATTTTGCCTAATACGAAGTTGCGTTCAAAAATAGCATCTCCCTCATCTCCCTCATCCGCCTGCTAGCTTTGAATACAACTCGGTATAAGTCCTGGATTCTAAAAGATTTTTGAGGTGATTGACCATGCTAAAAGCTGTAGACATTATGACTAAAGATGTTGCTACAATTCGCAGTTCTGCAACCGTGGCTGAAGCAGTCAAACTGTTAAAGGCAAGGGACTGGAAAGCGCTGGTTGTAGATCGTCGCCATGAACAAGACGCCTACGGCATTATTACCGAAAGCGATATTGTGTATAAAGTGATTGCTTATGGCAAAGATCCTTCTAAGGTGCATGTTTATGAAGTGATGACCAAGCCTTGTATTACCGTTAATCCTGACCTTGGCTTAGAATACATAGCAAGGTTATTCGCTGACCATAATTTACACAGAGCGCCAGTAATTCAGGGCGAACTATTAGGAATCATTTCTCTGGCTGACATTCTAGCTAATAGTAACTTTCTTGAACAACCCCATACTATTCTATTAGAACAACAGCTTCAGGACGAAATTAAAAAAGCTCGTACCATTTGCGATCAAAAAGGCATGTATTCAGAAGAATGTGCAGCTGCTTGGGATGCAATAGAAGAATTACAAGCTGAGATAGCACATCAAAGGGCTGAGAAAGTCGTAAAAACAGCCTTTGAAGAATACTGTGATGAATATCCACAAGCCAAAACAATCTACGATAACTCGTACAGTACTTGGCCTGATGCTAGGTAAAGAACCTTCACGTAAGAAAATACCCCACTGTTCACAGTCATCAGCTATCAGTCATCAGTCATGAAAAAAGTCATCATCGACCCAGTTACCCGCATAGAAGGACACGCCAAAATCAGTATTTATCTGGACGATACAGGACAAGTGAGCGATGCTCGCTTTCATGTTACAGAATTTCGTGGTTTTGAAAAGTTTTGTGAAGGTCGCCCGCTGTGGGAAATGCCAGGAATTACAGCGCGAATTTGTGGAATTTGTCCAGTGAGTCATTTATTGGCATCAGCAAAGGCAGGCGATCGCATCCTCGCTGTTACAATTCCTAAAGCAGCTGAAAAACTGCGCCGCTTGATGAATTTGGGACAAATAATTCAATCTCACGCCTTGAGTTTCTTTCACCTCAGCGCCCCAGATTTATTATTAGGAATGGATAGCAACCCCGAAAAACGCAATGTATTTGGCTTAATAGCAGCTGAACCAGAATTTGCCCGTGGGGGAATTCGCTTGCGTCAATTTGGACAAGAGATTATTGAACAATTAGGAGGGCGGAAAATACATCCATCATGGGCGGTTCCTGGCGGTGTCCGTGAACCTTTATCCATAGAAGGACGCACCCATATTCAAAATCGTATTCCCGAAGTACGCACCACAATATTAGATGCATTGGGGAGATTTAAAAGCTTACTCGATGATTATCAAAAAGAAGTGCAAACCTTCGGGAATTTTCCTACCTTATTTATGGGGTTAGTTACCCCTGATGGTTTGTGGGAGAACTACGACGGACATATTCGTTTTGTAGATAGTGCTGGAAATATTATTGCAGATAAACTCGATGCAACTGATTATCAAGAATTTATTGGTGAAGCGGTTCAACCTGATTCTTATTTAAAGTCACCTTACTACCGTCCTTTGGGTTATCCTGACGAGAGCGACTATTGTCGTTTAGATAGTGGTATTTATCGGGTAGGGCCGCTGGCGCGTTTGAATATTTGTAATCACATTGGTACGCCTTTAGCTGATGCAGAGTTGAAAGAATTTAGAGATAGAGGTAAAGGCACTGTCACCTCATCATTTTTCTATCACTACGCCAGATTAATTGAAATTTTGGCATCAATTGAGCGAGTTGAAATATTACTAGATGACCCAGATTTACTATCAAATCGATTGCGTGCTGATGCTGGCATTAATCAATTAGAAGCAGTGGGTGTTAGTGAAGCACCACGCGGTACATTATTTCACCATTATCAAGTTGATGAAAACGGGTTACTTCAGAAAGTAAATTTAGTCATTGCTACAGGTCAGAATAATCTAGCAATGAATCGTACAGTCGCGCAAATTGCCCGACATTTTATTCACGGTTCAGAAATTTCTGAAGGAATGTTAAACCGAGTTGAAGCCGGAATTAGAGCTTTTGACCCTTGTTTAAGTTGTTCAACTCATGCAGCAGGGCAAATGCCTTTGCATATTCAATTAGTTGGGACAAATGGAAGTATTGTAAATGAAATTTGGCGAGAGTAAGAAATGATTTATAAAGTACAATTAAACTGTAGGGTGCGTTATAGCAACGCGTAACGCACCGATAAAAAGGAGGACTAGAAAAATGACCCTTATTTTTAATCAAGATAAATATAAAGAATTATTATTTAAGTATCAACCAAAGTTAATTAAAAATGAAGAAGACAATGAAAAAGCTTTGGCGATAGTCGAAGAATTGATGCATCTTCCTAATCGCAGTCCTGAAGAAAATGAACTTTATGAACTGCTAATTACTTTAATAGAAAAATTTGAGCAAGAATATTATTTACCTGGTCGAGAATCAACACCACATTCCATGTTGCTGTTTTTAATGGAGCAAAAGAATATCCAACAGTCAGATTTAGTAGATATTTTGGGTTCTGAAAATATTGTCTATTAACTGATGAATAGTCAGCGAGATATTACCAAATCTCAAACTAAGGTTTTAGGAGATTTTTTTCAAGTTGACCCTAGTGTGTTTATTTAAAACAGAGTATTGGGCATCTGCCATTCAACAACATTATTGCAAATCAAATAGAAATGGTATGACAGATACAATCATACGATCTAACTCAGTTCTATTATGTTTGAGAAGATCATGTCCCCATAATTTATTCGTATTGTCAGAGCAATCTTGTGCAAGAGCTTCTCCGATATCCTCAAAACCCTGCTTTGCTGATCGATAAAGGATTAACTATATATTAAATTACATTTACTTCCATCACAAATGTCAATATTTTGAGAAAATTGTGAGGATTAGTTCAAAGCTTCTCTATCTCCTCACAAGTTCCTCAAGTTTTTTAACTAACTTCAAAATCAGGTTAGGCAGTTAACAAGTATGAATTGTAATGTAATAGCGATTGGTTATGGTAATGAGTTGCGTAGTGATGATGGTATTGGGCAACGAGTAGCTAAGGCTTTGCATATATTCAACGTGAAAGCTATTGCTGTCCATCAACTCACCCCTGAACTTGCTGAAGCTTTGGCAAACAGTGATTTGGCAGTCTTTATCGATGCTTGTTTGATGTCCGAAAGTTCTCAGGTGCAAATAGAATCCATTTCACCTGCATCCCGCAATTTTATCACAGCACATACAGCCGACCCGCGATCGCTCTTAGCCCTGACTCAAGCAATTTACGATTATTGTCCGCCGGCTTGGTGGATCAAAGTCCCAGGAGTAAACTTTGAATTAGGCTACAGTTTATCACCAATTGCCGAAACGGGAGTTGCGATCGCCACTCAAAAAATTACCCAAATTATTAATAGGCAGTAGGGAAGATTAATTTTTACACTAAGTAAGTGAAAATCAACATATCAACATAACTCAGGACTTACGCACAGGTAACGGAAAAACGAACCACAGAGACACAGAGTACACGGAGGAATGAGAGTTTGAGGGTTTTTTTGCGTAAGTCCTAATAACTATTTTAAGAAACATAAATATGTCTGAGACTTTAACCACTGACAACTAACAACTAACCACTGACAACTGACAACTGACCTTTATTCCCACCAACCTACTTAATTTATTCAAAAGTATGCAAAAGCCTATGCAGCCAGCCATCGAACGTGCCTATGATATTTTGCGAACCGAGAAAGTTAATCCCCTCGATGCCATATTTGCACCCAAAACCGTGGCTGTCATCGGTGCTAGCGAAAAGGCTGATAGTGTTGGACGCACTCTATTATGGAACTTAATTAGTAATCCTTTTGGTGGCACTATTTTCCCTGTCAATCCCAAGCGCCACAGCATACTGGGCATCAAAGCCTACCCGACTATACATGATGTCCCGGAATTAGTTGATTTAGCAGTTATTGCCACCCCAGCGCCAACAGTCCCAGATATTATTAGTCAGTGCGTAGATGCAGGTGTCAAAGGTGCAATTATCCTGAGTGCAGGTTTTAAAGAAGCTGGTACAGAAGGTGTAGCTTTAGAACAGCAAATACTTCAGCAAGCACATCGTGGCAAAATGCGGATTATTGGCCCCAACTGTTTGGGTGTGATGAGTCCACGCACGGGTTTGAATGCGACTTTTGCCAGTACAATGGCGCGTCCTGGAAATGTCGGCTTTATTAGTCAAAGTGGAGCGCTTTGTACTGCTATCCTTGATTGGAGTTTTAGAGAAAACGTTGGTTTTAGCGCCTTTGTTTCCCTTGGTTCCATGCTAGATGTGGGTTGGGGAGATTTAATTTATTATCTTGGTGATGACCCCCAGACTAAAAGTATTGTAATTTACATGGAATCAATCGGGGATGCGCGTTCATTTCTCTCAGCAGCGCGGGAAGTTGCTTTAACTAAGCCGATTATTGTCATTAAAGCAGGTCGTAGTGAAGCCGCAGCCAAAGCAGCAGCTTCCCACACTGGCGCATTGACAGGAAGTGATGAAGTGCTTCATGCAGCTTTTAGGCGTTGTGGGGTGTTGCGCGTCAACAGCATTTCTGACTTGTTTGATATGGCGGAGTTACTCGCAAAACAACCGCGTCCCCAAGGGCCACGCCTGACAATTTTAACTAACGCAGGTGGGCCGGGAGTTCTTGCTACTGATGCTTTGATTGCTGCTGGTGGAGAAGTTGCACCAATTTCTGAGTCAACTAGGGCAGCCTTAAACCAACTATTACCAACACATTGGAGTCACGGCAACCCAATTGATATTCTAGGTGACGCTGACCCACAAAGATATACCAAAGCCTTGGAAATTGCGGCTCAAGATCCCAATAGTGACGGTTTATTGGTGATTCTTACTCCCCAAGCCATGACAGACCCCACCCAAACAGCCGAACAATTGAAACCCTACGCGCAGATGTCTGGTAAACCCATCCTTGCTAGTTGGATGGGAGGCGCAGATGTTGCAGCAGGTGAGATGATTCTCAATCGTAACCATATCCCGACTTATGCTTATCCTGATACCGCTGCTCGGTTGTTTACTTACATGTGGCAGTCTAGTTATAACCTGCGCGGTATCTACGAAACTCCGGTAATGCCAACAAATGATACATCGTCAGGGATACCAGACCGTAAATGTGTGGAAAAAATTATCCAAACAGCACGCCAGGCACAGCGAACTATTCTCACAGAGTTTGAATCAAAGCAGATTTTAGCAGCTTATGGTATTCCGGTGGTTGCTACTTGCGTTGCTAAAAGCGAAGATGAAGCTGTTGAATGTGCCCAAACAATTGGCTATCCAGTTGTTTTAAAGCTGTTTTCCCACACAATTACTCATAAAACCGACGTTGGCGGCGTACAGTTAAATTTAAAAGATGCTGATGCTGTAAAACGAGCTTACAATACCATCGCCGCATCAGTGAGCGAGAAAGTAGGTGCTGAGCATTTTTTGGGTGTAACTGTGCAGCCAATGGTGAATATGGTCGGTTATGAACTAATTATTGGCAGTAGTCTCGATGTACAGTTTGGCCCAGTGTTGCTTTTTGGCACAGGAGGACAACTTGTCGAAGTTTTTCACGATCGCGCCATCGCACTTCCACCCCTAAATACCACTTTAGCGCGGCGCATGATGGAGCAAACACAAATTTACAAAGCCCTTCAAGGAGTCCGGGGACGCAAAAGTGTTGATATGGCTAGTCTTGAACAATTAATGGTGCGATTTAGTCAATTAGTTGTCGAACAACGTTGGATTAAGGAAATCGATATTAATCCTTTGCTGGCTTCATCTTTTGAATTAATTGCCCTCGATGCTAGGATGATCCTGCACGACGCAGATATGAAACAAGAGCAACTGCCAAAGTTAGCAATTCGACCCTATCCTACACAATACGTGGGAAATTGGACGATGAAAGACGGCACGTTAGTTACCATCCGTCCCATCCGTCCAGAAGATGAGCCACTGATGGTACAATTTCATCAAACACTCTCAGAGCAAAGCGTTTATTTTCGTTATTTCCACTTAATTAAGCTGCGGTCAAGAGTAGCCCATGAACGGCTGACACGTATTTGCTTTATTGATTACGATCGCGAAATCGCCCTAGTTGTAGAATATCAAAATCCCCAAACGCAGACACGGGAAATATTGGCAGTCGGTCGATTGAGTAAAATACATAATACAAATGAAGCAGAATTCGCTATTGTGGTGAGCGATCGCTGTCAATGCCAAGGTATAGGCACTGAGTTACTACGACGGTTACTACAAGTTAGTCGAGATGAGCAACTAACCAAAATCACTGCTGATATCCTGGTTGACAATTATGGTATGCAAAAAGTTTGCGAAAAACTTGGTTTTCGCATCGAACCCACAGATGATCCCACTGTAGTCAAAGCTGAAATCGATACATTAACCTAGTATGAGTAGGGTGTGTTGTCGCGAAGCGCAACGCACCATTAATGATTTTCGGTGCGTTAGAACTTCCGTCCATAACGCACCCTACTGGCGTGGCAAGGCTAAAATAGTGCAATAATTGTCTTGTGGGGCGGACATCTTGTCCGCCAGTTAGGACGGGCGAGACGCCCATCCCACAAGAGGAAAGTTAATGCATTATTTTAGATATGTCACGCCACTACTAGCGTGACCGAAATTTCTTCTAATATCTCTGTGCCTTTGTGCCTCTGTGGTTTAGTACTTTTATAGTCATTGTTCGACATAATAATATTATACTACCTGCAAACTTTGATACCGCACATCTAGACCTTCCGGCTTAGTGCTTATTCAAGGATTAGTTAAGCACCTAGAAGAACGCTCAAGACTGGGTATCACTAGGGAACAGAGTTCAAAACTGCTTTTATCAAAAGTTAGGCTATGAACACGATCGCTATCTCATCAAACACACAGACAACACAGACAGTTCGCGTTCTTGTTGTAGAGGATGAGTTTATCCTGGCTATCAATTTACAAGAAATTTTAGAATCTCTGGGATACACTGTTATAGACATTGCTGATTCCGCAGAAACAGCAATTGAGAAAGCAGCACAGTTACTGCCAAACTTGATTTTGATGGATATCCGGTTGCGGGGTGAGATGGATGGCATCCATGCAGCAGAACAAATCTGGAATCGTCTGGAAATTCCTGTAATCTACCTGACAGGACATTCTGACGAAAGTACCTTAAAGCGAGCAAGTCTGACATTCCCCTTTGGTTACATCCTCAAACCTGTGAGGGAGAAAGAACTTTACGTTGCCATTGAAACAGCACTCAATCGCTATGAACGCGAGCAATTTTTGAGTTCTGTTCTGCGAGGAATGGGAGATGGGGTAATTGTGGTTGATTCTTTGCTGCGTATCAAGTACCTCAATCAAGTAGCAGAAGCCTTAACAGGGTGGCGATTCCATGAAGTTAAAGACCAAATGTTAACCAATTTGATCCAACTGATTGATCAACAAACTCAGCTGACCATAGAAAATCCTATCATCTCAGCTTTGCAACAAAAAACCACTGTCTACCTAGAAAATCGTGTTTTATTGATTGCCAGAGATGGCACAACCATACCCATAGCTGATAGTGCTACTCCTTTGAGAGACAACAGGGGTATGATTACAGGAGCTGTTATGGTATTTCGCAATGATAGCCAACGACGGCTAATGGAAGAACGCAATCTTGCAACTCAACGTGCCGAATTACTAGAAATTCAAGTAGCACAACTGCAACGACTCAACCAGTTAAAGCAGGATTTTCTCGCAAGCACTTCTCATGAAATGCGAACGCCCTTGTCGAATATTAAAATGGCAATCCACATGTTAGAAAATGTTTTAAATCGGCAGGGTATTTTAAATTCAGAAGAGGTTTCTACATCTGACCCCATAGCTCGCTACTTAAATATAATGCGCGATCAGTGCCAACGGGAAATAAATCTCGTGGATGATTTGCTATTTATGCAAATGATTGATGCAGATGCTTATCCATTAGAATTAACTGAAATTCAACTCCAAGACTGGCTACCTCGCAATGCTGAAGTTTTTCTAGCTCGGATTCAAGCTCAACAACAGACTTTGCAAATTAGCGTTTCTGTCGATTTACCACCTTTAGTTTCAGACGTAGCAAGCCTGACTGAAATTGTTTCAGAGTTACTCAACAATGCCTGCAAATACACTCCTGCTGATGGACAAATTACAGTAGATGCTCAACTGACCTATATTCATAGAAATATCACCAATGAAGATGCTGAATCTGGTGTATTTATTAATCCTCAAATTCCATACTTGCAAATTACAATTAGTAATTCTGGTGTGCAAATCCCTCTCAAAGAACAATCCCTGATTTTTGATCCGTTTTATCGGATTCCTGAAAGCGATCGCCAAAAACAGGGAGGCACAGGATTGGGGTTAGCATTGGTGAAGAGGTTAGTGCAATGTCTTCAGGGCACCATTCAAGTGAGCAGCACTCAGGGCTGGACAAGATTCACAATTTTACTACCACTGAGCTTGTCAAGGTCAGATGACTGATGATTGTCATTTGCGATCGTTAAATCGAAACGGGATCAGGCGATCGCGCCCTTGCTGTTTAGCTGCATAAAGTGCTTTGTCAGCTGCTGCCATGAGGTCTTGCGGCGATAAATCTAAATTGGGGATAATACTGACAACGCCTACACTAATGGTAACATGCTTACTAACATTAGACTCAGCATGAGGAATTGCTAAGTTGCGTACTGCTTGTAAAATTGTTCGAGCTACATGAATTGCTCCTTGATGTTCTGTATTAGGAAGAATCACAACAAATTCTTCTCCACCGTAACGCGCAATTAAATCAGCTGGACGTTGCACAACACTTTTGAGGGCAGTTCCAACTTGCCGTAAACAATCATCACCTGCTAAATGACCATAGGTGTCGTTATAACGCTTAAAAAAATCAATATCGCATAAAATTAAAGACATAGGCATCTGTTCACGTTTGAGACGATGCCACTCAGTATGTAAACACTCATCAAATCGGCGACGGTTAGCTATTTGTGTTAAATCATCTAAATTAACCAGTCTTTGTAGTTCCAAATTAGCAGCTTGCATCTGCTTGTACAGCATTGATTGATGAATCGTATCAATGGTTAACTCTCCATCGACTTTAATCAATTTATCCTTCATTTCTTCAAGCATAGAACTCAAAAAATGCTCACGTTCATAGCGATTAAGCGCTGTTTTAATCGCAACATAAAGTTCTCGCTCCCTGACAGGTTTGAGGATGTAACCAAAAGGAAATGTTAGCGTTGCTCGTTCTACAGTACTTTCATCGGAATATCCCGTAATATAGATACTCGGTATTTTGAGGCTCGACCAAATTTGTTCTGCTGCTTGGATACCGTCCATCTTGCCTTGCAAGCAGATATCCATCAAAATTAAGTTCGGGCGTAGTTCAGTAGCTTTGACAATTGCAGTTTCTGCTGAATCAGCGATATCAATAACTGTGTATCCCAAAGACTCTAAATTTTCTTGTAAGTTCATGGCAAGAATATACTCATCTTCAACAACAAGAAGTCGAATGGTTTGAGTTTTCTGTTTGTCTGAAGACAGGTTCATTAATTTCATGTCCTACTTTTTCCAAAAGAAATTCTAAATTCTGTTCCTTGCTGACAGTTAATATCAATGGTTCCCCTTAATTGCTTCACCAAACCTTGGACAAGATTGATACCTAATGTTTTAGACTTTTTGCTATCAAAGTTCTCAGGTAGTCCAATGCCATTATCTTGAACGATGAGTATTAAATTATGCTCATTTTCTTGATAAAACTTGACCTTGATTTGGCCGGCACTATTATCGCAAAAAGCGTATTTTAAAGCATTAGACACTAATTCATTGATAATTAAGCCACAGGGAACAGCTGCCTCGATATCTAACTTAACTTCCTCAGTATCAATACTGAGTTGAATCAGGTTAGAACTGGTATTGTAGGAAGTAAATAGATGAGCGGTTAAATTACGAATATAGTGAGCAAAATCAATATTGGCAAGGTCTTGGGAACAATAGAGTTTTTCATGTACCAGAGCAATAGAGGCAATGCGGTTGTAGCTATCACGTAAGATGGCATTAGCTTGTGCATCTATTGTTCGTCTAGACTGCATTTGTAGCAAGCTACTGACAATGCCTAAATTGTTCTTAACACGATGGTGAATTTCTTTGAGTAAGACTTCTTTCTCGCGTAATGATGCTTCTATATGTTCTTTGACTTGTTTTTGTGTACTTATATCCTCAACGATGTAGGAAAACCTGGGATAGCCAGTGGGACTAACTGCAATTGGGCAAACACTAACAGAAAGCCATCTTTGAGCGTTGGGTGTGTCATGGGGATATTCAAACCGTACAGCAGCCTGAACTTCTTGGGCTTGACGATAATAACTCACCCATTCCTGGATAGTCTGCTGGGGTACGCCTAAATCGCTGGCAAACCGATTCTGCATTGCTTCGGGAGTTGTGCCGAAAAACTCAGCAGCTGCTCGGTTATCGGAAATATGTAGAATATCGTTATTGTGTATCTCAACAATACCCATCAGCATTGCCCCACTGTTGAAGAAACTGCGGAGTGTTGACTCACTGCGTTGTAAATCGGCGTTGATTTGACTTAACTCGGTTGTGCGTTCTGCCACCCTCAGTTCTAACTCTTCTTTGGACTGTCTGAGTTCTTCCTCGACTTGTTGGCGTTGAGCTTCGATGCGCTTGCGTTCGGTGATTTCTTCACAAACAGTACTAATGCCAATAACTTCATCCCCATTTTTTAACGGTAAAAAATGCTCTAACCAAGTTCGTTGTACACCAGGTTGAGCCGGAGTTTCCCCAGTGATTTCCACATTTAAAAATGGTTTTCCTGTTTCTAGAATCAGGCGCAACACCTGTTCGGCTGCGTCAGCTAAATTAGGTAGTACTTCACGCACCGTCCGCCCGATATGTGCCTCAACGGGAAGCCCATTGATTTCAGCAAGACGCTGGTTGATTCGTATAAAGCGGAGGTTGGCATCTAAGACGTTTAAACCAATGGGGGCTGACTGATAAATTGCTTCAATTTCAGCCAATTGCTGCTGAAGCTGGAGCTGACTTGCCAATAAAGCTGCTTGTGCCTGTTTACGCTCTGTAATATCACGAAAGAAAATTCCTAAACCTTCTTTGGTTGGATAAGCATGAATTTCCAGCCAGACATCATAATCAGGAGGGGAATAATAGCGATGTTCAAAGTGAACAGCAACTTGAAGGCTCATTGCTTGTCGGTAGTTATGTTCTAAGGCACTTCCCACCGAGGCGGGCCATTCTTCCCAATGGGTTTTACCTAACACTTGGCTGCGGGGCTTGCCATTGTTAATTAGTTCTGCGGCAGCATTTTGGTAGATAATCCGCCAGTCTTGATCCAGTGCCACAAAAGCATCGGTCATACTTTCCAAAATCTGGTTTAACTTTTCAAAAGTTGCCTTAGCTTCTTGCTGGGCTGTTTCGGCAACCAAGCGTAATGCTTGTTCTCGCAAAGCTGCTTGTTTGCGGATCTGAGCCATCTTTAAATTAACTTCGACTCGTGCCAGCAGTTCACGGTTAGAGAAGGGCTTAGTCAGGTAATCATCCGCTCCGGCTTCCAGTCCTTGAATGCGGGCTTCCTCATCAGCACGGGCAGATAGCAGGATAATTGGCAGTTCTCGTGTTTGGGGATTGGCCCGTAGTTTGTGCAATAGCTCAAAGCCATCTAAGCGAGGCATCATCATGTCAGTCAAAATCAAATCAGGAAGCCGTTGACGAATAGCAGTCAGCGCCGCCATACCATCTTCTACAGCTTCTACTTGATATCGTTGCCCCAGCAGCCGCTTAGCGTAGTCTCGCATATCAGCATTGTCATCGACCACGAGAATATGGGCTGGGGGGGATGAGGGGGATGAGGGGGATGAGGAGGATGAGGGGGATGAGGGGGATGAGGGGGATGAGGAGGATGAGGGGGATGAGGGGGATGAGGAGGATGAGGGGGATGAGGTGAATAAATATACTTCCTCATCTTCCCTATCTCCCCCATCTCCCTCATCTCCCCCATCTGCTCCTTTTGCTAGCCAGCGCCATGCTTCTTCAACATAAGGTGTGGCTCCTATGGCCGTTGATGTCAGTGTGCGAGATGCATTAATGCGCTGGCTGGGCAGATGAGCAAATCCGGTGGGAATGGAGACGGTGAAGCAACTACCCTGTGCCAATTGACTGGTGACATGGATACTGCCACCGTGGAGTTTCACCAACTCCTCCACTAGGGATAAGCCAATGCCTGAGCCTTCAAAACTGCGACCTTGGGCACCTTTAACGCGGTGGAAGCGCTCAAATAAATGGCTAATTTCGTCTGGTGGAATGCCAATGCCTGTATCTGCAATTGCCAGTTCAACGCGATCGCCAAAACTCTGCAAACGCACGCTAATTGTTCCACTCAAGGTAAACTTAAAGGCATTGGATAACAGATTCAACACAATTTTTTCCCACATTTCCCGATCAACGTAAATCTCTTCGGGCAAAGGCGGACATTCTACTACCAAAGACATGCCAGCACGTTCAATCAACGAGCGAAAGGTGCTAGCAAGTTCTGTTGTAGTTCTAGCCAAGTCGGTTGGCTCATACACTGCCTGAACGCGTCCGGCTTCAATGCGCGAAAAATCAAGGAGTGTATTCACCAGTTTCAGCAACCGCAAGCCATTACGTTGTACTGTTTCTAGGCGATCGCGTTGCTTGGGCGATAATGGGGTTTCTGTGTCAGCTAAGGCATCCTCCACTGGCGCTAGTATTAAGGTGAGCGGCGTGCGAAACTCATGGGAGACATTGCTAAAAAAATCGGTTTTGGCGCGATCTATCTCTGCTAAAGCTTGTGATCGTTGGCGTTCGGCTTCATAGGTACGGGCATTAGCGATCGCTGTTGCTATACTATTGCCAACCAAATCAAAAAATCCCCGGTACTCATCATCAAAGGCGCGACACGGACTGATACCCATGACAAGCAATCCGGCTAAGGCTTGTTGCTGTCCTGGTTGCGTGATTGGCATCACCAAAGCAGCCGATGGAGGCGTATTCCACACTCCCCCAGGCAAATTATGGAATCGAGTCTGTAAGTCATCCACTAGCATTGCTTGCCCTGTTTGGCATACTTGCGCTAAACCCCAGACATCATTTTGTGTCAAGTTGACTTGAATGGGGCTTTTATCAGTTCCCTTCTCAATGCCTGTGGTGCTAATCAACTTTGCCTGTTGACCATTGGTTTCTACCAGATACAATAAAGCAAACGGGATGTCATAAGGATTAATAGACAAGCTATCTGTGGCAATCTCACAGGCTTTCTCCACAGTTTTGGCTTGCATAACATTTGCACCCAGTTGCCGCAACGTCTGCAAGCGGCGATCGCTCAATACTCGCCCAGTAGTCTCAGTGCAAACTACCAGTGTCCCACCGACTTTTCCCGTTTCGTCGCGGACTGGACTGTAGCTATAGGTGAAGTAAATTTCTTCAAAGTAACCATTGCGATCAAAGGGGACAAGTTGGTCTTCATGCCAAGTCTCTTGTCCTTGGGTCATCACACTATGGATTTGTGGCCCGATAATGTGCCAAATTTCAGTCCAGCAATCTGAACCTCGCTGTCCAAGGGCTTGGGGGTGTTTGTGCGCTCCTAAGCTAGGACGATATCCATCATTATAAAATTGTACCAAGTCTGGGCCCCAAAACAGAACCATCGGGTGACGCGTAGACAAAAGAATACTGACTGTAGTTCGTAAACTTTGCGGCCATTGCTTGACAGGGCCGAGGGGTGTTTGTGACCAGTCGTGCGATCGCATTAATGCACACATTTCCCCATCGCCTGCAAATAAGCCTTCCAGCACGTCTGTTGTGATTGGCTCTGTCACAATGTTTACCCCTTATTATGGTCAGAGTTACTGCTTCTCACTCATTTCATCGTATTTCTTCGAGAGTCTTTTCCTCTCAGTCAGATGTGCTGTCTTTCAGGTTGCACTCAAAAGCATTGATTAGCCGATGTCCCAAGGCATCTCGGTATTGAGCCAAGATGCGTCTAAAATCATACCATATGGTCTGGAAATCCCTATCATATCTACATTTAAGCCATTATTGTCAACAAGATTCTACATTTTAAATTATTAATTCTACTATTGACATTAAAAATTTTTCGTGGCTATAACCAGTAATAATTAGAGTTAATAATGCTTTGAATACGGTATTTTACTGTTATTCATAAATTGGCAATTGTAAATTCTAACTTAATCTGCCACTACATTAAATAAATGCAAATTACTCATTATGAACTCCCTAGAACAAAATGAATCCAAACACTTGTCTTATTTGTGTCTTCGCGTCTTTTTTATTTTTACCACTAAGACACTAAGACACCAAATTATTTCAAAATAGCCATTTTAAAGTTTTATTAATTAATAATGCTGAAAGCTTGATAATTATCTCATTTCCCAATAACTACAAATTATCTTTTTTAGTATAAAAAATAGTTATTAGCTTAAAATATCAAATTAATTTTGGATATCGCAAAATTGAAAAGTTATTCTTTAATATTTTAAAGGAAAGATTCATATGATAAAGAACATAGAAAGTATTGTGATAGTAGGTGGTGGTACCGCAGGGTGGATGACAGCGGCCTATCTAATTAAAGCTTTCAATAAAAATATGCAGATTACTTTAGTTGAGTCATCTAACTTAACAACAATTAGTGTTGGTGAAGCAACATTTAGCACTATGAAATTATTCTTTGATTTTCTCGGTTTGCCAGAATATGAATGGATGCCAAAATGTAAAGCTACATATAAAATGGCCATCAAATTTGTGAATTGGAACGCCCAGGCACGACACTTTTATCACCCTTTTCAAAGATATGAAGTAGTAGATGGGTTTGATGTCTCAGAATGGTGGCTCAAAATGAAGAAAGAACAGGATGCATTCGATTATTCGTGCTTTTTAATTCCGACATTGTGCGATAATCAAAAGTCACCCAGGTATTTCAATGGACAAGTTTTTGATGATAAAGTTCAAAAGTTATTTAGTCAAGAGAAAAACCAAGAAAAAGATGTACTCGCAAATTTAAAAGTTCAGTACCCATACGCTTATCATTTTGATGCTAAACTGCTTGCTAAATTTCTGAAAGATTATGCAATGCACAGGGGTGTAAAGCTGATTGTTGATGATGTAGTCGAAGTCGGTTTAAGAGAAGATGGTAGTATAGATTGCATTAAGGCTAAAAAGCATGGCAAGATTAGTGGAGATTTATTCATAGACTGTACTGGTTTTAGTGGTTTATTAATCAACCAAGCTTTAGATGAACCATTCATTTCTTTTTCAGAGTCGTTACTGTGCGATAGTGCGATCGCTATGCAAATACCAACCAATATGGCAAAAGATGGTATCAATCCTTACACGACTGTAACGGCGTTAAGTTCTGGTTGGGTATGGAATATACCTCTTTACGGACGAGCAGGTACAGGATATGTTTACTCAAGTGCCTTTATCTCAAAACAAGCAGCGCAAGAAGAATTTCGCAAGCATCTAGGAGAAGCTGCTGATAATTGCAAGGCTTTGCATATCAAGATGAGGATAGGACGCAACAGGAATTCATGGGTGAAAAATTGCGTGGCTATTGGTCTTTCTAGTGGTTTTGTAGAACCGCTAGAGTCTACCGGAATATTCTTTATTCAGCATGGAATCGAAGAGTTAGTCAGCCACTTCCCAGACAAATCCTTCAACGAGGATCTAATCCGCAGCTATAATCAGGCGATCGCTAATTGTATAGATGGTGTACGGGACTTTTTGATACTCCATTATTATGCTAGCGATCGAGCCGACACACCATTCTGGAAGGCTACCAAGCAAGATATCGTAGTCTCAGAAGAACTGCGTGAAAGGTTAAGGCTGTGGAAAAGTAGACTTCCAAACAACAAGAACATCAATCAAAACTATCATGGTTTCGAGTCTTACTCTTATTCTGTGATGTTGCTTGGGTTAAACTACATGCCTGAAGCCAGTCTACCTATTTTAGATCTGATCGATGACCACAATGCTGTGTCTATATTTAATGAAATTAAACAGAAAGCTGAGTATTTGAGTGCTACTTTACCATCTCAATATAACTATTTAAATTATCTAGTCGAAAGCAGCAAAAATAAAGCTATCCTGAAAAAGGGTGAAAAAATCGAGAATATAAGTTTTTTGAATGTTGATTAGCGTTAGCAAAACTGACACAGAATTGTCACTTCACCAAGCCAAAACGCAGCTATACTGGAAAATTTTTGCACTATTGACTAGTGACAGCCTCAATTAAAAATTGATGATACTTGATAACTACTGATAAACTAGGATTACTATAGTGATTTGGTCTGAATGCTTTGTGAATAACCAAGCTTTTGATAAAAATTAATAACTTCTTGATATTTCAACACATAACGCTTCGCCATTGTTTTAACAGAATAGTTATTCCAAGTATCTTTAACCATCTGTTTTCGGTCAATGTTATTTCCTACTGATTCAATCTTTGCAACCATTTCATCAACGGATGCTGCAAAATCTCCATTTATTCCTGGTTTAATTAACTCTTTAGCTGCTCCTCTATTAAAAGAAATAACAGGACAACCGCAAGCCATAGCTTCAATCATCACCAATCCAAATGGCTCCTCCCATTGTATAGGATTTAAAAAGCAGTATGAACTTTTTAACAACTCTATTTTTTGCTCATTACTGACCGGGCCTATATATTCTACATAATCTGGATGTGCTTCTATTAATGGCAGGATTTCTTGATAGAAATAATCGATATGATCAGATAAATAATTATCTACTATCCCTGCAAGAATAATTTTTGTTTTTGTTTTAATTGCAGCCTCTATTGCATATTTGGTTCCTTTATCTTTAACGATTCTACCAATCCAAACCAGATTTCTTTTGGGTGATATTTCTCCTTGTACGAAATGATTATCTGGTAAACCATGAGGGATAACTCCGATAAGATTTAAAGGGAGTTGGGAATCTCTCATCATGTTTTCCTTGGCTCTATCACTGATAGCAATGAGAGGAGTATTATCAGCCCAAGTAAAATAGTATTTATCTCCCTCACCTACATAATTTTCTCTTCTATCAAAGGGAAAATTACTGTGTATAGTGCATATATGCGGCACTGCTATCTGAGATGCAAGTTTCAAGATAATTAGGTCTGATGCAGAGGAAAGATGAGTATGTACAATATCATACTTGTGTGGATTGTGTGCAATTTCTCTAAAGCTGTTAATCATGTGATATTCAGCTTCAAGATAGTTAGTCCAAGGAATTTTTTGCATAGAAAGTGAAGTTTCTATGTAAGATTTTAATTCTCCCCTTGTCTTTGAATCTCCTGATGCAAAAAGAGTAACATTATGTCCTTGGTTGACTAGCTCTTCACTTAAATTACTGATAACTGCTTCTGTTCCACCATAATCTCTTGGAGGTATAGAAAACCAAGGTGCTGCTATTTGTGCTATTTTTAAATTTTGTCCATCATCAGTTAATTCATTGTTGAAGCTTGCCAGTTCTAAATTCACTTGCTCTTCTTGAATTTTTGAAACTTCAACTTTGTCTAATTGTTTGTTTTCAGGATTTTTTGCTTGAGTAATCAAACTTGATTCCTCCTTGTATTATTAATATAATGAGTGAAGAAACTTGTTTGTCCTCTTTTACTTGCTCCTCTAATATGGTTCCAATACAACACGCAACAAATGCCAGGTACATCTGGCTAAAGATATAGTTGTTATTAACTTTCTCTTCCATGAGTTAACTTGCAGACATAAATATGCCTAATGATTGATAACTAATGACTGATCAGCGGTTAAGGATTTTATCGACAGAAGTACCTCTCCTAACTCGCAGTTTGAGCTAACGATGTATTTTCTTTCCAGAGTAGGCGAGAAAGTATAGCAAAGTGCTAAGTGCTGAAAAGCCTTTGCGTGAGACAAAAAAAGATTTATACAATAAGTCTAATTAAATACAAAGCATGGCAAGTCGAAAAAATTATGTAATCTATATCGAGAACATAACTTTTGACGATTATTACCTGAATTCCCTGCTTGAATATCCTGTTATTGCTTAACAGGAATTAAGATATCTGTTCCCTGAACTTGTAGGTATACAGGCTCAGGAGTATCTAAAATCTGAGGGGGAAGGGGAAGGGGAAGAAGTAATTGTTCAAAGCAAAAGAAGGGGAAAGGAAAAAAGTAATTGTTCGGTTGCAATCTTAAACTTTTATCTACTTGCCAATATTTACTTGCCAAAACCTTGGTTTCAACTTTCCCCTTCCCCCTCAACCTTCCCCTTCTCCTATTGCAAACGCACAGATACACTACCGGCATGGGCGGGTAAACCTTCTGCTTGTGCTAGCGTCACGGCTGCTTCACCGATTGTCTGCAACGCTTGTTGATTGCATTCTAAATAAGTTATCCGCTTGAGAAAGTCGTAGACACTCAAGCCAGAGGCAAAGCGGGCAGAACGCGCAGTAGGTAGCACATGGTTGGGGCCTCCTAAATAATCGCCAATGGCTTCTGGGGTATGGCGTCCCAAAAACAGACTACCAGCACACTTAATTTGATTGGCAAGCAGTTGTGGGTTATCTACGCACAGTTCTACATGTTCTGGAGCTAGTTGATTGAGTAGTGGTATACTTTGTGCTACATCGCTGACAATAATCACGGCTGCATGGTTTTGCCAACTGGCAGCGGCGACTTGTTTGGTGGGTAGAGTGGTGAGAATTTGCTCGACTGCTGTTATTACCTGCTGTGCGAAAGGTTCGGAATCAGTAATCAAAATTGATTGGGCGCTAGGATCGTGTTCTGCTTGCGATAATAAATCCCAGGCTATCCAGTCTGGGTTATTGTGACTGTCAGCTACTACGAGAATTTCTGAAGGCCCGGCGATACTATCAATACCAACTGTACCAAATACTTGACGTTTAGCTTCAGCAACATAAGCATTACCAGGGCCAACAATTTTATCTACAGGGGCAATGCTTTCTGTACCATAGGCTAATGCAGCGATCGCTTGCGCTCCACCAATGCTGTATATTTCTGTAACACCAGCAATTTGGGCAGCAGCCAGCACCACGGGATTAAGTTCACCGCCAGGCATTGGTACTGTCATGACAATGCGTTCTACACCTGCAATTTTGGCGGGTAGGGCGTTCATCAACAAAGAACTAGGATAGCTGGCCCGTCCTCCAGGTACATAAATTCCCACTTGAGACAAGGCTACCCAATTCAATCCCAGCTTTACCCCGACTGTATCGGTATAGCCAATATCTTGCGGTAGTTGTTTTTGATGAAAAGCTGTAATTCTTTGGGCAGCTAGTTCTAGAGCTGCCTTGACATCGGCCGGACATTGTGCTGCTTGTTCGGCAATCAAGCTGGCGCTCAGATGCAAAGACTCTGGATTGTAATGGTCAAAACGGCTAGTATACTCCTTGACTGCGGCATCTCCACGCACCTTGACATCAAAAAGAATCTCGCGTACTGTCCCACTGACATCAACTGTGGCTTCCCGGCGATCGCTAACAAGGGTTTTGAATCTGGCAGAAAAATCTTTGTCGGTAGTTTGAAGTAGTTGCATGGACAGTATCACAGAAGCGGTGAGGTCAATAATTAGTTTAAAGCGCGAATGACTCAATTGGGCAGGAGAGCTGTTGAACAGGGGAGCAGGGGAAGAAATTTTTCGTTGGTTTTGCTGAGGTTACACCGTGTTGGGGTTTCCCCAAGACGGCTGTTACTCCTAGAAAGCGATCGTAGGGCCCCAAGTTTCCCACTTCCCTTAAGTCAGGATTTGAGTATTCAAAATAACTTTGAAACATTCTCTTAATTGTTGTTACACCAAGAGTGTACGTAGGTATATATTTGATTAATTTGGTTTAAAACAACATTTTTGTTAGACAAGTTGGTACGCTCTATAGCTATCCAAGAAACGAAGACTCCACATACTTTGGTATCAGAACTAGTAACGTACTCTAAATCAAACCCACTGCTATCAACGTTGTTCACTTGAGGTTTTATACGCTGATGAAGTCCGTAGTCACCTGCTAGGGAAACGGTTACTGTCGGGACAGACTCCGTAAATTTTTCAGGGAAGGTAATACGCTGTTTGTAGACTCGCTCGCCACTGGCTTGGCTGAAGTTACAACCAGCACTTTCTGTCCAAGCTTTAGTGTTGCCAGTTTGAAACTTAAAACATTTATGATAAGCTTCGCATCCAGCCATTGTTTCTCCTTTGATTAATGTGTCTGTGCAAAATTTTTTACAAAAATTACAGAAGACAGTTTTTCAAAATGTGCAATCTTTTATGTATTTAAAATAAATTTTCAACAAAAGCAAGTGCTAAAAGGCTGATTTTTGAAATTTAGACTTGACAAAGTAGCGATTCACTGGCAAATCAATAAATAAAATAAATGTCATAAAAGTAGGGTTAATCATAATTTTTTATTCAAAGGTAGGAAAAGTAAGAAAAGTCAGAAATACTATAAATATCTATAAGGTTTTTCATATCAAATCTGCATAGATAATCGTTTTGGCTGATGACTGTTATCGGTCAGCAGTCAAGTACCTTCGAGGGTAACTATCTAGTTAGTAGCATCTTAAATCAATTAGTAGCGAAAAGTTTCATTTCCTGAACTAGGCATCTGCAAAGCCTAATTAATTCGACGTATACTCTCGGTTAATTCGTATATTATTTGTTACTTTAACTGCACATTTTACACTTAAATATAATTATGCAGATTCATATCTAAATACAGAGTACGAATTAGCTTGCCAAAATAAGTAGTAATTGCGATAAGATAATGAGTATAATCTTTAACTAATAAGTATTTATACAAATTAATACCAAGTGCGGCCATTTTACTGTATCTCTAGATTGTCAAATGATTCCATATAAATATCAAGTTGGTGGTAGTTTAACTATTGATGCTCCTAGCTATGTAGAACGACAGGCTGACGCGCAACTATATGAAGCGCTGCAAGCTGGTGAATTTTGTTATGTTCTCAACTCGCGGCAAATGGGTAAGTCCTCGCTGCTAGTCAGGACTCGCCATCGTCTACAACAAGAAGGGTTTAAATGTACAACTGTGGATATGAGTAATATTGGCTGTGAGAATATTACTCCACAGCAGTGGTACAAGGGAGTGATTGGTGAGTTATGGTTAGGTTTTAAATTGTTAGGAAAGCTGAACTTAAAAGCCTGGTGGCAAGAGCAAGAAGATATCCCTTTACCTCAAAGATTAAATAAGTTTATTTCCCAAGTCCTGCTGAGCCAATTTCCTGATAAAAAGATTTTTATATTCATTGATGAAGTTGATAGTATTAAAAGCTTAGATTTTGCAGTTGATGATTTTTTCGCTTTCATTCGGTTTTGCTATAACCAAAGAGCAATTGATCCAGAATATAACCGCATTACATTTGTGCTGTTTGGAGTCACAACACCATCAGAATTAATTCAAAATCCCCAGCGCACCCCATTTAATATCGGTCAAGCAATAGAACTGCATGGTTTCACTTTAGATGAAGTTCAGCCATTAGCTCAGGGATTAACATTTGAAGACAGTAATGCTCAGACAATTCTCAAAGAAATCTTAGCATGGACAGGCGGACAGCCATTTCTGACGCAAAAACTTTGTCAGTTGGTAGTAAATTCTAGTCACAATACAGTCAGTAGACAATTGACAATTCCTCCTGGTACTGAGGCTTTCTGGATAGAAAGTATTGTGAAGTCTTGCATCATTGAAAAATGGGCATCCCAGGATGAACCAGAGCATTTGCGGACAATTCGCGATCGCCTGCTGAGTAACGAGGTACTTGCAGGACGCATCTTAGGAACATACCAGCAAATCCTCGCAGGAGTGGACGTAGCAACCGATGACAGTCGAGAACAAATTGAACTACTGCTGTCAGGTTTGGTAGTCAATCAGCACGGATATTTAAAAGTAAAAAATCCAATATATCAAGCTGTCTTTAACTCAGAATGGATTGCCAAACAAATTGATAATCTGCGTCCCTACGCCAAACGCTTGAACGCTTGGATAGAATCAAAAGAGCAAGATCAGTCACAACTGCTGACCGGAACAAAATTGCAGTCAGCACTGAATTGGTCAAAAAATAAAAGACTCAGTGACTCAGATTATCGATTTTTAGCTGCGAGTCAGGAACTAGCAAAACTGCAAATTGAACTTGATTTAGCAGCAGAAAAACAGGCAAGACAAATTGAACGCGAAAAAGCAGAATTTGCCATCTTTGCTGCTAAACAAGCCAATCAAATCTTGGCAGACGCACGCAGAACTGCTAAACGTAACGCTCAAAAATTACGTTTGGGCAAAGGCTGGATTGCAAGTCTTGCCGGGGGAGTTACCAGTTTAGTGCTGCTAATGCGTTTTAGTGGAATACTACAAGGTATGGAGTGGGCCATATTAGATAGCTTGTTTCAGGCACGTCCAAGTGCCAAAATTGACCAAAGGATTACGATCATTAAAATTGATGAGTCAGATATTCAAAAAATTGGTCAGTACCCACTGTCAGATCGGGTGTTGGCTCGAACCATCGAGACTTTAAAAAGCTACAACCCAAAAGCAATTGGGTTAGACTTGTATCGAGATATGCCTGTAGAACCAGGTTATCAAGAATTAGTCAAACAGTTTAACACTACTCCCAATTTGATTGGCATTGAAAAGGCAGTAGGTAGCCAAGTTTATGCACCGCCAGTTTTAGCTCAAAAGGGCCAAGTGGGTCTTGCCGATCAGATTTTAGATGGGGATGGCAAGATTCGCCGCGCCTTACTTTCAATTCGATTGGCAAACGGCGAATTACGTCTGAATCTCGGCTTGCGACTGGCGCTACATTACTTAGAAGCTACTAATATAACCCCGAAATCCCTGCCGAACAATACCAATTACATCCAGTTGGGGAAAGCAGTATTTGTTCCTTTTCAAGCCAATGACGGCGGCTATGTGCGGGCTGATACAGGGGGCTATCAAATTTTGCTTAACTTTTATGGCACTCAAGCGCAATTTGAGAACTTCTCCATTGCAGATTTGTTAAGCAAAAAGATTCCACCAGAAAAGTTACGCGATCGCATTGTCTTAATTGGTTCAACAGCTGAAAGCGTCAACGATATGTTTCAAACACCCTATAGTAACCGCATTTTTGGCCCTCCCCAACAAATGGCAGGTGTGATCATCCATGCAAATATCACCAGTCAGATTTTAAATGCTGCCCTAGAAGGACATTCTACACTACGAGTTTGGCCGGAAGAATTCGAGTGGCTGTGGATTTTGCTATGGTCAGGGGTGGGAGGAGCTTTAAGTTGGCGAGTCAAGTCACATAGAGCAGTAATCGCTGCCGTGATCATCGCCTCTGGAGAAATGATTGCAATTGCCTACCTTGCCTTTTTAAACGGTTGGTGGATTCCCACTGTCCCACCAATGATTGGGCTAGTGCTTGCTGCCATGACTCTGCCAATGATTACCAATAAGCAGTTAGAAAAAATTCAGCTTTGTCAGACTGTAGAGTTGTTAGTTGCAATTAGCAAAGATCAACCTGCTGCTGGACAAATAGCGATCGAATATCTCAAGCAAGCAGAAAGTCCAGAAAATCAAGCTTTAATTGAGCAGATAGTTTCTCATACTAATTCGTAATTGGGAATTGGGAATTGGGAATTGGGAATTGGTGAGCCAGCGCGGTCTTGGGGGTCTCCCCCATGAGCGACTGGCGAACCCGAAGGGGAATTGGGAATTGGTGAGCCAGCGCGGTCTTGGGGGTCTCCCCCATGAGCGACTGGCGAACCCGAAGGGGAATTGGGAATTGGTGAGCCAGCGCGGTCTTGGGGGTCTCCCCCATGAGCGACTGGCGAACCCGAAGGGGAATTGGATTTTACTATTAGTCATTACATCTGGCCCATCACCCATTACCCATTCCCCAGTACCCATTACCCATCACCCATTACCAGGCAAACCAACTATATCGTAAGTAATTAGCCGAACTTGATATCATTAACTTTTATGATGAAACGCTCTGCTGACAGTCATCAGTCATCAGTTTTTCTGATTAATAAAATTTAACTCTACTGCGAGAACCTGCACCGGAGCTATCTTTTGGTTGGTCTGTGTCTGGTGGGTTAAAACTATCCAGAAAAACAAGGCGTTTTGAGGAAATAGCACTTGTGCTTGTGAATTCTGACTTAGCTTGAGCAGCTAAGCTCAAGCTAAGTAACAACTCTATGGTGAAACAGAGTGTAAAAAGTCTTGGTAGAAAACTTGCTTTCATTGCCAATAGTTAGTAATTTTCGCAAAAACTGCTGTGGCAGTGGTACGTAATTTTGTAGACAGATAAAACTCTGTTTACTTAGTCTTGCGATTAGTAAGCAGCGTTACCATCAAATTCTTGAATTGAGCAAGGATTGCCTTTTAGGTAGGCATAGCCGAGAAAGAGGGCAACATCAGTTAGGGGAGGTGGGTAAGACAACAGAGCTGCTAAAGTATGCTTTTAACAAAACTTACTTAAGTTATACAAAGGTAACCGCTAATTTCTTTAATTAGTTTAGTCGAAAGTGGGAAAAGTTGGTTACATTAATTAGTCTTTTCTGGTCAAAAAGTAAGAAAAGTGGGAAAAGTGGGAAAAGTGGGAGCGTTATATAATCTCAGGGTAATTACTGTAAAGCAATCAGCTAGTTTATTGCTACATAAAGCCAGAGCGATCGCAATTCCCAAAGCTAATATGGTTCAGTTAACAAGAATACTAGGATAGATTTTGCTTAATTCCACTTATCTATCTAGCGAGGTTTGGCATCGGCTACATTTCGTGATGTTGATAACCTGGCTAACAAAATGGTACGCTTTTTAAGGCTAGAATCCAGTTAATTATTCTCCACCCACCAGAACAATAACGGAGCCTCAAATGGCGACAGAAATAGAGCGTAAATTTTTAGTTAAAGGAGATAGTTGGAGAAAACTAGCGGCAGGTACTGTGTATCGTCAGGGATATATTGCTACACAAAAAACAGCTACTGTACGTGTCCGCATAGTAGGCAACCAAGGTTATTTAACGATTAAAGGCCCTAGTGTGAAATATTCTAGAGCCGAGTTTGAGTACACTATTCCTATTGAAGACGCTCAAGAAATGCTAGATACATTGTGCGATCGCCCTTTAATAGAAAAAATCAGGTACAAAGTAGAGTGGGATAATTTGATTTGGGAAATAGACGAGTTTGATGGTGTTAATAAAGGGCTGATATTGGCAGAAGTCGAACTCACCGATGAAAAACAACATATTGAACTGCCAGACTGGATAGACAAAGAAGTTTCCGATGACCCCAAATATTTCAACAGCAATCTAGTGAAACATCCTTTTTCACAATGGTAAGTTGTCAGTTGTCAGTTGTTAGTTGTCAGTTGTTATTTTCCTGATATATAGTCATCAGTCATCAATTCCCCATGCCCAATTCCCTATTACCTATTCCCAATTTTTTGCTGAAAGTTTGTCTGTTGTTGATTAAGCTGTGATTCCAAAACTTCAATTTTCTTGACAAGGGATACTCCCCAGACGACAGAAATCATAAACTTAATAGTCATACCCAGCAACAAAAATGTCACAACTTTGGTAGACTTTCGCTGTTGAGCTTGCCTTTTTTGTTGTTCTCTTAATCGTGCTTCAACTTCTTTGGCACGTTCTGCCTCCAATGCCTGTTGCACTTCCTTACGATCTAATTCTTCACTAGCAGCTAAAAATCGATAATCTAAGTTACTCAAGCTTTTGCCTTGTGTCCATGTTTGGGCATCAATCAAGGCTTGTCCACGCAATAGGCGGGATTTGTCTTCTTGCTTTGAGGCTATCCAGGCATTGAGGGCTTCGGAATAGGGACGCAAATAAGCTAATTGTTTTTCCACCCATTCAATGTTGAAAACTTCTTGATAAATGGTATTCTTAACTCTGAGAAAACCTTGCTTTTTAGATACCAAACCAGACAGCAACAGTTCTACTTGTTCAGTACTGTCATCAATTGGTACTTCAATGCCTTGTAAGATATGCTGATAAATTCCTAGCAATCTCCCGGCAGAATTTTCATTTCTGAGGATGCGATCGCGAATTGTCCGCAAATGCTCTGGTTCATCTTGTGATTCCCATCTATCAATAATATGTGAGCGCACGACGCTTTCTACCCAGAATGTTTCTGTGCCAGGAAGAACTTTTAGTTTTTTACCCATATCATCCTGAGATAAACTGACAAACAGCCGACACAGTTTTTGGGTTAGAAAAGGTTGCCCTCCTGTCCAAGCTAAGATTTCTTTGAGAACTCTTTGAGAATTAATACCGGTTATTTCCAATCCCTGAGCTAGGGGTTGGGCTTCTTCAAAGCTGAAGCCATCTATTTGTATGGCTTTACCAATATTAAAGGGAGTAGTATGATTTTGATGTTGAATTAAATCTCTGGGTGTAGCGACCCCAAAAACAGCAAACGTAATCCGCTCATATTCAGGAGCGATCGCTCGTTGATTGTAGCAAAAACGAATCAAGCTAAAAAAGTCATCGACAGAAAAATCAAGACTCTTAATACTATCAATTTCATCAATAAAAATAAACAGTCTTTCGTTAGGATATTGATTTAACAGAATTTCCGAAATAAATCGGCTGAGTTTTTGCAGTAAAGAGATATCATTGTGTTCTTGCCACCAGGCTTTTAAATTCAACTTTCCTACCAGCTTCAAACCCAACCATAAATCACCCACAACTCCCTTGTACCACTGCTGTGGAGTTATATTTTCAGAACCGATATTAGTCATATCGATAGTGGCACATTTAAAACCCTCTTGTTGTAAGCGATGCTTGGTTTTTACTAACAGTGAAGATTTGCCCATTTGCCTACAACTCAGGACATAGCAAAACTCTCCCTGCTTCAAAGCTTTGTAGAGATCCACATCCGCCTGACGTTCAATGTAACTAGGAGCATCAGTAGTTAGTGTGCCGCCAACTTGGTAACGATAATTGTTCATTTATTTAGAATTTATTTGGTAAGTAGAAAGTAGAAAGCAGCAGGTAAAACAGGGCAAATACAGTGGATTACTATAGCTGGTATTTTCCATTTCATTATATCCACCTACTCAATTATTTCTAAAAATATGGCTTTTTATCTAAAAGTTTCCCAGGCTTCATGAAAACTTTTCTTTCTTTTCTTGAGGAAGGCAGTAGCTTCAAATCAGTATAGGCAGACACCAGTTGCTCATGGGGAAACCCCATGAGCAACTGACAAATACAAAGTGCAGCAAAGAAGAATGTTTGTCTTGTTTAGGAACTTCCAAAAATTAAATTATTCTCTTTTGAGAGGAAAGACAATTATATAATTCTTCCTCCTCTGCCTTTAAGAGCTTGTGGGCACGATGGAATATTTTTTAGAATCAAAGTCCCTTATTTGATTAAGAAGTATTTCTACTCCTTTTTTTTCGATTGCACAAGTGCTTCTTCAGCAGCAGCAATCAACATACTTGGTGAATTTTCATAGCTAGGTTTTACACTTGCAATTCCTAAACTAACACTGAAAATGGGAGTAGGAAGCGGATCAAGTTGAGAATTAGCGTGAGCGATCGCTAATGCTTTTACGCTCTGGCGAATGTTTTCTGCAATTCCAATGGCAATATCAGCGTTTGCTTGTGGCAAGATAGCAGCAAACTTTGTCTGTTCATAGTGTGCTATGAGAGTAGCCTGATGTTTCAGGCAGTTGCGGATAGTACTGGCAATGCGCTGCAAGTTATTTTTTGCAGCTAAATACCCATGAGTTTCACTGTACAACTGAAAGTAGTCAATTTCACACACAATTAGAGATAGGGGGACAGCCAATGTTTTCCACTGCGGCCACTCCATTTCTAGGTATTGTTTGAAGTATTGTAAATTGATGAACTGAGGCAGTGTATCAGTTGTATTGACAAGTGAGTATTTTTGTGGTTGGTGTGCAACCGTAGTCCCAAAAGCGTTACCAGTATTTTGCTTTACCAATTGTTGATGAAAATAAAAGCGATATAACTCGCAGCTGACGCGGGCTTGATTGCCATCTAGTTGTACTAAACCCATACTTTCAAGCTTATAGCCAGCGATCGCATCTAGTTCTACTGTTTCATTAACCAACACCACCTGCTGCATAGCTGACATTAATTGTGGTTCTTTTTGCAGTAGCGTCAACAGTTCTCGCAAATGCTGACTGTAGATTCCTGTCGGTGTCGATGCTGTCTGTAATAACTCCTCCAGCGTCATTTTCCCTTGACGCAGATGATAAAGAGCTAAGTTCACCAAATAAGGATGCCCTCCAATCATTGCTTGCAAGGATGCTAGACCTTTGGCTTTTTCTGTGTTTGCTGCCCAGTCTAGTCCGTAGCGCTGCGCCAAACTCTGTACTTGTTCTAAGGTAAACGGAGGCAGTGAAACTGTCACCCCCACGTTGAATGGAGATTGATTGAGCTGGAGGGGAATATAAATTTCTGTTGTGTGAACTACCACAATTCGCAGTTTTTGCCAAGTCTGATCCTGCTTTGCTTGTTCGTGCCAAAATCGTAGCATTGGCAAGAAGTCTTGAGCAATGTTGGGATGTTCAAAAATGCGATTGACTTCATTTAAAGCCAATACTATGGGGTTATTTTCTACGTATTGCAGTAAGTAACCCTCAAAGTAGATTTTGCAGCTCACCTTGCTGCCCATCTCTGCATCCCAAAAATCATCGAGACTTGGTACAAGGTTCAACTGCCTAGCGACATTAACGCAGAACCAACGCAGAAATTTATCTAGCGAACCAAAAATGTCTTCATCAGCTTCTTGAAAGTCTAAATAGACAATTTGACAACCCTGCTTTTTAGCGTGAGCAATCATGCGGTTGAGCAGTGAACTTTTCCCCATTTTCCTGGGTGCTTTAATTCGCAGCAAGCAACCAGGTTGCATAATTTCATTAAAAATCAGTTGTTCCAGGGGAGGACGATTGATGTAAAAAGGAGAATCCAGGGGCACAGGGCCGTTGGGAAAGTCCATTTTGTTAGTTAAGAATGAGTCTAAAAAAACTTTTTCTGTTCTATATTCTGTTATAAATTCCTCTTGAGGCTGATGTGAATGTAGCTCTGTACTATCTTGGTGATATTTGCCCAAAACTAAATGCAGGTTCTTTTTAGTGACTCTTTGTCCTAGTACTTCGGACAAGTCGTGCCACAACTGAGAGCCAACTTCCTTGATATATTCACTACGGTATCCTGAACCATTCGCCATCTCACCATAAGTTTTGCCTAACCAAGATTGGTGCAGCACAAACCGCTGAATGTATCCGAAAGGTCTATCTTGCAGAATTTTTTCTACTGCTTCCAGAAGTTGCTCCACATTAATAAAAATTATATATAAGTAGATTTACGTATTTGAGACTATTTATTAATAATATACATCTAAAAAAATATTTATACAAAGAAAATTAATAAGTTTTTGGGCATGAGGGAGCCAATTGCTACAACGGGGAGGCGACCGTGTGGTCAGGTAGCGCGGTGAGGTAGCCCCCAACAGGAGCGGTTTTTGTCGTTAGCGACCCAGGAGCCTCACCTCCGTTGTCGGTCTGGCGTTTGGCTATGCCGACAAACAAAGCGCAAGTGGCGTCGGACTGCTGTCAAGTGCCATGAGATGCTACTCTTTGTAAACTACCCACACTGTACCCGCTTCGGGTACAGTGTGGGCTTTTAGTAGCCCTGAACTATTCACGCTGAGTTCACAGCATAAACAGTTCGAGCCTCTGGGCGAGTTTACCCTTGCGGGTTCGCCACTTCCTTCAACGGGAGGAACCCCCGCAACGGAGTGGCTCACAAGATTCGCCCCAATAGCAGCAATATTCTTTGCTGCGTTTAAATCAGCGTCACCACTCCAAGAACAAGCCTCATTAGTACATTTGAAAAGCTTGTGAGAACGCAGTCCAATATGTAGGCATTGATGGCAAGTTTGACTTGTCCAAGCTGGAGGAACAGCAATTATTTCTACTCCAAATTGGATGCCTTTGTATTCCAAAAAAGACCTTAACTGATAGAAAGACCAAGAGTTAGAACGTCTACGTTCTGTTTTACTTGTTGGTTTTTGGTTGGTTCTTTCACGAATGCCTGTTAAGTCTTCGATTGCCACTGCTGCATTATTTTTTAATGCGTCCTGAATTATAGACTTGCTAATGTTGTGGTTTAGCCATTGCTGGTATCTTCTCTCCTTGCCCGACAGCCGTTTCAAAATCTGCCTTGCCCTGCGGCGAGTAGACCTTGTGCCTTTGGTGGCTTTTTTCTGGAGAGATGCTCTCACTCTGGAAAATTTGTCTCTAACATCGTTGATTTGCTTTCCATCCCATTGAGCACTGTTGCTAGTTACAGCAATATCGCGACTACCAAAATCAACGCCAATTACATTACTTGATTTAATTGGTTCTGGTGTTTTGTCTTTAATTTGAATGTGGATGTAGTAGTTACCATCACGATGTTTACATAACTGCGCTGATGTTGGTTTTCTGCCTTTTAATTTACCTCTTTGATAATTGCCAGTATCAATTTTGATATGTTCCCTGCCGTTCATTAAAGTCAAACTAACAGTCCAGTCTTTTTCTCTAAATGAGAAAATCCTAGCATCATAATCAGCCGATGTTGGCTTGAATGTTAAAACTTGCTTGTCTTTTTGTTTGGCAGTTTTGCGATTAGCCCCAACCCTGGCACAAGCGCGAACAGCTAGATTTGCACTCAATCCAAACAAAGCACGAATCTCGTTATAAACCAGATTTTGAATAGTCATCTTACTGGTTATCTGGGGCTTAACTTTTTCATTAGCGTAGTTACACGCATTACTCCAAGCTTTCAGTACCAGTTCGATTTCTTCTGCCTGCTTTTGAGAGGGGTTGAGTTTGCAAACCAGCGTCAATACTTGTTCCATGACGCGCTACCTAATCACCTATGAATACAATACATCAAAATAGTCGTGTTGTATCAAAGGTTTATTTGCTAAAAACTCAACTGTTTCCTCTGCCTCAACAACCTGCGGTTGCTATTGGTCGGGGAACGTTTCGTTTTTAACCCACAATTCCTGAGGCAGTGCGTTGGGCGGGTTTCCCGACTTGTAGCAACTGCCGTCTCACCACTGACCTGGGTACAGGTTCAGTGGGAGCCTCCTTGCGGGAATAGGTGATCCTCTGTGGCACTATCTCACTGCGCTGTCTCACTACGGGGGTAGCTCCCCAAGTAGACCAACAGCCGTCTTCGTCTGCAAGAGACGATTTTTCCCGCCACTGCCAATGAAAATAGTAGGAAATGTAAACGTATATTTCTCTTTTGTGAAATATAAATATGAACTATAAGATGGTCATAAACCCTGGAATCAAGGCTCAGTAATCAAAGAGCAAATATTCAGTTAAATGGTTTATATTTTGTTAAATTTTAACCACTATCATAAATCTTTTATTACTGGTAATATCAAACATTAGTAATGCTTACTACTTTTTTGATTTTGCACAAATATTATTTTTAGGTATAAAACTGGTATGAATATTAGTATCGCAAATAATCTGGAAAAAAACTTCAGTTCCATGTAGATTGCACTTTGCGAGGGTTAAAAATAACCAATGTTGTAACACAAATGAGCGAGTAATGGCTGAAAGCTAATAATCAACTATTCAACTTTTAGCCTTTCCATCTGAGTCCATGCCTCTGAATTGATATAGATAAACCAGAGAGGTAAAGGCTGAAAAAACGAACTTTTCCAAAATTAAATGGGAGAAAAATATGGCGACTATCATTGGTATTGATCAACCAGAAAACTTGATTGGCACTATTTATAGTGACAACATCAAAGGCAAAGGGGGTAATGACTTTATTTCTGGAGATAGTGGAAACGACACATTAGATGGTGGCACTGGCAATGATACCTTGCAAGGTGGATCAGGTAACGATACTTACATCGTTGATAGCAGTGGAGATATTGTCAGTGAAGATAATGGTTCGGGTGGTAATGCAGGCGGTAATGATACAGTCAAATCTTCTGTTGACTGGACGTTAGGTGCTTACACAGAAAACCTCACCCTCACAGGCACAACAGCCATTTTCGGCAACGGCAATGCACTGAATAACTGGATTATAGGTAATTCTGGCAGTAATATTCTTTCTGGTGGAGATGGCAATGACAGCATCAGAGGTTTTGCTGGAAATGACACAATCTATGGAGGTGCAGGAAACGACAAGCTTGACGGTGGCGATGGCAATGATTATCTCCAAGATAGCCAAGGAAATAACAGTCTCTGCGGTGGTGCTGGTGACGATTCCTTGATTGTTGCATCTTCATATGGCAAGAATCTGCTTGATGGTGGCGCTGGTGACGATCGCTTGTCTGTTGACGTTTCAGGTGGGGATAATCTGCTAGATGGGGGCGATGGCAATGATTATCTTTCTGCCTCTGGTTTTTTGTATGACAACTATCCTGTTAATGCCACCTCTGGTAATAACACACTACTTGGTGGTGCTGGCGATGACTACTTAGATGTTTCTATTTCTTCTGGAAACAATCTTCTTGATGGCGGTTCAGGAAATGACACTCTTTATTCTACCTATTACAGTGGTAATAACACACTCAAAGGGGGAACAGGGAACGATCAACTTGATGCTGATAGTTCAACAGGCGATAATCTGCTTGATGGCGGCGATGGTAATGATTATCTCTCTGTCTCTAGCTATTATGCATTTTCCATTGATCTTATATCCTCTGGCAATAACACGCTACTTGGTGGCGCTGGTAATGACGGGTTGCGGGCTGATTATTCAATAGGCGATAATCTGCTTGATGGCGGCGATGGTAATGATTATCTCTCAGCCTCTAGTATTTTGAATGAAGGCTATGGTGTTAATGCCACCTCTGGTGATAACACACTCAGTGGTGGCGCTGGTGACGATAGATTGTATGTTGACTATTCAAGAGGTGATAACTTGCTTAATGGAGATGATGGCAATGATTATCTCTCCGCCTCTGGCTTCTATGTTACATCTTTTGTCGGCTATGGCTATATCGGCTATGCTGCTTCTGGCAATAACACACTACTTGGTGGTACTGGTAACGATAGATTGTATATTGACTATTCAACAGGTGATAATCTGCTTGATGGTGGTGATGGTAATGATTATCTCTCTGCCTCTGGGTATTTCAGATACTACTACGATTACTATCTCCAGAGTGATACCTATGTCAGCTTTGCCGCTTCTGGCAATAACACACTAGTTGGTGGCGCTGGTAACGATTCGTTGAATGTTGACAATTCAACAGGTGACAATCTACTAGATGGTGGCGATGGCAATGATTATCTTTCTGCCTCTGGCTATTACTCTTTCTACTACAGCGAAGTTACCCAGAGTGATATTTATTTAGGCTATGCCCCTTCTGGCAATAACACGCTACTTGGTGGCGCTGGTGACGATTCGTTGAATGTTGACTATTCAGCAGGGAATAACAGCCTTAACGGTGGAACAGGTAACGATTCATTGAGTAGCAGATATGTAATCGGTAATAACCTCTTGGATGGCGGCGATGGCAATGACAGTATTTATACCAGCGCTCTATCTACTGCCCCCGCTTCTTTAGTAACTCAAACAGTGGATGGCGGCACAGGTGACGATTACTTGAATGTTGATTACAGCAATGCTAGTGAGGCAATCACTTCAACTTACAATGCTGCTAACTTTGGCTCCATTACCTCAGCCACCTATCAAGTTAGCTACCAGAATATCGAAAGATTAGAAGTCACAGGTACAGCCTACAATGATAATATCACTGTATCTGGTAAATACTACTACGAATACGATTACGACAACGGAAACCTCTATACTTATAACTATGTTGCCTCTGGTAATAACACACTTATTGGTGGCACTGGTGATGATTCCTTGTATGCTGACTATTCAACAGGTGATAACTTGCTCAATGGAGGCGATGGCAATGATTATCTCTCTGCCTCTGGCTACTTCTTAGTTATATCCGAATATCACTATTTTAACTATGTTCATGCCTCGCCAGGTGATAATACACTTATTGGTGGCGCTGGTGATGATTCATTAAATGTTGACTATTCAACAGGCAATAATCTGCTTGATGGCGGCGATGGCAATGATACTCTCTCTACCTCTGGCGACTGGTTCCAAGACATAGAGTACGCCGAGCTAGTAACCATTAGCGTCTACACCTCATCAGGTTATAACACCCTCAACGGTGGTGCTGGTGACGATCGCTTGTATGCTGACATTTCAACAGGCGATAATCTACTTGATGGAGGCGATGGCAATGATTATCTTTCTGCCTCTGGCAACTTCACAAGCTATCTAACGGACTATTACTCTTATGTAGCGGGCTATGCCGCCTCTGGCAATAACACACTCATTGGTGGCGCTGGTGACGATGGCTTGTATGCTGACGGATCAACAGGCGATAATCTACTCGATGGGGGCGATGGCAATGATATTCTTTCCGCCTCTTCCTCCAGAGTCCAGATTTACAGCGATTACAGTACTTATGACACTTTTCAAGCTGGGACAGGTAATAATACCTTAGATGGTGGCGCTGGTAACGATCAGTTGAATGTTACCTTTTCAAGAGGCAATAACCTACTTGATGGTGGCGATGGTGACGATCACTTGTATGCTAACAATTCAGGTGGCAATAACACCCTCAACGGTGGCGCTAGTGACGATTTGTTGAGTGCTAACTTTTCAGGTAGCAGCACCCTTAATGGTGGCACTGGTAATGATTCCTTAAGTGCTAACAATTCAAGAGGCAATAATTTACTGTCTGGGGAAGATGGCAATGATTATCTCTCTGCCTCTGGCTATTACTACTCCCAAGACCCCTACTTCAGCGATGATCGTTATTACTCAAACTACACTGGCAATAACACCCTCGACGGTGGCATTGGTGACGATAGTTTGTATGCTGACATTTCAACAGGCGATAATTTGCTATCTGGGGGCGATGGCAATGATTATCTGTCTGCTTCTGGTGAAGAGTACGTTCAGACTTTTATGGTCTATTCTCCTTATGAGATTGTTTATCTCTCCACGTCAGGCAATAACACCCTTGATGGTGGCGCTGGTAATGATCAGTTGAATGTTAGCCTTTCAAATGGCGATAACACCCTAGTTGGTGACGCTGGTAATGATTCATTGAGTGCTAATTATTCAAGGGGTAATAATTTACTCTCTGGCGGCGATGGCAATGATTCTCTTTCTGCCTCTGGCAACACCAGCTACAGTTACAGCTACTACGACGAGTACTACAACGAATATTATGTAACTGTGGATGTCTCCACGTCAGGCAATAATACTTTGGATGGTGGCGCTGGTGATGATTACTTGAATGTTAGCATTTCACTTGGCGATAACCTGCTGTTGGGCGGCGATGGCAATGATTATCTGTTTGCTACTGGCGCTTTAGGCAATAATACCCTCAATGGTGGCAATGGCGATGACACCCTCATTGGTGGTGCTGGCGATGATATCCTAATTGGTGGTGATGACATCGATCGCTTTGGTTTCAACAGTTACAACCAAGGTATTGATAGCCTTGATGACTTCAGTACTGCTTATGATCTGATTCAAGTATCGGCTGATGGTTTTGGTGGTGGTTTATCAACAGGTTCACTTTTAGCTAGTCAATTTAACCTGGGAGTATCTGCAATCAATAGCGACCAACGATTTATCTATGATGGCAATACAGGTGCATTGTACTTTGACTTAGATGGCACTGGTGGTGGGTTTAGTCAGGTACAATTTGCACAGCTAGATGCTGGACTTTCACTGACGGCAAGTAATTTTGTTGTTGTTTAATTATGAGAAGCTGTTTTTCATCACTCAGCTGCACAGTCAAATAACAAATCTGCGTTTGGCGAAGTGTTGAATGGGGTACGGGGGAGAAGAGGAGATAGGGGACAAGTAAAATAATTCTTTACCCCTAATATGATGTCCGGTAAATTGCCCATAATTCTTGCGTTACCCCTCCCCAACCCTCCTACCCCCCTCTGTCCCCCCTTACCAAGGGGGGACAGAGGGGGGTGTGCCGTAAGGCGGGTGGGGTGTTTTATTATGGGTAATTAAGCGGACTTGATATAACTCCTAACTCCTAACTTGCGTTAACCATCATAAGAAATGAAATCATTCTCGCCTATCAAGCTAGGATTGATGGCACTTAAAGTAACTAGTAGCTCATTTGTGGAGGTAATACGAATAGAAGTATTACTGCCACTTGCAGAGATTGTCAAAGCCCCATAAGTCAAACCACCAGATAAACCTAGTTTATCAATGCCATCTTCAAAGCTATAGATCGTATCAGTACCATTGCCTGAAGCGAGAACAAAGATATCTGCACCGGCTTGACCGTTGAGGTAGTCATTGCCAGCACCACCATTGAGTAAGTCATCACCATTACCCCCATAAAGGTAATCATTGCCAGCACCACCAATCAAGCGATCGCTACCATCCTGCCCATAAAGGTAGTCATTGCTAGCACCACCATTAATGGTATCATTACCAGCACCGCCATAAAGATAGACGTTACCCAGACTAAACGCTGAAGCATCCAAGATATTATCAGAAATACCACCTGTCAGCGTTACCCGTTCGATGCTAGTGAGAATATCGCTACCCAATCCAGCAAGTTGCGTGTTAGATAATGTAAAGTTGACATCACTGGATTCGCTTAAAGCATCAATGCCGTCGCCACCATCGAAGATATCATCACCAGCACCACCGGAAAGGTTATCATTACCAGCACCACCGGAAAGGTTATCATTACCATTTTCTCCGTAGAGGTAGTCATTGCCACCACTACCATCGAGAGTATCATTTCCATTACCCCCATATATATAGTCATTGCTAGCACCACCGTTGAGGTAATCATTACCATCCTGCCCTAAAAGGTAATCGTTGGCAGCACCACCATTGATGGTGTCATTACCAGCACCGCCATAAAGATAGACACTACCCAGAGTAAACGCTGAAGCATCCAAGATATTGTCACCAATACCACCAGTTAGTGTCACCCGTTCGATGCCAGTGAGAATGTCGGTACCTAAGCCAATTAGTTGAGTATCAGTCAAAGTAAAGTTGACATTACCTGATTCATTGAGGAAATCAAGACCATCGCCACCATCAAGGAAATCATCACCCGTACCTCCAGCAAGGGTATCATTGCCAGCACCACCAGCAAGGGAATCGTTGCCTTCCTGTGCATATAGGTAGTCATTGCTACTGCCACCTAACAAGGTATCATTACCAGCACCACTATAGAGATAGACGCTATCAAGAGTGAAGGCTGACGCATCTAAGATATTGTGAGAATTACCTGTACTAAGGGTGACACGTTCAATACTAATGATGGTGTCATTACCTAAGCCAATCAGTTGAGTGTTAGTTAAGGTAAAGTTGACATCACCTGATTCACTCAAGAAATCGTTGCCATCGCCACCGTCGAGGATATCATCACCTGCACCGCCATAGAAATAGTCATTACCAACACCACCAATGAGGTAATCGTTGCCATCCTGACCGTAGAGATAGTCATTACCATCGCCTGCGTCGAGTTTATCATTACCAGCACCACCATAGATAGTGTCATTGCCAGCACCACCATAGATGGTATCTCTGCCTGCTTCTCCATAAAGGCGATCGCTACCTTCCAATCCATAGATGATATCATCACCTAGGCTGCCCACCAGTTGATCGGCATTAGCTGTACCATACAGTGTATTTTCAGTGATATCTTTCAGGTTGATTGTAATTACTTGTACGCTGCTGGTGTTAATGCCGTCGCTGACAGTAACTTGTAATTGGAAGTTGGGGTTAGTTTCAAAGTCGAGGTCGTCGCTATCGTTGGCGGTAATTTGTCCGGTGGTAGAGTTGATATTAAAGGCTGCTTGACCATCGCGATCGCTATCCAAGTTACCATTAATAATTGTCCAGTTGGAGAATTTGTTGCCATCTACATCGGTAGCAATGACAGTACCAACGACAGTACCATTGGCAACACTTTCATTAACGCTAAAGCTTTGATTCGGTGTAATTACAGCCGCATCATTGACAGCATTAACATTAATAGTTTTAGTAATGCTGGTACTAATACCACCGTCGCCATCAGTAAGAACAAAGCTGACAGTCCGGGGAGTTGTTACAGGGTTTTCTGAGACATTGCTGTAACTAATGGTGCGTAGCAATGCTTCAACAGCCGCAGTTGTGGCTTTAGAGGTAAAGTTGATTACTAAGTCTTGAGTACCGATACCGCCACTGAAGGTGGCGACCAAACTAGTGTCATACAAAATCTCTGTACCACTGACTGTAATCTTATTTGTTGTACTGCTTTGAATCACAAGACGGTCATCGCTGGTACCGTTAGAACTGAAGTGAACAGTCAGCTTACCAGTGTCAAAGTTCTGCGAATCTGGGTCAGTGACGGTTGCACTAGAATCAATGAAAATGGCAGGAGCATTTTCAGTGTAAGTCAGGTTAGTTCCTGGTAAGTTGATGGTAGGAGCGACATTAGACGGGGTGGAATTTCCTTCATAGCGGACTATGGCAAAATCACCATTTGCTTCTCCCACTACTACTATTTTGCCGTCCGATTGCAGCGCCAACCCATAACCATAATCTGGACGAGTGCTAACAGGTGTGATTATCTTCCCTGCATTACCAAAGCTAGTATCTAAACTACCATCACTGTTGTAGCGTGCTAAAGCAAAGTCGGCATCAGATGATGCAGTGTCGTATACGTAAGTATATCCTGTAGCTACAATCTTACCGTCAGCCTGGATAGCAATTTTTTCAATGATGCCACCATTGCCATCAAAATTGGTATTAGCAATGCCATTATTACCAAAGGTAGGATCAACGGTACCATCACTGTTGTAACGTACTAAAGTAAAACCGTTAGAACTTCCTCCTATGAGGATTTTACCATCGGACTGAATTGCAACACTATAAGCGTAGCCATAAGACAAAGCTGATGACCTTACCTTGCCACCATTACCAAAACTGCTGTCTAGACTGCCATCATTGTTGTAGCGTACCAGACCCAAGCTAACACCACTGTTATCATGAACGTAGCCAGAGGCAACAATCTTACCATCTGATTGAATGGCGACACTGTAAGCTTGGTCAAAAGTCGTACCAATGGCAGTAATAGCTTTGCCACTATTACCAAAACTGTTATCTAGGCTACCGTTGGTATTGTAGCGCAGTACTGCAAAATCACTATAATTACTGCCATTTTCAGTATAACCCGCAAGAATAATCTTCCCATCAGATTGTACGGCGACACTGTGACCCCTATCGTTAGCACTGCTGATAGAAGTAGTGACTTTACCCCCACTACCAAAGCTACTATCTAAAGTGCCATCAGAATTATACTTGGCTAGCAGAAAATCATCATTACTACCATTGTAAGTAGATCCTGCTACCAAAATCTTGCCATCTGATAAAATGACAATGCTACTGTCATCATTAGTGTAATAGTGTTTGATGGCAGTGATGACTTTACCGCCGTTGCCAAAGGTAGTATCTAAAGTACCATCAACGTTGTAACGTGTTAGGACATATTGGTTGCCGAAGAAAGTTAAAGTACTGGTGTAGCTGTAACCCAACACTACAATTTTACCATCAGCTTGAATGGCAACACTGACAGCAATATCAGAGGTGCTTCCCAAATTAGTTATTACTTTACCGCCTTTACCAAAGCTGGGGTCAAGGTCGCCAGCAGTGCGTAGTAGCTTGATAGTAGCTGTTTCGGTATCGACATCAATGCCATCACTAGCTTTTACTTGTAAACTAAAACTAGGGTTGGTTACTGGGTCAAAGTCATCGCGATCGCCTATACTAATCTCTCCATTAGCATTAATATTAAAAGCTGCGTTACCATCGCCATCTTTGTCTGTATTGCCGCTAACAATTGTCCAGTTCAAACTGGTATTATCTACATCAGTAGCAGTTACAGTACCAATAAAAGTACCGTTTGTAAAATTGTCAGGAATGCTAAAGCTATAACCGCGTGTAACAACTGGCGCATCGTTAACAGGATTCACCGTAACTGAAGCATTATCGATAGTGCTACTAAAAGCTGTAGAACCACCGTTGATTGTGGTGTCATCCGTACCACCATTCACGCCAGTGGTTTGATCCCATGCGCGGAAAATTATAGCGTTGTTGTCGATACCGTTGAAATTGGAAGGGGGCTGATAGTAAATGCGAGTGTTAGCATCTGCTGCTAGCAAACGAGCATTATTTTCAGAAGCAGAAGACAAATAATTCCAAGTTGCCCCGTTGTTAATACTGTACCATAAAGTACCCGAAGAGCTAAGACCAATAATAGCAATACCTGTAACTGCTGTACTATTAGAGTCGGTGACATTATTGCCTAAGCTTACCAAAGAGGAAACAAGAGTACCTACAGCACCCATAGGTGCATCAGCATCTTCGTTAACTGAGTTGAGGATGATGTTGGTGTCAGTTAATGTAGGAGATGTATTTTGGGTATTACCCAGGTAGCTAACTACAGCAAAGTCGCCTTTGGACTCACCCACCACAAAGATTTTGCCATTGGAACCCAGCACAACATCATCAGCCATATCAAGGCCGTTACTGATGGGGGTGATAACTTTGCCATTATTGCCAAAACTGGTATCTAAGCTACCATTGCTGTTGTAACGGACTACAGCAAAATCAGTATAGTCTATGTTGCTACCATTAAAAGCGTAGCCACTAGCGACAATTTTACCGTCCGATTGAATAGCAATCTTTTTAATGCTACTGCTGCTAGAACCTAAATCAGTAATTACTTGACCGTTGTTACCAAAGCTAGTATCCACACTACCATCACTGTTGTAGCGTACTAGGGCAAATTCATAGTTGGCTTGTCCTGCTACTACGATTTTGCCATCAGACTGAATCGCTATACTGTTGCTTTCACTAAAGCTACTAGTACCCACTGGGGTAATAACTTTACCGTTGCTACCAAAGGTATTGTCTAAGCTACCATCAAGATTGTATCGTGCTAGGGCAAAGACATAAGCACCGTTGCTGACTGTATATCCAGTGACTACAATCTTACCATCTGATTGAATAGCTAGACTACTAATCTCTTCAGAACCACTACCTATAGCAGTGATGACTTTGCCACTATTACCAAAATTATCATCCAGGCTACCATCAAAGTTGTAGCGTATCAAAGCAAAGTCATAGTCACTGCCATTGTAGGTAGAACCTGCAACTACAATTTTGCCATCAAACTGAATGCCTAAACTATAGCCTTCATCGGTGTTAGTGTTGATGGAAGTAATTACTTTGCCGTCAATACCAAAACTGCTGTCTGTTGTACCATCAACATTGTAGCGGGCAATAAAAAAGTCATTATTGTTATTGCCAGTGTAAGCTGAACCGGCAATTAATATTTTACCATCTGGCAGAATGGCAACGCTAGCTTCTTTGTTGTTGTAGCGGATGATGTTTGTAATTAATTTACCGCCATCACCAAAGCTAGTATCCAAACTGCCATCAACGTTATAGCGTGTCAAGGCAAATTTATTGCCGTAGTCATTAAAGTTACTGCTAAAGGTATAACCTAAGACTACAATTTTACCATCTGCTTGGATGGCGGCGCTTTTAGCTTGATCGCGATCGCTACCGAAGCTGGTAATCACTTTACCACCACTACCAAAGTTGGGGTTGAAATCACCAGGATCAAGCACAAGTTTGACTGTGACTGTTTCGTTTTGACTGGTGGTTATACCGTCGCTGACGTTGACTTGTAAATTGACGCTGGAGTTTGTTTGAAAATTGAGGTCGTCGATATCGTTGACAAAGATATCACCCGTATAAGAATTGATGGCGAAAGCTGCATTCCCATCGTTATCTAAGTCAAAATTTCCCCCTGCAATTGTCCAGTTAGAAATAGTACCGGAATCTACATCGGTTGCTGTGACAGTACCAATTAGTGTTCCGTTAATAGGATTCTCAGCCACACTGAAGCTATAACCGCGTGTCACAATGGGAGCATCGTTAATAGAATTGACTGTAATTGCTGCTGTGTCGGTAGCATTGCTAAAGGCAGTGGAACCACCTGCTAAAGTAATGTTAGCAGTACCACCATTTACGCCGCTGGTTTGATCCCAAGCACGGAAGGTAATGGCGTTGTTGATAGTTCCGTTAAAGTTAGCGTTAGGCTGAAAGTATATACGGCTGTTAGCATCCGCAGCTAACAAACGAGCGCTATTCTCAGAGACAGAACCTAATTGATACCAATTGACTCCATTATTAATACTATACCACCATGTACCGTAACTACTATCAACACCAGTCAGAGCAATACCTGTAACTGCTCCACTGTTGGGATCGGTGACATTGTTACCCAGACTGACTAAAGAAGAGACTAAAGTACCTACTGTTCCCACAGGTGCTAAAGCATCTTCGTTAACTGAATTGAGAGTAACTACGGTATCGATGAGACTGGGGGCGGTGTTAGTAGAACTACTGCCTCCACTGAAAGCATAATTTAAGGTAATATTTCCTGTATAACTTTGATATCCATCTACGGAAATATAATAGGTTGTTCCGGCTGTAACTGCAAAGCTGACCTTACTAGCCGTAGTTCCACCACTATCGTCGTTAGAAGCAACCAGGGTTAAATTGTTGAGAGCATTGCCTTTATAAACGTAAAGGTAAGTGTCCAAGTTACTACCAAGAGTATCAAATATCACGTTTCCAGAAGTGGGAGCAGTCCAACTCCACCACACAGAGTTGGTAGTTCCTGATTGAGTTGGTTCGCCTAATTCACTGGTGGCTCCTACATTATTGCCTGCACTACTGCCTGAGTTACCAGAAAGTACAATTAGGTTAGCAAAGTTGTCATTGGAAGAAGCTAAAACGAAGTTGTAAGTCTCTAATACTTGCGGCTTGAAGACTTCAGCAGTTGTCACCTCGCCTCGCCTAATTTCCAACTTCCAGTCTCCGCCTAAAGCAGCATTACCTGTGAGATTGGCAGAAGCAGCAATGCTAGCTTTTGTCAAGTTGTGCAACTTCTCAATGAATTCTGCGCCAGCGTCTCCAGCTGCAACATTACAACCGTAAAGTAATAGAGATGGAGAAACGCAGAGATGGGAAGATGGGGAAAACCAAGTTTGTAATTCCTGGGTGTAGCGTTGCAATGTGCTGAGGCTAAGTTGACTATCACCTAGGTAAAGGCAACCAGGAGAGCCATGAGAGACAATGTATACACTTTCAACTCCACGCCGCTGTGATAGTACTTCAGTAATTTGCTCTACCCCATCTTGGTTTTGGTCAAGGATGACTCTATCTATTTTTGATACAATAGCCTCAAGTAACTTTTCGTAATTAACTACTGAGGCATCAATGAAAATAATGCTTGCATCGTTGATATTCATTGTATTATAATTATGAGTTGAATTTTGAGTTTTAACTGTTATTGAAACCCGCCGCTCAGACATGAAACATTGGATAATAGAGTCGAATAAACTATTATCCAGTAAAGTTTTGAGAAAATAATCCAGATTTGTTTGCTTAAGATAACGACACTTAATCAAAAAATGACAGTGATTATCCTAGAGCTATTTTGCTGAGATTCAACCTTAATTACATCGATATATTTTCTGAATTATTGTCAAGACGCTATGAAGAGTTAAAAAATAGAGTGATAAATACTACTGCAAGTTTAACCGAAAGAGGATCAGTGTAACCAGCCTTGCAACTGTCGTCGCCAAGAAAGCCAAGAGTTTGTAGAGTGGTTTTATAGCGATCGCTCAAAGCTGAAAATATTATTGTTTGTTCATGTCGTTAACTTTTGCTCCTCTCGCTACGCAACAAATCCACAGCAAAATCGCCCACAGCGCTGGTGTTGAGTTATATGTGCTGCGTCTCGATCTCATGCACCCGTGGGTTAATGGTAATAAGTGGTTCAAGCTGAAGTATAATCTTTTGGAGGCGAAGCAAAACAATTTGATGACGCTGCTGACTTTTGGTGGCGCTTATTCTAACCACATCTATGCAACCGCAGCAGCTGGTAATCTTTTTGGATTTCGTACCATCGGTGTAATTCGTGGTGAAGAAAGGCTACCGTTGAATCCTACTTTGCATTTTGCTGTACAACAAGGTATGCAACTAGTGTATCTTGGCCGCAATGAATACCGACAACGAAACACAACAGCGTTACACGAAGAATTAAAGCAACGTTTTGGTGAAGTGTTTATTATTCCCGAAGGCGGTAGCAATTTGAATGGTGTGCGCGGCTGTATGGAGATAGCTAGCGAAGCGACAGCATTTGATTATATCTGCGTGGCTTGCGGTACAGGTACAACTCTAGCCGGTATCGCGCTTTCACTGCATCAAACGCAACGAGTGCTAGGTTTTCCTGTACTCAAAGACGGTGCATTTCTCGCCGAGGAAATCAATAGCCTGCTGAAGAATTACCTGGCCTCTGGTTTGCCGAAACCATCAAATTCTCCGGCATTCTGGCAATTGATGTGTGATTATCATATGGGCGGTTATGCAAAGGTGAATGATGAACTGTTACTGTTTAGCCAGCAGTTTCAGCAGGAATATGACATCCCGCTCGATTACGTGTATACCGCTAAAATGTTTTATGGAGTAATGGATTTGCTACAACGAGGATTTTTTCAAAAAGGCGATCGCTTGCTGCTGGTACACACTGGCGGCTTGCAGGGCAATGTTGGTATGGAACAGCGACTATACTAATTTGTAATTAAACGTGAGTTCGATGAACCTCTCCCCAAGCCCTCTTTGACGCAGACAGGGGCTTTAAAATTCTGGATAAAGAACGAAAAATTAAGGTTTTGAAGCCTCTATCCTTTCAGGGGAGAGGAATGGAAGCGGGGTCTTTTAAATCTGTCTCACGTTAATTGAAGCCCGATACCAAAAAGCGCCCCCCCAGAAGGAGAGCGCTTTTTGTTTTATTCGACGTGGCTAAGAATTAACCGTTGATAGCAGGAGCGCTGATAGCAACAGGAGCAACATCACCAGCAGCCAAGTCTAAGGGGAAGTTGTGAGCATTACGCTCGTGCATTACTTCCATACCCAAGTTAGCGCGGTTGATGATATCAGCCCAGGTGTTAATCACACGACCTTGGGAATCAATCACAGACTGGTTGAAGTTGAAGCCGTTCAAGTTGAACGCCATTGTGCTTACACCCAGTGCGGTGAACCAGATTCCGATTACAGGCCAAGCAGCCAAGAAGAAGTGCAAGCTGCGGCTGTTGTTGAAGGATGCGTATTGGAAGATTAGACGACCGAAGTAACCGTGAGCAGCTACGATGTTGTAGGTTTCTTCTTCTTGACCGAATTTGTATCCGTAGTTTTGGGATTCGTTTTCGGTGGTTTCACGAACCAAGGAAGAGGTTACTAGAGAACCGTGCATTGCAGAGAATAGACTTCCACCGAATACACCAGCCACTCCTAACATGTGGAAGGGGTGCATGAGGATGTTGTGTTCTGCTTGGAAGACGATCATGAAGTTGAAGGTTCCGGAGATACCCAAGGGCATACCGTCAGAGAAGGAACCTTGACCGATTGGGTAAATCAAGAATACTGCGGTTGCAGCAGCAACAGGTGCTGAGAATGCTAGGCAGATCCAAGGACGCATTCCTAAGCGGTAGGACAGTTCCCATTCACGACCTAGGTAGCAGAATACGCCGGTCAGGAAGTGGAAGATTACCAATTGGTAAGGACCACCGTTGTACAACCATTCATCAAGAGATGCTGCTTCCCAAATTGGGTAGAAGTGTAAACCAATTGCGTTGGAGGAAGGTACTACTGCTCCGGAGATGATGTTGTTTCCATACAGTAGGGAACCTGCTACTGGTTCGCGGATACCATCGATGTCTACGGGAGGTGCGGCGATGAAGGCGATGATGAAGCAGGTGGTTGCAGCTAGCAAGGTAGGGATCATGAGTACGCCGAACCAGCCGATGTAGAGGCGGTTGTTGGTGCTGGTGATCCAGTTGCAGAACTGCTCCCATACGTTGGCGCTTTCGCGTCTTTGTAAGGTTGCTGTCATGGCTTTATAAGTGCGGTTTGTTGTTTATAAATTTGTTAGGTGTTTCTACCTGTAAACTAATGTAAAGCAATTATTGCGTTTTGTAAAGTATTTTGAGAAAAAAATCTTAACAATCCTGTGCAAAGCTCCCAAACCTTGATTTTGCAAGTGTTAGAGGATGTTTGATGTTGTGGTCTTCAAGAGGGAACAGGGAAATTATTGCCAGACCTAACCCCGCACCCCCCCTGACCCTAATCCCCATTAAATTAGGGCTTAGCCCTAATTTAATGGGGGCCCCGAGTTCCCTTCAAGGGAAGGGGGAGTAATTAAAGCCTCTGACGCCACATGCGCTCGTCTGTTGGCAAAGCGCGCTCTTCGCAGTGGCTCCTCCTTGTAGGGGAGCCAGTTGCGTGGGCGGGTTTCCCGACTTGAGCAAACTGGCGTGAGAGGAATGGAAGCGGGGTTTTCCAGATCCCGTGAAAAGTCAGATTTTTATATACCTAAATAAATGTCAATACCCTGATGAAATTCTTGGGCAGTACAAATGAGGCTACTGATGTAGACAGCAATCTCATGGTATTTTTGACCTTTTCTTGTGCCAACTCTTTTAACCCGAATTAAAGACTTAATTCCAGTCCAGTGTGGCTATATTCCATTCAAATCATGAAAAACTTCTACCGTGCGTGTTGTTAATCTATCCCTTGTTTTTTCAGTTGCTATATGACGATTTGTGAGTTGAGTTTGAGCGGCAACCTTTTGAATGAAGAGAAACTTTCACGTTCCGTTTTGAAGACAAGCAGGGTTGGTGACAACCTGACTGAGTTTAATCAATTTATTCTAAAAAATAATATTTTTAATCAATAAAAAATAAGTATTGTAAATGCGTATTTCCGTTTTCGCCCGGATCTCAGGTGAGGGTTAATGCAGTTTCAATGGAAACACGATGTCAGAAATTACTTTATTGCTGTGATTTTTCTAAATTGAGAGAGAACTCTGTATTATACACATCTATATATGGCAGTTCCCCACAAAAAAATTTCACACGTGAAGTGAATCCAACCCTCGATTAAGTAGAAGCCCTTAAATCCAACCTGGAATTCACGATTGACCATGAGCCAAAGATTCCAATCTGAAAACCCTCTAGCAAATGAGCGATCGCAAATCGCGAACGAAAGCGACCTCACTGGGTACAATCAATCAGAAATCGCTCTGCTTGAAAACAATTCGTATTTGCACCAAGCGATCGAATATGCCCCCGTAGCGATGGTGATATGCGATCGCCAAATGCGCTATCTTACCATGAGTCGCAAATGGCTTGAAAATCATAACCTAACAGGCGACATTATCGGTCGCTCTCACTACGAAGTTTTTCCCGACATTCCCCAAAAGTGGAAACAGATTCACCAGCAATGTTTAGCAGGGGAAGTTGCACAACGTGATGCAGATCCTTTTCCACGGGCAGATGGGTCTTTTGAGTGGGTACGTTGGTCAGTCCGCCCTTGGTACACAGCAAGCGGTGAAATCGGCGGCGTGATGATGTTCAGTGAGAATATCACAGAACGCCAACAAACAGAAATAGCACTGCGACATAGTGAAGAACGCTATCGTTCGCTAATCACAGCAACTTCTAAGATGGTTTGGACAAATTCCGCTGGCGGCTTTTCAACTGAGGAAAATCCTGCTTGGAGGGAAATCACAGGGCAAACCTGGGAAGAATCTGAAGGCTGGGGATGGTTAGATGCGATTCATCCAGACGATCGCGAATTAATGACTCAGGCATGGGAAACAGCAATTAAAACTGGCAACCAATATCAAGTAGAATTTCGTGTCCAGTGCCATGATGGTAACTACCGCTACATGCAGTCACGAGGTGTTCCCCTGCTAGAAACTGATGGCAGCATTCGAGAGTGGATTGGCACTTGTATCGATATTCACGATCGCAAACAAGCAGAACTAGCACTTCAGCGTAGTGAACAACGCCATCGCTCTTTGATCACCGCAACTTCCCAAATTGTCTGGACAACAGATGGCGACGGGCAATTGCTAGATACACCAGCATGGAGAGCATACACCGGACAAACCCAAGCTGAGGTAGCCGATTTTGGCTGGTTAGATGCAATTCATCCAGATGATCGTGACCCAACATCTCAAATCTGGATACAAGCAGTGGAAGCTAAAAGCTTGTACAACGTAGAATATAGAGTCAGATCAGCAGATGGCAACTACCGATATTTCCAAAGTAGAGCCGTTCCGATTCTGAGTGAAGATGGTAGTATCCGTGAGTGGATTGGTACATGTAACGATATCCATGATCGCAAACAAGCAGAACTAGCACTGCAATTGAGTGAAGAACGCCATCGCTCCTTGATCACCGCAACTTCCCAAATTGTCTGGACAACGGAGGCTGACGGGCAGGTGATAGATATGCCTGCATGGAGAGCATACACCGGACAAACCCAAGCTGAGGTGGCTGGTCTTGGCTGGTTAGATGCGATTCATCCAGATGATCGAGATCAAACATCTCAAATCTGGATGCAAGCAGTGCAAACTAAAAGCCTTTACAACACAGAATATCGGATACGGGCAGCAGATGGCAGCTACCGATATTTCCAAATTAGAGGCGTTCCGGTTCTAGGTGAAAATGGTAGTATTCGTGAATGGATTGGTACATGTACCGATATTCACGATCGCAAACAAGCAGAACTAGCACTGCAATTGAGTGAAGAACGATTTCGTTCGCTGATTGAAGCCACATCTCAAATTATTTGGAGTACTAATGCTGAGGGTGGATTTGTCACCGACCAACCCCAGTGGCGTGCCTTTACAGGACAAAGCATAGAGGAAATATGGGGGTGGGGATGGCAGGATATGGTACATCCCGATGACCGGGCAGAGGCAGCAGAGGTATGGAGAACAGCACTTGCTAACCGCACAGTTCATCAAACCGAAACTCGGATTCGGCGTCACGACGGCGAGTATCGCCACCTGAGCATACGGGGTGTGCCGATTGTAGCAGCAGATGGTAGCATTCGGGAGTGGGTAGGAGCCAACACCGATATTACCGAACGCAAAGAAGCTGAGCAAAGACTGCGGCAAACACTAGAAATTTTAGACTCAGCCAGCGATAGTATTATTATTCGGGACATGAATGACCGAATTACTTACTGGAATCAGGGGGCAGAACTCCTCTACGGCTGGAAGCGCCAAGAAGTCATTGGGCAGTACATTCACACATTCTTAGAAACTGTCTTTCCTAAACCAGTAGAAACGGTCTTAAGCGAGTTTTTCGAGCAAGGATCTTGGGAGGGAGAACTGCACCACACCACCTGTGATGGTCGGCGCATCATTGTAGCCAGTCGTTGGACGTTGCAGCGTGATGCCAATGGGCAGCCTTTTAGTCAACTGGAAATTAACAACGATATTACCGAACGCAAGCAATTTGAAATCGCTCTTGCCAAAGCCAAAGAAGCGGCAGAAGCGGCAAGTTTTGCCAAAAGTGAATTTCTAGCCAACATGAGCCACGAGTTACGCACTCCCCTCAATGGTATTCTCGGCTATGCTCAAATTCTCCAGCGTTCTAAACACTTGCAAGAAGACGAGCGATCGCGTATTGATGTAATTTATCAATGCGGTTCCCATTTGCTGACTTTAATCAATGACATTCTAGATTTGTCGAAAATCGAAGCCCAGAAAGTAGAACTCATCAAGAGCGATTTCCACTTCCCGGCTTTCCTCCAAGGCGTTGCAGAGATGTGCCGCATTCGTGCCGAACTGAAAAATATTAACTTCCAATATCAATTAGCCTCAGAATTACCTGTCGGTATCCATGCCGATGAAAAACGCCTGCGGCAAGTGTTGATTAACCTGCTGAGCAATGCCATTAAATTTACTGATGCAGGATGTGTTAATTTTACCATTAGTTATGCTGCTGAAGGCAAAATTCGCTTTGAAGTCCGCGACACAGGCATCGGTATTGCTCAAGAAAAACACCAAGCCATTTTTCAACCCTTTGAGCAAGCAGGCGATAACCGCCGCCAGACCGAAGGCACAGGCTTGGGATTGGCAATTAGCCAGAGAATTGTAGAATTGATGGGTAGCAAAATTCAAGTTCAGAGTGAACTAGGAATTGGTAGTATTTTTTGGTTTGATGTGAATTTGCCTGCCGCTGATGAATGGATCAAAACATCTCAAGCTGATGATTATGGGCAAATTATTGGTATCAAAAATTGCCGCCCCAAGATTCTCGTTGTTGATGATAAATGGGAAAATCGCTCAGTGATTGCCAATTTGCTCGCTCCCATCGGCTTTGAGGTTGCTGAAGCTAAGGATGGACAAGAGGGTTGGCGCAAAGTTGGGGAATTTCAACCAGATTTGGTTCTCACCGACTTGCTGATGCCAGAACTCGATGGTTTTGGCTTAATTAAATGCATTCGAGAGTCAGAAGCATTTAAACACATTACTATTATTGTTTCATCAGCCAGCGTGTTTGAAAGCGATCGCCATCGCAGCTTAGAAATGGGAGGTGATGATTTTCTTCCCAAGCCTGTACAAGCAATGGAACTATTCCAGCAATTGAGGCAACATCTACATCTAGAGTGGATTTATGAAGAGCAAAATACTTTGAGTCAGCCAGAACGAGACAATACAGCCTTAGTAGCTCCACCTACAGCAGAAATAGAAATTCTGTATGAATTAGTAATGAAAGGCAACTTTAAGGGAATTATAAAACAGGCAGCATTACTCGAACAACTGGATGAAAAATACATCCCCTTGGCGAAAAAGCTGCACCAGCTGGCAAAAGGTTTTCAAGACCAAGAAATTTTGGCACTCGTTCAATCTCTCAAGTAAGCAGTATGAATTTTCTAACTGAGCAAACTGCAACGGTTCTCATCGTTGATGATAATCCTGCAAATTTAGGTGTGTTGTCTGATGCTCTAGATCAGGTCGGCTTAGAAGTTTGGGTAGCGAAATCAGGGAAAGTAGCATTAGAACGGGTGACATATGCTCTACCCAATTTAATTTTGTTGGATGTGATGATGCCAGAAATTGATGGTTTTGAAACCTGTCGTCAATTAAAGGCAAATCCGGTAACAAGAGATATTCCAGTCATCTTTATGACGGCACTCTCTGATACTGCAAATAAAGTTGAAGGTTTTAGAGTTGGTGCTGTAGACTATATCACCAAACCTTTTCAGCAAGAGGAAGTGTTGTCACGGGTAAAATTGCACCTAAAGCTGTATGATTTGGCGCGGCAATTAGAACATAAAAATACTCAGTTAGAGCAAAAAGTTGTAGAAGTCAGCCTTGCTTATGATGATCTCAAACAACTGCAAATCAAGCTGATTCAAAATGAAAAGCTGTCTAGCTTAGGAGAAATGGTCGCTGGAATTGTTCATGAGATTAATAACCCTGTAAACTTCATTTATGGCAATCTAATTCATGCCAATGAATATACCCAAGAAGTGCTGAAACTGCTGCACCTCTATCAAGAAGAATACCCAAACCCCACACCTCGGATTCAAGCACAAGAGGAATTGGTTGACTTGGAATTTCTTGAGCAAGATTTGTTAAAGCTGCTCAACTCGATGAATTTTGGTGCAAGACGTATTCGTGAAATCATTAAGTCTATGCGAATATTCTCGCGTCTAGAAGATACTAAGATGACAGAGGTTGATATTCATGAATGTATTGATAGCACGCTGACAATTTTAAATTATCGCCTCAAGTCACAACCTGAACATCCCGAAATAGAAGTTGTTAGGGAATACAGTGTATTGCCACCAATCGAGTGCTTTGGAGGACAGATCAATCAAGTGTTGATGAACATTGTCGCCAATGCTATTGATGCACTAGATGAGTACAATCAAAAACGTTCATTTGCCGAGATTCAAAAGCAACCCAGTAGAATTTCTATTCGGACTCAAACTCTTGGAGACAGCTGGGTTGGTATCCATATCGCTGATAATGGCCCGGGAATGTGTGAAAGCGTGAAAAAAAAGTTATTTGATCCCTTCTTCACCACAAAACCCAGCGGCAAAGGAACAGGATTAGGATTATCTATCAGCCACCAAATTGTTGTGGAAAAGCATGGCGGTAGTTTGTGTTGCGAATCTATACCAGGAAAAGGCACAGAATTCGTGATTACAATTCCAATCCAACAGCGAGTTTCTCAGGTTGCTTGAGGGCAGATTCTTGGTGTCTTCGTGGTTGATTATTAACCACTAAGACACCAAGACACGAAGTAATATTGGACGACTAAGGCAACCAAAAGTCTGGCAAGATAGATTTACCCAAGTTACGCATGGTTTGGTTGAGCGATCGCGCCAGTTGTATATGGGCTTCATCTTCTTCTACATTTAGAATCTCAGTTGGCGTACCTTGTCCTAAATAGGAGACTACCAAATTCGCCGCTTCTAAACCAGTTACATAAGCTTTTTCCTGTGACCATGAACCGTGACGGTTGACAATCCAATCGCCACTCATAAATACATTCTCAAAATTTGTTTTAGCTGGCAACATATAACGATAGCTACCTGGCGCAAAATGACTAACTGCATTTGGCAACCGAATTACGCTGCTATCAATAACTTTTGCTTGCCGAAATTCTGGTAAACAAGTTACTAAATACTGCTGAACTATGGACACAATTTCTTGATCATTTAAACTCAAAAATTGATTGGCGTGATAGAAATCAGCTTCAATTACTGTTCCAGGCTCATCTTTATATTCATCATGTAAGGCATTCAAATCAAAAAATGTCCATCCCGTAGTTGCATCGAAACCAAAGCAAGCATTAGAAGGACGAGGAATATTTATTTTCCGGTCAAACCATAGCCTTGTTGCTAAAACATCAATTGCCCCTAAGTTACTCAAATTACGAAATTCTTCCCGACTTTGTAAGCTAGCACTAGTTGAAACAATTTTCTTCATACCAGTGATGCCAACAGCAAAAATTACGGCATCGGCATCAAAAACTTGATCACCACAAACAACACCTTTGGCTTGATTATTCTCAATAATTAAATCTGTAACTCGGTGCTTGGGTAGCACTTTTGCACCAGCTTTTTCAATACGTTCCACCCAAGGACGAAATATTTTTTCTCCCACTGTTCCCCGACACCAAACTACATCAAAATCAGTTTGGTGAGCCAAAATAAAATAGTAAAGCATTCCTAAAGTTGCTGCGGCTGAACATTGTTCACCTGGGGCAAATAAACCTACCAACAACATTGGTTCAAAAGCTTCACGATAAAGTCGGGCGGAAACGCCAAAATCTTTGAACAATTCACGGGCAGTGACAAAATCATAACGCCGCCAAGCTGCATCAGAATTATCAAAATCCACCACAGCGTAAAGTAAAGGCAAAGCGCTGAGACGATCAATTAGTGGCAAACGCTTAAACTGAGTGTAGAGGAAAGTACCAACAGGTGAAGGTAGTCTTGGTAAGTCTTGAAAAATCGGTGATTCCACTTCCAACCCCGCAGGTGAATATTGCGAGGAACGAGTCCAGGTAGTGAAAGGATTAATTCCTAATTCACCGATGAGAGAAAAAATATTTCTGTAAGGATACCAAAAGCCGTGGATGCCAGCTTCAATTGATTTTCCTGCTGTTTGCCAACCAGCCACAAGTCCACCAGGATAGGGGCCTGCTTCTAAAAGTGTGACATCATACCCTTGCTTAGCCAAATGGTAGGTTGCGCCTAAACCAGCCCAGCCTGCACCCACAACCACTACTCGCTTTTGTTCCCGCCCTGTCATCATTCCCGCCTTCGTTTGTTGCAGTCCCTCAACTAATTTATACGAAATTGGGAATGGGGAATGGGGAATTGGGAGTTAAGAGTTAGGAGTTAGGAGTTAGGAATTAAAGAATTATCTTCCTCATCCCCCTCATCTCCCTCATCCCCCTCATCTCCCAAAAATTAAAGACTTGGGGTTTTGCCAGTTTGTGCTTGTGTTTCTATCGGCTTGACTTCACTGTAACCTAATTCAGCAGCGATCGCTCGTAATACTGAAATTTGTTGTTCAAACTCAAGCCCTTCGATTTGGGAAAGTAAATTGTTAATGGCTTCGGTGGGCTTGTAATTTTCTGGGATGTCAACTACAGTATCTCCCATAGCTACCGCCCAAGCATACCAAACTAACAGTTGGTTGTTTTCTTTTAACGCACCATAAGCACGAGAATATTCTGTATCTTTGCGGTTAACTATATCCCGCATAATGTTTAATTGTTCTTCATCTGATAATTTCAAATAATCACCTAGCAACAGTGGTGCTAATTCTGGTTCTGCCGCAGCTGGTGCTGCTGGAGTGATAGAATCTCCCAGTTTTTCATAAACAAAATATAGCCAAGCTAATTTAGCATCTGTATCTAAGGCGTTAAATGCTTCTACTGCTTTTTGAGTTTCCTTGGTCAATGCTTGGGGAGCAGTTTTATTGTAACTTGCAGTCATAATTTTTCTCGATGATATTTTATTAGGTCATGTTAAGGCTTATCAAAATTTGTCACTTTGATTCTACTTCCAAGAGAAAGAGTTAATTAATCTATCTTTTAATAGAGGTAAAAATCTCTCGCTAGATGCCAACGTTACAAGAGGTAACTTTGCTACAATCACCCCAGCAATTGAAAAATTATTAAGTGGTGTTTAAGTTATGCCTGATGAAATCAAGCCTAATGTTAATGAAGCTCCTACCCATGATGCACAGTTAGCTGCTGAAAATATAGCCAGTGGTGAAGAAAAGGCACCAAAAGTTGATTTTGAAGCTGATTATGCAGCCGCACAGCAATTTAGTGTTAGTGAGGTTGACCGCACTGGTGAAGGTGCAGCAGCAGCGCAAGCAGCAACAGCACCTAAATATCCAGTACGCCCACAAGTAGAGACAAAATCTGAAGCAAAGCCAACTGGTAATCCTGATGATTATAAAGATTTAGCTAAAGAAGTTGGGCGTTCAAAGGATGATGCTGTAACTGAAGTTAGTGATGATTTAGTACAACAAGCTATAGAAAAGGGTCAACCAAAAAGTTAAGTAGTCAACATAATTCGTAATTGATAATTCGTAATTCGTAAATGCAATCAGTGCTTGCTCTGAACCCACCACTGATTGAAGACCACCAAATCTGCATATTTGGTGTGGGCTGCTGTACCCTCTTTAATTACGAATTACGAATTACGAATTAGTAATTATTTGGTCAATGGTGTGAACTGTTGACTGTTGACTATTGACTATTTAAGATTTCTCATAACTTCTAATAGTTCACTTGGTTGATCAATTAAAAAATCTGGATTTTGTTTGGCTAGCACTTCTGGGGAATTAAATCCCCAAGTCACCGCAATTACTTTAATATTCGCTTTTTTTGATGCTTCTATATCTCTGGTTTCATCACCAACATAAATGACTGATTGAGGTTTGAATTGCTTTTGCCTCAATACATTATTAATTATTGTTGTTTTGCCAAAAATTGTTACTCCTGAGTAAATAAAATCAAATAGGTTATCTAATTCATTGATTTTCAGAAAAGCATTAACGTTGTCTTTAGAATTGGATGTAATAATTCCTAAACGATAACCTTGATATTGGAGTTCTATTAATGCTTCTCGAATTCCGGGAATAGGTTTAAATTCGTGAATTTTGCCTTTCAACTCCGATTTAACTTTTTTCAGCAGAAACGGAATTTTAAATAGAGATATACCTGAGTATTTAATAATTTCTCTAGAAGTTAAATTTCTCAGGAGAGCTAGTTCCTCTTGGGTGATTTGTACATAACCAAATTCTACAGCTAAACGATTGGCAATACCTACAAGAGCATCTACCGTATCGGCGATCGTGCCATCAAAATCAAAGATAATTACTTTCTGAGTCATTCTTTCGTGTGGATGCGTCAAGATTAGCACGGGCATTTCGTCGTAACATTTCTGGCTTAATCCGCCGCAACGCTGATGCCGGAAATCGTCTATCCCACTCCTCATTCGAGATTTGGGCTAATTCTATCAGCTTGGGCGCAAGATTTTCAGGATAAGGTTGAAAATCTTCCACATCTGTTGTTTTGGCAAAACGCTGGTTCCAAGGACAAACGTCTTGGCAAATATCGCAACCAGCAACCCAGCCTTGCAAATGGGGTGTGACTGTTTCTGGTAATTTTTCCGCCCGATTTTCGATTGTATGATAAGCGATGCACCGATTGGCATCTACTACAAATGGCTGGGTAATGGCACCTGTAGGACAAGCTTCAAGACAACGATTACAGCTACCGCAGTGTTCTGTATGGGGGCGATCGCTTTCTAATTCCAAATTGGTCAACACTTCTCCCAAGAATACCCAAGAACCATATTCCCTTGTGATTACATTACCATTCTTGGCAATCCAACCAATTCCGGCTTTTTGTGCCCAAACTTTATCTTGCACAGGGCCAGTATCTGCATAATATCTGGCTTTAATGCTTGCATCCAGTGATTCTAGCCAGGTAGCCAGCGCCTTGAGTTTTTTGTGCATCACCTTGTGATAATCTCTTCCCCACCCATAACGGGAAATTTTAGCGTATTCCTCGCTTTGGGGACGTTGATCTGGTGTGTAGTAATTGAGGGCGACACACACTAGCGATCGCGCCTCTGGCATGACTAAACTAATATCCTGGCGTTTCGGGTTATTCATCCATTCCATATCGGCGTGGTAACCCAGCGCTATCCATGCTTGCAACCTCTGTGCTTCGGTATTATTTCTCTCTACAGCAGCAATTCCGACTTTGTGAAAACCCAATTCCTGGGCTTTATCTCTTAACACATTACTAGTAATTACACAAGACACATTCATTTTTCTTATCAAACTTGAACTGGTTCAAAAGCTCCTAGATTGTACATGATGCAATGAATACCTCCGTTTAACATTTGCAACTTCCTATATATGTAAATTTTATTTGCATTTTATTAAAAAATAATGCAATATGTAAACAAGAGGTAAACAACCCCAAGCGATGAAAAGGTTGTGGTCAATAAGCAGGGGTTGTTGCCAAGGTGGTGGCTAGGGTGTGTGCTGTCTCCCTAGCCGACTAACCACATTATGGATTTTCTTCAACCTCAATGTTCTGTCAAACCCTGTTCCCAAGCTGTAGTTTGGGAACAAGTTCTTACCAAGGTAAGAGATTATCGTTCAATAGGAATACTTACACGGATTTAAGCAATCTACCCCGCCAGCAGCTTTCTATATCTCTGCTTTTGATTCAAATTAAAAGTCAGTGATTGTGATATGGGTAATTTTATGAAAGCTGCTGAATCTTTATCTGCAAACCAAGTCAACGTGACAACAGAAGAATTTCAGATTGAGGGAATCACAACTGGCTGCATTTTGCATTATTTTCAAACATTGAATGCAGGAGACTTTCAAGCGACTGCTGGCTTGTTCGCCGACGATGGTGTGATGTATCCGCCCTTTGAATCTGGTATTGTGGGGTCAGATGCGATCGCAGCCTATTTACAACAAGAAGCCCAAGGTATTAAAGCTTATCCCCGCCAAGGAATTGTCGAGACTATAGAAGATAATCTCATCAAAGTTCAAGTCACAGGCAAAGCACAAACTCCTTGGTGTGGCGTTAACGTCTTGTGGCTATTTATGCTCAACCAACAACAGCAAATTCTCGACGCCAAAATCAAACTTCTCGCCTCTCCTCAAGAGTTACTTTCTATGCGTCCGCAAAAGTAGTTAATGACTAATAGACCTCTTGCAAAAGTCCTTTAACACCCCACCCCAGCCCCTCCCCGCAAGCGGGGAACTCGGGGCCTAGGGGCAGGGAAACTTTGACTTGCGTCAAAGGCGGGGTGGGGTTCTTTTTTTGATATATGCAAGAAGTCTAATATCAAGTTCGTATAAATAGTTATAATTTCCACAATCATTACACCCCCCAACTCCTCCCCTTAGTAAGCGGAGGGGAGACAAAGCGCAGCTTTGGCGGGGTGGAGTTTTCGGTTTTAATAAGTAATTAAACGAACTTGATATAATACCAATTCGTCATAAGCTCATTATTACAGAGAATTGGTATAACTATTCTTCGTAACTCTAATCAGAAAACGTAAAGCTTCATTTACTGCTTGGGAATTGGGAAACATTTCTGCAACATCTGCTTCTAAATGAACTGTTAACCCTTCAACATTTTTGCCATCATGCTCAAGTTTTCCCATATCCTTATTTTCCAAAACCTGATATGAATGAGGTTTATTTTCAGGTATCATCTTTTGGGAAGATGAATCATTTAGTTTGTTAGCAAGGGATTCCCAACTAGTCGCTTTCAGCTTAAAGTGATCCTTGGCTTCACGTAATGTTTTAAACTCTTGCTTGAGAATATCAACCGTATAAATGTCCTTTTGATACGTCTGGGTTTGTTGATTCAGGTCTTCTTCAACCATATCAACTACCTCATTAATAAGTCGGTCATGATTTTGGGAAATTTGAGCAGCAGCACCTAAAATCCGAGAGGTGGCTTTGATTTGTACCTCAGTTTCTTGTTTAAGTCTATCGGCAATATTACGAATTTGCTCTCCCAACTTTGCTTTAGGTTGTGTTCCTGTAGTGGATGCTGATTTTTTGCTCATAAAGATGCTTGTTTATTCCGAAAGTATCTCTTTAATCGCAAGCCAGATGCGTTTAAACTTTTGTACCAAACCTACAGGATTGTTTGTTGTTTCTTCTTCCACCGAATCTACCAGGGATTGAATTCTATCCATACGTTCTGCTACGATGTAGAGATTATTTATAGCTTCATCCTTACTTGCCATAGATTCACGCAGCAGAACAACCATATCGCCAATTTCCCGTTTTAGTCTTTCGTTCTCGGCTTTACGACGAGTTTCCCATCCCTTAATACTAGCCTTGGAACGCCGCTCAAATTTAAGTTGTGTTTGTGCCTCATTATATAGAGTCAAATAGTTGTCTCGCTCAGACCTTACTTGCTCGTATTGGGCTAGTAATTCAGATACTCTGGCTTTTTGTTCATTATAACTATGTAGAGCCTGCTGATAATTTTTTTGCTCATCAAGATATTTTTGGTAATTTTGCGCTGCAAGTTCTCTTAACTCATTAACCTCAACTTGGTTAGCTTGAATTTCTTGTTGAACTTGAATAAGTTGGGTTGCAGCTTCCTGATTTTCTTTAGCAAGTTTTTCCCATTCATCACGTTGGGCAATTAATTCAGTTGCTTTCGCTGTTGCTTCATTGTAACGATTTAGAGCTTGCTGGTAATTTTCTTGCTCATTAAGATAAATCAAGTAATTTTGTGCTACTCGTTTTTTTAACTCGTTAATCTCAACTTGATAAGTATGGATATTTTGTTGAACTTGAATAAGTTGGGTTGCAGCTTCTTGATTTTCTTTCGCACGTTGTTCCCATTCATCACGTTGGACAATTAATTCAGTTGCTCTCGTTTTTTCTTCATCCGCAAGTCGTCCCAATCGAATTACATCAGCACGAGCATTCATCCATAACTGTTTAAGCTCATGATAAGAAAGTGGTTCTTTCGCAGGTGGGTTAGGGTTAGGATTTTTGATAGGGCGATGGTTGTGACGATCCTTGCCTGCGTCTTGCATAGCTCTAATAAATGTTAAAAATAATACTTTAGTTACTATATTAATACATTCTTTTTTACTTTAAAATACATATAAGCGTTTTTTGCTACAAAACTAAATCTTTCATTGCATCGTGCGATCGCGTAATTAAAATTTCACATGACTGAAAATGCCACTGGGGTGTAGGGGTATTGCATGAACACCTTTAGCAATACCCAAGTCACAATAGAGAAAACCCTACCCAAAATGCAAGCAATGGGGTACAGGTGTATAGGAATTAGGCTACAGTTTTAAACCTTACTAGAGCTAATATAGCTCTTGGTTACTTTGCTAGTTCTGGTATGGTAGCTTCTAACTTCAAACAGTTAGCACCATTAACTTGTAACTGGTACTCTACCTTATCCATCAGACGACTCATGATCAGCCAGCCATAGCCACCTTCTTGTTTATCTGTAGGGTTTGGCGGGAAGTAGGTGGACATATCAAAGCCTTCGCCATAGTCCCAAACCTCTAAAGCAATATCTCGTTCTTTGAGTTCCAAACGCAGTAAAACTGGCACATTCGCTTGCTCTTTGTGGGCGTGACGTACTACGTTTGAGTATGCTTCCACCAAAGCCAGCCGCAAACGACTGGATTGTCGTGACCAGTCAACGGATTCTCCTAACTGAATTTTCAAGCATCCCAGCAACCAATGTTCGACAATGTTTAAATAATTTAAGTCGCTTGGTACATGAAGCTCACTTTTCATCATTTACAAAACCTCCAGTGAGAGTATAGTTTGATCATCTTCTTGAACGTGGTTATCTGCCTGGATGCGAGCTAGTAAACGGCTAAGAGAAAGCGGTTGTGCTTCACTCTGTAAGAGTTGCCAAAAACCGTCTTGATTCAGCATAGAACGGCTAGCTGCCTGAATGGCACCCTCGGTTTTTTCTGAATTTAATAATTTATTTGATACTGTTGCTTCTGTAATTCCATCACTAGCTAGCAATAACGTATCTCCAGGAGTCAGAACCAACCGACCTGACTGTGCTTGCCACCTAGGCAAGATACCCAACGGTATACCGCGTACCTTGAGATAGTGGGGTTTTTCCTCTATAGGGGCATCGCGTGACCAAAGCAGGGGATATATATGACCGGCATTAGCATAAACTAGTTCTCTGCTAGTAGGGCTATAACAGGCTAAGGCAAGGGTAATGAAGCAATTGTTACCAATCAAGTCATTACATAGAGCGTAGTTGAGATTTTTCATGACTACATTTGGCTCAGCCGGTGCTTCTTGAGATAATTCCCGGCGTAACACTGAAATAGCGCTGGCCATGAATAAAGCAGCAGGGACACCTTTGCCAGAAACATCACCTACTGCCAACCACAAGTCGCCCTTGGGATGGACAAACACTTCAAAAAAATCACCTCCTACTTCACGAGCAGGGTAGCAGCAGGCTTGTAACTTTGCACCTTTGATATCAGGTAAACTTTGACGTAGCAGATTGTGTTGAATTTGACGAGCAACTTCTAATTCCGCTCGAATCTGTTCTTGTTTTTCCTGAAGATGCTGATAGAGTTTCGCCTGGGAAAGGGCTAAAGCTGCTTGTTCAGCTACACTTGCAATCAATTGAATGTCTTCGTCTTGCCAACGACGACGATCGCCCCCACACTGATAGATAGTCAACACAGCCAACAAATCTTGCTGGTAGGAAAGTGGTACAACCAGGTAGCTATAGGGATTACCTTCATGGGTTGTATCTTGAATCAGTTGATACTGACTCGTTTGCAGCACTTTTTCAATTGAAATATCGGGGTCGAAGGCATAATTTGCTAAATCAGATTTAGGATCGTGATAAGAGAACTGGTCTAATGTCAAGCGATCGCCTTCTACAGGTCTGAGTAGGCAACAAGTAGCTTCAAATGCTTGTCCAATGATGGCTGCAATCTTTTGTAGCATGGTGCCATAGTCCAAGCACTCCCGAATTGCCCTTGTGACTGCATTAAACAAAGATTCTCGCCGCAGCGCACGACGCAATTCTTGGGTACGTTTTTTGACTAGACGATATGCATCTGCGGCTTGCTCAACTAATACCCTCAACCTTTCCGGACTCCAAGGTTTTGTGATGTACTTGAACACTTGACCGGAGTTAATTGCTTCCACCAAATCTTCAACATCTGTAAAACCCGTCAATAAAATCCGAATCGTATCGGGAAAGCGCTCTACCGTGCGACTGAGAAATTCAGTACCATTCATTTCTGGCATTCTCTGGTCTGAGATAATCACAGCCATTTCGCCTTCTTTTTCTAAAATTTCCAACGCACTTAAGGCATGATTGGCCCTATATACTTGAAAATTTCGCCTAAAAGTGCGGTAGAGTAAATCTAAGTTATCTTGCTCATCATCTACGATCATGAGCTTCAGTTTGTCTACCCCTGTGTCAGTCATATTTGACTTGAATTTTTGAATAGTTGAATGGCGAGATAGTGCAATTTTTATCCCACCCCATCACCAACGAACACTCAAAAAGTCTAGCTCAAGGATGAAGTATAAAATTACTCCATCTCAAGAGAAATGAAGCATAAATATTGAGCAATGTGATTTTTGCACTTCACTTGCGAGTGAAGCGTCTAATGCTAATTTCTTACTTCATGCTTTAACCTTTACACTTAGTGACTTCTTTAGTTAAAGTTACCCACTTTGAGCGTATAAAATTACTCAAAGTTTTCAACTTCCTTTGATTTCCTGAAGGATTGCTACACACCAAAATAACTTTATCCCACCAATCCAGAACGCAAGGCGCGTACTGCTGCTTGGGTACGGTCATCGGCACATAGCTTATTCAAAATATTCCGGACGTGTGTTTTCACAGTTCCGACTGTAATGTAAAGGCGCTCGGCAATCACTGCATTGCTACAACCTTCGACAATCAACTGTAACACTTCCAATTCCCTTTCTGTCAGGGTGTAAGGGTCAATAATTTCCTGATTTTCCAAAAAATCAGGATTTTGGGTCAGGTTTTTATTATCTGTTAGTGTTGTTTGCGGTGATGGGGGATTTTGTTGGGCTTGTTGTAATACAATCCGAGCGATCGCTGGATCGATCCAAGCGTTGCCATTGTAAGTGACTCGTACTGCTTCCAGCAAATTATCAAACTTGATATCCTTCATACAATAAGAATCTGCCCCAGCTGCAAAGGCTGCCAGTACTGCTTCTTTGTTGTCCCTTAATGTCAAAATTAACACCCGCGTTGACAACTCTTCAACCTTAGCAGTAGATTTTAATTCCCGCGTGAGTTCAATGCCATCCTTATCCGGTAAACCGATATCGATGATCGCAATATCTGGTTGTACACTTCTTAACATTTTCAGCCCATCCTTGGCATTGGCAGCTTCTCCCACAACTTCAATTTCTTCCCTTTGCAGCAGTGCTGTCTTAATACCCACACGGGTAAGGTCATGATCTTCAATCAGAGCAATACGAATTTTACTCATAGTCAACTTCCGCCCTTTACACTACCTTAACTGTAAAGTCGAGTTTACTCAAAGTCTTGATAGATGTAGTTTAAAGACATTCTTCCAAAAATAAATATAGTGGTACTGCCCTGAATAAGGCTAACACGTATAGGGATTTTTAATGTGATAAGTATTTCCTCTCCATGCAAATATTAAAGTTACATTACAAAATTAGCCTAGTTTCAACTTTTGTGCAGTATAAGTTATTTTTATAACCCTTAAGTTTTGGGTATATTATCTTTAGCTAGTAGATTCAGTTACCTCACACAGATAATTTGTCTGGTTTTTAACTTGTAAACAGCCAGTTGTTATTTGCTCAGATTTCCACGTTCACCTATTAAAAAATTTGATAGACTATCGTTTTAAAGAACTTGGTGTGAGACTATTCGAGAATCGGCTATGTTTAAACAGCCTAAAGCGTTTTCAGTACTGGGAATACCAGTTCATGTTATGAGTAACTATCCAGGCTGGTTGCTAGAATGCTTGCAACAAAGCATTGGTACTCATGTAGTTACGCTCAATGCAGAAATGACTATGCAGGCAGAGCGGAATACCGCTCTTGCTAAAGTGATTCAAGATGCTGAGCTAGTGATTCCAGATGGCGCAGGAGTAGTTTTGTATTTGCGGTGGCTTTTCTGGCAAAAAGTTCAACGTTGTCCAGGAATTGAACTAGCAGAAACACTGTTGCGAGAAGTGGGACAGCAGCCAACTACAAAGGTATTTTTCTATGGCGGAGCGCCTGGGGTGGCTACCAAAGCGGCAGAATTTTGGCAGCAACAGATTCCCACTTTGAATATAGCGGGTACTCACTCCGGCTATCATTCCCCAGAAGAAGAAGAGCAATTAAAACAAACACTTGCTCAATTGCAACCACAAGTAATTTTTGTGGGTTTGGGAGTCCCCCGTCAAGAATTATGGATTGCCCAAAACCGCCATTTATGTCCCCAAGCCATTTGGATTGGTGTCGGTGGTAGTTTCGATATTTGGTCAGGGACAAAAACTCGCGCTCCTGCTTGGTTAGGAAAAAATAATTTGGAATGGCTGTATCGGCTTTATCAAGAACCTTGGCGTTGGCGGCGGATGTTAGCTTTGCCAGAGTTTGCATTGAAAGCTTTTGTTTATCGATTGACTGCACGGCGTGCAATTAGTTAGCAACTGGCGTATAGGAGTGACATTAATTTAGTTACTCCTTTGCCATTCCCTAATTGCCCACTCGCTATTTGAAATAATTCCAAGAAAATTAACTGGAGTAACCCTAGGGTAGGTAGTTTTAGTCTAAGATGCTAAAAGTCCAATTGTTCTGGCTGTTTTGCACCTTGCTAGATATCCTAAAAAAATTAGAGGGGATTCTCGATACAGAACATGGTGATTCAACAGTCTAACTTCATGTTAGCTGGTAGGGTAGGTTTAATAGGATTGTGAATCGAGTTCTTCAATCATTACGCTTGAATCTACGACCTTGCACAAAAGCAGATGTAGATATGCTTTTGCAGCACTGGACGGAACCACAGGTAAGGCGCTACCTTTTCGACGATCGCATCATTGACCATAAAATCGTCGAAGGATTTGTTGCTGCAAGTTCCTCTTCATTTCAAGAAAATAATTACGGTCTTTGGATTCTTACCGACAAGACAGATAATCAGTTTAAAGGCGTTTGTGGACTCTACGATGAAGATGAAACACTTAGAAAGCCTGATTTAATTTTCTCCATTGCCACGCTTTACTGGGGACAAGGACTAGCAAGCGAAAGCGCACGATGTGTCCTTGAGTATGCCTTCGACACGCTCAGTTTAGAACAGATAATGGCAACAGTTGACAAACCCAACACCCAATCTATCAAGGTGTTGGAGAAATTGGGCATGTCCTTAGTGGAAGAACGGCTGATCAATGGAAACCCGATTCTGTATTACACAAAAAGACCATCTAGCGATCGCGATTACTTACCTTAACGAGGTAAAAAAAAGTAGTATTACTGAGTATACTGCCAAAAATTTTTAAAATTTATACTTTGAAATTGAAATTCCCAGGCACAACCTGGGAATCCTTGTTTTAAGGTCAATTTCAATCGCCATGTTTTAGTACTTTGTTTTATGAGAACTGCTATAAAAACTCCAGAAAAAACTGACAAATCCGTTGATAGAGAGGATAGTACAACTCAACAGGATGGTAGTAATACGGCTGCGATGGTGCAATTGCGCTCTGTGACAAAGACTTACACCAACGGTTATGAGGCTTTGTTGAATGTCAGCCTAGAGGTTAAGCAAAAAGAATTTTTGTTTATCACTGGCCCTAGTGGTTCTGGGAAATCAACACTGTTAAAAATGTTATATGGTGAAGAGTTACCAACACAGGGAGAAGTGATGATTGATGATTGTAATGTAGCAGCTTTGCGGGGCGATCGCTTGTCATTATTACGGCGACGTATTGGCATTGTTTTTCAAGACTACAAACTGATTCCCCAACGCACAGTCGCGGAAAATGTGACTTTCGTGTTGCAAGCTCAAGGCTACACCCGTAAAGAAATTCAAAGACGTTTAGAACCAACTTTGAAACTGGTGGGTTTGCTTTCAAAAGCTGACCGTTTTCCCGATCAGCTTTCTGGGGGAGAACAACAGCGCGTGAGTATTGCGCGAGCGATCGTTGGGACACCGCCATTGCTTTTAGCAGATGAGCCAACAGGAAACCTCGATCCAGATAATTCTTGGCAAGTGATGCAGATTCTGCAAAAGTTAAATACCTTTGGAGCAACAGTAATTGTCACCACTCACGATGAACAACTGGTGCGTCGCTGCAATCATCCAGTGGTGCAAGTCAAAAACGGACGACTGTATCGAAAATAGTCAACAGTCAATAGTCAACAGTCAATAGTCAACAGTCAGCAGTCACCATAATTCGTAATTAGTACCCCCCGGATTCATCCGTGGGGCCTGGAATATTGATGCTACGCTTTTTTGGTTCTTCATAAATAAATTCAGTTGCTCTGTACCCTCTTTAATTACGAATTACGAATTACGAATTACGAATTAGTAATTATTTGGTCATCAGTCAACAGTCAAGAAATTTTGACTTTTGACTTTGGACTTGACTACACCAAGTGGAGTCATTGGACTAGATGCTACTGGTTGTAAGCAATCCAAAGCTTGCAAACTGTCAAATGCTGCTTCTCGAATTACTGCTTCCTCCTCTCGACTGAGTAAAAGTTGCAAGCATTGAACAGCATTTTGCTGCACCGCAGGAGCAATTTTTCTGCGTGTCATGAATTTAGTTAGTTGACGTATAGCAATCAAACGCTTCAAAGGGTCTTGTTGTGTTAAGTCGAGCAACAATCGGTCAAAATTATCTTCTTCTCGATTTCCATAGAAGCTGGCGATTTGCCACACTAACAAAATTAAAGTTAATAACGTCCCCAAACCTTGCACAATAGTACCAGCAGCAATCCAAGGGCTATTGGAGTCAACCCAGATTGCAGCTGCCATGTAAGTACTGACAGTAGCAATTCCGCCACTGCTAACGGCTAACACTAACCGACGATTTGGGCTATTTAAAAACCTGTGAATCTCTTTCCAACGCGACTGCCAGTCCCATTCTTGCATTGAGTACACCAATAACATTACCCCAACGCCAAACAGCAGCGCCAAGAAAAGTTTCCAGTTCCACAGCAGCATCGCAACAACAATTGTCAGGAAGCTAAGCATCCCTCCTGGCCCAGAGAAAGGCTTGAAAGTTCGTTGTCTTGGACTTCCCGTCTTGAACTCTGGAAGCGACCAGTTGAGATGCTGGTTGATTAATTGCTGCCAAAAAGACGAAGCCTTTACCACAATGTTTACCTACTTGATTACTAGATTGTCTAATGTATAAGAATAACTGGGCTAGAGCCAGTCAGAGCGATTTTGTGACTGTATTTTTAATCTGACGCTGGCTAGAGGTGTATAAATAATTGGTTCATCGATAATAGGAATTGTAGGAAGTTAGGAGTTGAGAGTTAGGAGTTGAAAGTTAGGAGTTAGGAGTTGAGAGTTATTTCTCCCTCATCCCCCTCATCTTCCCCATCTCCCTATCCCCCCATCTCCTCGTCCCCCTACTTCCCTAGTCGAGAAGAGTGCAAGTTAAATACACATCAGCTTACCTATGTTTCAGCCACAGGGATTTGAGCAACGCTCGATAATTACCTCACTAGGTAAAATGGTATACTATACAGCTACTGGCTCACCTTGGCAGAACGATACAATCACAAAAGGTGAAAAGGAAACTTTGGTGTTCCTACACGGTTTTGGCGGTGGGTCTTCTGCTTATGAGTGGTCGAAAGTTTATCCAGCCTTTGCTGCTGAATATCGGATTTTGGCACCAGACTTAATCGGTTGGGGTAGATCCGAGCATCCAGTACGGAATTACCAGATTGATGATTATTTAACCACAATTCGGGAGTTTTTCGAGCAGACTTGTACAGGGCCAGTGACAGCGATCGCTTCTTCTTTGACGGCAGCCTTTACAATCCGAGTAGCGATCGCCCATCCGGATTTATTCAAGTCTTTAATTCTGATCACACCTGCGGGACTTTCTGACTTTGGCGAAAATTACTCCCGTAGCTTTTTTGCCCAAATAGTCAGTATTCCTTTTGTTGATCGATTGCTATATAGCACTGGAGTTGCTACAACTAACGGTATTCGCAGTTTCTTAGAACAACGGCAATTTGCCCAGCCTAATCGAATTTATGACGAAATTGTAGAAGCTTATTTACAATCTGCCCAGCAACCAAATGCTGAGTATGCCGCGCTATCTTTTGTCCGCGGTGACTTGTGCTTTGATTTATCACTTTACATTCAACAATTGACAACTCCCACTGCGATTATTTGGGGGCAAGAATCGGAATTTACTGGGCCTGAAATTGGTCGCTGTCTTGCCCAGAATAATCCCCAAGCAATCCGCATATTTCAACAGTTGGAAAATGTAGGATTAACACCACAGTTAGAACTACCAGCGGTGACAATTGGATTAATCCGCCAGTTTTTACCTTTGTTGAATTAGTGTTTTTTCAGTAGTCAGTAACTGATATCTTGCACAAGTCCTAAAAACAGCTTATGAATAAATTCCTAGGCTTATAGCTAAAGTCGTCTTTAGACGACTAGCCAAGAGTTTTAGTCCAGTTAAGTGGACTTGGGCTATTAGCCAAGAAATTTATTTCTTGGCGGGAGATTGGGTAGATGCAAGATATCATATGAAAATGCCTAACGCACCATGTCAATAGTGGTGCGTTAGGCTAAAGCCACAACACACCCTACCTTAAGATTTAATGCAAAAAATAAATAAAATATTACAAATTCTAGTCATAAATCCATGACAATTCGTATTACTGTGGATGAACTAAAGCAAATATTCGAGCTTTTATTTCAACGAATAAAAGATGATAAAATTGAATTTGTAGATGTTGAGACAGATTTTTACTGGTTCGTTACAAGTGATGAGTGGAGTAATTTTGATTCTTCTCCCAATGTAGCAGTAGGATCTCTGATAGACGATTGGGATTCATTACAAGAAATCTTACGAAACAAACGTATAGTAACTTACTTAGATTACGAGCGTTTTGCTAGTATTCTTAGGGTAATTTCTGAAACGATTGCTCCCTCCAATAAAATATTTGTCAACGAGAATAATGATGAGTGAAATCAAAATTTCTCCCAAAATTACATCAGAAAATCGAACCCAGTCTTTTTTATTCAAAAAACGGCGTTGCTGATTGAGAATATGAATTTGTGTCACGAACAAAACCTAGAGACACAGAGAAGAGTAGTTTGAAAAACAGAATTTTTTAAATTCATAGTTTGATTCAGCAACGCCCAAAAAAATATAGTAATGCTATTTGTCTTTCACTCTGACATCGATGACAGTTGCATTAAAGTTATAGTTGAATCCTTCTAACTCAAAGGGCATACCAATTTTGACTTTACTATTACCTAAAACTGGGCCGCTTTCATTGACTTGGGCTTTACCTTCTAAAGTCAACAGCATATCTGTACTAAAGTTGTTGGATTTGGGATCGGGCAATTCTTTAACCGAACCATCGGGTTGGAAAACATTTACTGTTCTAGGTAGCACTTGAATAGATTTAATCCCAATCTGACCATAGGGTTGATTGCGGATAATCACATTAGTTTTACCGCCTTTTTTGAATCCGTTGTCAAATAATCGTTCAGGGTCGCGTACATTCAAACCACGAACTACTAAATCTACCTCGATGGGTACTGTTTTACTACCAACTTGGGCAACAGAACCAGTAGTACCTGGAAAAACAAAGATGCCAAATATAACTAGCAGAATTACTAGCACAGCACCGAAATCAAGAATGTTAATTTTACCGAACAAGCGTCCCTTGGAATCTAAAATAGCCATAAAAACTTTTCCCAAATACAAGCGGAATAATTGATTGTAGCAACAAGGTTTATGATGGACACAGCAATTTTCCCTATGAGTAAGAACGATATGCGGCTGGGTGTTGCGGTCATGCGACAGTCTATCACGAGTTTGGAAATGGGGGGGATGGGGGGATGAGGGGGATGAGGGGGATGAGGGAGATGGGGGAGATGAGGGGGATGGGGAAATGGTGGGGATGAGGGGGATGGGGAGATGGGGAAATAACAACTAACAACTGACAACTGACAACTAACTTCTAACTCCTAACTCCTAACTCCTAACTCCTAACTCCTAACTCCTAACTTCTAACTCCTAGACTATTTTGTGTTGGAAATGCAACTCAGCAAGCCTTAAATTCGTCCCATAATTTTAGTGTTCTTGCAAAATTATTCCCAAACTTGACTATGATGAATCCCAAAGTCTTGATTGCTAATTACCGTGTATGGCGGCGTCGCTGGTTTTATCCGTTGATTTCGCTGGTAGTTGCTTTGAGTTTGTGCTTAACTACACCCCAGCCAGGAAAAGCTCTAGATTTAATACCTTTTTTGTTACAGGGCGTTCAAGTACTTCAGCTTTCTAATATATCTGCTAACCAGGAAGTTGATCTAGGTAAGCGGATTAATCAGGAATTGGTGAGTGGTGATGTCAGACTGAATCGTGATCCTGAGATTAATCGCTATGTACAACAAATTGGTCGGCGCTTGGCAGCAAATAGCGATCGCCCCAACTTACCTTATACTTTTCAGGTAGTTCAAGATAACTCTATTAACGCTTTTGCTACTTTAGGAGGCTACGTTTATGTCAACACGGGTTTGATTAAAGCCGCAGACAATGAAGCGGAACTAGCCAGTGTTATCGCCCATGAAATCGGTCATATTGGTGGAAAACACGTAGTCAGACAAATGCAGCAAAAAGCGGTGCAAAGTGGTCTATTAACAGCAGCTGGGTTAGACCGAAATACGGCGGTGAACATTGGTGTGCAGTTAGCGCGAGACTTACCTCGCAGTCGTCAATACGAATATGAGGCGGATCAAAAAGGTTTGAGAAGTTTGACACGCGCTGGTTATTCCCCGTCTGCAATGGTTTCGTTTATGAAAAAGCTGCTGGGGAAAAGTTCTACTCCGACATTTTTGAGTTCTCACCCTGGCACAAGCGATCGCATTACTGCTTTGCAACGTTCCATTAAAGCCCAACCTAGCAGTGGGCAATATGGATTGGATAATGCTGCCTATAGAGCTAATATCCGAGATTTACTGTAGTCTTAATATTACTGTGGAAAGTCAACAGTCAATCAACAAACACCATCCCCAGAGCGATTTATGCTCGCTTATGGCGGCGATCGCTGACTTGGGATGGTTCAACACTCATTACCCCTTCTGTTAAAGGCAGGGTGCGGAGGCAATTGTTAAAAACGTTAACTTGATAAATCCGATTATTTGTAATGTCTAATCCAGTCAACCAACCACTCCGGGGATGGTAAGCACCAGTGTCTATATCTAGCCACCCTTGCCCTTGTGCGAGTTTACCAGGAGTCACACCGGGTAGAGTAAAAGTTATAGTATGGCCAATAATAATTAGTTTATCACGAAAGTATGGCTTTTCAATGCTGTGAAATTCATCTCTGATCCAGCAAAATTGCTCAGCGGTTTGTTCTGCTAAAGGTATGGAAGGATGAACGCCAGCGTGAGTTAACCAAATATCACCTAAATCAAGATATGTAGGCAGCGCCATAAACCAATCCAAATGTTCATCTGGAATGGGGGCTTCTTGGTAACTGGCTATGGTTGCTTGTCCACCACTGTACAGCCATGCTTGCATCGCTGGCTTGGGAATGCTTTCATTGGTGAGAATGTTGATTAACATCTGCTCATGATTTCCCAGCAGACAGGCATAATTATTTCGTTTCACAAAATTAACTACATGTGAGCTATGAGGGCCACGATCAATTAAGTCTCCCAGAAAATAGACTTGATCGTCTGATGCTGGGGCGATCGCCTCCAACAATATCATTAGGCCTTCATAGTGGCCATGCACATCCCCAATAACAATTCGACGCTGGCTAGATTCGCTCATCGGCTCAAAGCTTGAATAATTTGGCTCATTACTTCTGCTACAGTTTAAGCTGTCTAATTTCCAAGAAAGAAATGTAAAAAAAAATTGATAATTTTTCACTTGACTCAACAATCATCAGTAAACAGTTATCAGTCATCAGTCAACAATCAGTAAGAGTATTTATGCTGCCTGAATGCGCTTTAGCTTAAAATTTAGGCAGTTGCCATATTGTACTTGGATAAACAATGTCTGAAAACTTCTCTCCCGAAATTAGCTCCCGCATCTGTAATCACATGAATGAGGATCATGCTGATGCAGTAGTTCTTTATGCCAAAGCTTTTGGTGGTGTAACAAATGCGACAGCAGCAGAAATGTTGTCAATTGACTCTGACGGAATGGATTTAACAGCACAAGTAAATGGTGAAACTTTACCAGTGCGTATTCAGTTTGATCATATTTTAGCTGATGCCGAAGATGCTCACCAAACTTTGATTGCAATGGTTAAGCAAGCAAGAGTTAAAGCAAATAAAAATTAGTTCCAGTGAATCACCAAGTTTTCTGTGTAATGACACTATGAGAACTTTGATTTCTGGGAGTATCAGGAAATTTTATCTGTATTTTTCAGTAAAAAGTAATTTGCTAGCACCGAATTACTTTTTACTAATTTCAACTTGACATCTATGCATAAAATTCGGTTTGTTGATTTATTTTCGGGGATAGGGGGAATTAGATTAGCTTTTGAACAGGCTGCTCAGTATTTCAATATACAAACTGAATGTGTTTTAAGTAGTGAAATTAATAAGGATGCTCAATTAGTTTATGAAAAAAACTTTGCTCACACACCTTTAGGCGACATTCGACTTATAGATCAACTACCAGAACATGAAATTTTATTAGCTGGATTTCCCTGTCAGTCCTTTTCTCATGCTGGGAAAAAAGAAGGTTTCGGTGATACCAGAGGCACACTATTTTTTGAAATTACTCGATTATTAGATACATATAAACCACAAGCTTTTATTTTTGAAAATGTCCGGGGTCTTTACAGCCATGACAAAGGAAGAACCCTGGCAACAATTAAACACGAAATTCAAAAACGAGGATACAGTTTTAATACTTTTTTACTCAACAGTGCCAATTTTGAATTACCACAAAATCGTGTCAGGATTTATTTAGTAGGAATTTTCAATGCTAATCCTACATTTGATTTAATTTCTGATGTTGGCCCGAAAGATTCTCATTCTTACAAGTCTCAGCAACTATCTTTGTTTTCTCCACTTAAAAAGACTGTGACTGTTGCCGACATTTTGGAAGATAATCCTGATAAAAAATATGATTGTTCACCAGAATTTATCCAAGCTTTGAGTCGAATATTTAATCATGATTTAAATCGATTACATGGTGTGAGACTAATTGATTATCGTGGAGGTAACTCTATTCATTCTTGGGAATTAGGATTGCGGGGAGAATGTAGTCAAGAAGAAATCGTATTGATGAATAGTTTTATTTTAAAAAGACGAAATAAAGTATTTGGTCATGAACAAGATGGTAAGTTATTAACTCAGGAACAGATAGCTAGTTTTTGCGATTGTCCCCATCTGGAAGAAATTTTAAATTCATTAGTTACTAAAAAATATCTCAAATTAGTTAATGGTAAATATAAACCTGTATCTGGCAACTTTTCATTTGAAGTTTATAAGTTTGTCGATCCAAATAAAATTTCGGTAACGTTAGTTGCTAGCGATGCCAATAGATTAGGTGTTTATCATAATCAAAGAGTGCGGCGATTAACTCCCCGCGAAGCAGCAAGATTGCAAGGTTTTCCTGATAGCTTTATACTTCATCCAAATGATGATAGGGCTTACTATCAACTGGGAAATTCTGTGAGCATTAATGTTGTAAAAGCTGTGGCTGAAGAAGTGATAGTAAAAACTTTGTACCACAGTAAAAAACATATAACCAAGTCTCATCCAATGCTTGCTTAATTGTTGATTGGCAAATTACTTGGCTGGCTTCAAAATTCTTTGTGCCTTATATAGAGAAATTTATAAAAGTCATCAAGACACAAAGATTTTTTACCATATTTAGTATAGTTAGTTGATAACGACTACTTAAAACCTTAATTGTACTGTGTAAAGCTATAGCCAAATTTATAGGTAAATCTAAAATGTTAAAACCTGACTAGAGCTATACGTTTAGCCAAGTTGAAGCAAAAGTAGTCTTTATATGCAAATCATGGAAAATTAGCAGGTGGAATAGTTACAGGTGAGGGAAAAGTAGCGGGTGGGATAGTTACAGATGATGGATAATTAGGAGGTGGGACAATTAGAGGTGGCGGCGAAGCAGGAAACAGACGAGTCTCTGGCAATTGATTGTAATATCTATAGCCTCGATCTAAGCGATAGTCCGGTCTATTGACAGGATAGCGATTGTAATATCTATAGCCTCGATCTAAGCGATAGTTTGGTCTATTGACAGGATATCGGTTGTAATATCTATCACCTCGATCTAAGCGATAGTTTGGTCTATTGACAGGATATCGGTTGTAATATCTATAGCCTCGATCTAAGCGATAGTTTGGTCTATTGACAGGATATCGGTTGTAATATCTATCACCTCGATCTAAGCGATAGTTTGGTCTAGTATAAGTTCCATTTCTGCGGTAATCACCACGAACAGAGTCGGCATTTGCTGAATTTGCAAAAGATACCCATGTCCCTAGAGATAAAACAGTGAAACCTACTGAAAAAATTGCACTTGAAAATTTTTTCATATCTAAAGTAGATATCAAACTGTACTACATTAATAGTAGCTCGTAAGTTAATCTTCTTGCTGCAATAACCAAAAGCCGGTGTAAGTCATTCCTGAATCATCAGGTTGCACCAGTAAAAAATGCAGTCCGTGACTTTGCTGTTTTCGCTGTTCATAAACTTTAGCAGCAGCAGTAACTTCTGGATCGGTAAAAGTTGCTACAACCCATCTATCTGCTAAACCAGCTTCTAATATTAAGCCATCCGGCGCACCAGCTATGTAATTTAATGCTACTGGTTGTGCTTGTTCTAACCACTTGGCTAAACGTAGCGATCGCCTACCTCCATAGATTACTACACCAGGTACAGGAAGTGTTGACGCTAAACCTAGATTGATGGGTTTAAGAAATTCTGGCATATATAAAACGGGGATTAGCCTTTGTGCAAATACATCCACAAGTTCACCAGCCTGGAGTGTCGCAAAGCGCCATTCTTCCCCCCACAAATTTTCTGGTAATGGTGCGGGTGGTGGTTTATCCAGGGCTAAAGTATATTGTTTTTCTTGTAACCACTGTTTCAATGCCGAAGTGCGGCGAGTCGGTTCAACATTAATACCTAAATTGCGTCCAGCCGCTTGTATTAAACTTAAAGATTGAGGGCGAAATACTTGAATGATATCTGGCAATTTTTCACCAGCCGCTTGCTGAATTTGAGCAGCAACCCAACTCGAATTTGCTGCTGACTGAGGACAAGTCGCTGCATATTCAAAGCGGCGATTTGCATCACAAATCGACAACTCCCATAAAACTTGTCCCGATGCATTTTGCTGGGGACTACGATAAAAATCAGCTTGCCATATACGCATATCAATTAATAAGTAGGTTAATAAAAATTAAGTAAACGCAACTAGCTTGGTTAATCGATCTCGCTCGTCAGCAGATATGGGTTTGGCAAGGAGATGACCTACCAATAATCTTTGCAGGAGTAGATGTTCTGCCAAACTTAGGTATTCTCCCCGAACTTACAGTTAACGCTGTAATAGCTATGACTCGCCGACAATAGCTTACAACCACTTGCCCATACCGATGACATTGCTATCCGAAAAACCCATTTTTTCGTAGAAAGCGATAACAGATTTATTAGAATACCGCACTTGTAAATTCACTTTGACACAGCCTAGCTTTTTTAATTCAGCTTCAGCAGCTTCCATTATCAACTGACCGATACCTTTTCGCTGATAATCTGGTGACACTGCCAAGTAGTTTATCCAACCGCGATGTCCCTCGTAGCCAGCCATAACTGAGGCAATAATTAAACTATCCATCTCTGCTATTAAAAACAGATGTGGTTGAAATTGCAATTTTAATTCAATGTCGCGTTTTGGGTCATTCCACGGGACAACTAAATTGCAACGATGCCATAACTCGATAACCTGTTGTTCGTCATCTAACTGATAGGGTCGAACCTTGAGTTTTGTAATTTCCATATCTTTGATACAAGAAAAAAGGGGCAGGTAAACCACCCCTCTATCGAACCAGGAAGTTTAAAATGCTTTACAGCAGAACTTTAGCCAAAATAGGCCTTACACGGGTAGCAATTTCTGGGACATAAACCTGTGAAACGTAGTCGGCAATCATTCTGTCTGTGTTGAATAGGGGTGCATTTGTCTTAATCGACGCTTTCATCATCTGCACCCAACGGTGTGGAATGCCATTGGCATCTTGGTCATAATATAAAGGAACAATTTCCTCTTCCAACAGTTGATATAAAGATTGCGAGTCAATGCGGTCTTGCAGTTCTTGGTCGCTGGTATGAGCATCTTCACCAATTGCCCAGCCGTTAATTCCTTTACCATTGGCATCGGCTTTGTAACCTTCGCACCACCAACCATCAAGGACGCTGCAATTAATGCCACCGTTGAAGCAGACTTTCTGTCCACTTGTACCCGATGCTTCTAGAGGGCGACGGGGGTTGTTCAACCACACATCTACACCTTGTACTAGTTTTTGCCCGGTGTAAATGTCGTAGTCTTCAATAAAGGCAACTCGGTTAAGAATGCCTGAATTTTGACACCACTCCATCAAACGTTGAATAATTCGCTTGCCTTCTTCATCAGCTGGGTGGGCTTTTCCTGCAAAGATAATCTGTACTGGACGTTGGGCATTACCAAAAATCTTCAACGCTCTTTGGGCATCACGTAAAATCAGATCGCCGCGTTTGTAAGGGCTAAAGCGTCTGGCAAATCCAATTGTCAGGACGTTAGAGTCTAGTAGGCTATCAGTGGCTTGGATAAGTTTGTAATCTTCACCACGCTGTTCTCGTGCTTTCTTGACTTTATAACGCGTGTAGGCGATGAGTCTGTCTTTGAGGATGAGATGACGTGACCATAGTTCTTCATCGGGAATCTCGTCAACTTTCGCCCACATTTGGGGATCAACTGCACGGGTTTTCCAGTCTGCTCCTAGATACTGATTATACAAGTCAGCCAATAAAGGAGCAGTCCAAGTCGGTGCATGTACGCCATTGGTAATGTAACCAATTGGCACATCGTCTTCAGACCGCCGGGGAAAGAGAACTGTCCACATTTTGCGGGAAACTTGGCCGTGTAATTCACTCACGCCATTGCAAGCACGACACATCCGCAAAGCTAAAACGGTCATCCCGAAGGGTTCCCAAGGGTCGCCTAGTCGTCGTGCGCCTAATGCTAAAAATTGCTCGCGGGAAAGTCGCAATTGTGGCCAGTACTGAGCAAAGTAGGAGTCGATTAAATCTGGGGAGAAGACATCGTGACCGGCAGGTACGGGTGTATGGGTGGTGAATACACAACTGTTGCGTACTTCGGCTTCAATGTCGTAGAAGGATTTACCTGTACGTTCAATTGCTTGTTTGGCAATTTCCAAAGTACAGAAGGCGGCGTGTCCTTCGTTGAGGTGATAGACAGAAGGTTGAATTCCCAAGGCTGTTAAAGCCCGCACACCGCCAATTCCCAAGACAACTTCTTGGGCGATGCGAGTTTCTAAGTTACCACCATACAGGTGTCCAGTTAGCCAGCGGTCGATAGGATCGTTGTCTTGGCGATCGCTATCGAGTAAATATAGACTTACCCGCCCTACTTGCACTCGCCAAATTTGCACTTTTACTTGTCGCTGGCGAATTTCTAGCTGGATAGTCAGCGGTTGCCCTTGTTCGTTTTTAATTAACTCTATAGGCATCCGGCCAAAGGGATTATCCAGATAATAATCTTCTTGCCAACCGTGGCGGTTCAAGCGTTGGCGAAAATAACCTTGGCGATACAACAAGCCGACACCAACCAGCGGTACACCCAAATCTGATGAGGATTTCAGGTGATCCCCGGCGAGAATGCCCAAGCCACCAGAATACACCGGCAGAGATTCGTGGATACCAAATTCTGCACAAAAGTAAGCTATGGGGCGGTCTTGGGATACTTGCGGTGCAACGCGACTCACCCAAGTATCTTTTTGTGCCATGTATGTGTCAAACTCACGCGTGAGGGCGGAAATCTGCTTTAAGTAAAATGGGTCTTCCGCTAACTGGGTGAGACGTTCGTAGCTGGATGACTCTAAAATTGCCACTGGGTTGTGTCCACAGCGTTCCCATTCTTGGGGATCAATGGTTTGGAATAACGCTATGCGATCGCTAGTCCAACACCACCAATAGTTATAAGCTAAATCTGCTAAACGCTTGAGCGGAAAAGGTAACTTTTCACTCAATCGAACCGCTGCTGTGATTGCACTGCTGTTAGCCATATACATCTTTGCTCTTTGTTAATTTGTCTTTGGGGACTGGGGACTGGGATGAACAACTTACATCTTTTTTCCCAATTTTTAATCCCTAATTCCCGATTTCCGATTCTCAAGACCAATAGTAAATAGGGAATTGGAACTTTTTTCTCCTTATACATACCCAATTCCCCATTCACAAAAACTCCATCTCCATACGCTTGGAGTTTTCTATATATTGAATTCTCACCTGAAGTTAGAGCAGTTTATCGACATCAAATTTTATCCAAAATTAATGGTTTTTCTTGTTTTTGCCTTATAGAAATTATCCATTGTTTTTGACGTTTATGATATTTTTTTCTATCAATTTACTTGACCTTATTTTAAATTATTTATTTTATTATTAATATTCATTTACAAATTGTTAGAAACTTTTGATAACTTTAGATTAACTTGTCAAATATTACACACAATTGGGTCAAGTGGATCGGCTGATGCTGGTAATCAAGAGTGGGGCGAGGGAGCGATCGCTTTAATACCAATTCGTAATTCGTAATTCGTAATTCGTAATTAAGAAATTCAGGTATAGTCTGGGTTTCGGTGTTTGAATGTGTTGCCGGATTTTAGAGAATTGGTATAAGGTCTGGAAAATACAGCAGTTTGCAAGTAAATGAGGTACAAAACGTAGAACTAAACTCTATTAAAGAAAAGTGTACTCTTTCCTCAATCATGCAACAATGACAGTAATTATTTAAGGGACTTCAAAAATATCTGTATCTAAGCGTTCACCTGTTTCAGCATCAACTACTAAGAGTACTTTCGATTTCTTGAATTTTACGTTTTGTCCATTACTTTGACGTACTTCTAAACTTCCTTCTGCTGCCTCGATTTCAGCAAACCATACTAAACGATTAGGATGAACCATCAAATTTTCTAAAAGGCTACCTCCAAGTTCTTTTCTATTAGTAAGATATTGTGAATATTTCAGAAGTTTGATTTGTTTAAGCTGTAACCCTTTTTTAAGCCCCTTAATTATTCTTTCTTTTTTAATTAATTGGGCTTCTGTCTTATTGCTATTGTCGGGATATCTGCTGTAATTAGATATTGGAGTTGAAACTGGTTCTGGTTGGGAAAGTGGTTCAAACTTTGGTCTTGGATGTAGTGGATGATTTTGAGTTTGAGCAACAGCTACGCCAGAGGTAATTAAACCAAGTAAAACAACAGCATTAGTCAGTATTTTGTTCATAATTACCTTCTCACGAATGACGAATGACGAATGACAAATGACGAATGACGAATTTAATTTTCCTGTTGTACACCATTCACAACTGGCTTAACTTCACCACCAGAAAAGGGATCAGTCCCGCCAGTCCAATTAAAATCACTAATGCGAATGCTGAAACCACCTAATTCCAGCACCGGATTGTAACGCAAGGTGATGCCATAAGTGCGGCGGGTATATTCCACAAAGTAGTCGGTGCTACTTTGTTCACCAGTATCTAAGTTAATTGAAGTTTGAAAACCTAAGCGAAATGGGCCGTAAAGTTGTTGTGAAATGCCGGCACTTAAGACTCTGTTATCTACAGAACGATCAAACAAAAAGGGTGATAACCCACTGTTTAAACCTTGAGAATAAATAACATTAAAAGCGGTATAGTCTAAAAAAGGACGAGAGAAATTGCCAATCTGCCCTATTAAGCCAACTCTACCAGTGAGGGTACTTTGATTGTCTCCATTAGTGTAATAGCTAGTAGTGCCTGTGACACCAGCGATCGCCTGCAAATAAGGAACCACAGGGTTAGCTGTGTATCGTAATCCCTCGGTGGCAGTGGCTGGTAATGGTTTGCCTTGCCAAAGCAAAAAGCCGGTACTGAGGTCGGCGCTGGCTTGTAAACGACCAAGTGAGATGCGATTGTTTTCTCTAATTGGTTCTAGCAAGTCTAGGCGGTCGGTGTTGGCGTTGATATACTGTGCGCCTGCTTGATAGGTGAGGTTAATGCCACTCTTACCCAAAGGAATTACCGGAGACAGAAGCACACCACCAAGGCTACTCTGGACAGTTTGAAAGCCGAGGGTACCATTATAAAGCCGATCGCGGTAGCTATATTCTAAATTGAGGGTATGGGGATTGCGATCGCCTAACAGCTGGCGCAAGCGCAAACTTGCCTTGAGATTGTCCTCTACTTCATCCAAGTCAAAACTGGTTAACTCCCCAGAACCTTCTAGTACAGTCTTGGGACTGAAAACAGCATTCAGTCTTGATTTGACACCAAACAGTGATGCTACATCAGTTGAACCTCCTTGTACAGCTTTTTGCACGAAAAACTGGGGCGTGACGGTCAAGCTTGCTTGTTCTGTATCGAGGGGTCTAAAGCTACGCTCCACAAATAAACCACCACGGCGATCGCCATCATAGCCAGGGGATACAATGGCAGGCGTGACTTCGCGCTCCCGCCGGTCAATGGTCTGGCGATCTACTGGGATGGGTAGAGCGAATTTTTGGTCAAATACTAAACGCTGTCGCTGTGTTCTAATTCGGTCTATTAAGGGAGCTTCCCGCGTCAGAGTCACTTTATCTGCTCGCAGTTCTAATTCTGGAGGCGAAAACGGGTCATTGGTAAGGCGTACATCCCTTGCTTGCCAGCCTCGCGGATAAAAATCAACGCGTTTTGCTTCAAACCGTACCCGTCTGATTACACCCCCGGCTTTTGGCGGTGGGAGGTTACTTGCGTCCCTATTACCCCCTAATACAAAGTCAATGCCTCCCGGACTGCTGACACCAGAAACAGGCTGATTGGCTCGAATGCGATCGCTTGGTGGACGCTGTGGGACTCCACCGGGTGTTGCGATATCTGCGGGTGAGAAAGCGAAGTCTGTGGAGGCTGAGGGTAAGTTAATTTCCCCCCTACCATTTTCGAGTTCGCCACTGTCTTGGACAAAGTTATAAGTAAAGCGTTCTCCTCGTAATACCTGATCGCCCCTTGTCAAGGCCACATTACCTTCTCCAACGGCGATCAAGTTGTCTAAATTTACTTGTAAGCGATCGGCGTCTACCACTGCACCATCAAATCGCACTACCACATTCCCAACGGCAGTGACAATTCGCCGTTGTTCGTCGTACTCCTGCCTATCAGATGTCACTTCTACAATTCTCTGTCTTACTGGCGGTGTACTGGCAGGTGCAGGCTGTTGGGTTGGTTGGGTGGGTGACTTGAATTCTATGCTAGAAGGCGTTGCAGTTTCGTTTTCTGAACTGCGAGACTTGAACTCTATTACATTTTGTACTGGTTGAAAACTTGATGCATTTGGTACGGTATCATCAGTAGATACAGAGAGGTTGATTTTCTCACCAGACTGTTGTGCAGTAATATCAACTGGCTGTGTTTGTTGGGCTAAATTTTCAGCTAAAACTTGATTTTGGGGTGGCAATAAGTTCTGTTTATCTCTCAAGCTAGGATCAATAGTCGCATCTGGGTTACTTTCCCCTTGAGGATTAGAAGCTTGAACCTGCTGCATCGGATAACCAACTGCCTGTACTTCCCCCAAACTCGCAGCACTCCTAGAAGCGTCTAAAGGAGAAAATTCTGGAGGGAAAGTTTGTGGTGTATTGGGTGCTGTTAAAGTTCCAGCAACTATTGAGTTATGCCTAGTGGCATCAATGGTAGTTGTTAAAGGTGGATAATTATCATTGTTCGCCGTAATGATGGTTTGCGGCGTTTGTGGTTTTAGTTGAGACTTTTGTTTACTTCCTGTGGTGCTAATGTCAGTCTCTACAATTGCAGTCAACTGGCTTTTACTAGCAGATGTGATGGAATTGGTCGGTTGTACAGGTTCGAGAATAGCAGGCAATGCGGGCGGTGGAACTGAATGAAGCATATTTAAAAACAATCAAGCTAGCATATAGCCAATTGATAGCCGGAAGGATGAGTGACACTTTTAGCCTTCCGACTTTTGCTTTTTGCTTACATGCAGCAAGCCGCCCGGAAGAAGACACTGTGTTGCAAAGAGAAGTCCCATTAATAGGTCTTTGCCCAAGAGCGACGAGCATCAAAGGGTTTCTTTCCGGACAAACTTCGGAAAGGTTTCTCCGTTATAGCAACTGCCGTCTTGTTGAGACAAGTGTCTTTATAGCTGGTGTTTTCCGCCTTCCGGCAGTCGCGGATAATTTGTCTGGCTTTACTCTAAATCCCGACGACCGGGGTTACGAGCTGGGTCATTTGACAAAAATCCGAAGACGAAAATGGTCACAAAGAAAGCAACAACAATATAAACAGCAATTTTTAAAGTCAGCATCGAAATATCTCCAAGGGTCGTATGAGAAAAGCTCTCTCTCGGTATCTGCCACGCAGAAAAGATAGCTCTTTTATCTTACCCAAATCTCGTACTTTTTTGAGATGACTTGTCTGATAACAAGCTGCTGCTGAAGTTTCGATGTCTACACTAGCATAGCTTACTCTACAAGAATTGGTTCTTGTAGAGTAGGGTAGGCGCTTGTGCGCCTACCCTAGTTAAACTTTTAGCTGATACTGTGGTTTGTCTGATTTGTAGATGCACTTTTGAAATTAGTTGTTAACTAGTTCTCTTGTGACGTTGACTAACAGCATAAGTTTCCAGGTGCAGCTAAAAACAAGAGGCGGAGGGGATGGAAAGATGGGGGAATGGAAAGACAAGGTATAACTTCTCTCTCATCTCCCTCATCTCTTTTGGCATTCCATTACTCGGCAGATGTCACCAAATCCTTGGCTATTCGGCTTTTAATGACTCGCGCTGGCATACCTACGGCAACAGAAAAGGGAGGAATATCTTTATTGACAACTGCTCCTGCACCAATCACACTACCTCTACCAATAGTGACACCATCTAATACTGTTACTCCATGTCCTAGCCAACAGTCATCCTCAATTACAATTCCTTTACGAGTAACACCTTGATTTTTGATTAACTGCATCGGATCTGCAAAATTGTGATTGTTGGCATAGATTCCTGAGTGGGCTGCTATCATACAGTTTTTACCAATTTTGATGTCTCCAGGCCCAGCAATACAAACATCGGGGCCGATGAAAGTTTCTTCATCAATATGTATGTATGTGTTTTCCAAACAGCCGATATTAACGTTGCGCTCGATCGCTACTCCATTCCCCAGATCAATCCGATTATTTTGGTGTCCTTGGGCATCGATCCGTACACCTTTGAAAATATATACTCCTTTGCCTATATGAATACAACCAGTCCCTAGAAATTCCACACCATTTTGAATATAAATTGGGCTATCCATCTTGGCAAAAATCATCCGGTATCCTAAATTTCTTAATCTGGGGCCGAAAGCAATCGTCGGAATATCTCCTAACAAAGTTGTCAAAAATAATTCTTGTAAGCGCTGTAATTTTGAAGAGTATCGCTTATGATTCATGGCTAAATATCTCTCAGATAAATTGTTGTTGACAGTATTGAAAGTATGCTGGGACTGTATCCTGTCTTTTGGTAGTAGCAATTATCCTGATATTTACCAAGCTATAAATTTGATTTACAGTGATACGCAAAATTCCCAATAATTTTAGATGGCTTCCCGATTTTTGGTAAAGATAAAGTCTGGTTTGGAAGACATCAGCAATTCTCAAATGGCATTTTGCAACTAATATGCATAACAGTTGCTCAATTAGCCTGCACATCAATTGTGTTAACTGACAAAGTATTCTGTGGCAAGACTTCAATATCACAGCAAACACAGATGCTGTTGCTTTGCCAAACTAAATTCTTAAGTCAATACACAACTAGATTAGTTACAACATCTCATTCCAGACTATTAAATTGTAAAATTGGGTGTTTTAGACAGGTTTATTATCTTTTTCTAGCAAACTTGAATTACCTAATAGACATCTGTCAATACAGCTGTTCTTGTTCAAGCTGCTTCCTGCCAGAAAATTTTAGTTTTTTTGAACAACCCAATTCAACAAATTTTATTCAACACAAAGACATGTATATGTGGCTCTCTCAAATTTTGGGAATATTTTTGCCCACATATGGAAATGTAATTGTGGAATTTTCCTTAATTTTATTACCCGACAAAAGATAGATTAGGGTGGATTATCCCCTACTTCGGCCATCACATTAAAGTTCACCATCGGTGCAAACAAGTAAGCACTTCCCCGACTGCGATGACGACTTTCTTGCAACGAATTTCTAGAGTATGCTGCTCTAATCATGTTGCACACCGATGAGCTACAGGTCAACCAAATCACGATTATAGTTACATGAATGGCTTAGAAAAATATTTGCCTTTCAAGAATAACACATTTTACTTTGAATAGATCAGTCTTAAGAAATATGTTGATTTCATATTTGCTAAATTATGTATAATTTGATATTCACTCAACAAGATGATTTAAGTTATAGCCATCATGAGATATTTTTATAGTTATCAAAATATACACGTAATCAAATTTGTGTAGAGTTAATTTCAGCCATAAAATACAAATATTTGAGCGAGCGATGCCTTATTTTGTCTCAATGCTTTGTGAATAGCAAGGTCTGCGGCGATCGCTTGATAGATAAATGATCATTATAAATCATGGCTAATTTCGTACTATGGGCTTATACGCCCAGAAATTATCCAAGTTAATATAAAGCATCAAATGATTTATTTGCTATGTAACTGTATTATGACCAAATTATGACCAAAATGATATCTGCGATACTTTTTACAAGTTACATTCTGAAATAGCTAAAAGGTCAAAGAGTCTCTCTTACTAATACATATATCCCAAAAATTGTAAATCACCCGATCAGGTGAGCCAAACGGGTGATGCGTACTTAACACTATCTATTATAAACTTTGGAGACAATCCAAACATCCCTAGCGTCTACAACACTCCACACAAAAAGACCCAACTTGCAAACAAAGGTATCACCGTTAACTCACACACTTGGTTAAAATTATGGTTTTAATTAAAGAAATCGTCCAACAAGCTTTAACCACTGGCTACTTGAGTGTTGCAGATCAAAACCAGTTGCAAGTGCTACTTCAATCAAGTTATGACTCAGAAGATTTAGATGCCTATATTATTTTGCAGCGAGCTGTTGATGCTGGTGATGTTAAGCAAGAGTCACGCACTCGAAAAGCTTCCCTCTCGTCCAATAGTAAAGAAGCTGCATCTAATATTAAACTTGCTTATCAAATAGCAGCAGAGATTGCTTTTGCAGCAGCAGTTGCTCTTACTAGGTCAAAAAATACTCAGGATCAACCTTCTTTAGGCACATAAAAAAATACATTTGAATGACTGAGTTTAAGCCTGAGAGATCATTGATACAGAAGAAACCGTTGTTAGCTTGTACGAAAAATTCAAATAATATCAAACTTCTGGTAATTGTAACCCCTCTCAGGATGCTTTGAGAGGGGTTGAAAATTATCATTGCGAACATTATGATAAGGGTTTACCGACGTAATTGCAAGCAAAATAAATTGGAGAGTCGGGAGATAATACTCCCCCTTGTCCCAACTTAATAGCCAATAATTACAAACTTCATTTTTTAGCAGCAACTAAAGAGACTCCAATAATCACAAAAACTATTCCTGTTATGCGTAATGGACTAGCTGCATATCTGGTAAGCCCAATTGCACCATAATGATCAAGAAAAAGTGCCGCTATCATTTGACCTGCGATCGTCAGTGAAAGTGCAAGTGCAGCTCCGATCTTGGGTGTGGCAAAAATAGTTGCCCAAACATATAAAGTACCCAAACAACCACCAATCCACATCCACCAAGATGTTTGGAAAACCGAGGTCGAAGCAGGAATTGGATACCTCGCCAAAAAACAGATGGCAAGCGATGTTAATGTACCTGCAAGGTATGAAACGAACGTCACTTGCATTGGCTCACCGATGTAACGTCGCAACAGCGTATTCAGGGCGACTTGAACAGGTAAAATCGCGCCCCCAGCAAGTGCCGCAAACAGATAAATCGTGCGTTCATTCATCCTTAAACCTCGTAAGTAATTTACCAAACATCATATAAGCTGTTGTGCATATAACTTGCACTTTTTATCGTCGCTTCGCTCTGAAGAGTATGGGGTGTGGGGATGGAGTTGAAATTCTTTTTAAGTGGGGTTTTGCAATCCACACTCCATACTTTTAGGAGCAATTGGGTCTAATACCCCACAGTCAAAACGGTGTCTACAATGGGATGGGGATTCAAACCCCAACCCATTGACTCTACACCCTACACCCTGTTCAAGGCCTGGAAACCTGATTGCAATGAGAATACTCTGAAAAGTTAAACAAGCGACAGCTTATCAATAGCACTGACCAATTTGCTGATGCCTGTAATCTTGAGCAGGCTGTAGTGATCAGCTGTGATGTTTATAACTGTCGGAGTCTTTTGAGAATACCCGCCGTGACTCTCAATGAACGAGTAATCATCACCATCAGCCTTAAAAATAGTTATGGGCGCATTGATCTGCCTCTGGGCCAGTTCACGGAATGTATACTTGGCTTCATATGTCAGCTCTACAATCTTCATGATGCGTTCCACCAAATCCAAATCAAGCTTCTTATATCTTGTAATGAATGATGCGAAGCTGTCTTTATCCTTTGCGACCTGCAAACACTCCTCCAGTGCAGGGCCAGTGATAGTGCCTGCAAAAACTGAGAAAAGAATTGTCACATAGGTTTTGTTGGTGAATACAGATTGATTGTCATGAATAACTTCGTTCTCAGTTTTAACCTTTGGTGAACCCGGAGCGATCAAAAACAGATTTTCCACTTGCTCACCGGACTGCTCAAGCTGATAGGCAACTTCAAACGCCACCCGTGCGCCGAAGGAATATCCCCACAGCGTATACGGCCCGGCTGGTTGAATACGTTTTATTTCCTTAATGTCTTCAGCAGCCATCTCACTAACAGAGGTAAACGGCTCCTCTTTGTGGTTGATTCCATAGGCCTGGACACCGAAAAAGGGTCGATTCATATTTATTTTCTCTGCCAGCAACCTCAAGTTCATGGGGTAGCCGCCAAGCCCAGGCCAGCAATAGATAGGACTCTTTTCTCCTATGGACGATAGACGTACTAGACGCGAGGAAACTTCAACATCATTACTGTCAACCTTACGAGCCAGTTTCTCGATAGTTGGAGCTTCAAAAAGAGCATGTAAAGGCAAAGTACAATGAAACTCTTTGTTGACAGCATTAATTATTCTCACAGCAATCAGTGAATTTCCGCCAGACTCGAAGAAATCATCACATATCGAGACAGAATCCCACTTCATGGCCTTCTTCCAAATCTCACCTATTCGCTGTTCAGTATTTGTACGAGGTGCGACGATGGCCAGTTGTGCCATTTCGACATTCACTTTGTCCGAGGCTTCCAGTGCTTTAATGTCGATCTTGCCATTGGCAGTAAGCGGCAACTTGTCCATTACTATGATCTTGTTAGGGATCATGTAATCAGGCAAAAAGTTGTGTATGTCTTCTTTGATCAACTCAGCAGGGCCTTTCATCTGTACGGAATCTTCTTTCATCCCCTCGCTGATTAACTGCTCATGACTCACGCGGCCACCAATACAGAAGTAAGAAGGGCCAGGTTGTTCATTACAGGAGCTGAGTATCTTTGTTATCTGTTTTGCCGAAGGAAGATCGTTACCAGTTTCGGAACTGTATCCTGAGGACAATAGACCAATATTTAAATCGTTCATTTGCAGATGCTGAAGCTTTCTGCCAAGTACGAAATAATTGGCCCATTTACAGCTGTTTCTACCAATCATGGCGATTCCAAAACTTCCCTGTTCGTAGGTTAGCTGATTGATAGCAATTACATGCCTCTTGAGAATCATATCGTCTGAGATTTTTTCCAAGCGCCCGTCTTTGTATTTGTACAGACCCGCAGGTAAATCAGCAATCTTTCCAGGATGACTTTGGACATAGATATCAACTGGTTCGCTGGGCAATGGGCTTACCTGAGGCACTACATCAAAAGTGCCTAGATAATAATAGTACTCGTCTGCACATACGACTTTCTCCCTGACTTCGGGCGTATATTCAGCATCTCCAATACTCAGCTTATATGCTGGAAGAATCTTGTCAAACAGACCCAACATGTGACCAGTTTCGATTTCGAGTACCTCTTGAATATTATTCTTGTAAACTAGCTCGATAGCTTTTCTCTTACCAATGAAGTGTATTTTTATTCGTGTTTTTTCTGTACTATCTATTTCATTCAATAGTACTAATTGATGGTATCCCGGATGGTAATAGTAGTAGCCAGAACTCAAACCAGCTATGTTGACTAATTCTAGATACATTTGCGTGGCATACAATGCACCGGGTGATGCATAACCATACTTCGGCAATAGACGCTCTTCGCTGTAAAATGGGCCGAAATATCTCAAAATCTCACCTAATTCCGTGAAGCTCAACTCATCTAAGCTGCGAGAATCGCCCAAGTTGTAGGTCTGGTTGCCAGTAATTTGCCTATCTAGCAACTGCATAATATCAGCTTTGTGGACGGCACCACCCTCGAATAAACGGTAGGATTTCCGAGTAAACGCCAATCGCCGTTGTTCTTCGGTTGGTGTTTTACCCGGAAGATCAATCTCTATCTGGCCGGGTACACAATTCTCTTCGTCGATATCCCGATATCCAAGATTTGACAATTGCGCTCTAACTTGAAGCTTGTTTTTCTTTGACAGATGGTGTTCTCCGTGGACACCCTGATCCATGACAGCAGCTTGCCTAGGACTCAATTCAATACATGCAATCAAATCAGAGTATCCGGTACGGGAATTTTTCTTAACTATGACAGCTGCATTCTTAACCCAGTCATGCTTCTCAATTGCCACCTTTACTTCGTCAAGCTCAATCCGAAACCCTCTGAGTTTCACCTGATTGTCTACCCGGCCTACAAACTGAACAGTACCATCTGCATTCCAATAGGCTAAGTCACCAGTCTTGTAAAGTTTGCCACTTCCAGAAGTCATTGAAAACCAGTTGTTGACAAACCTTTCCTTGCTCAAGTCTGGTCGATTAATGTATCCCCGCGCCAGCTGAACACCACCTATGTATAGCTCACCGGTTTCTCCAACTTGTGCTATCGAGCGATCGCTGTTGACAATGTAAAACTGAGTATTGTGAACGGGAGTACCGATGGGAACCGCCTCGGAGTAATCAGCAATCCTATTTTTATCAACCTTATAGGAGGAAGCATTGATAGTGCATTCGCTTGGACCATAGACATTAATTAAGTCGCATTTTGGCAGCACTTCAATGCATTGTTGTGCAAGTTTTTTGGACAGAATTTCGCCGCCGCTGAATATGTGTGTGAGTGACTTACAATTGTGGAATACGTCGGTGTCGAGAAGCGCTTGTAGCAGCGTCGGAACGCATTGCAAAGTCGTCACATCATGTCGGATAATACTTTCAATTAATTGTTCTGAATCTTTATATACTCCAGGGCGGCTCATAATAATTTTAGTGCCACAACAAGATGCAAGAATCTCCCATTGTGCTGCGTCAAAGCTCATGGGTGTTTTTTGCAAAATGACTTTACTCTGATCCAGCTTGTAAACATCTCGCATCCAATTCATCTGATTGATGATACTGCGGTGTTCAATCATTACGCCCTTCGGTTTTCCCGTACTTCCCGAGGTATAAATGACATAAGCTAAGTTGTCTGAGCCTGCGCGCTTGGAGAATTTATTCTGTGCAATTATGCCTAATGGTATCTCAAATTCCTCGGCCTCTTCGAGGGTAACAATTCGCGTACCTGGAGGCACCAGTTCCGCCAATCTAGGGCGTAGTTTTTCATGTGAAAAAATAATTTTGATGCCTGCATCCTCGACCATATATCTCAATCGGTCTTCAGGATATTCTGGTGATAATGGCAAATAAGCACTACCTGAGAATAAAATACCCCAAATCCCAACGATTAACTCAAGCGACGGCTCAACGAAAATACCTATACATTCATCGACAGCTGCACCAAGATGCTGAAGATACAAACCCAAGCGCGAACTGATTTCGGCGAGTTCTCGGTAAGTAATACTTTCAGGATCACAATGATCACAGACAACTGCTTCTGTGTCGGGTTGAGCTTGCACTTGCTCTAGAAACAAGTCAAGAAGAGACTTTGCCATCAAATCTTTTGACTCTGTGTTATCGAGCTTTTTAATAGTCAAATCTTGAGTTTGCATAAGTGATCTCTAATTTTTCTAGACAGTTTTTCTTTTCAGCTGGATAGAGGTGAGTTCGACGAAAGATTTTGCCAAACCGATTTTGGGAAACTAAGTTCAAAATCAGTAATGTTTTCTTTGTCAGTAAACACTATGAGCATAAAAGTCACTCCATTGCTTTAATCTCTTTTTTTAAACCTCCTTGAGTATAAGCAGTATTTGAGCAACAAAAAAACACTAGAAATCATTCCTAGACAGCAATGGGATTTTGTGAAGTGCTAAAACCAAAAACGTAGGCTATTTTCGGATGCTTAGGTCAGTGCAGCCTAGGTAACACAAGGAATAAGCCTAGGTTTATTCAGAATTTGCTGATTTAATCGAACATTGATTCACGATTTGACAAAATTCCGTTTTACCCGTCGTTAATCAGGTTATTCCCCTAAGGAGAATAACAATCAGAAACTTCAGGTAAAAAAAGCTAGATGAATCATTGAACACTTTTCGTGTTTCAGTTTTTCAAGCTTGGCAGATTTTAGCCAGTCAAAATCATCAGGTTAAAGATCAACTTAAGTAACTAAGCCGAATGGGGGAAGCGAGCAACGCAATTTTGTGAAGTCGGGCAAAAAAACAAGCGATCGCCGTACCAACGTCTTCTCATACAAAAATGCTACCGCGAACGCCGAACGCTAAAAAGTAGCTATGGTACATTTTGAATATTTATTACATTTAATGCTTTACTAAATATATAAAAATCACTGGTTTTTTTGGAACAAAAAACGTATGATCTAGCATCACTTTCTGGGTGAATGGCACTAATAAAAGCTCTAAGCTATACGGAATAAAGGTTACAGATATTAATACCATAGGACTCCTATTTGATTTTTGAACAAGACTCAGAGATAATACTGTGAATATAAAAGTATAATAAAAAACTATATAAAAGCAGTATCTACAATCTGCCACACTCATAGCAGGAGTATTGCGACAAGACTCAACAGAGGAAACAACACCAGTTTCCGCACCAACGATTGCTGATTTTTTGGGATGGTGCGAGTTACCATCGTTCCAAAGAAGTTTAAGCTTTCTTGGACTCTGTTAATCAAGGTTTGCCCATTGAACCATGGAAAATACCGCCGTGTTTGCTTTGTTCTCAATTGCTCTGAACAAAACCCTATGGAAGATATTTGGTTACAAGTCAAAATTTGGGTTCGACGTTTTTGTGTGCTGACTCCCTCACTTTCACATTTAAAAAATAAAATAGGATTCCCATATTGTCACTTATGTGGGAGTAAAATATATTATAAAAATGTCCGCGAAAGCGGACATGAATGAGGATTTCTGTCACTTTAATTGGCTACAATCATGTTGTACATGATATTTTTATTTTCAATTTTAAAGATGAAAAAATCAATGCTAGTTAACTATATATTTAGACCAAAAATCTGGATTTTTATCGTAAAAGTAATTAGATAATCCCTAATGATAAAGCAATACGCTTGGTGTTAAGGCTAAAACTCTTTGTCAAAGTCAATTTTTTTAACGTAGATGCGTAGCGGCTTGCCGCAGGCTACCGCAAAGGGCGCAAAGGACGCAAAGAGTAGGAAGACAAGCTTAACTAAACTGTATTGAATGATAAAGATTTAATTAATTCATATCTTGCACTCCTGCACTGTAAGTCGCGGCTACACGAGGCTTTACCCGTCTGCCTTGGGTTTAAAAATTTTAAATTTCTATAGTTTTTATTAACTATAATCTAAGCAACAGCTAATTGTATAAAGTACAAGCTATCGGTATTAAAGCAAGGCATAAGACTATTATATCTATAAAATTTTAATTTGAAACTGTAAACTTAACTGTAAATTTTTGGGACAAAATTCACATATTTACGTCTTGATAAATTCACAATTTTGCTGATTTTTCAATTACAAATATAAAGGTGGTCAGGTTAACAACCCCAGAAATTCCCAGTTCTGGGGTTTTACTTTTTTCCTATGTGGAAAATAGTCCTGAGTTAGGAGTTAGGAGTTAGTAGTGAATAACTATCTCTTTAGTCAAGGACTTCCAGAAATTAAATTATTCAATTTTAAGAGGCAAGACGATTAAAAAATTCTTCCTCATCTGCCTTTGGGAGCTTCCGGAGGCTCCCAAAGGCTTCCAGGCGTGATGGAATATTTTTTAGAATGGAAGTCCCTAGTCTGCCCCTGTTACATAAATGGCAACAATACAAGGTTTGAGTTTTTGACCGGCGATACTGAGATTAACTTCATCCATCTAGGGGTAGATTATGTACGCTTTAACTCAATTACTGTATAAATCTCCTTTATTTGTGAGTGCGCTATTGGGAGGGATAATTTTTACCAGTTGTGCTTCTGCGCCTCTTAATTATTCTGGTAGTTCATTACCTCCAACTTCAGGCGATCGCATCGCAAATGAAGCCGCACCTGTTGCTGAGCTTGCTAGCAGTGTCTCTCAAGATGCAAAAGCTGCACCAGTCCCTCGTTCTCGCCCCCAACTCATCAAAAAAGCTGCAATGACTGTGATTGTCAACTCTGTCAATCAAAGTATCGATGCTGTCTCGCAAATTATCACTAAGCAGCAAGGGGACTTGATCGGCTTGAAAGAACAACAACCGAGAAACGATAACTCGCGTCATACTGCATTAATACAGCTACGAGTTCCCCAGAATCAGCTAGAACCTACCATAGAAGAATTAGCTAAACTGGGAACTGTAGAAAATCGCAATATCACCGCCGAAGATGTGGGCGATCGCTTGGTGGATTTCCAAGCTAGATTAACTAATCTGCGGAAAACTGAAGCCAATTTGCAAAAAATTATGGATCGGGCGGGTTCTGTAAAAGATATTCTCAGTGTTGCCCAACAACTGAGTAATGTCCGAGAATCCATAGAGCAAATTGATGGTCAATTGAAAAACTTACAAAATCAAGTTGCATACTCTACCATTACACTTAACCTAGAAGCATCTGTGTCTAGCAGCAGTCCGCAGCGTGCTTTAGGTTCGCAAATTCAAGAAACCTGGAACAACTCTACTAGCTCGGTTGGTGCATTTACAGTTGCTTTATTAAAGCTGGGCATTTGGTTAATCGCTTACACACCCTATTTGTTGATTTTAGCTGCTGGTGGCTATAGCTTTATCCGTTGGCGACAAGCTCATTCACTACGTTAGACATAAACATCAGAATCAGCTGGATGCATAAAAATATCTGTTGTCTTTTTAACAAGTTGCCATTTTGGCAACTTGGTAAAAACAATTTTGATATATTACAGAAATTACCAAGATGTTTTTACTAGTTATATTTTTGACGGGATTAACCCGTCTTTTCTGTTTTTATATTTATGCCATTTTGGCAACTCCTGAGAAAGTTTATCTGCTACATTAATTGTGTTTGCAAGGATTAACTATGGTTAAAACAGTTAGTTAGGGATAAATATCTGTACTTTTTGTTGATATCATCTGTTTTCCTTACAACCTATTAAATTTAAATTATTCTATTTTTAACAATTCAAGGTGTATTGCCACTTTCAAGCTATAGAGGCGGGTTCAAACCCGTCTTTTATTTTGCTTATTGATCAAAGCAATACGATGCAGTGCTGGATATAAAAATAATCTAGTTATATCAATATTTTTAATTTATATAATCATGAAAATCCAAAAATTTTTTTCATGTATTTAATATTACCTTCTTAACGTAATATCAGCTTTTGTGAGATTTGGACACATCCTATAGGAAGATGACCTAGCACATAAATAATAGGTAAATTAATCCGGGATGTTGTTATGCACTGGATTTATAGAGGGGTTTGGCTCACCGCCAAACCTTTTTTCCTATTCGTACTTGGAATAAAGGTTTTACTAATTTTGATTAGCAATAAAAAACTTCACTTCAAGGAAATTGGGAATATGGAATTGGGCATGGGAAAAGAATTTATAATCATCTATTTCCGCGCAGTGCAGGGTTGTTTCATATCATGTCCAGTTGATTATTGGAGAAAAGCCTTAATTTGCGTTGGGCTTTGCCCTTGTCGTAGGCATTGCTGGCACCTGAACCACCCAAATACAACACAAAGGAATGTTTACTCTTGATGGCTAATGGTGCTGTAATATTATCTCTCCAACTAAAAATTAAAAAAGCTTTGAATGGCAATAGACTTCTGGCATAAATATTTTTTTGTCTCACGCAGAGGCAAGGCAGTGCGTTGGGCGGCTTTGCCGACAGCCGCCCAACTGCCGCGCTAAGACGCAGAGGAGAGAGCGAAAATAAGGAGTCTAATGAGTTCAGCCGACAAGTAAAGCTATAGGGGTTGAGTTTAGGAGCAGAGGTGGCAGCATTTTGCTGTTTCAGCGATTTGTAGCAGGCTGTTCAAAGCAAGCGCTCAAGCAGATGCGACCCTGCCTACCTACCAGTTCTACCGAGAAGCAAAGCGACACGGGAAGGTGTTGTGCCAAGGCAATGATATCAAGTTCAGCTAATTACTTACGATATGGTCGGTTTGCCTGGTAATAGGTAATAGGTAATGGGTGAGATGTGATGACTAATAGTAAAATCCAATTCCCAATTCCCAATTCCCGACCTCCACAAGTATCATAAGTGTTTAAACGGTCATGATATGACAAGTGTTTAACCAGACATGATATTAATAGAATATTGAAGGTAGAAATGACCCTGCTGGTTCGTTGTAGAGTCCCATACTCATCAATGTCATTGGTCGAACTACACGCAATCCTTTTTCTAAGCACCAGCGCAATAACTCAGTATTGCGCGTTGGCAAGAGAAATCCTGATTCTGAAATTGCAGTTGCAGCGCTCAGTAGTGCCTTAAGGTCTTGATTAGTCTGTGCTACTGTATGTCCATCAAAGCTAAGTCCAGTTGTATATCCTGTGATGCAACCGTTGTGTTCAACTACTGTAAGCGTTTGTTGTTCAATTGCATCAAGTAATTCGAGGTGACGAACATAACCATGAACTTGAAAACAGAGTTGCTTACAGATATCAATATCTGCCAAAGTTGCTGTACGAACTACATAACCTGAAACTTCAATTTGAAGCGGCGTACCTTTGATGATTGCAAGCGGTTCTCGCACGTAAAATCCGAGTTTGGTATATAAAGATAACGAACTACTATTATAGGCAGCTTGCACTAATCTGACACCTGCAAACTCCTGCTTTTGTGCGTAATCTAAGAGATATTGCATGAGATGCTTACCAATTGAGCGTCCTTGTGTCATAGGACTAACTGAAAGTGGGCCAATTCCAGCAATTACTCCATTACTCCACAGGAAATTACTGCCTACAATATGTCCATCTAATTCAGCTACAACTGAGTAAATATTTTGACGTTTAAATACAGATGAAAACCACTCAATTGTAGCTTCAACACAAGCCCAGTCTGTAGGAAAATTATGTTGGTTATTGATTTTATTAAATGCTTCGTAACAAATTGAGGCGCAGTCAGGGGCGTCTTCAATTCTTCCCTCTCGCAAAATGAAGTTTGTATTTTTCATAATATTTGTTTTTCAATGCGATCGCACTACCTCAGTCATCTGGCTAAAAGTCTTTGGATGCACACCACACAAGCGTTTGAATTCTTCTGGTTTGAAGTTCTTGACCTTTTCGTAGCTCATAGATGTCAATAAAGCTCTAAGCTACTTGTCCCACGCTCATGGGACTTTTGCAAGAGGTCTAGTAATCGATTCTCAAGACAAGATTTTCTGGTCAGGATATTCTAACAAAACGTTAAGCAATCAGGACTTACGCACGGACTACAATTTTACGTCATTACCAGCGTACTCCTTTGGAGAACCCGCTTTTAATGCAAAGTTATCTCAAAAGTTTAGTTTTTCGTCACGAGTGCGTAAGTCCTAGCAATGATACTTCCTTTCTCAGTAGTGATGATTTCAACTTTTTACAAATATATCGAGCATAATTATAATGATGATTTAAACTTTTGACAAATATATTGAGCATAATTATGACCACGTTTAGACCTTTAATTATAGGCGCAAGTATTGTTTTATTATCTGTATTGTCCAACTTGAGCGCCCTTGCACAGAATGACTCACACAAAATTGAGTTAAAAGTTTACAGTGAAAACGAGGAAAAACAAAGTTGTCCAGACAAAGTGCTTGTCACTGAACAATCCCATCCTTATCAAGAAGGCAGTTTTGCCACAGATGGCTCTGTTAACTTGAGTGCTTATGCTAGTAACATCTCTGTTCTTACGAGTAATAACTTTAGCATTACATGGGTTGGCAAACTCAAACCGAGATATTCTAAATGCTTAGCATCTGCTGGCATGAGTAAGGTTGATGGACAAGATTACTCTGGAAACATTAATTATTTACGAATGCACTTTGTTAAAGGTAAAGTTTACTTTATCTTGGATTTGGCAGGCGGCTTTGATCCTAATAATTATCCTCTGGTGGTGCTTAAAAGCAGCTTTAAGAATGGCAATCCTGCATGGACTTGGGGCGGAAGTGATTAGACCTAATAAATTACTAATTTGTTATATGCCATCACGATTCAGCATTTTTTTTTAATTCTTCAATTTGGAGAGAGAAGACGATGAATAGACTCTTTGTCCCCTAGCTTCCCCAGCTTGCCCTAGCGATGGAATATTTATTTACTTGAAAGTCCCTCAACTCAAGCATCAGGTCTCAATTATCATCACTAGTGAGGCTGCTGAGTAGTTCTTTAACTACTACAGCATTCAGCACTTTGCTATATTTGGTTGCTGGATTTCTAAAGTGTGGAATGTGAATTAAAAAGTAAAAGTAGTCCTCAAAATGCCAATGGTAACGGGGTCACTTTCTGATGAATGTCCCGGTTCCAAAATATGAATTATGCCTGGAGTAATGCTGAGGTTATCTGTTACTCGGAAACGATAAAATGCTTCAATGTGAGTAGTTGTTCCTGGCTGTCCCCCAGCACGTCCTAAACCTGTATTAATAAAGTCAGGCACATTGTTACCTACAGGTAAGGTACTACTGGTAATTTTAGGTGGTTGTCCAATATAAATTCCGCCTAAATTTCCCTTAGCAAACAAATCAGGGAAATTTGCAAACACCATATAATTTGTTGTTTCTACAGTTCCCGATCGCCCAGGTATATACGAATTAGTGTAACCTCCCCACGCCCCTAAAGTCAGACGGGGCGAAATTTGCCAATTGATGGTAGCACCAACAGCATTAGTTTGTAAGGGCGCTGATCTTCCTGTGCTGCTATTAACTGTCGTTAAGCATTCGTCACCAACAAAGGTTAGTAAACAACCATCTGAAGAATAATTATTCACATAATACAAACTAACATCAAAGGCATCAGTGGGCGTTAACAACAATTGCACGCCTGTAGTCGTGGTGCCATCAAATAAACCACTGCGTTCACCAGGATTACCAGGTTTATTACTAGTATAAATTGCTTGTAAACTGGCACGTTTCGTAAATTGCCAATCCACGGCTATTCCAGCCTGACCGAACCCCATATTTAAAATTGGATTTCTTTGAGCAAACAAAGATAATGGCCCTGTAGCGGCGCTTTCTACTCGATTTGGCCCTCGGAAAGCAGTAGGCATACTCACGTTGTTTGTTCCTACCATCACTGCAAAGTTATCAGCGACTAGCCAATGATAATGCAGGTCATTGATAATCAAGTTATCGGTGGGAAATTCATAGCCCAAGATAACGTCATTGCGAGAAACGCGATCGCGTGTCACATCATTATTATCAAATCTTGGTGCAGACCCACCCTTACCAAATAACAGACTGGTGAATAAATAACTACGAGGGCTAAATTGACTATTTAAACTCAGCTGGCTCAAGGATATAACATTAGCGTTGATGCCGTCATCATCTGTATCTCTGATGCCATCTCTAGGATTAACATCACCACGATTGCTAGTGCGACCTTGAAAGCCAATTACATGCAGTCCAGAGAGTTTAGTTGTGGTAGAAAATTGATTGGCTGCAATTTCGGCATTACGGGTTTCTAAACTATCAACTCGACCCTGCAAAGTTGTTAATTCAGCAGTAAATTCTGTCTGTAATCTTTGCAAAGTTGCTAAATCTTCGCGGGTCACTAATTCTTTGCTTGGTGTAGCAACTAATATGATTTGATTGATACTATCTAAACAAGCATTCACACCAGCAGCAAATTCATACCGGCTGACAGGGCGATTACCTCGATATTTTTCATCTGGATAACCGGCAATGCAACCGTAGCGTTCTACCAAAGACTGTAATGCTTGGAATGCCCAATCTGTGGGTTGTACATCGTTGAGTTGTGAAACCGATGTGATTTGTGACATCGATTCGGTATCTGTTTGTAAAGTCTGGTCTTCAACAGAGGTAGAGTCTATCGGGGTAGATGGTGAGTTTAAATATATATTTTGGTCTACTATGGTATCTCTATAATCTTGGGCAATGGCTTTTTGCGCGACTGCGTGAAATCCCGCAAATATTAACCATGCAACTATCCAAACTCTGCCGTTCATACGGCCAATTAATTTAGCGTTCAACTTTCTACACTCTACTCCCACACTAAGCACGAGTGTATTCACAATCATCTAGTAATGACATGAGAAATTTTACTGAGTTTTAGCGAGAAGGTGAGGAATTTACCGAATTGATTGGGGACTGGGGACTGGGGACTGGGGATTGGGGACTGGGGACTGAGGACTGGGGAGAATTTCTTAACTCCTAACTCCTAACTCCTAACTCCTACCTTCTGCCTCCTGTCTTGTCTTGTAAAGATTTTAGACAACATTTGCGAGCGCGTGTATAAAAGAAACAATAATTGGACTGACTGAGAACTAACATGGCACATCGCTCGCGCAAGCTGACGCCAAAATTTTTGAGACGCAATCAGCCTCGTACAAGTACGATTAAACGTATCTCCTCAAAAAAACGGGAAAAACCCCAAAAGAAAGGTTGGCTATCTTCATCGCTAGTATTGGTAATTTTACTGAGCAGTCTTGGCTTAGTTATGGCTTTTGCCTGGTTTAGTATTCTGTTCATGTTTAATCCAGAAAAAATAGGTTGGTTGAATAAATTTTTACCAGGATGGGCGCAAATTCCACTGGGCTATAGTGAACCTCCTCAAACGCTGCAACAAATTAAAGACAAGCTGAGTCAACAAAAACAAATACCTGGCACAACTCTACCTTTGGATGATGAGGATAACTCGTTTTTATTGCCAGTTTTTCAGCAACGTGCCAATTGTCAATCTGATTGTAAAGAAGTTGTAGAACTGAGGGTCTATCAGCGTTCAACAGATTTAGAGGTACAATCACAGCCAGAAAAATACTTTCGTTTGGCGCATTATCTACCTGTAACCGGGCCGGAAGAATATGAAGCGATCGCTCCTTTGAATGCTGTAACATCAGAAAGCCACGACAGCAACATTACTCTACCTTTAAATGAAGTCAAACGTGTAGAAGGTGATGGAGAATCATCGGGGGTTTGGTTTGATTTGCGGGGTCATCGCCAACAAGGAATTTATGCGATCGCCTATGGTGAGATTGTGTACTACAATCCAGAACGCAATAACTTACAACAAATGTTGTCTTGGACAAGTCCTACTGGACAATTGCCCAAATGGCAACAAGTGACTGGTGGTGGTGCAAAAGAATTAGTTATTGATCAAACTGTAGGTTTAGAACCACAGTTAAATGTTTACCAAGTCAAATCAGTTAAACTGTACCTCAAGCCAATTCAACTAGAAGCAATTTCTCTCAAACCTCCAGCTTTCAAGGATTCTGCTTACCAAGATGCTTTGTCAATTGCTCGCAGTGGTTTGTGGACACCAGCCTTTCAATGGTTACAATCTATCCAGAAACAGCGCAAAAAAACTTTACCAGCAGCAGCGCAAGCCCAAATTGATGTGATTCGCTTGCACGCGCAATTGAGTAAAGCCCAAGCTGAGAAAACTTGGGCCAGTCCCGGTCAACAAGCCTTAGCAGAGTTGATTGATGGTCGTTGGGAAAAAGCTTTACAGGTGTTTGCAGCATCACCTGAAAATACACAGGAAATTGCTAGTCTATTGAAAGCGGATACCGGGCGCTTGTGGAATCGTACAGTAGCAGCGTTGCAGGTGAAGCCGGATAGACCAGAGGTGCAAGCTTGGGCTGCTTTGATTTTGGCAAGTAAACATGGACAAGAACGTGCTAATTCTTGGTTAAAAGAGCAACCAAAAATTACACAGGCTACTCTTGTCTATATTCAAGGTCTGTTAAAAACTCTCAAGGGTAATGTGGCAAAGTCGCAAAACTCTTCTAAGCACCCCAGTCTGATTGTAGGTGGCGTGCAACCCATCTCTCAAGTTAAGTTTGACGAGTGGCTACCAGCAAACCCCAAAGCAGACATCAAACTCATAAATAACCAAGTTTGGTATCAGGTGCAAGTCAGTGCATTTCATGACGGTAAACGCTGGCTAAATGCGCCTTTTACAAATTTGTCAGTACCCAAAAATGCCCCAGCCAAATTTTTATGGGAAACTTTGGGAATTAATTCTGACCCTATCATCCAGATAACTGTTTGGCTAGCAAATGGTGAACAGCAAGCAACTACTGCCACTATCAAAGGGGTGCAATTACAAGATGGAGTGCTGCGGCTGTTCGCTGCGGGAGAATTGATTTCCCCTTCCCCTTCCCCTTCTCCACGATCTTTAGCTTTGACAAATAATGCGCTGGAATGGGTGCAGCCATCTCCTATAACTCTTGCAGAACTTTATCAAAAAGATCCACGAGTAGTAGAAAATATGTTGCCGATTGTGTGGCGTTCTCTACAACAATCAGGTCAGCTGACAAATGGTGAGGTTCCTAAGTTCTCCCAGATTCAAGACCAAATCAGTGATTGGCCTGTTCAGGTAATTGATTTAACAAATGACAATAAACCGGAAACTGTGCTAACTATCTCACCACAAGCTATAGCTTCTCTAAAAAATTTAACATTAACAAATCAGGACAGTGATAAAACTGCGTACCTTTCCCGCACCTTAATTTTGTCTGATAGTGGTAAGGTGATTTACACTGACTTTCAAAAAAATTCACAACAAGCACTTACAGCGATCGCTAAAATTTTGGGTGATAACTCTCTAGCTTTACTAGTCGAAGATAGCAACAACTATAGTCTCAAGCGCTGGTCAGTTAAAAATCAGCGCTTTGAATAATAGCTGCTTGCTAAAATTTAGACCATAGAAGTACAACGATCGCGCTTGGCAACTAATTTACTCTTGTTGTGCGGTAGCGGCTTGCCGTTGCTCCTTCAGGCTTTGCAATTGCTCCAACAATGAGTCTACTTCTGCTTGCAAACATCTCAACTTGAGTTGCTGATCGTCTTGGTAACAAGTTTTGCTCAAATCTCTTACCCAAAGAGTTTGGGATTGTTGTTGGTGTTCGGAAACACTAGATGAAGAATAAGTAGGCATCGCTCAATAAATCCACAGATTAACTCACACCTTTAGTAAATAATATAATAATGTAAGTTTAAGATTTGTTAAATGATTGTATATTTTCAATCACTTACGCTAATACATTACTGGTGTTTTAATAAGTGACTGCGATGATCTAGGTTGTGTTCCGCATGGTTTAGGGGGGATGAGGGGGATGAGGGGGATGGGGGGATGAGGGAGAAATAACAACTAACAACTGACAACTAACAACTAACAACTAACCACTAACCACTGACTCATAACTCCTATATGATAAAGTGGCATTCTATAAGTTAAAAAGTTATAAATCCCGTGACTGTGAGCTTGTCTGTTGCTAAATCTCATCGCCAACCTTGGCCCGGGCTGATAGAGGCCTATCGTGAGTACCTGCCTGTTAGTGAAAAAACGCCTGTTGTCACCTTGTTAGAAGGTAACACTCCGCTAATTCCGGTGCCGGCGATCGCAGAGCGAATTGGCAGACAAGTACGTGTGTTTGTGAAATATGACGGTCTGAACCCCACTGGTAGCTTCAAAGACCGGGGTATGACAATGGCAATTTCTAAAGCGAAGGAAAGCGGGGCAAAGGCGGTAATCTGTGCTAGCACGGGTAATACCTCCGCAGCCGCAGCGGCTTATGCCAGACGTGGAGGTATGAGTGCTTTTGTACTGATTCCCGATGGCTATGTGGCGCTAGGAAAGTTGGCACAGGCGTTGCTTTATGGAGCTGAGGTGCTGGCAATTAAAGGTAATTTTGACCAAGCACTGGAAATTGTCCGCGAGATGGCAGAAAGCTATCCCATAACTTTGGTGAATTCGGTGAATCCCTACCGCTTGGAAGGGCAGAAAACAGGAGCTTTTGAAATTGTCGATGTGCTGGGTGATGCCCCAGATTGGCTGTGTATCCCTGTGGGAAATGCGGGAAATATCACAGCATATTGGATGGGTTTTTGTCAATATCACCAAGCTGGAAAATGCGATCGCTTGCCCAAGATGATGGGATTCCAAGCAGCAGGTGCAGCGCCTTTAGTCATGGGTAAACCAGTAGCCCATCCCGAAACTTTAGCCACAGCAATTCGCATTGGCAACCCTGCAAGTTGGGAAAAAGCGATCGCAGCCCAATCAGCAAGTCAGGGAAATTTCCACGCTGTGACTGATGCGGAAATTCTTGACGCGTATCGACTTTTAGCTTCATCGGAAGGTATTTTCTGCGAACCTGCTAGTGCTGCTTCCGTAGCAGGGTTGTTGCAAGTCAAAGACCAAGTTCCCACCGGCGCCACAGTGGTTTGTGTGCTGACAGGCAATGGTTTGAAAGACCCAGATACAGCCATTAAGTACAGTCAAAGTCAGTTTAAACAGGGTATTGAAGCTGAATTAGGGGCAGTAGCTAAGGCAATGGGATTTTGAAACTGTAGAATAAGCTAATTGCGTCCAAATAGCAAATTATCTGGTTTACGACTGTCATTAGTCATTAGTCTTTAGTCCTTTGTAATTACAAATGACAAAGGACTAAGGACTAACAACAACCAGACGAAGTAGTTGACCTATAACCGATATCAGTCATAAGTCAACACTATTAAATCTACAATCTTGATGTGGAAAAGCTTAATTTATTGAATTACCTGAAAATTCTCAATTGTGAGATATATTTCTTCATCAGCTATCTGGCTGTCATAATCAATATTAATTTGGGTAGGATAGCCTAGTCTAGCATCATACTGCACATCCAGGCTGTATGCGTTACGGTTAATGCCATCCTGAATGACATTAAAAAGCTTGGGTATTGTATTGTATTGTTGAAAGTATTGTGGGTCGACTGGTTGACCAGTTTCCACAGAAGTAATAGAAGTTGTTTGGCCGTTACGAACTTCAATGATTACTGGGCCTCTAGCATCTGGGATACAAAAGCAGCTATTGCTAAAGGTGTAACGATAGTTGGAAATATTTTGCTTATTCCACAAATTGCGATTAAATTGTAATCGTCTTGCATCTAATTTATTATTATTTTTTTGCGAATGTGCTATTTCTATGGGAGGTTGCGAGACTACTGGTAGGTTCAAACCCAGAGATACCAACAATGCTGCACTGATAACAATCGGTAAACGCATATCTATTCATGTATTTTCAATAACTATATATATATTAATTGATTCACTTGTTTAAATCCACTTTATCTTTTGATTAAAATCCTTATTTGGCAGGCTAATCAGATAAGCAAAGTCAGTACCTGTAAGGTTTTACGCCTTTTTTAAAGAAATATTAGATTTAGTTAAGAAAGCATTAAAAGTAAAAAGATTGCCAAACCCAAAATCTGACTAGCTTTATCGTTAAATGCCTGCTATATGAAATTGCGATCGCCAAATACGAAAATTTTTTCAAGTTTCATCAGTCTGGGACTCACGACGAGTATATTATTGAATCAAACTCGAAAACTGTTGTGGTTTTCATTCCAGTGAAGATTTCATTGCAATAGAAGTTAACGACTAAATTTGAGCTACCCAAAGACCTACTCAACATTCCTAATAGCTAAAATTAGTGGCATGATAATTTTTGTTTGCTGCTAATTTTATTTATAGAACTTCCGTCCATAACACACCCTACTGGCGTGGCAAGACTAAAATGATGCATTAATTAACCACAAAGACACAAAGACACAGAGATAAAAAAAGAATTTTATTGCACAACTTTAGTCTTGACACGCTAGTAGCCTTGGTAAGGAGGAACAGAGGGGGGTGGGTTTGGGAGGTTGTAATCAGTAATAAGCAAAGGACATGATGTAAATTAAAGAAAATTAAGAAAGCGTAAACCTTCTAAAATACCATCTGCATAGAATGATGTTGCAAAATAGCGATAGTCAGTTTTGTTAGCTTCATACCATTCACGTAATTCCGAACGAGCATTGCCTACAATAATACCTCTTTCTTCGCCGACGCTAAATAAAGCAATATCATTACCTGAATCACCACATACAACTGTTTCCTGTGAATAATATTTCCATCTGTTTTGTAAAAACTTGACTGCTAAACCCTTATCGGCATCAAGAGGTAAAATATCAAGGTCTTCGCTGCCACTGTAGATTAATTTAAATTTAATATTTTCATTTTCTAGTAAGTTATTGAGTTGGGGTAAAATTTGCTTTGCAGCTTCTTCTGGAATTAGATAACTAACTTTAAAAGGACGTTGTTCAGAATCTTGTTGAGGAACGAGGTCTTCAAACTTTGCAGCTATCTCTACTACTAAATCACGATTCCAACCAACTGATAGCTTACTAGACCATTCCAAATCAGGAGTTTCATAATTAGAGTCAAAGTATATTTCAGTTCCAACAGCAGTAATTAATGCATCGGGATTTAGAAGACTTTGTTCTGTTGTCAACTCTTGATATAAGGTTAGCGATCGCCCTGTTGCATAAACAATTTTGCTTCCATATACTTTTCGATGATTTTCTAATTCTTGATTCAATTGTTCTAAAGCTTTTTTATCACCCACAAGCGTGTGATCTAAATCAGTGACGAAGAGAAATGGTTTCATAATTACAGTTTTTTCTAAGTGTTGTAATTAAAGTTACTGAAATTGGAAGATGTTAACAATAATTATACATTAGCAACGTAATTAAAGTTACATCGATTTATGAGCTGAGGGCTTGGCCAATCATATATATTACAGTTTTTGTACTGCAACAACAAGGTAAAACTGCTTGTAGTTAGTATAAGAACGTCATACACAACTAATACCGATTTAAATAATTTTTGCGACACATGGATTAACTATAGTAGAGGCGTACAGCTGTACGCCCCTAAAAGATATCTGTTGCATTGTTTTTTCAAATTGGTATCAGATTTTGAATCTCCAAAAAATGTTAAGAAATAATAAAAATTTTGAAATTAATTAATCAGCGATCGCTAATAACTATACTTCCCAAACCTATATGATAGATAATTGATAAAGGCTCTATTTTTCCTTGAATAGAAACAAGGCTTGATTTTTTCTTTCACTGCGTAAATCCTATTTCTGCCAGAGCCTTACACAGCAGGTATTCCCTAGGGAAGCCAGTGAGCAAGAAATTAGGAGTATGAAACAGTGTTTTGGAAATTGGTAATCAGTATTTTATTATTGCCCAGTTGCCTCGGATTTGAGATAGCCACAGCATCTGAAAAAAATAGCTTGCAGACGCTACCAACTCCTGAGAATTTAGACCTATCAGTTGTTCAGACAAAGGCAAATCAAGATGAAGTGAATTACTTTGCAAATTCAGTTGAGGGAGATTGGCAAGCTGATGCGGAAAAATTAAAAGATCGAAAACATCGCCACCATTATAGAAGGCATCGTCGTTATTATCGTTATCGTAGGCAATATCATCAAAGGTACAGAAATTATAACCGTCATCAGCCTTACTATCCCGAAAATATTTATTACCGTAGGCGGTATCACAATCGGTACAATAATTACTATCAACGGGTTTCCGACCCCCTGTACTGCCATTACCTAAGACACTACGACTATCGGCACAGCAATTACCATCGGGGTTGCTAATACCATTTCTCTATGAAGTTGAGCTGAATTCGACCCCCCTGTAGTCCCCCCTTGGTAAGGGGGGACGGCGTAGCCGGGGGTAATTATTAAGCGCATTGTTACAGAGAATTGGTATAAGTTAAAACACATTTAATTTGCACAATTACTTTATCTGGTCGTTCTTTGTCACGATTAGGGGGTATCCCCTACCCCCAACACCCCACACCCTATTCGTGACACTACTTTAAGTAAAAATCCGCCAAACGATCGCTAACATTGCCAATACAGCAACCAAGTACGCCAATGAACGGATACCTGTGATACCAAAAATGTAGACAAGACCATGCAATATTCTGGACACGACAATCACAATTGATGCGATCGCAGTGATATTATCGCTTTGCCCTGTTATTTGTGCAGTCAAAATCACCACTGCAATCATGGCTAAATTGTCATGGTGATTTCGCTGCGCCCGGTCTGCACGTTCCACCCACGGCGGTACATCAGGCATTTTTTCTCGGTTTCCCATTCCCCAACTGATATCTGAATAAGCTACACGAGCAAGTGCAGGAATGTGATTCAATGGAATTGACCACAATGCTAGAATTAACAGACAAATAAGATCAGGTGTCATTCAACTTAAAAGGCAATATTAACCTGATTTTAAAAGACTAGTGTTATTCAATACAAGTCTGTAATCAAAGGAATTAACCCTACCTTGGTGTCTTAGTGTCTTTGTGGTTAAAAAATTGGCTTTTGAACCACAAAGACACGAAGACACTAAGAAAACTGGCTGCAATTAATTAGTCCAGCAAAGTAATTTAATGTTGCTGGATGAGTAAGTATTAATTCTTGGGTTTTGAGTTCTTTTTCAGATAATTGATTTTGAGTATTTAGATTTTCTTTGAAATTTTCTTGCCAAGTTAATTCTTCAACACCCAAGAATTTAGCAAAAGCGTTTGTTGTCGCTGGTGAATTAAAGAGTAATTCTCTGATTTTCAACTCATTTGCGCTGAGTGCAGGTTGAGCCTCAACTTGTTGTAAATTTTCTGCAATTTCAGGTTGCTGTTTTGACCATGCAGGAACCCAATTATCAAAACCAGCCAAATTATTGGGAAAATTACTTGCTGCTTCTTTGATTAAGACTTGCAAAATTTGGGCATGGGGTCGTAGTCTAAGAATTAAGCTTGGCAACCAAGGTAATAAAATTTTGTCGGGAACTGTGGCAAATAATTTACTTAGCAATTCCACAACAAAACGGCTGATTCGGGGTGCAAATGTCAGAGATAAGATAAAACCGTTTAAGTATTCTGGGAAAGAAGTAATTAACATTTCATTGCTAATTACTTCATCAAAGAATTCGCGGATTTCTTCTAGCTTTCGCAGTGTCAGCAACCATTCAGTTGTCCACAATAAACCAAGTTTGGCAGGGTCTTCTAAACCTTGGCTGGATTGTTTGACACCTATTAATAATTGACTGCGGTTACAACCTAGAGATAATGCTAAACTTTCGAGAGTGAAAATAAAACCCAACATACCGGCGATTTGTTCGGGGGTTGTGCCTCTATCGGCGAAAGCTTGGGGTAGTAATGTTGCGTAATGTCCGTAACCTATGGTAACAAAATGCTCTATCCACACAGGTAAACCTGATGGTGTGGTGCGATAATAATGTACTAGCCGCCGCACTCGCTCAAATACTTGTGGGGCATCGCTGACACCAGTTTCTTGTGTGAGGAGAAAAATTGCATGTTCGCCGAGTTCTTGGGTTAAGCGGAGGCTACGAGCGTATAAAATGCTATCTTCAGCCGCTTTGAGAACATCGCTAGTTTTTGCTTGCGCCGAAAAAGCTGCTTTCTTGAGACGCTGTTCTAGAACCTGTTCGATACTCACACCTTCGTAACCGAGCATGATAATATCGTGCTGGTATTTTCCGATGCGAATTTCCCAAGATTCCTGAATTGGTTTAGAACCGAGACTGCGATCGCCCATAATTGGTTTGACAATGCGATCGCTTAACAAATAATGCAATCGCCACAGTACATCCGAACATGGTAGAAGTCCTGGTTGCTGTTTAAAATCCATTAAAGCACGTTGGTTAGTTTGCGCGAACAAATTAACTGACAAAGGTTGCAGCCTGTCGTAAACATCTTGTGCGAGAGGAGGTAAAGAAGCATAACCAACCGTACCAATGCGATCGCCACCGAGTAAAATTTGGCAAAGTTGGTAAATGTTGCGTTTTTTCGGGGTGCGGTCTTTTTCTAAACAAGTTATGGCTGCATCTTGAAAGTCGTATGGTGTCGGGTGCATCCGGTTCCGCATTCCAGCCAGCAACATCGAAGTTTGGTAGATAGCAATAGAATCTGCGGTACTTGCCAAATAGCCATTTTTTCGCGCCAATCCTACAATATCAGCACACCACTGCAAAAGTTGTTCTGTGTCTGCTTTTGCTAATTCTGGCGGACGAGTTAGAAAAGCTGTCAGGCTGGAATTAGTTGATTTAACTGCAACTGAATTTTGCTGGACTTTACTAACTTTATCTTCTTTCTTGAGTGAGAAACCCTTTAAACCTGTAACTTTGAGATTCTTTTTCCAACTTGTTTCTGCTAGCGACACCGTACCCGCCGGATGACGAAATTGATATTCAATAGCAGCAAAACTCGAAGGAATCAAACCGTACAACCATTTAGTTGGAGTGCGTTGGGGAATTTCCCAAACATTATTATTAGTGACACTGTATTCTGGCACATCGCTAGCTGCATGTGCTGCACCGCAGATATAAATCGCTGCTTCTGGTGGAATTTTATTTGCTTGCATATGTTTTTTCATGCAAGTCCACATATAACTTTCCCGTTGACGGTCGATTTCGATATCGCGTTTGCGAGTTCCCAAACGCCGCATCAAGCTACCGATAAGAAACATGATTTGGCGGTAGGTTTCATAATCTGCGTTAATGATAGCTGTTTCCACATATTCATCCCACCATTCCGAAAAATGGCGTGTATTAGAGTTTCGCAGCAAAAAGTTTAAAAATTCCTCAAAAGTCGGTACAAGGCTACCCACCTCCACCCCAACCGCCGAACCGTGCATTTTTGCTTCCTCATTGGTGGGTTCCTCTGACTCCACAACTTTGACATCAGGAGGTTCCCATTGGAAAACAAAATCAACAGCCCTATCCACAAATACTAACTGAGTTTCGGGATGTTGTAGCGCAAATGCGATCGCTTGATATTCCGCCGAAGCTTCGGTAATCGGTGCAACCACACTCAACGGCATAATTTTAGGTGAAAAACTCTCCGACTCAGCCGCAAAAGCTTGCAAAGCTACAGGTAATTTACAATCACGTAAATTTTCCACAACATTTTGCAAGTCTTCGCAAAGTTCCAAATAAATCACTTGCGGCGGCTTCTCCCGCAACCTCCGTACCATCTGCAAAGCTGAGGATGGTGAATGATGACACACCGGGAAAATTTCTAGAGGTTCATTGCTAGCCTTTTCCACATCTGCCATCAAAGCTGTCAGCATCTCACTCAAAGGTTGAGCATCGGTAGCAAACTTTTCGGCAGCGTTCAGTAATTGTTCTTGGAGTGCGTTGAATGCAGTTGGTAAGTTAACCATAATTCACCAGATTTCCAAATATCTTGCGTTCCTCTCTGCGCCTCTGCGTGAGATAAAGAAAAACGAACCACAGAGACGCAGAGGACGCAGAGGAATAAGAGTTTGAGAGGGTTTTTGGGTGATGTTAAAATAACCCCATCGCTTGTTTTCCGCCTTGGAGAAAGGCTTCCCATTCACCTTTGTTTTCTTTGGTGCGCTTTTCTACAACTGCGTGCCAAAATTTGTTCATCACGGAAATATCTTCTGGTTGACGACGTACTAAAGTGCCAACTAGGGACTTGGCTAACATACCGGCTTCTAAATTGGTGGCACCAAAATAACGACTGTGTAAAATCGCATCTTCTAAAACACCGATTTGTTCAGCAGTGGAAAGGGAAGACTCTAAACGCTGGTCATCGGAACTTGCTGCTGCACTAGTTTCGCGTAAATCTGCGAAGGTTTGTAATAATACATCCAGTAAGGTTGGCGGAACATCGACTTCAAAGCCGTGACGGTTCATCAACTCCTTGGTGCGGAAGAGGATAATTTCTTTTTCTTGTTTCTTATTCGTCACCACAGGCATATGTACAAAATTAAACCGTCTTTTCAACGCTGAGGAAAGTTCATTGACACCCCTATCCCGACTGTTAGCAGTGGCAATTACATTAAATCCTGGTTGAGCAAAAGCCACGTTATCATCTTTTAATTCAGGAATAGAAATATACTTTTCACTCAGTATTGATATCAGTGCGTCTTGAACATCCGAAGTACAGCGGGTTAACTCCTCAAACCTTCCCATTGCACCGCTTTGCATCGCTGTCATAATTGGGGAAGGAATCAAAGAATCACGAGATTGACCCGCAGCAATCACCATTGCCACATTCCAAGAATACTTGATTTGGTCTTCCGTAGTTCCCGCAGTTCCCTGAACAACATAAGTCGAATTTCCAGAAATCGCCGCCGCTAGTAACTCAGCCAGCCAACTTTTACCAGTCCCAGGATCACCAATCAACAGTAAACCACGGTCAGAAGCTAAAGTGACAATAGCACGTTCTGCGATCGCGCTATCTCCATACCATTTCTGTTCAATTTGGCGGTCTAATTTTTGCGATGGCGTACTTCCCAACACAAAAGTTCGTACCATTTGCGGCGAAAGTCGCCAAGAAAACGGTTTCGCACCCTTATCAACAGAAGCTAAATACTCCAACTCCTCTGCATACTTCAATTCCGCAGGTTGGCGCAACATCACTTCCTTTTTAACAACATTTGTACTATTACTCTTACTTCTTGGCATATTTATCTCCTAATTATTTTCTACAATTCTTCTCTGTGTCCTCTGTGTCTCTGTGGTTCAAAAATTCTTTTTATAACCGCAGAGGCGCAGAGAACGCAGAGTTTTTAAGTAACAATTACCTTCTTTAACTCCTCAATCAACTTCTTCGGACTTCCAGTTAAAATCGGCATACCCAACTCCTTCAATTTGTCGCGGAACCATTGATTAACACTGAAATATCCTGAACTTGTCACGGCACCCACTGGGATAAAATGTAATCCCGACTCTTTAAGCGACTTAATATAATCAAATAAAACTTGGTCGCTACCACCTTCGTAAAAGTCAGAAATCAACACCATCGCCGTATTTTGTGGTTCTAAAATCTTTTGTGCTGCTTCTTGTAATGCTGCATAAATATACGTTCCTCCTCCTAAGTTAGTTCGTAACAGCACTTCAAAGGGGTCATGTACCCAAGCTGTTAAATCAATTACTTGGGTATCAAAGGCTAATAAATGTACATCAACATTAGGAAGTCCGGCAAAAATTGAAGCGAGAATAGTACATTGCACCATCGCATCCACCATTGAACCAGATTGATCAACTACTACAATCATTCTGGTTGGTGTTTTCTTCTTGGCTGTGTGATGGTAATAAAGCCTATCAACAAATAATCTTTGTTCTTCTGGGTTCCAGTTTGTTAGATTTTTCCAAATTGTCCGCTTTAAATCTAAGTTGCGAAATACCCGCTTTGGTGGAACAGAGTAATCAATTTTGCCTGCAACAGCCTGCGCTACCTGCAACCTTAGCACTTCTGCTAGTTCGTTGACATATTCCTGAATTAAACGTTTGGCGTTTTTGAGGGAATTTCCTGATAAATTCGCCTTTTCACGTAACAGCTGTTCTACCAAAGCCATTGAGGGAGTTAGTTGACTGGCTAACCTGTCATCTTTGAGAACTTCTTGCAAAGCCATGCGTTGAATTAATTCGCCTTCCAACGCTTTGAGGGTGGCGCGTAGTTGTTCTTCGCTGACGGTGAAACTCCCACCACTACCAGTACCCGCACCCATACCCGCACTGTCACCAGAATTCTGATTTTGATTACCTGGGTTTGTCCCGCTTCCTGGTGCTTGTCCTCGCAAACTTCCCGGTTGACATCCCAAGGCTTTTTCTAAAAATCCCACATCTTTAAGCCACTGCGCGTATTGTTGCGCGGTGACAACTCCGCTTTGGGTGTTGGGGCCGAAAGCATTTAGCAGTAATTTGGAAATAACAAGTCCACGGCGTAAGGTTGCTTCGGTTGCGTCTGTTGTTTCGTCTTCGGGAATAATGGGATTATTAAAATCTGCTTCTAATTCTGGGTAACGGTGGAGTAAGTTTTCAATACTAATATTAGGGTCAAGGATTAATTGGGGTAAATTCAACTCGCTGACAACTTCAGTGGCCATGTTTTCAAAGTTGGCACCTTGTTCACTAAAGCCAAACATACTGGTTAGCAAGCGCCAGTATACAACTTGACGGCGTTGGGAAATTTGCATATGGCTGTGGACTGGGGACTGGGGACTGGGGACTGGGTGAGAAGTCTTTTTTTGTCTCGCGCCAAGGCGCAAAGAAAAGAACGCTAAGAACCAATACAGTTCAGTTAAGCATTTCTCTCTTCTCTCTGCGTTCTCTGCGCCTCTGCGGTAGCCTGCGGCAAGCCGCTACGCGTCTACGTAAAAAAATTGACTTTGGCAAATAATTTTAGCCTTAACTGAATCGTATTGCACTAAAAACGACTTTTGCAAGAAGTCTAATGCTGATGGCTCAAAGCATTGAAATAACTGCGTTTATACTCAGCACTCAGCACTTTGCTATATTTACCTCAACCCTTACGTAGTAGACGGCTAGAGCGTTCTTGCAGAATTCCGACGACGCTACCTTTTAATGAATCTTTACGTGAAATTACTTGTGCGGCTGTTTTACCTGTATATATTGTATATATTAATTTACCTTTAATTGTGGCAGCTAATGGTTGAATTGCCCATTTTCCCGCATTGAAACGTAAAAGTCCAAATATTTGGATAGATTTGGCAATTGTTTCTAAATCTAGTTCTGATAAGTTGCTGATGCGTTCTGAAGCAATGCTGAGTTCGCCTCCATCACCCCAAGTTAAAATGAGATTTTCGTCTTTTTTGACAACTTTATAGTTGTTGAGAAATATCGGTTCGGCAAGTTGGATGGGATGGCGATCGCTCGGTACAACTGTACAATAAGTCAGGCTATCTCCTGCATTTTCAGCAAAGAATTTTGCTGCCCGCTCCATCAAATTATAATCCTGACCAAGCTCGCCTTGACCTTGCCACAGCAAATCACCTGTAGGTAGCAAGGGTATATCTTTGAGAATTAATACGCGATTTTGTGCAAAAGCTTCAAGTAAATCAGCCGCTTTCGGAAATAACAACCAAATTTGCTCATTATTAATTGCATCTACTTTGTAAGCTGACTGGGTAAGTCGCACAAACTGAGTTTGATTATTTGCATTTAATAAACCATAAGCTGTAAAACTAACTAAATTGGCATGTTGTCGCAAATCTAAACCTAAAATTTCTAAATTCCCAGTTATTGGCTGTGATTTCGGCAAAATAGGCAACCGTACAGTCCCTAACATCGCCTGCATCCACAAATCAACCCAACGATATGCAGGAATCACTTGACTATCGACAGCGGGAATATTACGCATTAATTCGTTAAAATATCCCGTCAGTAAAGCAGCTTGTCTTATCAATAAAGGTTCTGCTTGAATTTGTTCGAGTGTTCCCAAAAAAGGTATTAAAGTAGCTGTATCGAGACGCGCATATCCTACTAAAGCAATTTCCATTAGCCAGTGACGCACACTTGCTAAAAGAACTTTTAGATTGTTTGGTACTTCTGTTGCTTCATATGCAAACTCTACCTCAGCAATTGGCGTAGACCCAAAGGGGCTTGTCGTCAGACATCGCCCCAACAAATTTTTCACTTGAGATTGCAATGTATCAAATAGTGAGCCTTGAATGGAACCACGTACAGTCGCTAAAACGGCAAAATGTTGATCTACAAATTCATTTGCTGTAATTGCTGCGATCGCATCAGCCAGTGACTGTTCTAATGGTGTGCCAGTAAATACACGCTCCCAAGTCTTCAAAGTCTCTAGATGTTGTTGATCTAAATTGGCAAAGCCAATAATAAAACACTCATCTAAATCTGCAATCAACTCAAATGCAACTTGATTACTTTCGCTTAATTGATTCAACGCACTTGTGAAAGCCATGATTGTACCATTTTGGATTTTGGATTTTAGATTTTGGATGGTAATCGCTTTGAGCAATCAATCTGTGACAATCATTTTATTGAATTGGTATAATATGGACTACTAAAACGAATGAAAACTCTTTGTGTCTTGGTGTCTTTTGTGGTTCAAAGATTTTTTACCACCAAGGCACTAAGAGGATGTCTGAAAAGTCCTTAACTATGTATCAAATGAGTTTAGATCCCCCTAAATCCCCCTTAAAAAGGGGGACTTTAATTCTTGTTCCCCCCTTTTTAAGGGGGGTTAGGGGGGATCTGAATGTACTTAAGATAACAGCCGAATACTTCTCAGACATCCTCTAAGGCACAAAGCATTCTTAAATGAACCAACTCATTTCAGGTAGCGGAGAATTTGACGTTTCCAACTCTAGGTAACGCAGGTAATTTAAAAAACGGCTAAAAACTTCACTTGCAGGCTCCTTTTTTACTGTACCTCGCCGATCAAGAATCTCAATGAGTGAATTAATTTGACTTGCATCACCGGAAACCTTAAGATAATTTCTAACTTGGTCAATACCGTAAGCTATAATCGCTTGCCTCATCACCTCTACCAAATGCTTGCAGGGATAGCCGCCCAAACCCCCACAAGGACGGTTGTTATTTGTACTGCAATAAAAATCCAAGGTTCCCGCTTCAAAAAAAGAAACATAAACGCGTTCAATATCCGAACCGCTAGAAACAACTCCCTGCAAACGATGATTGAAAAGCTCAACAAAGGGAACCTTTTTAATATCCCGCTTCATTGCAGTATTTTTCTGGCTGGAAGCTACAAATGATGAATGAGTCATAATAGTAATTTTTAATTCATAATTCGTAATTAACGTGAGTCTCCAACAGAGGCGCACGTTTAAGTCTGTCTTGAACTGCACTCATACCATTTTACGAAATACCTGATACAGATACCCTCATAGGGGCGTACATCTGTAGCCCCTACTACGAGTCGATTCATATTTAAAATCCTATCAGTCTACTTACTATGGTCATCTGCAAATTTTGAATATAGCAACCTGAAAAATACGTAAATTCCTACCTACTTGCAATTGCAATTGCAATTAAATTTGTAAACAGTACTAATACCATGTCCGCTTAAACAGTTATGATACCTGTGGAGTGGGGAATTGGGAATTGGGAATTGGGAATTGGATTTTACTATTAGTCATCACATCTCACCCATTACCCATTACCCATTACCCATTACCCATCAGTCAGCTTCAGTGGTATAGTTGTACCTTCGGAAGGATGTCAGAAGACAAACTGCTTGTCAGGCTAGAATTGACCATTAACCAAAATTGCAAATGCCGCACGTCTTACTAGTGGATGATGAAGTACCTTTATGCGAAAGCCTCACCTACACCTTACAAAAAGAAGGCTACACGGTGACAACGGCAAATGATGGGCATAATGCTATTAAACAGTTCCACAAGCAAGTACCTGATGTAATTTTACTAGACCTTATGCTGCCAGAGGTTAGTGGTATGGAAGTCTGTTGGCGAATTCGCGCATTTTCCGATGTTCCTATTGTCATGCTGACAGCCAAAGACCAAGATATTGATAAAATTTGGGGCTTGGAAGCGGGAGCAGATGATTATGTTACTAAGCCATTTAACACTCGTGAACTGCTGGCACGTATAAAAGCAGTGTTGCGTCGTCGTTCTGGGGATCAGCCTTCATGAAGGGCTGGTGGCCTCGTGTCAAATTAAATACTATTCATGCCAAGCTGTTAGCTACCTATTTGTTGCTGACAACCTTGGGAACTTCTCTCATGGCCAGTTACATTCTATGGTCGTTCTATGGCTACTTCATGCAGACACGACAAGTAGATTTGGAGAACTGGACAACTGCTTTAAGTGAGAGTGCAGCAGATGCATTGGAAGTAAAAAACCTGCAACGCGTCGAGGTACTAGTACAGCGGTATGGCGCACCACAAACTGTGACGCTTCGCATTTTTAATCAACAAGGTCGTTTGTTAGCTACTTCTGACCCACGGGACAAACAGGTTACAGACTGGTACAAGGTTCCTGGAATGTGGGAAGCACTGCAAAATCGTCCGGTACAGGGTATTGCAAAAGGACTTTTCTCAACCGAAGATCGTCTGTACATCGCTAGACCAATTTCGCGTGATGGTCAATTACTGGGTGTGCTGCGAATGTCGATTACTCTAGAGCAAGTGCAGCGTCAGTTTACCAAAGTGATTTGGAGTGTTTTGGGGACGCTAATGATGATCATCTTGATATGTGCGCTCATTAGCACTCGTCTGGCTCGCAGTCTCTCAAAACCTATTGAAGTGATGCGAAACTTTGCAATTCGCTTGGGTAGTGGTCATTTTGGTGATATACTGCTACTTCATGAGAAAAATGAGTTAGATCAATTGGCAGCAGAACTTAACCGTATGAGTGAACGGTTGGCTTCCCTAGATCAAGAACGCAGGGTTTTTCTGGCAAATGTTTCTCACGAACTCCGCACCCCTATTAGTAATGTGCAAGTCACCATAGACGCACTCCAAAGTGGAGCTTATGAAGAACCACAATTACGCGATCGCTTTTTTCAAACTATCTCTAGCGAAATCAAACGCTTATCGCAACTAATTCATGATTTGCTCGATTTAGGACGCTTGGAAGCGGGAGTTACTCAACTTGAACAGCAAATAATCTCACTACGTGGTCTAATTCATCGTGCTGTTAATGCTACAGAACCTCGAATGCAAGCCTTGGGTATATCTGTGCAAGTAAATGTGGTTGACCTATTAATAGAGGGCGACCCAGAGAGGCTACTCCAGGCAATTTTAAATGTGCTAGATAATGCCATCAAACACTCAGCACCGAATTCTCAAGTTTTTATTTCTGGGTACAAACAAGGAAAACAAGCAATTCTGGAAATTCGAGACCAAGGACAAGGCATTAGCGAAAGCGATTTACCTCATATTTTTGAGCAATTTTATACCACAGACCCCTCCCGTAAAGGCAGTGGCAATGGTTTAGGGTTAGCGATCGCTAAACGAATTATAGAAGCTCATCAGGGTACTGTTACAGCTGGCAGTGTAGCAAATCAGGGGGCAACTTTTACAATTTGCTTGCCGCTGTAGGGGAGATGGGGAGCAGGGGAGCAGGGGAGCGGGGGAGATGAGGGAGAATAACAAATGACAAATGACAACTAACTCCTAACTCCTAACTCCTAACTCAAACTTATATCGTCCCTATTTGCCGATGTCGCACGCGTTCGGGGCTACCTGTGGGAATTGAAGCAATTAATTTTTGTGTATATTCTTCTTTGGGTTCGCGGTAGATGCTTTCGGCTGTGCCTTGTTCGACGATTTTGCCGCGATTCATAACTAAAATGCGATCGCTCATAAATTTCACTACACTTAAATCGTGAGAAATGAAAATATAAGTCAGCTGAAAATCATCCTGTAATTCTTTTAAAAGATTCAATACTTGTGCCTGTACTGATACATCTAGCGCTGAAACCGATTCATCACAGATAATAAATTTGGGATTTAATGCTAAGGAACGGGCAATACAAACCCGCTGGCGTTGACCACCAGAAAACTGATGAGGGTAACGATTCATTGCATCTGCACTCAATCCCACTCTTTCTAAAAGTTCTGCAACGCGTTCTCGTCGTTGTCGTTGCGTCTTGCCAACTGAGTGAATTAACAACGGTTCCATCACTGCATCCCCAATCTTCATCCGGGGATCGAGGGAACTAAAAGGATTTTGGAAGACTATTTGCATTTCCCGCCGCAATTTCTGCAACGGTTCTCCTTTAAGCTTTGTAATATCTTGCCCATCAAAGATGATATTACCACTCATTGGCTCGATTAATCGCAGCAAAGTTCTGCCAAGGGTGGTTTTGCCGCAACCAGATTCTCCTACCAAACCCAATGTTTCGCCTGGTTTCACATCAAAGGAGACACCATTCACTGCCATAGTGTAGCGTTTTGTACCACCAAACGCGCCCCGCACTGGGAAACCAACCTTGAGGTCATGAATTTGCAACAGAGGTGGCTTTTCGCTGAGGGTTGCCAATCTTGCAGATGTTTCTTCGGTTGTGACTTCCGGTGGTTGTGATGGTGATTTCTCCTGAATTAATAGCTGTCCTGTTGCCGTTTGTTCTGCACTCATGTAATCGGAAACGGTGAGTAGTTTGTGGGGACGACGGTTAAGTGTGGGACGACAAGCTACTAGACCTTTAGTATATGGATGCTGGGGATTGCTAAAGATTTGCTCAGATGCACCGTATTCTACAACTTTACCTTTGTACATGACCGCTACTTGGTCGGCAATTTCCGAAATCAGTCCTAAGTCGTGGGTGATGAAAATTAACGCCATATCACGACTTTGCTGTAATTCCTTGAGCAAATCAATAATTGTTGCCTGTACCGTTACATCTAAAGCTGTGGTTGGTTCATCAGCAATTAACAGCAATGGGTTGCAGGAAATTGCCATTGCAATCATCACCCGTTGCAACTGTCCCCCAGAAAGTTGATGAGGGTAACGTTCCAGCATGGCTTCTTTGTGCTGCTTGACCAACTGTGCTAACTTAGCCTCATCTGGTTTTGATGAATTTAGCTCAGTTTGATGCCAAGTTTCGAGATACTGCTGTTGGATTAATTCATCACTAGGTAGGAGTTTCACTTCTTGCAGACCTGCGATCGCAATTCTTTTGGCTTCACCTGCTGACACATCTTGATGCCGCATAATCGCTTCAGTTAGCTGAAAACCGATGGTATACACTGGATTGAGTGAACTCATCGGTTCTTGAAAAATCATCGCTATGTCGCCGCCTCGGTATAGCTGCATTTGTTCCGGCGGTAACTCCACCAAATTGATGGGTGTACCATTCTCCTGAGGACGAAACCAAATTTCACCACCGCTAACTCTACCAGGAGTCTGCAATAAACCCATCACAGCTAATGAAGCCACTGATTTACCACTTCCCGATTCTCCGACGATTCCTAGAGTTTCACCTCGCTTGAGCTCAAAGGAAATACCATCCACGGCTTTAACGATGCTGTCATCACCGGAAAATTCAACTTGTAAATTGCGAACCTCTAGGACAGTTTCTCTCATAGGAGTCGGGTAGGAATATTAACTAAAAATTATTTGGATTTTAACAGGTCGCGGCGAGGAGTCCCCCACTATATATAAATGTATAGTGGGGGACTCCTCGCCGCTGTTGGTACTGGGGACTGGGGACTGGGGACTGGGAAAGTTTTTAAAATTTGGTGGTGGGTTAAAGCCCCCACCATAATTTTTCAATTTCACACCCAATCCCCAATCCCTAATACCCAATCCCCAGTCCCTTTTACCAGTAGTTTTGACCTTCAGGCGGGCTACCTTTCCCCTTGGATCTTGGGTTTTGCCGTCGAGTCCAAGTGACGTGATTGTGAAAGATTTAGTGGCTAAGCTTTTGGACAATTTATCCATCGCAATCATGTTGCAAATTGGTAGAACCACAACTAATAACCTATAAATATAACGGATCTAGCCCACATTCCGCAGGTAAGGGACTTCCAACTAAAAAATATCCCATCGCTTTGGTGAGCAGGGGGAGCAGGGGAAGCAGGGGAGGAAGAATTTAACAATCGTCTTTGCTCTCACAATTGAATAATTTAATTTCTGGAAGTCCCTAATACTAATTGTTTGTAAGTAAGTAGGTGCGATTAAACCGAACTATGTATATTTTTGTAAGGGTAAAGGGAAATGGTTAAAGAGTAGAGGTTTTCCCTTTACCACTTTCCCTTTACCCTTCTTAATATCGGCTTCGTAACTTGTGAGAAGCCTTACACAACTTGTGGGAGTGGTTTAAGAGGATGTTTTAAAAGTCCTATGTTGTGATTTTAATCGAATTTTTACCCCCCTTAATCCCACGCCACTTGCAAAGGCTGTCGGCAGAGCGCGCTCTTCGCAGTGGCTCCCCTTATCAAGGGGGGGAAATCAAACATCCAGTTCCCTCACGCCACTTGCAAAGGCTGTCGGCAAAGCCTTTCGGCAGTCCCCCATCTCGGCAGAAGCCAAGACGGGGGCTGCCTCACCAACGCAGTGGCTCCCCTTTATAAGGGGAGGGTTAGGGCGGGGTAAAAAATATTTGATACATCAATCATGACTTTTCAAACATCCTCTAACTTACAGCGTTAACGGTCTACACTGATTTGTTAACTTTAGTCGAACTATGCATAATTTTGTAGAGAATTACACTTATAATCTATTAAGTACTGAATAATATACTGAAGCTTTCTCATTAGTTTAGAATTTATCGAATAAAAATATGCAACTTTTTCAGAAAAGTGCTTGGTTTGCTTTAGGTCTGATTTCGACAAGTATATTTGTTTCTATTCAAAGTATTGATGAGTTTCATCAAGTTGGAAAAGCGCAAATCAGCCCTAAAAAAAATACCTTACGTGTTGCATTATTTCCATATATTCCTGATACTGCTGACGATAAATACAACAAACTACTTCAAAGAATAGAGACAGAATTTGAGAAAAAGAACCCTTCTATTGACTTAGTTCTAAAGCCTTTGACCGACGATGATGGTTTTTATGAGTTAGATACTTTAAAAAAATGGCTAACTGAATCTCCAGCTAATAATGGCTATGACCTTGTAGAAATAGATACTTTGCTATTGGGAGACCTTGTAAAATCAAATGTAATTCAAGCGTGGAATGTACCACAAACTCAACCTGACTGGCATCCAGCAGGCCGAAGTGCTGTAACTTTGAATAAGCGAATATATGGTATTCCACATTGGCTTTGTGGTCACTTTATCTTTTCTCGTGATCAATCAGTTGTCAAAGCAAAATCAATTACTGAGCTAATTTTTGCTCTTGATCAGGTAAATCCAAATACACCAAATGTAGCAGGAGATTTGAGAGGTAGTTGGAATCTACCCGCTCTTTATATCGATGCATGGGCTGATACATATGGTTTAGATAAAGTTGCCTCAGCTATATCACCTAATCTTGATCAAGTTGTCATACAAAAATTTAAGGCTTTTTCTCAAGAATGTGTAACTAACGGAAAGAATCCCTGCTTAGATGAAACTTATCATAATGATTTTGATTTAAGTGCTAAAGATTTTGCTGAAGGTAAAGTTGATGCATTTTTTGGATATTCAGAAAGGCTAAATTTTATATTGAAACAGGGTGCAAACACCAGAGATGTGAAAATCGCTTCCGCACCATTTGGTCTAGGAAAGCATCCTATCCTATTTGTTGATGCTTTTGTTTTACGTAAAGATTGCAATAAAACTTGTCAAAAAGCTGCCGCCAGCTTTGCTGCATATATGAATGCACCTCAAACTCAGGAATGGATTTTGATGAGTCAAGATGCTGGAAAAAAAGCTATTCCTAGGTACTTACTTCCAGCAACACTGAGTGCGTTTCAAACACCCAAAGTCAAGCAAGATCCATACTACAAAGTTCTCAAATCAGAAATTACAAACGGTTTACCTTATCCTAATTCTGGTTTTCCTGCTATTCGACGACAAATGAACAATAGCATTCTCAAAGAACTTCAATAAAGAAGCTTTAAGAGGATGTCTGAAAAGTCCTTAAGTATGTATCAAATGAGTTTAGATCCCCCTAAATCCCCCTTAAAAAGGGGGACTTTAATTCTTGTTTCCCCCTTTTTAAGGGGGGTTAGGGGGAATCTGAATGTACTTAAGATAACAGCCGAATACTTCTCAGACATCCTCTAAGAAAAATTGAAAACTCTAAATTTATTTGAGAAATTAGCTTGAGGGCGAATCGCTTTTGATCAACCGTTTTTGTAAAGCTACCACAACAGCTTGAGTGCGATCGCTAAATATGGGAAAGTAACAATTGCTGTTTCTCCCCATCCCCCCATCCCCTCATCTTTCCATCACCCTGTCGGAATTTTGTTACATGTGTTACTTTTGCGATCGCCACTTTTATCTTAGGATGCTTATTTGATACAAAGTATAAAAAGCATCGTTGCAAGCAGCTAGTAAAAATCTGTTACACATCTGCAACCTTAAAGAGGATGGAAAACATGAAACTTAACAATCAAGCAGCAGATCGACACTTGAGAAAGGATGTGAAAGAATACAGCTAATCGCTTTTAGCGATCGCTTCAATGGTGTAAAAAGTGTGAGGAAAACGGAAAGATGTCTCATCTATTGTGGAAAACTCTGTTATTCAGTCCTGTGCTTTTGGGAACAACTATGTTTGTTTCAGCCAGTGCAATGGCTACTGAGTTACCAAGCTCTTCTGAAAATATCAAAACAGCAGCAGCTTCAACCGCAACAGCTAATCAGCAATTGGTAGCCCAAGCAAAAACTGAGCAAAATAACGTTTTAGAACAAGTTAACAAATACAGCAGCGAAGCCAATAGTCAAAATTCACTGTCTCAGGTCACATCAGTTTCTCAGTTTTCAGATGTACAGCCCACCGATTGGGCATTCCAAGCTTTACAATCTTTAGTTGAACGCTACGGTTGTATTGCAGGGTATCCGAGTGGTGTTTACCGTGGTAATCGGGCACTGACTCGTTATGAATTTGCCGCAGGTTTGAATGCTTGTTTGGATCGAGTTAATGAACTAATTGCTACAGCAACGGCTGACTTGGTAACAAAACAAGATTTGGCGACTCTACAACGTTTGCAAGAAGAATTCTCCGCAGAATTGGCAACTCTGCGCGGTCGAGTAGATAGTTTAGAAGCACGTACTGCTGAACTGGAAGCCAATCAGTTTTCCACTACAACCAAGTTAGTTGGTGAGGCAATTTTTGCTGTCACCGACAATTTTGGCAGTGACGACGAAAACAACACTGTCTTCCAAAATCGGGTTCGTATCAACTTCCAATCCAGCTTTACAGGTAAAGATACCCTCAATACTCGGATTGCTGCTGGTAATGCCAACGCATTAACTTTGCCAGATGGCACATTTGAGGGAACTCAAACTTTTAACATCCCTAATACCGGCAACAGTGCGATTATCGACTGGTTGTCGTATTACTACCCAATAGGTAACTCGCAAATTTTCATTGCTGCTACCGGAGGTATTCACAGCGATTACACTCCTACCGTCAACCCATACTTTGAAGATTATGATGGCGGTAACGGTGCTTTATCTACCTTTGCCTCCGAAAGCCCCATTTATCGCATCGGTGGCGGTGCTGGTATCGGTGTTAACTTGGCTTTTGGTGGTAGTGGTACATTCAAGCCTTCATTAACCTTGGGTTATTTAGCATCTGAAGCAAATAATCCAGCTAGAGGTTCAGGTTTAGTAGAAGGGAACTATGCCGCTTTAGGACAGTTGAATCTGAATGTTGGCGATCGCATCTCCTTAGCAGCTACCTACGTCCACGGATATCATGGTGGAAATAGTCTTTTATTCGATGCAGGTGCAGTTGGCAGTGCTGTAGTGGGTACTTCACGAGCAAACTTTGTCGGCGGTGGTAACCCTTATGCTAGTAATTCCTACGGTATTGAAGCCGCTTTCAGACCGAGTGACAAACTCTCAATTAGTGGCTTTGTACTTTATAGCGACATCACAGGCTTTGGTGCTGATGATGATGGTGAAGTTTGGAGTTATGGCGCTGGGGTAGCATTACCAGATTTTGGGAAAAAAGGCAACCTCTTAGGCATTTTTGCAGGCGCACAACCATACTTGGGAGGTGCTGGTGGCGATCGCCCCTATCACGTTGAAGGGTTCTACAGATATCGCGTCAGCGACAACATTTCTATTACCCCTGGTTTGATTTGGTTGACCAATCCTGGTGGTCAAGATAACGATGACAATGAAGATGCTTTCATCGGTACGCTGAGAACCACCTTTAATTTCTAATTACTAATTCGTAATTCGTAATTAAAAAGACGTGAGTTCGACAAGGACTGTTTTGACCTCTCCCCCGACCCCTCTCCTCATAGGAGAGGGGAGTAAAACCGTGATTTTTCGTTTCTCCTCCCTCGCCTTTTAGGAGAGGGAGGCCGGGAGGGAGAGGTTCATCGAACTCACGTTAAAAAACGTCAGGTTTCACTTGGCTTTGAAAGTAAAATCTGACGCTTTTTTTTGGAGAATTGGTATATATAGCTGTCGCCAGTAGTGTTAGGACATCAACAGATGATAAAACCTATACACGAAAAGAGTTTTCACCCAGTCACCAGTCACCAGTCCCCAGTCCCTAGCTATAGTAAAGTGCTGAGTTAGGAGTTAGGAGTTAAAAGTTAGGAGTTAGGAGTTAAGAGTTAGGAATTATTATTTCCCCCTCATCCCCCTCATCCCCCTCATCTCCCCATCCCTACTCCCTACTCCCCACTCCCAACTCTTGCAAAATGCCACGTCCGTTTTTAGCAAATTCGTCAATAGTTTGCAATGACAATTCATGAGTGGTGAGAGACTGTAACATAGCTAAAGGTAGGGTGAGATGATGAGCGCCTGCTTGTAGAGATGCGGCTGCTTCTTGGGGAGATTTGATGCTAGCTGCGAGAATTTCTGTATTGCTACCCGCTAGCACACTGGCCATTTCTCGCACTAAAGCTATTCCATCACCTAAAAGTTTAGTAGCTCTATTGACGTAAGCGATCGCATATTTTGCACCGGCTTGTTGAGACACAGCAGCTTGGGACGCACTATATATTGCTGTAACTGCACAAGGAATTTCTGGTGAAAGTGCAGCAACTGCTTGAAAACCAACTAACGAAGCGGGAATTTTGAGTACAGTTTGCTGCCCAATAATATCATAAGCCGCCCGCCCTTCTGTAATCATGTCTTTCAAGTCAGAGGCAGTAAGCTGGTAAAATACAGGGCCAGTGGTTAACTCTGTTAAACGCTTGAGTATGGTTTGCACTGGTAAATCGCTTTTGGCTAACAAAGTCGGGTTAGTGGTGATGCCTTTGACCCAACCTAATTCTCTAGCAGCTTCGGCTTCAGATGCGATCGCGGAGTCAAGATAAATACTCATTTGTCTACTCTCCTATAAAATTTGCTGTCGCTGGCATTATAAAGACTTGTCGCGTTAACTGCTGACTGCTGACTTTTACCACACCATTACATCCTTGCATCTTTGTATGATTTCAACCTGACATAATATTAAGCATGGGAGAATGATGGCATCAACTCAACCAGGGGATGGTCTGAGCGATGGCTGAAAACAATAAATTTAAAAAACTCAAAAAATCTCTTGAAGAAGCTGGCGTAAATTTTGTCCGCATCGTTTGGTGCGACAACGCTAACATTATCCGAGGCAAAGCTGTACATGTAGAGATGCTGTCTCACTATTTTGAACATGGTGTAGGCATAACTGCTGCCCAACAAGCATTTCCTGTAATGTATGATAGTGTCATTGCCCAAACCGGTCTCAGTCCAGTAGGCGAAATCCGCTTAATACCTGATTGGTCTAGCCTCTCTTCATTACCTTATGCTCCCGGTCACGCCCGTGTCATGGGTAATATGGTACTCAATGGCACTCCTTGGGCGTTCTGTCCCCGTAATTTCCTGGTACGAATGATTGAAGCGGCGAAACGTGAAGGATTAGAAATTCGGGGTGCATTTGAAAATGAGTTTTATTTATTACGCCGGACATCTGAGGGAATCATACCCATAGACTCGACAGTGTTTGCTTCAACTCAAGCAATGGATATCAATCAACCGGTGATAGATGCCATTGCTGATGCACTCATCGCCCAGGGAATACCTGTAGAACAATATTATCCAGAATCGGGGCCTGGTCAGCAAGAAATTTCCGTGCGATACACCGAGGCAATACTAGCAGCCGACTGGCAGATTGCTTTTAGAGAAACAGTAAAAGCGATCGCATATCATCATAATCTTACAGCCTCTTTCTTACCGAAAATCTTTGCCGATGCCGCTGGTAGTGGTTGTCACATTCATCTCAGCCTTTGGCATGATGGCAAAAATCTCTTACCAGATTCCCAAGGTGTCCACGGTCTTTCTGAGGTAGCGTTGCAATTTATTGCAGGCATTTTGCATCACTTGCCTGCACTGATGGCATTAACTACCCCAAGTACTAATTCTTACCGCCGCATCCGTCCTCATTTTTGGAGTGGTGCTTTTTGCTGCTGGGGACTGGATAACCGCGAAGCAGCGGTGAGAGTTCCTAGCGCGCCAAAATTCACAGAGAATCCTAGCCATTTTGAGTTAAAAACTGTGGATGCGTCAGCAAACCCTTACTTAGCTTTGGGTGCAGTCATTGCAGCCGGACTCGACGGTGTGCAACGCAAATTAAAACCAGGAATCCCAGTTAACCAAGACCCAGCAAATTTACCGGAAGCAGAACGCATAGATAATAAAATTGATCCGTTACCAGACAACTTAGGAAAAGCGATCGCTCATCTTCAGCAAGACGATATCCTGTTACAAGCCCTAAATCCCCAACTTTCACAAGCTTTCATCGCAGTACGCCAAGCCGAGTGGGAAGCGATGAAAGATTGGGAATTGGAAAAAGAAGTGAAGGTGCTGTTGGAGAGATATTAAGGCGCGGGTGGGAAGATGAGGAAGATGAGGGAGATGAGGGGGAAATTCTTTCCCCAATTCCCCATTCCCCATTCCCCATTCCCCATTCCCCATTCCCTATTTAGAAGATTCATTAGCGGCAGTTTGCTTTAAATCTTCTGCGGCTAATTGTATATCTTTTGCAGAACTTTGAAACTCTTCTCCTGCTGCATGGATATCTTTTGCAGAACTTTGAAACTCTTCTCCTGCTTCTTTAAGTTTTTTTGCTGTTTCTGGTAACAAAGTTGATTCTGCTCGCTGGATGATATCACCAGCCAGTCGTTCACTAAAACCAACTACAAATGCAATTGAAAAGAAGAAATAATACTCAATATCAGTTTTGTCAGCGTCTTGTCCTGCTCTAGGAACTTGTATAGTTGAAATAATGTTGGAGTTGATGATTGTAAATACTAAGATTCCAAAAGCTGTACCAATTAAAGGCTTAGTAAAGCCAACTAAAATAGGAGCAGGCGAACCTTTATAGGCACTATCCCGGTATTGTTTCAGCCTCAATAAGATACTAATTATGCTGCCAAATGTTCCTGCGATCGCAGATACTAACACCAGAGTATATCTTTTAAAAAATAAATGTGTCTCGGTTAATTCAGGTTTGAATATTCTGCTGACAATTTTGTGAGAACTGTTAGGATTTACTGGTGTTTTCCATTCTATTTGGGTAGCTATTGTCAGTAGTCCTGCAACACATAAAGACCCTGGAACTGCTATTGTATAGATGGGAAATGCCATTGCTAGCCCAAGTAAAACTTTAGTAGGTGCTGACCATTCCCGAACAGCTTGCTTGAAAAAGTTATTCATAAAACCCCAGGAACTTCTGCGGTCTAAGTAATACTCTATGCTGTATCTGATATTTTTGGCGAAAATGATTTTTTTTGTCTTGCCAATGAGCAGGAAAGACAAAGCTACCTTCGCTGAATTGACCTTAGATTGCAGAATAACACACTCAGCTAGGTTTTTACGTTTCTTTTTTTGAATTTTGGCGATATATTCAAATAACCGTTGTAACAAAGCAATTTGTTTTGCCAGTTCTTCTTGAATTTCACTATTGGTAAAATAATTAATATCTGCTAATTTAAAATTGTTGTCTTGACTTAAATTTTCTACTAGTTCATTAAATTTATCGTCCACCTTTTGCAGAAGTTCATTAATATCTTTTTGTAAAGTGTTAAGTATATCTCGGCATTGGTCTTGATTTTCTTTGTCAAAGATATCAAACATATTAAACATAATTATGCTCTCTTGTATTAAGTGTTCGTCAAACTGCTACACGCCTTTTGGGGCAATGCATGAATTGCGCCTAGGTGAACAAAGTGTACTAACATCAATTAGTCTGAGAAACTCCCAAATCAAAAATATCCCCTTGTAGTTGTTTGTTGCTCAGTATTAATGCTTGACAAGCATCAGCAGCCATCAGTGAACAACTTAAATTGGGATAATTGATTTGTGAGAGTTTCCTAAGATGATAGTAAGGCTTTATTTGTTGATTACTTACTTTTTTATGCAAATATTAATACTCATTTTAAAAATGATTAATAGGGCTGGGGACTGGGTACTAGGGACTGGGTACTGGGTGAAAAGTCTTTTTGCGTCTCAGTTTGATCATCTGTTGATGTCCTTACAACCTTGGCTTGTGCTATACAGGTAGGACTTACAAACACTCTACAAACTCTTGGCGTTCTTGGTGCCTTGGCGGTTCGATAATGGTATAACTATGAATCTAGCTGAAATTCCCTTGATTGACCAACACGCCCATAACTTACTACGACCTGAAGTAGCTGTTGGTTATCCTTATGCTGCTGCCTTTACTGAAGGCTATGACCCAGAGATAATTAATTATCATGTCCGCCATACTTTCTTTTATCGGCGTAGCCTCCGAGAAATTGCAGCTTTCCTAGAATGTGAGGCGCAGGAAGCTGCAATTGTAGCGCGTCGAGATAGCTTAGGACTAGAACAACTGACACGGATGTATTTTAGTGCTGCAAACTTAGAAGCAATTTATTTGGATGATGGATTACAGCCAGAAACTATTTTGCCGCTATCATGGCATAAAAAACTGATAACCGTACAAAGAATTTTACGATTAGAGATATTAGCAGAACAACTAATACCTCAAATAGACGATTTTGAAACTTTCGTGCAAACATTTAACAGCGAACTTGACCCGCCACCATCTGGAGTTGTAGCTTTTAAAAGTATTGCTTGTTACCGTACTGGTTTAAATATCCAACCTGTTACTGAGGAAATAGCTGCTACTCACTTTTACAATCTCAAACAACAACTACAAAATCAACCATTGCGGCTTAAAGACAAACCCTTGATTGATTTTCTTTTGCAACAAGCATTGTTAATTGCGGCTAAATATCGGCTACCAGTGCAATTGCATACTGGTTATGGCGATCCTGATTTAGATTTGCGATTGGCAAATCCGCTATACTTGCGACAGCTTTTAGAATCCCCTCAGTACCGTGATGCACCTTTAGTACTGCTACATGCTTCTTACCCATATATGCAACAGGCTGGTTATTTGGCTTCTGTCTATCCCCAAGTTTATTTAGATTTCGGTTTGGCAATACCTTTTTTAAGTGTATCTGGAATGCGGGAAACAATTCGGCAGTTATTTGAGTTAACTCCCACGAGTAAATTAATGTATTCTTCTGATGCTCACTCCATCCCTGAATTGTATTATTTAGGGGCAAAGTGGGGGCGTCAAATTTTAGGAGAAGTCTTAGAACAAGCAATTGAAGATTGTGATATTACTGCAAGTGAAGCTAGTGCGATCGCTACTGCCATTTTACGTGAAAATGCCTTGGGTTTGTATAAGTAACGAGAATGTGGGTAAACTCTAGACAATAACGACACTCTTGGTGCTTGAGATTAAGCTAGAATGTGAGTGTGAATTATCTTAACTACTAATTAGTAGGAATATGAATATAGTAAAATCCAATTACCAATTACCAATTACCAATTACCAATTACCAATTACCAATTCCCAATTCCCAATTACCGACCTCCACAGATATCATAAGTGTTTAAGCGGACATGATATGGTCACACTTTTGAGAGTTCTTCAGTTCAGCGTAGGCGATCGCCACTGTGATTTTAGGCAAAAATGCCGTTTTTCTCTAGGAAAGAGTTAAATAGATTAATGAAAACTTCATATTTGATTCAGATTTCTAGTATCTGATTGTGATTAGATATCTTTGACAAGCCCTTAGTGGAAGTTTTTGAATCTGTCATATGGGCATGGATCAAGAAACCAGGTTGAATGCAGATTTGCAATTAGGCACTGCGGAATTATCCCAGCTAGATTGCAATCAAAAGGTGAAATCTACCACGCAATTAGCATCCCCACCCAACTGGCACAATATTTTACAAGGAGTGTCACAAGCAACAAAAGCTTTACTGACAAATAGCGATCGCACTATTGCCATCAACCAAGCCTTAGCTATCCTAGGGCAAGCTACAGCAGCTAATCGAGTCTATATCTGTGAATATCATCCCCATTTTGTCACAAAAGAGCTAGCCTTCAGCCGCCGATTTGAATGGGTAGAGTCAGGAATCACCCCACAGAATGACAATCCGCTTTTACAAAACCTCAGCCAGAATGAATTTGATTTGCAACAATGGCATCAACAACTCACAACTGGCTACTCTTTCAGTGCCATCGCCTCTAGTTTATCTCAGCCGCAGCGGCAATTTCTCGAATCCCTGCAAGTGAAATCAGTTTTATTAGTACCGATTCCCGTCGAGAGTAAAATCTGGGGTTTCATCGGCTTTAGTGATTGCCGACAAGAAAGACAATGGTCACAGGATGAAGAAGCAGCTTTGATCACAATGGCGGCGACTCTAGGCAGCATTATGGCCTATCGCCAGATGACAGATGTGTTGTATAGTGAACGTCAACAAACCCAGGTGCAACTTGCTCTTAGTGAAGAACGCTTTCGGTTAATGGTGGAGGGTAGCGAACAAGCATTTTTCTATATCCATGATCATGCTTATGTACTTGAATATGTTTCTCCTTCGGTGCAAGCGGTGCTAGGCTATACTCCTGAAGAGTTGGTAGGTAATGACTACCATGTAATCGTGCATGAATCTTCCCAAGCACTAGCTGATCAATTGACAGATCAAGCATTGTTAACGGGGAAACGGGTAGACACTTACGCTATTTTCGGTCTGCATAAAGATGGTCGAATATTAGTATTAGAAATTGCCGAGTCCCCAGTTATTATAAACGGTCAAGTGCAGGGAATGCAGGGATTCGCGCGCGATATTACCGATCGCCACCAAGCACTAGAACAATTAAAAGCAATGGCTAAACGCGATCGCTTGTTAAGAGGAATGGGGGAGAGAATCCGCACTTCGCTGGACTTACAAACAATTCTCGACACAACTGTGGCAGAGGTACGGGAATTTTTGCAAGCAGACAGAGTATATATTGTTAATACCAATAACCGTGGTGGTGAAAGTGCAGTAGTCGCTGAATCTGTAGCGGCTAACTATCGGTCAGTTCGAGAGTGGACACTCACCTCAAAAAACCATGAAGAAGTTCTGCATTCTTACTTTCATCCGAGAGTGATTTATGTAGTTAATGATACGACTAAAAAAACAGATTTGCCAGCGGTGATTGCCCAAGATTTTATCAGCTTCCAGATGCGAGCAATTGTGGGTGTACCCATCATGGTGGATGACCAATTCTATGGTTTACTAGTTGCGAACCAGTGTGAAAAACCGCGTGAGTGGCAGGATTTTGAAATTGATTTACTAGAAGAATTATCTACCCCAGTTGCGATCGCAATCCAACAAGCTAAACTATACCAAGAGTTGCAAAGCTTCAATGCCGAGTTAGAGCAGCAAGTTAATAGGCGTACCCAGGAATTACAGCAAAAATATAGCGAATTGGAAGAATTGCAGAACATCAAAGATGAATTTCTTCATGCCTTCTCCCACGATTTGCGAACGCCAATTATGGGCATTTTGTTGGTGATGAAAAATTTACTCAGTCAGAGTAATGGTGAATCTGTGACAATTTCTCCCATAATTTTAGAGCGAGTCATTCAGAGTAGTGAACGCCAACTCACGCTAATTGAGTCGCTATTAGAAGCACATTCCAGTGATGTGAAAGGATTAACTATCCAACAGTTACCATTGTCACTGCATACATTCACCCAAGCCATTGTCAAAGATTTAGAGCCACAACTGATCAAATATCAAGCCACAATAACTAATGAGATTGCTGCAAATTTGCCATTAGTGAGTGCTGATGCTTTACATTTGCGGCGAGTGTTTGAAAATCTGATTACCAACGCCCTCAACCATAATCCACCAGGGCTAAATATTATTCTCAACGCTACAGTGGAGAAGGGAATGATGTGCTGCACAATTACTGACAATGGCGTGGGAATAGATCCTGATGTCTGTGAGCGATTATTTAACCGTTATATCAGAGGTAGGCGATCGCAATCCACAGGTATTGGTTTAGGTTTGTATCTTTGTCGGCAAATTATCTCTACCCATGGCGGAGAAATTGGTGTAATTAGTGAACCGAATGTTGGAGCAAAATTTTGGTTTACTTTGCCACTAGCAAACCCATTTTTAGAGTTATAGAAAGTTGGTAGTGTCCTTTGGAGTTCGTTAACAAAACTATTTTTCAAAACTCAGATAGGATTGCTATAGTGCAATAGTGCGGTAGTGCGATCGCTTGCTGGCAGCAAATAGTAAAAATACTCATGAAAAACCTAGTCAGTATTAGGAACGCAAGCCTTTGTACCTGTACAACAGTTTTTTTAACGCTTATCTACGCCTATGCGGAAAGATAACAGTATTAAAAAACATTGAGTTTTATTAAGCTTATAAAAGTTTCTTGATTTGGTTGACAATCATTAAGGAAATCCAAGAAATAATTTATCCTGCTGCTTAAAATTCTTGACAGCCATCAGTCATCAATCAACAAAAATGATGCTAAAGCTTCCTGGTTATGTACCTACTGAAACATTATATGAAGGCATTTATAGCGTTATTTATCGCGCTATCAAACAGATAGATGCAACTTCAGTCATTATTAAAGTTCCTAAAGCCGAATATCCTACTTTAAAAGATTTAACTCAAATTAAACACGAATATAAAGTACTCAAAAGCTTAGTTGAAGTTGAAGGTGTTATCAAAGCTTTAGGCTTAGAAAATCATCAAAACGGTTTAGCCTTGATTTTGGAAGATTTCAACGCAATATCTTTAAAAAAAATTATTGAGCAACAATTACCATTAAAAAATTTTCTCCAAATTGCTATTCAATTAGCATCTACTTTATCACAAATCCATCGGCAGCAAGTTATACATAAAGACATAAAGCCGCAAAATCTCGTTGTTGAGCAAGAAAATATAGTTGTTAAAATTATAGATTTTAGCATTGCATCACACTTATCTAGAGAAAACCAAAATATTAGCAGCCCAACTTTATTAGAAGGCACTCTAGCTTATATGTCTCCCGAACAAACTGGAAGAATGAATCGGTCAGTTGACTATCGTACCGACTTTTATTCTTTAGGTGTTACCTTTTATCAAATGCTGACTGGTTTGCTACCTTTTAATACCAGTGACTCTCTAGAACTAATTCACTGCCACATTGCCAAAACTCCACCTTCACCTCACCAAATTAATCCAGCCATTCCGCAAGTAGTTTCTAATATAATTATGAAACTTTTAGCTAAAACTGCTGAAGATAGATATCAAAATGCCCTAGGCTTAAAAACAGATTTAGAAATATGTCTCGAACAATTAGAAAATAACGGTTCCGTCGCTAATTTTCCCATTGGTCAACTAGATTTATCTAGTCAATTTCTCATTCCTCAAAAACTGTATGGTCGAGAAGCAGAAGTAGAAAAATTACTTAATGCTTTTGAGCGTATCAGCCACGGTCAAACAGAGATGATGGTGGTATCAGGATATTCAGGAATTGGCAAATCTTCATTAGTCAATGAAATCCATAAGCCAATTGTACGTCAGAGAGGATACTTTATTTCAGGTAAATTTGATCAATTTAAACGGAATATTCCTTATGCTTCATTAATTCAAGCTTTTCAAGAATTAATGCGGCAACTGCTCACAGAAAGTACTGAATCATTAAAAATTTGGAAATCCCAACTATTAACGGCGCTTGGTCAAAATGGTCAGATAATTATAGATGTAATTCCAGAAGTAGAACGCATTATTGGTTCTCAGCCTGCAATACCTCAATTAGGTGTATCTGAATCACAGAATCGTTTTAATCAGGTATTTAAAAACTTTATTCACGTTTTTACTAAACCGGAACATCCGCTAGTTTTATTTTTGGATGATTTACAATGGGCAGATTCAGCCTCTTTGAACTTAATCGAGCTAATAATTACTGATCCAAACAGCGAATATTTATTATTAATCGGAGCTTATCGTGATAATGAAGTCAGTGGTAATCATCCCTTAATTCATACTTTAGAGCAGATTCAACAATCTGGTAGCTGTATAAATAATATTGTTCTCCAACCTTTAAATATTGAATGTGTGAATCAATTAGTTGCTGATACATTATGTAGTAGTACATTCACAATTAAACCACTAGCTGAGTTAATTTTTCATAAAACCCAGGGAAATCCATTTTTCTTAATTCAACTACTTAGATATCTGGAGCAAGAAAAATTATTAAATTTTAATTTTATCAATGGAACTTGGCAATGGAATATTGAAAAACTCCAAGGTATTAAAATTACTGATAATGTTGTTGAATTGATGGTTAACCAGATTCAAAAGTTATCACCTCAGACAATTAATGTATTAAAATTAGCTGCTTGTATAGGAGATAAATTTACTCTAGAAGTTTTAGCACTTGTCAATGAAGAATCTCAGACAGAAACGGCTCAGGAATTATGGCAAGCTCTACAAGCAGGTTTAGTTTTACCTTTGAGTAATTCCTATAAAACTCCACTGGCTTTTGAATCCGAAGCTGCAATTGGCAAGCCAATCAAAGAGCTAAAAGTTACTTACAAATTTTTACATGACCGAGTGCAGCAAGCATCTTATTCTTTAATTCCCGATTTTCTGCAAAAACAAACACACCTGAAAATAGGTGAACTTTTGCTGAAAAATACTCCAGATATAGAGATAGAAGATAATATTTTTGAGATTGTTAATCATTTAAATATTGGGGCTAAATTAATAACCCCGGAAACCCAAAAATATGAATTAGCTAAACTGAATTTGATAGCAGGTAAAAAAGCTAAAGCAGCAACAGCCTATGAAACTGCTGTCAAATATATTAGAGCTGGGATAGCACTGATTACAGAAGATAGCTGGAAGAAGCAGTATGAGTTAACACTAGCTCTTCATATTGAAGCAGTATCAGCAGAATATTTAAACACTAACTATGAGCGAGCAGCTATCTTAGCAGATATTGTTTTGCAAAGAGCTAGAACTTTACTGGATCGAGTGCAGGTATACGAACTACAAATCCAGTTTTGTATTAGTCAAAATCAAATACTTGAAGCTATCGACAAAGCCCTGCAAGTCTTGGAAATGCTTGGTGTTTCCCTTTCAAGTTTACCAAATAACCAGACATTAAGACCAAAATTGCCGCAGTTAGAAGACTTAGAAGATTTGCCTGCAATGACGGATCTGACTTTACTAGCAGCTCTACGTATTCTTATGATTATTGTTCCACCAGCGTTTATTGCTGCTCCCCAGATTTATGTGCAAGTTGTCTTAACAATGGTCAATCTTTGTCTGGAACATGGTCATTCAGTAATCGCTGCTTTTGTGTATTGTCAGTACGGTTTAGTTTTATCGGGAGTATTGGGAGAACTGGATGCTGGATATCAATCTGGAAAACTAGCTTTAAGGTTATTAGATAAATTCCAAGCTCACGAATTCAAATGCAAAGTTAATTTAGTATTTAATACTTTTATTAGAGGTTGGAAAGAACATATTAAGAGTACTTTGAGTCCCTTATTAGAGGGATATCACAGTGGTATAGAAACTGGAGATATAACTTGGCTAGGCTATAATTCTGCATATTATTGTGATCATCTATTTTTTACTGGTGAATCATTAGAAGTAGTGGCTGCTCAACAGACTAAATACTTAAACTTTATGATTCAACTAAAACAAATAATGCATATTTATTGTGTTAATCCATTTAGAAGATTGGTGTTAAAGCTTTTAGACGTAGCTGAAGAAGAATATATTTTGAATGGTAAAACAGTAACTGATGGCGAAGTTTTACAAGATTTAGTTACTGTTAAAAATTATATGTGTGCTTTTTCAGCATATGTTTCACAAGTTATTTTTGATTATTTGTTTAAAAATTATGATGCCGCGATCGCAAATGCATCTTTAGCTTCAAAATATGCAGAAAGTGCCCTGAATCAAGTTGTTACAGCCATACATAACTTCTATTATTCTCTTTCCCTACTTGCTGTAGCACACCATCTATCTGATGAAGCAGAACAAGAACAAATTCTCAATCAAGTAACAGCAAATCAAGAAATTATGCAAAAATGGGCATTTCATGCTCCTTGTAACTTTCAACATAAATATAATTTAGTGGAAGCAGAGAAAGCACGAACACTAGGACGCATTGTAGAAGCAATGAACTATTATGACCTAGCTATTCAAGGTGCTAAAGAAAATGGATATATCCAAGAAGAGGCTTTAGCAAATGAACTAGCAGCAGAATTTTATTTTTCGTGGGGGAAAGATAAAATTGCTCAGACTTATTTAACAGATGCTTACTATAAATATGTTAGCTGGGAAGCAACAGCTAAAATACGAGACTTAGAAACCAGATATCCACACATTTTCTCGCAGATACAGAAGCATAAAATTAGTAATAATGAACATATATTTACAAAAACAAATACTACTGATAGCCGTTCTCAAGCTCTAGATTTAGCCACCGTCATGAAAGCTTCTCAGGCTCTTTCTGGTGAAATTGTTTTGAGCAAATTGCTGACTAAATTAATGCAAATTGTTCTAGAAAATGCTGGCGCTCAAACTGGATTCTTGATTTTAGAAACAGATGGCAATTTACTCATAGAAGCACAAGCCACAGTAGAGCAAGAAGATGTGAATGTGCTGCAATCAAAACCAGTAGCTACTAGTCATGAATTACCTGTATCAGTAGTGAATTATGTAGCCAGAACTCAAGAAAATGTTTTACTCAGTGATACAACCCTTGAGGGTATTTTTGCCACAGATCCCTATATTATCACCAAGCGACCCAAATCTGTATTATGTACACCACTTCTGCATCAAGGAAAACTGAACGGCATTCTCTACTTAGAAAATAATCTCACGACCAAAGCATTTACACCAGATAGATTAGAAATCTTAAAACTCCTATCTTCCCAAGCAGCAATTTCCATTGAAAATGCTCGTCTCTATGGTGATTTAGCAGCTGCTAATGCTACTTTAGAAGCTAAAGTTCAAGAGCGAACACAGGAGTTGCAAGAGAAAAATGTACATTTACAAAAAGCAGAAGCAGCTGCACAATCTGCTAATCATGCTAAAAGTGAATTTTTAGCAAATATGAGCCATGAATTACGCACACCGCTAAATGGCATTTTAGGTTATGCCCAAATTCTCAAACGAGATAAAAATATAACTAGTTCTCAAAACCGGGGATTGAATATTATTTATCAGTGTGGTGAGCATTTATTAAATTTAATTAATGAAGTGTTAGATCTTTCCAAAATAGAAGCTCGAAAAATGGAACTACAGACTACAGAGTTTCATTTCCCAGAATTTCTGGAAAGTATTGTAGAAATTTGTCGGATTCGCGCTCAACAAAAAGGTATTTCTTTAATTTATCAGCCAACAAGCAACTTGCCTCAAGGTGTCAGGGCGGATGAAAAACGTTTGCAACAAATTTTGATTAACTTACTTGGTAATGCAGTGAAGTTTACAGAAGTGGGTAAAGTGACTTTAAAAGTTGGCTATCACCATCAAAAAATTAGGTTTCAGGTGGAAGATACAGGAGTTGGTATGGCTACTGAACAATTAAAAGAGATATTTTTGCCTTTCCAACAAGTAGGCGAAAATAATCGCAAAGTTGAAGGTTCAGGATTAGGATTATCTATTAGTCAAAAATTAGTACAGTTGATGGGAGGAGAAATTCGGGTTCAAAGTACTTTAGGGAAAGGTAGTATTTTCTTTTTTGATTTAGAATTACCTGAAGTTGAACAGTTTTCGGATTCCATAAAAGCAGACGTGCAAAATATCATAGGGTATAAAGGCCAGCAACGTACAATTATTATTGCCGATGATAAGAGAGAAAATCGTTTAATTTTAGATAAGATGCTTTCTCCATTAAAATTTGCAATTGTGGAAGCAGTTGATGGACAAGATTGTTTAAATAAAGCCGAACAATTGCACCCAGATTGTATATTAATGGATTTAATGATGCCAACAATGAACGGTTTTGAAGCAACCCGTCGTCTCAGGCGATCGCCTGAACTTAAAGATGTCATAGTGATTGGCACTTCCGCTAGTGTTTTTGATTTTGATCAGCAAAAAAGTAGGGATGTTGGTTGTAATGATTTTATTTCCAAGCCAATTCGTATATCAGAACTATTAGAAAAGTTGCAAAAGTCTTTAGCATTAGAATGGATTTATGAAAATGCTGAACAAGTTGTAAATTCTAGATATCACTCTTGTGAACAAACTCTTGTATTCCCTCCAGCTGAAGAAATTGCTGCTTTATTAAATTTAGCTATGAAAGGCGATCTCAAAGAGATTATCCAGCAAGCCACTCATCTAGAAAAGTCAAATGACCAATATGCCCTTTTCTCTCAAGAATTACAGCAATTAGCAAAAGAATTTAAAGTCAAAAAAATTCGAGAATTTCTTCAAAGTATAGAAAGCTAATTGTGTATCAATTAATTCTAAAAACAAAAATATTTTAATTGTTGATTAAGCCCCTACTAATCTAGGGGCAATATTTAATTCATAGCAGATATAGACCAATGCCCACATCGTTTAGTACCACTTTTGGAGGGGAGAATAAACGAGGATGGATTGCTCGAATGTCATGATTATGCTTGGGCGTTTTCGTGAACAGGAAAATGCGATCGCATTCTGCAACAAGTGGAGGGAGGGTTTTATTAAGGACGTTCAATTCCACCCAGAAATTTGCCTGAGAAAAACCAGAAGAATTTTCGGTAGCGGTTAATTTATCAAAGGTTACTTCAGAAGCTGTTGACCCTGGGGGAGAAACCGTATTCTATTACGGAAGGGAACTATACTTCAGCTTTTTAGGTCTGGGCAGTGTCCAGCAAATTCCAGAAGATAACACTGCACTAGCAAGACCAGCAACGAGGACAACTTGAAAAACATCACTCCAATTAGAAGTCATTTTTGCCACCTATGGGTTGAGATTTATTTTGAACTTGTGGTTCATATGCGTGTCTATAATTACTCTTTTTTTTGAGATTGGCAAGTTTTTATCTTTGTTTTTTTCAAAAAAAATAGCGCAATTAACTTAAGTGTTAATACTTATAAATTAGTCATTGTAACTAATATCATGTCTGGTTAAAAACCCCGAAACCCAGACTATATCTGGTTTTATTAATTACGAATTACGAATTACGAATTAGTATAATATACCCGTAGTCACATAGGTTTATACCATTTCACGAAAATTCTGATCAATATAGATTTTTTTAGGGGCGCACAGCTAGCTGTACGCCCCTACAACTTCCTACCCAGAGAAACTAAGAATTAATTAGTAGAAAACACAATATCAACCCAGTAATTGCTGGAATTGAAAGTAGAACTGGGGAAAGCAGGATTGGCACTGTAGTTATAAACACCATTACCATTACCAGAGGCATTACTGAGGGCATGGAGCGGCGAATTATCAACACCAGCATTGGCAAAATACCCTTGGTCAAGCGAATAATATCCCACATTAGTGTGGTAAGACACCACATAAGTAGTATTGGCAGAAATTGCCACTGGAGTAGTCAAGTTGACCTGCTGCCAACCCGAAGCAGTTTCATTGCTAAAAGTCGCCCTCGCTAACTGTGTACCAGTGCTACTCCACACAGTACCCACATGAGTCCCAGTATTACTTGCACCCTTATAAAAACGAACACCAGTAATATAGCCATTGACATCTGACTGGAACTTCACACCCAATTCCACAGCATTGGGGTCAGGAACAGTCACCACACTGGGAGTCGTTGCACCATTCCAGATGTTGCACGGACAGGTGGGTATAGCCACAGTGGTAAAAGAGCGAGTGAAATTTGCTGCCAAGGCATTACCCGCCAAATCTTTCACCCTTGGGTCACTACCACCACCTTTGACAGTCACAGTATAGGCAGTAGAATTTGCCAATGGGCTAGTTGGTGTGAGCGTCGCTGTACGATTAGCAGTGTTATAGCTGATAGTCGCTGCCACTGAAGCATTGTTGGAGTCACGTAACTCAAAGGTATTGCTATTAATCGTTGCCGAGTCCATAGCCTCATTGAAAGTGACCGTGACAGTTGTGCTTGTACTCACTGCCGTAGCACCACTATTGGGAGATGCCGATGTCACCGTTGGTGGCGTGGTGTCTGGGCCTGTACTAGTGACAAACACCACATCAACCCAATAGTTACTTGCTTGAAAAGTATTATTCGGGAAGCTACTAGCACCATAGTTGTAGACACCATTGCCCCCACTCTCGCCATCGCGCAGCAGGTGCAGTGGTGGGTTATCAACTCCCGCACCAGCAAAGAAACCACTATCGGCGGCGTAGTTACCGACGCTAGTGTGGTAAGAAGCCACGTAAACTGTGTTGGCACTAATAGCCACTGGGGAGCTAAAGTTAACCTGTTGCCAACCAGAGGCGGTTTCATTGCTGAAAGTTGCCGTTGCTAGTTGTGTACCATCGCTACTCCACAAGTTGCCGATGTGAGTGCCTGTGTTGCCACTTCCTTTGTAAAACCGTACACCAGTGATGAAACCATCGATATCAGATCGGAACTTCACACCCAACTCCACAGCATTGGGGTCGGAAATAGATGGATTTGTGGGAGTTTGAGAATTATTCCAGATGCTCAATGGTGGTGGTGTACTGGCAGTGGTAAATGAGAAAGTAAAGTTATTGGCTAAGGCGTTGCCTGCAAGATCTACTACCCGTGGGTTAATGGCTCCACCAATGATTGTGAGGTTGTAAGTTGTTGAGATGGCTAATGGGCTGGTGGGTGTGAGTGTGGCCGTGCGGGTTGCTTCGTCGTAGGTGACATTAGCTGTAATCAACGTGTTTCCCTGATTTCGCAATTCTAAGCTACTGCTATTAATGCTGGTAGGGTTGATGGCTTCGCTGAAGGTGGCTGTAATCGTTGTGACTGTACTCACGCCTGTGGCGTTGCTGCTGGGTGTTGTGGTAGTGACTGTGGGGGGTGTTGTGTCTTGGATGTATGTGGCAATGTAAGAACCTGTATCACCAGGGAACAAGGCGTACTCAATGCCTTTGATTGCTTGTGCTGTGTAGCTGATAGCGTTACCATTGCGGGTAATACTATTCAAAACTAAGTTCTGACGGCGAGTTGGTAGCATCGCCTGCAAGTTATTCGCCCCTGTTGCTTTGGTGATTGTAAAGTTGAGGGTGTTGTTGCTCCATGACAGTGAACTGAATGATGAACTGTTGCGACCGTCGAGCCATGTCAACATTTGTTTGGCGGAGACTATGGGCACTCCCCTGGCTTGGGCTGAGGTGACTACTGCATCGGCGACTAGTGAGTTGGTGGCATCTGTGTGGGCGTTGACGTTGAAAACGCCGTAATAGCCTTGGCTGCCGATGGCTCGGTCTAGGAGTGTGTCGATTGAGGATGGATATGTTTGTCCTGATTCATCGGTGAGTTGGGTGGTGGCGTTGTAGACATCGATGGTTGTGCCGTCGGTGTTAGCTAGGCGCATTGGCATTCCTGAGCCTGTGAAGAATCCGGGACGGTTGGCGACCCAACTCGGTGGCCAATAGTAGTAGGTGGTGTCGAATCTGATGCCATGATTGAGTTCGACAATTGGGGTACTAAACCAGTCACTCCACACTAGACAGTGATGTCGCTGGGTGCTGGGAGCGGGTATGCTGCTGTAGTTGGTTGTAAAGCTACTGAGTTGCTGTGTGTAGAAGTCTTCTAGTGTGCTGGCTGTGAAGTCTGCACAGTTGGTGTTGACGTGTAGGGCGACTTCAAAGCCTTCTGCTTCGTAGGCTGCTGCTTGCTGACTACTTAGTGGTGAGTTGGGGTAGATATATGATGTGCCGCGCACACAATCCCAATTATCGAGGGAGCAGTTGGCTGGACTTTTGGCTTTGAATTGGTCAAATCTTCCTGCTGTGCCGCCGTTGGCATGGTCGTCACCTGTCATGAGTACGACTGCTTTTTTGCCGTTGGGGAAGTACCAAAAACGTGGTAGTGGTTTTTTATCTAGGTTGATTTTGATGATGAGGTTGGCTAGCAGGCGTTGTTGTTCGTCGGCTTGGGGAATTGCAACTTTGTTGAGATTTACCCAATCTGGTTGTATGTCGTTATTGGCGTTGCCATAGAAGAGGTCGTCGGAACGAATTGGTGATAAGGAATCGCGTTCCTGGTTTGCCCAGGCGATGTTTCCTTGGCGTGTGTAGATGACTGAACGTGCTAGGTCGTAGGTGAATGCTGCTGCACTACCGCCGTTGTTGCCGATGTTTCGCACTGTGATGGCTGGGTTGCTGGTGGCTGTGGTGGCGTTTGTGTAGAGGTTGGCGATGCTAGATGCTCCGTTGAGTGTGTAGCGGTCGGCACTCCCGTGGTATTGGATGGTCTGGTCTACTATGCCGTAGCCTGTTTCTGTGCTGGTGTCTACAAGCAAATAGCCGTTGTCGAGGCTGGATGATGTGTCCAAAAGCCCCAATAATGTTGCTAGTTTTTTGTCCGGGCGCATGGCTATCAGGTTGCCGCCGTCGGCTACCCAATCGGTGAACATGGCTACTTGATCTGTGCTGAGGGCGATTTCTCCTAGTAGCACTATGTCGTATTGTGCTAGGGTCTGTTGGCTGATTGAGGTGATGTCGCTGGTGTTGAAGTTGTTTAATCCTTCGTTGAGTAGGATCTCGCTGTAGTAGTTGCTAAACGGGTTGCTAGTGCTGGTGACTATTAATATTGGCGCTCCTGATGACGATGCTGCTGAACCCATTAGTGTTTGTTTAATAGTACCTACAGTACCTGTGATCACTGATGTAACAGGTTGTGAGGTGTTGCTTCCACCGAGGTTTAGGGATAAAAGGCTAGTAACTGTGTTTAATAAGCTAGTTGTTAATTGGATTGTTTGTTTAACAAGTCCAGTTGCGGTGTCCCAAATGCTGACATCACCATTTTGGTATCCACTAGCAAAATTAAGACCGTCTGGACTAACGGCAATGGCTTTGATGGCAGTATTTTGTATGCTGCGAAGAGTTGAGCGCAACTCTCCACTTTTGACGCCCCACAAGTAGATGTTTTTGTCATCTCCTCCTGTGAGCAAGACTGTACCATCGCGGTTGAAGGCAACTGTTCTCAGGGCTTTGGTGGCTTTACGCAGCACTTTTAGTTGTTGCCCTTTGCTCACATCCCACAACCTTACTGTGGTATCTTTGCTGACGCTGGCTAGTTTATTTGCGTCATTGGGGTCAGGACTAAAGGCGATCGCTGTAATTCCATCTGCGTGACCTAGTAGCGTTCGCTGTAGTTTCCCTTCTTTAATATCCCACAGGTTAATCCAACCGTTGTCATCTGCACTGGCTAAGAGTGTGCCACTGCTGTTAAAAGCTATGCTATTGACGAAACGTTCGTGTCCCTCCAGCACTTTCACCAGTTTGTTAGTTGTCAAGTCCCAAATTGCAACTTTCGGGTCTTCGCCTGCACTCGCTAACAACTTACCGTCTGGACTGACTGCAATTGCCCTAGGCGGATTCTCTAGCCCTTGCAAGATTGGCAGTTTTTTGCCGGTGACTAAGTCCCACTGCTGTACTACTGTGTCTCGGCTAACGCTTGTCAGTTTTCCATCCGCAGTATACACTAATGCCGCTATGGCAGCACCTGAGTCGTTTTTCAGGGTTTGCAGCAGTTTCCCAGTGCTGACATTTACCAATGCAATTTGCCCATCATCTGTGCCGCTGGCTAAGATATTTCCTTTGGGGTTAAATGCGATCGCATTGACTTGGTTCGATTTCTGGGAACTATCTTGAGCCGTCGTATACCCTTCTATTTGACCCAAGAAAAGTATCAGTAATATTGTGCAGCAAAATATTATTAAGTATCTCAAACGTCGATTCATTGCATGATTATCCTTATGATAAAATCTTGTTTTTCAAACTGACACTCTCCTGTATGGTATGTATGGCAATACTTCGCTTGACCAAGGGACATAACACTGATTTGAAAAGTGCAAACGCGCACAGCTGAGTTTGAGACTCAGATTCTATTGTGTGTTGCCATTCTTGATGTTTTTGGCACACAGTAGAATTGATTTTCTCAACTACTTTGTTTTTTTGATTACACTGTTGCTCGCTAAATACTATTAGCTTCAAAATGATATCAAGCCGATAATTGAATGCATCATATGAGTTTGTATTAAACCCACCTCCTATTTAAGCCTTGCTATCAAGTGTAATTTGTTAGTTTCGCCACTTGGTAGATAGCATTTTGATTTTTTTGTGTTTAATATTATCTTCATTCAGTACTATTACCAGACCTGTACCAGTTTTTGCAACAAAATGATTAATAGGATATTAATATGCGGTTATTATGGTTGTGGTTGATTTTTTTGAAGAAACAAAAATCTTTTAGGTGGGTTTAATTTATCTATCAATAGAATAAACTGCTTCCAAGTCTCAGCCCCAGAGGTTTATGTAAGATATACAAATTCGCTGACAAGAAGATTGCCAGCGAAGAGTGCCTCTTTGACACAAGCGATCGCTTTGGGTATATTTGGCTCAATGAGTAAAACTAACTATTATTCAGTGCCGTTAATGAAATTTTTTCATTAGAATAAAGCCATTTCTGAAAATTGCCTTGACAACGCAACCATTCTTTATCTGTCATTGCAAACCAATCGGTATCTCGGTTTTTGCCACGTATGAACATATGTTGTCGAAAACGACCTTCAAAAATAAATCCCATTCTTGCAGCCGCAGTCCGACTCGCATGGTTTAAAGAATCACATTTCCATTCAACCCGACGATAACAATGGTGGTTAAAAAGATGTTTAAGGAGTAGAAACTGTGATTCTGTATTAACTTTAGTTTTGTGAACTGCTGGAGTCAACCACACATGTCCAATTTCAGCACGACCGTGGTTTGGAACAATCGCTAGCAATGCCACAATTCCTACCTGAGTATTTGTTGAGTTTTCAAACACTGTCCAAACAAGAGGATCGGACTTACCTACCATCTCCTTTTCCATCCAGTCTTTCATTGTGGAAGGGCTATCAAATGGGCCGTAAAATAAGTAGTTCCACACGGCTTCCTTTTGAGGACTGCCATGTGAACCTGCATATAAAGCTTCCACATCTCTTTCTGGAACAAGAGGTGTGAGTGTTACAAATTGGCCGTCGAGTTGAATAAATTCAGGTGGCTGCCAAGTTTGGTTTTTCATGATTTGATTGCTGATGCACAGACAGATTGCTGACTGTTAACTATTAACAGTCAGCAACGAGTAATTCCAATTCAAAGCCTACTGATTTCGCCAACGACGAGCAAACTCATTGAGGGTTTCTACTGGAATTTGCTTTTGCAGCCACTCTAATGCAGCCGTTTGATGAGGAAATTGGTTGGGATTGTAATTGAGACAGACATCTACTAGACGAATCGGTTGTTGAGTAACCGCTCGTAAGGCTACCCAAGTTTTAGCCCCGACGATTCCGTCTGCAACAAGACCGCTGCTTTGCTGAAACTTCACGACTGCTGTCTTGGTGCTAGCACCAAAGATGCCGTCAACGACTAGCTTTGCACCTTTTGCATTGAGCAACTTTTGTAATTCAGATACAGCAGAACCAGAGTCGCCTTGGCGGAGTGTAGGATCTGCACTTTTAGCTGTTTGAGTATTAGTCATAGAACAACTCCTTTAATCATAAAGCTTGTTGAGTATATAGAAAGACTACATGAGTTGTCAGACGAATTACGCAATAAAGAAGCAATTAATTTTGCATGACTTTTTTGGCTTGCCCAAAACTTGTATTGTTAACACCAAAAGCAGTCAAGCGATCGCACTTCATCAAAACTTTACTTATTGGCTGATACCGTTTCTTGATGAAGCTGCAATATATTTTTACCCCCCGGCTAACGCCGTCCCCCCTTACCAAGGCAGGGCTGTTTCATTCCCTAAAAGTCCATAATTTACAAGCGTATCAATCAAAAAAATCAGGTAGTTCAACAACTTGATTTTCTGATGAACCAGGCGATGCCTTCGGCAACCCCTTCGGTGTACGCACTTAAATTTACTCATTGAAATAGTAATTTTTCGATTGCCTACTCCCTAAAATTTCTAGCTGATACTCTTGACAAAATCGCTATCTGAACGGATGAAACAGCCCTGCTTACCAAGGGGGGACTACAGGAGGGTTTATAAGGCGCATCTTCATGCAGAATTGGTTGAGTGCGATCGCAGCATTCATTAAGAGTGCGTTACAGTAACGCTTATTTTTTTTATATCTTTAGACAGTTGTGCAATAACGTAATGCTGTTCACTTTTCTCAGGTGCTACAACTTTCGGAAAGAAAGCAACGCAATAACTCTCATAGTTAATATTTTCTTTATAAATAGCTCTGAAAAATTCCTTAATTGAATGTTAAACCTGAATTTGAATTTAGAAATGTGTACATCTCTGTAAAAGTTTATTAATTATGAATGCCAAGGTGGACATCAGTTTTTAGGCGAAAAAGTCTTACAACAACATTATTTGTCTATAGCTAAACTTCCATGCTCCTGAGCTTCAAAAGTTTGAGCTTTGTGTAAAGAATATTAAATTGATTATCTAGCAATGCTAGTATTCAAGTATACGATTTTGATAATATCAAGCAGAAAGGGTATAGTTATGTTTGACACTTAGTTTCAAGGAATGTCTGAGAAACTTTCACAAGCACCAGAATTGATCGTGATATGATTACAGACAAGGATATTCATGTGCTGCCTTTGAGTTCAACGTTGGAAAAGTAAACAGCAGACACACATCCTGCAATTGCAGTAATTCTGGTTAATGGTAAACATTAATAAGTATCTTTGCTTAAATAAAGATACTTAAGAAGAATGCTGGCAAATTATTGCATCAAAGTTTAATTTGTCTCCTCTGACAAGTAATTAACTAGCTGGCTATTGTGCGATCGCCATCAGTCTGCAATCAGCAAATGCCGTTTCCTATGGGACGGTGAATTTGTCCAGCGCGAAAAACTAAATATTTTGTAAAAACTAACGATTCTTGGAGAAGAAAATGAAAACAGCAACACTAATGGTCACCTCTTTAGCAGTACTCAGTCTGACGACTGTTCCAGCTTTAGCTGCCGCTCAGAAGTACCAAGTCAACGGAGATAATGCTTATGCCTCTTTTTACCAATTTGATGATTGCAGCTCTACCTACGTTGACGTTTCTGCTTTTAACAACCTAACAAAAAGTGCACCAGGCGCTCCAACTTCCCAGGAAGGAGCTTACCTTTCGTATAGTACCTACAACTACTGCAATGGAACATATTCGTATGGTTATGGCTTTAGTGACACCGCAGACGTGACAATTAGCAATTCGTTGCAATCTGCCTCTTTGACTGGCACTTTCACACTTTATGATTATTATTTGGGAACTTCCCAGACTGCCGAAGTAAATTTGACTTGGGCTGGTACGGGTAATACTTACCGTAGTAACTCCGTCAGCCGCTATCAAGGGCCAGGCTACCTATCAAACTATCGCTCTAGAAGTACATCTCGTGACGCAACTGTCACGGGCAGTGTTACTATCAACGGTACCAACGTGATTTCTGGCCTGTCCTCCTATGCTTCAATCAGTTCTTCTAACTCCGGTTCACTGAATATCTATAAACCTAACTAGACAGTAGACTGTAGTTGAATTATCAAGACTCTTTTGTTGCTAATATCAATTCTCTGTGAAGCTGCATATTGTTTTGACCCCTCCCAACCTCCCCTTGGTAAGGGGAGATACCGCAAGGTGGTGAGGCTGTTTCTATGCGTCTTCATGTGGAAAAGTCAGAGGGTGTAGGGTGTAGTCAGACTTTCTTTAGTTCCCTACACCCTACCTCCATTCTTGATGAGGGTTTCAGTACTTCCCGTGAAAAGTCAGAAAATTAAGCAGGTTTCCAGGTGCCGTGGAAACTGTGGGGGATAACATTGGGTAATCCTAATTTACACACAGGTTCTTCATTCAGGCGATCGCTATCAAATACCCAAACTTCGCTACTATCAGAATTACCATCGTACACCACTGTCAAAACCCAGCCTTGGTGAGGATTTTGGGTATCTTGGGCGTAGATGGGTTCTGTAACATAGCGATTTTTACCTAAGTCTGCTTCGGTGAGTGTTTCGCTATTGTAGTCAAAACGAGCGATCGCACCAAACCATTCGTTAGTGATATCTGCATTCTGCCCCAGTAATGAAAAATAAGTGTAACGGGAAGTTTGTGCAACTTGCGATTGCGGCACTACTGGAAACTCACACTTGCGGTTGACAACTTGTTGTGTATTTATGACTTTACCCGTTTGCGGATTCAGACGTACTTGCCAGAGTGTGCCATGAGTAATAGTGTGGGTTTTACCACTGGCAAATTCTCTCAAGAATTCATTAGTTTGTTCAAAGTCTGAATATCTCACCACATCCAGAATTATTGTTCCTTGATGATCTTCATAGCCATTGCCAAAATGCCAATGGAACCAAGGGTCAGTTTCACCACGACTCACCAAGGATAAGTTTTCCCGGTCAAAAATTAATACTTGCGTTCCTAACTGAGGTTTCCATAACAGAGATTCGCTCAAGGTAGTTAGACCTAGCAGTAATGGTAGTGTATTCAGTGCTATGGGAGGCATGAAAAACACCAGATATTTTTGCGTTAGCACAAAATCATGGATAATAGAGTAGCGGTCTAACTTGAAAGCAGTTTTTTGGATAATTTTGCCAGAGCGATCGCTTCGGTAGAGGTTCAACTGTACAGAACTGCCTATACTGACTCCAAAGTTGAAAATTTCGCCTGTGTGTGGATCGCGCTTGTAATGAGCAGAATAAGGTAATCCTTTGGTTAACCCACCTAAATTATCTAAACCTATAGTTTCCAAAGTTTGCCAATCAAGGGCGTAGGGATTGGTTGCTTCCCACAAAGCCAACAGTTTATCAGGTAAAGCCAAAACTGATGTATTAGCTGCATTCTTAAATTGCTGATTCCACCGCTTCCAGATAGGGCCTGGTGTGTGCATCCCATAAACACCATAGAGAAAGCGTCCGGCTTGGGTTTCTGCTTGGTATTCTGCTGTTTGCACATAGCGATAGACTCCAGTGGCTCCTGCATCGGTAAAATGGACAGCAAGAATTGCGCCATCTCCATCAAACCAGTGTCCCACAGACATACCGCCGCGTTCTAAGCGTGCTGGGCCATTACGGTAAAGTGTACCGCGCAAGCCATCAGGGATTTTGCCTGAGAGGATTGGCAGTTGGGTTAGAGGAAATTCAGTTGCAGGTTTAGCGATCGCGCCTGCCCAAGCTTTTTTACTTGACTTTTTTTCTATTGTCTGCATATAAAATTGCGGCTTTATCAGTTAAGGATGTATTTATACATCTTTACATTTTCATTTGTGTTGCAATTTTTTAACAATGCCTCTAGCTGCGGAGATATAAAGGTTTTTGCTTGGGTGAAGAGATAAAAGTTGTTGTTACCACAAAGTTTGCATTGATAACTAAAATAAACCCTGTGGTTATGAATGAATATTCTGTCGTTACCAATGATTATTCATTGATAAGGAACCTTTAAGCTGTCGTTACCACGACTTAAGCTGTGGTTATGAATGAATATTCTGTCGTTACCAATGATTATTCATTGATAAGGAACCTTTAAGCTGTTGTTACAACGGCTTAAGCTGTAGTTATGGATGAACAAGCTGTGGTTACCACAGGGTTTATTTGATAAGTTAAATCAAGTCTCTAGTTACTATGGCTAAAGCTGTGCTTATATTCGCATGGTGGGGAATGCTTTTAAGAATTGACAAATAAAAAAATATCCCAAATTTTCTTGTGGGATGAGTGTCCCCACCCGTCCCAGCATTCAGTACTTTTCTATATCTCTCACATACTAGGCAAGTCACCTTCAGGCAAGATATTATTTATGCTGAGTACCCACGGTATACCTTTGTCAACTGGAGAACTGACAGTAATTTTAGCTGTGTTAGTGAACTGTTTTAACTTGTCAGTAAAATGGGGAATAGTTTTCATAATGTTGCGATAACTTTCCATATTGTGACAAATCATGATCAATGTCAGAATGCCACTATTGATTTGGAAATACCAATGGCAACTACATAATAAGGTACGTGTCATTTGATCGCACGCCAAGAAAAAGCTTTTTTTAGTTGCTTCTTCAAGTTGCCTAAATAGTATTTCACTCATCCTTGTTGTTTGATCTGAAGGCAAATCATCAGGAGGTAGACATGATTGATTCATAAGATTTTGGTTAGCAGCAAAGTATAAAAGCTGCGGTTAAGATTGTTATTGCCGATTCTGTGCAAAAATATTGCATCAAAATTCGGTTTTCATAGCTAGGGTTATTGTTCTTGGGTGACAATCAAGAGCAAATCTAACCATAACTGGGGATAAGCTTCCTTAAGATTTGACAAAGGATCACGCATCAAATTGTTAGCATTTAAACAAAAAACTTCAACTAATCCTACATATTCAGCTACTTCTCTAAGTAGATTTTTTTGCGCTTCTACAGCATTAATCAGTCTGTCGGGGCAATAAATTCCAATGTACCTTGCATGGCGAATGCAACTTTTTAGATTTGCTCTTGTTAAGTAAGGTTTAGGATTAATTACCTTCACATAACACTGTCGTAGTAATTCCCATACCTGTGGTTGAGTGTGTTCGATAATTACAGTAAATTGGTGCGCTAAGTCTTCTTCGGTAATCATTATTCTCTCCATTGCTGTAATGCAAACAACTATAATTGCCTCTCATCCATTGCACTTTGCTAAATACCCAATTGTGCAATATATGTCTGCATATTCCTTTAAGTGAAAACGGTAATTTTTTTACTGAGGGTAAAATTTACCCCAAAGAGCGAAATTGGTTGGTGGTATATTCCTTACGGCTTGTATGACTCGCCTATCAAGCATCAAAACCCAAACTAATTTCTAAAACTGTATTGAAAGCTACTTAATACCATAATAGTTGGTATAGACAAAAATTATTCAAAATCCCTGATTAGAGATGATTAGGGGGTTTTGAGTGTCAAGCAGCAGGTAAAAAAAACGAATTAGTGCAAAAAAAATTGCCATTTGCAAAAAAACTTGCAAAAGTTGTGATATTCTTTGAATAGAGGGAATCAAGACAGCGAAAGCACAAAGGTTGTCCGAGAGAAATGATATAAACTCACGCTCCCATGCTTTTGCCTTGGCAGATTTAGTTAAATCCGCTACGGCTTTTTGAAACTAACAGACAAAGCCAATGAAGCAGGATAATGATCTCCGTAACAACTTGAAGTCAATCAGAACCCGTCTAGGCATGAGCCAACAAGATTTGGCAAACTTTGCTGGTGTCACTCGTCAGACTATTAGTGGTGTAGAGTCGGGACAATATTCTCCCTCAGTGGCTATCACACTTCGTTTAGCAAAAGCGCTTGGCTGTCAAGTAGAGGATTTATTCTGGTTAGAGCGGGATTTACCTGAAATTGAAGCAGTGCTTGCCAAACCTGTTCCCGCTGGTCAGCAGACGCGAGTCAGTCTGGCGCGTGTGGGAGGGCAATGGGTAGCTTATCCTTTAATTGGCAAGGATGCTTTTCGCCAAGATATGATTCCGGCTGACGGAGAGACTCGCATAGATAAAGATAAAGTTCGAGTCCGGCTCCTAGACGATAATTTGGACACACTTCACAACACCGTTGTGATTGCTGGCTGTGCGCCTGTGATTTCACTATGGGCGAGAGCTACCGAACGTTGGCACCCCCAACTGCGAGTCCAATTTAACTTTGCCAACAGCATGTCTGCATTGCAGAGTCTATGCCGAGGTGAGGCTCATATCGCTGGGACGCATCTTTACGACTCCCAAACTGGTGAGTATAATACTCCTTTTGTTCGAGATGTTCTGGCTGGAAGAGAAGCAGTTTTGATTACCCTTGGTGTTTGGGAGGAAGGACTTTTAGTCAAGTCTGGTAACCCCATGGGAATCAAAACAGTTAGTGACTTAGTGGAACGGGGAGCTACTATTGTCAACCGCGAAATTGGTGCTGGTAGTCGTTTACTTTTGGAACAAACACTCCAAAACGAGCAAATACCATTCCATGCTGTCCAAGGCTTTGACCATATTGTCACAAGCCATCAAGATGTTGCCCAAGCTGTAGCATTAGGAGTTGTGGATGCAGGTATCAGTACGGCATCTGTAGCTACCGCCTTTGGGCTGGGATTTATTGCGTTACATCAGTCAAGATACGATTTAGTGATTCTCAAGGAATATCTCGAAGTTGCGCCAGTACAGCAATTGCTCAGTACTTTGGGGCATCCGATGGTTCACTCACAGTTAGAAATTCTCGGTGGTTACGATATCAGTAAAATCGGAGAAGTTGTCGCAACCGTTTAGAGTCGATTGCTAGTATTGGTTGGTTGTGTGGTTTAAAGGAAAACTCTGCGTAAATTTAAATACCTGCTGCAACCACTCTCTGGGTATGAGCAACCAAATGGATTTTGCGACAACAACTGAGATTAATTCGTAATTCGTAATTCGTAATTCGTAATTAAGACTAGTCAGATTTGATCTGAGTTTCTACCTTTTGCATCTGTTTCGGGAAACGCATCACCTAGAACTGTGCATTTGAGCCAGTATTGTCATTTGTCCTGACAAATGACAACCAAAAATTTCACACGAATCATATGTACTCAATACTAGATGTTTTTGTTGTAGAACGATCGCCTCCAACGACGTTCTATAACCAGTCACATCTGTAACTAACAGTGTGAACACAAAAACGCTCCAAAAGACCCACCAAACAAACTATTGCAGGAAACATCATCATGTCCGACGAAAAAATTAGACAAATAGCTTTCTACGGTAAAGGCGGTATTGGTAAATCTACCACCTCTCAAAATACCTTAGCCGCTATGGCAGAAGTAGGTCAACGCATCTTGATTGTCGGATGTGACCCTAAAGCAGACTCCACCCGTTTGATTCTCCACTGTAAAGCCCAAACTACCGTGCTGCACTTGGCTGCGGAACGAGGCGCTGTAGAAGATTTAGAACTTGAAGAAGTGGTGATTGAAGGCTTTAGAGGTATTAGATGCGTAGAATCTGGTGGGCCAGAACCTGGCGTAGGTTGCGCCGGTCGTGGGATCATCACCGCTATCAACTTCCTCGAAGAAAACGGCGCTTACAGTGGGGTAGATTTCGTATCCTACGACGTGTTAGGTGACGTTGTATGCGGTGGCTTCGCCATGCCAATTCGGGAGGGGAAAGCACAAGAAATCTATATTGTTACCTCCGGTGAAATGATGGCGATGTTTGCTGCTAACAACATTTCTCGCGGTGTTCTCAAATATGCTCACACTGGTGGTGTGCGCTTGGGTGGTCTAATTTGTAATAGCCGCAAAACTGACCGAGAAGACGAACTGATTACCACCCTAGCATCTCGTTTAAGCACCCAGATGATTCACTTCGTCCCCCGTGACAACATCGTGCAACACGCTGAATTGCGACGGATGACTGTCAATGAGTATGCACCTGATAGCAATCAAGCAAATGAATACCGTAAATTAGCAGACAAGATTATCAACAATACAAATCTTGCTATTCCTACACCCATCGAGATGGACGAGTTAGAAGATTTGTTGATTGAATACGGTATCCTCGAAAGCGACGCAGACAAAGAAAAATTGGTAGGTGTCAGCATAGCTGCTGAAGAAGCTGCTAAAAAGCAAGAAGATGCTGAAGGCGAAGCACTAGAAGCACTGCAAAAAGGCAACGTAGAAATACTTGCTGGTAACTAGAACAAGTTATGAACATTAATCTGTCAATGTTAACGCGGTAAAACCGCTGTTGTAAGTTTTTTGTTTTCTCCTTCTCTCTATTGGTTGGTCATTGAAGTTGATTAGGGAATGGAAAATCCTCTTTTTCATTCCCTTTTATTTCATGCTTGCAATACACAGCTTTTACTTTCATGAATCCAGCACAGCTAAGACAAACAACTGTGAAGGCGAGATATATTGCAAGAAAACTTCGCCGCCGCTTTGACTTCAGACAATGTGCGATCGCGCCATCTTTGCTGACTTGGTTTGAGGTCATTGGCTACACAGTTTTGTTAGAACCAGATATTGCTTGGGGGAAGTATCGCATAGGACGCAGTAGTTACAGTGAAGTGGTTTTGCGCGATCGCCTTCACAGTGCTTTACACAAGATTAACCCGACAAAACCCCATGAAGCGATCGCTAAAGCTATCTATCAAGTGACTTGTATAGAGAGTTATGACTTAGTAGAAAATAACCGCCGCTTTCACAAACTTTTGACCGATGGTGTTGAAGTTGAATACCTCTTCAACAAACAAATAGTTTATGACAAAGTATGGCTCATTGATTCATCTAATCTACTGAACAATGATTGGCTAGTTATTCATTCCTTGACTGTAGTTGAAGGGAATTATGCTCACTGTCCTGATGTAGTTGTCTTTATCAACGGTTTACCGTTAGCAGTTATTATCTCAATTCATCCAAGTGATGAACGTGCCAAATTTAAAGCAGGTTATCAACGAATTCAAACCTACTTGCAACAGATACCAAAGCTGTTTGTCTATAATACATTCCTAGTTATTACTTACCAAAATCGTTGCCGAGTTGGTACATTAACTTCGGATTGGCAAGAGTTTTTACCTTGGCACACAATTGATGGTGAAGATTTTACTGCCTTGGGTGCAACTGAACTAGAAATTTTGATTCAAGGTATATTTGACAAACGGCGTTTCTTGGAACTAATAAAGCACTTTATAGTTTTTGATTCCAATGGAATTAGCATCAGTAAAAAATTGCTTCGACGACCTTTTTGTACTGTACAATAGCTAGTTGTTTCATCCTATCTTATCCAAGAGCCATACCACTAGTTTCAGATACTAATAATTTACCCTCTCCGCTATAAAACCAAACAAAACCTTCTCCTCCTCCTTTACCAAAATGGCCCAATTTGCGACAATCTTCTTCAATACCCTTGGTAAATCCTTTAACCATATCATAATCAGCAATCAAAATTTCACCTTTGTTTAGTTCAATAATTTTAGTTGGTGCCAATGTAGCTGTCACCACTTGAGCTTTTTGCCCAGGTAAAGCTGACAGAGCAATTCTCCATCTCCCATCATCAGAACCAGAAATTTGGCGGAACTTTAATCGTTTAGTACCTATGACTACATTGTCAGAACAAAACTGAAATACACCATCATCAAACTCCCATTGTTCGTGTTCTAATATTTCAATATTGGTGTAATGCAAAAAGTCTCCTTTTTGTCTAGGTTCGAGCTTAACCGTACCAGTACCTCTATAAACAGGAGCGTTGTAATCTATGTCTGTCCTCAAAGATATCCAGATATCTTTTAAACGGTTATCAGTTTTATAAACACCATAAGTTAATTTACCAACACAACTGTACATCGAACCTTTTTGAATGACAACTCCAGAGTTTTCTAGCTTGATTTCAACTTGTTGAACAAAAGGAATATCTTTGGTAGGGTGATAATATCTGTTAGTTTCTTTATTAATATTGTTTTCTAAATACCATAAATCTGTTGGTTCTAAAATCTTCACTTGGTGTTGCATTAATTTTTACCTTTGATTTTGCTGGAATTGTCAAAGTATAAATTATAATTCATCAAGGAATAATTGCCTGGTTGAATTTACATAATTTGATTTGTTTTTCATTGCTAGTAGTTTTTTTGTGTATTGAGATTGCTCAATGGCTATTATCAGTCCTTGATGGTACTTTTTTAGAGGTGATTTATAAAGTAAAAATCAAGTTAAGGTAGGGTGTGTTAGGCGGATATTTTCTGTATGATTTGTCATTAAACATATGATGAAAGAGCCTAACGCACTGTATTGGCGCGGCAAGAAATATAATTCTTGTGGTGTGGGCTTCTAGCCCGCACCGGACGGGCGAGACGCCCATCCCACAAGAAAGCCATAATGCATCATTTTAGCCTTGTCATACCAGTATTATGCATCCGTGCGTTAGGCTGAAGTCATAACGCACTCTACTGGCGTGGCTACTTAAGATTTACTTTATAAATAGTCTCTTGCTGTTCTATAAAAGCATACTAAGCCCCATACCCATCGGGAGCAAGATTGTAAGTGGAGCGATGATTAATTTTGCTATTATTGGGAACTGCTATCAAGGTAACTAAAATTATCACTCTTCAAGCGATTTTGTAGCAGTAACCAGCCGATTACAACAAGCAACGCACCAAACACCAAAAATCCCATATCCCAAGCGAATTGATTCGGGCCTGGTTTCACATGATGGATACCCAGAATTTGATGGTCAATAATTCCTTCAACCACATTGAATAACCCCGCACCCATCAGCAAAGACCCAACAAAGGTGTGTGATGACCAAGGAACATCTTTACGACCTCCAGCCCACCACAGCAATGCTACTCCTATTACGGTTAATATCCAGTCAAGGGCATGAAACAAGCCGTCCCATACCATGTTCAAATCAATGTTAGAGGTGGTGGAGAGAGGTCTAATGTTACTCAACATATGATGCCATTGCAGAATCTGATGCAGCAGGATGCCATCAACAAAGCCTCCCAATCCTAGACCGAGGAAAATCCCAGCTATAACCAGTGGCATATGCTGATGTCTTCTACCACTTTCTATCTCCATTGTCAACCTCTTAGACAAGTTTCTCTGACACGATAAAATTTTTTCCTAGCAATATCTTCTCTCTAGAGGCAAGTCTTGAGTTTCAATCTAAAGTTGACAACTTCCTGTTAGCATCTACAGGCATTATAGAAGTTGATATATAAAAGAGAAATTTTCATATGACCATTTACTTTTACAAGGTTTGGCAGCCTTATGGTTGTTTTTCTAACTTTTCTCCCCACGGAATCCACATCCAAGGTACTTACTGGTCAACGGTGGAGCATTATTATCAAGCACAAAAGTTTGTAGGTAGTATAGATTCGGTAATTATACCTGTAATACGTACTGCTGAAACCCCAGAAGAAGCTGCTGCTTTGGGACGATGTAGCACACGCCAATGTCGCCCAGACTGGGAAATAGTCAAAACCCAAGTTATGCGACAAGCAGTACTCAAAAAGTTTCTCACTCATGCAGATATTAGAGAAATTCTTTTGACCACAGGCGATGAGATACTAGTGGAGAACTCGCCAACTGATTATTTCTGGGGCTGTGGTGCAAATAAAACTGGTCAAAACCATCTCGGCAAAATTCTCATGAGTGTACGTGAAGAAATTCGCCAATTATGTTTATCTACAGTAATTCCCGTTGAATTTATGTCCGAATAGTTACTAGATTTAATAATTTTACAGTACGAGGGGGGATGTTTATATTCCTCCCATACATAAAGTTATTACAAATAAAATAAGTAAAATTGCTTATTTAAACATTAGTAAATTTCAAAAGTTTGTAAAAAAGCATCATAAATATATAAAGATATTTTGAATTGTGTGATTTGCATAATATTACCGTATACATTTTAAGATTTGAGGATATAAAATTAAGTGTTTCTTAATAATACTGTTTAAATTATTGACTATTGAAAATTTATAGTTACAAATAGGGTTCGGCATCTAGCAAGGGTTTTGTGTAGAGTTTTATATCTTTATTTTAGGTATACCCGGTAATGGCATATCCAAATAACCCAAGTGGTTCGCCGCAAACCTTCAACCACGAAGGTTTATTGCATCAGATAACAAGCCAAATTAGGCGATCGCTCGAACTACAAGAGATATTAACAGCTACCGTTGCTGAAATCCGCTTGTTTTTGGCTACAGACCGAGTGATGGTGTATCGGTTTGATGCTGATGGCAGCGGTGAAGTCATTGCCGAATCTATTCATGGACAGTCTCTACCATCACTGTTAAGATTGCATTTCCCAGCAGATGATATTCCTCATGAAGCCAGAGAGATGTTTCTGTCGGCGCGACAACGTTCAATAGTGGATGTAGCCAGTGGCAAGATTGGACTATCGCCACTAGAAACAGAAACCAGCAAACCTCTGGCAACGGGAAGTATTCACTATCGGCAGATAGACCCTTGTCATCTTCAATACTTAAAAGCAATGGGCGTACAGTCTTCGCTGGTAGTGCCGATTTTATATCATGACTATAGTCAAGAATCAGCAAAGCCTCAATTGTGGGGATTATTGGTATCACACCACAGTCAAGCGCGCACGATTTTAAAGCGGGAACTGAAAGTAGTGCAAGAAGTTGTGGATCAAGTGGCGATCGCGATCGCTCAAAGTAATTTACTCTCTGAAGCCCGTGCTAAGCAAGAGCGAGAAGCCACAATTAATCGAGTGAATACACTGTTACATCAACTACCTACAATCCAATTGCAGCAGGGATTAGAAGAAGTCATTGCTACCTTTGGTGGTATTGGTGGTAGACTTTACGTTGATTACAGTACAGAAGTTTACACATGGGGCGAACAACCAAAACTGCCTTATGAGTTAGAAAACAGCGTCATCGAACAGCATCCCGTCTGGCAAAACTGGATAGCTGAATTTAAACCTGGTAATGTTTGGGCAATTACTGACCTCTACAAAGAACCGCGTTTGCGAGTTTTGGCTCCTGCATTCCAATCTACTCAGATTCGCGGACTGTTGATCATTCCCTTACATTATCACCAAAACTTTATCGGTGTGATCAGTATTTTCCGTGCTGCATTTGACAGCGAAATCTTGTGGGCGGGACGCTGTGACCAAAGTCAGCGCCAAAACCTACCCAGGCTTTCCTTTGAAGTATGGCGAGAACAAAGAAAAGGACAAGCACTTGAATGGAAAAGCGAAGAAATTTCACTAGGGAAAGCTTTTTGCTATCACTTCTCCATCGCAATTCAGCAGCAACAAATGTACCAACAAGTTCAAGCTTTGAATACTACCTTAGAATGTCGGGTGCAAGAACAAACTGCTGAACTAGAAAAATCATTACTACTTACCAAGGTACTTAACCAAGTTACTCAGCATATCCGCAGTACATTGGACTTGAAAACCACTTTGCAAACTATCGTCCGGGAAGTCCGTCCCTTGCTAAATTCAGACCGGATGTTGATTTTTCAGATAACCAGTGAATCTGATGGAGAAGTGATTGTTGAAGAGATTAACGGTGACTGGATGTCGATGTTGGGAATCAAAGCGCCAAAAGAATGTTTTCCCGATGAATATGCTCGTCTATACTTTCGAGGAAGGGTAAGGGCCATTGATGATGTGTCAAGGGATTCTTTGAGTGCTTGTCATCGAGAGTTTTTGCAAAGTCTGCAAGTGCAAGCTAACTTAATCGTTCCCATCAACATCAATACGCAACTTTGGGGCTTACTTATTGCCCATCAGTGTGACGCGCCTAGAAATTGGCAGGATGCAGAAATTAATTTATTGCAACAACTAGCAGATCAAGCTGCGATCGCTATTCAACAAGCACAACTCTACGAACAAAGCTGTGTTGCTGAAACACAAGCACTAGCCAAAGCTGCACAATTAGAGCATACCTTACATCAACTCCACCAAACACAGTCAAAATTAATTCAGTCAGAAAAAATGTCTAGCTTAGGACAGTTAGTGGCGGGTATAGCACACGAAATTAATAATCCCGTTAATTTTATCTACGGCAATCTGTACCATGCTAGTAATTATACTCAGCAACTCCTGGAGCTTGTAAAAATTTACCAGTTGCACTATCCGTACCCAAAAAATGAAATTCGATTAGCAACCGAAGCGATCGATTTAGACTTTTTAGAAGAAGATTTACCGAAAATCATGTCCTCTATGCAAGTCGGGGCCGATCGCATCCGTTCTATAGTCTTGTCATTACGCAATTTTTCTCGCCTAGATGAAGCTGACAACAAAGCTGTTGACCTCCATGAAGGCATAGAAAACACCTTATTAATTTTGCATCATCTCCTCAAAGCAAATGCTGATTTGACTGCCATTGAAGTCATTAAAGACTATGGCAACTTGCCACGGGTAGAATGCTACGCTGGACAGATGAATCAAGTATTTATGAATGTTATTAGCAATGCCATTGATGCCCTAGAAAAGCAAAGAACAGTAACAGCAACAAATTCTCTGACTGCACCTCAGATTTGGATTTCTACTAGAGTCTCAACAGACAAATCACGCTTGCTAATTCGCATTGCTGATAATGGTTCGGGAATGACTGAAGAAGTCAGAAAACGAGTTTTCGATCCTTTTTTCACTACCAAGATGGTAGGTAAAGGTACTGGACTAGGATTGGCAATCAGCTACCAGATTGTTGTAGAAAACCACGGTGGAATGATGGAATGTATTTCAGAACCAGGCAAAGGTACAGAATTCTGGATTGAGATTCCTATCAAATTGCAAAGATAGGGCATCGGGCATGGGGAATAGGGAATGGGTTATGGGATTTTCAAAACTTAATATTTTTTAAGTTTATACTTAATAAAACATCATATATTTGACGTAATTTTGCCATTTGGCTAAATGTAGGGTGGGAATTGTAATGACTACCTTACTAATAGAATTAAAAGTAAAGTTTAATTGCAAAAATATCCACGTCAATCTACAGATGCTAATCTAATAATTGAAGCTAATAAAGCTTCCCTGGCAGATGCAACAGCTGAATTTGTAATAAAGAAAGAGGTAAAAGACGCTGTTTGATTTATGTCTGTCTCGCCAAAACACAACAACACCCAACGCGAACGCCGATATTTCCTCATGTTATGGAAAATCAGGGGGCGCTGTAACTGATTTTCATTACTTGTTTATAGTAATGGAAGGTAAGTACATCCCTGGCTAGTATAAACAAGGAGAGGAAATGTTGAGAGCTAGTAGATGTTTGGGTGTTGCTGTATTTTTATGGTTGTCATTAGTCATTTGTCCTTTGTCCTTTGTAAATACAACAAATTAAGGTTGTCATTTGTCCTTTGTCCTTTCTAAAGACTAATGACGAATGACAAAGGACAATCCGATAAAGTGTTTGTACAGATTTAATGTGTTTTAGCTGATTACTAATCCAAAATCTCAAATCTAAAATCCAAAATAGGATAAGCTTGTAAAAAGTCGAATAGCAACAGACATTTGAAATAGCGCCTTATGTCAATTATTGCGCTCAGAGCATGGTATCTTCAGGATTATGAACCGATCGCAGAACTGGAAAAACGCCCACCAGACATCCGCCTCAGTAAAAAAAGTCTACTGAGATCGGGATTAAGAGCGGATTTTTTAGAAGACAGCGACGAAGTTAAGCAATCAACTTGGTTTGGGCGCTATCTGGAAGGGGAAAATATAGAATTTTATATTGAAGGTAGTGGTGGCTATTGTGTAGCCAACATTGACTTAATTAGTCATGAAATTTATTTCACTAAGCAAGCTTTGTTAGCTCAGTTAGAACCAATTATTTTTTTATGCTATCAAACTGAGTATGCCCCAGCCAGGGATGCCTTAAAAGAGGGACTAGAAAAAAGTTTGGCAGCTTTGAATTTGCGATCGCGCCTACCCTTAACATTAGCAGAATCTTACCGCCCTGGTGATGCTCCTCTACGGCTAAGTCGCACCATGATGCGAAAAATCCGTAAGAGTTTGTTGTTTATTGCAGATACTACACCTATTGCTAGTATTGCAGGTAAAGAAACTACTCAATTAATTCCCAGTCCAAATGTCTGTGTGGAAATTGGCTATGCTATGCAAAGTAAGCGTTCAGAACAAATTTTGTTAACGCAGATGCAACGCCCAGACATCGAAGGGCAATTTCCTTTTGATTTACCGACACAGCAAATTCTGCAATTTAAAGACAGTAAAGAACTAAATAAAATCCTCAAAGGGGCGATTGAAAATCAGCTAGCAAGATTCAAATTGTTTTTTTGAAACTCTAATATTTGGTAATTGGTAATTGGTAATTGGATTCTACTATTACCCATTACCTATTACCAGGCAAACCGACTATATCGTAAGTAATTAGCCGAACTTGATATCAAACACTTTGCTTTTTCCTGATTTTTCCATACTCAAAATAAACGTACAGGCTTATTTTGTAACTGGGAAGAAATTAATTTGACCCGCTCAACTACTTCAATCATATATTTATAATCTGGTACTTTTCCATTAGGAACATAGCCTACTTCTTGCGCCAAAACCGCAGGAACTTCACTTAAAACTTTGCGGATGTATTCTTGGCGCTTGCGTTCCACAGTAGATCCAATCAAAACTACACCAGGTGGAACATAGTGAGGATCTGTGTAGAGAATGCGAAACTCTGTTTGGCGTAACTGGGGACTGTAGAGATCCAGTTCTGCTTTTGAAATAGCGCCAGCGTCAGCTTTACCTTCAGCCACCAATTCTAAAATGGTTTTGGGTGTAGGTGCAGATAATATCTCCGCCAGTGTCAACCCATAAAGATTGTAAAGCGGGAAATAATATCCTGTTGCTGAACCTGGTTGACCTAAAGCAACTGTTTTACCCTGTAGCTGTTTTAAGTCTTGAATTTTGCTGTCTTTGCGAACGACCAATACTGAGCGCAAATTACTCACACCCACTAAAGGTAATATAGGTACATACCGATAAAGAGCGATCGCCACAGCGGCTAATCCTGGCGGTGCAAATACTAATGACCAAGCTTGAGATGATAGGCGTTCAATGGCTTTATTTTCATTGAAAGCAGGCTCTAAACGAGTGCGTGCTTTTGTTTTTTGCGCCAGAACATTACTAAATTTAGCAAATTTGTCAATTATTTCTCCACCTCCACCATAATTGATGACGCCAATAGTTAACACGCCCTCAGATTTTGGTGTTGATTTGCACCCAGTAACTGTACAACATAGCAGCTGTAAAATAAACAAACGACGTGAAATTTTCCCAGATATCATTAATTATGCTTGCTGAAAATTATTTGACTTTTAGAGTTGATCTATACAGTTATTTGCTGATAAAAATTAACATTTATTGATTTTTTAAATCGTATTTTTCTAGTAGCTATCAGCGACATTTAGATTAACTCAAATCTTAGTTTCCTTTGTAAAGTTTTATGAGTTCAATAATATGTTAAAAAACTTAAAAATAGGTACTAAATTTAACTTAATTTTGATGCTGGTTTTCATAGTCAGCATTTTTGTGAGTGGTCTAGCCTTATCCAGGGTACTGGAGCAGAGAGCGCAAAATGAAGTGACTTCTCAAGCGCTGATTTTGATCAAAACGATGAACTCTGTTAGAAGTTATACGCAAAATCGGATAAATGGTCTGCTAGCACCCAGATTAGCTACGGAACCAGCGTTTATTCCAGAAACAGTACCCGCATTTTCAGCTACAGAAGTTTTTGAAAATTTACGTAAAAACCCAGAATATGAAAATTACCTTTATAAAGAAGCAACTATTAATCCCACTAATTTGCGGGATAAAGCGGATAATTTTGAAACTAAACTAGTTGATCAGTTCCGCAAAAACCCCAAGCAGCAAGAAATTTTTGGCTTCCGTGACTTTCCCGACGGTCAGGTATTTTATATTGCCCGGCCATTGGCTGTTACACAACAAAGTTGCCTACAATGCCATTCTACACCCGATCAAGCTCCTAAAAGCCAATTGGCAACTTATGGGACAGAAAATGGTTTTGGCTGGAAACTCAACGATATTATTGCAGCTCAAATAATTTCTGTCCCCTCTGAAGATGTTTTTGCCAGTGCCAACCGCACTTGGAATTTGATTATGGGACTTTTAGTGGCGATTTTTGCGATCGTAGTTCTGTTAATTAATTATTTAATCAAGAAAACTGTAATTCAGCGGATTCGCAAAATTGAAAAAATTGCTCAACAAGTCAGCACTGGTGATATGAACGCTGATTTTGCAGAACAGTCTCACGATGAAATTGGCGGCTTAGCAGCAGCTTTTAATCGGATGAAAGCTAGTTTAGAAATAGCTATGAACTTGCTGAATCAACAAAATCAGTAATTGGTCATTTGTCATTTGTCATTTGTAATTAGGACTCGTCAGAAGTAGTAGCATGACCGGACTAAAATAGTGCATTAACGAACCGCAGAGGCGCAGAGAACACAGAGATTTTAGAGGAAATTTATGCGCTAAATTAGTCCGGTTGCGCTAGTAGTAGTGTGACCAGACTAAAATAGTGCAATAGATTTTCTTGTGGGATGGGCGTCTCGCCCGTCCGGTGCGGGCTAGAAGCCCACACCACAAGAATTATATTTATATACTATATTCAGCTTGCCACGCCACTACGATAATTATATTTTTATTAAATTAGCAAATTCAGTAATAACAATTCGTAATTAATAATTGTTAGATTTAGAGCGATTTTAAACTATAAATTAACTAAGTAAGCGTTGCTGAAATTGCTGAGCTTTTTGAGGATCGCTAATGTGTATTGCTAAAGTTTGCACAAGTTCAGTGCGGGAAATCTGAGGAGACGTTTTTATAGCTTTTTGCACAAGAAAAGTAGCAATGGGGCCAATTAATTCAGCCAAATCTCGCTCACATTGACGGACAAAACTGTCATTAATTATTTGGGATGATGTCGCCGGTAAATTCACTGGCTGGCTGGCTGGCGTGACTTGAGTTTCTTCTAGAAGGAATGTTGTCCGCTTCTTCAACTCAATTTGTTGATGTCCTGGTAGATGAAGCGCCAAATTATCTATTATTGTTTGGCTATTGGGCGCTGATGCCGTAACTTTTCGTAATAATGTCCGGGCTACGGGGCCGACAATTTCCAAGAGTATATTTTCTAGGCGGTTGTACTCTTCCTGAGAGAGGATTGGGTTTTGTGAAGGCTGCGTTAGATGTGGTGCTTGAATTACAGGGTTAATAACAGTATTGATTTGTCGGAGGGCTTCTAGAACATCTGTTGCAGATTGATAGCGTTCTCTAAAGTGATGTAGCACCATTTTAGATAGCACAGTTGCCATCCCAGGACTGACATTTGTCAGATGTTGCCAAATAATTTCTCCTGTCTCTAAATCTTCCTCAAGTTGCCGGGGATGCAAACCAGTGAGCGCTTGGATACAAATAATACCTAGAGAATAAATATCACTGTTGGGACGGGGTTTGCCTCGACCCTGTTCTGTAGACATATATCCTGGCGTACCGATCGCAATTGTAGTAGCCATATGTCCTAAAGCTGTCAACAGTTGAGATTGGATTTGCTTGACCGCGCCAAAGTCAATTAACACCAGCTTGCTGTCTACTTGCCGTCTAATGATATTTTCCGGCTTAATATCTCGATGGATGACATTTTGACTGTGAATAAACTTGAGAACTTCCAAGACCTGGTGCAGAAGTTGCATAACTTGGTCTTCTGTCCACCTTTGACCTGGTAAAAGTTCTGCTGCAAGAGAACGCCCATCAATAAACTCTTGTACCAAGAAAAATTCTTGTTGTTCTTCAAAGTAGGCTAAAAGCCGAGGAATTTGGTCATGATGCCCCAGTTGTTCTAGAATTTCTGCCTCACTGGTAAATAGCCGTCTGGCAGTTTCCAGAAATTCAGGGTTGTGGGTGACAGGCTTCAGGTGCTTAACAACACACTTGGGTGAACCTGGTCGGTGGGTGTCGCGGGCTATATAGGTTTGACCAAATCCTCCTCCACCTAAGACTTGAAGGACTTGGTAACGCCCGTCTAGTAAATTTCCTAACATTGTATGATTTGTGCCTAAGCCCTTATTTTACTAGGTCTTTTCTTATGCTAAAACTTCTCAATTGACTTATTCTGTAGACTTCCAACGCACGTATGGACGAGAAGCAACTAGCTTTTTGTACGTAATTCCAATATACGGTGTCCCATTGGCTGACTCATTGACAATAGCTGGGAGATCGACACGAAAATAAACCTTTCCATTTCGGAACTGGAAATTGTAAAAACGAAATTCTTGCAAGCTAGCACTACCGATACAAGATGCGTAAGATTCACGTAGTATTGCTTCATATTCCACAAATCTCTCACCAGATGCTACCAATCTTGCAGGGTTTGCAATCGGTCGAGTGTCCGCAACAACAGTGTATTCCCCACCACCTTCAGAGATCAGTGAAATAATCCAAAGCCCAACTGTCTTAGGGCATGTTCCCGCTTGAGATTTGATTTCAAGCATGACATTTGGTTTAGATGGTGATAACTCACTAGTCGTTGTAGTTTCCCGTTGACTTTGAATACAGGCAGTTAATATCCCTAAACTGATGATTAGAAAAACTACGGATAAGGTCAGAAGTTTTAGACTTTTATTGGACATTCTTATAGTTATCTTTAGTGTGATCAAATAGATACATATGGTCTAGCACAGGCAAGAATCCGTCGCTACTGCCATTAACTCTAGGACGTAAAGTGATGCTAGCAGCAAAGGCGCGAACAACCTTTTCAAAACCATGAACTCGACAGAGTAGCGAAACCAGTAAATTAATTTAATTGTGTAAATTAGTACTAATAGCATACGGGATTAACGCTTGGGAAGATACATCCCACTGGTGCTAGTTGCCATACCTAGACAACACCATCAATAGCTAGGATTGTTCGGTGAGGGGTCGATTTGGCAAGACTGAATGCTTCTAGTTTTACTGAGTGTCGTTGAACCAAGAATCCCCCAGGATTTATCCATTGAGAGAACGTCAAATAAGCAAAAGTATTGGCAGAATAAATTGATCAAGAATATACAGATTGATCCAGTTTGGGATTTACTGGGAACCGTCTTTGAGTAAGCAACCGTCATCATATCCGTTCATTAACAGTTAGGAGCGATCGCTCATGAGTTAATTTACAACTTTCCCCAAATGCTTTTCTTGCTCCCGTATGCTTACCCTTTTCATTCTGAGGTGACGTGGTTAACATGGGTTGAACCTGTTTCAAATAATTCAACTTTATGCCTAGAACACCGAATGAATACGCTGTCTTCCTGCTTCTAGAAAGTGGACACCGCGAAGAAGTACGTTTTCCTAATATTCAGGAATTTCAAAAGTGGTATAGCGGCGAACTTGTACCCAAGTCTGCTTCTAATGACTTTATTAGCGTACCGATCAAGAATATACAAGGGGAGTATATGGTTGTACGCCCATCTCGGATTGTGTCAATCCGGGTAGAACCCGTTTTTAGCTCTAGTGTTGAAAGATTCAACTAAATGATGAGAAAAACCCTTGCTTTGGCTTCTTTGAGTCTAGGATTTGCCCTTGTAAACACAATCTGGTCAGCTGTGGCTCAGGTTCCTGTAACAATACCAGTACCGACCAATTCTGAAATCCCGCCGCAAGTCAAGCCAAGTACTCCTGAAATCCAACCGCCGCTTATACCTGTTAACCTCGGCACTGATTGCACCCCGCAGTACAGATGCTTAGGTTGGGATGAGCAAATTTGGGGTCAAAGAGGTAAAGTTGGCGATCGCCAAGCGTTGTTGGCATCCATTGACAATAGTCTGCGTTACCTCGCAGGAAATAAGGCAGCCGCAGCGTATCAAAACTATCCAGTTCAGGGAATTACACTTGACCGCGTGCGTCGCAGCTTAGTACGTTTCCGTCAACTGGTAGTCAGTGCCAAATCTCCAGCACAACTGCAAGCTGCTGTGCGGCGAGAGTTTGTTTTTTACAAATCTGTGGGCAATGATGGCAAGGGTACAGTAAAATTTACTGCATACTACGAGCCTGTTTATACTGCTAGTAGAGTAAGAACTTCAGTATACAAATATCCCCTTTATCGATTACCAAAAGATTTCGAGCAATGGGCGAAACCCCACCCCAAACGAATTGAATTGGAAGGTAAAGATGGTTTGCTAGGCAAAAAAAGCCGATTGCATGGTTTAGAAATGCTTTGGTTCCGCGATCGCCTGGATGCATACATGGTACACATCCAAGGTTCTGCCCAAATTCAGTTAACCAATGGCAAAAGAACCTCTATTGGCTACGCCGGTGGAACAGATTACCCTTGGACTAGTATCGGCAAAGAACTGGCCAAAGATGGCAAACTGCCATTAGCAGGATTGACAATGCCACGTTTGATTAGTTATTTCCGCCAAAAGCCCCAGGAGTTGAGTAATTATTTACCGCGTTGGGAACGGTTTGTGTTTTTCCAAGAAACTGCCGGTAGACAAGCTACTGGTAGCATTAACGTACCAGTTACAGCAGAGCGTTCCATTGCTACAGATAAGTCTCTCATGCCACCGGGAGCATTAGCGCTAATTTATAATTCATTTCCCTATCCTACTAGTTCCGGTAGATTAGAATCTCGTGCTGTTAGCCGCTATGTACTCGATCAAGATACAGGTAGCGCCATCAAAGGCCCAGGACGAGTAGACTATTTCATGGGAACTGGCAAATTAGCAGGCGATCGCGCCGGCATCACAGGCGGTAATGGTTCATTATATTATTTGCTGTTGAAAGAATAGGGATTGGGTACTGGGTATTGGGGATTGGGTATTAGGGATCGAGTATTTAAAAAACCTTTCTCCAGTCACCAGTCACCAGTCACCAGTCCCCAGTTCCCAGTCACCAGTCACCAGTCCCCAGTCCCTAGTCCCCAGTCCCTAATACGGTGGATAAGCAAAATCATCTTCATCAGCGTAAATGTAGGAACTGGAAACGCCAGCCATTGCCATTTTAGATGATTCTACTTTTACGGGTTCCTTACCAAATTCTTTGTATTCTTCAAAAGCCTTGCAGATAATTGCAGATTCCGGGGAATCCGAGGCAATCAGATATTGTGTCAACGTTCCCACTGTGGGATGTTTGAAATCTACAGTTGAAGCTACCAAAGCAATATTCGGTTCAATGCCTCTTTCTTCACACTCAATGATTGGGCAAAAAATCCCGTGCGCGTGGAATAGTGGGCCTTTTGGTGTTAGGGGTTGCTTGCGATATATGGCATAAGCTTTTTCTAGTTCCGCAACAAACCCACTCACAACTTTCCCTTGTTGGTACTCACAGTAACTTTTGCTGAAACTCGCTCCTGCTGCACCATTGAGAGTTAATTGCAATGGGTATTCATGTAAAAACTTTTTATTTTCACCTACTAGAAAAATTAAATAGCGAGTAAAGGTTTTAAATTTAAGTTTGTCTGCTAAAAAAGCATCATAATTATCTTTGAGTGTACCCAGTTTCAGACCAGTTTCTCTGTCTTTGACAGACAAAGGGCCTCGACGTACTATGACTAACTGGGGTGTCGCAGTCATAAAAACAGTTTCCACTCCAGAGCTAAATTCATGCTCCACCTGTTGCCAGTTATCATCTGGTTGAAAGCCAACAGCTTGGGCATTATCCAGCTTAATTGCCAACCCGTGGGGCTGGATGCCATCTGTGCCATACCGAGGATTAATCATCTGACACCAGGGAATGACTTGAGAAGGCGGTGCATTAAATTTTTCATCCTCAAAGTCGAACTTAGCAGATGTTTTCATCGTTTTAGGCTATCAAAAGGTTTTGCTAAACAAGTTTATCAGTATGGGGAAAATGTGGCACATCAGTATCAAGGGATGCTTTTCTATAATAATACATTTGTACCATCTAATTGGCAGATAACGCACGTTCAGCAAGCAGATTTTAACAATAGCTGAAAAATTATCCAATAGCCATCTTGAGCAGAAAAGCAGGGGTGAATGAATTTGTATCAGTGATTGTGTGAAATGGTATGAGCTGAATTTTTCAGCAGATTTACACAATTTTTCGGCGTAGAGAGTGCGATCGCTCGCTTCAAGCCAACTTTTTCGGGATAATAGCTGTATCATAATCCCGGATGTCAGGCAAATGGGGCAACTCGAACGACTACTGAAAATGGCAGAAGATGAGCTAACTGAATACAGCACTGATGCCCGCAAAATTGAAAAGCTGCGTCGTAAAATCGGTTTATCTCTATCGGCAGCTGAACAAAAGCAGGTGAAACAAGAATTATTAGCTACTATGCAATATAGTACAATTATCCAAATTGTTGAAGAGCAAAGACAAGCAGTAGCCTTACCATTTTGGGGAATTGCTGGATTGGGTTTGTTATTCGGAATTTCGTTAAATCAACCCATCGGCTTATTAGCAGCTATTGGTGGGACTGTAGCAGCTTTTAGAATTCAAAAATTGGGATGGCAATTGCAGGCAAAACGTTTGCTGTTACAAACATTAGAAGATATTGAAGCACGAATTTCCCAACCCAATAAGTAATATCGTGATGCAATTTGATATTATAGTTCCTCAAGTGAAAGCCGATCAACAAAAACCTCTGGGCCACCACCTTCATCGGGAAGGAAAGTTAAAGTGAGGTTGGAGATTGTTGTTGGTTGTTCGCCTTTTTTCACCTGCTTAATTAATTCTTCGGTAATATCAAACTGAAAAGTTTTGCTTTTATCTTTTGGATTTAGCGCCTCAAAGAAATTGAGAGGCCCTATATAGTAAGTATCAACATCAGAAGCAGCCTTGAGATTGGGTAGATTCAGATATACGCTGTAGTTGCCAACTGGTCTACCAGTGGAAGAAACTTGAACTTCCAACACATAATGTTTCTTGGCATTAATTAAACCAGCAGAGTTAGCCCAATCAAGTTGAATAGGAGTAGATAAGGGTAAATTTACTTGTGTCGGTGTTGATGGGTTATTGATTAACTGCGTTTTCTGTTCTTGAGAGGCAAGAACAGTTGCTAGTAGCTGATTTTGTCTGGGAAAGCCAAATGATGGTTGGGTGTCCACTGGAGCCTCATAAGCGTAATTGATTTGACGGATACTATTCTGGGATAACTGAGCATAAACATTACTGGACAGTACTATCCCGAAGGTAGTAAACGTTAGCAACACCAGAGCGAAAAGAAGCTTTTTCATAACCGTCCCCAACCTGTGGGAAATTAAGGATTGCTATTTCTTCAATTTTACTTCAAGCAAAATCAGACGGGTATGTTCAAGGTAAGAGTAGGGGCGTACAGCTGTACGCCCCTACAAGGTATCTGTTGCATTCTTTTTTCAAATTGCGTAAAAGTCGTTTTTTCACCAAATACCAAATTAAATAGGAATTTTATAGCAACAAGAAAAAAGCGATCGCTCCCTTTTATAGCAATCCTAAATGAATTGTCAGAAAATTCACCCCCCGCCTTCGGCGTCCCCCCTTACCAAGGGGAGCCAGTGCGCTATCGCGCTTTGCCGACAGCCGCGCATCTGGCGTGGGACTACAGGGGAGTTACGACTAGTTCAAATTCTTACGAATGATTTAGGACTGCTATATAGTTAGACCCATCTAAGAGCGATCGCTTTTTTCATGTAGAGTCAGCTAAACAGTTCACGCTATGTTGCGTAGTGTCAGGCTTTCAACTTTGATATCGTTAGTTTGAGAAGGATTGTCTGAGATAAAATACACATCAAAATCTTCGACTGTACCTTTTTTAAGTTCAGACCACTGTGCATTGAGTTCATTAGTAACATCAAAAGCAAAGGTTTTGGTTCCTCCATCTGTAGAGTGTGCATCAAAGAAATTGGCAGCACCGATATAGTAATTATCGATGTCACCGATTATTTCAGTGACCGTCTTGGCATGAGGTAAGTTCAAATAAACACTATAATTACCGATTGGGCGTTTGCTGAAAGATACTGTAACATCCAGCACATATTGCCCTCCAGCCAAAGGAGCTTTTGCAGAGATATTTGGTTGATTCGGTTCACTCTCAGACCTTAAAGAAGCACCTGGAAGCGCTGGAGTAGCTTCTAGTGACTTAGTTAATGGCACAGTGATTTTTGTCAATTCATTCAAGCTGTCACCATTCTTTTTAGCACCCACAACAGTTACAGTTGGCGAGGTTCTAATGCCTGTTATCGTTCTCAGTGGTTGCTTAAATAGTGTTTGGCTATCCGGGTCGAGTTTATCGTATTTGTAGTCCACATTGTAGACTGCATCAATAATTTCTTGGGGACTGTTGAATTTCACCAGATTTCCATTTTCATCAACAAAAGTATACAGTGGTGCTAGCTCTTGGGGTAGAGGTAGATCCTGGGGTGTAGCTTTGATTTTTGTTGCTTGTGTCCAAGATTCCCAGTAACGGTCGATAGTAGAGTGATGTACCCAAAAGATGGGATCGAAACCAGCAGTGAACACATCTCTCATCAGTCCGCTATTACTAGGAGAAGCGCCTTGCCAGACAGGATTATATGCTTGACCAACATCACCACCAATGTAAACGTGCATAGCACCGTGAGGCGAACGATCAATTAGATTAGTAAAATCGTTAGAGTTGTTGGGGTCAGCGGCATTATTAAATGTTGTAGATTTGTATGCGGTTTTTTTGTCTTTTTCTATCCTTTGTTGTTGTATGCTGTCTACTTTTCCATCTACACGATTCAGGGAACTTCTCCTCAAATTTGTATAAAGAGAACTACTTGGTGTGACGAAATCTGTCGCTATTGTAGTTTGGTTCGGATTAGTGTATTCCCAATACGGAATTGCAAAATTCTGATCACCAGAGAGTTTGCGAACAATTTTTTCTAAATAACCAATGTACAGTCGATGCCAAGGTAAGAAGTGCAGGTCATATTCAGCAGTTAGTGGCGAATGCGGAGGCGGATTTTCTTCACCTCCAAAATGGGTACAGTGCTGCCATGCAGCTATCAGCTTTTCTACCTCAGCTTTCTGCTGTGGATCATCAAATGCAGCTTGGGTATATTTCTGACAGACGGTGTTTTGGTTTTGAAAATTACTAAAATTTGGAACCCAATGGATAGCCCCTTGATAATACCAACTAGAAGGATCTTCACATCCATTATCTCGCAGGATTTTGAAGGCTGCTTCCAGCGACTTTAGAGCCTTCTGTCCTTCAGGAGTATTGATACTATACCGAGTATAGACTGCTTTTGAGGTCTTAGGTTTCGGATATCGCTTGTTTAAAGGAGTGGATGGAGTTGAAGGAGTTGGCTGAGGTACCTGAGAGGATTGAGCGTAAGCAATGCTTGGCAGTAGCAATGTCCCTATAGTTGTGAAGATTGCTAACATCAAAGCGATCAAAAACTTTTTCATAACTATCCCAAACATTTGATTTGCATGGTAAGTAACAGAGACTATTTCAGGTGTCCCTGAAAATGTGCCTATTGAAGGGCTTCTCTGTTTGATTGAAAGTTAAAGCGTTACAGACTCACAGCTGAGATACATTTTTTCCAAAGAGAAAATGTATTCAGTTAATCAGTAGCATATGGAGAATTTACGCACAGCCACTGGAAATTGACATTTTTCTTAATTAACGTTCTATAAACTTCTTCCTGCTAGTTTTTTCCCACGTTCATAGCAAAAAAACCACGCGCCACTTGGGAACATGGTTTTTTGGTATGGGGAATGGAAAAGAGTTATACCGAGTTGCATTCAAAGGTAGTGAGGGGGATGAGGGAGATGAGGAGGATGGGGAGGTTTTGCTCCCTCATCTCCCTCTACTTCCTCATCTCCCCCTACTTCCTCATCTAGGACTCTCGTCCTGATGCCCAAGTATCACGCCATTTGACAGTGCCTTCTTTTGCAATCACCCAACGGCGTGGTACAGTATTTTCTCGCAGAGGCGATCGCCCTTCGCGCCACATTGCATATTTGTAACTGATTAGCTTGCCGGCACTTTCATCAAAGGGAATCTCTGCAAACCAGGTGTTGGTGTTGATGTACTCTAGGGGATACGCCTTGGTAATATCCCAATTACCCAACTCTGGACAATTTCCTGTGACGACGACGATTTCACCTGGTTGAGTCTGCACGCCGTTGAGTTGCACACGCACAATGGTTTGCCCTTTAATCCGTTCTCCAACGTGGCTGAAAACAATCACACCGCGCTCTTCGAGTACCAAATCATAAATCTTGCCGTCTTTGACTTCATACTTGTTGCGAGTCACCACACAGGTATGTTCACCATCAGGGAGTTCTGTTTCTAGTTCTGGGAGAGTCACTTCACCACCACGGTTTAAGGCAACGAAACACAAAGAGTCACGATAGCGGCGCACGTAACAATAAACGTCTGGTGTTAAGTATTTTTGCCAGTGACTACCCATTGATACAGCGGGATTCAATCGCCGTAAGCCAGACAACAACCTGATGTAACGGTAAATTTCTGTATCTGTATCCCACTTGTCCATCATGGGGCGGTTGTATGGATCATTACCGCCATTAGTGTCGTCATGGAGATATTGTTCTGTACCGTAATAAATGCAGGGAATACCGCGACAGGTCATAATTAGAGCGATCGCAACTTTCAACATTGCTGGATCAGGGTTCAGCGATTGAAAGCGGGCCATATCATGATTATCGATGAAGGTAATTAACTCTGTTGCGCCGCTGTAGCGATGATCTTCATCAAAAATGTATTGAATTGTGTGGAATCCGTTTTCTGAACCTTGCGCTAGTGCGGCTCGAATTGCCACACATAGACCAAAGTCTAGCAGTGTCATACCCGAATTGTTAGCAAATTCTACCGAGCGATCGTCCCCAGGATGACTATAAATCCATTCCCCAAAAATAAATACATCTGGTTTGTGATTGGCGATATCGCCAGTGAATTCTTGCCAAAACCAAATCGGCATATGCTTAACAGTATCGACCCGCAGTGCATCTACACCCCGGTCTAACCATTGTTTAATTGCTGATTTAATATACTCACGATATTCACTATTGTTTTCATTGAAGGTTGCTAGACCTGCTAGTTCACAGTTCTGTACTTGCCATTCGTCTTCCCAGTCTTGCACTTCACCATAGTGGTGATACCAGTGATTGACATCATTATTAAAGTCCGCAATTTTCACGCCATCATCATACAATTCGCCCTTACTACCGCTGGTATCAGGGGTGCTATGGTTACAGACAATATCCAGCACCAGCTTCATATTGCGCTTGTGCAGTTCTGCAATTAACCGATCAAAAGTTGTATTTTTTGCTTCTTGAGTATTATTTAAAGAAGGGTCTTCTCCCTGAGCTATAAAGCGAGGATTTATACGTTTAAAATCTTTTGTCCAATAGCCATGTATGGCTGCATTACCAACAAATAACTCTTCAACCTGCTCAAATAGAGGAGTCAACCAAATGGCTGTCACTCCCATGTTTTTTAGATAGTCTAATTTATCGATGATACCTTGCAAGTCGCCACCCCAGTACTTACCCCAATCTTGTCCGGTGGGATCGTACAGTTCTGAGTTAGTACCTTCACTATTATCTGGGTCGCCGTCATGAAAGCGATCGACGACGATGAAATAAATTGTTTCCTGGCGAAATTCAATATCTCTGGTGTAAAGGAACTCTAGATCAATTTCAGTATCTAGCTGCGGTTCTTGTATAAGAGCTTCTAAGTTTTCCTTTGCGGGATCTACTTTGTATTGATCTGGTGAGAACTGGGATGGAGGAGTTTTTACCATATAAGATGCAAAATTTTATGTAATTTTAGTTTGCACAGCCATGAGTACAGTATTTTGAATTAGTGTGTGTCATGGCAAACAACGGTATTGTGCCATCCTTCCCTTGGCAGAAGAATCTATCGTTAGCTAGTTTATAGTTCCATCCATAGATATAATTCATTTGCTAGAGGTTAAAAATTAGCAGTTGTATCAGTTGTGATTTGCTATGGCTTTCTATGAGCGACTGTTGAAATATCAACCATGTCTCTATGAACTTGGCACTTATTAAGACAAAACTTGATAAAACTATTAAAACAATTGATAAGTCAAATTTCTATGACATTTAGTAATTTATCTTTAAAGTAGTGTAATTAAAAGTTGCATTTGTAATTTTGTCCAAAGTATTTAAAAACATGTATTGGTAGCAGATAAAGCATTATAACCAAATATAACGAGCAAATTATTTTGTATATAACTGGTCATCAGTATGAGCAATCAAGGTATTAATGGCAGATTTCCCAAAGGTCACACAGCATTTTTTCTCATTCACGGTGTTGGCGAACAAAATCCTTTTGAAACTATGGACTATTTCGCCCGTAACTTGGTCAAATACTTTGATGGTCAGAGTTTACCTTTTAAGCTAGAACACTTAATTGCTAGGCGTAAGTTATCATCTGGCTCTATTTGGACAGAAAGCTTTGTGAGAGTCAGTTCTCTTGATACCAAACCAGATTGGTTAATTGATATTCATGAGTATTACTGGGCACCTAATACAGAAAATAAAATTAGCGTACCAGAGCTATTGCAATGGGCAGAGCAAACAGTTAATGGAACAAGTAAATTTTACAATCGCAATGGAAATGAACAGTTATTAAATAGACTTGTAGCTGATAACAAAAGAAAAAGCTTATTTAAATACCGCCTGCGCGGGGTCTCCATATTGCTGCGTATATTTAACTTTGTATATCCAGCTTTGCGACTTGCAATTTGGTTAATTCTCTTGTTAATCGGGCCGTTTCTCAAAGGTCGTTTTCTCCAATCAGCCTGGAAACTTAGTAAACAAATTATCACTCCGCCGTTAGTTAATTATCTGGCTGATGTTGCTATTTACAGTATTACTGACCCCAAATCACCTTATCAAAAAATTCGCCAGGAAATACTTGCAGAATGCCGAACATTATTGAAAGCAATTATTGAAGATGAGCAAGCAAACTATGACCAAGTAATACTGGCTGGACATTCTCTTGGTAGCTGTATTGCCTACGATACATTGAATCTTCTGTGCATTGAATCTAGTCTTGGTCACGATCAAAGTCAAAATTTCTTCTTGAATAAGATTAAAGGACTAATTTCCTTTGGTTCACCACTAGACAAAATTGCTTTTTTCTTACGGGAGACTGCAAACGAAGATCAGTATATTCGACAGCGGATGTTAGAACACCTTAACTCATTCCGTGTTCAATCAAAATTTGTGATGCCAAGTTCATACTTGAAGCAAAACCCAGTTATATGTAAACTTGAGCAAATTCGTTGGGTTAATTACTACCACTTGAAAGACCCCATCAGCGGACATCTGGATTATTATGAAAACTTAGATAACATTGAAATGAAATACCAAACATCCTGGGGATTAGATGGACACCTAGGTTACTGGACTGAACCAAGTTTCTACGCAAGCATCGCCGATCGCTTCTTATATGTCTCAGATGAGGACGGTAACAATCAAGTTTTGTAACAAAAGTATATTCAAGTCCAGTCAGAGTGAATGCGGTGAACAATAAGGGGGATATTAAATTAACTGTGTGTTAGCAAACCTCTTATATGGTAAGTTCACTGCATTGCTAAACGGAACCATTGTTACTGTCAATCTATTATGACTATCCAGCAAAAGAGGTAGCATTTATGACTAATTATGACAAGATTTTTAACTCATCAGAGATTTCACAAGAACCCCTCAGTCCAGAAGAAGGGGTAGCTGCGATCGCAGTTGTCACCGCTATTGCTGATTCTGCCGTTGAAGAGGTCGATCCAGGAATTTTAGCAAGTATCCTTTGGGAATTTGAAATTTTTGAAGAATATTCAGAAGATGAACTCACAGAAATAGTCGATAGACTCATCGGTATTGCAGAAGACGAAGGACTCGGTGCTTTATTTAATGCTGCAAGTGAAGCCTTATCTGAAGATTTGGTACTAGACGGTTTTGCGGCCGGGATTATCGTGTTAATAGATGAAGAAGAACTAGTTATCCCCAAGCAGAAACAACCTTATATCAAAAGGCTACAGCAAGCTTTGGAACTTGAGGATGAAGAATCCCATGAAATTATACAGGAGGTAATTGCCGCCTTTCAAGAAGCAGAAGATGAAGAAGACTTTGAAGACGGCGACACAGTAGGAGTAGAAGACTACAGCGAAGGCGTGTATGAGTCACCTTTAGGAAATTTCACCGTCCCAATTCCAGTTGATCCTCAGCAGGGGGGTAAAGTTCAAAGTCAAGAAGGGGTAGTCGGCTTTTCTGATGACTTCGGCACATTGCTGAGAATCGATTATTACGCCATACCTCCAGAACAGTTGTCAGAATTGGAATCTATCGAACTAGAAGAATATCTTCAATCAATTTTAGTAGAAAAGTATGTGCCACAGGCAATTTTAGCCAACGTGCCAAATGCTGATGTCAAGTACACTGAATATTTACAAAATACGCTGGGAGGGGCTTACTTTGTGTTAGTTGATATGCCCAAGGGGTCAACAATTTCCCAGCAGGAAAATAACGGCAGTTCTAATAGATTGGATGCCTACCGAGGGCTTATTTCCTTTATCAATGCGGAGTTTTTGTATATAGTTAGTAGCCAGCGTAGCTTTTTCAAAGATGAACCACCTGGTTCTCTGGAAGAAGAAGTAGAAGAAATCAAAGAAAGAATTTTAGAGTTTGTTGAAACTATAGAATTTACTTAGTCTCAACATTGTTTTTCTAGTTCAACACTGACTAAAAGCAAAAAATATCATCAAGATGAAATACTTTACTAGCACTTGTATTTGTGCTGGTTTTTTTATGCCAAAATTGTCACTCTTACTCAGGTGCAACTTTTAATGCCAAACTACCGCTTTTGTATACAAACTCATTGGAGATTTTTAATGAATCAGCCTGCTAATTTTTCCGAGTCTAATGACCCAGTTGAATATGATTTTGCTAGGAGTTGGAACTTTATTATAAAATTTTACGATGGAAGCTCAATGAGAGCCTTTTTAGGAGATACATTAGCTGATCTCATGGTTAAATTGGTAAGTTCAATGTGCGAAGAGGGCTACAATCGGTATTGTCGTGCCGGACAAGCAACTCATCAATTAATCTTGTCGCGATCGCGAGAACATGGATATCTTGGTAGATGTTATATCTGTTTTTCACCAGAGTATGACAGTTATGAAATTAATGGCAAGATAAAGACTGTTCAAGCTTTACAAGTTACATATCAAGTTGATGGTAATATCTGCGAAGAATTTGCAGAGAATGAAATTGCTCTAACTAACAGAATACGAAACCTTTTGCAAAGGTTGTCACAGCAACCAATTAATTAGGGAAAAGACGACTGATGACTGATGACTATTGACTATTGACTATTAACTATTGACTGCTGACTGTTCAAAGTTGACAGTCAGCAATGCAGGTTTCAACTATCCAACAGACCGTCTTAGGGAACCATCAGCATACAATTCTAATGGTATTAACTCCACTTTACCGTTAACTCTAACTTGGGAGTAAACTACTTTTACCAATGGAGCATGATTTTCGTTATGGCGAACAGACATAATAAATCCCCTTTTATACTAGTGATTTTTTTGTAACAACGCTTTAATACCTACAATGTAGTCAATTTGCTTTGCGCGATCGCTGCATCTTTTGAATGATTGTTGATCACTCTCTAGAATTAACAAAAATACTTTAAAGAACGTATAAAATAGACTACGTATAGATGAAGATTAAAAAAATCTTGATTCTCGGTTATTCTTCGTTAACAATTAAGTAACCAATTACCCTTACACGAGATAATAGGAAATTCCTACTACCCTCAGCTGTAATACCATCGCCCATTACAAAACTTGTTTTGGCTTGGCTTACATAATTCACTCCACAGCCACAGGGTCAAATTCCATACGCCCTTAATGAGATTATGAAAACAGCCACCGAATTGCAAGCTCGACTAGAATATTACTACCAGCAAATTAAAACTATTATCCTGGCTCGTCAGAATCCCATTACTGGTTTACTACCTGCAAGTACGGCCATAACTGCCCATGGTGATTATACAGATGCTTGGGTGAGAGACAATGTTTACAGCATTTTGGCAGTTTGGGGTTTAGCACTTGCATATCGCAAGGTTGATGAAGATAAAGGACGCACCTATGAATTAGAACATAGTGTTACTAAGCTGATGCGGGGATTGCTCTTTGCTATGATGCGACAAGCACATAAAGTAGAGCGATTTAAACATACTCAGTCACCCCTAGATGGGTTACACGCCAAATACAATACCTCTACAGGCGATATCGTGGTTGGCGATAACGAATGGGGACATTTGCAACTTGATGCTACATCTATATTCTTACTGATGTTGGCAGAAATGACCGCTTCGGGATTGCAAATAATTTATACGATTGATGAAGTAAATTTTGTACAAAATTTAGTTTATTACATTGGACGAGCTTATCGCACACCAGACTATGGTATTTGGGAACGAGGTAACAAAATTAATCATGGGAATGCTGAGTTAAATGCCAGTTCTGTAGGTATGGCAAAAGCCGCCTTAGAAGCTATCAACGGATTAGATTTATTTGGTGTGCGTGGTAGTCAAGCATCAGTAATTCATGTGTTGCCGGATGAAGTCGCCCGCGCCAGGATTACATTAGAATCACTATTACCTAGAGAATCTGGTTCTAAAGAAATTGATGCGGCACTGTTGAGTATTATTAGTTATCCTGCCTTTGCAGTAGAAGATGTGCAACTGCGCGATCGCACCTTTAATGACATTATCAATAAACTCCAAGGCAAATACGGCTGTAAACGTTTCTTACGCGATGGACATCAAACTGTTTTAGAAGACAGCCATCGCTTGCACTACGAACCTTGGGAACTCAAACAATTTGAGCATATTGAATGTGAATGGCCTTTATTTTTCACTTATTTAGTTCTCGATGGTTTGTTTCGTGACGATAAACAGCAAGTCCAAAAATACCAAGAACTTTTAGAAACATTACTCGTAGAACGTGATAACTTGGCATTATTGCCAGAACTTTATTATGTACCAGCAGAAAATATAGAAGCGGAAAAATTATCACCCCAAAGTCAAGTTCGCTTACCTAACGAAAATATTCCGTTAGTGTGGGCACAAAGTTTACATTTTCTCGGTCAAATGTTAAGCGAAGGGTTAATAGCTGTTGGCGATATCGACCCCTTGGGAAGATATTTATGTATAGGTAAAAACCGCGAATCAATGGTACAAATTGCCTTACTAGCCGAGGATGAAGATTTGCAGACAAAACTAGAAATTCACGGGATAGAAACGCAAACACCAAAGCAAGTAGAACCGATTCAAGTCAGAAAAGCTGGGGAACTTTCAGCTATTTTTACTCAAATTGGACGTAATGACAAACTTGGTTTAACTGGTCGTCCAGTGCGGCGACTGCGGAGTTTGACAACATCGAGAATTTTTCGTATTCACGGCGAAACAATTGTATTTTTACCTTCGTTTGTAGACTCCCAACAGTTTTATTTAACTCTAGATTACCATTTTTTAGTAGATCAATTTAGAAGTGAACTCGCTTACATTCAAAAGTATTGGAGTGATTTAGGTCGTCCTACTTTGACTTTCATGTTGACACACACCATGTTAGAAATTGGTTCTGAGGCATTATTAGAATTAATGCAAGAACTCAAAGATGGCGTTTGTAACAATGTACAAGTAAAATTAGGGCGTTTAAATCAGTTGATGCTGACAGCGGGGATACAAAGAATTGATTTTCTGCAAGAAGGAGATTTTTCTCAATCGTCGGTGAAAGATGCTGCCCCACATTGCTATTATCTTGGTTATCATCCTGAAAAAAACTGGCGTTTAGGACATACTCAAGAATTCCAAATGGAGTGTGAAACTAACTTGAGTTTGTTGCTTTCTTCTTTGCGTGCATCAGAAAATCTTTATGAACAAATAGAGTTATTGCAGACTTTGACGCGTTTGCAAGGACTAGAATTTAATACAGGGTTTGGCGGGCCACAATATCGTGTCACGGTAGCCGATTTACTCGATGAAGTATATACCAAAGCTGGAGATTTAGGTCTTTGGGCAGTTGTACGTCGGGCTGCGGGTTTGCGACAAATGGTTGATATCGGCTTGTCGGATGCTGTGACGAGTATTTTGGTACAGGGTAAGCAAATTTCTGTCGGTAAAGCTTACAGTGAAGCCTCGCTGATAACTGTACCCATGCCTCACAACGAAATTGCCGAGAAAATTAATCATTTTTGTCGTGAAGATATACGCGATCGCGTCCTCACTCAAGAAATACTAATTTATCTGGGTGTCCTCATCAGATCCCAAAGCGAACTGTTTCGCGGACTGCTAACATTGAGAGTCGGCTTTCTCATCCTGCTAATAACCAGCGAATTAGCACAGGAATTGCATGTCACTCAAGATGAAGCGTATGAATACTTGATGGAACTTTCCCCATTTGAGGTAAAAATGCGCTTGCGTCAGGTATTAACTGGTTACACAGGTATGAGTAATTTGTTACGTCAGCAAGAATCATTGCACGTCAAGCAAAAAGAAAGTGATATTGATTGGGTAGTGCTACCTGCTACCACCGAGGAAATTGCAGTTCCACCGGGCGGTTGGCGACGGTATCGCCAAGGCGAAGGTGCTTTAAACCGAGTACCCAAAGACTTTTTTCAGCAAGTTTGGCTATTGTTGAAACATTGCAAAGGGCTAGTGATTGGTGATAAATTAGAACGCCGCAATCGTTTAGATAGCGATTTGATGTTATCAGAGATGACAGCCGGTGAAAAGAATTTTGCTTTGCGAGTTGAACATTTGTTAAATAAAATAGAAGCTCCAGAATATCGCCAAGTTAATATTGAAGCATTAATGGAATTAACTGCGATCGCAGCCAAAAATCCCAATCTGCAAATCGAAGAATATATTGTCTTAGATGTGTTAATCGGTCATGCTGTAAGATTAGCATGGTTAGAACAGCATCCCGAACGAGGCGATCGCTATGATGAAGATAAGGCGAGTGCGTGGCGATCGTTCTACAACACCTCTCCTAAAGATTGTGCCAGTTATATCCTGAAGGCGTTCAGGTTCTTAACAAAATTTGCATCAGCTAGCACAGCACAATTGTCATAGGTGAACGCGATCGCTAAAAAAAAACCCATCATATTCATATGATGGGGTCTAGATGTTGTTGGTGTTAATGTTAAAGGAGTACTGATGGAGTGAACTTAATAGATGATCTCAAAATATCTTTTTTATTCTAAACTTTCCTTCTATCTTTAGGGAAATTATAGATTAATTTTGTAAGTGTTTATAGATACAAATAGATTAAATTAGTCATAGTCAATTTAACGTATGTTAGGGCGGTTATAAATCGCATCTACACAAACAAAACCCACCTCCGTGGGTTAAAAAACCTTAATTTAGCCTTAGTCTACACAGGCGGACTTTGCCTGTGTAGCCAAGCCACTGCGTTGGGGAAACAGCGCGTTGGACGGGTTTTCCGGCTTGAAGCAAGTGGCGCGCGAATCATTCGCCAAGGCTTAAATTGACTTGATATTTTAATAATTAAAATAATTAGTGAACTAAATTATAAATATGAACATAGAATATTGATTTGTTAACTAAAAGTCATTAACAATCTTTCAAGATAATATAATTTTTGTAATCAAAACTGATAATCCCTTGTTTTTCTAATTTACCCATCAATCGTGTGATGGTTACTCTAGTAGTGCAGCAAGCACTAGCAATATCTTCATGAGTGAAGCGAACATTTAAGCGAGTTCCATCTGGCACGCTTTCACCAAGTTCCTGTTTCAAAAATTGCAATAGATGGTGCAAGCGATCTTTTACTCGTCGCCTTCCACAAATCACTAAAAAAGCTTCTGTCTGCTGTAAACGCTGCTTGATTTTTGGTAAAAAAGTATAGCTTAGTGTTAAAGAAGCTGCTATCTCTCCTACGTGAATTGACACTAACTCGACATCACATAGGGCTGTTGCTTGGTAATTATTTTGAGAAGTTAAACTTGAGCCAAAAACCATTCCTCCTTTTGCCAAACCTACAAGCACTTCTTCGCCCGTTTCGCAGAAGCTACTTAGTTTAACTAAACCCCGACAAACATATAAAATTTCTAGCGGGTTAAGGGAAATATTTTCTGCTTTAGTATATTTATGTATATAGCGATTTTGGGTGAAGTCACTGTCATGGTTGACTAATGCTAATTCTGCTTGCCTCGCTTCAACAATTTTACGCATTATCCAGCGTAGAGATATTGCGTCACCCTGGTGATTGCGGACAACTGCCACTGTCAAGTTTGCATTGAATGACTCACCATCACGTTGCTGGAAGCGTACTATTAATTCTCTATCTTTGTCAGATTCAGATAGGTGATTCAGGAAGCTGCGAAGATGCTGACGTTCTTCTAAAGGCACAAAGTTAATTAATGCTTTGCCCACCAGAAAATGCTTTGAAAGGTTGATTAACTTAGCTGCGGCAAGATTAGCTTCAAAGATTATCCCTTTAGCATTAGTTACTAAATATGCTTCTGGTGCCGACTCGAATAAATCCCGATAGTGTTGGCGTTCTGATGTTAACAAAGATTGTGTTTCTATTAGTTGCTCATTTTGCTGATGCAGTTCATCCACTGCTAAGTGTAAATTTCTTAAGTTCGTCTGAACTTCCTGAAAAGCTTGTGGCAGAAGTTCTGGCGGAATCCAAGGCAAGATATTAGCAGTTTGAGATAAATCAGCTAAACGCTTGTTCAATATTTCTGTGCGTCGTAAAAACTTTTCTATGTTCATTTTAAATCTTCGTCTTCATAGGGTAGAGACTGTCAAAGATAACAAAATCGGTTAATGTTTACCTCCAAAAATTACTCTTTTTACTCCAAATAGTCTTCCATCTACTGAAAATCGAAAGATGGATAAAAATGATGAAATGTTAAGTTTGCTAGTAACAAGGGATACAAATTTTTAGTACTAGGATTACACTATCATTGATGTAGGAGCAAGTTTGCTCAAAACAGATGCAAGCAAACAACTACTATCAGAAAATAATGGTACTGTAGCAATCACTGAGGATTTAATCAAGCTTGACCTGAATACTTTTTATACAGAAACATTTGGCAATGAATGCTTTATAACTGATGTGACTGTTATTCTCAACGAGCCTTTGAATATCGGTAATTTGGTAAAAGCGATCGCTGCCCTTGCACAAAAGCATATAAAAAATCTGCAACTATCTTTAGATAGATATATTTACCTGACTTTTCACGTCATGTGGAAAAGTTAACGCCAGACCTAACCCCCCAGCCCCCCTGACCCTAATCCCCATTAAATTAGGGCTAAGCCCTAATTTAATGGGGGCCCCGAGTTCCCTTGAAGGGAAGGGGGAGTAATTAAAGCCTCTGACGCCACATGCGCTCGTCTGTCGGCAAAGCGCGCTCTTCGCAGTGGCTCCTCCTTGTAGGGGAGAGGTTGGGAGAGGGGTTTTCCAGATCCCGTGAAAAGTCAGATATATTTACAGCCATCAGTCATCAGCCATCAGTCAAAAAATATCCCCTGCATTGAAAGCGATCTATAAGCAGACACCAAAGCAGGGGTTTTATTGATATTAAATTTTATTTGATTTGAAAAACTATTTAACAGAAACAGCATCAACATCAATGGTACTTGCTGTGGAGGTAGATCCCTTTGAGTCATTGGTGGCTTGGCTGTCCACAGTACCTTTACGAGTTTTCCAACCTTCAATGACTAGTCCAGACACCTCAGAAACTAGTAATGTCAAAAGGAAAACATCATCAATCTGTCCCACAACAGGTATAAAGTCTGGGGCGATATCAATTGGGCTGGCCAAATAGGCTAGTGTTCCTACAATAACCCACCAACGATACTTGGGATTACGAAGCAAATTGCGATACCAGGTATAAAGCGATTGGACTGAAAATTTCATACTTTAGCCCTCCAGTTACCTTTAATTTTGACAAATTCTGCTATTAACTTCCGGTGGGAATAACCGTCCTGGTTAGTCTGGAAGACGCTACTACAGTTGAGAATGGGGCATGGGGCATGGGGCATGGGGCATGGGGCATTGGGCATGGGGCATGGGGCATGGGGAATTGAGCATTAGTCAGTTGTAAGTTGTTTTTATTCCCCTGCACCCCTGCACCCCTGCTCAGCAAATACTTACCCTGCGATTTTGCACAAGAGTATGGTAATTGTGCATTAGTCTCTAGAATTAAAATGCTTTAAGATATTTGCTCTTGGAATTGAGGGAGGAGACTTAAAAAGTGGATATTCAAAAGTTATTTTTCGACGGCGGGCCAGTAATGTACCCCTTGCTGGCTCTGTCAATTTTGTGTGGAAGCGTAATTTTAGAGCGTTTGTGGTTCTGGTTGCGAATATTAACCCAGGAAAAGCAAATAGTCGATCGCGTTCTGGATGCTGCTCAAGATAATTGGGAAGTAGCTGCGGATATTGCTAAACAAGCAACGGATCAGCCCGTAGGGCGGTTTCTTTATGCCCCCCTAGGTTTACGAAAAAGCGATGTAGAAACCTTTCGATTAGCCCTAGAAGCCACAGCGGAAGATGAATTGGCTGGGATGCGGCGTGGTGAAAAACTTTTAGAATCTGTGATTGCCCTCGCACCACTGCTAGGATTGTTGGGTACAGTTTCGGGTTTACAACAGTCTTTGGGCAATCTTCAGATTGGAGATTTCGGCACAGCAGCTACAGCTGATGTACCTGCTGGTATTGGCAAAGCTTTAATCACTACTGCTACAGGGTTAATAATAGCGATCGTTAGTTTGGTATTTTACCGTTTATTTCAAGGTTTGGTAGTTAACCAAGTCAAAGTTTTTCGCAAGGCAGGAAATGAGTTGGAATTACTCTACCGTCAATCTCCACCTGACTTTAGCAATAGTACATCAATTAGCCAGGAAACACCACGGCAAAGCTTTAATCCACCCCGCAAGCGAGGTAAAAACCAGTTTCCCAACCCACCTGCTCCTCCAAATGTATCTGATTCATTAGATCCTGATACTGATTCTCCATGAAGATGCATATAATTAGCCTGCGAAGGCAGGCTTTGTTTTTGTAGCTACAGAATTCCATGCTGAGGGCATGAATATACAGCTTCACAGAGAATGGGTGTCAATAATAAGTAGGTAGGTGTAAATAAATTAGTCAATAATTTAACCCTAAACCAGGCGTAAGAGTGAAACGATGAAAGTTAATTTACATACTCCAATTGAAGAAGTTCAAGTTCAAATCGTTCCTTTAATTGATGTTATTTTTTGTATTCTGACATTTTTCATTTTGGGAGCTTTGCAGTTTACGCGACAACAGGCAATTAATGTTGATTTACCCAAAGGTAATACAGGTGTAGGAGCTGGTGCAAATCCCATTGTATATGTTGACCCTCAAGGAAAAACTTACATCGAACAACAGCCTGTGGAACGGGAAGAATTAGCACAGAGGTTAAAGCTGTATTTTCAACAAAATCCCAATAACATTGTGGTGCTGAATGCCTCACAAACAGCAAGTTACAACGATGTCATCCAAATATTGGATTTGCTGCGGCAAGTGGGAGGTAATCGCGTGTCTTTGGGAATCAAACCAGGGCCGTCTCCATCACCCACAAACTTACCTAACCAGCCTACAGTTCCCTATTTTCCAAATAATCCCGCAGGTGTACCTACACCATATACTCCACCTATTCCAGGAATTAATCCCCAAGGCGAGTTTAACCCCAACTTGCCTTCAACTCCTAATCAAATTCCTTTACCTACAACACCCAATCAACCATCAACTGGGCAAGGTATTAGTCCTATCAATCCTGGCATTAATCCTGTAGTACCCAACCAACCAGCACCTCAAGTACCTCAAGCACCTGGAACAAGCAATCCTAATCCTAAAAGGTGAGGTAGAGGAGATAAGGAGATGGGGGGATGGGGGAGATGGGGGAGATGAGGGGGATGAGGGAGAGAACAAAGCAGGGGAGAAATAACTAATTCTCCATGCCCCATACCCTATGCCCCATGCCCCATGCCCCATGCCCCATGCCCCATGCCCCATGCCCCATTCCCAATTCCCAATTCCCAAAACCTAAAGATATACGGAATAAATTCTGGTTAGAGAAAAAAATCTGCTAATTTACAAATAATTGATTGACCTGCAAAGATTTTTCTATCGATAGACTGAGTAATTTATTTACCGCCAATCGCCATTTGCGTTTCAGGGGTTATGGCTAATGAATGAAATTCTAACGCTTTTAGTTGTTTGGATAGTATCGTCTATCAGCTTGTTAATTATTAGCAAGCTGCCTTTGGGAGTTGAAGTTGACAGTCCTCAAAAAGCATTTTTATCTGCGGCGGTTCTTGGTATTGTTACGGCAATAGTAAGACCCATTTTACGCCTTGTATTTGCCGTACCAAATTTACTCACGTTTGATTTGTTATCCGGCATTTTCACATTTATGATTGCCGTTGTTTGTTTTAGTATTGCTGCTTGGTTGGTAGAAGGCTTTCGCTTGCGCTTCGGTATTTGGAGTGCGGTGCTAGGGGCGTTCGCACTCACTATCATCAACAGCTTAATCTATAAATTATTGGGTGTTTAAAGTTAAGAGTGATGAGATATGAGTTATGAGTTCTTAATAACTCCTAACTCTTAACTCCTAACTCCTAACTTTTCACTATTCATTGGCAGTGGGAGGAGCAACTGGCGTACTTTGTTGTTTGCGCTGTTCGCGTTTTTTGCGATCTGCTGAAACCATATCTGCCATTACTATCAGTGCTTGTGCCATCTTGTCTATATTAGAAAGGTATAACTCTAAATCTTTGTTGAGTTTTTCCTCAGATAGCTTTAAGCCAGCAGCGATAGTTTTCAAAGCCTCAGTGCGTTGCTTTTCGTCTTTAACTAATTCTGGATCTGCCAACTCCAATAACGAGAATAAACCAATTGCAAACAAACGACTGTATTTAAAATTAGGATTATTAGCGATCGCTTGCAGTTGTGCTTGCAAGTCAGCATCCCCAACTGAATGATTAGTTTGGCTTAGCCACGCAATTAAATCCCTAGCTGGTAAACTCTTAGCTAGAGTTTGTAGCCGTTGGGCTTCCTGTCGATAACGTTGCGGATCTTGCTCTACAGCCTGAGATAAAGCGTTAAAAATTGATTCTTTATCTCGTTCTGGTTCATAGCCTTGCATGAAGCGGTCAAAAGATGTGACGACGCCCAAGGCATAAATTGGATTGTAGCTAAAATCGACATTCACTGACAGCAGATGCATTTCCACCATCAACTCTTCCACGACCCGACGATAAATTGTGTTAATCGGTCGGGTGTGAAGGGAATAAAAAGTTCGCTTTGTATCAGAGACGGTACGGACGTTATTCACAAAGAAAATGTTAAGGGCGACGTTATTTTATTCTCTCCCTTATGGGCTACTTTGCCAAGTTCAGGTTTCCGAACAGAAGCTTTACTTAAACTAGCACGATGAGGGGTATGACCCCTCTTTGCTAATGAACTAACCAAAAATTAATATATCCAGTGATTATGCATCACATTTATGAGCTTATCGCCAGATTTAATAGCCCTAGGGAAATACCTAGCTGGTGAATTTGATAATCAAGAGCAAGCCTTGGCAGAACCTGTGTGGTATGTCCACCTAAGGATGTGGCTTAGACCGGTTGATTTATTTTCCGAAGACAGTATCACCTTGTTCGCTGAACAAGCCAATATTATTAATTTAGACCGTCCATACCGCCAAAGAATTATGCGGTTAATGCCTGGTTCTGACTCGCTTTCAGCCATACAAGTGCAGTACTATATGCTCAAAGACCCAAGTGCCTTAAGTGGTGCAGGTCAAAATCCTGCTTTACTTAAGACACTGGCAATTGAGCAATTAGATTTACTACCAGGCTGCATCCTCACAGTCACCCAAAAAATATTAGCCCCCAATAGCTATAAGTTTACCGCTACTCCAGTTCCAGAAACTCGTTGCAGCTTTACTTATCTTGGCAATAGCATACAAGTTTCCTTGGGATTTGAAGCCACGGCAACGGCATTTAACAGCTACGATAAAGGAATTGACCCAGAGACAGGAAAAGCCACTTGGGGAGCAATTATGGGGCCTTATCGCTACACTAAGCGAGAACAGTACTAAGTAAAGTTAGGAGTTATCAGTTAGGAGTTATCAGTTATGAGTTGTGAATTAATTCCTCACTCCTAACTATCAACTCCTAACTCTTTGTTTAGCTGGCGATGCTACGAGGTACACCTTCTAAAGCTTCCTCCTCTGTTTCAAAGATTTCAAATACCGTATCCATCATCGTTACTTCAAACACAAGTTTGGCTTCTGGATGTACATTGCAGATGCGGAAACTGCCTTTGACTTTATCAGCATCGCGCATACCAGCAACCAAAGATGTCAAACCAGAACTATCAATAAAATTTACCTGGCCGAGATTTACAACTACATGGTGACTGAGTTTGGAAATACACTCTTGTAATTTCAAGCGAAATTGCCAAGCAGTGGTGATATCCAGGCGGCCTGCTGGTGTCAAAACAATAACGGTATTACCGTCTTGGGTTGTATAAGTTGTTTGTTCTATCTGAATCACTAAGCCTCCCCGTGGCACTCATCTCAAAATTAACTGCCGCTGATCTAATTTGTGATTGGTGAGCCAAAAGCATTGCCTAAAGGCAATATTTACTGACTCTACCTAGAATGACTTCTAGAGAGTTAGTTGACTCACCAGCCACAAAATTTATTCAGTGCTAACACTTGAGGTTAACAAGCTTCAGCTAAATTTGTCACCTTTTTTTGCTAGGTGCTTACTTTTAGTAGTTTAACTCACCAAAATAGTGGTGAGTAGTACTAGAAGTAATGAGTGGTGGGATGGGGGGATGAGGAAGATAGGGGAGATGAGGGGGATGGGGGAGATGAGGGAGAAATAACTTTGCGCCTCCTGTACGGGCGGGTAAAGTACGCATATCTTGCTACTAATTGAGTTTCTTCAAAAACCCGCCCCTACAACTTTGCGCTTCAAGATTCAGCCTTATGAACTGGTGTCCAGTTTATCCAATCTTGAGGTTTGAGGAAGGTTTCGTACAACTCGGCTTCTTTGGTATTGGGTTCTGGCTGATAACCATATTCCCAGCGCACCAAGGGTGGTAAGGACATGAGAATAGATTCTGTGCGTCCGTTGGTTTGCAGACCAAAAATTGTCCCTCGGTCATAAACCAAGTTAAATTCTACATACCTGCCCCGGCGGTAGAGTTGAAAATTCCGTTCGCGATCGCCATATTCTATCCCATGCCGCCGTTGTACAATTGGCACGTAAGCTGGCAAAAATGCCCTGGCACAGTCTTGGACAAACGCAAATAAATCTTCCCAATTGCGTGGCGCGATCGCTCCTATTTTGTTACTATAATTGGCTGCTTCTCCATTGGGGTCGGGGCCGCGGTATAAATTACCTTGACCATCTTGATAATCTAAGAACAAACCACCAACACCGCGTGTCTCACCGCGATGCTTGAGGTAGAAATATTCATCACACCAACGCTTAAACACTGGGTAATACTCTGGGTGGTGTTGGTCACAAGCCTGCTTTAGCGTTTGATGAAAATGGGCAGCATCTTCGGCAAAGGGGTAGTAAGGTGTCAAATCAGCACCACCACCAAACCACCATACTGGCCCCGCTTCAAAGTAGCGGTAGTTCAGGTGGACTGTGGGCACATAAGGATTACGTGGGTGTAGGACTAGTGAAGTACCTGTAGCATAAAAACCGTGTCCAGCGGCTTCTGGGCGTTGGGCTAAAATCGATGCTGGCAGATGAGAACCCCAAACCTCAGAAAAGTTTACACCTGCTTGTTCAAATATTGCACCATCACGCAGCACACGCGATCGCCCACCACCCCCTTCTGGGCGTTCCCAACTATCTTCATGAAACTGTCCCACACCATCCAGTTCTGCTAAAGCTTGGGTAATTTCATCTTGCAACTGTTTCATGAATCGACTGACCCTAGCTTGAGCATCAGTTCCTGGTAAAGACTTGGATGGTAATGCTTCTACAGTGGGGGTTTGCGAGTTGGTCAACATAGGATTCCCGAATCTAAATTACAATTTCCACAAAGCCACAAATTTTTAGTTTAAAAATTTGTGGGCAAGATGAACCAACAATCAGGCTCAATTTGCCCAATCTTCTTTTTTCTTAATGTCAAGGCTGAAAGATGTAGATGCCCTTTGGGCAGCTTCCCGTACTCCACAGGAGAACCCGAAGGTAGGATGAACTCTTAAATGCCCCACCCATCAAGCATTGAGATATGAATATCGAAAAAAAAACAGATTTTTTTCGCTCACAGGGGCGAGGTATGCGCTCTTTAGCTTTCGCTTCATTGTTCATCCTTTGATCTTCAGACTTCTTGAGTTTGATGGGCGTGACTAGAGTTATTTTCCCTCAAAGCGTATAGGCTTGTATATTGACTGAGTTTTTTTTGAACTTTTTTGAACTTATTGATGGAAAAATTCTACTGTCAACACCAGACTCTGGTGAATGAATCTACAAGCACTCTTTACTTTAAGGCATCAAGGTACAAACTGAACTGTTAAACAATTCTTAACTATATTGATTCTGGTGTTCCCTGAGTTGAGGTTTAAACTCAAAGCGCGATCGCGTTATTCTCCATACTGCCCAATTGGGGCTTGCTATGCTAAGGGCAAATTTGAGAAAGTGTGATCCAACCATGCCAGAGTTACCAGCAAGTGTGTAGCGAGGAGGATTAGGCAAATGCGAGGTTGGTTATCCAAATTCATCCACCGCGAACGTCGTCGGTTTTGCGCTTCTCTGGTACGAACGTATCGAGAAATTAGTTCTGCTTCTGTAGATGAACTGTGGTTGAAGGTGGCTGACTTAACAGACGTTTCCTGGCATCCACTGCTCAAAAGTACCAATGTCCCCCACGGATTAGTACCTAAACCAGGATTGATTTTTCAAGCTGTGACGCGCTTTTCACCAATTCCCATCCAAATTTTTGTAGAACGCGTTAATCCTAGAGAAATGCTGAGTATTCGAGTACTGGCGATTCCTGGTATTGAGGAACGAGTAACTTACCAAGTAGAGTCCACAGTCTGTGGCACTTGCTTGTCTTATTCTGTAACCCTTCGCGGTTGGTTATCTCCACTGATTTGGTCATTGTCTCGTCCTTATGCAGATCGTGTAGCACGTTCCCTAGTCGAGGCAGTAGAAAAGACGGCATTACAAGCAGTGTCAGGAAAGAAAAAATCCATTGACGATAGTTGTTTTGATTTTTAGGGACTGGGGACTGGGGACTAGGGACTGGGGACTGGTGACTGGGGAACTCGGGGCCCCCACGACCGGAGGGAGTGGGGATTAGGGGCAATGGGGACTAGGGACTGGTGACTGGGGAACTCGGGGCCCCCACGACCAGAGGGAGTGGGGATTAGGGGTAATGGCGACTGGCGACTATTTAAGAGTTTTCCTAATCCCCAATACCCAATCCCCAGTACCCAATCCCCAATACCTAATCCCCATTTGCTAAAGAAAGTTAAGATTTTATTAGGTGATAATGAAAATTTCTTAAATTTCATTACAGCGGTGACAGTAAAAACACAGCTAATTTGCATCTGGTCAATAGCCAAGAGGCACACCACGATGTGTTCGACAACCCCTTGGGGGAACGCATTTCTTCATTTTTAATTTTGAATTGTTTTATGTACGATGTCCTCGATTCTCGCTCTGTTTTAGAAGTGTTGCGACCAGTGCAAGACCCAGAACTCCGTAAGAGTCTGGTAGAACTGAATATGATTCGCAATGTCAAAATTGACGGGGGTAAAGTGAGCTTCACTTTAGTGTTGACCACACCCGCCTGTCCGTTACGTGAATTTATTGTTGAAGATTGTGAAAAGGCTGTTAAAAAACTACCAGGCGTTACAGAAGTGAGTGTAGATGTAACAGCAGAAACACCCCAACAGAAAAGCTTACCCGATCGCAGTGGCGTTCCTGGTGTGAAAAATATTCTGGCGGTTTCCAGTGGCAAAGGTGGTGTTGGTAAAAGTACTGTGGCGGTCAACGTAGCTGTGGCTTTGGCGCAAACGGGGGCTAAAGTCGGTTTATTGGACGCCGATATTTACGGCCCCAATGATCCCACCATGCTAGGACTAGCTGATGCTGAAATTGTTGTGCGTTCCACAGAAAAAGGTGAAGTCCTAGAACCTGCTTTTAATCACGGTGTCAAATTAGTCTCGATGGGCTTTTTGATTGACCGAGATCAGCCAGTGATTTGGCGCGGCCCCATGCTCAATGGAGTGATTCGCCAGTTTCTCTATCAAGTGGAATGGGGAGAACTGGACTATTTAATTGTAGATATGCCACCGGGAACTGGAGATGCTCAGTTAACTTTAACGCAATCAGTACCGATGTCAGGGGCAGTAATTGTCACTACACCCCAAACTGTAGCGCTGTTGGATTCTCGCAAGGGTTTGCGGATGTTCCAGCAAATGAACGTTCCAGTGTTGGGGATAGTAGAGAACATGAGCTATTTTATTCCCCCAGACCAACCAGATAAGCAGTATGACATCTTTGGTTCTGGTGGTGGCTCCAAAACAGCAGCAGAGTTGGAAGTACCGTTATTAGGGTGCATACCGCTAGAGATTTCTACCAGGGTTGGGGGTGACAATGGTGTCCCCATAGTCGTTGCTGATCCTGATTCAGCTTCGGCAAAAGCATTAAAAGCGATCGCTCTTGCCATCGCTGGTAGAGTATCAGTTGTAGCCTTGACATGATGAATTTTTAATTTTTGTCTGGTTCCTAGGCAATAACCTAGGAATACAGATTATTAATAGTCAAGATTAATGCTGAAGTGTGAAGTAGAAAATTTTCATTCTTTACACTTGACGCTTGTTAAGTCAATAAATTTGAATTCTCAAAGCTAAAGTCTAAAATCGCACAATGTTGTTAAAACGTTCGCTCCCCAAAATTCGTTGGAACTATTGGGTTAAGCCCTGGCAGCAAGTAGATTGGCTGTTATTTTGTTTGCCTGTTGGTGTCAGTATTTTTGGCGGCATTATGATTCTGAGTACGGAACTCAAGCAGCCGGTAACTGACTGGTGGTGGCACTGGCTAGTAGCCGGTATTGGGGCTTTCATAGCGTTGTTTTTAGCTCGCTGCCGTTACGAAAATCTCATGCAGTGGCATTGGATAACATACGCACTCACAAACCTCAGCTTGATTATTGTGATGGTGGCTGGTACTAGTGCCAAAGGAGCGCAGCGGTGGATCAGCATTGCTGGTTTCAATGTGCAACCCTCGGAATTCGCCAAAGTAGGGGTAATTATCACCTTAGCAGCTTTACTACATAAACGTACTGCTGCAACTTTACCTAACTTTTTCCGCGCTTTGGCATTTACTGCTTTGCCTTGGTTATTGGTGTTTGTTCAACCTGATTTGGCAACATCGTTAGTGTTTGGGGCGATAGTCTTGGGGATGTTGTATTGGGCAAATGCGAACCCCGGTTGGTTGATACTATTGATTTCTCCCATAGTAGCGGCCATTTTATTTGGTATATCCTGGCCTTTAGCAGAACCATTAGTAATATTCAAAGAAATAACCTTAGGGCCATTAGGGGTAATCTGGGCATTTGCTATGGGTATTCTGGGTTGGCGAACTCTCCCTTGGCGACGGTTTGGCATTGGCGGTATCAGTACATGGCTACTCAACATGCTGGGTGGCGAATTAGGAGTCTTCGCCTGGAATCATGTTTTAAAAGAATATCAAAAAGACCGACTCACAGTATTTCTTCGCCCCGGACACGACATTTTAGGGGCTGGCTATCATCAAAATCAATCTCGCATTGCCATCGGTGCTGGTGAAATTTGGGGATGGGGTTTGTTCAAGGGGCCAATGACACAACTGAATTTCGTGCCAGAACAGCATACAGACTTTATTTTCTCCGCAGTTGGTGAAGAATTCGGTTTTGTTGGTTGTTTGTTATTATTGTTTGTCTTCTGCTTGATTTGCTTGCGTTTGTTGCATATCGCTCAAACCGCCAAAGACAACTTTGGTTCACTGTTGGCTATTGGTGTTTTGTCGATGATTGTGTTTCAGCTAATTGTCAACGTGGGCATGACTGTTGGTCTAGCACCTGTGGCAGGAATTCCCCTACCCTGGATGAGTTACGGACGTTCTGCCATGTTGACTAACTTCATCGCTTTAGGAATAGTAGAATCGGTAGCAAATTTTCGACAACGACAGAAGTATTATTTATGAGTCCTTTGTCATTGGTCATTGGTCATTGGTCATTGGTCATTAGCAAAGGACAAAGGACTAATGACTAATGACAAGTATTAAGCTATTAACAGTAAACAAGCTAGGGTAAAAATCATGATTCTGCCTGGAGCAACTGTTCGTATCAAAAATCCCGCTGATACCTATTATCGCTATGAAGGACTCGTCCAACGAGTCAGTGATGGCAAGGTAGCTGTACTGTTTGAAGGTGGAAATTGGGATAAATTAATAACCTTTCGCCTATCAGAACTCGAACTTGTAGAAACCACAGCAGGACGGAAAAAAGCGAAATAAACTTAGTTAGGAGTTAAGAGTGACTAGTTAAAAGTTTGTATCTTATAACTCCTAACTCCTAACTCCTAACTCCTAACTATTAACTCCCATGCGCCTACCTTTACCACAGTTTACAAAAAGCGATCGCCACCCTAACCACATTGCGGAGGTGATTGAAACTACGACTACCGAATTTTTGGCCCAGTGTTTGGAACCGGAAGATTTGAGCTTCCCTCCGATGCCGCCTTTTGGTAGTTGGGTTTGTGCTGTGGATGAAGAGTCAGGCAATCAAGTTTATGCTGTGGTGTATTATGCCACGACTATGCCCGTAGATTCCGTACATCGGGCCGTGGCTCTGGGGTTGTCATTGCAAGATTTGCGCGAGGAGCAACCCCAGATATTTGCAATGCTGAAGACTGAATTCCGGGCGGCGATCGTTGGCTTTGAGCAGCCATCATCGGCTCTTGGCGCTAACCAAAGAGTGTATCAGTATCTACCGCCACGACCACCGCAAATTCATCAAGCTGTTTATCGCTGCGAATCAGAGGCGATAATTAAATTCACTGAAGAACTAAATTTTTTGCGGACGTTGCTTTCTGTCAATAGTGCGCCAGTAGAATCCTTAACAGCAACAGCTATTCGGGAAATTTACCACTTACGCAAAGCTGACCGAGAATGGCTGATCAAGGCAGGACGTACTCTGAGCGTGCTTTTGAAAGATGACTACGATCGCCTACGGTTTATTTTAAGTCAAATCCACCCATAGGTAGTTAGTTATTAGATGATTGCCTAGGTAGTGTAAGTCAAGATTTTTTTACTAAGGAAGGGGAAGGACGAAAGGGGAAGGGGAAGGGAAAGGGGAAGAAGGAAAAGGAAAGGGGAAGACGAACAATCGATTACATCAGTACTATCACTTTTCCTTTGCCCTGCTTTAAATGCCCCTCGTGGGCAAAATAATTCTTATGCTACATGTTTGGTTGAAACCTCATCTTGAGGGTACGGCCATTATCACTCCTTTTCCCCCTCCCCCTTCTTCCCCCTTCTTCCCCCTTCCCCTTCCCCTTCCCCTCCTCCTTTTCTTCACCGTCGCTGCTTTAAATCCTACCTATGGAACAAATATCACAAGTTCTTGCTCTGGAACAAACTGCCCAAGTTCTCGGCAAGGAACCAATTGTTCCCTTTGCTATTTTGCTGGTGGTCATCTTAGTTATACCTATCCTGTTTGAACGGCTGAGATTACCAGGATTGGTGGGTTTGGTGTTCTCCGGCATAGTACTTGGGCCGTCAGGCTGGAATCTATTTCATACACAATCGCCGATGATTAGCCTGCTATCAGACATTGGTTTAATTTACTTGATGTTTGTCGCAGGGTTAGAAGTTGATCTAGAACGGTTCCAGCAAAGAAAAAAACGCTCTTTGGGGTTTGCTAGTTTCACTTTCATTGTTCCCTTAACCACAGGAATCATGGTAGGGCGATTTTTTGGTTTCGGGTGGAATACTTCTATCTTAATTGGCTCTTTGCTCGGTTCATATACTCTTTTGGCATATCCCATTATTAATCGTCTGGGAGTTGTCAATAATGAAGCTGTAACTATTACAATTGGAGCCACACTTTTTACTGATATTGGCGCACTTTTAATATTAGCTGTTTGTATAGCGGCTAGTCATATTAGCGCATTCAGCTTCGTAAAGTTAATTACTTTGTTGAGTTGGTTAACGATTTATTCTATTGTAATTTTAGTTGGCTTTGATTGGGCAGGTAAAGAATTTTTTCGGCGGTCAGGAGACGACGAGGGAAACAAGTTTTTGTTTGTATTACTTGCAGTATTCCTTGCTATTTTGGGCGCTCAATTCATTGGGATAGAAAAAATTGTTGGAGCTTTTTTGGCAGGTTTGGCAGTCAATGAAGCGGTAGGTGAAGGGCCAGTCAAAGAAAAGGTAGTGTTTATTGGCAGTGTCTTATTTATTCCCATTTTCTTTGTTGACCTAGGCTTACTAATAGATGTACCTACTTTTGTGCAAAATATTGGTATCCTCAAGTTAGCGCTATTCATTGTAGTCGGTTTGCTTGCCAGCAAGTTTATTGCAGCTTTATTGGCAAAACTAGTTTATCGATATAACTGGCAGGAAATACTCACAATGTGGTCGTTATCGATGCCTCAAGTGAGTACGACATTAGCAGCAACTTTAGTAGGATATCGGGCTGAATTACTGCCTTTAGAAGTTTTCAATAGCATCATTGTTTTAATGCTGGTGACATCAACTTTAGGGCCATTGATAACTAGTCAAATAGCCCTTGCTTTGCCCACTTCTGTGGTTGCCCAAACAGCATCCTTAACCTTAAGTGAGCAAAAATTGGAGACAACACCGAGTGATTTTAGCATAGTCGTATCTGTTAACAATCCTCAGACTCAGCAGTATTTGGTTGAAATGGCAGCATTATTGGCACGTCAGGCAAATGGCAGGATTATACCGTTAGCGATCGCTACTGCTGTTGCTCATATGGATGCACCACAGTTAGAAGTTTCTATGCAAAGGAGTGAACGCTTATTAGCAAAAGCCACGGTACTAAGTCGAAAATTGGGAATACAAGCAGAACCATTGCTCAGAATTGATGATGCTTTTGCGCCAGGAATTAGCAGGGCAGCTCGTGAACAAAAAGCAAGTTTAATTGTGATGGGTTGGGGTAAACGTACTGGTTTGAGAGCGCGTTTATTTGGCAATGTCATTGATAGTGTGCTTTGGGCATCCCATTGTCCGGTGGCGGTGACACGTTTAGTAGAGTCACCAAAAAAAATTCAGCGCATTTTAGTACCAGTGGAAAACTTAACAACATCGACATTGCAGCCGGTGCAATTGGCTCAAATGCTAGCAGAGGCCAACCAAGCCCAAGTGACTGTGTTGAATGTGTGCGATCGCCGCACTAGTTCCAGTAAAATCGCTGCCAAGCGATCGCAACTTGTTCTACTGGTGTCTAAATTAGCTTTGCCAAATCCACCTGAAATTCAAATCATTGCTCATGAAAATGTTGCCCAAGCAATTTTACAGGCAGCACGATTATACGATTTAGTCGTGTTTCCTTTTACACGTCATCGCACAAGTTCTGGTAGTTTAGCCATTAATGATGTCACAACTCAGTTAGCCAGCCAACTCACTTGTTCCATCATCATGCTCGCAGAACCGCAACGCACTCAAACAGCAACTTTACTAACGGGGGTTCCTAACTCCACAGCTGCTGTATAAAAAGAGGCAGGAGGCAGGGGGCAGGAGGCAGGGGGCAGGAGGCAAGAGTAAAGAATTATTTTCCATCGCCCCATCTCTCCATGTACCCCATAACTAGCAACTTTGTTCTAAAAAACTTTATTTTCTTAAAGATTTGATGAATTATTAGCTAAAGAATTCCAGTAATGAGAGGATGTTTGTTAATTTGCTAGATAAATTGTTAAGGAATTGAGTTAAAATTTAACAAAATTGCATACGTAAAAAAATTGCGAAACTAAAAAATACTTTTTTTAAGTATCCCCGTTCCTTCTATACTTTTTTATTTAGGCTGGGTACTCTAAAGACAAGCTAACGAGCCACTAGCAATATCTGTAAATCACTGAGAAACTATGAGAATTTTGGTAACAGGCGGTGCTGGGTTTATTGGTTCCCATTTGATTGACAGACTAATACCTGAAGGGCATGAAGTAATTTGCCTGGATAACTTTTATACAGGCGATAAGCGTAATATCCTCAAATGGATGAATCATCCTCGGTTTGAACTCATCCGCCACGATATTACCGAACCAATTAGGTTAGAAGTAGACCAAATTTATCATTTAGCTTGTCCTGCTTCCCCAGTACATTACCAGTTCAACCCAGTCAAAACAGTTAAAACTAACGTGATGGGAACGCTGAATATGCTGGGTTTAGCTAAGCGTGTGAAAGCTAGATTTTTCTTGGCTTCAACCAGTGAAGTATACGGCGATCCCGAAGTTCATCCCCAAACCGAAGATTACAGAGGTAACGTTAATCCCATTGGGCTGCGTTCATGCTACGACGAAGGCAAACGAATTGCTGAGACTCTGGCATTTGATTATTACAGGCAAAATAAAGTTGATATTCGGGTTGTCAGGATATTCAACACCTACGGGCCTCGAATGTTAGAAAACGATGGTCGGGTGGTGAGCAACTTTATAGTTCAAGCCTTACGGGGTAATCCTTTAACTGTGTACGGTGATGGTTCGCAAACACGTAGCTTCTGTTACGTTTCTGACCTGGTAGAAGGATTTATCCGGCTGATGAATAGTGACTACACAGGCCCAATGAATCTGGGAAATCCCGGTGAATATACGATATTACAATTAGCACAAACAGTGCAAAACTTGATCAACCCAGACGCGCAGATTAAGTTTGAGCCATTACCAGCTGATGATCCACGTCGTCGCCGTCCCGACATCACAAGGGCGAAGACTTGGTTAAATTGGGAACCTACCATTCCTCTGCAAGAGGGGTTAAAACTAACAATAGAAGATTTCCGCGATCGCATCAAAAGCGACATCAAGGATTTAGTCTCGTAAGTAGCTTAGTTGCGCTGTTCTGAAGTTTGGTGCAGGCTAACCTTAACCTTAGCCCGTACTTTTTAGTAGCTGGATTTACCAGCGCCGTATAAATGTCATATCGACATCTTGTTTTAAAGAACTAACCCAACAACAATTGTGAGGAGTTAAATTAACATGCGTGTTTGCGTCATTGGTACTGGTTACGTTGGTTTGGTTACAGGCGCTTGCTTGGCTCACATTGGCCACGATGTCATTTGCGTAGACAACAACGAAGAAAAAGTCAAGTTAATGAAATCTGGGCAGTCACCAATATTTGAGCCGGGACTGTCAGAAATTATGCAGTCTGCTATTCAAGCAGGGACAATCCAGTTTACAACTGATTTAGCCGCCGGGGTCGCTCACGGACAAATTCTGTTTATTGCTGTAGGAACACCACCCTTACCCACTGGTGAAAGTGATACCCGTTATGTGGAAGCTGTTGCGCGGGGAATTGGTGCAAATCTCAACGGTGGTTATAAGGTAATTGTCAACAAATCCACAGTACCCATTGGTTCAGGTGATTGGGTACGGATGATTGTACTAGATGGCATCGCTGAACGCCAAAAAACACTTGTACCTGCTGGTGGCGTAGCAGTTGAAGAAAAATCGGCTGAACTTGTAGCCCAGTTTGATGTGGTGAGCAACCCAGAGTTTTTACGTGAAGGTTCAGCGGTGTATGACACCTTCAACCCCGATCGCATTGTACTGGGTGGTAATAGTCCCAGAGCGATCGCCTTAATGCAAGAATTGTATACCCCAATTGTTGAGCGCAAGTTCGCGGAAGATAAATCCTTACCAAAAGTCCCAGTGCTGGTGACAGACCTCAGTTCAGCTGAGATGATTAAATATGCTGCTAATGCCTTTTTGGCTACTAAGATTAGTTTTATTAACGAAGTTGCTAACATTTGCGATCGCGTCGGTGCTGATGTCACCCAAGTAGCAAAAGGTATTGGTTTAGACTCTCGGATTGGTAATAAGTTTTTACAAGCAGGTATCGGTTGGGGTGGTTCTTGCTTCCCCAAAGATGTGTCTGCTCTGATTCACACTGCTGATGATTATGGCTATGAAGCTCAATTAATGAAATCCGCTGTCAGTGTCAATGAGCGCCAGCGCTTGATTGCTTTAGAAAAACTACAACAAGTCCTGAAAATCCTCAAGGGTAAAACTGTTGGTTTACTAGGTCTAACCTTCAAGCCCGATACCGATGATATGCGTGATGCGCCAGCACTCAACTTGATTGAGCAACTCAACAGACTGGGAGCCAAAGTCAAAGCCTACGACCCCATTGTTTCCCAAACAGGTATGCGTCATGGTCTGACCGGTGTGCTAGTAGAAACCGATGCGGAACGCCTAGCTGATGGCTGTGATGCTTTGGTACTCGTAACTGAATGGCAGCAGTTCAGCACTTTGGACTACGCGAAGATGGCAAAACTGATGAGCAACCCCGTGATTATCGACGGTCGTAACTTCCTTGACCCAGAAACTCTAGTGAGAGCCGGCTTCCAATATGTAGGTATTGGACGATAGAAAATTAAGAATTAAAGATTAAAAAAGTGAGTGCATCCTTTTTTAATTTTTAATTTCAATACTCAATTAAAATACCGTCTAGATTCTTCTAGGCGGTATTTCATTGGTCTTAAGTAACCGTTATGACCTGCACCATAACCCAATACGGTTCAGTTAAGGCTAAAATTATTTGCCAAAGTCAATTTTTTTACGTAGACGCGTAAGCGGCTTGCCGCAGGCTACCGCAGAGGCGCAGAGGAGGACACTTCCGTGCGGGGGTTCCCCCCCGCCCTTGGAAAGTGTCCGTGACGCAGAGAGAAGAGAGAAATGCTTAACTGAACTGTATTGCACCATAACCAATAGAAACTCTTTTTATCTTTGTGTCTTAGTGTCTTAGTGGTTCAAAATTTGTTACCACTAAAGCACAAAGACGAGAGCAGTTGCACAGCAAGCGTTCCCCTTGAGTATAAGTATGTTTGTCTTCAGCTTCAAAATTAATCAGCGGAAGTTGCCAGGATTTAAGCGAGTAGGGACTTGAGAAGGTTGAGACTGACGACGAATTGCTACTCCGTTTTGCAACTTTTTGGCAGTCCCGCCATCTTTGGGATCAAGGAAAGGTTTGAGATTGATGCCACTTTTAGATGAAGTTACTCGATTATTGCCACTGCCTAGAAGTGTGCGACCTAAGTTGTATATGTCGTTGACTGCTGTGCCACGACGGTTGGTATAAGTGTTAACGCCTATAGTTTCCTGACCGCTGTCAGCAGCAAGTAAGTTTTGAAAAACGTTGTTGCGTACAGTATAAACGTCTTTCCCAGGCGGTACTGTTAGTACAATGCGACAAGAGGGGTTTGCTTCAGTTGTCACGCAGACAATGTTTTGGTTATTTAAAAAACCTGTCTGGAGTTCTTGTAAGCCATCTGGGCGGTAGGATTCTAAGCGGCTGGCAATTGCTACACAACGACTTTCTTCGTCCCAACCACCGCCTAAACGTGCAGGAGTCGCCCAAGGAAAGTATCGACCTGGTTGACTTTGTGGCTGATACATCACAGTGTACTGACCATTATAAGGCTGGCAAACAAAGCGAGTGCCGCTGACAACTGTGGGTGAAGTCGATGTACCTGGTGATGTGTTGATTGGTATTGATGTGCCTGTTGATGTTGATGAACCTGATGGTATTGTTGGTACAACAACACCATCGGATGTAGAGTCATCATATTGAGCAAATGCCACAGAATTACCCAACAATAAAGATAAGCCCAGACTGCTTAAAAACATCAACTTAAACTGTTGTAATGACATCAATGTTCTCCAGTGAAAATATCTTCAGAAATTTAGGGAATTCCAAATAATAAATTATCCCTTTTGTGGGGTGGGCATCCTGCCCGCCCTCAATACAAAGGACGGATGGGGACACCCCGAAGTTTGCAAGGGCGGGGGGGAACCCTCCTTCGGATTCGGGGGTGACGCTCCTGCGTCGCTAACGCTCTTGAGATCGCAATCGACGGGAACCGCCAAGACTGCGACCCCCTCACCGCACGCAACTTCTCTCTATCCCACAATAAAATTTGGGATATTTTTGAAAATGGAAGTCCCTTATACTCTCATCGACGAATAATTTTGTTTTTTGATTCATCAAGAACGCCGCTTTTTTTCTTCTCGTTCTTTTTTCTCTTTTAACAGCTGTTTGACTTTGACTTTAATATCTTCATGTCGTGCTACTCCTTCATAGGCGTAACGGTTGTATTTATTGCGCGCAATCAATTCTTCTAAAGAATTAACTCGTTCGCGCCCGCCTGGGTGAGAAGACAACCAAGTGGGAGGAGCATTTTTTTGCTGTTTATCCATAGTCACCATTAAGTTACGCAAGCCATCAGCAGCATAACCAGTGGCAACAATTAAGCGTGTTCCTAAAGTATCAGCCTGACGTTCCATATCGCGGCTGTAACTGAGTGAAAAAAGTTGACCAACGGTACCGCCTAGGGGTAGATACTGAGTAACGTTAGAGATGAGGTTGCCTTGGGTAACTAATTGAAAGCCGTGGGATAGGACTACGTGAGCTAATTCATGACCGATTAATCCGGCTAATTCCGCTTCTGAGTTGGTTTTAGCGATCGCACCCGCATTGATAAAAATCTTACCTCCAGGCAGGGCAAAGGCGTTAAGGTTTGGGTCTGGGATGACAAAGAATTCATATTTAAATTCTTTGCGTCCGGCTACATTGGCTAGTTTCTGTCCGATTTCGTTGACATATGCTAAAACTGTTTCGTCTTTAATCAAATCCAACTGTTTTTTTGCTTGCTTTGCTACCGACTCACCTACAGACTCTTCACCTTTTAGCAGCATGATGGTAGAATCAAGGGCAGAAAATGGCCCCAAAAGACTGCCAGTTACCGCATAACCTAATGTCCCTGTGATGATGTTGGCAAGAGTATTGCCTCTAATTTCTCTTCTGATATGGGATTTATAGCGTTTGAGATTTACTTCTGCTAAATTAGCAAATTCAGCTGCTTGTGGATGTTGAGGGTTGAGAATGGCAAATTGACGGGCTGCTAAAGACGCTTCCATCCATTTTTTCGCTTCAGCAAGTGCTGTAATTCTGGCTTTAATTAATTCTGGTTCATTAGGATACAGCGAAGATGCCCGTTCTAATACATCTAAGCCTTCTTTGGAGCGATCGTATTGTTTGAGAACTTCGGCATACTTAATATTACCAGGAATAAATTCTGGATACTGCTCAACTAATAGTTTCAGTGGTACCAAAGTTCTAGTTTGCAGTTTAGCTGCTATCCCCGCCTCTGCTTCTCGCCAATAGACTTTACCTGCTGGCGATAATTGCGTTGGGTCATATATAGCACTTTTGCGCTCTTGAGGTATATTTGTTTGTGCGAATGGTTCTTTTGCTTGTCGATACAGTTTTTCTGCTTCTGGAATTTGACCTGCTAAATATAGCTTATCCGCTTCTATCAGTTTTAGCTGACGGGCGATTTCTTCAGGACTGGGTGGTGGTTCCTCTGCCAAATCTGGCTTTTTTGGATCTGTGGCTTCTGGGGCTGTCTCTGTAGGTTTATTTACATCGGTTGATTCCGCACTGGGTGTTGGTTGTGGGGTTGATTGTTGGTTTTGTACTTGAGACGTTTCAATAGTGCTAGAAGCTGGTTCTTGTGCTGGAACAGGTGCTGTCGGTTGCGTCAAGATAATCAAAATCGTTGTACCAACACTAAGCAATACCCAACTCAAGGCTAGCAGCAGAGACTTCCTGGTTCGTTTCATGCTCAGATCCAATTATGCAAAAGGCTCTTTGTTTAAATGTTATGAGCGATCGCCTGTATCCGACTAGTGCTGAACCAAAGGTTGGGGAATGAGCAATTGGGAATTGGGAATGGGGAATTGCGAAAGATTATTTGATTTTGCCAAATTTTGGCATGGATAAAACACAAAAAACCTCGGTGAAACTAGCCGAGGTCAGGTATCGAGGTAGGAATGACGATGAGATACAGCGATATAGAAGTCTAGAAATCTTAGCTAACGCTAATACCAACCAAAACTAAAGTGGTGACAATTAAAGAAGCAAAAACACCTTGGATGACGTATTTGCGTTGTTGCCAAATTGCAGGGTACTCAGCGTAATACATTTGGGGTTCGGTTGCGTAGTTATTGAGAACGCCGTCTTCATTTACTGTGGTATACATAGTTTTTTCTTTTGTTTGTTAACTTATGTAACTAAATTTAACAATATTGTTACAAAAAGTCAATAGAGCTTGACGAAAAAAGATTGATATTCTATATAAGAATGTCTTATCAAGGATGAGAGGCTGAGGTAAATCTGCTTTAGCCTGCAAAAGCGCAGTTTGTTGAGCTTGATTGCGATAAAAATAACCCCCAGTCAGTTGGGGGTATTAATAGCGATCGCCTGATAGCAGAGGCGATCGCTAAAATCGTGTTTCATAGTTAAGTATCAATTGACTGTCATCATCTAAGTTAGTTGAGCCTCGCACCAAAATTTCATCACTGAGGCGATAGAGGAGATTGTAACGGAAAGGCTCATTGTTAGAAAAAGCCCGCGATAATGAGACAGATAAATTGTTATTGATGTTAAATACACCTTCTGCTGATAAGTTGAGAACTGAAGCTCTCGATGCTCGATTGGTACTAGGGGTAGGATAGATGCGAAATTCGCTAAAACCTATTGCTTGTCCGATGGCTGTGATGGTACCCTGTAAACTACCTAAAACTGTGGTACTCGCAAAATTAGTCAAGCCTTGGGTTGCATCTGTTGTTTGAGCAAAATTATTGATTATTGAACCACCCAATAAAGCTACGATTTCTCCTCTACTACGGCGTGGTTCACTTGTCAATTCTAAATTGTTGCTCAATTCACTGGCTGGGCCTGTAGCCCTTGCACGCACACGAACGGTACGCAATGTACCAAAGGTGCTTGCGGAAACATCGCTGATTTCCGCAGATAAAGGTGAATCTAAAATGCGATCGCTTGTTCCTGATGTTTCAGGTACAATTGCCAAAAGTCTCACATCTAAGGTGGGGTCGAGTCCTTGGCTGGGGGTAAAGGTTGCTGTTTGCTCGTAGCCGCGCTCTAAGGTAAACTCTGTTGAGAATAAGCTGATTCTTCCTCCTGTCAAACTAATGACTCCTTCGGGGAGGGGGTCGGCTAAGGTACCATTAATTGTTAAGTCGCCTTTGGCGTTAAAGCTGAGTATGGGTTGACTTAGTGCCGCTGCTCCTGGTATGAACCCAAGTAAGGGCTGACTGGTGACACGAACGTCATCACCCAAAACTAACCGTAAATCTGTAAACTCTACTGGTAAGTTGGGTCTAGTTGTGGGGTTGGTGTTAGTCTGTGTTGTCGTTGTGGCGTTAATGCTATTCTCGGCTGTAGTTAAATTGTTAATAGTATTAGTGTCTGTTGTCGTTGCGGCGTTAATGCTATTCTCGGCTGTAGTTAAATTATTATTGTTATCGTTTGGTGTAGTTGTTGTATTTGAAGTATCACTAGCGGTTTTGCCAATAATCACTTGACCATCACTCAGTTCAATTTCTCCACCAATTCGAGGTCTGAGTGCTGAACCACGAATGACAGCATCGCCGCTGACACCACCTTCATACAACCCAGGAACTTGAAAATCTAATTGTTTTTCTATTGTGACTGTCAAGGGGTTGGATATAGTTTGCCCAGCAGTAAATATCGGCAAAATTCCGGAAGCTGCTACTAATCCTTGATTATAATTGCCTTGAATACCTTGTACGTTTACTGTATTACCATTGAATAATACTGTCCCTGTAACATTTGTTAAGGGTTCTGATAAAGCTTGAGCGCGGAGGGTAGCATTGTTAACGGTGGCATTGCCGTTGATAATTGGTTGGTTTAATGTACCTTGGACGTTAACATTGACTTGTCCTTGACCGTCTATCCAACTAACTTGATTATTGGTAAATAGATTTAACAGTGCCAAGCCTTCATTTCTCACACTGGCGTTGACGTTAATTTGATTACTTGGTTGCACTGCGACGAAAGGCAAAGGAACAGGTACGCTACCTGTAGCTGTGACTGGTTGTGTTCCTTGCAGAAGTAAGGTACTATCAAAATTTAAACGGGCATCGTTATAGTTAAAGTTGACTTGACCTGTTTGTACAGGTTGCTGGTTTAAAGTTGCATTGAAGAGTGAAAGTTGTCCACCTACTGTAGGGTCTTGTAGGGTGCCTTGCAAATTGGCGACAGCATTTACTTCACCTGTGACATCTATAGGATATCTTTCTATAAAAGGCTGAAAAAGTGACAAAGGCAGACTTGCTACACGCAACTGTCCTGAAAGTTCGCTTCCTAATTGTCCTGAAAAAGCGACTTGTCCTTGGTTTATCCCCACACTCAAGGGCGAAAGTGTGACAACACCATCTGTAAAATTGCCTTTAGCAATGACTTCATCAATGGAGTAGTCACCCCATTTCCAGTTAGCACCTTGAACATTAAAGCCGACATTTAACCCAGTTCTCAAGGAACCATTGGCGGTAATTCCACCACTGATAGCACCGCTTAGTTCTGCAAGGGTAGGTAAAGGTGGGGCGTTTCGCCTTTCTTGCTGCTGAAGTCTTGCGACTGATGTTTGTATTTTGGAGAAATATTCTAACTGTGTTTGTAAATCTGCGTTTGGTAAACTCACAGGTGTAGTGTTGAGTACTTCTGCACCTGCTAATGTGGGAGACTCGAAGCCGCCAAGGTCTTTAAAGTCAAAGATTTTAAACGCTTGTAAAACTCTTTCGATTCTAGTTTGGTCAAAATTCGCTTGTACTTGAAATTGCGGGTTGTTTCCTGCTTGCAAACTCCCACTGAGGGCAATGTTACTGTCTCCTAACCGCAATAGACCATTATTTAAGCTAGCGACACCATTAGCATAATTGATGTTAGCTTGAAATGCATCGGCTGAGACTCTGCCAACACGAGGCGCTGCGATCGCTACATCCCCTGCAATGGCATAATTATTCAGGTTGACAACTAAATTACCAGATAATTGTCCCCCCAAAGGTCTTAATCTACTATCAGGTAGGAAACCGCCAATTAAAGCGATGGGGAACTGTTGGGCGTTGACAATTAAGTTATCTCCCTCGGTTCTCCCTGTGGTAACAGCTTCACCCCGCTTGACTAAAAATGAGGTTGGTTTATAATTTGCACCAACGTTAAGTGCTATCCTATCTTGCGTGCCTGTAAGTTGGAGACTTCCTCCTTGTCCACCTCGAAAATTCACGTTTCCAGTTAAAACAGGGTCAAAGGCTAAGTTACTAACATTGAAATTCCGCAGTTGGATGTCACCTGAAGCTTGGGGAGTTTCTAAAGTACCTGTAACTCGCCCGTTAAAATCAAGAAACCCTGCTAGTGCTAAGTCGCCAGGAACTTGCAAACCTGTATTATTCAGGTTGAAATTCTGGGCTACTATATTTAAGTTAAATCCAGCAATTTGAGGTGTACCATTGTCTGGTAGTTGAACTGCGATCGCGCCATTGGCACTTAATCCTGGTGTAGTTGCCCGTGGTACTATAATTTGGTTGCCATTCCATTGAAATTGCGCTGTCAGCGGTTGTGCTAATGGCCCTAAACCTTGGGAAGCGCGAATTTGTCCAGCAGCGCGAATATCTGCGAGTTCAAAAGATGCTGTTGTGCCTGCCAATTCTACATTACTATTCAGCCGTCCTCGTAGTTGTGGTGAAAAACGGTTGAGTTGAACTTGGGAAACATTGGCGACGGCTTGCCAACGTCCATTATTCAAGTTAGCATTTGTGACATTAACAGTACCACCCGCAACACTCAAGTTAGCGCGTCCGCTAGCTTGGATGTCAGCAGGTTGGAATGAAGCGGTAGTCCCTGACAAATTCAACGCCGCATTATTGACGACTCCTTGAAATTGCGGTGGAACTTGCTGAATACGACTTAATTTTAATTGTTGGGCGTTAACAGCAGCTTGCCAGCGTCCATTATTCAAGTTAGCATTGGTGACATTCACAGTACCACCCGCCACACTCAAGTTTGCACTTCCCCTAGCTTGAATATTGTTAGGTTGGAATGAAGCGGTAGTTCCCGACAAATTCAACGCCGCATTATTGACGACTCCTTGAAATTGCGGTGGAACTTGCTGAATACGACTTAATTTTAATTGTTGGGCGTTAACAGCAGCTTGCCAGCGTCCATTATTCAAGTTAGCATTGGTGACATTCACAGTACCACCCGCCACACTCAAGTTTGCACTTCCCCTAGCTTGAATATTGTTAGGTTGGAATGAAGCGGTAGTTCCCGAAAAATTCAACGCTGCACTATTTACCACTCCTTGAAACTGGGTTGGAATTTCTTTAAAACGATTTAATTGTACTTGTTCGGCGTTAACAGCAGCTTGCCAACGTTGGTCTACAATTCGACCTCTAGCCCTGATTGTACTACCTGCCACATTGAAAACAGCATTTGGGAAGAGGATATTATTGCCTTGTTGAGTAATTGCAACTTGTCCAGAGGTGGGATAGGTAGCAGCAGGTGCTTGCAGTTGTGCTACTGTTTGTAAGTTGCCTAAAGTGCCGAAAATTCTAGCATTTGCTGAAACAGTGCCAAGTTTTATAGAGGATGAAGCATTTGTTTTAGCGATCGCATCCCCTGGTAAATTTTCTGCTCTAACATTAAATAATACCTTACCTTGGGGTGCAAGTTGAACTTGACCGTTTCCGACAATTTGTCCTCCTGCTGGTGGTTTCACCTGCACACTGGAAATGTTCAAAGCCAATGGCTGTTTCCCCAGTGAACCAGAAATTACCGCCCTTGCAAAGACATTACCAACATTAATCAAAGGAGTAACGCCGTAGCTACGTGCTAGTATATCCCCTGACACGCCGTCAACTGCAACATTAAATTTTACCTGTCCGCCCAATATAGCTTGACCACTTCCTCTAATTTCACCACCTGCGGCTGGAACTAATTCGAGATTATTAACGGCAATTTGAGATGCAGTTTGAGATACACTCAAACGAAAGTCGGTATTAACAGCTTTAAATAAAACGCGGTCAACTTGAATCGGTTTTGTATTACTGGCGGTACCGCTAAGAATTGGCTGTTGCAGTGAACCTTGGACTTTAATATTTGCTTTCACTTCTCCAGTAGCTAAAACTGGCGAAGTCACTTTGAATGTGTCTAAAATATTTTTCGCAGTAACTGATTTAATCTGCGCTGAAAGATTAAAACCTTTTTTCAGATCAACTGCACCATTTGCCAACAGTGGAACCTTGCCAAAGCTAGTACTTAAATTATCTAAAGTAATTGTCTGTCCCTGAAATACCAATCTACCAGTAGAATTAACAAATTGTTGGGGAATATTTTCAATTTGGGCAGTTACTTTATTAGCTATAGCTGTCCCATTTAAAGCTATTTCTGGGGAATCATTAGACAAAATTTGAGCTTCTAAATCAGCATTTAATTGTCCAGATTGCAAGGCAATGGGTAACTGAATCAAACGAGTTACATCAGATGCTCGTAATTCTCGTGCTATAACTTTCAGGTTAGTTTTCTGTGTTTTTAATTGTGTTTCACCAGAGATTTTCACAGCACCTCCCCTGGTGAATTGAGCATTTATTTGATAATTAGCTCCTTGATTGTCAGGTAAAAATCGTGCAATACCGCCGACTTGATCTAATACTACTGAACCTTTTGGTTTAGTAGGTGCAGGTGCAGGTAATAACTCTATATCTCCATCTTGAATTTCAAGTGTCTGTAACTCAGTTTGAATAGTACCTTTGCCTTCCCCAGACTTCACTTCAGCCCTCACCCAGCTACCATCTTTATCTTGTTGGATAAAAACATTAGGCTGAACTAAAGTCACATTTAATCCTAATTTTCGAGTTAAAATAACTTGCAACAGCGAGAACTGCACATCCACAGCTTTTGCTGATACTTGGTCAGGATCTGTAGAAGTTGCTGGTATCGATAAAGAACTAAATCTTAAACTTGAAAGTGAAAAACGTTCAACTTTCCCAACTTTTATCGGGCGACCAAGTAATTGCTCTAGATTTTGTTCTACTAAAGGTGCTAATTGTGTATATATATAATTTCTAGCCCACAAAGCACCAACTGCAATTCCAGCGAGCAAAATGACAAATAGAACCAAGCTGGTACGTCCTAAAAGCACAAGCCAAAGACGACGGTTTGATGGTTCTTGATCATTTCCTGAATTGGGAGAGCGCGTCATTATTTTTACCAGTACTGTGATTCAGAGTAAGCTGAGGACAGGCTAGTTGGAGCTGCATCAGTAAACAAAACTCTATGCCCTCACAATATTTTTGACAAATCAGAGATTATTGTTTACTTAATATTAGTTTTTATCGTTTTTCAAAATTTAGTCTGGAATATAGTGATTAATTTAAACTTGATTTGTGATTTATGTATATACGCGAAGCCGTGAGACTTGCATCCTTGATGACAGCTAAATTACTGAGTTAAATATTTATTCTCACAATAAGTGTATTTCTAACAACTACCTTTTGTCGCAAAAAATTATGTCTTTAGATAGATATAAGTTTTCTTGAAGAAGAATATGGCATACAAAATGCAATTAAAACAATTCTTTTGATGAAAAGACAAGGTGAAGCTAAATTTTCAAGGGGAAGAACTTGAACTACTGTATGCTCTTTTTGACTCCATCTGTTTTATTCTTCGTCTTCCCTTCCCCATCCTCTTTACCCCTTCTTCAGTAAAGTTATTTTCTCCCACTAAGATATAATACCTGAATTCAGAATTCAAAATTCAGAATTCTTTTTTATGGGTTCGCTTAAATATTACCCTCAAGGGTACTATCAAAAATTAATTGACACTGTAATTATTTGAGTATTCATACTTGAGGAGACAAGTTATGCAGACTTGCGGTATCCCGGTTGTTTGGCGGACACAAGCCGTAGTTGAAAGAGGCGATCGCGATCGGTAAGCAGGTACACCTGGGTATTTTCTCTACCTCATGTTTTAATAGGTTTTAAACTCAACATTTAGCTAGGGACAAGGTTAAGCCAATTTTCTCAGCTCAGAATAGTCTTTCTTTGGTGGTTTGGGTGGGGTAGGTATGTGAACAATACCAGAACTTTTAGGAACTTTTAGGTATTGCAGATATTGGGGTTTCGTGAAAAACTGATGCTGATGTGGGGATTCTAGTATTTAAAATGCTGCCAAAGAAAAATATTAGAGGGGTAATGTAAATAAATATTTATATTTGATAGAAGTTAAATAATTATTTATAAATGCTGGTATCAAGGCTGAATAAGACACAGTAAATATTTGGTTAAACATTGTAAATTTGCTGAATTATTGCCAAATCCAAAGGAATAGATATGATTTTTTTGACTCACTTCAAATTAGCTTTTTTAAAACCACAAAAGCTGACTTTTAAAATGATACTTACATTACTGTCCATTTCATCACCCTTGCTTTTGAGTGACACTAGTTGGGGGCAAATTACAGAACAGACAAAGGTGTCGAACCAAAGTCAACAGCTACAAAATCAAAGTGTGTCAAATGTTCAAAGCAATTTAGATAATATTAATGATGCTTTAAGGAAATATACTTCGCCAAATGCGACCCTTGACGATAAACGCAAAGCAATTGATGTTTTTCAACAGAATCTAAAAAATTCAGATAAACAGGTGGTTATAGCTGCGACGAATGCTTTGAGTGCGATCGGTACAGGCGCGGATGACGCTTTGAAGGATTTGATAAATCTTCTCAAAACAGAGCAAAATGGGGATGTATTGAACAGTGTTATTCTGGCAATCCAATCTATTAACGCAAAACCTGCTATCCCGGAATTGATTAACATATTCAAAAATGAGCAGCAAGATTTACAGGTGCGATCGCAGGTACTTGGAGCGTTAGAGAAGACTACTCTGGATTCAGAACAAGCCAAAGAATTAATTCCTTTGCTGCTTAACTCATTAAAAAATCAGAGTGTAGACAGAATCAACCTGCGTATAAGCGCTGCTTCGGCGTTATCAAAGATGCATGATCATCTGGATATTGCTCCAGATGCCGTACAGATTTTAACAGAATCATTGAAAGATCCTGCATGGCGGGTGCGTCGATATGCTGCTGACGCCTTGGGGAATATAGGTGTTATTGCAAAATCCGCGATTCCCCAAATTATTGAAGCCTATAAAAACAGTAACTATACCATGCGTCAAAGTGCTGTTATAGCTTTAGGTGACATAGGTAAAGTAAGTAATACAAAAGATGCTTTGACTATTTTAAGTGTATTGAATAAAGCATTAGAAGATAACAACTCAAATGTACGTACTGGTGCTGCTGAAGCTATTAGAGATATTGCTGCTAGTTTTCAGCAAGCCCCAAAAAAAAATGAACTAAAAATCAAAGACTTAAACAATGCTATATCCGAGTTTGAGAAAGCTTTAAAAAGCCTAGAAAAACTAGAACCAAAAGAAAAGAATTCTTTAAATACAACTATACAAAATATACAGTCTAGCCTTACGGAGTTACAACGTAGCCAAGTCATTAATCAGATTCTCAAAAACCCCCAAGTATTGGGTATTGGGGCTTACCTTGTCTTACTTTTCGGAATTTTTTGGCTACATCCTTTATGGTTACTGAAAATTGATCAAGCCCTAAGATCCGTTGGCAGCTTCAAATTGCCTGTTATTGATAAAGAGATATCCCTGAGTTGGTTGCTGTTTATGTTGGAATACCATCCTAGAGTGTTAGATGCTTGGGTAGAAGCACACTTCAAATCGGCCCAAGAATCATTCCAGCAAAAGGATACAGTACGCAACAGAAACATTTATATCCCCATCCCTGTGGTAAACAATGGCAAGACTTTTGCTCAACTTACAGGTAAAGATTTACGTTCAACTTTTAAAAAACAACGTGCTTGTCTACTCATTCAAGGTGAAGGGGGGGTAGGTAAGACAAGCCTTTCATGTCAAATTGCTAAGTGGGCAATGTCAGATGATGACACAGAACGACTGTGCAAACACCGGATGTTACCGGTGTTGATTGAGGAAGAATTGGAAATTCCAAATGAGATTGAAAACCAATCGGTGCTAGAGAGAAAATCACCTTTCACCCGTGCTTTGATAGACGCAATTCAGGGACAATTGCAAAACTTAACGGATGAAATAGAATTGATTTCCGAACAACTACTAGAACGTCTGTTGAGAGAACGCCGTATTCTGGTCATTGTAGACCATCTTTCAGAAATGAACGAAGCGACACGTAAGGCAATTCGCCCAGACTCTCCTGATTTTTATGTTAATGCTTTAGTTGTCACCTCACGTTCTGAAGAAAAGCTTGGTCAAGTCACTAAAACTATTCTCAAGCCCTTACTTATTCAAGGTAATCGCTTATCGTCTTTTATGGAAGCCTACTTAACCCAAGCGAACAGACGCGACTTGTTCACCGATCCTGAGTTTTTCCAAGCTTGTAGCCACCTGTCGCAAATGGTAGGAGGACGAAAAGTTACCGCGCTATTGGCGAAACTCTATGCTGACCAGTTGATTGCTTTTAAAGTTGAGGAGATTCAGCAATCGCCTTTACTTACATCAGGCAACATCCCAGAATTAATGCTGTGGTATCTTAATGAACTCAACCGCAGTGTAACTGAAGGTAATAAATTAAGCGATCGGATTGTGCAACAAGATGCCAAAATAATTGCTTGGGAGTGTGTAAAACAGACTTTTCAACCAACAACAGCGAAAAGAGATACAATCGTAGCTGTCCTCAGCGGAAATGACCCAGAAAATCGTCTCCGATATCTTGAAGAACGTCTGCACTTGATTCACACTATTGGTGCGGCACAAGATAAAATTCGCTTCGCCCTTGATCCTTTAGCTGAATATCTCGCCGCTATGCAGATGTTGGAACTTTGCCAAAAAAATCAGCACTTATGGAACGAGTTTTGGCATCAAATCACAACGACATCAGGGGGGATAGAGTCAATTATAGGTTTCTTGCTAGCGCTACAAGACTGTAGTCAATTTTTTGGTAGAGAAGCAAATTTACCTCAAGACATCGCTGTGGAATTGAGTCAGTTACTTGATGCAAAGGAGTTAGCTGAGGTTCAACAAAATTTGGTTACAAAAGAAAAGGGTGTGGAAATTGCCAAACTGGAAGCACAGGTGCAAATGGAGAAGGCTAAGGCAGTTAATAACAGTGGTGGCAATGGTTCGGGCTTGCTTGATGGGTTGATAGCCACAAAATTAACAAACCAAGCAATTCAGCAACACCTAGTCCAGCAGTCGATGCAATTAGAGAGTTCAGTGCCATCGGCTGCACTTCCTCAAGGTCAAATTATTTGTACTCATTGTGGGGCTAAAAATTCGTCGTCTCACAAGTTTTGCTCTAAATGTGGTGTCGCTCTAACTAGGTCTTGCTGATTATACCAACACAATAACTATTGATATATAAAAACCCAGCTTTTTCTAAAAAAACTGGGTTTATGACTTACGCATACTCTACTAATTATTAACGTTTTTTGCGTAAGCTATAATCAAAACTGAATTGTCTCAATTCTCTACAGCCAGTCTTTATAAGCTGAAATTTCATTCACAGCGATTTCAAAGGGCCCACCTTTGCCAAATGGAGGATAGACTCGAATTTTGGCATTACTAGTAAACCGCTCTAACCTATTTCCTAATTGAGGAATATTGCTGACTATATGCCAGTAAGATACTATGTCAGGACAGTCAATTACTAGCATGAGCATATTACCATCGCTAGTGAGATACCATTGACAATTAGACAATAGTACTTGTGTAATGCGATCGCAAGCTTGATAAAAGCATCTGCCAATAGACTGTTCTAGTTCCAGATGCAGCATTCCATCCTGTTTTGTCACCTCAATTGGGGGCAAATCATCGGGAGGAAGCAGTGGTAGTTTCGACATAATTTCGTACCTCTTGGTTATAGCGCTGCAAACTCTCTAGGTTTTTTTGCAGAGTCAAAGCTGAGGGTTTGAGCGCTAGTGTACCTAAATTTAATTCGTCTTGGAATTTTTTGATTTTGTCTCGACAAGTGACTACATCACCAATGATTGAATTTTCAATCAAATAGTCTTCATCAAAACAAATATTTGTACGGTCAAATGGCTTATGACCATTGGAACTTTTCTGCATAACTTCAGCGGAGTTAGCTTTCATTTTTTGGCTAAATTTACGAATGAAAGGTAACGCTTCGTTCACAGCCTCATCGTATGTTTTACCCACATAAAAAAAGCGTGCTAACACCAACTTTTCACAACCACTAGAATTTAAGGCTCGATACTTAGCTAGAGTATTCTTTAACCTTTCTAAAGAAAATGGTGGCCCCCCCATCAAAGCAAAGGAATGTTTGGCAGCAAATTCTATCCCATCATCCCCACCAGTAGCTACATATACTGGAATTTGTTGCTGCAACGGTTTTGGGTAAATTGTCAGGCGATCGCATTGATAAAACTGCCCATTAAATGATACATCAGTTTCATATAAAAGCTTCTGAATCAATGCCATAGCCTCTAGCATCCTGGCACGAGATTCACCCATTGCTGTGGCAAAATGCTTATTCTGTTGGGGAAATGGCCCCCCTTTGGCAACCCCAAATAATAATCGTCCATTGCACAAATGATCTAAGGTGGCAATATCCTCCGCTACCCGAATCGGGTTATGAAAAGGTAATAACACCGCAGCTGTGCCTAATTGGATATCTGTAGTCAATCCTGCCAAGTGTGCCATCAACAATAACATGGATGGACTTAAATTGGATTCACTAAAATGATGCTCACTTACCCAAGCTTCTTCAAAGCCTAAGCTTTCCGCCTCTTTTACCAGTGCAACTTGTTCAAAAATGGCGCGGTGGTAATCTTGGTGATGATTGTCGTAATTGCAGAAAAGTCCAGTTTTCATGGTTAAGGAGTTAGGAGTTAGGAGTTAGGAGTTAGGAGTTAGGAGTTAGGAGTTAGGAGTGAATAATTATCTCCCTCATCCCCCTCATCCCCCTCATCCCCCTCATCTCCCCATCACCCCATCTCCTCATCTCCCCTGCTAAGTAACTACCCATTGCAACTCTAACCATAAGCGTGGATCGTTGTGCTTGAGTTTTGACATTGGATCGCGTAGTAAGCGTTTTGCGTTTATACAAACTACTTGAACTAGCCCCATATTATCTGCTAATTCTCTGAGTATTTCTTTGTTGGCTTGCACGTAGGTAAGCATTTCTTCAGAACAATAAATGCCTATATATTGCAAGCGTCTGGCAGGCCGTCCCCAAAAACAGGTGATGACTTTCACATAACACCCGTCTAACAATTCCCCAACTTGTGGGTAATAGTGACTGACGACTCTAGTGAATTCTTTAGCTAGGATATCTTCAGCAATCATTATCAACTGATATTTCTGTAGCGTTCATCACTATGTTAAATATAGCATATATTTGTCATTTAAACATGACATAATGCCAGATTTTTTATTAATTAAATATTAAATAACGCAAAAATGAGGTATGCTTTAATTTAGCAGTACCTCATATAAATGATTTTTCTTTTAATTTATCATCATGATGATCAAATTCTGATGATAAATCATGGTTGATAATTGCTATTTAGACTGATTGTTTTCAACAATACAAATCAAAAAGATTTGAATCTATGAATCATCTGTAGAGGCACACAGCTAGCTGTGCATTGGTGTCAACAATCGCGTGAAACCCTTGTTAAAAATGTGATATTCAGTTATCTCACTTACTATCAAGATCCGCGTCACCCCACCCCGGTTTTGTCTAAAGCCAAAACCGCCCCTCCCCTTGGTAAGGGGAGGAGATTAAGGGGAGCCAGTGCGGCCAAGAGGGGTTTCCCCAAGTGGAGCAACTGGCGTGTGGGGTAAAACGACTGTGGGATAAGCGTTTGAGCTTAAGTTTACACCAATGACAGCTGTGCGCCCCTACTCAATTTACCGTATTCTTTTTTACTCGTATACGAATCCTGTAGAGACTTTTCAAAAGCAAGTCTCTACATTTGATGAAATTCAAAATTTGAATTTTAATTAACATGCATTTAAATTGCACGTTTTAATCTGGTATTTTCAATTTTGAATTTGAATTGTGATTATCGAGACTTACGCTCGGCAACCAAGACTTCAGCTATTATTTCTGGTACGTCTTGGAAGTCTACATACCCTTGTGAACCACTGATGGGTGAAAAAAATGTATAGTTGGGGTCACACATTGCTGTGTCGTAGACTTGAATAAACCAGCGATCGGGAAAACCTTCTACGCCGAGTTCCACAATGTACCAACTTTCACCAATCAGACGAGAGTTAAAGATTGTGAACCACTCTCTTTTATCGTCTGCAATGTTCCAGTCTGCCATCAGAAATTCTAACGCTATTTGTCCAGCGTCGGTTGCAGTCAGCAGCATTTTTACTCCTTATTTGCAACTTCAGGATTTGAAACTTCAGAGTTTACATCTTCAGAATTTGGAACTTCAGGATACAATCCCAATTGCTTAGCTAATTCACGAGCCACAAAGAATAAAAACTGGGCACCATCTTGATTCCCTTGATGTGCAAATGCAGTTGCTACTTGTAGCATTGTCTCTACAAAACCAGCATCAATCAATTCTGGTTGAGCTTCTAAAACTTCTGGTTCTTGACCGTTAGGACATTTGAGTAACTGGTCAATTAGCTCGAAATACAAAAGGTGGCGTTCTTCTGTCATGGTTAATTTGTTGTTTTTGAATGAGCGAAGTTTTAGTTGCTTATTGCTCGATACTTTGCTGCCACAATCTTTCTAACATTTCAATTTGTTCTTTTAAAACAGCAGCACGATAAACAAGATATCTATCATAAACAATGATTCCTAAACCAATAAAAATTGGAGTTAGTAAGATAAACCATTGAAGGATAGCAGCGAGTTTATATTGTTCGGTAGCAGTCAGCACTTGGTTCACGGCATTGCAGTCAGGAAATTGTCTACTACCCTGATATTGAGCCAAATTTGTATTCGTTGTCTGGGTAGATAAAGCAGTTTTGTCTGAATTATTATTATTCAATTCACAGTCTAAATTCTGTGTCTTAACTAACTCTATGTGTCGTCCCCAAACTACACTAAATACTACTACACCTGGAGAAAGCACCACTAAAGTAACTAGGCAAACTGTGAGAACATGTAGAAGTTTAGCTTTCATCTTTGCTCTCCCTTGCTAGGTAGTATCCACCCAGAAAAGAGTTTTAGGTGTTAGTTGTTAGTTGTTAGTTGTCAGTTGTTAGTTGTTAGTTCTTTTTCTAATTACCACTGACCACTGACCACTGACCACTGACCAAATTTTCCACAAATGCTATAATTATCAACTCAGAATTAACGCACTCAAACCCGGAAAACTTTTTCACCCTGTTAGCAATACAAAAAAGGAGGGTTAAGAAGTCCCCCCTTGTTCACCTGGCAAAAACCAAGGAATTTCGGGGGGTAGAGGGGAATCTCTGCGTAAATCCTATATGTTTTATATCAGCTGCCCTTCTTCATCTGAGTTTAGCTTAGCTGGATCAAAATTATTAAAATTATTAAAGTTGTACTCAAAGTCTATAACTCTTAGCTGACAATGCTTTCAAAAATCATTTGGGGTATGGGTGCTAGTATTTTTCAGCCAAGGCACTAGTATTTATGAAGAGGGGTTCTAGTATTTCTGCACTCAACATCAAAGCTATGCAGACTGGTAGTTAAGGACTGTTTTAGCTTGAGATTATTGACCGTTAAATCTTGTACTCAAGCAAACATATTATTACATGGCGATGAGTATACACTAACAATATAGAAAAAACCATTAAGAGTTTTTCTAGAAGTAAATTTTTATATAATAAATAGAAGAAACGTAAAAATAAGGTTAAAAATTTTGCACACTAATAATGTTGATTTCTAAGATCCTTAGTTAGTAACCAGTAGCTTCAAAAACCGAGTTTGACCAAAACAGGCGAAATTCAGCAATTGAAAATTATCAAACGCCATTATGGTAAATAAAAGACATTCTAGGACAAGAATAAATGGGAAAATTTGACTAAATTGCCTCCTGAAGTTAGCAAATTCATGCTTTAGTGAGAAGATATAGTTTAGGTATTCACTCACACTCAACTGCAATTGGAACACATACAAGTTGATTGTTATAGGTAAATAATCTGGCTGAAATCTAGATTCTAGGAGTTAATAATGCGGATTGCTCAAGATGTAACAGAACTTATTGGAAAAACTCCTTTAGTTCAGCTCAATAAGATTCCCCAAGCTGAGGGAGTAGGAGCGAGGATAGTTGTCAAGTTAGAAGGGATGAACCCGGCTGCTTCAGTCAAAGACCGTATTGGCTTAAGTATGATACTCTCGGCAGAAAAAGAGGGTTTGATTTCACCAGGAAAAACGATTTTAGTCGAACCAACTTCAGGAAATACTGGTATTGCTCTAGCGATGGTGGCCGCTGCGCGTGGCTATAAGTTAATTTTGACAATGCCGGAGACAATGAGCCAAGAAAGACGAGCTATGCTTAAAGCATATGGCGCGACGCTACAATTGACACTAGGTACTGAAGGAATGCGGGGGGCAATTCGTAAAGCTGAAGAAATTGTGGCTAGTACCCCCAATGCTTATATGTTGCAACAGTTCCGTAACTCAGCCAATCCGAAAATTCACCGCGAAACCACCGCCGAGGAAATTTGGGCAGATACGGATGGACAAGTAGATATTGTGATTGCTGGTGTAGGGACTGGTGGTACAATTACGGGTGTTGCAGAAGTCCTCAAAAGTCGCAAGCAAAGTATTCAGGCGATCGCAGTTGAACCCAGCAACAGCCCAGTGTTATCTGGCGGTGAAGCTGGGCCCCATAAAATTCAAGGTATTGGTGCGGGATTTGTCCCCGATGTTTTGCGTCTAGAATTAGTTGACGAAGTAATTAGAGTCAGCGACGAACAGGCGATGACATATGGGCGACGCTTAGCAAAAGAAGAAGGTTTATTGTCTGGAATATCCTCTGGTGCTGCTTTGTGTGCTGCACTTCAAGTAGGTAAACGCCCAGAAAATGCCGGTAAGTTAATTGTGATGATTCAGCCTTCCTTCGGCGAACGTTACCTCAGCACACCCATGTTTCAGGATTTGACGCTAGAAACTGCTAGTGTGCGGTGATCTTGTTTGGGAGCAGGGGAGATGGGGAGATGGGGAGCAGGGGAGATGGGGAGATGGGGAGATGGGGAGAATAACAACTGACAACTAACTCCTAACTCCTAATTCCTAACTCCTAACTCCTAACTCCTAACTCCTCACTCCTCACTCCTCACTTGGTTTAATGATGGTTACAGCCACCTTGCTTTTGGTGGTGTTCATGATTATGATGACCGTGGGCGCATCCTTGTAAATCTTGGCTCATGAGGTTTTCGCTCATTTGTTGGAAGGATTCGTCTACAGGTTTTAAGCCAATCCAAGCATCAAGCTTTTCTACATCGAAACCGACTTCGCGGCGATCGCCTACTTCTATTAATGGACGACGAATTAATAGAGGCTCTTTCAACATTAACAATAAAGCGGTTTCTGCATCGATATTTTCTGGCACTATCTCACCAGATTTTACCTTTGGTGCAGAACGATTAAACCATTCGGCTACGGGGCGATCGCCAAAAAATGAGCGCAAACGTTCCACTGTCCAAGGTTCTGTTAATAGGCTGTATGCTACCACTTCATGTCCCGCAGCTGTTAATAATACTTTTTGCCTGGTACCATTTTTACAGCCTGGTTTTTCATAGAAAATTACTCTTGCCATTCAACTGCCTCCTAATAGAATAATTACTAATTCGTAATTCGTAATTCGTAATTCGTAATTAAATAGATAGAGAGCTTACATCTATTCCAGTTGCCTTATTGAAATTTTTGTAGGGTGGGTAATGCTTTTAGTGCTATGAAACCCATATTTTTACATTGCAGCATTGCCTACCTTACGGTTAATTGAGAATGTGCAAGTTCTCAGAAAGCAAATTGCATCAATATAAAGATAAATGCTCTTTGCAATCATGATTTCAAAGCAAGGATCTGAAGTCGTAGGCTAATAATTACGAATTACGAATTATCAATTACGAATTATGTTGACTGTTGCTAAAATTTTTTAGCACTCTGTTTAACTGGGTCAAACTCGAATCTTTCTTTTGGATCAGTTTCACCATAAATGTTAAAAGTTACAGTTGGTTCATCACCGACTGCTTCTACACTATGAATTGCCCCAGGAGTGAAACTAATAATATCTCCAGGAGAGAGAATTATTTCACCCGTGGGTTCAATTTTGTCTTCAGAGCCGGGGGTGCGATCGCGTCGCCAAAAAGTGTTTTTTTCCTGACCTTTTAACACCGCTACTACTCCCCAAGTTCCATGATTATGAATCGTTGATAGGGTTCCTGGTACAAATGTAACTGTTTGCACTGTCAGCGGAAAACCCAATTCATCGTATAGGAGTAAAACAGAGGTTCCCGTTTTGGCAGAAGGTTCTAAATATTGACTTCTTACCCAGTAGGAATTCACAACCAAGCGTCTTACCAGCATTCGGATTTCTGGGAGACGAGTAGATTCATCGTCTACATCATTGAGAACATCCTCAACTTCAGTGAGAAACCGATAAAGACGATAATTCTCTCTTAATAAATCCCATGCTCTGACAGATTTACAAGCTTGATACTGACCGTCTTCAGTTACTAGCCAATCCCTACCTTTCATAAATTTTAAATTGTCAGTTGTGAAGATTGCGGCAAGAGAAATACTGGCGCAGGATAAAGAATACCAGGATTTTCTTTGGGAATGCTTATAGGAGATAGGGGAATAGTAGCAGGAAGAGGGTTACTAGGAAGAGTAGATGATGTGGAAAGAGGATGGTAGAAATTATTCATGACTATTGACTGTTGACTGATGATTGATGTACGGGCGCACAGCTAGCTGTGCGCCCCTACGTTGACTTATTCATCTTCTTCTGCTGGACGTGTCAAAATATCCAGGAGAATACCTGAGCCAAAATCATTTTTATTGTCAATATTTTTGACTCTAGTACTTATTTCTTTTGCTTGCTCTAGTTGTCCTAACTTTGCTAAGACTAATCCAGAAGCAGCATAAGCATTTAAGTACAATCTGATTTTGGGTTCTTCTCGACGATTAACTAATATTGGCTCAAGTTGCTGCCAATTATCTGGAAATTGTTCTTCTTCTTTAATTTTATCTAAAACTTTGGCTGCTGTTTGTAGCGCAAGTAAATAATTATTTTTATAGTAGAAAAATCTATATGCTGCTACCAAAACCTCTGTATTTCCCTCAGCTTGTTCTAAAGCTTGTTGGATATACTTTTCTGATTCTGAAGTGTTTTCCCAGGTTTGTGCTGCTAATATCAATAATTTTTTGATATCTTCTGGCACCTGAAACCATGAAAACCGGTTAGCATCAACTTGCATAAAGTTTTGGGACTGGGGACTGGGGACTGGGGACTGGTGATTAGGGACTGGGGACTGGTGATTAGGGACTGGGGAAAGATTTTCTAAATACCCAATGCCCTATGCCCTATGCCCAATCCCCAATTCCCTAAAACAAAGTGAGAATGTACACTAAGGTGAACAGAACAATCCAAATGATGTCTACGAAGTGCCAGTAAATTTCTGCCATTTCGATGCCAGTGTGTTTGGTGGCAGAATAGTGACCAGGACGGCGCGATCGCTGCAATACTCCTAAAATCAATAACAGTCCCACGAAAACGTGCAAACCGTGGAACCCAGTCATGATATAAAAGCAGTTGGCAAAGACGTTGGTTGTCAAACCATATCCCAAGGTCATGTATTCATAAGCCTGACCAAGCAAAAAAATTGCACCCATAATGGCGGTGATAATATACCACCGTTGCATTCCTTTGACATCATTGTTCTTAATCGCCTTATCACCAAAGTGAATGACGAAACTACTAGACACCAGAATAATGGTGTTAATCGTCGGCAACAATAGTTCTACTTCAGTTCCTTCCGGAGGCCAAGCTTCGCTAGTACCTCGAAAAAACAAATAAGTAGCAAAAAATCCGCCAAACATTAACGATTCAGAGACGAGGAATGTCAACAGACCCCAGACTCGCAAATCTTGATGATGTTCTTCGTGATGTTCGCTTGTAGTCGCTATGGTCATATTGTTGACGTTCTAAGTGAAAGAAACTTTTACCTTTGTGACTCGGTGTCTTTGTAGTTAAAAAACACAAAGACACAAAGGCACAAAGAAGTGTATTACTCTCTTCCCGGCAAAAGATTACCTATAACCTCTCTACCTCTGTGTTCTCTGCGCCTCTGTGAGTCCAGTCCCCGTCTTGGTGAGGCAGCCCCCGTCTTGGCGGTTCCCGGCGTTAGCGCAGCGTTAGCGAGTCTTCGAGCGTCTGGGGGACTGCCGAACCCGAAGGGCTTCTGCCGAGATGGAGAACTGGCGTTAGCGTTAGCGCAGCGTTAGCGAGTCTTCGAGCGTCAGCGGTAGCGACGAAGGAGCGTCACCCGGAGGGCGGTTCGTAAGAAAAACAGGTATTTTTACACCGGGACAGGAGTAACTAAGCGCTAACTTCTGGTGTCGCTGTTGGCTGTAATTCTGCACTATGACCGTAGTCGTAAGGGCCATGAGTCACAACAGGTAACACTTCCCAGTTCTCAATGATTGGTGGTGAACTGGTTGTCCATTCTAATGTCAAAGCTTGCCAAGGATTATCACCTGCTAAGGTTCCTTTGCTCCAACTGTAGATGATGTTGATGGTGAAAGGAATTACCGATAGCCCCAAGATAATTGAACCAACGGTACAAATTTGATTGAGGTCGATAAATTGGGGGTCATACATGGCAACGCGTCGGGGCATTCCTTGCAAACCCAACTCGTGCATGGGTAAAAAGGTGAGGTTTGTGCCGATGAGGGTGAGGGCAAAGTGAATCCGGCCCCAGGTTTCATTCAGCTTGCGTCCGGTCATTTTGGGGAACCAGTGATAAATGCCGGCGTAGATGCCAAACACGGAACCACCAAATAGCACGTAGTGGAAGTGTGCCACTACATAATATGTATCATGGACATGCACATCAAAGGGGGCTGTTCCCATCGTCACGCCGCTTAAGCCGCCCATGACAAACATGGACAACAAGCCAATGGCGAACAGCATGGCGCTTGTGAACCGAATTTTACCACCCCACAAAGTCGCAACCCAACCGAAAATTTTCACACCAGTGGGAACGGCGACGATGAGGGTAGAGATTGTGAAGAACATCCGCATCCAGCCGGGGGTGCCGCTGGTAAACATGTGGTGTACCCAGACGAACAAACCCACAACGCAGATGGCTAAACTCGAATAAGCGATCGCTTTATAACCGAAAATCGGTTTGCGCGCATGAACTGGAATCACCTCCGACATAATGCCGAAGATGGGCAGAATCATTAAATATACTGCTGGGTGAGAATAGAACCAGAACAAATGTTGGTAGATAACGACGTTACCACCTGCGTCTGGTTTAAAGAAGGATGTGCCAAAGTTGAGATCAAACAATAGCAGAATTAAACCTGCTGCTAACACAGGGGTGGATAAAAGCGCCAAAACTGAAGTTGCGAGGATTGCCCAACAAAATAAAGGCAACTGATCCCATTTCATGCTAGGGACTTTCATCATCAAAATGGTGATCACAAAGTTGAGTGAACCCAAAATTGAAGAAGTTCCCACCAAGACGATCGCTAATATCCACATAGTTTGAGCGATTGGTGCTGTCACCAAACTCAAAGGTGGGTAAGCTGTCCAACCTGATTGCGAACCGCCGAAGATGAAACTAGCTAATAGCAAGGCACCAGCTGGCGGGTTTAACCAAAAAGCGATCGCGTTGAGTTTCGGGAAAGCCATATCCCTAGCACCGACCATTAGTGGTACTAGAAAATTGCCAAATCCCCCGATGGCGCTGGGAACGATCCATAAGAAAATCATGATCGTTCCGTGATTAGTCATGAAAGCGTTGTAGAGATTGGGGTCTAGCAAATCTGCCTCTGGCGTTGCTAGTTCGACACGGATAGCCATGGCCATCAGTCCACCAATCAAATAAAATACAAACGCTGTCACGAGGTATTGAATACCAATTACCTTGTGGTCAATATTAAACGTGAAGTAGTCGTACCATTTCCACGCTTGCGGATGGGAACTATGGGCAACCACCTGAATTTCGGGTTTCTTTTTTTCTGGTGGTGTATTTGGTGGAAATTCTACCTGTGTCATATTTTTGTCGGTTGTTGGTTGTCAGTTGTCAGTTGTCCTTTGTTAGTTGTCAGTTGTCAGTTGTCAGTTGTTAGTTGCATAACTACTGACTATTGACCATTGACCATTGACTCTTGACTCTTGACTATTGACTCTTGACCATTGACTTGAGAGTTGCTGCATCAATTCCCATGTTGTGGGTGTGGGGTGCAAGAAACTCTGATGGTGATAAGTCGGCTGGGTTCACCCTTCGGGTTCGCGAGTTCTCCATCGCCGGAAACCGCCAAGACGGAGACTCGCTCACAGCAACAGCTTGATGTAAATCTTGCTTTTGGGCAATTTGGTTTTCTGTCAACCAGCTATCAAACTCTTCTGGTGTGTGGACAACAACTTGTGTCCGCATGGAACCGTGATAACCGCCGCACAATTCTGCACAAACTACGGGATATGTACCTGGTTTGGTGGCGACAAATCGTAGCTGGGTGGGGATACCCGGAAGTGCATCTTGTTTTATCCGGAAATTTGGCACCCAAAATGAGTGAATTACATCTTGTGCTGAGAGATTGAGTTGCACGTCAGCACCGACGGGGATGTGCAATTCTCCAGAACTAATGCCAGTTTCAGGATAGTCAAATAGCCAAGCGTACTGTATCCCTTTGACATTGACAACTAAATCGGCTGGTTTATTTAGCGTTTGGGGAGACGCGCCAAGACCAATTTCGGGGGCTGTTGTCGGTTGTGAGGTATTATTCAGAGTGGCTGCGATCGCGCTTCCTGGCATTTGGGTAACATGAGCCACAGAATGAGGATGACTCCCTGGCTCAAAACCTCCCATGCGATTGAAAACATCTACGCTGTAAATGCCCAAACCAATGACAATTAGTGTTGGAATTGCCGTCCAAAAAATTTCTAACGGCACATTTCCTTCTACTCGCACACCATCGGTATCATCTCCACGACGGCGACGATACTTAACCAAAAAAATCAGAATGGTGCCTTCTACAACCAGAAACAGAGCAATGGCGATGGTAAACATGATATTAAAAAATCCGTCTACCAAAGGCGCTTGTTGCGATGCTTGTATCGGCAGTAGAGTGTGGTTATGACCAATCCAAATACTGATAGCTGTAACTACTATTCCAGCTACCAGAGTCCATAGTGAAACAGGAATTTGTTCCATACATCCTACCTGCTCAGTAAGCCATCGTTAAAGGTATTAGGTATTGGGTACTGGGTACTGGGTATTAGGTATTAGGAATAAAAATGCTCTTTAGTTAACTAGATACTTTCCTAGTCCCCAGTTCCCAGTCACCATTGCCCCTAATCCCTACTCCCTTCGGTCGTGGGGGCCCCGAGTTCCCCAGTTCCCATTTCCCATTCCCTTTTTTTCACTTATTATTTTTCTATCTCACACATATAAAAAATGGGGGATTTTTCCAGATTTTTTTCACATCCTTCCCCCAAAATTTAATATTATCTTTTAACTTCTTTCCTATTCCCTACTCCCTACTCCCCACTCACTATTTTCAAGAGGACACCGTTAGTCCTAATATTTTTCAGTCCAGATTAGCCGCAAGTATATATTTGTTAATAACTAACAATTCACGATTTACGCTTTTGTTTACTGTGAACTTTGTGTAGTGTTCCGAAAAGTATCTATTATTCCCCTCTAGTTACCTTGCTTGGCGTATTCACGCTTTTTTCTAACAGTGTCCCCTTGTTACAACAACTTTCTTTGAACAATTGCAAAATACTTAATTGTTCAATGCGGCATGGGTGTAGCAGTTTTTCGGACAAATCCGCGCACAGGCTTCACAACCAATACAATTTTCTGGAGTACCCACTGTCATGACTTTCCGTTCAATTTCTTCGTCGTCTTCATCCTCTACAAATTCGCCTTCTTCATTGAGTGCTTTCAAACTCAGCACATTATAACCACATACTTTAATACATCTGCCACAACCGATACATTTGTCTTTGTCAATTTCTTGGGCAAATTTAGGTGTCCAAGTCTTACCACCATATGTCAATCCTGTTAGTGTTGCCATGAATAGCTCCTCGGCGATTTTGCCTAATTATTTTTGGTGCTTTAATCATCATCCTAGCCTAATCTTATTGTCTTGTTTTGTTGTTAAACAACTAATTTGCCACTCATCAAAATTTGATGACTTTCTCAAAAAAACATGCATTTTTTTAGTATTTAATATTTTAAATGCAAGTTTTTTTCAATAATCATTTAGCAATCTTTATGAGTTAAATACTTATTTAACATGCATGAGATTTTGCACAGTTTAAAAACCTTATAAAAATAAACCATATTCTACTGAATAATTCATGTAAACAGGTGTTAAATAATACAAATAAATTGTCTGTAATTCTAGCAATAGCATTTATATAAATAATGAAATAAATTTTCATGTACTAATTGCATAGAAAATGCCATTAAAACAGTATTTAGATATACAACTCATGGGTTTATCTATTAAATTGCCAGATTTTTACCATAATTCTATGAGGCAATAATACTCAATTTATCTATGATGATTTTGTTTTTATAATTTCCAATAATGTATGAGTAATATTTTGAAGTTGCCACAAATCATCAAGCTGAGTTAACTTATCAAATAAATGTAATGTTTATTGCAGAATATTTATTTATCCTAAATATTAAAATTATTAATAAATCAATTAAATGTCACGTACTATAGATATAAACATACGCCAAAAAGCTTTAGGGTAATATTTTTAAGTCAAATAAAAAAAGTTCGTAAGCTAAGTATTTATTGAAATATTAAGAAAGAATCCTAAGCTCATTGTGAACAAACTTATCTAAATCTTTATGAAATGTATAGTTAATAAAGAAGTAATTAGGCTCGGTTTAAAAGCCTGAAATAGCTTCCAATTGGATGCGAAGTCTGAATACGGATGTGAGTAATTATTACAGCTAAGAAAATATTCTTGCTGTAATAATTTGGTAGTGAGTGATGAATTAAAAGGGACTGGGTATTGGGGAACTCGGGGCCCCCACGACCGAAGGAAGTGGGGATTAGGGGCAATAGGGATTAGGGATTGGGTATTGGGGATTAGGGATTGGGTATTGGGAAACTCGGTATCCAGTCCCCAGTCCCCAGTCCCCAGTACCCATTCCCCATTCCCCAGTCCCCAGTACCCAACCCCCAATCAAGGACACATCCAGGGGAAACCTGAGCCAGACATCTCAACGATTAAATTGGGAAAAGAGCCATTATGCCTTATACAATTCCTAACAACAGTTGCGTTGGATGTGACAACTGCCGTCCCCAATGTCCTACGGGTGCAATCCAACTAGAGAATGATGAATACTGGATCGATCCTTGTCTTTGTAATAACTGCGAGGGCTATTATTCTGAACCGCAATGTGTAATTGCTTGTCCTACTAATTCTCCCATGCCGTGGCAGGCGAAAAAGGGGAGATGTAAAGTTGAACCGAGAGACGCTACCAGCCCGGATTTATTTTCTAATGGGAAGAATAACCCATTTGCAAGTGCAATAGTGATTTGGGAAGCTTGCAACGTATTAGCACAGCGCACATCTTTAAATTGGGAAATCGATGAACAAGGTTATTTATGTTACGGGCGACAAGTCAAGCAAGGTAGGGGTGCGATCGCTTTTCACCTCCAAGATCCATTTAAAGTTAGCGATCGCGTCAGTGACTTAGCAGCAATTGAGCAACTTGACATTAGAGCCGCTTGTATGCATCTGATATTTGCCGCCCATGCGACAGCTTCAGATCAAGCTTGGGAACAAGAGTTTTCCATTGATGAACGGCAAATTGAAAAATATTTAGGCTTGGAGAAACGCAAAGACCTGAGCAAAAATGCCAAACTAGCTCTGATGAAAAACATTGTACAGCAAGTTTGCTCACTCATCGTTTCCATTGAATGGCCCCAACAAGGACGAGTCAACGGCTTTTCAGTAAAAAATAGCCGCCTGTGGCACTTGGTAGATATTCAGCACCACTTTCAAGAAGATGATTTGGGGTGTAAATATTTAGTCGGGCTAACTTTTAAAGTCAAAGCAGGCATGTGGGCCCAGTATTTCCTCAACAAACAAGCATGTAAAGAGCGAACAGCATTTTATCAATATGGTAATCTACCTAAAACACTGTTAACCACAGTGATGAGTATTTGGCAGCAACATGAAGGAGCAGTTAGACTTATGCTGTGGTTGCTGTTTAAAACCAAAATGGGTAAAGAACAACGCATCACTGTTCCTACCTTACTACGCATCGCTTACGGAGAAGAAAAAGTCAACGTTGCTTGTAGACAACGGGAAGAACGTAAACGTTTACTGCGAACATTTGAAAATGACTTGGAAGTTCTCAATCATCATGGCATCAAACCAATTTTTGACCCAGTAACTTACCCCATAGAAATACAACCTTTGTGGGCAAAGTTAATGGGAATTCCCGAAGATCCCGATGAAGCATTGGAATTTTGGATTAATGACGGTGGTGGTGAAATTCGTTTGACAGATACAGGCCCTCGTGGTAAGTGGAATCTGCTGATGAATGCCCGTATTTTATCCTTTGAACTACCACCAGAATGGGAACAACAAAACTCTGATTCACCCAAAAAGCAGCGACGGACTGTCAAAACCAGAAGAAAGATTAAAACTACAGGTGATTTGCTTGGCGAACAGATTTTGCAGGCGCGAAAAAGTTTGAAACTTTCGCAGCGGGAATTGGCAAAGTTAACAGGTAAAAGCCAAAGCTGGATTCGAGATGTAGAAAACGGTCGCCTAAAAGCCAAGTCAGAAGACCAAGTACTGTTACGCAAAGTGCTGAATATTGCGTAAAAGGGACTGGGGACGGCAGGGTATTGGGGGTGGCTGATTGGGTGTAGGGAAAAATCAAGAAATTTGGTAATAGGTAATTGGCCCATTACCCATTACCAATTACCAAAGCCGCTTTTCGTCGAAGGAAAAGATTAAGGTTAAAACAAGGGGAATATGTAAACAAATATTTCTTTTTGATAGGAGTTAATAATTAGCTCTAAATGCTGGGATCAAGGCTGAATAAGATGTAGCAAATATTTAATTAAAGACTTTAGACTTTCTTAAGCTAAATTACTATTGCAAATTAAGTAATACTGTTAGTATGCATTAAAATTAGTCCAAACTATTTTATAAAGTATTTAACTCGTGCAGTCACAGAATTTAACTAATTTAAATTAAAAAAAACTGATTATGAATGTTGAACTCAAACGTCAAAGTTTATTGAAAGTTCTGCTAATTGCCAGCATTATTTCTACAGCTATTCACTTTACTGATAATTATCTGTTCATTGAGCAATATCCGCAACCAGATTGGATCACTCCCCCTTCAATTTATCAATCGTGGCTGATTTTAACAGTTGTAGGTATTAGTGGGTATTGGTTGTATAAATATCGAAGATTTTGGCTAGCCTATAGCTGCCTATTAATTTATTCATTCACAGGTCTAGCAAGTCCTGGACATTACTTTTATGGAACCATATCACAGTTTTCTGCAAAGATGCATCTGTTTATCTGGACTGACGGCTTCACTAGCTTAGGTATATTAGGATTTATTTTTTGGTCAGTACTAATCCTCAAACAGTGGCGGCAAGAATCTAACTCAACTGATAATACTCAAGCTTAATCAATACGCTGTTAAAAAATCGGCAGCTAAAAAAGCGCTATCACCCCATTCTACCAGGGCGAACGCATCTTATTTATCGATAACTAACTACACTTGCTCTGTGTCCTACGACTTTTGGCGCATCAACCCATAACTTCATCTGTTCATAACGTACAGTGAAAATCGGCTGACCTAAACCTAGACCAAAAAAAGGACTTTCAGCAGGTATTTCTAACTGAGAACCAATCAAACCCAACATAGATTCACATACAGAAGTAAATATCACCCAATCAGCACCTTTTGCACTGAAACTAGACACGCTTAACCTTTGTCGCCACGCCAAGCTTAGTGACTAGGGACTGGACTGGGGATTCAAACCGCGCCCAAACCCTTGGTGAACATCGCGCATCATAACCCAATACCTAGTTTTCAGTTCAAATTATAAGTTTTTCACCCCAACTGCACCTGTCGTTGGGGATAACCAGAGGTGATTCATAATCGCTACTTCCCAGACATCCCTATCAAGTTTATAATAATGATTATCATTCTATAAAACTTCTATGTTGCCTGTTTCTTCAACTACCGACAAGCCGTTGAACCCCTTACAACGTCCTCGTCGTCTACGTCGTACTGCAACGCTGCGGCGGATGGTGCGAGAAACGACTCTGAATGTGGATGACCTGATTTATCCGATGTTTGTCACCGAAGGTAAAGCACAAAAAGTAGAAATTGCTTCCATGAGAGGGTGTTATCGATATTCTCTAGACTTATTGCTTCAAGAAATAGCACAAGTATCTCAGTTAGGAATTAATGCGATCGCACTATTCCCCGTCATCCCAGAAAATAAAAAAGACGACACAGGCACCGAAAGTTACAACCCACAGGGATTAGTACAGCAAACGGTCAAAGCCATTAAACAAGCAGTTCCAGAAATTGTAGTCATTACCGATGTTGCCCTTGACCCTTTTACGACTCACGGACACGATGGTTTAGTTGATAAAAAAGGCACTATCCTCAATGACCAAACCGTAGAAATACTAGTAAAAATGGCACTTTCCCAAGCAGCCGCGGGGGCAGATTTCGTTGCACCTTCTGACATGATGGATGGTAGAGTCGGTGCAATTCGCAAGGCTTTAGATGCAGAAGGATATATTAATGTCGGAATTTTGGCATACTCTGCAAAATATGCCTCTGCCTACTATGGGCCTTTTCGAGATGCTTTAGATTCTGCACCGAAATTTGGTGATAAACAGACTTATCAAATGGATGCAGCTAATGCTAGAGAAGCTTTAAAAGAAGTGGAACTGGATATTGTCGAAGGTGCAGATATCGTGATGGTCAAGCCTGCCCTAGCTTACTTAGACATCATATGTCAGGTAAAAGCAGCCACAAATTTACCAGTTGCAGCATACAACGTCAGTGGCGAGTATGCCATGATTAAAGCCGCCGCCGAGATGGGATGGATTGACGAAAAGCAAGTAATTTTGGAAAGCTTAACCAGCATGAAACGGGCTGGTGCAGATTTAATTTTAACTTACTTTGCCAAAGAAGTAGCTTTGATGTTGCTGTAGGTAGGAGCAAAGGAAACAGGGACAATCGTCCCTTAACAAATGACAAATGACCAATGACCAATGACTAAAAACATTGACTTAGCTATTGTTGGCGCAGGGCCTCATGCTTTAACTTTGACCACCCATCTACTGCAAAAACGGCAGTCTATCAGGGGTAAAATTTCGATATTTGACCCCAGTGGTAGGTGGATGAGTCGCTGGAAGCAGCAATTTGCAGCTTTAGAAATACCACATTTGCGTTCCCCCGCAGTTCATCATCCAGACCCCAACCCCTTCGCTTTACGGAAATTTGCCCAATCTCGTCCTCGTGAGTTATTTCCCCCCTATGATTTGCCAGGGACACAACTATTTGAGGATTTTTGCCACGATGTGATTCGAGTTTGGCAATTGCAAGAGCAAGTTATTCCTTTAGCAGTCAAGAGTATTGAACCCTTACCCCATCATTTGCGTTCTCGGTTTTGCCTTTGTTTGCAAGACGGACAACAAGTTATTGCACGGCGGGTAGTCTTAGCAACCAGTAGCGCTCAAATTCAAATACCTGATTGGGTAAACCAGATTCAGTCACCATATCCTCAAGATAGACTTTGCCACTCACAAACTATTGATTTACGAAAATTGCAATTAATGGGTAAGCGAGTCTTGATTGTGGGTGGTGGCTTGACGAGTGGACATTTGGCATTGGGTGCCATTTCACGTGGTGCGAAAGTGCATTTGATGATTCGGCGACAGTTAGCAGAAAAGTTGTTCGATGCAGAACCGGGTTGGTTGGGGCCAAAGTATCTGAAAAATTTTTTTGCATCTGATTGGGAAGAACGAGTAAGGCTAATTCAGCAAGCGAGAAATGGTGGCTCGATGACACCTGCGATCGCTACCGAACTCCGCCGACAGATACGTCATGGTAACATCAGAATGGATGAAAACTGTCAAGTAGTCAAAGCCCAGTGGTTAACTGGAAATTGGCACGTTGAATGTAGTGATGGTAGTCAATATGAGTGCGATTATATTTGGCTTTCCACCGGCACAAAATTTGATGTCACCACCGAACCTTTATTAAAGGACATTCTTGCGGCTTACCCCATTCCCATCGTCAAAGGTTTGCCAGTTTTAGATACTTGTCTACGTTGGCCTGGTTGTGAACTGTTTATTATGGGTGGTTTAGCAGCTTTACAAGTAGGGCCAACAGCACGGAATTTATCAGGTGCAAGAATGGCTTGTGAGAAAATCGTCCCTGCTATTGTTAAGCCAAGTGTAGCTCTTTCCCACACCTTCAACAGAGTACAAGCAGGCTAACCATTTTGGAATCCACAGAAAATTAAATTGATTATGACCCAACTAACAGCACCAACTTCAAACCCCAGTCTTGAGATTCCTAAACAAGGAATGCCTGTGACTATTATCACAGGATTTTTAGGTAGTGGTAAAACTACACTGCTCAATCAAATTCTCAAAAATAAACAAGATTTAAAAGTTGCCGTTCTAGTGAATGAGTTTGGTGATATTAATATCGATAGCCAATTATTAGTTTCTCTAGACCAAGATATGGTCGAACTGAGTAATGGCTGTATATGCTGCACCATCAATGATAGTCTAGTTGATGCTGTTTATCGAGTTTTAGAAAGAGAAGACCGTATTGATTATTTGGTCATTGAAACTACTGGTGTTGCTGACCCTCTACCGATTATCTTAACATTTTTGGGAACAGAATTGAGAGATTTAACTAACCTTGACTCAATTCTCACAGTGGTAGACGCTGAGGCTTTTAGCCCAAACCATTTTGATAGTGAAGCAGCTTTAAAACAAATTACCTATGGAGATATTATTCTCCTGAATAAAACAGACCTTATAACCCCAGAAAAACTTCAAGAAGTAGAAGCTTATATTCATGAAGTTAAATATGGTGCGAGAATTCTACACACTCAATATGGAGAGGTGGAATTACCATTAATTTTAGATGTGGGGTTGACTCCAAAAGATGAGTATACTACTGATAATACAGAAGATACTCACGCTCATGAACACCACCATCATGACCATGATCATGAACATCATCATCACGAACATCACTCTCATCATTTAGAAAATGATGGATTTGTTTCGATTTCTTTCCAAGCTGATAGACCATTTGATGTCCATAAATTTGAGAATTTTTTAACTGAAGAAATGCCCCAAAATGTATTTCGAGCTAAGGGTATTTTGTGGTTTAGCGATAGTGAATTACGCCATATATTTCAACTGAGCGGCCCGCGTTACAACTTACACGCTGATGAATGGCGTACTCAGCCTAAAAATCAGGTCGTTTTTATTGGCAGAAAGCTAGATCATAGTCAAATTTACGCACAACTTAATGAATGTTTGGTATGATTAATTAATGTTAAGCAATTACCAAGTTTAGTTAATAGTTTACATGGTTCAATTGGAAGTCTTTTGTGGGATGGGTGTCCTCACCCGTCCTTTGTCTTCAGAGGATGTTTGAAAAGTCATGATTGATGTATCAAATATGTTTTTACCCCACCCTAACCCTCCCCTTGTAAAGGGGAGGGAACCGGATTTTTCTTATTTCCCCCCTTTACAAGGGGAGCCACTGCGTTGGTGAGGCAGCCCCCGTCTTGGCTTCTGCCGAGATGGGGGACTGCCGAAAGGCTCCGCCGACAGCCTTTGCAAGTGGCGTGGGATAATGGGGGGTAACAACGCAATAAAAATCACAGCCAATCACTTTTCAAACAACCTCTCAGGGCGGCTCAGTGGCATGGATCAAGTCAGCAATTTTCCTGCTACTATATTCAAAATTATATAAAAATGATTATCATTACATTATGTCTATACCAATTATTACCGTTGTTGCTGGTTCATCTGGGTCTGGAAAAACTACCTGGGTATGCCAACAGCTACGAGATATGGCCGCTGTTCACCAAGTCATTTATTTTAGCCCAGGTACAGGGAATGTTCCCATTGACCAAACCCGTATAGCTACTGAATTTCCCGGTATGCAAGTCTTTGGTGACGGTCAAGAAGTTGAATTGATCAACCAAATACCTCAAGCAGATCGAGTTTACATCGAATGGGGATTTTATCTAGAATTAGGAGCGATCGCACAATTAGCACAATTATTAGATAATTTTCCCTACCATACCGTTGCGGTCTTACCACCCAATCTCAACAACTCTGAATACCATTCTTGGGCAAAGGAAATTGTATCTGGCGCACCAACCAAAACCAGCAGTGCTGAAACTTTATGGCGGGCGATAAGCAATGGTGAAGTCATTGATGAAAATAGTTTAGAGGAATTTTGGTACGAAATCACCCACGGAGCTTATGGTGTCGTTAGCCGCGCCAAAGGTATTTTTGACGTTAACGATGGTCGGTCAATTTACTGTGATTTTGTCGCCGGTGTTCCCCAAACAGACTTTCTAGAGTTAGACTTACCGCGCCACTTAGAGGGTAGACCCCAGCGTTTCAGTGGTTTAGAAGTAGTGGGGGAAAACTTAGAAAAAACAGCTTTAAGGCAAACTTTATCAGATTGCTGTTTATCTGACGCTGCCATTTTGCAATACCAACAACAGGTAAAAGAGATTTTATTACAAGGGGAACCAGTGTGAAAATAGCCGTCATGTCATGTATTCATGGCAACTATGAAGCCTTGGATGCTGTATTACTAGATATTGACCAACACTCATGCGAAAAAATCTTTTGTGTAGGCGATTTAGTAGGATATGGCCCACATCCCAATGCAGTCATCGCTCAAATTCGTTCTTTAGATATTCCCACTTGCGCGGGCTGTTGGGATGAAGATATTGTAGAAGGATTGAATGCTTGTGATTGTAGTTATCCCTCTTTATTAGCAGAAAAAAGAGGAATACAGGCTCATGAGTGGACTAATAAAGAAATTCACCCAGAAAACCGCGAATTCTTAGCCAATTTACCCCATACCTTTTTAGAGGGAAATCTCGCTTTTGTTCACGGTAGCCCTCATAGCAACCATGAATACTTACTACCAGAACTCGATGCTTTTGTGGCGTTAGAACGAGTACTTTATACAGGTGCAGATGTATTATTTTGTGGTCATACTCATGTGCCATATGCCCGGACTCTTGATGCTGGCCAGCTACAAGTGCGCGTTAAGAGAGGAGAAGAATCACGGGAAATTAGCTTTGCATCTCCTCTCAAACAAATTGTGAATGTCGGTTCAGTGGGAGAACCCCGACATGGGCAACCGAATGCTACTTATGTAATTTACGACACAGAGACTCAAAGAGTTAAACTGCGGGAAGTGGCTTATGATTACCAGAAAACTTGTGCAGCAATTATCGAGAAAGGTTTACCTGCAATTTTTGCTTGGCGTTTGGCCCATGGGTTGGAGTATGCAGAACGAGCAGATGACCCAACTCATGTATGTACAAGATAAAGGGTATAGGGCATAGCCAGGAAGTGCAAAAATGAGTAAATGGGCTATTTTGAGTGGAATTGAGGGAAATATTGCAGCTTATGAAGCTGTGATGGCAGATATTAAACGTCAAGGTCGTTATGTAGAGGCGCTTTATATATTAGGTGATTTAGTCGGCCCAACACACGAATGTGAGCAACTAGTTGAAAGGGTGAACTCGCCTCGACGTGGTGAATTAGAACCCCTGATTTGTAAAGGATGGTGGGAAGAACAGTGTTTGATTCTGCATGGTTTAGGTGCTACTGGGGATGCTCCTGAACTAATGGCAAAATACGGCGGTCATACTGTGCAAATGTTGTGGGAGTGTGTTTCTCGTCAGACTGTACAATGGTTGAGAAACCTTGACTTTGGTTTTTTTGAATTGGATTGTTTATTAATCCATGGTTCAACAGTCAGTGTAGATGACGAACTGACTCCAGAAACTCCCCCAATTCAAATGCTTGATAGACTATCGCGAATGCAAGCAAATAACCTATTCTGCGGTCGTTCTGGTTTAACTTTTCAATATCAACTGCAAACTGGTTCCATCACAACTACACTCACCACCCTTGATCACCAAGTGTCTCCTCAAACAGCGACTCTAACCCCTCGTCAAGTCATTGGAGTAGGGAATGTGGGACGCACACCAGGTCAAGCTACTTATACTCTCTACAACCCTGGCACGAATCAAGTAGAATTCAAAACTGTACATTACGGAAATAGCAAGGGATTTCAAAGCCAACACCAAGCTAAAAAATCCAAATCTAGCATTTAACAAATATCCCAACTTGTCCCACTTCATCTTTTGAGATTTGAATTGTCTCAAATGCAAGAGTAAATATTACTTTTGTTTGCGATCGCATCCAGAGTTTGAGATAATGATTATCATTATTTTTGTGTCATTCGTTCAAACTTGACGACAAGGAAAACTAAATGTCATTAAATGTAAGTGTGCATCTCATTGAACAAGCCAAAGCAGGTAAGGTTGACGAAAAAGAGTTTGTTGCAACTATCAAACAATCACTACCTTATGCTTGGGGTATTGTAGAAGGTCTTGCAGAACGTCTAATTAGAGGTGAAGAATGGGCAAATCATGCAGTTCCACCCCCAAGTGAACAAGCACGCGCTCAATTATTACGGATGATGGGTGGAGATGCAATTCGTGGAGCAGTTGAGCGTCACTTTGGCATCAAATTGGCATTTCAAAATTGCCATAATGTCGCTGCTTTTCATCCAGACAAACTAGATTCACCCATATATTTAGATTTCGTTTCGATTCGTAGTCAAATCCTCAATCAAACACCTGAATTAGTAGACTGCTAAAAACCAAGATATATGGTAATGCAGTTTGATATTTGAAATTACTTATAGCCATTTTCAATCCGGTGAGGTACAGATATGCAAATAGACCTAACCCCCTAACCCCCTTCCCGAAGCGGGAAGGGGGAACAATTCAAAGCCTCTCTCCTTTTAGGAGAGAGGTTTGGAGAGAGGTCAAAATTGTACCTCACTAGTTTGAGAACCGCTATATTTAGGGAGGGAACAGGAGAGAACGCTCTTTAAAGTGTACTGATTTTTTTCAAAAATCAAATAGGAGTCCTATAGTGCATGTAATTAACAATTAATTATTATGCACTATATGAAATTACCAACTAAAAAATAATTGGTCTATAGCAGATAGCGCTTTGAATTCCAGAGTCCTGATTTCTTTATGTGGCGATTCTCTACAAAAATCCGAAAAACGCCAACTGGAATTTGTAGCCAAGTGTATTCACACAGCAGACCATAATCATGAAAAGCTTAAATCAAAGACAAATGAAGCCCTCTTGGGCAATCTTAGCTACAGCAACAGCTTCTATATTAACTGCAACAGTAGGGATACCTTCATCTGCTCTCGCTTCTGGACTAGTTTTTGCCTGTAGTGCTGAAGGCGTAATTGTTGAAGTTTCTCGTCTAGATAATAAGAAGCTTCGTTATGAAGCCTACAACATTCCTACTAATCATCAACGTCCCGATCTTGCAATCAATGGGGGTACAGTAGAACGTAAGCCCAATGGCGATACACTGTACAGGTTTAGAAACAAAAATTATCTTTATGTTGCTATTAAGGATAACGCTTATGGCAGAGTTCTAGTATACAAAAACAATAAACTGATTGCGACAAAGTATTGTGGAGATGTTTAAGCAGCAGCGGTAGGGAAGCCCGAAAAACGAGCGTCACCCAAAGGACAGGAGGGAAAAGCCTTGTGATAAGTGGGTTTTTCTGATTGATATTTTATAGCTAGGGACTGGGGACTAGGGACTAGGGACTGGGTACTGGGTGAAAAGTCTTTTTGTGTCTAGGTTTTATCATCTGTTGATGTCCTAACACTACTGGCGATAGCTATATATTTAATTATGTCGAGCAACTTAATAGTAATTTGTAATTCGTGAGGGAGTTGCTTTCCAAAGCGCCACTTCTTCCACTTGGGGAAACTCCAAGTAGAGGAAGTGGCTTTGCTTTGGGTTGTTAGTGCAGCTTTAGGAGTGAGTTCGACAAGTGCTGTTTTAACCTCTCCCCCGGCCCCTCTCCTTGTAGGAGAGGGGAGTAAAACCCTTATTTTTTCGTTCCTCCTCCATTTAGGCGAGGGAGGTCGGGAGGGAAAGGTCATCGAACTCACGTCAGCTTTAGGAGTGAAATGACAGCAGCATGAGGGAACCACTGCAAACATAGAGCTTTGCTCAAGTCAAGCAAGTGGGATCATAGATAAAAAATACTAATGCCCCATACCCCATACCCAATACTGTGTTCCTCTAACTACCAAAGTAAGAAAGGTAAGAAAAGTAGGAAAAGTACTTCCAATTCTAAAATAAACAGTAATTTTACTGAATAAAGCTTGCTTGATCAAGTCAAGGAATGTATTTTAAGATGTATCGTTAACAAAAGCGCTAATAAAAAAATACCAGCATAATGGAAAAGCGTTGCTCTAGTGAATTGTTACCAGATAACAAGGGTACTCCCATATTTGGCGTCGTTGACGGTAGGGATAGCTCCACAGACAAAAAGTCAAAGGTTTCCTCAGTTAAATTAGGTAGCGAGATGAAACAAGCAAAAACCACGCGTAAACGGGGAGTTTTGTTGACTTCTATGGGACTGAAGCGCTTACAGAGGGCAATTCGGGCGGTGGAGGTTAAGCAGAATAACGGCGTTCGCTTCAGCTTTGATGAGTTAAGCGATCGCATCAAGGTATCTACAAAAACCTTGAATCGGTTATGGTATTCCAGTGCAAGTGTAGATCGGCGAACACTCAACTTATGCTTTAACGCTTTTGGTCTGGAATTATCTGAGGAAGACTATAGCATTGAGTCTGAACTAGAAGAGAATGAAACCATTGAAGCATTCTATTCAAGTTTGGACTCAGACGATCAACCAATATATCCTTTGACATCAATAGTTAAAGGCTCCTTTATTAAGCCAAAGCCTCAGAACTTGGAATTTTCTTGCTCATACCCAGATGGCCCTGTTCCCTTGGATTCTCACCTTTATATCAAACGTCCACCCATTGAGGAAATTGCCTATCAAGAAATAACTCAACCCGGTTCTGTAATTCGCATTCATGCTCCCAGAGAAATGGGTAAAAGTTCTCTGGTGGTGCGGCTGTTAGCTTTTGCCCACCAACAAGAATATTACACGATCAAATTAGATTGCCATCAAATCGATGCTTTTTGTTTGAGTAATTTAGACCAATTTTTCCGTAGTTTTTGCTGGCGACTAGCCACAGAATTAGGCATTGATCCGCAACTAGATGCCTACTGGGATGAAGAAATTGGCAGTAAGTTAAGCTGTAGTTTCTACTTGAAAAACTACTTGCTCAGACAAATCCAACGTCCAATAGTGGTTGTGTTGGAGCGAATTGACCGTTTATTTGAATATCCCAAAATTACTCAAGAGTTTTTTCCTTTGTTGCGATCGTGGCACGAAGAAGCACATCAGGATAGTAATTGGCAGAAACTCAGACTAGTGATTGTTTACTCTACAGAAGTCCATATTTCTTTAGACATCAACCGCTCTCCGTTCAATATTGGATTACCATTGCGTCTTAGCGAGTTCAGTCACGAACAGGTACAAGAATTAGCTCGTCGGCATGGACTAAAATGGAACTCTCGTACAGAGGCTAGCCAATTGATGTCTGTTGTGGGTGGACATCCAGCGCTGATTCGGATTGCTCTGTATTATCTGGCCTGTCAAGGGATGACCCTAGAAAAACTCTTACAGGAAGCGATCGCTAACGGTGGAATCTATCGACAGCATCTATGGCGATACTGGACACAACTGCAAGAAAACCCCAGCTTGTTGGAGGCATATACTCAAGTTGTCACAGCAAACCAAAGTATTTATCTTGATCCCATTGAGGTTTATAAGCTCGATAGCCTGGGATTGATAGCTTATGATGGCGATCGCATCAAACCACGGTGCGAACTCTACCGCGTTTATTTTGCAAAACAATTAAGTAGAAGCAAGGACTCAAAACGCAGAATCAAGCAGGAAAAAGCTTTCTGATGAAAGGGTTTTTCTAGTCTTCATCTGAAATTTAACTATGTCCACCTACTTTTCGATAAATAGCCATTAATCAACAGAACTGTCAAATCCCTCTCACCTAACTTTTTTACTCCCCCGTAATCTGTTTCTTTGCTGAGGGCTATATCACCTATGCTCAAATCTGTTGGAAATTAATTCCTCTGTTTTTTCTCTAACAAAAATTAATTTTCCTAATTTGTCATTAAAATTAGCCTCTATCCAGAATTTTTTGAAGCTGTATTTCCAGGTGGCTGCTTCTGAAAATCACAGTTTTTATTTCTGGATTGTGGCTATTTTTTTGGATTTTTCACACTTATGCATAATCTATCAAAAGATATATATCAAAAGCAATACCTAAAAAGATTTTTAATCAAAAAAAATTCTAAAAAAAGCAGACAGTTAAGACAGTTAAGACAATTAAGACAGTTAAGCTCATCAGTTTGGTTGAACTGATATCTTGCACCTTGCCCAACTACTAGAAGTTACACGCTAGCTGCACTTCATGAGAGAAAGCCTGACTGTACAAATGTTGGAAGCAATGTACTGCCTCAGCAAAACCAACTATTGTTGCTTAGTGGGACTAATATAAGATCAACGGTTTTGCAACCTGATTCAGCAAGGTTTGTTTGTATGCAAAATGAAGCCCAATTTTAATCTCACGTCCGAGATGGGGAATTGATAATTACATAGATGCCGTAAAAATCAATTAGCAAGAACTAGAAATGTTCTGATATTTCCAGAGAATACAAATATTTACATAATGTAATATTTAGCTTTGAAGAAATAAAAAAATGGGTACATATTAACGAAAAAATAATACTTATATGCCAAAATATAATTTGGAAAAATTCCGCCATTTTTAATCAAAGATTTTCATATGAGATATCAGGTTGGCGGCAGCCTTGGAGGTGATGATCCTAACTACGTCGTCCGTCAAGCAGACGAACAACTTTATACTGGACTAAAAGCTGGGAATTTTTGTTACGTCTTAAACAGCCGCCAGATGGGCAAGTCATCTCTACTACAGCGCACAAGGCATCGCCTAGAAAAAGAAGGTTACGCCTGTGTTTACTTAGATGTAACCAGATTAGGTAGTGAGTCAACTACACCTGTGCAATGGTACAAGGGTATCATTGTCAGTTTATTTTACGAGTTCAATTTAGGAGAGCGGGTCAATTTTAAACAATGGTGGGAGCAACAAGCAGAACTTGCTCCTGTACAACGACTGCATCAATTCGTAGAACAGGTATTGCTCAAAGAAGTAGAGAGCGATCGCATATTTATCTTTATTGATGAGATAGATAGCTTACTGAGTTTAAACTTTCCCATCAACGACTTTTTTGCTTGGATTCGTCAATGCTATAACCAGCAGGCATACAACCCAGATTTCAACCGTCTGGGTTTTGCACTATTTGGCGTAGTCAGCCCATCTGATTTAATCGCAGATAAACGTCGCACACCTTTTAATATTGGGCAAGCCATTGAATTATATGGCTTTCAACTCCACGAAGCCACACCCTTGCTCAAAGGCTTAGAGCAAATCATCAGCCAACCAACAGTAGTCTTGCAAGAAATTATCCGCTGGACAGGAGGACAACCGTTTCTCACACAAAAACTCTGCCAGTTAGTTGTGCAAGTTGCCCTAGAAAGTTCTACAGAAATGATTACCATACCCCCTGGTGCTGAGGGGTTTTGGGTAGAGCAATTAATCAAGTCCCGCATTATCCAACATTGGGAATCTCAAGATGAACCCGAACACCTCCGCACCATCAGAGATCGCCTACTTTTTTACGAACACCGAGCCGGACGCTTGCTAGGACTTTATCAACAAATACTGCAAGCACAGTCAAATCAAACATCTGGTGTACCAACTGATGATAGTCGAGAACAGACAGAACTATTGTTATCTGGTTTAGTCAAGAAACACAACGGCTACCTCAAAATTAAAAATCCCATCTATGAAAGTGTTTTCAATGCTGAATGGGTAATCAGACAGTTAGATAATCTCCGTCCTTACTCGCAAACATTCAATGCATGGGTAGCATCAGGCTATCAAGACGAATCGCGTCTGTTGCGCGGAAAGGCTCTTAAAGATACTCAACAGTGGGCACAGGGCAAAAGTCTCAGCAATTTAGATTATCAATTTTTAGCCGCTAGTCAAGAATACGAACAGCGCCAAGTGCAAACAGCATTAGAAGCAGCACGGGCACTAGAAGTAGAAGCACGGCTAGCACAAGAAAAACAAACTGCTAAATTCCAAAGATTGCTTTTAATTGCAGTATGTATCGGATTGCTCGTTTCTACGGCATTGGGCATAGGGAGTTTTATTCTCTACCACCAAGCCAACGAAAGCGAAATTCAAGCCAAAAGCAGCGAAATTAAAGCACTTGTATCTTCATCAGAGGGATTGTTTACCTCAAATCGCAGATTAGATGCCCTCATTGAGGCAATTAAAGCTAAACATAAACTGCAAAAACTAGGTAAACCAAACATCAATATTCAGCGTCAGGTAGAGAATGTCTTAGAGCAAGCTGTTTATGGAGCAGATGAGTACAACCGTTTTTCTGGTCATACAGCAGCTGTTTTAGCAGTAGATGTTAGTCCTGATAGTTCTTTAATTGCCTCAGCAAGTATGGATCAAACCATCAAGCTGTGGCGACGTGATGGTACACAAATTGCAACTCTCAAAGGTCATAAAAAAGCAGTTAGGGTAGTCCATTTTAGCCCTGACGGTCAAATACTCGCCTCAGCAGGTGAAGATGGCACAATTAAACTCTGGAGGCGAGATGGCACTGTGGTTAACACTTTCAAAGGTCACACTGCTTCGGTGTGGGGAGTAGCCTTTAGTCCCGATGGTCAATTCCTCGCCTCTGCCAGTTGGGATAAAACGGTGAAAATCTGGAAGCGAGACGGTACTTTACTCAACACGTTTCCAAGTGACAGCGAGGGGTTCTTGGGAGTCGCCTTTAGTCCTGATGGTCAAATCGTTGCTGCTGCAAATATAGACAAAACAGTAAAACTTTGGAAACGAGACACTTCAGGCTGGCAAAACGCCAACTTACTCCAAACTCTCAAAGGTCACAGTGCTTGGGTTATGGGAGTAGCTTTCAGCCCTGACGGTCAGATGATTGCTTCATCGAGTGAAGACACAACCGTCAAACTTTGGCAGCGAGACAGCACAGGTAAATACAGCCAGTATCAAACTCTTAAAGGTCACAGTGCCGGAATTCAAGGAGTCGCCTTTAGTCCCGATGGTCAAACAATTGCCTCGGCGAGTCAGGACAAAACGATAAAACTTTGGCACATTGATGGTACAGAACAGAGGACGCTTAAAGGACATACTGCATCTGTTTGGGGAGTGAGTTGGAGCAAAGACAGCAGTTTTATTGCTTCGGCAGGTGCAGAAAACGTTGTCAGACTCTGGCAAAGTCAAAATCCATTCCAAAAGTCAATCGTTGCCCATAAAGCGGGGATTTGGTCAATAGCTATCACCGACCAAAGTTCCATCATCGCCACAGCTAGCCACGAAAACACCGCTAAACTTTGGAATCGCCAAGGTAAATTGCTCAAAACTTTGACCGGTGGGGGCACAGTTTTTGACATTTCATTCAGTCAAGACGGCAAGTTAATTGCTCTTGCCAGCTACGATGATACGGTAAAAATCCAGCGGCGAGATGGCACTACTGTTGCCAGTTACAAAGATGCTTACGGCAAAATCACAGCAGCCGCATTGAGTCCAGATGGTCAAACGATCGCGATCGCTAATGTTGACAGAATTGCTCAAATATGGAAGCGTAGCCAACCTGCACCGCAGATTCTCACTGGACATACAGCCCAAGTCTGGCAAGTTGCATTTAGTCCAGATGGTCGGCTCGTTGCCTCAGCCAGCGGCGATGGTACCGTTAAACTGTGGACGCTTGAAGGAAAATTGTTGAGAACTCTTGTAGGACACTCGGCGACAGTGTGGAGAGTTGCCTTTAGCCAAGACAGTAAAATGGTAGCTTCTGCAAGTGCCGACAATACCGTTAAACTGTGGACAGTTGAAGGTGAGCCAGCGCTGAAGGAGGGATACCCTCCGCAGGCGACTGGCGTTAGCGCCAGCGTTAGCGACGCAGGAGCGTCACCCCGAAGGGGCAAGTTGCTGAAAACACTCACTGGACATACAGCTGGCATTTGGGGAGTAGCGTTTAGTCCCGATGGCAAAATAGTTGCTTCTGGCAGCGTAGACACTACTATCAAACTTTGGAAACTGGATGGTACAGAACTAACCACCCTCAAAGGACATACCGCAGCCATCAGGAAAATTGCCATTAGCCGCGACGGCACTTTACTAGTTTCAGGAGGTGATGACAACACATTGATTATATGGAATTTGCAGCGAATTCTGAACCTAGATGCACTTGCTTATGGTTGCACTCTCATGCAAGATTACTTGAAAACCAATACAGCATTAGAAAAAAGCGATCGCTCGATTTGTAGGAAAAAGGAATGGGGAACTCGGGGCCCCCACGACCAAAGGGAGTGGGGCAATGGGGCAATGGGGCATGGGGGAATGTCACTAAGAAAAGCTGGGGAGGCTGGGGAGGCTGGGGAGGCTGGGGGAGAAAAGAGTATTTTTTATGACTTTGCACTACGGTAATGTATTGATGTCTTTGTCTCCCCCAGCACCCCCCGCTTCCCCAGCTCCCCCAGCTTGCCTCAACAGATAAAACTAAACTTAGTGCCATTCGGGCATGGGGCATGGGACATAGGAAAAAGAATTTCTCCCTCATCCCCCTCATCCCCCCTATCTCCCCCGCACCCCTGCCCCCCTGCTCCCTATCCCCCCGCTCAGTCCCACAATCCGCAGATAAGCGCTACACTTAAGAAAATTTTTGAGGAAGCGTTGATGGCACGGTCAAACGGGGTGAAAACTGAAACGTCTGCACAAGAATTGCCTACGGTTTCAGACATTGAAGAGACAGCAACAACTAAAGATGGGTCTGAACCAGTAGAAGACGCCCAAGATATTGACGACATCTTGAACTCACTTAAAACTTTACTGAGTTCTGTAGAAAAGTTGCAAAAAGTCCGGCAAGAAGTCGGCGACATCAAACCTTTAATCGGACGAATGCTTGATGGGGAACTCGCTAGTGGTGAAGACCTTGAGCAACTCAAGTCAGGTGTGAGTGGTCTTTCTCGTCTTGTTCGTGCTTATAGTGATCATCAAGCAGCCTTGGCTAAAGCACAACCTGCTAGAAAACTGCTAGATCAAATGCTCAAATAAGGTAAGATTAAACAAAAATTTCTGCAAAATCCTTGAAAAAAGTATCATACCAATTCTCCAAAACAACGCAACAGATTCCAACCAGCAAACCTGATTAAATCTGACGAATCTTAATTACGAATTACGAATTGGTATTTAGATGAGTAGAAAATCTCAAAAAGCATTGATTGGCATTACCACCTACGGTCGGCAAGCTGTATTACCATACTTGAAACCCCTATTTTTAAATACGGGTTTCCCTTCCCCTTTTCCCTTCCCCTTCTTCATTCACAAATTGATTAATATACCAATATTAAATCATTCTCAAGTCATTGACCAAGCCCGCAACGGTGGCAGGGAATAGGGAACAGGCCATCTAATTAGCCCCTGATATCATAAGTTTTTTATCTTAGCCGCTAACTTATCTTTCTTCACCCTCAAATATCCTTGCAAATAAGAAACTCAATATTAGTGGTGCTGAGTTACTGACTCACCCATAATTAAGATTCATTAAAAAAAAGGAAGACATTCATGACTACTGTTACTAAAACTGCGATCGCAAATCTTAGCGATGATCTGCTACAGCTTCAAAAACCAATGTACTCTAGCTTGACAGTAGCTATTTTGCAACAGCTTCTAATCTTAGAAGGATATGGTACTTTGCCCGATGGAACAAACTTACCTGTGACTGGCAATTTTCTGGATGAAACTGTTACTGCTGTTGAGAACTTTCAACAAGCAATGGGGCTGACAGTAGATGGCATTGTTGGTGCAAATACTTGGGCTGCATTAGTTCAGAATTAGTCACTATTCAGCTAAAACACATTGAATTTGCACAATCATTGGGGGACATTTATTGTCCCTCAATCATCAAAGGACTAATAATAAATGCAATTCATATAATTAGGAGAATTTGAATGACTATTCAACAAACTGGTTTGCTACAACCACCCGGTCAAGGGACTTCTTACTGGTTTGCAGAGGATCTATACACCTTCAAAGCAGTAGGCGAAGAAACAGCAGAGGTTTATACCTTCTGTGAAGTAGTGATTGCACCACAAGGGGGTGGAGCGCCACCTCATCGGCATTCGTGGGAAAATGAATCTTTTTACATACTAGAAGGAGAATTAGAATTTCATCTAGATGGGGAGAAAATCATAGCTACCTCTGGAATGTTTCTTCATTCTCCTAAAGGGCAAGTACATCAATTTACTAACAAAACTTCTTTACCTGTAAAGATGCTCGTTTGGCTAACACCATCTGGATTTGAGAAATTTATTGCAGAAGTTGGGAAACCAGTAAATCAGGTTGTTTCTGGATCACCTCTAAATCCCATCGACATAGAAAAGATTCTGAATGTAGCTCCTAAGCATGGCATTGAGATTTTTCCCCCACCTGCTGAACCTATTTCATAAAAAGCTCATAGGTCTATAGTAGACTTCTTGCATAAATAATTTTTTACCTCACGCAGAGCCGCAGAGGCACAGAGAAAGAGTTAAAAATGGAGACTTTTGCAAGAGGTCTAGTCAGTTCCGCAGTTCAACAATTCAAATTTTTTCCAGTTGATAATTTTGATAAGAGAAAATAAATAGATATAAATTCACTTTATGGGTATACAAAATACAAGCCATTTTTTAAGTCATTTCCAGGCAATATCAATTCGTAATTCGTAATTAATAAAGTCAGCTATGGGCTGGTTTTGGCAGTTTGAGAGAGTAAGAATTAGCCACAAGATACCATATTTATCGGTGCGTTAGCCTGCGGCATAACACACCCTACTAGCACGACCGGACTAAAATAGTGCATAAATTTCTTCTAATATCTCTGTGTTCTCTGCGTCTCTGTGGTAGCCTGCGGCAAGCCGCTTACGCGTCTACGTTAATGCACTATTTTAGTCCGGTCACACTACTGCTGGCGTGGCAAGACTAATGCACAACTTTAGTCTTACCACGCCAGTACTTTATAAATCGTTGCTAAGTTATTTTTAAATTAATCACTAACTTATCCTTCTTCACCCACGCTTCTCTGAAAAAACTAGAAACTGTAAATATACAAAGTTAACTGTTTTGGAAAACCAAAACATCAAGTTTTATTAGTTCTAAAGAATGAGGAGAAAAGAAGATGACAACTTTAATTAAAAATCCCAAATTACCTTTATTAACTGGTATGCTTTCCCTTGGGATTGCTGGCACAATGACTTTCTCATTTGCCAAATCTGCGGCTGCGGCTTCAGTTCCACAAGGTATGGCAGGTGACTATATTGGCATTGGTATTGCCCCAGGTGTTACTAGTGGTGGACATGATAGAGATAATGCTCAATTGGGTGGCGATATCCAAGGTCGTGTTGCTATACCTCGTACACCTGTTTCAGTTCGTGGCTCATTCCTCTTCGACAATAAAACAACCGCAACAATACCAACGATTACTTACGATATACCAATTGCCAAAAATACCAATCTCTATGCAGGTGCTGGCTACTCCTTCATCGGCAAAAAAGGAGATGATACTCCTATAGGTAATCGCAATTCAGTTGTACTCGATAGTGGTGTAGAAACTTATCTGAGTAAGAATGTAGTTGCTTTTGGTGATGCCAAATTGGGTTTCAATGCTTATGAAAATAGTAACGCCGATGCTGTTAGTTTTCAATTTGGTGTTGGCTACCAATTCTAAAAATTCTTAATTGTGAAATTAAATGCTGAATGGATGGTAGTAACAAAGGCTTTCAATTTTACACCATCCACATTTCCCAAAAATATTTTGTTAACCACAGAAATTCATGGAGTGAAACGATGAATTCTCTAAATTTGACCGATTCTCAACAAACTATTGTTCGCCCTGTTTGTACCAGATTAGTTAAAAATGATAAATTAATTGCCCACTGGACTATTGTAGATAATAAATTGGTATGCCAATGGATTGTTATCTGAAAATAGATTAGTGTAGACAATCAAAATTTCTTGGAAAAGCCGAAACTAATCAATAAGCTTGCCTGAATAATATAGGAGTATGCATTAATTTTTGGCACAACAATGACTGGTTAACTAAATTCAAAGAGAATCACTATGAACATACAGAAATTAGAGTTACTAAACCCAATCCGCGAAAAACTGAACAGCATCGTAATTTGTGATTATAAACAAGCACAATTATTATGCAAACTCATTCCAGCTACTTGTCCATTTGCCAGAGACATCAGATTTTTCAATCAGGCGATCGCTCACATTCCACCTTTATGTCAGCTTAATCCTTTATATGAGCAGTTGATGGAGTTACGCTTTCGCGCTCAGTGTTATCTTACTCAGCACCAACAGCAAACATCTGATAAATTGGCAACCAAGGCACTTGCTTGAATTCTGAGCAAGTAAAGGTGTGAAGTATTGCGCCGTTACCCAATCTATTGATCTTATCGCTTCTTTTTGGAAACAGGTCTTTCTATCAACGAGAAAACCTTCACAATCAAGGAAAATATGATGAAAAGTACACTTAGCAGTCTAATTTGCTCTAGCATGATTGGTTTAGGAATCGCAGGCGTAATGGTATTACCAAACCGTCCTGCTGCTGCTCGCACAGTACCCGCGGGATATCAAACACAACGCATTGAGTTTGCGCCTGGTGCTACTTCAACAGTGGTATATCACAACAAAAACTATTACCCAGTTCGCTATGTACTTAGGGCTAATGCCAACCAATTGATGACTATCGAAGCGGATTCATCTCAATCTCGCGTCTATTTGACCATGACTGGCGCTGATGGTACACGCTTAATTGTTGCGCCTCAAGAGTTAACAAGTTGGCGCGGTCGTTTGCCAAAAACTCAGGATTATTATATTGAAGCACTCAAACCAGCTGGAGTTGACTACAACTTGAGAATTGCGATCGCTCCTAATACTCCACAAATTACTGGACAACGTATCCAATTTGCTCCTGGAGCCACTTCTGAAGTCATTAGTGGTACTCTTCTCCCCCACACTTCCCGCTTTTATTTGGCAAATGCTAGGGCTTTCCAGTTAATGTCGGTGAATGTCAATTCACCAGGAGCAAATACTTCTTGGCTGACACTTTATGGAGTTGATGGCACATTACTTGAAAATGGCAGCAAGCTTCACACTCAATCTTGGTACGGTCGTCTCCCAAAGACCGAGGATTATCACATTCAAGTAGATAATCCAAAGCCCTATCCTATCAACTACACCTTAACTGTGGGCATTCAGTAGACAAAACTAGAGCGTCCAGCTGGATGCCTACGCACCTAACAGTATAAATCCAGCGCCCACGGTCAGTGATCGCACAATTGCCACCGACCACCTCAAACTTCAGCACAATACTCACAAACTTGCAATCACCAAAAATATTCTTGAAGGAGATATTTATGCAATTCAAATTCATTGCAGTTGTGTTAGGAACCATTACTGCTGTTAGCCTTGCTGTGCCTATGCAAGTTCATGCTGCTGAACTCAAAGTAGCAAGAACATTTCACTTTGGCTTCTGGCAACCCGTAGCACGAATCAATCCGCATCAACCATTACAAGTAGAGGTTATTAACCAGACTCATATTCCTTTGCAATATGGCCTGACAACTGATTCAGCCAAGACATTACTACCAGGCAATGTTGCTGAAATGAGTTATATTTCTCTACCAACTGATGTCTTAATTTATCCGTCTCAACAAGAAGCTTCTTTAAGGTATCACGTGACTAAAGTTGGCAACACGACTATTGTAAAAGTTCGCCAACTTGCCAGTGATACACCTGGAGATGGCTCACTTGCTATCAATCGCACTGGAGCAATTTACATCTACTAAAAGTCTTATTCTTTACAAAAGCAATAATTCTTCTTTGCCGATTTAGAATTGCTGGTTGATGTTGAGTTGGATTTCTCCACCTTGAGGTTTTGATAGTGCCTTTAGTTCTTCCCAACTGTAATGAGGGGGTAGTTCAATTGGTTTGCGATCGGCTCCTAATCCCAATCCAACTGTTGGCTGGAGTTCTTCAACGAACTCTTCAGTGTAAACAGCCAGTTCATTGGCTGCAACTCCACCAGCAATAGCTCCTGCAACTCCACCAATTACACCACCAACTTTACCACCAATCGAGCGACCTAGTGCGGCTCCAGCAATTCCACCTCCGGCTGCTCCCAATCCTGTCACTAGAGGATGAGCATTTGGGGAGGTTTGATTTTCATTTTCTAAGTTAGAAGTAGGGTATTCTTCGTTGTTCATCTATCTCTCCTGGAATTAGACTGTGTTTGCATAGATCAACATAGAACTACTTCTGGCTCAGGTATACCAGAAGCCACAGAGCAAAGCGTTCTAGTCCAACCAACAGGGCAGTGATGCCTACAGCCAGACCAAACATAACTAAGTTGTTTTCATTGCCAGCTTTTAAGGCAAAGCTTAAGGATGTGGCAACGGCTGGAGGATGCATCACATCTAACAGGATCATCAGCACGATTGTGATGATCATTGCAGTTGCTCCAGATAGATAACCCGAACCTAACAGCATGTATGTGACAAAACCGATGCTAGCTGCCATCATTTGGGAAATAACTAGAGTTCGCACCGTATTTGTACCGTGTTGGGGATCGAGATAAATCAGAAAGGCACTAGAAGCCAGGGACGCAAACAACAAACGCTGACGGGTTAGTACCTCCACTAGGGCAAACACGGACAATATGACTAATGTCGGAGCAGTAGCTAATGCCAACTCACCTTTCCAATTGAGGCGGTTGCGGAGCGATCGCTCTACACCTTTCAAAGGCTTTAAGCTGGAACGATGGCCTTTCATCGTATACTCCTATCAAGTTCCGACTCTGGCAAACGGCGTTGTTCTCCCTGCTGAATCTCGCGCTCTAAGAAATAATTCAGCAAGGTTCGCAGCAGCACAATCGCTCCTAAATTTAAAATATCCTGGCGAGTTGGTGCTACTGCTGTCCGTAAAATATCACTGGCGACAGTAAATTCCAACCCCAATGCCAGCACTCGTCCTAATTGCAAACGAACTGCTTCTGTAGCATCAAAATGTTGTTTGGAGCGAGAGAACAACAACCGCAAATAGGCTGCAATACCTCGGATCACTGCTCCGCCAATCACAACTGCGGCGGCAATTTCTGTCCCTGCTGCTAAATAACCAACAATCAATTTCAGCCATGTCTCTAAAGGAGTAGTTTCTTTAGCCTCCCCTGTGCCTTCTACATTCAAACTCAACAGCAGAACTAACCCTAAAATCAGTGCAAGGGGCAAGAGCAAATTAATCAATGAATCCCGTGATGCCTGTGGTTTCATAGCTTTTTACTTTAATCGTTCAGCTATGCTATCGCCTACACGCAAGGCATTGGCCATAATCGTTAACGTGGGATTAACGCCAGAGTTTGATGGAAAGAAACTACTATCTACCACGTAAAGATTATCGACATCATGGGTACGACAATTGAGGTCAAGGACTGAGGTTTTGGGGTCTGTGCCAAATCGACAACTACCGCATTGATGAGCTACTGCTTGTTCTGGTATGTGAGTGCGGGGATAAATGCTAAATGGCAGTACGTGTTGAGCAGAACGCGGGATTGACTTGAGTACAGATGTCCAACGATGGATTAAGCGATCGCTTGCTTCAATATTATTAGGTGTATAGTCAACATGAATTTTATCACCTACTACACGAATCCGATTATTTGGGTCTGGTAAATCTTCTGTCTGCAACCACCAACCAACTGAACGTTCAGCAAGTAAATGGCGCTCATAATGAGGAATTAGCTTAATTAACGGAGCCATCAGCGGCGGCGCTTCAGCGGGAATCATATCAGCTAGAACATTACCTGTATTCTGCACCATACCCATGGGATAAGGAAAATCCGGCTCTCCCCAGTAAAAATCATTAACAGCGATGGTTTTTTGAAACTTAGCTTGATTCACCTCTAAATGTATGGAAACTATAGCCGTTTCCAACTGTTTCATAAAATTCCGTCCCACTTGATCGGAACTGTTTGCCAATCCATTGGGATGTTTATCGTTAGCAGAACGTAACAACAAAGCAGCTGAGTTAACAGAACCACAAGCAACCACCACAATATCGCCTGTAAACCAATGCTTGTTTTCAGCTATTTCAGTTTCTACCTTCGTTACCTCTCGTCCTGACTCACTGGTATGCAACCGCAAGACTTTGGCATTAGTCAAAAGAGTGAAATTGCTATACTTTTCACGAGTAGGACGAATAGCATTCACATCAGCATCAGCTTTGGCGTGTACCAGACATGGGTATCCGTCAAAGGTATCGCAGCGAATGCAGGGACTATTTATGCGATCGCTTTCATTGAGTTTTAATGCTAGCGGTAGATGAAATGGGTAATAACCTAGTTCACGGATACCATCAGCAACAGACTGCATATCCGGCTCATGGCTGACTGGCGGATAAGGATATGGCTCGCTGCGAGGTGGTTCGGTTGGGTCTTCTCCTTCTTTACCATGCACATCATACAGCTTTTCTGCTTGGGTGTAGTAAGGCTCAAAGTCTGGATATTTCAAAGGCCATTCTGGAGAAATCCCGTCTTTATGAATTACCTTTTCAAAATCTCGCTCTCGTAATCTAACCAAGGCTGCACCATAAAGTTTAGTATTGCCACCAACCCAGTAACCTGTTTGAGGTTTAAAGGCTTTGCCTTCTTTGTCATACCATTCTTCATCAGTATGATAACGATGTTTTTGATAGACTTCTTGTGGACTCCAATTAGCTTTCTCTCTCGGTAAAAAGTCGCCTCTTTCTAATACCAAAATTCTCTTACCTGTGGATGCAAGACGGTGAGCTAGTGTCCCTCCACCCGCTCCCGTACCGATAATGATAATGTCGTAATGTTCCGTGATGCTCGTCATAATTGTATACTTATTCCGAGTGATTAAGTCTCACTCTGACGTTTTATGCAAAGTAATTTGGCAATAGTTGAAGCCAGTTTTTAAGTTTTTGAAATGGCTAAATAGCTCTCAAGATAGATTCCTTTACTTAAAGTAAAACTTTAATTACAATATTGCTTCCGCCTAATGGATTAGTATTTTTTCTACCGTAAGAGAGGGAATGATTTCATTTTAATTTCATTTTTCATATATATTATTTGTATTATGCACGTATAAAAGGATGTCTGAAAAGTCGAAAAATATACTAATAACCCCTCTCCAAACCTCTCCCCGAAACGGAGAGAGGCTTTGAAACTCCTCTTGCCTACAAGGGAAGGGGGGTTAGGGGGGTTAGGGGGGTTAGGGGGGTTAGGTTTTTAAAGCTTTGATGTTAATAACGATACTTTTCAGACATCCTCTAAGAATGAATAAAAAATAAACTAAAGCTATTAATCTTAGTTTTCAATAATATTTAAATATATTTCAGACTCAAAGCATTTTCTAACATCATTTCTATCTATAGATTGAGGTAATTAAAAATTAATCAAACAATAATTCATGTTAGATAAAATATATTTTTCCTCAAAAAACAAGTTTAATCTTCTAGCAATTGGGTATTAACTTTAACCTGCTATTTATTGACAGCCACCAAGTTAGATAACAGGAGATTCCCATGGCTGAGGCCATTGAGATTTATGACGATCGCATGTGTGCATTAGTACCCCTAGGGGCTTCAGTCCAAAAACTTGCTAACGGCGCAGTTCATAGCGAAGGGCCTGTTTACATCCACGAAGACGACAGTGTTATCTGGAGTGATGCTCATGGCAATCGTCTGTTGCGGTGGAGTCTCACAGACAACGTGACCGTCCTACGTGACCCATCTGATTATCAAAGTGGTAATTACCGCGACTTGGAGGGTCGTCTGGTTGCGTGTTCATCGGGTTTGCGTGCTATCATCCGCCGCGAACACGATGGTGAATGGAAAGTTTTAGTCGATCGCTACCAAGGCAAACGCCTTAACAGTCCCAACGATTTGGTAGTCAAAAGCGATGGTACGATTTGGTTTACTGATCCGCCCTATGGTATCACCGAGCCAAACCAAGGATACGGTGGCGAACAAGAACAACCGGGAAGTTATGTGTATCGCTTTGACCCAGCAACAGATGAGATTTATCCTGTAGTAACGGATATGGTACGACCTAACGGACTAGCTTTCAGTCCAGACGAAAGTCTGCTTTATGTTTCAGATACAGCTGCGTTTAATATTCCAGGTGGGCCTCATCATATTCGCGTCTATGAGGTCGTAGATGGTCGATGGGCAAAAAATGGGTGTGTGTTTGCAGTCATCGAACCAGGACAACCAGACGGATTGCGGGTTGATGAACAGGGCAATATTTTTACTAGTTCTGAAGACAGCGTGCAGGTATATACCCCTGACGGGACTCGCTTAGGAAAAATTTTCGTACCGGAAACATGCGCCAATCTTACTTTCGGTGGGAAAGAACGCGATCGCCTCTTCATCAGTGCAGGTAAATCTTTATATGCTATCGACCTGAATACCCGTGGTGTGCAACTATGATTTATCAATTCGTGCTAGGTGTAGCGATGTCTAACGACAAGCCGCTTCGCGTCTACGCTATATGGGTACTACCGCAGGTAATTACTTTTGGATTAGCTTCAGTTCATGATCCATTCCTCGGCCCATATCTATTAAGTTCTCTTGCTCATGCATATCCCGACGGACTCCCAGGATTAACACTTTTACTGCTGAGAGTTAGCGTTGGCGGTTTGTTCATAATGCACGGCTATCCCAAAGTCATGCATCTACGCCGCTGGGCTGAGTCTATCAAAACACCCGTCTTTCTTTGCTTTATATCTGCATGGACAATGTTGGGTGGTGGATTTTTCCTGATCCTGGGATTTCTCACACTTTTGGCAACTTTACCAATTTTGGCTTCTATGTTGTTTGCAATATTGTTGCATCTAATTGAAGGTAAGCCCTTTGTGGCGACAGACCCTTACTTAATTCCCGAAGACCAGTACAAAGGCCCTTTAGGAAAAGGCGAACCGCCAAGTTGGGAAAAAGCTTTAATGTATTGCGTGATGCTGATTGCGATCGCTGTTTTTGGCCCTGGTGCTTATTCACTGGATGCCTTAATTTTTGGATGGTAAATTATTACTTATTACTATCAAATCTTGAGAGCCTATTTATAAAGTTTTGTAGTGGCGTGGCAAGGCTAAAATTTTGGATTAACGTAGACGCGTAAGCGGCTTGCCGCAGGCTACCGCAGAGGCGCAGAGAACACAGAGATATTAGAGGAAATTTATGCACTATTTTAGCTGTGTCAGTCCAGTAGGGTGTGTTACGCCGCAGGCTAACGCACCACAAATCTCTGGCGGTGCGTTAGGACGCTTCGTCCATAACGCACCCTACCAAACTAAATGAATAATTTATTTTGCACAACTACTTATTCCATAATCAATAATATTGCGTGTCCGTCAGGGTCTTTAACTAGACAACCTTGACTATAAGGAAATGAGCTATCACTAAACTGCACAATCTGCGATGACACAAACTCAACACCGTTCTGTTGTAGTATTTCTACCACCTGCTGAATGTCATTAACAACAAGTTCAATTTGCATGTGTGCAATATCACAACTTTTCCAATTACTTGGCATTGGGCGACCTTTCCCAGGCAAAATATAATCTAGCAGTTCAATTCCTACACCATCTTGAACTGGTCGTAGTGCTGTAATTTTAACTTTGGCATCTGGCAAATTATCCAAGTGAGTTTGGGTTGCACGCCAGTTGAGGCTACGGCTATGGACTTGCATTCCTAGAAGGTCGTGGTAAAAGTGTAAACTCTGCTCGGTGTTGGAAACTGCGATCGCACTATGATCAATTCCTAAGAATAAGCGATTTCTGTCCTGATGCCACTTATCTTGTCCTTTATCAGGCGGAAACCAAATTAACTCTAAATCATGACCGTCAGGGTCTTTAAACTTGAAGGCGCGGACACCAGCAGATGCTTCATTATCAGGTGGTATTGTCTGGGGAGTATCAGAAATGAATTCAATAGGAAATGAACTCAGGTGAGCAAAAGCGCAATCCATATCATTTACCACAATTGCTAGATGTTGAAACCACAAATCATTACTTTGTGAATCACTGGGAATGGGTTGAGAGTGAATGTTGAGATATTCCATCAACTCGATGAGTTCATCACCTAGCCGTAAAGTGACAATACGAATTTTTCCCTGAGTCACACCTTCTAGGTTGCTATAATCTTCTCCTGCAAAAGTGATGTCAGAAACCAGTTCAAAATTCAGGGCTTGTGTATAGAAATCTGCCGAGCGATCGCAGTTTGTTACAGTTAAGCCAATAGCTCTAATTTTTTGTACCTGTACCTTGGTTTGACTAGACATATTTAACAGCCTCTGTAGTGACAATTTCAGACTGCTATATTTTTTATTAGCATCAATTAATCACAATTTATCATTTTAGGATTTCATACAATCATGAAACTCAAATGAAATTTTTCTAACTCTTTAGTTAGATATCTGCATTCATCCGGCAGTTAGAAGCAATGGCGACTACAAATGTCTAAAATGATGCCAGAATCAAAACAATTGTTATCAAAAATTAAGTACAAATAGGTGATATTTAACACAAATTAGTTATCGAAACAATCGGGTCTAAAACCTCGTTCCAACAACGGCCTCCTGCCCTTCGGGTTCAGCAGTTCCCCATCTCGGCAGAAGCCCTTCGGGTGAATCCTTCGGATACGCTTCGCGAGCACCAGTTTCCCATCTCGGCAACAGCCAAGATGGGAACTGGATTCACCAAGACGGGGACTGCTGAACCTCCTGCCTTCTGCCTCCTGCCTTCGTTAAGGAAACACTATGAGCTATTCTCCTTATCTGCTAAAAGGTCAAAAAGCACTTGTAACGGGTGCTAGTTCTGGCATTGGTGAAGCTATAGCTCGCAAATTAGCTTTATCAGGTGCAGCTGTAGCTATTAACTATCATTCCCAAGCCGAAGAAGCTCAAAAAATTGTTGATGATATTAAGGCTGCAAATGGTGAAGCTTTTTCAATACAAGCTGATGTCAGTGACGAAGACCAAGTAAAGGCGATGTTTAGCCAGATACTTAAACACTTCGGCACCATTGATATTTTAGTGAACAACGCAGGTCTACAAAAAGATGCACCTTTTGTAGACATGAGCCTCAATCAGTGGAATAGAGTGATTGGAGTAAACCTGACAGGACAATTCTTATGTGCTAGAGAAGCTGCAAAGGAATTCTTACGTCGGGGTGTGCAGCCACAAATTTCATCTGCCGCAGGTAAGATTATTTGCATTAGTTCAGTGCATGAAGTCATTCCTTGGGCGGGTCATGTTAACTATGCCGCTAGTAAAGGCGGTATTCATATGATGATGCGAAGTATTGCCCAAGAACTTGCTCCCCATAAAATTCGCGTTAATAGCATTGCTCCTGGTGCAATCAAAACACCAATTAATAAATCAGCTTGGGATACCCCACAAGCAGAGGCGGAATTACTGCAATTGATTCCAGCCAAACGAGTGGGTGATGTCGAAGATGTTGCCAAAGCAGCAGTTTGGCTGGCTTCTGATGACTCTGATTATGTTAACGGAACAACACTGTTTGTAGATGGTGGCATGACTTTGTATCCAGGGTTTACAGACAATGGTTAAAAAAGGGATTGGGACAAATTACGTAGGAATTTTTTTAGGGCATTTAATAATGTTTATTTTGATGGAATTGCCTCAATTATTATTGGTATTATCTTAGCTATAGTAGCTGTATTACTAGCCAGAGAAAGTAAAGGTTTATTAGTTGGGGAAAGTGCTAATCCTCAAACTATAGCCAATATCCGTTATTTATGTAAAACAGAGCCAAAGGTTCAAGAGGTAATACGTGTATTAACAATGCAGCTTGCTCCCCAAGAAGTATTACTCAATTGAGAAATTCAATTTTCTAAAAATCTCACAGGTGAGAAAATAGCAACAACTGTAGAGAATTTAGAAGCCAAAATTCGTCAAAAACATCCTGAAATCAAACTAATTTTTATTGAAGCTAAATCCTTAGCAGCTACACGCAAATCTTCTCCAGATTCTCAATAAATTTTGATTGCCAACTACTCCTTTCCCGCTCAAAGAGTACCTAAATGTTTTTAACAAACCGCAAAGTAACCAAAGTACACAAAGGAAGAGATAGGTAATCTGATAGTAGGAAGGGAGTCAATAGAAAAAAGTTACTCAGAATTGGTCAGCATATGAACTTTCTTAGTCAACGACAAGCTTTTGGCTCACCAGGCATTGCTCCTCGATGGACTCATGCCAATAAAGATGGAGTAGGAACAGCTTACTCTACCTCTAGTCGTGTTTGGTTTACTATCTGGAACGGTGTTGTCACTGAAATTTACCATCCCACAGTAGACAAACCCCAAATTCGGGATTTGCAATACTTAATTTCTGATGGCAAAAGTTTTTTCCACGAAGAGAAACGCCATTTGAAATCAAAAGTAGAACTGATGTGGACTCATGGTTTAGGATACCGCATCACTAATTTTGATCCACAAGGGCGTTATGCCGTGATTAAAGAAGTGATTGCTGATCCGCATTTATCGTGTATTTTACAGCACACTAAGTTAACAGGAGAACGCGAGTTTATCTCCCAACTCCAGTTATATGCTTTATGTGCGCCGCATCTGGAAGTTGGAGGTAGAAGTAATAATGGTTACGCAGTAGAAGTTGCTGGGCATGATATTCTTGTGGCAGAAAAAGGAGGAACTTGGCTAGCACTAGGCGCAACAGTTCCGTTTGTCCGTCTTTCCTGTGGCTATGTTGGTCAAAGTGATGGCTGGACAGATTTAGCTGATAATTTTCAGATGGATTGGGAGTTTGGCTGTGCTTTGGATGGTAACCTGGCTTTGACTGGAAAACTAAATCTAGATGCTAGTGATGAGTTTACATTAGGACTGGCATTTGGCACTAGCTTACACAATGCAATTTCTACATTGTTTCAATCGCTGAATCTTCCTTTTGAACAGCAGAAGCAGCAATACAACGACCAGTGGAAGCGGTCGCGCAATGGCATCCGACCATTAGAAAATGTTTCTTATGATGATGGCAAGTTGTATCACAACAGCGTTAGTTTGTTGTTGGCACATGAAGATAAAACTTATCCCGGTGCTTTAATCGCATCTATGGCTATTCCATGGGGTGAAGCCAAGGATGACCAAGACCAAGGAGGATATCACCTTGTTTGGACACGGGATTTGGTTAGTAGTGTAGCAGGTTTGGTGGCTGCTGGGGAAACTGATACAGCAGTGCGATCGCTAATTTATCTGGCAACCAGCCAGCAGCAAGACGGCGGTTTCGCCCAAAATTTTTGGGTTAATGGCAAACCCTATTGGAAAGGTATTCAACTGGATGAAGTATCATTTCCCATTCTTTTAGCATGGCTTTTACACCAGGAAAATGCTTGCTTAAATTTCGATATTTATCCCATGATTCTTTTAGCAGCGGGTTATTTAATTCGCCATGGCCCCGCTACCCAACAAGAACGTTGGGAAGAAAACAGCGGTTATTCACCATCAACACTAGCAGCCAATATTGCCGCCTTAATCTGTGCTGCTCAATTTGTGCGTGAACATGGGGATGAAGCAACAGCACAATTTATCGAAGAATACGCAGATTTTTTAGAATCTCACATTGAAGCTTGGACAGTTACTACTGAAGGAACTTTAGTTCCTGGCATCAAACGGCATTATATCCGAATTACTCCTTCAGATATTAATAATCCTCAACCCAACGAAAATCCCAACCAAGGAACTATTTTCATTACCAGTCAGCCACCTGGTAAACGAGCAGAATTTCCAGCCAAAGAAATTGTCGATGGCGGATTTCTACAATTAGTACGCTATGGAATTCGCAAACCTGATGACCCAATTATTGTTGATTCTGTCAAAGTAATTGATGCAATCTTGAAAGTAGATACACCCGTTGGGCCTTGTTGGCATCGTTACAACCACGACGGCTACGGTCAGCAAGAAGACGGAAGTCCTTATATCGGTTGGGGTAAAGGACGTGCTTGGCCTCTGTTGACAGCAGAGAGAGGACATTATGAATTAGCTGCTGGCGGCGATGTCAAAACATATATCAAGGCCATGGAAGGATTTGCTTCAGACACTTGTTTACTACCAGAACAGGTTTGGGATGAAGCAGATAAACCTCATGTCCATATGTACTTAGGAAAAGCAACAGGTTCTGCCATGCCTTTAATGTGGGCGCACGCAGAATATATCAAGTTACTAAGGTCAAATCATGATGGAAAAGTGTTTGATTTTATTCCGGAGGTGGCGAATCGCTATCTAGGCGAAAGAAAGCAGTGTAAATCATTGGAAGTTTGGAAGTTTAACCGACAAATCAGCCAAGTTAAAAAAGGTCAAATATTGCGAATTCACGCTTTAGCATCTTTTCGATTGCACTGGTCAGATGATAATTGGCAAACTATACACAATACGCCTTCTACTTCTACAAAGGTAGGAGTTTATTTTGTATATATTTATGTTTCTGATAGCCAGCAACAGCCAATAAACTTTACCTTCTTCTGGATTAAAAGCAGCAAATGGGAACAACGCAATTACACCGTTACAGTTTCATAATTTAACGTGAGTTCTACAAGCGCTGTTTTGACCTCTCCCCCGACCCCTCTCCTCGTAGGAGAGGGGAGTAAAACCGTGATTTTTTCTTTCTCCTCCCTCGCCTAAAAGGCGAGGGAGGTCGGGGGGCTTAGGGCCCCCCACGATAGTGGGGTTGGGGGGAAAGAGGTTCATCGAACTCACGTTAATTTAAAATTCAGAAATGCTCCTCGAAAATACATTAATAAAATCATCTCACCAATTCCAAAGAGGCATTTTTATGCAGAATAATTCATCACATCAGCCAACAATTGACTATTGGCATGTCTGGACTGACCACAACGGTATAAGTCACCAGTCTCGTTGCCAAATTGAGGACTTTATCGAAAAAGGCATAGCCCCCGATACGTCGCCGCAGTGGCTTTCTAAATTGAAGCAGTCTGGTGCGACAATCACCTTTACTGTACTACCAGTGGGATGGGTTGGAAACTGGCATGAGAACCCGAAACCCCAGTGGATCATCCCTCTATCTGGACGCTGGTTTGTGGAGACTATGGACGGACAGCGAGTAGAAATGGGCCCTGGCGAAATTTCATTTGGAGAAGACCAAGGTACAAAAGCTGACGCACAAGGGCATAAAGGCCACTTATCTGGAACAGTAGGCGATACCCCAGCTGTTCTGATAATGGTGCAACTCGAAGAGACTCCGACTATGGAACAATCTTGTCGATTTAGATAAAATCGCTTTAGTTGCGCGTCTACTAGCGTGGTACACCTAGTACTGGTTGTCCTTTGTCATGAGTCATATCATGTCCGGCAAAATAACCATAATTCCCGTTTTATCCCTCCTAACCTTCCCCTTAGCAAGGCTAGGGTGTACACACAAGTGGCGTGAGAGTGCCACCAGGCGAGTGGGATGATTTTATTATGGGTAATTAAGCGGACTTCAGATCATTTATATTTACAAAGGACAACTGACTAGTTACGAATGACTAATGACGGTTTTCATTTATTCAACAAAGGACGCACATAGCTATTAGTAATTGCCATAAACCAAATCATCAATCACATCTCTACCAGCCGCGATCGCTGTATAATGTTTGGCTTGATTAATATTAGCTTCTGCATGATTACGCCAACCAACAACGAAATAGTTATCTTCTTCTTTGGATAAATCTTTGTCTGCACGACGCAACAATTTATAAATAGCCCGGAATTTATCGTGGTGGTTTAGCGAAGTATCTATTGGCGGGTAATTATCAATATTTTTCCCATCTAAAACTCCTGCTACATCAATATCTTGAATAGCTTGATGCACCTTTTGAGCAGCAATTCTTGCTTCTTGTGTGACATTGTATTCATCAGGTCTTTGTAGCAGTAATTCAGCTTTTCGCAAGTCACTGCGTGCATGGAGATAATCAGGGTGATTACTAGGAATATCTGCTAAAGCAATGCCGTGACCTAAAGAAACTGTTAGTAATCCAGTTAAAAGACCAATTGCACTAATTTTATAAGTGTTCATAATTTTGAATAGAGCTATTAAATAGCTCGGCGAGTTGACTTTCATTTCTAGTGTGTGATTGAAACAGTCAATTCGGGATGAAGATAGATAAGTTATCGAAAAGTTAGAAAATATTTTAAGAGGTTGTTTCAGACGACTTTTCAAACATTTTCTCAGGAACGCAGGTATGCATGTACATACCTGCCGTGATTGGTATCAAATTTCGACAGTTACAACTGCACCTTGTGGCTGATTATCCTCAATTGTAATTATGCCACCGTGAGCCTCAGCAACCATTTTGCAAAATGCCAAACCTAAACCAATTTGTGAAGTACCATTAATTAAATTTCCTGATTCATATTGAGTCAGAATTGATTGCTGCAAATCTCTACTGATTCCTGTACCTTCATCAGTGACGCGAATTATTGTTTTTCTCACAGATGCAGTAGTATCTGGATAATCAATCTCCAGTGTAATTGTGCTGTTTGGGGGAGATGATTGAATTGCATTGGCGATGAGATTATCGAGTAAGCGCTGGAATAATTCAGCATCAATAGCTAACCAGCGTCCTTGCGGGGGTAATTTGCTGATAAGTTGGATTTGTTTAGAATTGGCGTTGGCGTAACCTATCGTAGACATCGCCTGAAAATTTTCAACTACTACTTCTGCTAGTTCGTTGAGGTCTACCTCCATGGGATTTAATACTAGTCTGCCAGATTCCATCTTTGCTAACCGCAGCAAACCATTGATAATAGCATCAATTTCCAGTCCAGCTGCGTGTATCATTTGTGCGCGTTCTTTGTCTTTGGGTTGCAACTGACTTTGCAGTAGTAAGTGACTTCCCAGTAACACAGTAGACATAGGTTGTCGGATATCTTCCACCACTAGCTTAGATAAATCTCGCCGCAGATTAACGCTGGCTTGCAGTGCGTCGTATTGTTGCTTAATTCGCAGCATAGAACGAACACGGGCCCGCAACTCCACTCCATTTATGGGTTTCGTGAGAAAATCATCAGCACCAGCGGCAAGCGATCGCGCTAAGTCTTCTTTGGAATCTAAAGCTGTCACAATGATAATGGGAATTGGTTTCCAGTTAGAATTTGCCTTAATGCGACGGCAAGTTTCAATACCATCGATTTCTGGCATCATCACATCTAGCAGGATGACATCGGGTAGTTCAGATTCTAACTGACTGAGGATTTTCTTACCACTGTTGAAATAGGTTAGGTTATGTCCTTCCCGCCGCAGTAGCAATTCAATTACTTCAAAACCATTTGGTTCGTCGTCCACCACCCATACAGACTGTTTGCGTTCCATAAAAGTTATACAGAGAGAAACTTGGCGATCGCTAGATAACAATGGCCACTGTAATATTTGTACATGGCACAGGCATTAGGGAACGCGAATACTAGGAAACTTTTAAGCTCATTGAGCAAAAGATTCACGCCTAACGTCATGATATTAAAGTGGCTCTTTGTCTTTGGGGTGCAGAATTCGGTGCAAAGTTCAGTAATAATCGGGTATTCAGTACCCAAACGAAAAAAACATGACAATGCACGTAAGCCCTATAACTACAGCAGTTTGCAAGTAAATGAAGCTTAATATGATAAATCTTGTGGGGTGGGCTTCTAGCCCGCCCCTGTGTACCTCATTTATATGAAATGTGCTGTAATTAACCGGACTTCATATCAGTTATTAAGTTCTCGCTAACTTATCTATCTTCACCCAAAAGTCTTTGTGAAAAACCGAAACTTGTAACCAAGAAACACGCAAAACATCAATTCACAAAGGATATCTTGGTTATGAAGACAGTAAAGCACGATTTTGAAGAAAATTCGCATCCACTGGCTGAGGTCGATGGCAATTCACCAACACCAGAATTTGAGAAACCACAGCATCATCACTGGAAAAAACCTCTATCATACTTGGGGTTAATCTTAGCAGGTGCAGGAGTTACAGCAATATGTCTGCGTTTAATACCACATTCTCAGTCTTTGCCTCAAGCACTGCAACCTGGACTAGAAGTAACTGCAAGTCAACCATCTGTTAACTCAACCACAGATAGCAATCCTAACTTTATCACCGCTGTAGTTCATCAAGTTGGTTCTGCTGTGGTGCGAATTGATTCTACACGCACCATCAAAAACCCCAATGCTGCTATTTTCAACGACCCTTTAATTCAGCAATTTTTTGGTTACAACTTGCCAAAAGTGCCATCTCAAGAAATCGAACGGGGTATTGGTTCTGGTTTCATTATTGATTCTCATGGCGAAATTCTCACAAATGCCCATGTAGTTAATGGTGCTGATACGGTGACTGTCACTCTCAAAGATGGACGTACTTTTAAAGGTAAAGTTATGGGTGCTGACTCTGTGACAGATGTGGCTGTGGTGAGAATTCAGGCTGATAATTTGCCGACTGTGAAGTTAGGCAATTCTGATCAACTGCAACCAGGAGCATGGGCGATCGCGATCGGTAATCCCCTTGGTTTAGATAATACAGTCACCCACGGCATTGTTAGCGCTACAGGTCGCTCTAGTTCTCAAGTGGGAATGCCCAATGAACGGGTAGACTATATCCAAACTGATGCACCAATTAATCCTGGTAATTCTGGCGGCCCACTACTAAATGCTTCTGGTCAAGTAATTGGTATCAACACAGCAATCATTCAAAATAGTCAAGGTTTGGGTTTTGCTATTCCTATTAACACCGCCAAGAAAATTGCTAAACAACTAATCACCACAGGTAAAGTTAATCATCCTTATCTAGGTATTCAGCTGATTACGCTGACACCAGAGGTAAAACAACAAATTAACGATGATCCTAACTCTCCCATTAGTGTCGATGCATCTCAAGGTGTCCTAGTAGTTAAAGTTGCCAGAAAATCACCAGCTAATAAAGGCGGAATTCGTGCAGGTGATGTGATTATCAAAGCAAATAATCAACCGATTAATAACGCTGAAGAATTACAACAAGCTGTAGAAAATACTGCAACTGGCAATAACTTACAACTGCAAATTCTGCGACATGGAGAAACTCTAGATTTGAATCTGCAACCGAAAGTATTACCTACAAATCACAAATAAAATCAACTTCTTCTATTCAGGTTTTCAACCATTACTCAAAAAGAGAACAAAACCATGAATATTTCTGGAACTACTTATATTGCTTCTGTAATTCTCCCAGTAATCCTGTTAGCCATCTTACTAGTAAGTAGATATATCTTTACTAGTCGTGCTGTAGGTCAACACAAGGCTGGCAGAGAAATACTTGATATTCTACCGTGGATTTTAGTTGGTCTTACATTTGCATTGAGCATTTCTCGATTAGGCAAGTATGGATGGTTCAGTTTTTTGCTGATTTATGAAGTCTATTTTATGAGTTTCCTGATCAATCTATCAACTTGGCACTTACGTAAAAAACAAGCAGGCACATTGCTCATAAATATTGGTAAAGTTTTGAGAAATCAACGCTTATTGATTTCGATTTTCATGAGTACAATCTTTGCAGTTACTTACTCTAGCTTATTGATTCATCAAGTTTTCAGCAAAGGCTTAAATTATCACAACTTTGATCACACTTACTTAGCTGGGGCAATCATTTTCTGGTCTTCAGTAATTATGTTTGTTTCCCGTGGCTTGAGTACCTTAGAGTTCAGAGAAAACGGCATCTGCTATATGTTTTCATTCATGAAATGGGAAAGAGTTACATCCTACAGTTGGGAGAAAGCAAAAAATAATATACTTCTAATTACCTTTCAGCCACGCTTTCCTATCGTGAGTTCATATTGGCGTTTGCTGATTCCTTTAGTCCATAAGGATACTGTTAATCAAATCCTAGCTCAACACCTGACTAATTAAAGTGATATCAACTGAGTAGAAACTTAGTTGCTTCAAGGCTTTAGCGAAAAATGTTTGCAGGCTAAATTTATGCAGCATAACACTCAATTACCTCATAAACCTCAACCTTTCCGTTTCAATACAATGATAGTAGCGATTGTCAGCGCTGCCTTAGTTTTAGGAATTATTATTGGTGTGAGTTTAACCAGTGTTGCCAATTCTAATCCAGAGAATATTAATAGCAGTGTCTATATTGATAGTGTCGCGCCTGATGCAAATGTTTGTGTACAATATGGCGCAAGTGCAATTGTTACAGATACCCGCGTTTTTCTTACCCTCAACCCTTTTAAAGTTTACGTTACACAACCGCGTATGCAACCTGGATGTGTTTTACGTACTAGTGATTGGGCAATTCTACAGCAAAGAAATCTAGTCACATCTCAACAAGCAAGTAATTGTAAAAATAGTTTAAATACTTTTGCTTATACTGGAAAGTTAGAAAATTCGCCACAAGTTTCTTGTGTTTACCAAAATGATGCGGCTGGTAACTTATTCGCTTTTCAAGCACAAACTAGTGCAAAATCTCAATAATGAATCTAGAAGTTGGTAAATTATGTCTACTGTTCATCAACAAAAAACAAGTTCATCTCGTGCAAATAATGTTTGGATTGAAGGAATCACAACTGTTGGTTTAAGTTTGATTTTGGCTTTGGGTATTCGTACTTTTGTTGCTGAGGCTCGTTATGTACCTTCCGGTTCAATGGAGCCAACTATTCAGCCAAATGACCGCTTGGTTGTAGATAAAATTAGCTATGATTTTAGCTCTCCACGCCGAGGAGACATAGTAGTCTTTAATCCTACAAAAACACTGCAAGCAGAAAATTACCATGAAGCTTTTATTAAACGTGTGATTGGATTACCTGGGGAAAAAGTAGAAGTAAAAAATGGACAAGTTTATGTCAATGGTTCACCTTTAAAAGAAAACTACATCGAAGCTAAGCCAAATTATCAATGGGGCCCGGTGATTGTTCCTGCTAATTCTTATTTAGTTCTAGGAGACAATCGCAATGATAGCTTTGATAGCCATTATTGGGGATTTGTTCCTCGTAATAACATTATTGGCAAAGCACTTTTTCGCTTCTTTCCCTTCAATAGTATAGGAGAATTTCATAGACCTGTTTACGTTTCAAGTTATACAAAGAATTAAAGGATGTAAATATGATGCTCACAATAATTGTGCTGGTAGAATCTTTGCTTGTGGTTGTGTTGATGTTTTTTGGTGCATTGATTTTGGGTTTATTACCTCCAAAAAACAAATATAAATATCCAGATTGTCAATAATTTGCCAACTTGCAATTAACATTCAGAAATCTACAAAATAAATCGAAGAGGATTAAATTACCATGACTAACTTAACATTTATGCCAATTGAAACTGAAAATAATCAGCAAAAAACTCAAAGACGAAACGATAGTGTGCGTAATTATCTGCAAGAAATAGGACGTGTACCTTTGTTAACCCATGAGCAAGAAATTCTTTTTGGTCAACAAGTACAGCAGATGATGAATTTATTGGCTGCAAAGGAAGAATTAGCTGCCAAGTTAAATTATGAACCAACACTCAGAGAATGGGCTGAATATTTAAATATAGATAGTGAAATGCTGCAAAAACAATTAAAGCAAGGACAAAAAGCTAAAGAGAAAATGATTGCAGCTAATCTGCGCTTAGTGGTTTCAGTAGCAAAGAAATACCAGCAACGAAACCTAGAATTTGTCGATTTAATCCAAGAGGGTAATTTAGCTTTAGACCGAGGAATAGAAAAATTTGATCCTAATCGTGGATACAAGTTTTCTACCTATGCCTACTGGTGGATTCGTCAAGGAATTACACGAGCGATCGCCCAAAAAAGTCGCACGATTCGTTTACCCAATCATGTCTTTGAAAAACTGAATAAAATTAAGTTTGTCCAGCGAGAATTATCACAAGAATTAGGTCGTAATCCTAACACTAATGAAGTCGCCAAAGCTTTATCCCTAACACCAAATGAGGTGAGAGAATATTTGCAAATTTCCCGTAGACCTATGTCTCTAGAAACGCGAATCGGCTCACAGCAAGATTCAGAATTACAAGATATTTTGGAAGATACTGGACTTTCTCCTGAAAACTACGTTGTGGAAGAATCTCTACAACAAGACCTGCAAAACTTGTTGGCGAAATTGTCTCCCCAACAGCGAGAAGTCTTAACTTTACGCTTTGGCTTAAAAGATGGACATGAACTTTCCTTAGCACAAGTTGGTCAGCGCCTTGGTGTGAGTCGAGAACGGGTGAGACAAATAGAACAACAGGCTCTCAAAATTCTCAGACAAAATAAGAATTTAGTCAGCATTTATTTAGCTAGCTAATTTCAAAATTCACTGATTTATAATCCATTTGTCCTGAATAGCGAAGGGGCGATCGCTTGAATATTTTAGAATTTACCTTATTAGTTTGGCTAAGTTCTGCCACTGCGGGATTTTTGGGAGCGCTGACAGGTTTGGGGGGTGGAGTGATACTCGTTCCCCTCTTAGAGGTTGTTTGAAAAGTGGTTGACTGTGATTTTAATTACGTTTTTACCCCCCATTATCCCCCCTTATAAAGGGGGGAAACAAGAAAAATCCGGTTCCCTCACGCCACTTGCGCTCGTCTGTCGGCAAAGCGCGCTCTTCGCAGTGGCTTGGCTACACAAACGCGCGTCCGCCTATGTGGACTCACACAAAATCAAGAATTTTAAACCCGCGCAGGCGGGTTTAGTCTGTGTGCAAGATGAACCGCAACTTCCAGAGCATGAGTGCAAGATATCAGTAAACTCTTGTTTAGGCAGGGTTTCTAACTGCCATTTCAACTTTGCTTCTATTGTCTTTTGCTATCAGGCTAGAAATGGTATATTGCTTTTGTCTTGACCGAGTATGAGCAATGGATTTGCCTACAGGACAGCGAAGTCGAGGTGTAGTGCTTAGTCCCACAGGACAGGCAAAACTGCAAAATCGGATGCTTCAGCTAGAAATTGAACGCTATGCTGTTCAAGAATTAGTACGGCGTTCTCAATTAGTTGAAGGTCAAGGTTTACACCCAGCAACTATTAGGAAGATTCTACGATGTCAGGGCGTTGACAAAGATTCTATCGCTCTGGTTTTTAAAGCTGTCAATTTACAACTAGAGCTTGAAGATTATACAGGTGCAAGGCGAGTTCTGGAAATAGGAGCCAGGGAGCAGGAAAGCCAGGGAGCAGGGGAAGAAATTATTCCTTCATCTGTTGACTCAGCACTTTGCTATGACTGGGGTGAAGCTGTTGATGTCACTTTGTTCTGTGGACGTTCAGCAGAAATTTCTACGTTGCAGCAATGGGTGCTTAATGACCATTGTCGGTTAGTGGCGCTTTTAGGTAATGGTGGAATTGGTAAAACAACTCTGGTAACGAAGCTGGCAAAGGAAATTCAAGACCAGTTTGAATTTTTGGTGTGGCGGAGTTTACGCAATGCTCCTCCTTTATCAGAGTTGCTAGATGATTTACTCAAATTTCTATCTTCACAGCAGACTACAGAATTACCAAACACAACAGCAGGTAAGCTATCCAAATTAATGGAATATCTGCGTCAGCATCGTTGTTTGTTAGTGTTGGATAATCTGGAAACTTTGATGCAAGATGGCACCTATGCAGGCAGTTTTCAAACAGAGTATGAGGGGTATGGCGAACTACTGCGGTGTGTAGGCGAAGTTCCACATCGCAGTTGTCTGTTGCTTACTAGCCGGGAAAAGCCTAATGAAATTGCGGCCTTAGCTGGAGAAATATTACCCGTGCGATCGCTACAATTAACTGGACTAAATGCAGAAGCTCAGGAAATTTTGACAATTAAGGGGTTGTCTGTATCTCAGCAAGAAAGTCAGCAATTAATTGAACTATACAGTGGTAATCCTCTAGCATTAAAAATTGTCGCCACCGCAATTAAGGATCTGTTTGCTGGTGATGTTGCGGCCTTTTTAGCCACGCGTATTTCCAGCTTTAATAGCATCCGCACATTGCTAAACCAGCAATTTGAACGCCTGACTGAAACCGAAAAAAGCGTTATGTACTGGTTAGCGATTAACCGTGAAGGCGTATCGCTGTATGAACTAGAAGATGATATCTATCCCAAACTACTCAAACATCAACTTCTAGAAGCTGTGGAATCCATACTCCGGCGTTCTTTGATAGAACAAAGCCTCACTGGGTTTACCCAACAACCCGTGATTATGGAATATGTGATTGAGAAATTGGTAGAACAGGTATCTGCGGATATTGTTGTAGGAGCGCACAGTCGTGCATTGTTAATAACCCACGCCCTTGTAAAAGCAACGGCGAAAGATTATATTAGAGATTCACAAACTAGGTTAATTGTCAAGCCTGTAATTGCAGAGTTGTTGCGCCAATTGGTCAGCAAAAAAGCGATCGCTCAACAATTAATGCAAATTTTAGCAACACAGCGTCAGCAAGCATCCCTCGAATCAGGCTATTTAGCTGGCAATATTCTGAATTTGCTGCATCATTTAGGCACTGACTTGAGTGATTATGACTTTTCCGATTTACCGATTTGGCAAGCCGACCTCAGAGGAGTAAATTTACACCGGGTCAATTTTACTCATGCAGATTTCTCTAAATCAGTTTTTACCCAAATTTTTGGCAGCATTTTATCAGCAGCATTCAGTCCAGACAAAGAAATCTTGGCAACGGGGGATGATCATGGCGAGGTGCATCTGTGGCGCATTGCAGATGGTCAGTTGCACTTGACTTTGAAGGGACACACACTTGCAGTCAAATCACTGTATTTTAGTCTTGATGGGCAAACTTTAATAACTCATAGCGCAGACCAGACAATTAAGTTTTGGGATGTGAATACTGGGCAAGCTGTGAGAACTTTACAACGATATACTAGCCAGGTGTTAGCGATCGCTTCTACAGCCACAGGTAACATTCTTGTGAGTCGGGGTAGAAATCAAAGCATCAGCCTTTGGGATATGACCACAAGTCAATCTTTAACAACGCTACAAGCGGAAACTAACGAAATCCAACTTGCAACAATGAGTCCAGATGGTGGACTATTAGCGACAGCAGGCGGCGATGAACCCATCAGGTTGTGGAATGCACAAACAGGCGAATGTCTTCATAGTTTATATGGTCATCGTCAAAGTATTCAGTGCCTTGCTTTGAGTCCCAAGGGAATTTTAGCTAGTGGTAGCGATGACCATACAGTTAAACTTTGGGATATTCAAACGGGGCAATGTATGGCCACTTTACTAGGACATATTAGCCCAATTTTATCAGTCAGTTTTAGTTTTGATGGATTAATGATTGCCACTACCGGCACCGACCAAACTATCAGGTTGTGGGATGTTGCCACAGGACAATGTTTGAGGGTTTTGTCAGGTCATGAAAATTGGGTACGGACAGTAGTATTTAATGCTGATAGCGCAGTCCTAGCCAGTAGTGGAGATGACCAAACAATCCGCCTCTGGGATACTACCACAGGGCAATGTATCAGAACATTACAGGGATATAGCAACCAAATATCAGTCGTTGGTTTTAGTAACACTGCTGCAATCTTGGCTAGTGGTAGTCATGATTGTATGTTGCGGCTGTGGGATACCGCTACAAGGCAATGTATTAAAACATTAGCAGGGCATAGCAATCATATTTTAGCGATCGCTTTCCACCCCCATCAACCAATCCTTGTCAGTAGCAGCGCCGACCAAAGTATCAAATTTTGGGACATGGAAACTGGCCAATGCCTCAAAACCTTGACAGAACACCAAGCGACAGTTTGGTCAGTGGCTTTTAGTCCCAATGGACAGATATTTGCCAGTGGTAGCGGCGACCAAACTGTGAGAATTTGGGATGCAGAAACAGGAAAATGCCAGGATATTCTTCTAGGACATACAAATGCCGTGTTATCTGTGGCTTATAATCCAGATGGGGAAATTATTGCTACAGCTAGCGCCGACCAAACTATCAGAATTTGGGACTTGAGAACCGGGGAATGTCTGCAAATTTTCTCAGGACACACCAACGCTGTATTATCTGTAACTTTTAGTTTAGATGGACGCACCCTGGCAAGTAGCAGTGCCGACCAAACTGTGAAACTCTGGGATGTGCAGACAGGCAAGAATCTGAAAACCCTACAAGAACACACTAATCAAGTCTTATCCATTAGTTTGAGCCAGGACGGGCAAACCCTTGTCAGTGGTAGCGCCGACCAAACCATTAAACTCTGGGCTGTAAATACAGGTAAATGCCTCAAGACATGGCGCGGACATACCAGCCAAGTATTGTCTGTAGCTTTGAGTCCAGATGGGGAAACCCTAGCAAGTAGTAGTGCTGATGAAACCATCAGGCTATGGAATATTAATACTGGTGAGTGTGTGCAAATTCTCAGGGCAGATAGACCCTATGAAAAAATGAATATTACAAAAGCAGTTGGTTTAACACAAGCACAACGCGCCATACTCAAAGCACTGGGAGCAGTCAACCCAATTAAAAATTAAAAATGTAAAATTAAAAATTGCAATCAGTATTGGCTCTGAACCCACCACTGATTGTAGACCACGCTCATCTTTGATGAGCGTGGGGGCTTTGACTAGAAGGATAATTAATTCAAAATTATTATTTCTTTCAATTTTTAATCTTTAATGTTTAATTTTTAATTAAAACTGGTCAGCCAATGAGTCAAAATCCTGGGAAACGCCAGCTGGTAAACCTGATGAAAAGCGTCCCACTCAGCCGTGTTCTTGTGATGCCATTTCTGCTACAAATCTCCCTAGCAGTGGGATTGACAAGCTATTTATCTTTTCGTAACGGTCAAACAGCAGTAAATGAAGTAGCCAGCGAGTTACGCCAAGGAATTGCCAACCGAGTTGGAGAAGACTTGCAGACTTTTTTATCGACTCCCCATCAGGTACTAAATGGCAACAAAAACGCCTTACAGTTTGGGCTGTTAAATATGCAGGATATCACTGCCTGGGAACCATACCTGATGCAGCAATTAGAACTGTTTCCGTCTGCTGTGAACATTGCCATCAGTAATGAACAAAAAGAATATCTATTAGTAGAAAAGCTGGATAATGACGAATTTTTGGTGAGGAAGTCGGGAAAATTAAGCAATTACAACCTCTACAGCTATAAAATCGATAACAAAGGTAAACTTACCCAATTACCAGAGGTAATCAAAAATTTCGACCCGCGATCGCTTCGTTTTTATCAAACAGCAGTTCAGCGAGGCAAATTCAGCTTTAGTCAAATCTACGCACCTCTGAGAAAAAAAACGTTATCTATCAGTGCATCTGTACCCATTTACAACTCCCAAGGTAAACTCTTGGGAGTCAACAGTACACTGACGCAAGTATCAGAGATTGATCAGTATCTGCAAAACTTTAAGGTAGGTAAGACAGGACAGATTTTTATTGTAGAGCGATCGGGACTTTTAGTAGCTTCGTCCACAGGTGAACGACCATTACAGACTAAAGATGGTCAAACTATCAGAATAACTGGATCTCAAAGTAGTAATTCTTTAACTCAAGCCACATCAAAATATTTACTCGGCGAATTTGGCGACCTGAATAAAATTGATAGTTTACAGCAATTGCAATTTGATTTTGCAGGTAAACGACAGTTTATAGAAGTCCGACCTTTTCAAAGTGAACCAAATGTTAACTGGTTGATTGCGGTGGTCATTCCAGAAGCAGACTTCATGGAGCAAATCAATCGCCACACGCAAATTACAATCATGCTATGCTTGGCAGCTTTTGGACTAGCTACAGCATTGGGAATTCTCACAACTCGTTGGATCGCTCAACCTGTTCTGAGGTTGAGCCGTGCGGCGCAAGCTTTAACTGCAACAACCACAGTCGCCAATTTCAGCAATGAGAAAGAATCAATAGTAATTGTAGAAGGCATTGCCGAATTAGAAGTGTTGGCTCAGTCTTTTAACCAGATGTCCCAACAGTTACGAGCATCCTTTGAAGAATTAGAATTGCGAGTGGAACAGCGAACTGAAGAATTACAACAAGAAATTCGAGAACGTATCCACAATGAGCAGCAATTACGCCAGCATAGTCAAGCATTAGCAGAACTAGCAAAACATCGGGCAGTTTCCGAAGGAGATTTGGAGACAGCGTTTCATCTGATTACAGAGAAAGCCGCCCAAGCTTTAGAAGTAGAACGAGTTAGTATCTGGCTTTATAATAGCGATCGCACCAAATTACAATGTGTAGACCTCTACGAACGTAGTCACAACAGACATTCAGCAGGTTATGAACGTAGCCGTTTAGAGTATCCTGTGTACTTTCAAGCAGTGGCTAGGGCCCGTACCATTACAGTGACTGACACTCGCAACGACCCACGAGTACAAGAATTTTGGCATGAACGCTTAGAACCACAAAACATTGTTTCTCTGATGGATACTCCCATCTGGGTCGGGGGTGAGGTGGTGGGGATGGTGTTTCATGAACAGGTTGGTATTACTCGCCAGTGGAAACTAAGTGAGCAAAATTTCGCTGGGTCGATCACTGATTTTGTGGCGTTGACATTAGAAGTATGCGATCGCCAACGCGCAGAAGTTGCTTTACGCCAAGCCAAAGAAGCTGCGGAAGTTGCCAATTTAGCCAAAAGTACTTTCTTGGCGAATATGAGTCACGAATTGCGAACTCCCCTCAATGCCATTTTAGGGATTACAGAAGCACTTCAAGATGAGGTGTGCGGCCCTTTAACAGAAGAACAGAACAAATCCCTCAGCACTCTCGAACGTAGTGGTAAGCACCTACTAGAATTAATCAATGATATCCTCGACCTTGCCAAAATTGAATCAGGCAAAATGGAGTTAGAACTTGCGCCTACCTCTGTGCAAGGATTGTGTGAATCTAGCCTCACGTTTGTTAAACAGCAAGCATTTAAGAAAAATATCCGACTCAACGCCCGAATAGCTGAAGATATCAGCAAAATTCAAGTAGATGAGCGCCGGATACGGCAATTACTGATTAATTTATTAAGTAATGCTGTAAAATTTACACCTGACGGTGGCGAAGTGTCGCTGGAAGTCCAAACCCAAACACCAACTAACAATCAAATCAAGACCATTCAATTTAGTGTGGTGGATACTGGCATTGGTATAACACCAGAAAACCTGTCTAATTTATTTCAACCCTTTGTCCAGGTAGAAAACTCTTATACTCGTCGCTATGCTGGTACTGGCTTAGGACTGTCTCTGGTGCGACGGATTGCTGAGTTGCATGGCGGTAGTATCGCTGTGGAAAGTGTAGTGGGTAAAGGTAGCCGATTTATGGTTACGCTTCCGTGGAAGCAGGTTGCAATCAAACAGAAAGCAGAAGTTGAGTTACAAACAGAGGTAGTTAAACAGACTAAAAATGTTGCCTCATCTTCACCACTGATTCTGCTTGCGGAAGATAATGAAGCCAACGTATTAACTATTACGCCCTATTTAGAGTCATACGGCTATCGCATTGTGCTAGCCAATAATGGAGAACAAGCAGTAGCGATCGCTAAACTCCAGCGACCAAATTTAATTTTGATGGATGTACAAATGCCTCAAATGGATGGCTTAGAAGCAACTCGCCAAATTCGCGCCGATGCAGATATTGCTCACATCCCGATTATTGCTCTGACTTCCTTTGCCATGCGATCGGATCGAGAACAAATCCTAGCTGTTGGTGTAGATAGCTACATGGCAAAACCTGTAAGTTTGAAAGAGTTAGTGCAACAAATCGCTAAATATGTTTCTTAAGTTTTAAAAAACAAAGGAAACAGGGAATAGGGAAGGAGGTGTTGATTGAGTACAATCATCTCTCATCAACATAAGCGATCCAATTTTGCCAACAGATAAATCTTCATCTTATTTAGTTCATCTATTCGCTGATCAATTTGTTCAAGTTTATGACTAAGAATACTCTGTTTTTGCTCAACAGTAAGTTGATCGCTTTCAAAGTCTTTAATCCACTGCTGAATTTCTCTGAGAGTGAATCCCAAACGTTTGGCTTGCTGAATTAAAGTTAACCTTTCCAAGCTAACTTCTGAATAATCTCTGTAATTGTTGTTTCTACGGCTAATTAGCTCAGAGTCAATCAAGCCTTTCTTTTCATAAAAGCGAATCGTATCAACTCGAAGACCAGATTTTTTTGCTAGTTCACTAATTAGCATAATTATACCTTGACTCTGGAGTATAGTCCATAGTTTACAGTGTCATTGACTCAATCGCCTACTCAGTGCAGAGGTTAATATGGACGCTATTTTGATCACAGGTGTCTCTTCTGGAATTGGATATGGAACAGCAAAAGTATTTGCTAATCAGGGTTATCAGGTATTCGGTAGCATCCGTAAACATCAGGATGCTCAACGCTTAAAAGCTGAAATTGGTTCTAACTTTACTCCGCTATTGTTCGATGTTACTGACTCAAACGCTTTACTCCAAGCGGCTCAACAGGTAGCATCAATGTTAGAGGGAAAGGGATTAGCTGGGCTAATTAATAATGCTGGAATTGCCACTAGTGGGCCACTAATTTATCAGCCTTTGGATGAGATTCGTTGGCAGTTTGAAGTCAATGTGATTGCTCAAATTGCAGTAATTCAAGCATTTTTACCATTGCTGAGAGTCAGAAAATCACTAACATCAAAACCTGGAAGAATCATTAATATTAGTTCTGTTGGTGGAAAGATTGCAGCACCTTTCATTGGTGCCTATGCTAGTAGTAAACACGCAATTGAGGGAATGTCTCACAGCTTACGGCGAGAATTACAACTTCATGGAATTGATGTGATTATCATCGCTCCTGGTGCAGTTAATACACCCATTTGGGATAACGAATCTGCTCAAAATATCAGTCGATATGCTACAACCGAATATGCAAAACCTATGCAGGCATTTCAAAAATACTTTACTCGCATGGGCAAGCAAGGTTACTCTCCTGAGGTAATTGGACAATTCATCAAGAAAGTGTTTGAAACTCAAAATCCTAAAGCACGATATGCAATTGTTCCTAATCCGATTCCTAATTGGATTATTCCTTTGGCATTGCCCCATCGCTGGTTAGACAAACTCATTGCTAGAGATTTTGGTTTATTACCAAAACAGCAACTTTAGCGTAGTAGCGTAGCAAGTCTAAAATGTTGCGATAGATTTTCTTGTGGGGCGGGTATCTTACCCGCCAATAAAGGACGGGCGAGACACCCATCCCACAAGAGTTTATTAATGCACTATTTTAAGCTTGCCACGCCAGTAGTGGCGTGGAAGAATTTGTATCAGTAATTAAGTTAAATGGTATAAGTTCGTAACCTATGAATTACCAAATGATGAGACTATCAAGTTAAGGATATAAAATTGATAGTTAATCCTGACAAGTCAAAGCTAAAAATCTTGTTGTTACCTAGAGTAAAAAGAGTATATGCCTTTGAGAACTGATTTACAATGTCCATAATGTTGGCTAATGAGGGATCAGCACCTCCTACAATTGTATCCATTTCTACTGATGTTAAGTCTTGCAAACATGTATTTGCATCAACAGGATATAAATCAGAAATTACTATTTTAGCCATTGTTTGATTTTGGAGGTCAGGGTTGTTAGAGCAAAGAATGAACAGTTGTGCAAATTTAAGCAAGCACAATTGCTGTTAGATAATTTGGTCTATCTTTAGCCTTATAATTGATGTGATTGAAACTTCAAAAATACTTGATGTCCAGAAAATTAGATAGTAGTATGATAATTTCTACTGCTTTATATTTTCTCTGGTACATCGTTATCAACTCTATCTATACTTCATCCGATTCCAGGACATCAATTACCGATCGCTAAACATATAACCAGTTGTAATTAGACCTTGAATAGTCTATGGTGTAAATTTTATTATCCTTGAAGTTGTACCAATGTGAACCTATATAATATGTATTTTCGGTGTTATTTACGCCACCGTTAATGTTGATTACAGAAATGGTATAACCCCCGATTACAGTCTCCATTTGCAGTGGAGTAAGAGCGTGTATAAATGAGCCTACATCAGTAGGATGTAAGTCATAAATTACTATTTTAGCCATTCTCTTTCTAGTTCAGGTTTGTTGGTCAGGCTTTATCAGCTAAAAAATAAACATGGTTGTTGACTGTTAATAATTAACAGTCAACAGCCCATACACAAGATTTCACAAATCAAGTCAAATCGCTAGAGGTAGTTCGCATGAAAGAACTTTTGCAGGGATTTAGCTTTTGAATTGATGCGATTGCAGCCTCAAAAACTATTTCAGTATCAGAAAGTCTATATGCCATAACGATTACGTCATAGGCTTTATAGCTACTTCTTTACACCAATGATCAATCTAACTATCAGTTTTTGTTACACAACGGCATCAATGATTAATAAGTATAAAATACGTTGTGATTCGATCTGGAATAGTCGTTGGTGTTAATCTTATTGTCGTGATAACTAACTGAATTTACACCTCCGGCTTCAACTGTATTATCTCCTGAACTATTTATGCTTACACTGTCAGTAACATTATTGATATAAATATACGGAGAGCCACCGCCAAATACAGTGTCTGTTTGAGCTGGAGTTAGCTCGTCCAAAAATGTCTCAACATCAATATGACTTAAGTCAGAAATGACTATTTTACTCATTGTTTTAGTTGGTATACTAGAAGTATATTGGACTTTTAAATTATTACATTATTGCAATAAAATTTGAAGTAAATTTTCTATAAATTTTTTATTTCATTAATTATTTTTTTGTGAGTCTAACAGACATAATTCAAGTGATTTTGTCTATATAAAACAATTATTTATATAGTAAATATAATCTGTATTTTGCTAAAAATAATTAATACAATATTGCATTCAAATGTATAACTTAAAGTAGATAAACTATTTTTACTGAGGCAGAAAAAGTATAAAAAATCAAAATTATTTGGATTAATAGCTGACGAACTATTCACATCAGATATTAGTTAACTCTGATGAGTGGGCAACATAGCTGTGCTGACCTACCTAAACCAATAATTGATATTTCTCTTGAGCTAAATTGTAAAGGGGCCGCCAAATCAAACGATTGGTCAACACGACTAATAGAGACATGACTACTGTCGAAGCTAATAACAAAGAGAAATTGCCTGTAGCTGTAGCATGAGAAATCGTTGCCCCTAACCCAGAAGTACTAATTATTCGCCCTTGAAATGTAACGTATTCACTAACGATACTGGCATTCCAAGCGCCACCAACGGCGGTGATGATGCCAGTAATTAGGTAGGGAAAGATAGCAGGTAAAATTAAAGTCCGCCAGCGTTGCCAAAAAGATAGTTTATACACCCAAGCTGCCTCGATGAGGTCTGAGGGGATGGACTGCGCCCCAGCAATGACATTGAATAGGATATACCACATTGTTCCTAGCATCATCAGAGCGATCGCGCCAATCTGCAAACCGCCAGCAATGCGGGTTAAACCCAGCAGCAGCACCGGAAATAAAGCTGTTGCTGGCACCGAGGCGGCGATTTGTACCAATGGTTGCAAAACTTGAGCTAGTCGCCGATCGCGTCCAATTGCTACGCCTACAGGCACAGTCCACAACAGTGATAATATCAAAGCAATGATGACTCGCAACGCCGTTAACAAAGCACCTTTGATCACTTGTTGCCAATCAGCCCAACCCAAAGTCCGTAATAGCAGTACAGCTTCCCAAGTACCCCACAAAACAATTAAAGTGAAGCCGCTAACAAATACCCAATTGAAAAAACTCGGCAAGTTGAGGCTACCTTTGGCATTTACAGGCACAGAACGCACGGGAAACGACCGAATTAGACTGTCGTCTATGGCTGATTGTAATGGCTGAACAATGCGATCGCCAATTGCTCTTAAAGTCGGCGATCGCCTGAGAAGATCCAACACCGATGATTGGGGCGCATTTTCCGTTTCAACCATTTCCAACTTAAATTTTTCTGCCCAAGCAATCAAAGGCCGCCACACCAAAAAATCAGTTGCGACAATCACCCCAATCAACACCGCCAAACCCCAAAATATAGCTAAAAAATTTCCCTGATTAGCTGCTGTCCCTAAAAAAGAGCCTAATCCCGGCAAGCGAAAATCTTTATTACCTAAAGTAAATGACTCAATAGCAATTAAAAAAAACCAACCTCCAGCCACCGACATCACACTGTTCCACACCAACCCAATCACACCAGATGGTAACTCTAATGTCCAAAAGCGTTGCCAGAGATTAAGCCGATAAACTCGCGCTGCTTCTAATAATTCTTGCGGAATACTTTGGAGAGACTGGTAAAAACTCAAAGTCATATTCCAAGTCATTCCAGTAAAAATTAGCAAGATAGCTGCTAGTTCTACACCGATTCTTTGACCAGGAAACAGAGCAATTAAAGCCAGTACAACACCCGGTAAAAAAGATAATACTGGAATCGATTGCAGGATATCCAACATGGGAATTAAAATGCGTTCCGCGATTCGTGAACGATAAGCGGTATAGGCATACAAGAGAGTAAAAATTAGAGATAAAAAGTAAGCAAGCCCCATCCGAATTAAGGTTTGGGCTGTATATCCTGGTAAAGCATTAATATTAGTAGAAATCATCAATTCTGGTTTAAAAGTACCAGTGAATTGAGAAGCAGTTCTGATAATTAACACAATTAAGGACACGATCAAGAGAATCAGCAATCCATCTTGCCAAGTCCAATTGCTATGTCCTGGAGTTTTGTTAGCAGGAGTGAGAGGTCGAGTCATAGGAGTGGGGAGCAGGGGAGCAGGGATAAATAACAACTGACAATTGACAATTGACTATTGACTATTGACTATTGACTAACAACAACTTGCTCTAAAAATATTTGACCAGATGGCTCATCATAGCCGTATATCTCAGCGTAACGACCCCAATCAACTACAGTTTGTAATTGTTGCTCGGCTTCTTGTGGGCTAAAGTGAGTTTCTAGGATATCTAAAACCAGTTCTTCTGGAATGCGCTGATTATTTTTTGCTTCTAATAAACGATAAATTTGTTGTACCAAGCGAATATGAGTTAAAAGTTGCGATCGCACAATTTCTTTACGTTCATCAATACCGCCGTTAATAAATTCTTGCGCGATTGGTTTTAAGCTAATATCGCCTTCTGCAAGTTCTACAAAATCCATTAATTTTGCAGCTTCCACAATTGGTAAAATATCATCTACTTCTAGTTGCAATTCTTGGGCAAGCCGATATAAATCTTTTTCTTGGCGGTCTTCTAATAATTCTAAAAGACCTGCAACCGAACCAATTCGCACGGCTGGTAAAGACTGATATTTTGGTTGTGGTGTTGAAGGTTGTACAGAGGTAGTTGTGGGTAGCTCTATTTTTTCTAGTTCAGGATTAGTGATGATTGTGTAAACTCGATCTACCAGGGCTTGAAAACTTGGGTGTTTGCGATCGCGGTAATGGGGTAAACTCACAGGTAAATCAGCGCGGATTCTCCCAGGATTGCGTCCTAAAACAATAATTCGATCCGCCATAATTACCGCTTCTTCAATACCGTGGGTGACAATGAGAACGGCTTGGGTAGGTATCCGACGTTCTAACCACAAATCTAATAACTCAAATCGCAAGTTTTCTGCTGTTAGTACATCCAATGCTGAAAATGGCTCATCCATACATAACAGTTCTGGTTCTACAGCCAAAGCCCTAGCAAATCCAACTCGCTGACGCATTCCCCCAGAAAGCTCTTTGGGATAGGCATTTTCAAACCCATCCAAACCAATAATATCAATCATCTGTAGCGCTTTTTGCCGTCGTGAGTCTGGGGGTTCTCCTTTAGCTTTTAAACCCAGTTCCACATTTTCTAGTACAGTTAACCAAGGATAAAGAGCAAAACTTTGAAAAACAATTGCTACCCCAGGATTTAAACCAACTAAAGGACGATTATGATACAGAACTTCGCCTTGTGTGGGAGAAATTAAACCAGCAATTATCCTCATTAAAGTAGATTTTCCTGAACCCGAAGGCCCCAGCAACGCCACTATTTCGCCTGAACGCAACTCAAGATTAATATTTTCTAAAATGACAATTTGCTGTCCGTTAGGTTGCTGATAAGATTTTCTGACACTTTTGAGGGCAATCAGGTGTTCGGTTGCTTTGTTGGATACCACAATTTTTTTGTGAGTAAATAATTAAGTAGAATCTCATGTTGAGGTTATCTTATCGTTAAAGCTGACTAAACTACTTACACTGATGGTAAGACACCTATAATTACAGGACTTACGCAAGTGGTACATATCTTCGGGTCAAAAGTCAAGATTTTCGGACTTTTGAACGGTGTAATTCCTAAATTAACCTGAGTTCGGGATAAGCCCAAACCATGATTCTATCGTTGGCTGAAACTCCTAAAACTGACGCAAAATATCTCTCAAACTCTCATAACTCTGTGATCTCTGTGCCTCTGTGAGTCCAGTCCCCGTCTTGGTGAGGCAGCCCCCGACAGGAGCGGTTCCCGGCGTTAGCGCAGCGAAGCGCGAGTCTTCTCCCAAGGGGAGACGCCAAAGGCGAACGAGCGTCTGGGGGACTGCCGAACCCGAAGGGCTTCTGCCGAGATGGGGAACTGGCGTTAGCGTTAGCGCAGCGTTAGCGAGTCTTCGAGCGTCAGCGGTAGCGACGAAGGAGCGTCACCCGGAGGGTGGTTCGATAAAATCTTCTTAACCCGAACTGAGGTTAAATTAATCAAGTCATGGTACAGCGATCGCTTAGAGTTTGCGAGTTCAGGTACTGTTGAACCAGTAATAATATTGAATATTCTTAGCTAGGTATGACTGAATATTTACTGTAGAGTGGAACTTGAGAAAAGTGAAACGGTATTACAGGGCGTGAGAGAGCTGAATCTGTTGCAGTTCTTCACAAACAGACTCTAGCAGCAGTAAGCGAGCTGACTGCACGAAAAAATGATCCCCATCGAACATTTTGATAGAGAAGTTGGCATTTGTCTGTTCCCGCCAACTTTGGAGTTGCTCGAAACTTACCTCCTTATCCTGTAAGCCACCGAAAACTGTTATGGAGCAATCAAGGCGCGGTTGGGGAGCATAAACGTAAGTTTCAAGGACAGCAAAATCTGCCCGTACAATAGGCATGAGGAGTTGCATCAGTTCAGAGTTCTCTAACACCTGTAAAGGAGTACCGTTGAGGCGTCGCAGTTCTTCTTTAAAAGCTGGTTCGGGAAGGTTATGAACTGGTGGTTTGGTAGCAGGGATTTGGGGAGGACGCCGTGCAGATAGGAACAGATGGAGAGGATGGAGATTATACTCTCGGCGAAGTAGATGAGTGAGTTCAAAGCTGACAAGCGCACCCATGCTGTGACCGAAAAACACGAATGGTTTATCTAAGTATGGTAAGAGCATAGGAGCGATCGCTGCAACTAGCGCTTCTAAACGAGTCAAAGCAGGTAAGCGCATCTGCTTTCCTCGTCCTGGTAGTTCAATCGGACAAACTTCTACATTCGAGGGTAAATTTGCAGACCAAGTACGATAAATTAGAGAGCTACCTCCAGCGTAGGGAAAGCAAAATAAACGTAGGGAGGCTTCAGGATTCGGTTCAGGGCAAGTTACCCAAGAGTTAAAGGATGGTGTAGTTGTCATGAGAGAACTTCGAGTTGTTCATACTTGATCATTCGCAATCAAGTTGAACATTACAATTATGTAACATTTTAGAGCAAAGTGCTGAGTATGAAAACTATATGGTAATTGGCGTTTTCTGCACTGATTGCTGCTGATGCTGATGCTGAATAGGAATTTCAATCACAAACTCAGTTCCCTCACCAGGCGCTGAAATACAGTTTATATTACCAGCGTGTTTTTCCACCACAATATGGTAACTAATGGATAAACCAATTCCTGTTCCTTTGCCTATTGGTTTTGTGGTAAAGAAGGGATTAAATATCTTGCTGCGTACTTCTTCTTTCATCCCAAAACCATTATCAGAAATGGAAATACATACATGGCTGTTATTTTTCACTTCTGTATAAATGCGAATTTGAGGATTGTTCGTTATTTTTTTATTAACCACTGACCCCTGTACGGGCGCAATGTTTTGCGCCCGTACTCTTGACTCTTCAATAGCATCAATACTATTTGCTAAAAGATTCATAAACACTTGGTTTAGCTGCCCAATATAACACTCCACTGGCGGCAAATTGCCATATTCTTTAATAATCTCAATTGCAGGTCTATGAGATTGAGCTTTCAGGCGATGCTGCAAAATCATTAATGTGCTATCTATACCGTCATGAATGTCTGCAAGTTGCATTTGTGTTGCATCTACACGGGAATAGTTACGCATGGTGCGGACAATTTCACTGATACGATTTGCTCCTAGTTTCATTGATTGCAACATCTTTGGTAAGTCTTCAATGATAAACTCTAACTCAACAGCATCTATTTCATCTTGAATTATCTCACTAGGATTAGGATATTGCTGTTGGTAAAGGTCGAGCAGATTTAGTAGGTTTTGGGTATAACTATCAATGTGTTCGATATTACCTTTGATAAAGTTAATGGGATTGTTAACTTCATGAGCGATACCTGCTACCATTTGTCCTAAACTACACATTTTCTCGCTATGTACAAGTTGCAATTGTGTATTTTGCAGTTGATGTATAGTAGCTTCCAGTTGAGTCGCCTTTTCTCGTTCCCGTGTTTCTGATAGTTGCAACGCTTGATTTTTGCTTTCTAGTTGTTGTGAGTAAGCTTGCAAATTTTGATAAAGATTAGCATTCTCAATGGAGATAGCAATTTGGGCACAAAGTAGGGATAATACTTGCAGGCGATCGCGTGTAAATGCTCCTGACAATGAGCGATTTTCTAAATAAATTATTCCTGTAAAAGTGCCTTGATAGATTACAGGTAAGGCTAATAAGGATTTTATTTGGTGTTTGGTAATGTATGGATCGGCTGTGAATAATTCTTCTTGTTGAGCATCTTCTAAAATAATAGTTTTTTCTGTGATTTGTACATAGTTAATCACTGAAAGCGGCAAATCTGTAAAGTTATAAATATTGATAAAAGGTAAGAGACTCACATCTTGAGGTTCAACAGTTCCTTGAGCAACTAAAGCTAAATTATCCAATTTTTTCAAAAATAGTAGGCCTTTCTGTGCCCCAGCATTTTCCATCACCATTAGCATTAATTTCTCAACTAGTTTGTCAAAAACAATTTCTTGAGAAATAGCTTGCGATGCTTTCATAACTGTAGATAAATCCAGTACTGCTAAACTGTCAGTTTTAGTCGTTTTAGTTGTGCGATGTATAGAGATTTTACTGTTTTTTTGATGATTAATATGAGCAAGAAACTCAGGATATCTTGCTTCTAAATCTTTGACCTTTGCAATGGCACCCCAGCGGATATAACCATAGTAAGACTTGAGCAAGTAAGCTTCACCAATTGTTTCTTTACCGAATGATAAATAAAACTCCGCTGCTAATTCATTCGCTAAGGCTTCTTCTTGAATGTAGAGGTTTTCTTTAGCTCCAGCAATGGCGCGATCGTAATATTCCATTGCTACCAAAGTTTGTCCTAAAACCCGTGCTTTTTCTGCTTCAACTAAATCATATTTGTGCTGAAAGTTACAGGAAGCATGAGCCGCCCAAACTTTCATGTTTTCTTGATTTTTCAATACTTGATTTAAATATTCTTCTTGCTCACTCTTGCTCACATTTGGATAATCAGCTAAAAGAGTCAGTGAACAGTAGAAGTTATATACTACACTATATATAATCCCTGTTATGTATACTACATTTTCTGCTGATAGCCTGATGTTTTCCACAGCCTGAGCAGTATCTTTAAATAGATAACAAAGCATCAATTTGGCAAAATAAAACAAAAACACCAACATGTGATTATTAGTTTCGCGCAAACTTGCCAGCATTGCTGCTTCATCAAAAACTTCTCCAGTTAAAGAACATTTATCTATTGAATGATCAATTAAATTCAAGCATAGCTGTCTAACTATTTTAGTACTGTCAATAGCTGTTTGCTGATTCAGCTTTAATAGCGAATCAAGATATTGTGAATGCTTATTTTCTACAACATTTAACGGTTCACCCATGAGAAAGATGTAAAAACAGTAGTACATAGTAGCATAACTAGCATATTCTAAATCTCCGGTTTCTAAACCGCTTTGCTGTGTTTCTATTAGGGGTACTATGCTTTCTCTTAAATCCTTTTTCCAAGGTCTAATCAAACTATAAACAACATTGTAGATTTTACATTTGAGTTCTTTAGCGTTAAATTGCTCCAATAACTTGAAGGCTATTTGACCGCATTGATATCCTGTATCCAAGCCTTCTAATGACCCACATGAAATCAAGCCATAAATAACATATGCATAAGCTGCTATTGCCGAATGACCATGTTCTATACACAGATTGATCATAGTTAATACAACTGGCAATAGCATTTCTTGTTTTGCCATATAAACAGGGCCCATCAAAGAAACTAGAATTTGCATAATTGCTAGTTGCTTGGCATCTGTCATGATGGGAAAACTTTCTAAATCTTCCAACCGAGGTAAGATAGGCAAGGTATTTTGGGTACTGGATGTAGCAGACAAGTCAAGACCTAGCATTTCCAGTGCTTGCACACCTGCATCGAATGCTTCTAACGGTCGGTTTTGAGCCATATAAGATAAAACTTTTAGCTCTAAAACTTTGGCTTTATCAAGGATGCTTTTCCCTTGGTGCAAGACAATATCAGTGAAAATAGCAGACTGCTCAAAATTAGCATTTAAAGATTCGATTTCCACCGCTTCAATAAACAAAGCGCATGTTAATTCATAGTGACTTGACCAGCTATTTTCTACAAGCAATTCCAAACCAACATTGATGTATTTGCTAGCAGCTTCATAAGCTGTAGCTGCTTTGGCTTTTTTAGCCGCCATCAGATTCAGTTCAGCTAATTCATATTTTTCTGGCTGTTCAATAATTAACTCAACACCAAAATTTAACTGATTCACAATATCAAAAATATTGGCTTCCCGTTCTGTAAGTGGTGTATTAGCAAGTAATAGCTGACCAATCTTGAGATGAGTTGCCTTTTTCTGATCTTCAGGAATTAGAGAATAGGCTGCTTGCTGTACGCGATCATGTAAGAATTTATAGGCAACTTTTCCAGCATCTAAGTTAAAAGCTATTGGTGATTCTTGCTGAAACACCAGGGGAATTTTATAAGCATTACTCAGAGGTAAAATCAAACCTGACTGTAATCCTGCCCACAAATTTGCTGCCGTTACCGTCTGTGATTTTTCGCTAACAATTGCTAGCACATCTAAACTAAAACAATTCCCAATACATGCTGCTAGTTTCAAAACATGCTGTGTTGCTGATGGCAGTTTTTGAATATTGCCGGCCACTAATTCCACAACTGTTTTATCTGTGATACCAATCGCTTGAATTTCTTGAATATTCCACTGCCATTGCCTGGTATTGTAATCAAAGTTCAGCAGTTTCTCTTGGTATAGTGTGGAAAACATTTGTGTTAAAAAGAAGGGGTTGCCAGCAGTTTTATGAAAAAGTAATTCTGCTATTGGCTTAGTCCTTTCAATTTCACCTAGAGTATCAGCAACTAATTGATTAACATCTGCTGATTTTAATGGTTTTAAAATAATATGATTGATAGTCGCTTGCTCTTGTTCAATTTTCTCTAATGTTTGTATTAAAGGATGGGTAGGACTCACTTCATTATCTCGATAAGTTCCAATCAATAACAAATATTGACTTTCAGAATCAGTGACAAGCAATTGAATTAAATTGAGAGAAGCTGAATCTGCCCATTGTAAATCATCAAGGAATAAAACTAGAGGGTGTTCCTTTTGAGCAAAGACGCGAATAAACTCTTTAAATACCCGATTAAAACGATTTTGTGATTCTACTGCTCCTAAATTTGGTACTTGTGGCTGTTGACCAATAATTAGATATAGTTCAGGAATAACATCAATGATTATTTGTCCATTATTGCCAAGGGCATTGAAGATTTTTTCTTTCCAAAGAGTTATGGATGCAGAATTTTCTGTCAAGAGTTGCTGAATTAATTCTTGGAAAGCTTGAATTAAGGCAAAATAAGGAATATTGCGTTTAAACTGGTCGAATTTACCACTAATAAAATACCCACATTGGCGAACTATGGGTTTATGAATTTCATGTACTAGAGAAGATTTACCAGTACCAGAGTAACCAGAAACTAACATCAATTCACTACGTGAACGAAGTGGTAAAAACTTTTGCCCTATCCCCTCTGCACTAACTCTTGCAAATGCTGTTAGTAATGTTTCTACTTCTTGTTCTCTACCGTAGAGTTTTTGAGGTATAAGAAGTTGCCCAGATAAATCTTGCTCTCCCACTTGAAAATTAGGAATTTTGCCTGTGGCTTCTAGATGGGTGAGACAAAATTCTAGATCATACTTGATTCCAGCTGCGCTTTGATATCTATCTTCAGCATTTTTTTCCAGTAATTTCATGACGATATCAGAGACAGCAACAGGAATTTGTGGATTTAACTGATGAGGCGGTACTGGTTTTTTAGCAATATGAGAATGAACTAATTCCATTGGGTCGCTGTTTTGGTACGGTAATTGACCAGTCAGCATTTCATAAAAAGTGACACCCAGTGAGTAATAGTCGCTACGGTAATCAATAGACCGATTCATTCTGCCAGTTTGTTCTGGAGAGATATAGGCAAGTGTACCTTCAAGTAAGTTGGGATGACTAACTGTTTGATTTTCTTTAGATAATCGAGAAGCAATACTAAAATCGGTAATTTTTACCTGAAGAGTTTCTGGATTAATAATAATATTTTCAGATTTGATATCTTTATGAATAATTTCTTGCTGATGCAGTTGAGCTAGAGTTTCAGTAACTTGCAAGATGATTTGTAAACAACTAGATACTTGAATAGATGTATTTTTTAAAAAGCTTTTTAGAGATTGAACACCAAAATACTCTAAGATTAAAGCAAAAGAATTTTTGTAGTACAACAAATCTATTGTTTTCACAACTCCTTCTATATTCAAATTTTTGCTAATTTCATATTCATGTTTTAATATTGTTAATTCTTCTAATGAAGGATACTCATGTTTTAACGTTTTAATAATGACTGGTTGCTGGTCTAGCTCTCTAGTGGCATGATATAGGGTAGTATTTTCTGATGTGTGTATTTTTTGCAAGTTTTTGTAACCTGAGATTTGCATATAAACATACTCCCTGAGTCACTTTCAACACAGTTCAAAGTTATATAATATGAGCGATATAGGGGTCTATCTGTGATAGAGATCACAAAGAATATTTTATAAACTAAAGGCATCACTTAAGTATTTATTCTTAAAACAAAGTGTTAAAAAATATGGATAAAGTATAAACTATAAGAAGTTAATTCAGAACTGACAGTTATGTTTGCTAATTCATACTCTCATTTACAACAGTTTTCAGAGGTTTCGACTATAACTGAGACGAGGAGTAGGAAGTTTTGTGGTTCAATTTTTGGAAAATAGATGTATAATCTTAATTGCTTACTATAGCAATCCTATTTAATTTGTGAAAATTCAAAGCTTCTGAATCCTAACTGGTAAAAAGCGCGCTCGTGCTGAGGAGCCAGTACGTTGGCGATTAGGGGCGAGGGTTTTGAGGTTTCTGCACAGATGCACCGAATCATAACTGATCAAGCGGACATGATATGACTACTGGCGTGGCAAGGCTAAAATATTGCAATAGATTTTCTTGTGGGGCGGGCTTCTAGCCCGCCATTAGGACGGGCGGGACGCCCATCCCACAAGAAACAAAGCCATAATGCCCCTACAGTCCATTTATGTGTTGCCAAGATTTTGAGAATTTGTATAATGCAACATTTTAGCCTTGCCACGCCACTACTAGCACAACCGGACTAATTTAGTGCATAAATTTCTTCTCACATCTCTGTGTTCTCTGCGCCTGGTGCGGTAGCCTGCGGCAAGCCCTACGGGTTCGCCAGTCGCTCATGGGGGAAACCCCCAAGACCGCGCTGGCTCACCGCTTACGCGTCTACGTTAATGCACTATTTTAGTCCGGTCACGCTACTACTAACAGTAATCATGTAATTTAGATATGTTTTACGTAGCGGCATATGAATTGCCGCCAGGCAAAAATCAGGGTTTCGGCTATTGTTTGCATTATTCCTGTTGACGTTGTTATCGATATAGCCAAACACGCAACAGCGAGAGCAGTTGTTCAGTATCCACGGGTTTGGTAATGTAGTCTGATGCACCTGCGGCAATGCACTTATCGCGATCGCCTTGCATGGCTTTAGCGGTCAGTGCAATAATCGGTAAACTTTGAAATTGCTCTTTCTGGCGGATCAGCTGGGTTGTTTCGTAACCGTCCATTTCTGGCATCATTACGTCCATCAACACGACATCAATGTCTGGTGTATTTTCTAATACTCTAATACCTTCCCTACCGTTTTCGGCATATAAGACATGCATTTGATAGCGTTCTAGCATACTTGTCAGCGCGAAAATATTACGTACATCATCGTCCACAATTAACACTTTCTTACCAGCAAGTAAGTAGTCTCGCGAATGCAGTTGTTCTAATAAATGTCGTTTGGGTGCAGGCATATTGGCTTGCACTCGGTGTAGGAATAATGCTGTTTCATCGAGAAGGCGTTCTGGTGATTGCACGTCTTTGAGGATGATTGTCTCGGCTATGCGCCGCAGTTCGGTTTCTTGGGTTTTGGTAACTTCTCTACCGGTGTAGACAATAATTGGCAAATTTTCCCCATTCGGTTCTAGCTTAATTTGCTCGATCAGTTCAAACCCTGTCATATCTGGCAGTCCTAAATCGAGGACGAGGCAATCAAAATGCTCTCGACGAATGGCTGCTAGTGCTTCAAGTCCAGTAGCAACGGCAGTGGTAGCCACATCGCTGTTACCAATTAATTCGACAATGCTATGGCGTTGAATATCATCATCTTCAACTACTAGCAAATTCTTCACCCGACGGTCAACAAAACCTTTAATTTTGGTCAATGCTTCAGATATTGCCTCACTGGTGACGGGTTTTTGCAAATATGCGATCGCCCCTAGTTGCAAACCGCGTTGTCGTCCTTCTTCCACTGTCATAATATGTACGGGAATGTGACGTGTATTCGGGTCATGCTTCAAGCGATCTAACACTGTCCAACCATCCATTTCTGGCAAGCGGATATCAAGCAAAATAGCTGATGGTAAAAATTGCCGTGCTAAAGTCAAACCTGCACTACCAGTTTGAGCGGTGATTACCTTAAATCCCTGCTGGTGTGACATATCTAAAAGGATACGCGCAAAGTTAATGTCATCCTCAACAATCAACAGCACGCGATCGCCACTTTCGATGGTAGCGCGATCGTCATCTAAAAGTGCTGAGTGCTGAGTGGGGAGTTGGGAGTGGGGAGTGGGGAGTGGGGAGTTGGGAGTGGGGAGTAAGGAACTCGGTGCCCCCTCTGGGGATAAGGGGCGATGGGGAGTGGGAAGTGGTGAGTAGGAAGCAGAAGCAATGAATTCTCCACCTCTCCTGTCCTGGGGTAGGTAAAATGTAAACGTGCTACCTTGACCAGGCTGACTGACAAGCTTAATTTCTCCACCAAACAGGTGGGCAATTTCACGGCTAATTGATAAGCCCAATCCTGTGCCACCGTATTTACGGCTAGTAGTGCCATCGGCTTGTTGAAATGCCTCAAAAATCACTTTTTGCTTATCGGGGGCAATGCCGATGCCTGTATCGGTGACTGAGAAGGCAATCACCATCTGGGCACGATTCAAAATTTCTTGGTTATGACTCCACCCATGCTTCGCCACCTCAATTCGCAAGTGTACCTCGCCATGTTCTGTAAATTTGAAAGCGTTGGAGAGGAGATTTTTCAGGACTTGTTGTAAGCGTTTGACATCAGTATAGATGGTGTTTGGCAATCCGGGGGCTAATTCAATTGTGAAGGTCAGCCCTTTGTTTTGAGCTACTTGTCCAAAGGTACGTTCAGTTTGCTCAGCTAACTCTGCCAACAGTATCTGCCCCATGTCAATAGACATAGTTCCCGATTCAATTTTAGCTAGATCCAGAATGTCATTGATCAACGCCAATAAATCTGTACCTGCGGAGTAAATTGTCTGGCTATACTCAACTTGTCTATTGGTGAGGTTGCCTTCAATGTTATCTGCCAGTAGCCTAGCTAAAATCAACAAACTGTTTAGCGGTGTCCGCAGTTCATGGGACATGTTCGCCAAAAATTCAGATTTATATTTGGACGAAAGTGCCAATTGTTCAGCTTTTTCTTCCAAAGACCGCCTTGCTTGTTCAATTTCGCGGTTTTTGCGTTCGACTTCTTTCTTTTGTTGCGCTAATAACTCGGCTTTTTCTTCTAACTCGGCGTTGGTTTGTTGCAGTTCTTCTTGCTGTCCTTTGAGTAAATCTTCGGAGGTTTTCAAGGATTGGGCTTGCTGTTCTAGGCGCTTGTTGGTTTCTCTGAGTTCGTTTTGCTGGGTTTGTAGTTCTTCGGCTAGAGATTGGGACTGCTTGAGTAATTCTTCGGTACGCATGGAAGCAGCGATGGTGTTGAGAACGATCGCAATACTTTCGGTGAGTTGGTCGAAGAATGTCAGGTGAATTTCGCTAAAGCGGCGGAATGAAGCTAATTCAATCACTGCTGTCACTTGCCCTTCAAATAATACAGGCAACACTACGGCGTTGAGTGGGGTAGCTTCTCCTAAACCAGAGCTAATCTTGACATAATCATTGGGTATTTCTGTGAGTAGAATTCGCTCTTTTTCCAAAGCGCATTGTCCCACCAAACCTTCACCCAAGTGAAAGCGGTTGGCTAGGTGCTTGCGTTCGCGGTAAGCATAGCTACTGAGGAGTTTGAGATAGGGCTGAGTTTCTGGGGCTTCCATTAAGTAGAATACGCCATGTTGCGCTCCTACCAGTGGTGCCAGTTCCGAGAGAATTAGTTTAGATACTGTTTCTAAATCTCGCTGACCTTGCAGCATCCGGGTAAACTTGGCGAGGTTAGTTTTTAACCAGTCTTGTTCCGTATTTTTCTGGGTAGTCTCGCGGAGATTGGCAATCATCTGGTTGATGTTGTCTTTGAGGATTGCTACTTCTCCTAAAGCTTCCACGGCGATGGAACGAGTTAAATCGCCTTTGGTTACGGCTGTGGCTACTTCTGCGATCGCTCGTAACTGTGTAGTTAATGTAGCAGCCAATTCATTCACGTTATCGGTCAAATCTTTCCAAGTCCCAGCCGCCCCAGGTACTCTAGCTTGACCGCCTAATTTTCCTTCAATTCCCACTTCCCGCGCCACTGTGGTTACCTGATTGGCAAAGGTGGCTAGGGTATCAATCATTTCGTTGATGGTTTCTGCCAAGGTTTCAATTTCTCCTTTGGCATCTAACATCAGTTTCCGCTTCAAGTCGCCATTGGCTACCGCCGTTACAACTCTGGCAATACCCCGCACTTGGGCTGTTAAATTCCCCGCCATGGAGTTTACATTGTCGGTCAAATCTTTCCAAGTGCCTGCCACACCTTGCACCACTGCTTGACCGCCCAATTTACCCTCGGTGCCCACTTCCCGCGCCACCCGCGTTACTTCACTAGCAAAGGAACTGAGTTGATCCACCATTGTGTTGATGGTGTTTTTCAAATCCAAAATTTCGCCTTTCACATCAACGGTGATTTTCTTGGATAAGTCGCCATTTGCCACCGCCTTGGTCACTTCGGCAATGTTCCGCACCTGGGCTGTGAGATTCCCCGCCATTGAGTTGACGTTATCGGTCAAATCTTTCCAGGTACCACCCACGCCTCTAACATAGGCTTGCACACCCAGCTTTCCTTCGGTTCCCACCTCCCTAGCAACCCGCGTTACTTCACTGGCGAAGGAGTTAAGTTGATCCACCATCGTGTTGATGGTGTTCTTGAGTTCCTGAATTTCCCCTTTCACATCAACGGTGATTTTCTTGGAGAGGTCGCCGTTTGCCACCGCCGTTGTCACTTCGGCAATGTTGCGGACTTGGGCTGTCAAACTGCCCGCCATGAAGTTCACGCTGTCGGTGAGGTCTTTCCAAGTACCTGCCACGCCTTTGACTTCTGCTTGTACACCCAGTTTTCCTTCGGTTCCCACTTCCCGCGCCACCCGCGTTACTTCACTTGCGAAGGAGTTAAGTTGATCCACCATCGTGTTGACGGTGTTTTTCAACTCTAAAATTTCGCCTTTGACATCCACAGAAATTTTCTTGGAGAGGTCGCCGTTGGCTACAGCCGTTGTCACGGCGGCAATGTTTCGCACTTGGGCTGTCAAACTGCCTGCCATGAAATTCACGCTGTCGGTGAGGTCTTTCCATGTACCGGCTACGCCTTTCACATCGGCTTGTACACCCAGCTTTCCTTCACTTCCCACCTCCCTAGCAACCCGCGTGACTTCACTAGCGAAGGAGTTGAGTTGATCCACCATGATATTGATGGTGTTTTTCAACTCCAAAATTTCGCCTTTGACTTGTACAGTAATTTTCTTGGAAAGATCACCATTGGCGATCGCTGTGGCAACTTCGGCAATGTTCCGTACTTGGTCGGTGAGGTTTCCTGCCATCATGTTGACCGCGCCTGTCAAGTCTTTCCAGGTGCCTGCCACTCCCCGGACTTCGGCTTGCACACCCAGCTTTCCTTCGGTTCCCACCTCCCGCGCTACCCGCGTTACTTCACTTGCAAAGGAACTCAGTTGATCCACCATTGTGTTGATGGTGTTTTTCAACTCTAAAATTTCACCTTTCACATCTACAGTGATTTTCTTAGATAAGTCACCGTTTGCCACCGCCGTTGTCACTTCGGCAATGTTGCGTACTTGGGCTGTTAAACTTCCCGCCATGAAGTTCACACTATCCGTCAAATCTTTCCAAGTACCTGCCACCCCTCGGACTTCGGCTTGTACACCCAGCTTGCCTTCACTGCCCACCTCCCGCGCCACTCGCGTTACTTCACTGGCAAAGGAGTTGAGTTGATCCACCATGGTGTTGATGGTGTTTTTCAACTCTAAAATTTCGCCTTTCACATCCACGGTGATTTTCTTGGAAAGGTCGCCGGTTGCCACCGCCGTTGTGACTTCGGCAATGTTCCGCACTTGGGCTGTCAAACTGCCCGCCATGAAGTTTACGCTGTCTGTCAAATCCTTCCAAGTGCCCGCTACACCTTTAACATCAGCTTGTACACCCAGCTTTCCTTCACTGCCCACTTCCCTAGCAACCCTGGTGACTTCTGATGCAAAGGAACTCAGTTGATCCACCATGATGTTGATGGTGTTTTTCAGTTCAAAAATTTCACCTTTCACATCCACAGTGATTTTCTTAGAAAGGTCGCCGTTGGCGATCGCTGTGGCAACTTCGGCGATGTTCCGCACTTGACCAGTTAAATTACCTGCCATTAAGTTTACGTTGTCGGTCAAGTCTTTCCAGGTACCTGCTACCCCCCTGACTTCTGCTTGTACGCCCAGTTTGCCTTCGGTTCCCACTTCTCTAGCAACCCGCGTTACTTCACTGGCAAAGGAGTTGAGTTGATCCACCATGGTGTTGATGGTGTTTTTCAACTCTAAAATTTCGCCTTTCACATCCACGGTGATTTTCTTGGAAAGGTCGCCGGTTGCTACGGCTGTGGTGACTTCGGCAATGTTCCGCACTTGGGCTGTTAAACTGCCTGCCATGAAGTTTACGCTGTCGGTCAAATCTTTCCAGGTACCCGCTACCCCTCGCACTTCTGCTTGACCGCCCAGTTTTCCTTCTGCACCCACTTCCCTAGCAACCCGCGTTACTTCACTAGCAAAGGAATTGAGTTGATCCACCATGATGTTGACGGTGTTTTTCAACTCTAAAATTTCGCCTCTAACATCAACGGTGATTTTCTTGGAGAGGTCGCCATTGGCTACCGCTGTTGTTACTTCCGCGATATTACGTACTTGGGCTGTCAAATTACCAGCCATTAAATTTACGTTGTCGGTCAAATCTTTCCAGGTACCCGCTACCCCTCTGACTTCTGCTTGCACGCCCAGCTTCCCTTCTGTACCCACTTCCCGCGCTACTCTGGTTACTTCACTGGCAAAGGAATTGAGTTGATCTACCATCGTGTTGACGGTATTTTTGAGTTCCAAAATTTCGCCTTTAACATCAACGGTGATTTTTTTGGAGAGGTCACCGTTGGCGATCGCTGTGGCAACTTCGGCGATGTTCCGCACTTGACCAGTCAAATTACCAGCCATTAAATTCACATTGTCAGTCAAATCTTTCCAAGTGCCTGCCACACCCCGGACTTCTGCTTGCACGCCCAGTTTCCCTTCGGTGCCTACTTCCCGCGCCACCCTTGTCACTTCACTGGCAAAGGAACCCAACCTGTCCACCATCGTGTTGACGATATTAGCAGTTTGCAGAAACTCTCCTTGCAGGGGTCTGCCGTCAATTTCTGTGGCGATGGTTTGGGATAAGTCACCATTAGCAACAGCCCTGATCACACGAGTGGTTTCCGATGTAGGTTGCACTAAATCTGTAATTAGAGTATTGACAGAAGTGACACAATCTGACCAAGAACCGCTAACATTTCCAAGAGTTGCGCGTTCACTAATTTTGCCTTCTTTGCCAACTACATTGCCGATGCGTTGTATTTCTGCCGCCATCCGCTCATTTTGGCCAATAATATCGTTGAGCGTATCGGCTATTTTTCCGGCAATACCAGTTTGGTCTATGGGCATCCGAGCAGAAAAGTCACCTTGTTTAACAGCACTGAGTGTTCTCAATAGTTGTTTTAAATCTAGATTGTCGCTTTCTCTAGTTAACTGTTCGGTTGCCATAGCCTGATCCTTAAGAGATTTAGTATTTTTTCGCCTAGGTAATTCTTTAGTGTCTTTTACAAATTAATGATGTGCGCTGTTTCCCTCTGAGGCAATTGTGATCTAAATTTATCTTCATGCACATCCTGGATAACTGATTTTGCTGTCAAAAACACCACTGAGCCAATGATAGCTAGTAGTCTGTTGTTTGAGATAGCTAGCAAATATTTTTCAATTCACAATCAGGTGAATTAGCTTTTATACCATTTTGGATTTTAGATGGTCAGCGCTTTGACGCGTTTAACTTTGATCAATCAACTTGGTATTTCTGCTTCTTTAATGACTTTTAGCTTAGTTAATACTTATACCTTGGTCTATAATCTTGGGCAGAGTAATTTAGTATAATTACTCAATAAATTAGGAAGTTTTAGTTGTTAGTACTATCTTACTTTGAAGTTGCTACATATGGTGTAAAGTTCAGTTTTGTTAATCGTTAATGGAGGCAGGAGGCAGGAGGCAGGAGGCAGGAGGCAGGAGGTAGAAATTCTCCATATCTAATCTTGAATCCTGCATTTTGTAGCTGACTGTTGCCCGTTGCCTATTAAGAGTTCCCTCTCCCTAAGTGAGTTGAAAGCCCCCAGCTATGCAGATATAGCTTTGATATTGATTTTCCAAGAGGCATAGCGATACCAAAAGCGATCGCAATTGTAAAAATTAGTAACAGTGTTGGCTATATGGTTGGGGAGATGGGTAAGGCTAATTTATTCCCCTACACCCCCGCACCCCTGCACCCCTGCTCAAGAGCCTATTTTCCAACAAAACCTGTTGAACTACTGGCTGCGGATGGGAATACTAAGTGAGTTCCTATTCACCACGGTATATCTAGGACTATTTATTGTGGTATTTGTAGTTTTTCACTCTTTTAGCTTTTAGTATATAAAATGAGGGTTAAATCATTCAAATACTCGCAGTTAATTGGGATAGTAAGCTGCTCGTGGCTGAGATTGTGCAATAGCAAATATAGAAGGATTACTGACAAGCCATGTTGAAAGTTGCAGTTGGTCACAGTAATGATCCAGATGCCTCAGCAGCCATTGACGAAGTTATTGAGCAATGTATGCAATCTTTAGCGGGTCAGGTTCCTCAAGCAGGCATTCTCTTTACAGCGATTGACTTCGATCATCCCCTGATTTTAGAACGGATTCAGGATGTCTTTCCCAGCATTGATTTAATTGGGGGTACGACTGATGGGGAGATATCATCAGTGCTGGATTACCAACAGGATTCTATCACTTTGATGGTATTTTGTTCGGATCAAGTTGAAATTCATGCTGGGCTGGGAAGAGGAGTGTCTAAAGATGTCGTTGCAGCCACTCAACAAGCTGTGACTGAGGCACAGAGTAAAAGTAAATCAGCAACCAAGTTGTGTTTGACAGTTCCGGAAAGCCTGACAACCAGCGGGGTGCGGATTTTGGATGGCTTAAAGCAAGCACTGGGCGATCGCACTTTGATTGTCGGCGGTACTGCTGCCGATCAACAGCGGATGCAGCATACATATCAATTTTTCCGTGGCGAGGTTTTGAGTGATTCAGTACCCATTCTGCTATTCTCTGGAGATGTGTTGTTCTCCTGTGGCATGGCGGGGGGTTGGAAAACCATCGGCAAACAAGGAATTGTCACTAAGGTTGATGGCAATATTCTCTATGAAATTGATGGGAAACCGGCTTTGGAGTTTTATCTTCATTATTTGGGTGCGCCTCCTTCAGATGAGTATCCCCTGGCTGTCTATGAACCAAGCGGTCAAAAATATTTTATGAGATCACCTAATGGTTATGACAAAAATACAGGCAGCATTCGCTTTTTCACTGATATTCCAGATCAAGCTCAGGTGCAAATGTTAGAAGCCAGCCGCGAAGAACTTTTGTCAGCATCACAATTTTCATTGCAACAAGCTTTAGAAAATTATCCAGGTCATGAACCTACAGCAGCTGTTTTAATTTCCTGTGCATCTCGGCGTCATTTGTTGGGCACTCGCACTGAAAGAGAATATCAAACTATTAAAAAAAATCTGGCCAAAAATTTACCTTGTTGCGGATTTTATTCTTATGGTGAATTAGCACCACTAACACCAAAGAGTGAAACTTATTTCCACAACGAAACGTTTGTCACGTTATTGTTGGGAGTGCAGTAGGAACTATGCAAGCTTTTGACTACGAGAGTAAGTGTCAGGAACTAGAAAAAGAGAATCGGATTCTCAAAAAAAAGTTAGAACGCTCTGCTATTGATCGCAGACGGTTTGAGGAGACAATTGAAAAAAGACAATCGCTATTAACGCGAGCGATTCAGGAGTTACGGGAATCTCAAGAAAAGCTAGAATTACAAAGAATCCAGCTACAAGAGGCAAAAATTGCTGCTGATCGAGCAAACGTTGCTAAGAGTCAATTTTTAGCCAACATGAGTCATGAATTACGGACACCGCTCAACGGCATTTTGGGATATGTGCAGATTTTGCAACGTTCTCAAACACTGACCCAGAAAGATCAAAAAGGTGTGAGTGTTATTTATCAGTGTGCTTCCCATCTCCTCACCTTGATTAATGATATTTTGGATCTGTCTAAGATAGAAGCTCATAAATTGGAACTCGAACCGACCACATTTGACTTACCTACCTTTGTGCAAGGAGTTGTGGAAATTTGTCGGGTACGAGCTGAACAAAAAGGAATTAATTTTATTTATGAACCAAATTTTCAACTTCCAAAAGGGATTCATGCAGATGAAAAACGCTTGCGACAAGTTTTGCTCAATTTGTTGGGAAACGCCATCAAATTCACCGATTCCGGCAGCGTGACATTTAAAATTCACAATCAGGCGTTGCATTCTCCAGGACAATTTTGGCAGCGGCTACGCTTTGAAGTGATTGATACAGGTGTAGGCATGAGTCCTGACGAATTAAAAAAAATCTTTTTACCCTTTGAACAAGTGGGGAGTACCAAAAAGCAAACAGAAGGAACGGGCTTAGGATTGGCGATTAGCCACAAGATTGTTGCCATGATGGGTAGTCAAATTCAGGTACAGAGTCAATTGAATCAAGGTAGTACTTTTTGGTTTGAACTGGAGGTGATGGAGGCGCAAGATTGGGCGGTGGCATCCACAACCACTCAACACGAACAAGCAACGATTGTCGGCTATGAAGGCATCAAGCGTAGGGTACTCGTGGTGGATGACAAATGCGAAAACCGCTCGGTGATTGTCAACTTACTTGAACCCATTGGTTTTGCAGTGATTGAAGCCGAAAACGGCCAAGTAGGACTTGATAAAGCCTTGGAAATGCAGCCAGATGTAGTAATTGCGGATTTGGTCATGCCAATAATGCATGGCTTTGAACTGCTTCAGCATTTGCGACAGTCGCCTCAACTCCAGCATGTAGTAGCGATCGCATCCTCTGCAAGTGTCTTTGATGCCGATCAAGATCATAGTTTACATGGAGGAGCCGATGCTTTTTTGCCTAAACCTGTGCAGGCAGATCTACTGTTGGAACTCATTGCCAAACACCTCGGCTTAACATGGATATATGACCAAGCTGTAACTGAATCTCAGATGCAGCGATCGCTCTTGAATAATCCAACTCAAATGGTTTTACCATCTTTGGAGATTCTCAAGTATTTATATGAATTAACTCTCGATGGAGAAATTGATACTGTCTCTGCTGAAGCCCAAAAGCTAAAGTTAGGGCATCCTGAATATATAGATTTTGCTCAAAAGGTGATCCAAATGGCAGAAGACTGTCAACTCAAACAAATTAAAGATTTACTCAAGCAATCTTTATCTCAAATGCTGAGTTAGAAGGCAGAAGGCAGAAGGTGAGTCTAGTCCCCGTCTTGGCTTTTGCCGAGATGGGGAACTAGCGAACCCGAAGGGCAGGAGGCAGAAGGTGAGTCTAGTCCCCGTCTTGGCTTTTGCCGAGATGGGGAACTAGCGAACCCGAAGGGCAGGAGGCAGAAGGCAGAAGGCAGGAAGGAGTGAAGAATTATTTCTTATCCCCCCATCTCCCTATCCCGCCATCTCCCTATCCCCCCATCCCCCCATCT